>NZ_CP100762.1:0-1207521 GCF_024296665.1 Salinilacihabitans rarus | reverse complement strand
GTTCCGTTCGGACACTCGAACGAGGCGGTCCGATACCCGTCACCTCTCCGGGGTTGCCGAACCCTCGTCCAAAGAGAAACAAAATCGTTCGGATAGATTCGTCGAGCTATCGGTTCGACGACCGATTCGAGCTGACGCGCTGACCGGGAGCGTACCGTCGCAGTTCCGCCCGTCTGGCTCCGGAATCGACGGGTTCGTGCGGCCGACGGCGGCGAAGTGTGCGGTGGGGGAGGGACACGGAAAGTCCCGACACCGGCGCGGGGCCGTGGCGCTGACGCCCCCGTCGACACCCGCTGAGTGGCCGCTATTGGCCCGAAAACTGCGTCTCCCGCCGTAATCTGGTGACGAGACCGGAGATCGACGGCCCAGAGACCTATCCGATTCGAATGCATGCTCCGGTGCTGTCAGGTACGGCCAAAAAACCGCGACGCTCGCCGCGCCGGCGGCCGCGCTCGCGAGCCTGTCGGTCACCGCGAGCGAGTCGACCGGGGCCGTGCCGGCGACCGTTACCGGCCGACGTCGACGGCCGACCCCGTCTCGGCCGCCTCGTGGACCGCCCGGATCGCCTCTATGTCGAGCAGGCCGTGACGGCCGTCGGCGCCGACGTCGGCGTCGGCGAGGAGTCGGTCGGCGAAGTAGTCGAACAGTTCGGTCATCTGGTTCGCCTGGTCCGGCTCCACCGTCACCTCGTCGTCGCCCCGGCGGATCCGCAGGGCGGTCTCCATGTGAAACGCCGGCTCGAAGAGCAGTTCCCCGTCGGTGCCGACGATCCGGAGGCTCGTGGCGCCGTGGGCGTTCTGGCTCGCGGTCGCCGTGAGCAACGTCCCGTCGTCGAGCGTGACGGTGAACGCCGACCGCTCGTCGGGGACCTCGTCGAACGCCTCGTGGCGCGAGTCCATCGCGGCCCGCGCGCGGACCGGGTCGGCGTCCAGCAGGAACCGGGTCGTGTTCAGCGGGTAGATGCCGAGGTCCATCACCGACGTCCCGTACCCCGTCAGGTCGGGGTCGAGGCGCCACTGGTCGGGGTTCGGGATGATGTCCAGCAGCGTCTGCGAGTTGTTCCCGAGGGCGTGGACCGGCTCGCCGATCGCGCCGGCGCGGATCAACTCGCGCGCGTGGCGGACGAGGGGGTCGGTCTGCATCCGGTAGCCGACCATCAGCGGGACGTCGGCGTCCTCGCAGGCCTCGACCATCCGCGCGGCGCGCTCGACGGTCGCCTCCATCGGCTTCTCGCAGAGCACCGCCTTCCCGAGGTCGGCGGCCGTCTCCGCGTACTCGAGGTGGTAGGCGTTCGGCGTGCAGACGTAGATCGCGTCGTAGGCGTCGGCCGCCTCGCCGGCGTGGAACTCGTCGTACGTCACGGCGCGCTCGACGCTCTCCCAGTCGGCCGCGATGCGCTCGGCCTTCTCGGCCGACCCGCTGACGAGGACCGTCGCCTCGCTCAGGGCCGCGTCTTCGAGGGCGGGCAACACCTGGTCGGTCGTCCACCAGCCGAGGCCGATCAGCGCGAAGCGGACCGGGCCCGCGTCCTCGTCGGCGGTCCGCCACGCGCGGTACGCGTAGCCGTCGAGCAGCGATTCGAGTCCGGCGGTGGGCGTTTCCGTCACAGACACCACCTCGCGTCGGCCCCGCCGCTCGTCGCCGGCGCCGGGAAGCGCCTCCGGGACGGTCCCTCGAACGGTTCGGAGTCGGTGATTCGCATGGCGTGTGATGGGACCGGTTCGCACTAAACAGTTCGTGTCAGTTCGACGCCCGGCCGGTCGGTTCCGAATACGGCCAGCACGGGGCCCGTCCGACGGACCGAACCCGCTCCGGCGCGTTCTAATTACGTCCGTAGCGGTGTAATGGTCCGGAGGCGGCGCTCGGCCGTGGTCTCGGTTCGGGCCGGAAACCGTGGGTCGACGAGTGCGGGAATCAGATGTCGGTGACGTACGCGTAGGAGTCCGGGAGCGCCTGTGCGTCCTCGTGGAGGAGGGCGACGACGAGGCAGTCGGCGTAGGACTCGAAGTACTCGACGAGCGCGGCGATCCGGTCGGCGTCGATCGCCTCCAGCGAGTCGAGCAGCATGAACGGTACGACCTCGTGGACCTCGTGGACCAGATAGCCCGCGAGCGCGAAGACGAGGCCCGTCACCTCGCGTTCGCTCTCGGAGAGGTGTTCGACGCGGTCCTCGTAGGTCGTCCCGTCGTCGGCCGTCCGGACGACGTGGAGGTCGAACGCCGACCGGGAGGTCGTCCGGCGGCCCTCGCGGACGGTCGTCTCGTGGCGCTCGATCCAGATGCGATCGATGTTCTCGTACTCGAGGATCGCGAGGATCGACTCCATGTGGTCGTTGAACGCCTCGACGGCGTCCGCCTCGATGCGGTCGACGCGGGTCCGAAGCTCGGTCAGTTCCTCGCGAATCCCCTCGCGTCGGTCTTCGAGGTCGCTTCGCTCATCGAGGCGCGTCTCGATCTCCTCGATCCGGTCTTCGATCTCCTCGCGCTCGTCTTCGAGGTCACCGATCTCGAGTTCGAGCCGGTTGGCCTCCCGGTGGAGGTCGAGCACCTCGCCGTAGTCGGCGCGCTCGAACGAGTCCGTCTGCGCTTCGAGTTCCTCGACGCGCTCCTCGCGCTCCTCGCGCTCGGCTTCGAGTTCCTCGATGCGCTTCTCGCGCTCGGCGAGTTCGGTTTCCACGTCGGCCAGCCGCGTCCGGAGGCGCTCGATCCGCTCGGTCCGCTCCTCGATCTCCGCCTGCCGGCGCGCGAGTTCGTCGATCCGCTCCTGGAGGTCGTTGCGCTCGGCCAGTTTCTCCTGGTGGAGGTCCTGGAGCCGATCGAGGGTCGTCTCGATCCGCTCGCGCCGGACGGTCGAGCCGCAGGTCCAGCAGACGGTCTCGTCGGCGTCGGCGACGAGCCGGTCCGTGACGTCGCCGTCGCCGCCCTGATCGAGCGTCTCGCCGAAGTCGGGGCCGCCGTCGGCCAGCTGGTCCTCGTTGAACCGGATGACGCTGCGCAGTTCGTTCAGCGTCGACTCGAGCGACCGTTTTCGCTCGCGAAGCTCCCGGACCCGACCTTCGAGCCGCTCCGGCGACTCCGGTTCGTCCGCGTCGGTCCCCTCGAGTTCGTCCCGCAGTCGCTCGCGCTCGCGTTCGAGTTCGTCGCGGCTCTCCCGTTCCGTCTCGAGGTCGAACTCGACGTCTTCGAGGGCCTCTCGTGCCCCCCGGAGGTCGGCGAACGTCTCCTCCAGTTCTCGTTTCGCCCGACGGCTCCGCTCGACGTCCGCGTCCGCCCGTTCGAGCGCCGCCTCCAGTTCGTCGAGACGCTCCTCGCGCTCGGCGAGGTCGGCCTCGACGGCGGTCCGTCGCTCCTCGAGGGCGGGGAGTTCCTCCTCTAGCCCTTCGAGGTCCGCGAGGCGCTCGTCGACGTCGCGTTTCTCCGCTTCGAGCATCGTGATCTCGGCCTGAATCTCGTCGGTGTCGATCGGCCGCATGATGAGTTCGCGGAGGTCGTCGCCCCGGCGGACGGCCCGCCGCGCCTCGTTCGATTCGAGCAGGAACGCGAAGAGGTCGGCGAGTTCGGGGTCGTCGAGGTACGGATCGCCGTCGAAGGCGACCGTCTCGTCGCGGCGGGTGAGCGTCCGCGTGTATCGCTCGCCGTCGAACGTGAGTTCGACGCGGCCCTCCTCGGCGTCTCCCTTCAGGGAGGGGCGACGGCTCCCGAGGGCCGCCATGATCGCCTGCAGGAACGAGGTGCGGTTCGTCGCGTTTCGCCCCGACAGGACGTTCACCCCCGGACGGAGCGTCACGTCCGTACTGTCGATGCCGCCGACGTTCTCGGCGACTACCTCGACCGGTGAGTCGACCGCGTTGAGCGAAGGCATTCGTTCGACAATTGGTGTCCCGGCCTAAATAGTGTCACGTCGAGCGTCCGGGGGCGGTGGCCGCGGTCACTCGCAGTCGCAACCGCCGCGCTCGACGAGGTCGTCGACGGCGTAGTCGGTTCCGCACCGACCGCAGACGGCCCGAACGTCGACGAAGACGTCGTAGTTGCGCTCGGTCAGCAGGTCCGCCTGGACGAGTTCGTCGAGCGTCGAGGCGGTGACGACCTGCGTCCGGGTCGCGAGGCGCTGGATCGTCTCCCGCTTGCGGTCGAGTCGGTCCTCCTCGTCGCGGTCGAGTTCCGCCCCGCGGACGTCCGTCAGGTAGGTGTGGATCGCCTGGTGGGTGACGACGTCCGACAGGACGCCGTCGACGTCGACGCCCGCGCGTTCGAGTTCGCGGCGCTTTCGCACTTCGTCCGATCGGCTGACGTCGTCGTCGGTGAGGATCCGGTAGGTGCTCTCGACGTCCGCGTCGATCGGTGACTCGCCGGCCTCGCGCAGCGCCGCCCGGAGCACGGCGAGGTTGAACTCCCGCGCGAGGTCCCGGAGACTCGTCCGCTCGCGCCCCTCGCCGAGCCACGCGGCCTCGAGTCGCTCGCCCCACCCGTCGAGGTCGTACGCGTCGATCACCCGCTCGACTTTCGTGCGCCGCCGTCGCCCCGATTCGTCCGCCATACCCACTCAAACAGACGAGACCGCTACAAATGTTTCGCACCGGCGACGCGCCGCGAGCGGGGGGCGCTGCCGGGGTCGGCCGGCGGGTCCGACGTAGGTCCGTTACAGATACCGTATCATGGCTGTGAACTTATATGACGACGACCGCCGGGCCCCGGATCGAATCGGACCGGGCGCTCACCGGCGCGCCGCGGCGAGAGGAAGGGAGCGAGTCGGTCGGCTGTAGCCGACCGAGACGACCGCAAAGCGACGAGACGAGGCCAGCCGTGGCGCGAGCCGACGGCCGAGCCGGGCGGTTCCCGCTCGAATCCGTGACGCTCTCGACTCTGGCTCGTAGTATATGTATTCTTACCATTCCCCCATACTCTATAAATTCCTATATTTGGGAGAGGGATTCGAACGGTGGCGCCGAGGGTGGCCCAGCGGTCGCGTGGCGGACGGGTCGGTACGTGTCGATGGATTCATACCGCGAGGCAGTCACCGAATGCATCGAAGAATGACGTCGGGACTGGAGACCGGGAGGCGGGGCCGATGAGGGTCCGCGTGAACTGGCGGGCCAGCGTCGCCCTCACGGGGACCGTCCTGAAGTACCTCTCGCTTACCCTGTTCGTGCCGCTGGCCGTCGGTCTCGTCTACGGCGAGGACGTCCTCGTCTTCGCCGTCTCGATCGTGCTGACGGTGGGGGTCGGGGCCGCCCTCGAACGCCTCGAGAGCGAGCCGGACCTGCAACCGCGCGAGGCGATGTTACTCGTCGCGCTCGCGTGGTTCGCGGTGGCGCTCGTCGGTGCGATCCCCTTCCTGCTGGCGGGCTACGGGACCGAATCCGCGCTGGGGGACCCGGCCAACGCCCTGTTCGAGTCGATGTCCGGGTTCACGACGACCGGGGCGACCGTGATGGAGGAGATCTCGTTCGAGCGCCACTCCCACGCCCTGCTCATGTGGCGCCAGCTCACCCAGTGGCTCGGCGGCATGGGGATCATCGTCCTGATGGTCGCCATCCTGCCCGAACTCGCGGTCAACGGCGCCCAGTTGATCGAGTCGGAGGCGCCGGGACCACAACTGCAGAAGCTCACGCCGCGGATCGCCGAAACCGCCCGCATCCTCTGGCTCGTCTACTTCGGGTTCACCGTCCTCTACGTCTTCCTGCTCTACGGCCTCCACCTCGCGGGACTCGCGGAGAACATGACCTTCTACAACGCGGTCGCCCACGGCTTCACGACCCTCCCCACCGGCGGGTTCTCGCCGGAGGGCGACAGCATCGCGGCGTTCTCGGCGGCCGTCCAGTGGGTGGTCATCCCCTTCATGGTGATCGCGGGGACCAACTTCGCGCTGTTCTGGTACCTGTTCTCCGGCGAGACGCGCCGGATCGTCCAGAACACCGAGTTCCGCAGCTACGCGGGCGCGATGGCCGTCCTGACCGCGATCCTCGCCGCGTTGCTCTACGGCGGCGTGGCACCCCCGCTTGGCGACCTCGGCGGAACGACCGGCGGCGTCACGGAGAACTCGCTGCGACAGGCCGCCTTCCAGATCGTCTCGCTGCTGACCTCGACCGGCTACGCGACCAGCAACTTCGTCGAGTGGAGCGAGACGGGCAAACTCGTGCTCCTGTTCGCGATGTTCGTCGGCGGCTCCGCCGGCTCGACCGGCGGCGGCGTCAAGGTGATCCGGTGGGTGATCGTGCTCAAGACCCTCCGTCGGGAGCTGTTCGTCGCGGCCCACCCGGAGGCGGTCAAGCCGATCCGGCTCGCCGGCAACGTCGTCGACGAGACGGCGATCCGCGGCGTCCTCGGCTTCACCTTCATGTACCTGCTCGTCTTCGGCGTCTCGACCGTGGTCATCGCCCTCGACGCCGCCCGGATCGGCTACCCGCTCTCTACCCTCGAAGCGATCAGCGCGAGCCTCGCCACGATCGGCAACATCGGTCCGGGGTTCGGCTCGCTCGGCCCCTTCGGGAACTACAACGACTTCCCGAGCACGTCGAAGCTGCTGATGGTGTTCCTGATGTGGATCGGCCGCCTCGAAATCGTCCCCGTCCTCGTGCTGTTCACCGGCGGTTTCTGGCGTCGATAGCCTAGTCGCGCGTGACGCCAGGGTTCGTCACGGCGCCGTCGGCCGCCGAGTCGAAGTCGCGGCCGTACTTCGCGAGCACGCCGCCCTCGTAGGCCGGGTCGGGCCGGTCCCACTCCTCGCGGCGCGCGGCGAGTTCGTCCTCGTCGAGGTCGACCGCGAGGGTACGCTCGGGGACGTCGACGGTGACCTCGTCGCCGTCCTCCAGCAGGCCGATGGGGCCGCCGACGAACGCCTCGGGGGCGACGTGGCCGATCATCGGCCCGCGGGTCCCCCCCGAGAAGCGGCCGTCGGTGACGAGCGCGACGTCGTCCTCGTGGCCGGCGCCGACGACGGCCGCGGTGACGCCGAGCATCTCGCGCATCCCGGGGCCGCCGCGGGGCCCCTCGTTGCGGATGACGATCACGTCGCCGGACTCGACGTGCCCCTCCTGTACGTAGCGCATCGCGTCCTCCTCGTTCTCGAAGATGCGCGCGGGCCCCTCGTGGTGGAACTGGTCCTCGCCGGTGGCCTTGAGCACCGCGCCGTCGGGCGCGAGGTTGCCCGAGAGGATCTTGATCGCGCCCTCCTCTTCTTTCGGGTCGTCGACGGGATAGAGGAAGTCGGCGTCGATCTCGTCGTCGTCCGGGAGCCCGTGTTCTTCCTCCAGGTGTCGGAGTTCCTCCTCGATCGTCCGACCCGTGACGGTCGTCGCGTCGCCGTGGAACAGGCCGGCGTCGAGCAGACGGCGGATCACGATCGGCACGCCGCCGAGTTCGTGGAGGTCGTTCATCACGCTGTCGCCGCCGGGTTGCATGTCGGCGATCTTCGGCGTCCGCTTCGAGACCTCGTCGAAGTCCTCGATTTCGAGGTCGACGCCGGCCTCGCGGGCGAGCGCCAGCAGGTGGAGCACGCCGTTCGTGGAGCCGCCGATGGCGGTCTGGAGCGCGATGGCGTTCTCGAACGACTGCCGGGAGAGAATATCGGAGGGGCGACGCTGCGCCTCGACGACCTCGACGGCGAGTTCGCCGGCCTCGCGGGCGACCGCGTAACGCTCGTGGTGTTCGGCCGGCGGGGCGGCGCTGCCAAGCGGCGCGAGACCCAGCGCCTCCGAGATGGAGGCCATCGTGTTCGCGGTGAACATCCCGCCACAGGAACCGGCGCCGGGGCAGGCGTTTCGTTCGAGTTCGTCGAGTTCCTCGGCGTCCATCTCGCCGGCCCCGTAGGCGCCGACGCCCTCGAACACCTGGACGATGGTGACGTCGCGGCCCTCGTGCTGGCCCGGCATGATCGACCCGCCGTAGAGAAAGACGGAGGGCAGGTCGGTCCGGATGGCGGCCATCATCATCCCGGGGAGGTTCTTGTCACAGCCCGCGACGGTGACGAGGCCGTCGACGCGCTCGCCGAAGGCGACGAGTTCGACGCTGTCGGCGATCACCTCGCGGGAGATCAGCGAGGCTTTCATCCCCTCGGTCCCCATCGAGATGGCGTCGGAGATGGTGATGGTGCCGAACTCGATGGGCATCCCGCCGGCCTCGTCCGTGCCCTCGATCGCCGCCTCGGCGACGTCGTCGAGGTGGACGTTACAGGGGGTGACGTCGGCGGCCGGGTTGGCCACGCCGATCATCGGCGAGGAGAGGTCCTCGTCGTCGAAGCCCATCGCCCGGAACATCGCCCGGTGGGGGGCCTTCTCGGCCCCCTCGGTCACGTCCCGGCTCGGCAACCGTTCGTCCTTCCCGTGGTCGAACTCGCTGTCTTCGCTCATAGTCGCAGGTGGGCCCCGGGGGGCATAAGTCACCCCTCCGGGTCAATCGTTGCTGGCGATCCCGGATCGGCCGAACGGCTTCGGCCGCCGGCTCACTCGACCGCCCCGAGTCGGGCCTCCGCCTCGGCGAGGGCCGCCTCCGTGTCGACGCTCTCGAACGTCCGGCCGTCGAGACCGTCGAGGTCGTCGCCTTCGAGGACGACGGGGTCGATCTCCGCGAGCGCCGTCACGATCCGCCCGTCCTCGGCCAGTGCCGTCGCGCAGGCCCGCCGCATCGGCTCGCGCCGGTAGACGGCCTGCGTGGTCTGGAGCCAGCCGTCGTCGAGGCGAACCACCGCGGCGTCGGCGTCCGCCGCGCGGGCGCGCTCGAACAGCCGGTCGAGCAGCGCGGGGTCGACGAACGGCATGTCGCAGGCGACGACGGCGGCGTACTCCCGGTCGGTCGCCGAGAGGCCGGTCCGGATGCCGGCGACGGGGCCGCGGTCGGGGACCGGGTCGAGCGCGTACCGGACCGTCGGCTCGCATCCGTCCAGGGCCGCCGCGATCGGGTCGCGTTGCTCCTCGCGGCAGTTGACGACGACCGCGTCGGTCACCTCGCCCACGCGGTCGACGACCCGGCGGATCATCGGCGTGCCGGCGAGGTCGGCGACCGCCTTGTCGCGCTCGCCGAACCGGGTCGAGTAGCCGCCCGCGAGGACGACCCCCGCGAGCGATCGGTGGGTGGGCACGGCGCGGCTGTACGGCCGCCCGCGATATAACTGCGTTCCTCTCTCAGTCGTCGGCCGTGCCGGCCTCCTCGCCGCCCTCGATCGGCTCGACCTCCGCCGTCGCGGCCTTGTACTCCGGAATCTTCGCGAGCGGGTCGAGCACGTCGTTGGTGAGGGTGTTCGCGCGAGCGTCCGAGAAGTGCGGCGTCGTCCAGATCGACCCCTCAGCGATGTCCTCGGTGACGTTCGCCTCCAGAACGATCTCGCCGCGGCGCGTCCGCACCGCGACGTAGTCGCCGTCCTCGATCCCCCGTTCGGCGGCGTCGGCGGGGTGGATGTCGACGAAGTTCTCGGAGGTGCGGCGCACGAGCGTCGGCGACCGCGTGCTCATCGTCCCGGTGTTGTAGTGTTCCTCGATGCGGGCCGTGGTGAGCCGCAGCGGGAACGCCTCGTCCTCGACCTCGGCGGGATCCTGGTGGCGTACGCCCCGGATCACGCCGCGGCCGTCCTCGGTGTCGAAGGAGTCGGCGTAGAGGTAGAGGTCGCCCTCGTCGTCCTCGTCGTAGCAGGGCCACTGCAGGCCCTCGTGGCCGAGGCGCTCGTAGGTGATCCCGTGGTAGATCGGCGCGACCTGCCTGAGTTCCTCGAAGACCGCCTCGGGGCCGTCGAAGTCGAACCCCTCGCCGAACAGCCGCGTGCCGACCGCACGGAGGATGTCGAGGTCGTGGCGGGTGTTGCCCGGGACCGTCGTGGCGGGGCGCATCCGCTGGACCCGGCGGTCGGTGTTGGTCACCGTCCCGCCGCGTTCGGCCCACGACGTCGCCGGGAGGACGACGTCGGCGAACTCGGCCGTCTCGGTCATGAAGATGTCCTGGACGACGAGGAATTCGAGGTCCTCCATGCGGCGCTCGACCGCGGTGGCGTCGGGTTCGCTCATCACCGGGTTCTCGCCGACGACGTACAGCGCGTGGACGTCCTCGCCGAGCGCGTTCGAAATCTCGACGCTCGTCATCCCCGGTTCGGACGGAACCTCGAAGTCCCAGACCTCCTCGACGGACGCGCGCGCCTCGTCGTCCTCGACGTCGAGGTAGCCCGGCAACACGTTCGGCAGCGCGCCCACGTCGCTGGTCCCCTGGACGTTGTTCTGGCCCCGCAGCGGGTTCACCCCGGTGCCGGGGCGGCCGAGGTTGCCCGTGATCAGCGCGAGGTTCACCTCGTTCTGGACGTTGTCGACGCCGCAGGTGTGCTGGCTCATCCCCATGCCCGTGAAGATGGCGGCGCTGTCGGCCTCCGCGTAGATGCGTGCGGCCTCCCGGATCTTTTCGAGGGGGACCTCGCACGTCTCGGCCGCCGCCTCGACGTCGAGGTCTGCGAGCGTCGCCTGCAGGTGGTCGAACCCCCGCGTCCGCTCCTCGACGAACTCCTCGTCGTACAGCCCCTCGTCGATGATCGTCTTCAGGACGACGTTCAGCAGGGGGATGTCCGTGCCGGGTTTGAGCTGCAGGTGCAGGTCGGCGTCGTCGCTCGTCTTGTTCACGTGCGGGTCGACCTGCACGACGGTCGCGCCGTCGCGTGCGGCCGCCCGGAAGTACTTGCTGTGGGCGATGACGTGCTGCTCGGCGGGGTTCGCCCCCTGAATCCAGAAGACGTCGGCGTCGTCGCGCAGGTCCTGCATGCTGTTCGTCATCGCGCCGGCGCCGAGGCTGTTCCGGAGGGTGTACACCGTCGAGGCGTGACAGAGCCGCGCGCAGTTGTCGACGTTGTTGGTCCCGTACCGGCGTGCGAGCTTCTGGACGAGGTAGCTCTCCTCGTTGGTCACCTTCGAGGAGGCGAAAAAGCCCGCCGCGTCGGGCCCGTACGTCTCGCGGACGCGGTCGAGTTCGTCGACGACGCGCCCGAGGGCCTCCTCCCACGTCGCCTCGCGGAACTCGTCGCCCTCCCTGATCAGCGGTTCGGTGAGCCGATCCTCGTGGTCGACGACCTCGGTCGCGGTGCTCCCCTTGACGCAGAGGGGGCCCTCGTTGACCGGCGCGTCGAACCACGGCGCGAACGAGACTTCGCCGTCCTCGTCGCCCGGCTGGAGCGTGAGCCCGCAGCCGACACCGCAGTACGGACAGATCGTGTGTACGCCGCGCTCGTCTGCTCCCATACGTACTAGACGGTTCAATAGCGTCATGAGTCTTTGGTCGGACGGAGGGTAGTCTCCGGCTCGGAGACTGGTTGAGGCGGTCAGAATCGCGGGTTTGACGTTCCGGTTCGGGCGCCGTCAGCCGTCCCGCGCCGGCCGGTCGCGGGCGACCGGCGTCGCCGCGTCGACGACCGACCCGAGCCCCAGCCGGTCGAGCAGCGAGGCCGTCGGCATCCCGTCCTCGCTCCAGCCTCGCGCCGCGTAGTACGCCGACAGCAGCCGGTCGAACGCCTCGCCGTCGAGGCCGCGCCCGGTCCCGTCCTCGCGCCCGTCGGTGAGCAGCGCCGGCAGCGAGTCGTCCGCGCGGTCGAACCCCTCCCGGACGTTGACGAGGCGCGTGAGCGTCCACACTCGCTCGCCGACCGTCCGCAGGTCGCCGTCGGGGTCGACCCCGACCGCCGCGAGCCACGCCGCGACGAGGTCGTCGTCGAGTACCTCGCCGACGAAGTCGTCGACGACCAGCGACCAGCGGACCGACCGGCGGTCCTGCTCGGCCCGCACGGTCGCGACCCGCTCGGCGTCGGACCAGCCGCGGCCGTCGACCGCCTCCCGGAAGACCGGGCGGGCACGCCGGTGGCAGGCGCCGCGGTCGCTCGTGGCGAACGCCAGCGCCATCGCCGGCGAGCCCCGCGGGTCGTACGAGGCGAGGCTCATCCCCTTGATCGTCGGCGCGAGGTCGGCCGCGCCGAGGCGGTCCGCGGCCGCCGCGACGCCGTCGGCCAGCGCGTCGCCGAGGCGCCCCTCCCGTGTCGCGACCGCGTCGATCAGCGCCCGCGCCGTCTCGGGGTCGCCGAAGGTCGCCCCGTCCGCGACGCCGTCGAGGAGCGCGGGGTCGAGCGACCCCTCCTCGGCGGCACGGAGCGCCCACCCGACGGCGTTCCCGGCGCCGATCACGTCGAGGCCGAGACGGTCGCAACGCTCCCCGAGTTCGACCACGGCGTCGAACTCGCCGATGCCGAGGCCGGCCCCGAGGGCGATGGGCGTCCCCCCGCGGGGGACCACTTCGCCGTCCCGGCCCGCGACCCGGAAGTCGCCGGGCGTCGAGTCGGCGGGCCGTTCGCGGCCCGCGCTCGCCTCCCGGACGGCGTCGATGCCGAGGTCAGAGGCGCCCTCGAACGAGCCGCGTCGCCAGCCCCGGGTCGGCAACACGCCCGCCTCGTCCGCGGCGTCGATCGTCTCCATCGTCCCGCTCGCGCCGAGCCACCGGCCCGTCTCCGACTCGGCGAACCGGCGGCGGGTGCGCGCGCGCAACTCGCGGACGGCGGCGGGGGCGTCCGCGAGGCGCTCGTCCGGCGGCGGGCCGCGGACGACGAGCGCCTTGAGCCGCTTTGCCCCCATCACCGCGCCGGCGCCCCCGCGGCCGGCGTGGTGGTCGCCGCCGTCGGCGGCGATCGTCGCGTACCGGACGCGGTTCTCGCCGGCCGGGCCGACACACGCCACCGCGGCGTCCGGGAACGCCTCGTCGGTCGCCCGGGCGTCCGCGCCCCACAGGTCGGTCGCGCTCCGGAGGCGGACCTCGCCCGCGTCGAGTACGAGCGCCGTCGGCTCCGGCGCCCGCCCGGTGATCGACAGCACGGTCGCCCCGAGCGCGCCGGGGAGGCGCGCGGCGACCGTCCCGCCGCAGTAGGAGTCGAGGAACGCGCCGGTCAGCGGCGACTTCGTGACGACCGCGACCCGCGGCTCGCCGGGGACGAGCCCGGAGAGCGGGCCGAGGGCGAACAGGAGGGCGTTCCCCGGCGCGAGCGGGTCGACGCCCGGCCCGACGTCGTCGTAGAGGTAGCGGGCGGCAAGCCCCTTCCCGCCGAGGAACCGCCGGCGCCGACGCTCCGGGATCGGCTCGCGGGCGACCGAGCCGTCTCCGAGGTCGACTCGCACGACGTCGGGCGCCGGCGAGGGCGCGGGCGCTCGTCCCATGGCTGATCGGTCGGCCCGAGGCCGAAAAGCGGTTGTGGTCGACTCAGTCGACGACCGCGACCAGCGGCTCCGGCGCGATCATGCTCGCGAGGACGACCCGCGAGACGCGGCCGGCCGCCGCCGCGTCGGCGTCGCGGATCCGGTCTGCCACGTCGAGGGCGACCTCGCGGGCGGCGTCGTCGTCGACTGCGTTGAGCACGGGGACGTAGGTCGCCCCCTCCGGTACGCCCTTCAGGCCGCCCTCGGGGCTGGTCAGGACGGCCGCGACGTCGGCGGGTTCGATCGGCTCCCCGAGCGACCGGCCGGTGACGGCCGCGACGCGCTCCGGGCGGTGGACGTGTGCCGCCGCCAGCGGGCGGCCGACGGCGTCGACGCTCGCGATCGCCAGCACGGCGTCGGCCGCCCGCGGCACCTGCGGTTCGGCGTCGCCGGGGGCTTTCAGCAGGCGCGTCCGCGCGCCGTCGGCCTTGACGAGGACGTGCTCGGCGTCGCCCTCGCGGGCGAGTCGGTCCACGGTCGCCGGGTCGTAGCCCGCGTACCGGTCCTCGCGGTCCCGGGACGGGACCAGCCCCAGCGGCCACGACTCCGCGTCGGCCACCGCAGCGACGGGGTCGGCCGCGACCCGCACCTCGGCGACGTGCTCGTCGAAGATCGGGATCCGGACCGTCGAGGTGACGACGGCGCGGTCGAGCCGTCCGGCCAGTTCGTACAGCGTCGTCTTCTTCCCGCCGGCGCCGACGACGCAGGTCGTCCCGGCGTCGGCGCCGAGGGCCGTCACGAGGTCCATGCCGGCGCCTACGGCCGACGGGGGCAAAACGCCGGCGGTCGTCGACCCCGGCGCCGTCAGTCGTTGCCACCGCCGAAATCCCCTTCCCGGGGCTTCCCCTACGCCGTCCCATGGCGACGGTCACGGTCAGCGCGGGCGCGCGGCTGCACGTCGGCTTCCAGAACCTCTCGCTCGCGCGCGAACGGCTCTACGGCGGGATCGGCGTCGGCCTCGAGGAGCCCCGGGTGACCGTCCGCGCCGACCCCGCCGACGGCGTCGAGGCCGACGACCCGCTCGCCCGCGAGTACGCGGCCCGCGCCGTCGACCGCCTCGACGTGCCGGGCGTCGCGGTCTCGCTCGACCGGCGGCTCCCGCGCCACGTCGGTCTCGGCTCGGGGACGCAACTCGCGCTGGCGGTGCTGGCGGCGACCGCACGCGCCCACGGCCGCGACCCGCGGGCCCGCGAGCGCGCGCCGGCGCTGGGTCGCGGCGGGCGCAGCGGCGTCGGCGTCGCCACCTTCGAGGCCGGCGGGTTCGTCGTCGACGCGGGCCACCCGACCGGCCGGTTCACCACGGAACCCCCGCGAGAGGGCGACTGGACGGTGCCGCCGGTCGTCGCCCGCCACGACCTGCCCTCGTCGTGGCGCTTCCTCGTCGTCGTCCCCGAGGCCGACCCCGGCCGCAGCGGCGAGGACGAGGACGCGAGCATGCGCGCGGTCGTCGAGGACGCCGACCCCGCCGTCGCCGACGAGATAGCGGGCGCGCTCACCCGGAAACTGTTGCCCGCCGCCGCGGAGGGACGGCTGGAGGCGTTCGGCGCCGCGGCCGCCGAGATCGGCCGCAAGAACGGCGCGTGGTACGCCGACGCGCAGGGCGGGCTGTTCCGCCCGCCGGCGGGCGAACTCGTCGAGGCGCTCTCGGCGTGTCCGGTCGTCTCGGGCGTCGGCCAGTCCTCGTGGGGCCCCGTCGTCTACGGCCTCACCGACGCCGACCACGCCGCGGAGGCGCGGGCGGCCGCCGCCGACGCGCTCGACGACCTCGGCTGTGCCGGCGAGGTACTCCTCTCGGCGCCGGCGTCCGCCGGCGCGGACGTACGCGAGCGCGGGTGAGCCGACACGAGACACGAGCGCACGGCGGTTCGTTTTTGCGGTCGCGGATCGTACGCGCGGGCATGCAGTTCTGTGACGACTGCGGCTCGATGATGAAAGCCGACGGCGACCGCATGGTCTGTACGAACTGCGGGGCCGCCATCGACCGCGACCGCGAGGCGGAAGCCGAGTTCGTCACCACGGAATCGCAGACGTTCGACGACGTGATCGAGTCCGACGAGGGGGCGAACTTCGAGGGCAAGCCCATCACCTCCGACGTCCGCTGTGAGGAGTGTGGGAACGGCGAGGCGTGGTACACGATCAAGCAGACCGCCTCCGCCGACGAGCCGCCGACGCGCTTTTTCAAGTGTACCGAGTGCGGTTACCGCTGGCGGGAGTACAGCTGACGTTTTCCTCCATCGACTCCGCCGTCGGACCGCCGCAACGTTCACGAAAGACGATGAGTCAGGCAAACATTCGTACGGTGCGGGGATTTTTGCGGTCGGGCGCGTAGGAACGTGATATGCGACTGCACAACAGGGGAGTCAGACAGGACGTCCGCGAACTCGGGGCGCTGCTCGGGGACGTACTGGAAGAGCAGACGTCCCGACGGGCGTTCGAGACCGTCGAGTCGTGTCGCACCGCCGCCATCGACTACCGCTCCGGCGACATCGACTCGCGCGAACCGCTCGCCCGCGAACTCGAGGGGCTCTCGCCTCACCAGCAGCGGATCGTCGCGCGCGCGTTCACGACCTACTTCGAGTTGATCAACCTCGCCGAGGAGCGCGAGCGCGTCCGGTCGATCCGCGCGGACTCACAGGAGGGGACCCTGGAGGACAGCCTCGAACAGGCCGCCGCGGAACTCGCCGAGGAGGACACCGAGACCGTCGAGCGCATCCTGGAGGACGTCCTCATCGAGCCGACGTTCACCGCCCACCCGACCGAGGCCCGCCGGAAGACGGTCAAGGCCAAACTCCGGGCGGTCGCGACCCACCTCGAGACGCTCGACGAGCGCCTGCTGACCGACAAGGAGAGCGAGCAGGTCTGGCGCGACGTCGACGCCGAGGTGACGAGCCTCTGGCAGACCCCGCAGGTACGGAAACGCCAGCCAGAACCCGAGGACGAGGCCCGCAACGTCCAGTGGTACCTCGAGAACACGCTGTTCGACGTCGTCGGCGAGGTCTACGACGAACTGGCCGACGCCCTCGAAGACGAGGTCGGCGCGAATCTGGACGTCCCCAAACTCTTCGAGTTCCGCTCGTGGGCCGGCAGCGACCGCGACGGCAACCCGTTCGTCACGCCCGAGGTGACCGCGAACACCCTGGCGCGCCAGCGCGAGGTCGTCATCGAGAAGTACCGGGACGAACTCAAGCGCCTCTCGGGCGTCCTGAGTCAGGACGGTAGCCGGATCGACGCCGGCGGCGAGTTCGCGGCCTCGCTGGAGGCGGACCGCGAGCGCCTGCCCGGCAGCGCCCGCACGGCCGAGGAGCGTTACCCCGGCGAACCCTACCGCCAGAAGCTCAAGCTCATGCGCGAGCGCCTCGAACGGGTCGGCGACGTCCGTCCCGGCGGCTACGACGGCGTCGAGGAACTGCTCGCCGACCTCGACCTCATCGCCGCGAGCCTCCGGGAGAACGGCGCGGAGACGGTCGTCGAGGCCCACGTCGACCCCCTCCGCCGGCAGGTGGCGACGTTCGGCTTCTCGCTGGCGAGCCTCGACCTGCGCGACCACCGCCAGAAACACACCGACGCCATCGCCGAGACGCTGGAGCGCCAGGGGGTCGACTACAAGTCCCTGTCGGAGGACGAGCGCGTCGAGTTGCTGACCGACGCGATCCTCCAGGACGGACCGGTGATCGACCTCGAAGACCGCGAGGACCTCTCGGAGGGGACCGCGCGCGTGTTGCGGCTGTTCGCCAGCCTCGCGGACTGGCAGGCCGAGTACGGCGTCCACGCGGTGGACACCTACTGCATCTCGATGACCGAGGAGCCAAGCCACGTCCTCGAGGTGCTCTTCCTGGCCGACCAGTCGGGCATCGTCTCGCTGCCCGAGCACGCGGGTATCGACGTCGTCCCGCTGCTCGAAACCGAGTACGCCCTCTCGGGCGCCCGGCGGATCATGGGGACGCTGTTCGAGAACGAGGCCTACGCGCAGGCGCTCGAAGCCCGCGGGCGGACCCAGGAGATCATGCTGGGTTACTCCGACTCGAACAAGGAGAACGGGTTCCTCGCCGCCAACTGGTCGCTGTACAAGAACCAGCGACGCCTCGCGGAGATCTGTGAGGACCACGACGTGAAGATGCGGCTGTTCCACGGTCGCGGCGGTTCGATCTCCCGTGGCGGCGGTCCGATGAACGAGGCGCTGCTCGCGCTGCCGAACTCGACGGTGACGGGGCAGGTGAAGTTCACCGAGCAGGGCGAGGCCATCTCGGAGAAGTACGGCAACCCCCGGATCGCCGAGCGCAACATCGAGCAGATGCTCAACGCCCAGCTCCGGGCGCGAAAGCGCGCGCTCGAACAGCCCCGCGAGAACGTCCCCGACGAGTGGCTCGACGCGATGGAGACGATGGCCGACGCCGCCCGCCGGGAGTACCGCGACCTCCTCGAGTCGGAGGGGTTCGTCCAGTACTTCGAGCAGGCGACGCCGATCACGGTCATCGAGAACCTGGACCTCGGCTCGCGGCCCGCCTCCCGCAGCGGCGAGCGCACCGTCGAGGACCTGCGGGCGATCCCGTGGGTGTTCTCGTGGACGCAGGCGCGGTGCATCCTGCCCGGCTGGTACGCAATCGCCGAGGGGATCGACGCCTACCTCGAAGACGACGGCTCGGTGGAGACCCTCCAGGAGATGTACGACGAGTGGGCGTTCTTCCGGACGACGCTCGACAACGCCGCGCTCTCGCTGTCGCGGACCGAACTCGAAATCGCCGCGGAGTACGCCGACCTCGCCGACGAGGACCTGCGCGAGGCGTTCTTCCCGCGGGTGAGCGAGGAGTACGAGCGCGCGGTCGACCTCGTGACGACGATCGGCCAGCGCGAGACGCTGCACACCCGCGACTGGCTCGGGGAGAACCTCGAACGGCGCAACCCTTACGTCGACCCGCTGAACCTGCTGCAGACGCATCTGCTCGGGCGGACCCACCGCACCGACGTCGAGGAGCGGACCCTGCGGCTGACGGTGAAGGGCATCGCCGCCGGGATGAAAAACACCGGGTAGGTCCCGTCCACGACTCCCGGGACGCCGGCGGCCGTCCCGTTTGCCGATCGAAACGTCCGCTAGTTTTACCTGTCGCCGCGTGGTCCGTTGGCGACCATGTGTGACGAACAATCACACCACACGTTCGGACGGTCGAACCGGCGCCGGTTCCTCGGTGGGGCGGCGTCGGCGCTGGCGGCGGCCGCCTACGCGCGGCCGGTCCCGGCGGAGATGGCGGCACGGGTGACGAACGCCGCCGACGGCGACGTCCAGCGCGTCGCCTCGCCCGACGGCTCGCTCGCGGTGACGGTCGACGTCTCGGACGGGACGCCGACGTACGCCGTCACCTGCGAGGGGACGACGTGCGTCGAGCCGTCGACGCTCGGCTTCGACTTCCGGAACCAGCCGCCGTTCGGCGCCTCGGCCGACGGCGCCGACGGATCGCCGATCGAAGTGACCGGGAGCGAAAGCGCGTCCGAGACCGAGACGTGGGAGCCGGTCTGGGGCGAGTTCGACCGGGTCGCGGCCGACTACGAGTCGCTGACCCTCGGGCTGGCGGAGGCCGAGGGCCCCGGCCGGTCGGCGAACCTCGAGATCAGGGTCTTCGACGACGGTCTGGGCTTCCGGTTCGTCCTCGGCGACGGCTTCGCGAGCAACGCCGACCGGGCCGTGCTCACCTCGGAGAACACCGCGTTCGCGTTCGCCGGCGACTACACGGCGTGGTGGATTCGCAACGAGGTGGTCAACCCGCGGTTCGAACAGGAGTACGCGGAGACGCCGCTGAGCGAGATTCCGGCCGGCACCCGCGAGACGCGGCCGACCGGCACGCCCGTCCGCGACGGCGCGCACACGCCGCTTACGGTGCGGACCGACGACGGCGTCTACCTGAGCGTCCACGAGGCGAACCTCGACGACTACGCGTCGGCGACGCTCGCGCCCCGGTCGGCCGGCGGGACGACGCTCGACGTCGAACTCACGCCGCTGCCCGACGGGACGAAGGCGTCGCTCGCGACGCCACACGCGACGCCGTGGCGGACGATTCAGGTCGGGACGCGCCCGGGCGACCTGATCGAGTCGCAGTTGCTCCCGCTGCTCGCGGACCCGCTCGACGAGTCGGCGTTCCCGAGCGTCGACGGCGAACCGGACGTCGACTGGATCGAGCCCCGGAAGTACGTCGGCGTCTGGTGGACGATGATCGCCGGCTCCGCCGAGTGGGAGTACCTGCCGGACGAGGCGTTCGCCAGCCCCGAGGAAGCGGCCGGCTACGTCCACGGCGCCCGGACCGAGCGCGCCAAGCGGTACATGGCGTTCGCGAGCGAGAACGGCGTCGACAGCGTACTCGTCGAGGGCTGGAACGAGGGCTGGGACACCTTCCCCGGCGACGGCACCGGCATGGAGTTCGGCGTCGACGACTCCTACCCGGACTTCGACGTCCGCGAGGTCACCGCGTTCGGGCGCGACCTCGACGCGCCGGTCGAGATGACGATGCACAACGAGACGGCCGGGGCGCTCCCGAACTACGAGCGCCAGATCACCGAGGACGACGTCTTCGCCGAGTACGAGGACCTCGGGGTCCGCTCGATCAAGAACGGCTACGTCTCCGACCCGGGGCTCGGCCTCGACGAGGCCGACGACGGGCGCGAGCCGACGCACAACCAGCACAACCAGCTTGCGGTCAACCACCACCGGCTGGTCATCCGGGCGGCCGCGACGAACCGCAAGCTGCTCGAGATCCACGAGGGGATCAAGCCCACCGGTGAGATCCGCACCTACCCCAACGTGGCCAACCGCGAGGTCGTGCGGGCACAGGAGTTCGACGGCTTCGGCTACCTCGCGTCGACCCTCGGCCGGGACCACCACGTCACGCTCCCGTTCACGCGGATGCTCGCCGGGCCGACGAGCTTCCAGCCCGGCATCTTCGACCTCACGTTCACCGACGACCGGGGCGGGCAGGTCCAGACGACGCGGGCGAAACAGCTCGCGATGTACCCGACGTATCTCAGCGGCCTCCAGATGATCGCCGACCGGATCGAGGCCTACGTCGACGAGACGTTCGCGGTCGGCGAGGTCCTCCACGCCGCCGCCGGCGACGTCGACGGCCTCGTCACCGAGGACGAGTGGCGCGACGCCTTCGGGACGAACTACGTCGCGGTCGACCCCAACCGGGCGCCGAGCGGGTCGTCGGTCTCGTTCGTCGTCCGCGACGTCCCGGAGGCGGGTACCTACGACCTCCACCTGCGCTACGCGAGCGCGCCACGGGACAACGCCGAACGCGTGATCGACGCCGGCGGCCCGCGGGCGACCCTGCGGGTGAACGAGGCGACCGAGACGATCACGCCCGAGTTCACGGAGTACTGGGACGACTGGGCCGTGTTCACGACCGAGATCGAACTCGACGCGAGCGACAACGAGGTCGCCGTCGAACTGCGCTACGACGACTCGGACGGGTTCGAGGGCGACGTCGGCGGCTTCAACGTAAACGCCGTTGCGGTGACCGAGCACGGCGAGCCGTCGCCCCTGCCGGCCGAGTACGAGGGCTACGAGCCCGAAAACGAGAACTTCGAGACGGTACCCGAGTTCGACTTCATCGAGGCCGTCCCGGCGGCCGGCTGGGACGAGACGCGGGTCGTCGACTCGGCGATCGGCGACTACACGGTCGTCGCCAGACGGGCCGGCGAGGAGTGGTACGTCGGCGCGATGACCGACGAGGGCGGGCGTGCGATCGACGTCCCCCTCGAGTTCCTCGCGGCCGGCGAGTCCGGGGACGCCCCGGGGAACGGCCCGAAGGGGCCGAAGTACGTCGCCGAGATCTACTCCGACGGCATCGGCGGCGGGGTCGACGCCGACCTCGAAGCCGTCAGGATCGACGAGGCGGTCGTCGACCCGGGGACGACGCTGCTCGCGTCGACGGCTCCCAGCGGCGGGACCGCCGTCCGCCTCCGCCCGGCGCGGGGACGGGAGCGACGCGACCTGCCCGCCTACGAGCGCCCGGAGCAGGACCTCGAATTCGACGTCGAGGCCGAACCCGGGCTGGGCGAGCGGTTCGTCACGGCCACCGGCTCGAACGACGGGGACTACGTCGGCGGCACCACGGTCGAGATCGAAGTCGACGGCGACCTCGCCGTCGTCGACAACGTCCGACTACCGCCGGGGGCGACCGACGAGACGGTCGCGCTGAGCTACACGCTCGACTCCCTCGGCACGTACGAGGTCGCGGTCCGCGACCCCGAGGACGGCGCCGTCCTCGCCGCCGAGACCGTCACCGTCGCGCCGGGGGACGTCGTCGCCGAACTCGACGACCCGAGCGGCGACGACCACGGCCCCGGCGAGTACGTCTACCCGACCGACGACGCGTTCCGGGAGGGCGCGTTCGACCTCCGCTCGGTCGGCGTCTACGAGGACGAGGCGTCGTACCTGTTCAGTTTCGAGGTCGAGAGCCTCTACGACGCCTTCGGCGGCGAGTTCTCGCCACACTACTTCGTCCTCTACCTGCGCGACCCCTCGCTGGAGGGCGGCCGGACGACCGAACTCGGCGACCTGAACGTCACCGTCGAGTTCGAAGAGGAGTGGCACTACCGGATCGACGTCAACGGCTTCGACTCGGGGGTCGTCGACGCCGAGGGGACCGACCTCGGGACGCCGGAGACGTTCGTCGACTTCGAGGGCGACACCGTCGTCGCGTCGGTCGGGAAGGACCTGCTCGCGGACGTCGACTTCGAGGCCGCCGAGGTGCTGCCGGTCGTCGGCTCCGAGGACTTCGGCGCGTTCCGCCCCGTTCGGGTCGAGGCCGGCGCCTTCGTCTTCGGCGGCGCGACGGAGGGCGCGGTCGAGAACGCCCCGCGGATCGTCGACCTCGTGACGCCAGCGGGCGTCGACCAGTCCGAGGCGCTCGCCTACGACGCCGACTCGCTCGCGGCGGTGCCGTTCACGCCGCTGTAGCGGACACGAGGCGGGCGCTCGATCCCGTCGCCTTCACTCGACGGTCGGCACCGGCACCGATTCGAGGACGGTCTCGACGATCTGTGACTTCCGGACCTCGTTGACCGTCGCGTCGGGCGTGAGCACGAGGCGGTGGGCGAGCACTGGCTGGGCGACGCGCTTGATGTCGTCGGGGGTGACGTACTCGCGGCCGGTGATCGTCGCGTAGGCGCGGGCGGCCTCGAACAGCCGCTGGGTGCCACGCGGGGAGACGCCGACCTCGACGCGGCCGTCAGAGCGCGTCTCGCGGACCAGCGCGACGACGTACTCCAGCAGGTCCTCGTCGACGGTGATCGTCTCGGGGACCCGCCGGAGGTCGGCCACGGCGTCCGATTCGAGCACGCGCTCGACGGTGGGGCTCATCGCCTCGCGGCCGGCGCGCCGGCGCAGCAGTTCCGTCTCGCCTTCCTCGTCGGGGTAGCCCATCGAGGTCTTGACGAGGAAGCGGTCGACCTGCGCCTCCGGCAGCGGGAACGTCCCCTCCTGTTCGACGGGGTTCTGGGTGGCGATGACGAAGAACGGCTTCGGGAGTTCGCGCGTCTCGCCGTCCGTGGTGACCTGTCCTTCCTCCATGGCCTCCAGGAGGGCGGCCTGGGTCTTCGGCGGCGCGCGGTTGATCTCGTCGGCCAGCACGATGTTGGCGAAGATCGGTCCCTCGTTGAACTCGAACTCGCGCTCGCGCTCGTTGAACACGTGCGTCCCGGTGACGTCGGAGGGCAGCAGGTCGGGGGTAAACTGGATGCGCGAGAACGACAGGCCGAGGGCGTTCGCGACGCTGCGGGCGGTCAGCGTCTTGCCCGTCCCGGGCACGTCCTCCAGCAGGACGTGGCCGCGGCCGACGACGCCGACGAGGACGGTTTCGAGGAACTCGCGGTCGCAGATGACCGCCTCGCCGATCGCGTCGAGGACGGCCTCACACTCCTCGCTCGCCTGGGTGACGTCCATGCGAGGCCGGTCGCGTCCCCCTCCCATAGTTCTTCCGCTCGCCTGTCAGGTTCGACGAACGTGGATGGTTCGCACGCGGCGGACGAATCGAAACCGATAAAATCGTCACCCGGATAGGTTGGGGTGAGCCGAGATAGCCTAGCCCGGCCAAGGCGGCAGATTCGAAATCTGCTGTCCTCACGGACTCGGGAGTTCAAATCTCCCTCTCGGCGCTTTTCCGCGAACGACGCCGCGAGCACCGCGTAGCGTGCTCCGTCCGCGAACACCGCGCCTGCCGACTACTCGTAGATCCGCTCGCGTCCCTTCGACCGCGAGCGCGGCCCAGAGCCGCCAGAGCCGCCGAGCAGTCGTTTGAGCAGCAGGTAGCCGAGGTAGAGGACGACCGCGAGGACGGCGAGCGAGACGGCGGCCCCGACCACCCACGTGACGACCGCAAACAGGAGGGCGACGAGGCGGAACGCGAGCCAGAGGGCGAGCAGCGCGAGCAGGGCGACGCCGCCGAGGCGGAGCCAGTCGGTCATGGGCGAGAGTAGTAGCCGAGACTACGTGAGTCTTCCCCGCTCGATCGGGCGGCGAAACTCGGCGGGTTGATGGGGGGCGGGGGCGAACGGCCGGACATGGAACCTCGAAGACGGGCGATCGTCGCGACGCTCTGGCTCGCGGTCGCGGGCGTGATGGCGCTGACGCTCGAACCGGCGGTGCCGTCGACCGCCGGCGAGGTCGCGCGGCTGTTCGTCGTCGTGCTGGCGACGTTCCTCGCGATCGTTTACGCCGTCGACCCGTGGGGCGTCCTCGACCACGGGCTCGACTAGCCGGTCAGTCGTCCGCCGGCGCCGGGACCTCCCGATCGGGGTCGACCAGCCGGTCCAGCGCGTCGACCATCGCCTGCACGCTGGCGCGGGTGATGTCCGCCTCGCTGCGGGCGACGGTGACGCTGCGGTCGTCGCGGTGCATCGTCACCTCGACGGTGACGACGGCGTCGGTGCCGCCGGAGACGGCGTCGACGTGGTAGGATTCGAGGTCGGCGTCGGCCGCCGACCCCAGCGCCTCGCGGACGGCGGAGACGGCGGCGTCGACGGGCCCCGAACCGGTCCCCGACGCCACGCGCTCCTCGCCGGCGACCGAGAGCCGGACGCTCGCGGTCGGCACCGGCCCGCCGCTGGTCGCGGTCAGTCCGAGCAGGTCGACGGTCCGCTCGCGGTCGTCGCCGGTGACGTCCTCCGCGATCGCGAGCAGGTCGGCGTCGGTGACCCGGCGGCCGCGGTCGCCGAGTTCGGTCACCCGGGCGGCGATCTCGGCCAGTTCGTCGTCGTCGGCGTCGACGCCGTGCTCGGCGAGTGCGGCCCGGACGCCGGCGCGGCCGGCGTGCTTGCCGAGCGCGAGCCGTCGCTCCCGGCCGACCGTCTCGGGCGGGTACGGCTCGTACATCCGGTCGTCCTTGAGCGTGCCGTCGGTGTGGATGCCGCTCTCGTGGGTGAAGGCGTTCTCGCCGACGACGGCCTTGTTCGGCGCCAGCGGGACGCCCGTCGACCGCGAGACCAGTTGGGCGAGGTCGTACAGCTCTTCGAGAGCGACCGTCTCGACGCCGTAGACGTGTGCCAGCGCGATGGCGACCTCCTCCAGGGCGACGTTGCCGGCGCGCTCGCCGAGACCGTTGACGGTGCAGTGGACGAGGTCGGCACCCGCCGAGACCGCGGCCAGCGCGTTCGTGACGCCCAGGCCGAGGTCGTCGTGGGTGTGGGCGCTGACCGGCCCCAGTTCGGCGAGTCGGGCGACCGCCTCGTGGGTGCGTTCGGGCCCCGCGTGGCCGACGGTGTCGGCGAAGCAGGCCCGGTCGGCGCCGGCGTCCAGCGCCGTCTCCATCACCGCTTCGAGGTAGTCGAGGTCGGCCCGCGAGCCGTCCTCGCCGATGACCTCGACCCAGAGGTCGTGGGCTTTCGCGTACGCGACGAGGTCGGCGGTCGTCTCGAGGACCTCCTCGCGGGTCGTGCCGACTTTCCCCTCGACGTGGCGGTCGCTCGCCGGGACGACGAGGTGGACGCCGTCGACGTCGCAGTCGAGCGCGAGGTCGACGTCGTCCCGGAGCCCGCGACAGAAACTCGTCACGCGGGCGTCGAGGTCGAGGTCGGTCACGCGCGAGATGGCCTCGCGTTCGCCGGCGCCGGTGCAGGCGCTGCCCGCCTCGACGACGGCGACGCCGGCGCGGTCGAGGGCGCGGGCGACGTCGACCTTCTCGTCGGGCGAGAGCGAGACGCCCGGGGCTTGCTCGCCGTCCCGTAACGTCGTATCGAGAAGTCGAACCGTTCGATCGCCGTCCACGCCGGGGACGGTCGCGTCTACCGCAGTGGGGGGTACTTCATCGCCGGAGAATTTCTCGGCCAGCCGCCTCGCGGCGACTTCCCCTATCCTCCACAGCGGGCGTATCTCGTGCCATGTGTATTCCCACCGTACCCCGCACGGGGGTTAACCCCGGCGGTCCGGGGGAATATTGCCGGCGGGCCGGGCCAAGAGCCAACTACCGGGCCGTGGAAGCGCGCGTATGGACCAGCTCAGGCGCTCCCTCCGGGACGCCCCCGTGGTCTCCCGCGACGGCTACGACTACTTCGTCCACGGCGTCACCGACGGGGTGCCGCCGGTCGAGCCGGCGATCCTGCGCGAGGTCGTCGACGCCGTCCGCGAGCGGATCGACTTCGACGGCGTCGACCTGCTGGTCGCCCCCGAGGCGATGGGGGTCCACCACGCGACGGCGCTCTCGCTGTCGACCGACGTTCCGTTCGTCGTCGTCCGCAAGCGATCCTACGGCTTCCCCGACGAGGTCGCGGTCCACCAGCGGACGGGCTACGGCGAGAGCGACTTCCACCTGAACGGCGTCGAGGCCGGCGACCGCGTCGTCCTCGTCGACGACGTCCTCTCCTCGGGGAGCACGATCCGGGCGGTCTCGGCCGCCCTCGCGGAGGCCGGCGCCGAAGTCGCGGACGTGGTCGTCGTCCTCGAACGGGTCGACGCCGACCCCGGCGAGTTGCCCCACGAAGTGACGAGTCTGCTGCGGGTGCGCGTCGAGGACGGGGCCGTCGAGGTCGTCGACTGACGGTTCACGCCCCGTCGTCGAGGACGAGGCGGTCGCCGGCCTCGACGCCGTCGGCCGCCCCCGCCGGCAGTTCGACGATCAGGTCCGCGCGGGCGCGGGCGAGTCCCCGCCACGGCCGGAGCCGTTCGACGCGGCTGACCTCGCCGTCGGCGACCCAGACGACGTCGATGGGGACGAGGACGAACAGCGTGTGGATGCCGCGGCTCCGGACGGACCCGAAGCGGAACGCGAGCGCGTAGTCGTCGGGGAGCGACCGACGGAACATCAGTCCGCGCCCCTGACGCCGGAGCGTGTCGGCGGTCTCGACGTTCGACGCGATCACCGCCGCCCCGTCGGCCGATTCGTGGACGAGTCGCACGCGCCCGACTCGGTGAGGCCGGGGCAAAAAGGTTCACAGTTCGATGCCGACGACCTCCCCCGACTCGCAGGCCGGACACTCGCCGTCCTGTGCCGAGAGCGTCTTCCCGCACCGCCGACACTCGTAGTGAACCCGCTTCGGGTCGCTCTCGTCGCCGCCGACGACCCGCGCGAGCAGTTCGGCCAGTAGCGCCATTCCAGAGGTTCGATCGACGGTCGATCCCGTCCCGGTAAATACTTTGTGAACGGAAAAGAGCTAAATTAACCTCGACTAGACATGTGTATATTACTGAACGGTGGCCCGCGTAGCAATCGTCAGCCCCGGCGGACCGGCCGTGTCGACCCCCGTGAGGGCCAAAGGTAAAGTCGACCGCGCCCTTCCCGTTCCTACGAGCGGGCGACCCCGCTTTCAGCCATGACACGAGTGACGATCCTCGGCGGCGGCGTCGCCGGCCTCACCGCGGCCCACGAACTCGCCGAACGCGGCTTCGACGTGACCGTCTACGAGCGAAACCCCCGCTTCGGCGGGAAGGCCCGAAGTCTCCCCGGCCCCCGCCTCGACGGCGGGGCGGCGCTGCCCGCCGAGCACGGCTTCCGGTTCTTCCCCGGCTTCTACCGCCACGTGATCGACACGATGGAGCGGACGCCGCTCGCGGACGACTCCGGCCGGACCGTCGCGGACAACCTCGTCCGGACGACGCAGATGCTACAGGCCGTCACGACGGGCGACTCGCGGGTCATGGTCACCGACCGCCCGCGGTCGCTCGCCGGGTGGCGCGAGCGACTCGGTTCGATCTTCGGCGGCGCGCAGGTGCCCCCCGACGAGTCGGCGTTCTTCGTCGACCGCCTGCTGACGCTGCTGACCAGTTGCGAGGCGCGCTTCGACGAGGAGTACGAGCGCCTCCCGTGGTGGGAGTTCGTCAACGCCGCGGAGATGTCCGACACCTACCGGAAGTTCCTCGCCTACGGGGTCACCCAGTCGCTGGTCGCGATGCGCCCCGAGGTGGCAAGCACCCGCACCATCGGACGGATCTACCTCCAGATGCTCCGCGGACTGTTCGACGACTCGGTCCACGCCGACCGCCTGCTCAACGGGCCGACCAACGACGCCTGGATCGACCCCTGGGTCGCCCACGTCGAACGCCTCGGCGCGACGCTGCACGCGAACGCGACCGTGACGGCCGTCGAGTTCGACGAGCGCGAGGGGCGCGTCTCGGGCGTCCGCGTCGAGCGCGGCGGCCGCGAGGAACGCGTCGAGTCCGACTACTACGTCCTCGCGGTCCCCGTCGAGGCTGCGCGCCGCCTCGTCACGCCCGAGATCGCGGCCACCGCCCCCTCGCTCGCCGACCTCGACCGGATCGACACCGCGTGGATGAACGGCGTCCAGTTCTACCTCGCCGAGGACGTCCCGACGGTGGAGGGCCACGGCGTCTACTACGACTCGCCGTGGGCGCTGACCTCGATCTCCCAGCGGCAGTTCTGGGAGGAGTTCGACCGCTACGACGGCGACGGCGCCGTCGGCGGCGTCCTCTCGGTCATCATTTCCGAGTGGGACCGGCCCGGAATCGTCTACGAGAAACCCGCCCGCGAGTGCACCCGCGAGGAACTCGCCGCCGAGGTCTGGGCGCAACTGAAAGCCCACCTCGACGGCGGCCCGGCGGACGCGGCGCTCGCGGACGAGAACCTGCTCGAGTGGTTCGTCGACCCCGCGCTGGCGTACGACGAGGCGGCGGGTCGGCTGACCAACCGCGAGCCCCTGCTGGTCAACACCGTCGGCACCCTGCAGTACCGGCCGCCGGCGGACGTCGCCGTCCCGAACCTCGCCGTCGCCGCCGACTACGTCCACACGCACACCGACCTCGCGAGCATGGAGGCGGCCAGCGAGGCGGCGCGGCGGGCCGTCACCGCGATCCTCGAACGGGAGGGCCACCCCTCGGCGGCACCGGGGCTGTGGGAGTTCGACCTGCCGCGGGCGTTCGAACCCGCGCGGCGACAGGACGCCCTCCACTGGCGCCTCGGCCTGCCCCATCCCGGGGCGGCCGCGCCGGCCCTCTGGCGGGGGTACAGGCGGGCGACCGAGGGGCCGCGGACGGGGTTCGCGACCGTCGCCCGGGTGCTCGGCCTGCGGGAGTGAGTCGAGCGCCGACGGTGGATTCAAATCCGAACCCGTCTAACCTTTCCCCGTCGAACATGGAGAAGACGCCCCGCGGCACCCCGGTGGGCGTCGACGACCCCTACGAGTTCGCCGGGGTCTGCGACCACCTCACCGGCGAGGGCCGGTGCCGGTACGCGTTCGATCACTACGGCCACGACCCCGCGTTCGCCCGCGAGCGCGCCGCCGACGACTACGCGTGTCCGGTCGTCGACCCCGACTCCGACTGGGAGTGGGCCGACTGCCCGCACTTTCGCTCGCGCAACCGCGACCGCGAGTGCGTCCGCTGTGGCCTCGAAGAACGCCGGATGGGCCACTCGGACGAGCGCCCGCTGCTCGAGGAACACCACCTCTCGTACGCGAGCGACGGCGAGACCCTCGGCCACGAGATCACGGTCTACCTCTGCCGGTGGTGTCACGCCAAGGTCCACGACTCGTGGGCGCGGATCACCGACGACGTCGCCCCCGACCCGGAGGCGGTCGCCGCCCTCGAGGAGCGCCGCGGGCGCGAACTCGACGAGATGGGCTTCGAGTCGGCCGCCGACCGCTACGGCGACGACGGCGGCTGACGACGGCTCCGCCGCGCGAGTCGCCGGCGCGCTCGTCCGGGCGCGTCGCTTTTGCCGGGGCGGGACCACCGTTGTGGTATGCCCGCTCTCGGCCACGTCCACCTCACCGTGTCGGACCTCGACCGCGCCGTCGACTTCTACGAGACGTACCTCGACCTCGACGTCAGGGAGCGCGTCGATCGCTTCGCGTTCCTCTCGTGGGGCGAGGCCCACCACGACCTCGCGCTCCGGGAGGTCCGGGACGCGACGCCGGCCCCGCCCGGGAGCGCGGGGCTCTACCACGTCGCCTTCGAGGTCGAGGACGCGGCGGCGCTCCGGTCGACCTACCGGCGGCTCCGGGCCGACGGCGTCCCCGTCACGGCGGTCGACCACGACATCAGCGAGGCGCTGTACTTCGACGACCCCGACGGCAACGGCGTCGAGGTCTACCTCGACACGCGCGCGACCGGCGACGAGCGCTGGGGCGGCGCGTCGCGGCCGTTCGATCCCGAGACGCCGTGACGGCTCAGTCCAGAATGTCGCCCACCCGACGCGGCTCGCCGCGCAGGTCGGGCTGGGGAGCGACGATCTTCAGCACCTCGTGGTCGGTGACGTCGTGGTAGGACTTCCCCGTCGCCTCCTCGATCAGTTTCCGTTCGAGGCGAAACTCCGTGCCCTCGTAGACGACGTCGACGCCGTCCTCGTCGAACGCGAGCGTGGTCATACCGGTTCGGACACCTCGGCGATTGAAAAGTGATGCGAACGGCACCGGCCGGGCCGCCGTCAGCCGCCCGTCTGACGCCGCGCGAGGTTTATTACCAGTGCCCTGTTTTGTCTCGGAGTGTGGCGTTTAGCAGGGACCCCCTCGACGAACTCGTCGTGCCCGCGGGAACGAAAGCCGAGGAGCGCGACCTCGTGACCGACGGCGACGTCTTCGTCGGCGGCCGCGCGACGGTCGAGTTCGGCGTCCGCGGGCGGAACGTCCTCGCCGGCGAGGGCGCCCGCTTCGACGGCAGCATCGAGGCCGACGGCGACTGTCGACTCGACATGTGGTGTGAGGTCGCCGACAACGTGCTGGTCGGCGAGGACGCCTACCTCGGCGAGCGCGTCCGCGTCGGCGGCGAACTCAAGGTCGCCGGCGACCTCGACATCGGCGACGACGTCGAGGTCGAGGAAGGGTTCGAGGCCAACGGCTGGATCGTCATCCGCAACCCGATGCCGACGATCGTCTTCCTGTTCGTCTACCTCAAGCACCTCCTGTTGATCGGCGAGGAGGACGCCGCCCAGCGGTTGCTCTCGCAGGTGGTCGACGAGGGCGCGGAGTCCGAGGTCGACGCCGAACCGCTCGTGATCCCGCGCAACGCGACCGTCAGCGACGACGCCTGGCGGGTCTCGACCCCGGCGCGGATCGGCGACGGCTGTCGGCTACACGGCAACGTCCGCGCGGAGACGATCGACGTGGGCGCCGACTGCAACGTCTTCGGCAGCCTCCGCGCCCGCGAGGACGTCGTCGTCGGCGAGGGGGCCCGCATCCACGGCGACCTGACGACCCGCGAGGGCTCGGTCGTCGTCGGCGCGGACACGCGCATCATCGGGGACATCTCCTGTGCCGACCTCGAACTGGGTCCCGGCGCCGAGGTCGACGGCACCATCCGGGCCGCCGGCGAGGTCACGATGCGGACGACCGAGCGCGACCCCGAGTGAGCGCCCGGCCGGCCGCCGGCGATTTTTACCCACATCCTTAATAGCGATAGTTGCGATAGGGAGAGACGAGAATGTCACACGCAATCACATCACGCACCCGGAGGGAGGTATGCGATCGGTCGTACTGACCAAGGGCGTCCCCGACTTCTCCGAGGGGGCGGTCTCGTTCGACGAGGACGGCCACCTGGAGCGAGGGAAGACGCCGACGGTGATGAACCCGAACGACAGGTTCGCACTGGAGGCGGCACTCCAGACGAAGGTGCGCCACGGCGGCCACGTCAGCGGGATGAGCATGGGGCCGCCGGGGTACGCGGAGGTGCTGCAGGAGTCGATGGAGTCGGTCTACCTCGACGACAGCTACCTGCTCTCGGACCGCGAACTCGCCGCCTCGGACACGTGGGCGACGGCGATCACGCTCTGTTCGGCCGTCGAGAAGTACGAGGCGGAGGTCGCCGAGGTCGACCTGATCTTCGCGGGGTTCAAGACCGCCGACGGGGAGACGGGCCACACCGGCCCCCAGACCTGCTGGGGGCTGGAGTGGCCGATCGTCACCCACGTCCTCGCGCTGGACATCGACCCCGACGAGCGCGTCCTGCGGGCGAAGCGGCTCGTCGAGGGCGATATCGACGAGATCGAGACGGTCGAGGCGCCGCTGCCCTGTATGGTCATCGCGGACCCCGAGTTCGAGCCGACCTACCGGCGGGCCGAACACCGCCTGACCCACAAGCGGCTACGCGCCGAGACCGAGCGGCGGGCGGCAGCACACGACGAGCACCTGACGACGTGGGACCACGAGGACATGAACCTCGACCCCGACTACGTCGGGCTGGACGGGTCGCCGACGATCGTCTCGTCGGTCGACCCGATCCCGAAGGCGCCCTCGGAGCGCGAGGCCACGATGGTCGACCCCGACGACACCGAGGGGATGAACGAGGTACTCGAAGAGATGCACGCGTTCGCGGGAGGTGACTGAGATGGTGGATCCGGAGGAACACACGGTCGACGAACTCACGGAGGAACTGGAGACGATCGACGACGCCGACGAACTGAACTCGATCCTCGAAGCCGAACGCGCCGGCAAGGACCGCAAGACGGCCCGCGAGGCGATCAACCGGCGCCTCGACGCGCTCGACCAGGCGGCCGAGAGCGAGGGCGTCGAGGAAGGAACCGAGACGGAAGGCGAGTACGAGGAGACGAAAGAGGACGTGGGCGAGGAGGCCGAAGGCGAGGAGGTCGAAGATGCGGACGCCGAGGCCGAGGAAGCGCCCGAAGAGGAAGACGACGGGCTCTCCCACCCCACCCGCGACAAGCGCCACGTCCGCGCGCTCGAGGGCGGCCACTACGAGGACATGTGGGTGTTCTGTGAGACCCAGGCGGGCGAACTGCTCGACGTCTCGAAGGAGATGCTCGGGAAGGCCCGCGAACTGATGGACGGGTACGCCGAGGACTACGGCGACGAGGAGGACGTCGTCGCGTTCCTGATGGGCGACGACTGCGAGGACCTCGCCGAGGAGTGTCTCGCCTACGGCGCCGACGTCGCGGTCTACCACGACGACCCGCGGCTGGAGCGGTTCCTCCACAAGCCCTACACGGAGATTTCGGCGCACATGGCCCGCGGGCAGGGGGCGATCGAGAGCACCGACTGGCGGGACTACGACGAGCCCCGCTACGTCCTGTTCCCGGCGACGAACAACGGCCGGGACCTCTCGGCGAAGGTGCAGGCGGAACTGGACTCCGGGCTCGCTTCGGACTGTTCGGACCTGTTCATCGAGAACGAGGAGGTCTCGAATCCCGTGAAGACGGGCGAACCCGGCGTCAAGAAGACCTTCGAGAAGGTCTTGCACATGAAGCGGCCGGACTTCTCGGGGTTCGAGTACTCGACGATCCTCTGTCTGGACAACCCCGACCGGGACTTCCACCCGCAGGGAGCTTCCGTCATCCCGGGGACGTTCGACGTCCCCGAACCGGACCCCGACCGCGAGGGGCTGGTCGTCGAGCACGACATGGAACTGGAGGACGACTGGTTCCGCGTCGAGATCACCGAGCACGACCGGCTCGAGGCGGGCGTCGACCTCACGGGCCACGAGGTGGTCGTCTGCCTCGGCCGGGGCATCGGCCGCGACCCGACGGAAGGGATCGAACTCGGCCTCGACCTCGTCGACGCCTTCGACGACGCCGCGCTCGGGATCACCCGCGGCATCGTCACCTCCTCGTACCAGTTCGAGGGCCACGTCGAGGGGTACACCCGCGAGGAGCGCCAGATCGGCGAGACCGGACAGGTCGTCGCCCCCGACCTCTACGTCGCCGCGGGCGTCTCCGGTGCCGTCCAGCACAAGGTCGGGATGGACGAGTCCGACACCATCGTCGCGATCAACACCGACCCCGACGCGCGCATCCGGGACTTCTCGGACTACTTCGTCGAGGGCGACCTCTTCGAGGTGTTGCCCCGGCTGACCCGGGCGATCGAGTCGGACGAACTGGACATCGAAGCCGTCGCCACCGGAGGTGACGACTGATGGCGGCCGACGGCTACGAGCACTTCGAGGCGGTCGTCGTCGGCTGTGGCCCCGGCGGGGCGGCCGCGGCGGCGCGGCTGGCCGACCACGGCGTCGAGACGCTCGTGCTCGAACGGGGCGTCGAGGCCGGGTCGAAGAACGTCTCCGGCGGGCTGATCTACGCCGAGGAGTCCGCGCCGTACACGATCGACGACCTCTTCGACGGCTTCCGCGAGGAGGCCGCCGAGCGGCCCGTGACGGACTACTACATCCACAACGTCGCGGGCGAGAAGGTCAGAACCTACGACCTGACCGACCTCCACGAGCACGACACCGAGTGGTGCGACGCCGTCTTGCGCCGGGAGATGGACGCGTGGCTCGAAGAGCGCGTCCACGAGAAGACGAGCGAGACGGGCGGGGGCGTCCTGACGGACGTTCGGGTCAACGGCCTCCTGCGGGAGAACGGCGAGATCGTCGGCGTCACCTGCGACGAACTCGACCCGATCCGGGCGGACCTGATCGTCGCCGCCGACGGCGTCAACTCCGAACTCGCCCGCGACGCGGGGCTGATGGACTGGGAGGAGCCCGACGAGTGGTTCCAGGGGGTCAAGGCGGTCGTCGAGATGGACCCCGAGACGATCGAAGACCGGTTCGCGGTCGGCGACGACGAGGGCGTCGCCCACCTGTTCTCGGGCGACCTCTTCGAGGACGTCCGCGGCGGCGGCTTCCTCTACACCAACGCCGACACGCTCTCGATCGGGACCGTCTTCCACCTCGACAGCCTCGTCGAGGAGCGCGCGGAACCCCACGAACTGCTCGACGCGCTGCTGACCCACCCGCTGATGGCACAGTGGCTCGGCGACGAGTACGACGAACTGGAGTACGGAGCCAAACTGGTGCCGGACTCGAAGAAGGTCGCCCACCGCGAGCCCTACCGCGACCGACTGGTGCTCGTCGGCGACGCCGGCGGCCAGATGCAGGCCCAGGGGCCGATCATCAAGGGAATGAACCACGCCGTCACGGCGGGCGCGCTCGCGGCCGACGCGTTCGCCGCCACCCGCGACAACCCCGGTCCGTCCGCGGCGGGCCGCAAGTACGCCGAGATGCTCGGGAAGTCGGGGACGATGGCCAAACTCCGTCCCCGACGGTACGACCTCGCGAGCGCCGTCGGCGAGCGCGACGCCGTGACGAACGTCGTCGAGACCGTCCTCGACTCGTCGGTCGGCCGCCTCGCGGTGGGCAACGCGGTCGCCGACCGTCTGCTCCGGCGGGCGTACAACTCGCCGTTCCTCGTGTCGATGCTGCCCGACACCCGCACCGGCTACGTCACCATCCCGTCGATCCTCGGCGAGGAACGCGGCCGGACCGTCCACTGGGAGAACGACGTCGAACCGCCGAGTCTCGAGGAGCGCATCGGCGACCTCACCTACGACACCGACGTCGGCAACCCGCACATCCGACTGCGCGACGAGTCCTTCGAGGCCAGCGGGGCGGCGGTCTACGCCTGTCCCGTCAGCGCCGAGGACTTCGGCGGCGGCTGCTACCGCGCCGAGACCGTCGAGACCAACGGCGACGAGGAGACGCTCGTCAGCCTCGACACCCAGCCCTGCGTCGAGTGTGGGACCTGCGCCATCGTCGCCGACACCGAGTGGGAACACCCCCGCGGCGGCAAGGGCGTCGAGTTCCGCCAGGGGTGAGACCGCGGTGAGCCGGTACGGCCCCCGGATCGCCGCCCTCGAACGCCGCGCCGAGCGCGAGCGCGCGGCGGTCGACCCCGACGCGGCCTCGCCCGACCGGGCGACCGAGTACCTCCGCGAGGGCGCGGGCCGGGCCATCTGGCTCTACGTCGAGGGCCGCACCGGCGGGCGGATGACCCGCTTCTCGCCGGCGGAACTGCGCGCGCTCGAACGCGCGATGAACGCCTGGTTCGAGTGTTACGCGGCCTGCCACGGCGTCGACCTCGACGCCGAGTTCACCGTCCGCGAGGCCGCGGAACTCCTCCTCGAGACCCGGAACGTCCACGACGTCGGCCAGTTGCTGACGGGCGTGCCGGCGCGGACGTGACGTTCTCCGGGGTGGCGGTCCGTGCGACGACCGTCAATCGGCGCGGGATGTGCGGACCGCCGCCCCGCGGGCCTCGTCGAGGAGTCTGCCGGCGTGGAAGGCGACAGAGAAGTCCCGCGGGCTCGGAATCGCGCAGGCGAGCCAGCCGATGGCGACCGCGGCCGCGACGGGCCGGTCGGCCGGCAGCAGGCCTGCCGCGCCGGCCCCGAAGATCGGAACGGCGAGCGCCAGCGGCGCGAGCGCGGCCAGTCGGACGACCCACGGCGGTTCCCGCCCGGTGGGGCGGGGGCGGACGGCCGCCCACGGGCGCCTCGCCAGCGCGGCGACGGTGCCCTCGGCCCGGCCGGGCAGGTAGGCGACGTCGTAGGCGACGCCGCCGACCCGGAGCACGAGCGCGTGGGCGCCCTCGTGGGCGAGCGTGCCGAGCGCGACGACGAGGGGGAGGGCGAGCGCGGCGACGAACACGTTCGTTCCGATCATGGCTGGCGCGAGTCGCGGGCCGGCACGCGGGGACTCGCGTATCCGGAAGTTAGCGCGGCGGCCGAAACCGCCCCGGGTTCACCTGTGGGTCCATTATGCCCGGCGGGTCGGACACGAACAACCATTATATACTGTGGCGCGTTATGACGTGCCATGATGTTCGGCGAGGAACTCGAGTTCGGCCACGAGGATCGCAGACGGATCTACGAGTACGTCGAGCGACACGGGGCCGTCGACCCCGAGGAGGTCCGCGACCGGTTACGGCTCGATCCGGGGGGTTTTCGCCACCACGTGGCGATCCTCAAACGCGACGGCCGCATCGACACCGAGGGCGGGACCCTCCGTGTCACGCTCGACGGCGGCGCGGCGGAGGAGTACCGCAGCGACGACGTCGCGTTCCACATCCGGCCGGCCCGTCAGGAGGACCTGACGGGCATCGTCGGCGCGATCCGGCGGGTCGCCGAGGAGCGGCGGTACATCGTCGCCGAGAGCGTCGCCGACGAGGTCGACCACCAGGACGCGCTGTTGCGACACAACGAGATCGAGTCGCGGGTGTTCTTCGTCGCGACCGTCGAGGACGAGGTCGTCGGCTGGGTCCACCTCAACGCGCCCGAACTCGACAAACTGAGCCACACCGCCGAACTCACCGTCGGGGTCCTAGATGAGTACCGCGGCTACGGCATCGGCTCGCACCTGCTCTCGCGCGGGCTCGGATGGGCCGGCTCGCACGGCTACGAGAAGGTCTACAACAGCGTCCCGTCGACGAACGAGGACGCGATCGGCTTCCTCGAAGGCCACGGCTGGGAGATCGAGGCGGTCCGCGAGGACCACTACAAGATCGACGGCGAGTACGTCGACGAAGTGATGATGGCGCTCGAACTCTGAGTCCGGCGAGTTCGAACAGTTCCTCGTACTCCCCCGGTAGCTGGCCTTTCGGGTCGTCGCTCGCGCCTTCGGTGGGGCCTCTCAGTTTCCGGGCGCCGAGACGACGTCGCGACCGAGTCCGAACGCGGCCGGGTCGACGCCGATCACCTCGCAGACGGCCCGAAAACACGCGGCGTCGACCGGGGCCTCCCCCGAGAGCCGCACCCGGTCGCCGTCAACGGCGACGAGGCCGACCTCCGAGAGCTTCGGGAGGTGGACGTGGTGTAGCGAGACGAGGACGGCCTCGCGGTCGGCGGGTGCGACCGCGTCGGGGTCACGCCCCGACGTGCGGGCGGCGACGAGCGCCGCGAGGTCGGCCCGCGGGAGGGGGTCGGTGCGGTCCGCGAGCGCCGACAGCACGGCGCGACGACGCGGGTGTGCGATCGCGTCGAGCAGCGCGTCGTGGCGGCCGTCGCCGGCGGTGGCGTGGGCGACGAGGCGGTCCTCGGTCCGCGAGCGGGTCGACCGCCGGCGGACGGTGTCGCGTCGTCGGTCGTACGCGAGCAGGCCGGCCTCGCGGAGCCGCGGCACGTGGACGTGCCGGAGGCTGGTGAGTACCTCCTCGATGCGGGCGTCGAGCGCGTCGTCCGGTGCGGTCGGCGCCTCGCGGCAGGCGATGGCGGTCGCGAGGCGGGAGACGTGGATCGGCTCGTCGACCTCCCGGAGGAGCGAGAGCAGGGCCCGCCGGCGGCCGTTCGCGAGCGCGTCGAAGATCGTCTGTGGGGGCGAAACGTGGGAATTCGCGCTCATGGTTTGTTTGGTACCGGTTACCGTCCGGGAGGCGGCCCGCGGGCATGAGGCCACCGCCTAAGTATCGTGGTATCCGGGCGCCGGGTTCGCGGAACCGAAAGACAGTTTTTTCGACCGACGCTACGGGGACTCATGCTCTCGATCGCGCTTGCCGGCAAGCCAAACGCCGGCAAGTCCACCTTCTACACTGCGGCGACGATGGCCGAGGTGGACGTCGCCAACTACCCGTTCACCACCATCGACGCCAACCGGGGGGTGAGCCACGCCCGCACGGAGTGTCCCTGTCTCGAACGCGACGAGCGGTGTAACTCCGAGCACTGTCGGGACGGCAAGCGGTACGTCCCGATCGAACTGCTCGACGTCGCGGGGCTGGTGCCCGGCGCCCACGAGGGGAAGGGACTGGGCAACCAGTTCCTCGACGAACTGACGAACGCGGACGCGATAATCAACGTCATCGACGCCTCCGGCGCGACGAACGAGAAGGGCGAACCGGTCGAGGCCGGCGAACACGACCCGATCGAGGACGTCGACTTCGTCGAGGAGGAGATGGACATGTGGCTCGCGGGCATCGTCGAGCGCAACTGGGAGTCCGTCGAGCGCAAGTCCCGCTCGCCGGAGTTCGATCTGGACGACGCGCTCGCGGACATGCTGACCGGCTTCGGCGCCTCCCCCGCGGACGTGGCGGCGACGCTGCGCGGCCTCGAGTACCCCGACGACCCCATCCAGTGGACCGACGCGGACCGCGAGGTGCTCGCCCGCGAGGTACGCCGGCGGACGAAACCGATCGTCGTCGCCGCCAACAAGATCGACGTCGCCCCCGAGGAGAACGTCGAGCGCCTCCTCGACCTCGACAAGCCCGTGGTCCCGACGACCGCGGAGGGCGAACTCGCGCTCCGGCGGGCCGCCGAGAACGGCCTCGTCGACTACGATCCGGGCGACGCGACCGTCGAGATCACCGGCGACGTCAGCGACGCCCAGCGCGGGGCGCTCTCGGCGCTCGCGGAGACGATGGAACGCTGGGACGGCACCGGCGTCCAGGCCGCGCTGAACTACGCGGTCTACGACCTGCTCGCACACCTGACGGCCTACCCCGTCGAGGACGCCTCGAAGTGGTCCGACGGCAGCGGCAACGTCCTCCCCGACGCCTTCCTGCTGCCCGCGGGGTCGACGCCGGTCGACCTCGCCTACGCGGTCCACTCCGACATCGGCGACGGCTACCTCCACGCCGTCGACGCGAAGTCGAACCGGGAGGTCGCCGAGGGCTACGAACTCGACGAGGGCGACGTGATCAAGATCGTGAGCACGAACTGATACAGCCGGAATTAGAGCGCGTTACTCGTTTTCGAGCGCGTCGTAGATATCTCGATTCGCGTCCCGGTCAGCCGCTGCTACCCGCTGGACGAGTTCCCGTCGGATGTCGTCCATCACTTCGTCGAGCGGAGACCCGGACTCAGAACCTTCCTCGGTCGCCATATTTGTCGTATTGTCCCGACTGCGGTTAACCGTTCGGGTTAGACGAGCCGTCGGTCAGTTCGTTCAGTCCGTATTGGATGAGGTCGTCGCGCCACTGTTCAATCTCGCCTGGGAGGTCGATTTCTTCGGTGTGAGACCGAAGGTATTCGAGAGTTTCCGTTTCGTCGACGGTTGCCTGATCGGTGCCGAACTGCTTGAGGATCGTCCTGATTTCGTTGTCGTACGCGAACCGATACCCGTTGAGAACGTAGAACACGACCGTCGTGTTGAGTGCAGTACGCTTACGCTTGTTTGCGTCGACGAACGGGTGGTTTGCCACCAACAGCCGGATGAGGTGAAACGCTTTTTCGTGGATCGTCTCGGGTACCGTTCCGAAACTCCCACTCTCGATGTAGTTCAGGGCAAACTCGATATCGCCACGATTCTGGACGCCAGCGTGCGTGTCAGAATACTCTGATACGATGTCGTCGTGGATGGCGAGAATGTCGCCCACTGACGGATACCAGAACGAGTCTGCCATTCGTTCGTTCGATCAGACTGCATCCGAGGTAATCCTTGCTATTGCAGTCCACGGATTTTGTCTGAATTTATCCGTTGTGTACACTGTGTGCACTCAGAAGTAGTGATCAAGATCGTGAGCACGAACTGACGTTACTGGGCGAGCCTGCGGCGTCTACACGGACTCGGTGAGCCCCCCGTCGACGCGGACGTTCTGTCCGGTGACGTAGCTCGAAGCGGGCGAGAGCAGGTACGCGACCGCGTCCGCGATCTCCGCGGTTCGTGCCGGCCGTCCCATCGGGATTCGCTCCCTCGTTTCCTCGTCTACGTCGTAACTGTCGACGAATCCGGGCTGGACCGTGTTCATCCGGATTCCGCTCGCCGCGTACCGATCCGCGTAGAGTTTGGTGAAACTCCCGAGTCCGGCCCGAAGCACCGACGAGACGGGAAACTCGCCGGACGGTTCGAACGCCGAGAACGTGGAGATGTTCACGATCGACCCGTGGCCCTGTTCTTCCATGATGGGCGTGACGAGGCGGGCCATCCGGACGGCGTTCAACAGCACGAGGTCCAACCCCTCGTGCCACTCCTCGTCGGAGATTTCGAGGAGGTCGCCGGTCGCCGGGTGACCCGTGTTGTTCACCACGGCGTCGATGCGCCCGTAGCGTTCGTACGTCGTCTCGACGAGGGCGGCCAGGTCCTCGGGGTCGGTCACCGAGCCTTCGAACCCGTCCCCGCCGAGGTCGGTCGCGACCTCGACGGCGCTGCCCGACCGCGACAGCAGAACCGGCGTGTATCCGTCCTCGCTCAGTCGCCGGGCACAGGCCGCCCCGATACCGCGTCCCGCCGCCGTCACGATCGCGACGTTCGTATCGGCCATACGACTACGAACGCGGCCGCGTTCATAAAGTTCGGTTCAGTAGGTGTCCGAACCCGTCACACGTCGTCTCCGACTACTGCCCGCAGGCGACGCGTTCGACGGCGAGTACGAATCCGTACGGCAGATACGCGGCGAACGCCGAGAGGCCGAGCGAGCGCATCACACCGACGGTCGCCATCCACGGGAAGATCGAGGCCGGACTGATCGCGGCGTAGCTGATCCGGGCGGACCTGGTCGGTACGATAGCCGTGGGTGCCCGCGGGCGGTCGTCGGGTTCGGGACGGGACTCGGGGACGCATTGACGGAGGTGGAGCCCCATCGTGGACGTATGACCACGTGGGACGAGCGGTTCCGCACCGGCGAGTATCCGACCGATCCCGACCCCTCCCCGGTGTTGCGTGCGTACGTCGACGAGGCGGCCGGCGGACGAGCGCTCGACGTCGCCTGCGGCACGGGACGGAACGCGGTCTTCCTCGCCGAGCAGGGATACGAGGTGGACGCGCTCGACCGGTCCATCGAGGGGCTCCGCATCGCCACCGAGACCGCCGAAGAGCGAGGCGTCGACGACCGGATCGACCCGATACAGGCCGACGCGACGCAGTTCGACTATCCGGAGGGGCGGTACGACCTGGTGACGATCAGTTTCTTCCGGACGCTCGACCGACTGGACGACATCAAGGCGGCGCTGCGACCCGGCGGCCTGCTGTTCTACCAGCACCACCTCCGGTCGGAGCCGCCCGCGGAGGTGGGACCGAGTAGCGACCGCCACCGGTTCGGCGCGAACGAACTCCTCCGCGCGTGTCTCGATCTCACCGTGCTGTACTACGAGGAGTCGAGCGAGCAACGGGAGGGGAGGCGATCGGCGACCGTCGAACTCGTCGCTCGCAACAGCCACGGCGGCACCCAGTCGTATCCCGCAACGCGGTGGCCGTCCACCCGATGAGAGCCGACTCGGTCGGCGGCGACCGCGACCGAGACGCCGTGTGACAGCATCCGGAGGCCGCGCTGGGTCGTGATCGATGGAATCGTGACGGTCGCCGCCGGGCGAACGCCGAGGACTGCCCGACGCTCACTTGCCCGGATCGCTGGCGGGTGCCAACCCCGACGAGATCAGTCGGCGAAGGAGGACGACGACTCCGTTTTCGAGGCCCGTAGCGTAGACCGCCCGTTCTTTCCCCGCGCTGTCGTTGCTGTCCGGGTAGTACGATCCGATCAACAGCGTCGCCTTGTCGACGAGCAGAATCCGGCTGATCGCCACTTCGTGATCGGACCACGGCCCCGTGAGCCAGTCCAATCCGGTCTCGAACGTGGTGATGTTCGGGAGCTCCGTCCCCAGCCGGGACGTGATCTGCTTCGTCTGGCCGCCGAGAACGATCGAGAGCTCCCGTTCCACGGCGTCGTGGAGGCTCTCGAAGAGCGGCTCCGACAGGAGCGATTCGTCCACGACGAGCAGTGCGATCTCCGAGTCCGCGCCGTCGATCAGGTCGAACGTCCGGGAGTCGATCGCGTCGTTGCCGGCCAGCGACCACACTTCCTGAACCCGGTCGTTGTCCGACTCGACTTCGCGGTGTTCGATCGCCTCGAGATGCGTTTCGAGCGTATCGATCCGATCGGAGTACTTCTGGCGGAGCGTGCGAGTCGCCTCGCCGATACTGACCGCGCGGTACTGCTGTGGGCTCGAGTGCTGGACCTCGACCAGCCCCTGTGACTCCAGCACCCGGATGGCGTCGTACACCCGCGTCCGCGGGACCTCCGAGATTTCGTGGATCTCCTTTGCCGTCCCGCTTGGAAGCTGTGTCAACGCCAGAAAGCACCGCGATTCGTACTCTTGCAGCCCGAGTTCTTGCAGCAGACTCACCGCCTCGCTGGTAGTCGTATCCTGTGTCATGGCCCAACCACGCGTCCGGCGATCCGAACGTGAGTGCTATAGCCCGTGAACGGGAAAAGGTTCCTGTTTCGCCAGTGTCAGGCCGCTCCGGACCGTCAGCGGTCTCCCCGCGAAAATTTTTCACTCGGATCATCACACAAACTATTTCAATCTCCGGCGGGTTCGTTAGGGTGGCGTGTCCCATTACGGCCCAACCACGATGGGGCATGCCATTTACTACGCGGCGGCCGCGTCGCGACGCGAGAACTGTGAGCGCGCTTCGCCGGTCTACGGGAGAGAAAAGCCGGTTCTCGACGCCGATCTACCGCGGGAGATCAGTCCCGGCGGCCATCCAGAAACTCGAGAAGAGGCCGGATCTCGTCGAACTGCGGCCCTTTCGTTACGAGGCCAGCGTCTCGGTCCCACTCGATGTAGCCGTAATCGGCCAGTTTGGGGAGGTGAACGTGATGTTTACTGACCAGTTCCTCGTCCCGTGTGGCGTCCCCCCGCGGACTGGGAGATGGCCCCGAGGTCTCTTGCGGGTTGTGGTCTAACAGGTCGAATAAGAATTGGCGTCGCTGCGCGTGGGCCAACGCAGTAAACATCTTGTCATTCATTTGGTGCTCCTCATTACCCGTATTTAGCTACCCATTCTCTTAAGTCGTGAACATTTTCACGCTCCGTCGCTGTAGTGATTAATCGAGTGACTGGAGGCGGCGTGACCGAGATCGGGTCGCACGCTACTTACAGGGGCCACTCCGCGTCGAACAGCGCCGCGACGGTGAAACCGAGGTAGAAACCCAGTCCGTGGACGACCGTCCGGCCCAACAGATCCGCGACCGTCTCGATCCCCGCGAGGTTGACGAAGCGCACGTCCACGAGGGAGATGGCGAACGCGAGGCCGACGGTCGCGACCAACCGTTGACCGCTGAACAGCGGACTCGACCGCATCTCGTCGATCACGTCCGACCATACGCGTGCTCCGTCATATCCGTTGGCATACTGACCGATCGCGCCCTCGACTCGCCCGCGCCGACCGAACGGGTGTGCACTCGGCCGCACGCGCGCCGTCGCCACGGAACACCCAGCGTTTTTGTCCCGTCCGACGAACGTCTCGACGCCCCGTCCGTAACGAGCGATGACCCGACCGGTCACCATCCCCGTCGCCGACTGCCAGCCCAGCCAGTTGCTGCTCAGCGCCGAGAAACTGCGCGGCGTCCTCGCGTGGTTCGACGCCGACGACCCCGAGTACGACCCCGTCTCGGTCGTCCCGGCCGACGAGTTGCCGATCGACGACCTCGGCGTCGACGCCCCGTACGTCTCAATCGACGGCCACACGCGGGCGTTCGTCGCGACCTGCTGTGGCGCCGACGCGCTCCGCGCGACCGTCGAGACGGACGTCGACGCCGCCGCGGTGTACGCGCGGTGCGTCGACTGGTGTCTCGACGCGGGCGTGACGGACCCGATGGCGTTCGCGGGCCGGGTCGTGAGCCACGAGACGTACCTCGAAGAGTGGGTCGGCCGGTGTCGCGCGCTGGAGTGCTACCCGTCGGAGTGAGGCCGGGTCGCGGCGGCTATCGGACCGCGATTTCGCGACGATGTCGGAAACCTTGATCGTTCGTTTCTCCCACCTGTACGCCTCGAAAACGAGTGTTGCGGCCCTATCTGTTTTGGCACCAGCCCCTAATACTCCCCGTGACCTCTCCTCAGGTATGCAACGGTCAGTCGGGCACGCCGAGCGGATGGATGCCGCCTGTACCCTGCTCGCGGAGCCACAGCGGCGGTTCCTGCTGTATCTGCTGGCCGGGCGCGGCGAGAGCCACGCGAACCTCGACGCCCTCGTACCACAGATCGCGGCCTGGGAACGTGGGGTGCCGGTCGCGGCCGTCGACGAGGAGGCCAGACAGCTCGTGTACGTCTCGATGGTCCACAACCACCTCCCGCGGCTCGCCGACTACGGCATCGTCGAGTACGACCTGCGCAGCGGCGACGTCGTCGTGGCGGCGGGGTTCTCGGACGTCGAGTCCCTGCTCGACCAGTTCCGACAGACCGAGGAACTCGAGGAGCTTCGGAACCTCGACCTCGACTGAGCGCTCCTTTCGACGACGCCACCGCGGCGCCGACTGGCGAGTCTGCCGGGTCGCGCCGGCGGGTCAGACGACCCCGGCGAGCGGTTCGAACCAGACGGCGGCGACGAGGACGGCGAGGAAGACGTACGATCCCCGGACGAGCAGCATCGTCGCGATCTCGGGATCGGCTCGACGGGCGACGGCGGCGACGGCCGCGAACGCCAGCGCCGCCAGCACCGTCGTCGGCGGGAAGACGCGGCCGACGGCGAGCGCGACGACGGCGAACAGCGCGGTCAGCATGAGGCCGTAGGCGACCGCGTGGGCCCGGGCGGGGCCGACGCTCACCGCGACCGTCCGCTTGCGGATCGAGCGGTCGTAGACGTAGTCCTGGGCGTCGTCGATCACCTTCACGCCCGAGAGCAAGACGAGGAAGACGGCGGCGAAGCCGACCGGGACGGCCGCGAGCGCGCCGGCCTGAACGTAGAAGCCGCCGAGGATCGCCAGCGCGATGCCCGCGGGGTAGCCCGTCGTCGCCGTCACCGGGTTCGTGTCGAGTTGCGGGGCGTGGTGGTAGGCGATCAGCCACGTCGGGAGGACGAGCGCGACGGCGACGGCGTCGACGAGCGCGAACAGGAGGACACAGCAGACGGCGACGGTCGCCGTCGAGGCCGCGAGGCCCGCACGACACCCCCGGGCGGTGAGGGGGTGGTCCTCGTCCTCGTCGCGGACGTAGAAGTCGACGTAGCCGTCCTTGAGGTGGGCGGTGTAGACCGCGGCGAAGATGGCCGCGACGTGGACCGCCGCGACCCCGGGGTCGACCGCGCGGGCGAGGACCGCGCCGAACAGGGAGGCGGCCAGCGGCGGCGTCATGAACACGGGGTGGACCTGCGAGGCGTACGCGCGCAGCGTCGCCCCGATTCCGGTCCCGTGACGCGCGAGGGCCATACCTCGCGTGTCCACGAACCGAGGTATAATACTGCGGGGCGCAACCGAGCGCGGGCGGTCTCCGGCCACAGATTCTTGTCCCGCGGGAACGCACGACGCGCCATGGAATCCCAACGTACGGGCGCGGACCTGTTCGTCGAGGCGCTCGAATCCTACGGCGTCGAGTACGTCTTCGGCAACCCCGGGACGACCGAGTTGCCGATCACGGAGGCACTCGGCGGGAGCGACGTCGACTACCGGCTGGCGCTCCACGAGGACGTCGCGGTCGGGATGGCCGCCGGCTACGCGAGCACCCGCCGCTACCGCGCGGTCGAGGCGGGGGCGCTGGGCGGCGACGGCGACCCGACCGCGCACAACCCCGTCGGCGTCGTCAACCTCCACCTCGCGCCGGGGCTGGCCCACGGGCTGGGCAACCTCTACGGCGCGATGGTCGCCGGGGCGCCGCTGGTCGTGACGACCGGGAACCACCGCACCGACTTCCGCCACGAGGAGCCGATCCTCTCGGGCGACGTCGTCGACCTCGCCGAGCCGTTCACGAAGTGGAGCGCGGAGGTTCTGGACGTCGAGGCGCTGCCAGCGATGCTCCGGCGGGCGTTCCGGGTCGCGCTGACGCCGCCGACCGGCCCGGTCTTCCTCGCGCTCCCGCTCGACGTGACGACCGCCGAGACCGACGCCGAACCCGAACGACTGGGGCCGATCCCTACCGCGGGCGCGGGCGATCCGTCGGCGCTCGACCGCGCGGCGGACCTGCTGGTCGAGGCCGACGGCCCCGCCATGGTGCTGGGCGACGGCGTCGCCCGCGCCGGGACCGAGGCCGTCGAGGCCGCGGTCGACCTCGCGGAGGCGGCCGGACTGCGCGTCCACGAGGAGATCATGGCGAGCGAGGTGAACTTCCCCCGCTCGCACGAGGCGTGGCTCTCGCCGATCCCGCCGGACGAGGCGATGGCGTCGACGCTCATGTCGTCGGACACGCTGCTTTTCGTCGGCACCTCGACGAACACGACGCTCGTCGCCCACGACGAACCGCTGGTGGGATCGAACACGACGTGCATCCACGTCGGAGACGACGCGTGGGAACTCGGGAAGAACCAGCCCGCCGACGCCGCGGTGCTCGCCGATCCGGGCGAGGCGATGGCCGCCCTCGCCGCGCGCGTCGCCGACCGCCTCGACGCGGAGTCCCGCGAGAGCCGCCTCGAAACCGTTCACGCGACGAAAGAGGCCCTCGACGGGACGGTGCGGGCGATGGGCGAGAGCGACACCGACGACCCGCGGGCGTCGAAGGCCGAACTGGTCGACGCGATGAACGAGGTCGCCCCCGACGCCTACGTCGTCGACGAGGGCGTCACCGCGCGGTACGCGCTGCTGACTCGCCGGCCGTTCGAACCCGAGGGGCTGCTCTCGAACAAGGGCGGCGGCCTCGGCTACGGGCTGCCGGCCGCCGTCGGCGCCGCCATCGCCGAGAACGACCGCGACGACCCCCGGGACGTGATCGGCTACGTCGGCGACGGCTCGTACCTCTACTACCCGCAGGCGATCTACTCGGCCGCGCGCTACGACGTCGACCTCACCGTCGTCGTCGTGGACAACCGCAACTACCGCATCCTGAAGGAGAACGCCGCGGACCTCCTCGGCGTCGAGATCGAGGGCCACGAGTTCGTCGGCACGGACTTCGAACCCCCGGTCGACGTCGTCGCGAACGCCGAGAGCCACGGCGCCGACGCCGAACTGGTCGACGAGCCGTCGGGGATCGGCCCGGCGCTCGAACGGGCGCTCGACGCCGACGGCCCGACGGTGCTCGACGTACTGGTCCACGACTGACGCCGCGGTCCGCTCGCCGCCGGTTACGGGCGGTCGCGGGCGGTGACCATCACCAACCATTATGAATGTTGGCGTATCGCCCGTCGATTGTCGAAACGCCACGTTATTTACGGGGTCATTACAGTATCGGTAGCTAACCCGTCACGCGGGTTAGACTACCATGAATCTGAACAGACGCTCCGTACTGAGGGGAATCGGTGCTGCGAGCGCCACGCTGGCGTTTACCGGACCGGCGTCGGCGAGCGACGGCCGGGCGCGGTACGTCGTCGGCGCGACCGACGACGCCGCCGCCCGGATCGAGGCCGCCGGCTTCGAGGTGCTGAACGCGCTCGCGGGAGGTAACGTACTGCTCGTCGCCGGTTCCGCGGACGCGGCCGCGGACCTCGGGGCGATCAGCGGGGTCTCGACGGCGGTGCCGGACCTCGACGTCGAACTCGTGACGCCCGAGGTCGAGGCGTCGCCCGCCGAGGCCGACGGGACCGACGTCGACGAGGTCTACGACGAACTCCTCTGGGACAAGCAGGTACAGGAGGTACGCGAGGCCCACGAGCACGCCACGGGCGCCGGCCGAACGATCGCGGTCCTCGACACGGGGGTCGACGACTCGCATCCGGACCTGAACGTCGACGTCGACGCGAGCGCCACGATGATCGACGGACGGCCGGCCGAACACACCGGCGACTCCGGCTATCACGGCACCCACGTCGCCGGAACCGCCGCCGCGACCGGCGAGGTCGGGATGCTCGGCACCGCGCCGGGTGCGACGGTCGTCTCGGTTCGCATCCTCGGCCCCGACACGGGCACGTGGGGCGACGTCCTCGCCGGGATCGAGTACGCCGCCGACGTCGGCGCCGACGCCGCGAACATGAGCATCGGCACCTCGCCGATCCCGCCCGAGTTCAACGCCTACCAGTACCGTCGGCTGATGGAGTCGGTCGCACAGACCGCCACGGCGGCGGGGACGCTGCTGGTCGGTTCCGCGGGGAACTCCGACGCGAACCTCCAGCAGGGCGGGCTGTTCACGCTGCCGAACAGCCTCGCCGGCGTGGTGTCGATCGGGGCGTCCACGCCGGACGACGAGCGGACGTTCTACTCGAACTACGGGACGAACGAGATCGACGTCGCGGCGCCCGGCGGCGGCTACGAGACGGTCGAGAAGACGATCGTCGCCGGCCCCGACGCGGTCGAGCGTCCGTGGCCGCTCAACGCGGTGTTCTCGACGGTGCCGGACGAGGGGCTCCTCTCCGGTCCCTACGTCGACACGACGATCGACGGCCACGCGTACGGCTGGCTCATGGGGACCTCGATGGCCGCGCCGCAGGTGACCGGCCTCGCCGCGCTCGTGCGCGAACTCGAACCCGGGGCGAACGCCCGGCAGGTCGAGCGCGCTATCGCGGCCGGCGCGGAAGGGACCGACGGCGGGAGCGACTCCGATTCCGGCTTCGGACGGACGAACGCCCTCGCGACGGTCGAGCGCCTGCTGTAACCTACTCTCCCTCGGGGAAGATCTTCCCCGGATTCAGCGTCTCCGTCGGGTCGAGCGCCCGCTTTACCGCGCGCATCGCCTCGACGGCGCCCGCGCCGTGCTCGCGCTCTACGTACTTCCGCTTGCCCGCGCCGATGCCGTGCTCGCCGGTGGCGGTGCCGCCGAGGTCGAGGGCGCGTTCGACGACCCGCTCGTAGACCGCCTCGCCCAGTTCGACGTGCTCGGGGTCGTCGCGGTCGACGAGGACGGTGTAGTGGAGGTTGCCGTCGCCGGCGTGGCCGAAGCAGGGCGCGAGCAGGTCGTGCTCGTCGGCGATACGCTTGGTCTCGCGGACGATTTCGGGATAAGCACTGATCGGCACCGTCACGTCGCCGGGGTGGATCGGTTCGAGGTCGGGGTCGTAGGACGCGACGGCGTAGGCCAGTTCCCGGCGGGCCTTCCAGAGGCGATCCATTCCGTCGTCGGCGGCCGCCACCTCGAAGCGGGCGACGTCGTGGGCCTCGAAGAGCGTCCGGCAGAGGTCGATTTCCTCCTCGACCCCGTGTTCGGCGTGGAACTCGAAGAAGACCATCGGCGCGTCCGGCAGGTCCGTCCCGAGGTAGCGGTTGGCCATCCGCGCGCTCAGGCCGTCGACGAGTTCGATCGTCGCCACGTCGACGCCCGTCCGGACGGCGTCGGAGACCGCCGCGGTCGCGTCGTCGAGCGTCTCGAAGATGGCTCTCCCCCCGCGGACCTGCTCCGGCCGGCCCGCGAGTTCGAGCGTCGCCTCGGTGACGACGCCGAGGGTGCCCTCGCTGCCGACGAACAGGTCGGTCAGGTTGTAGCCGCTCGAGGTCTTCGGCGCCCGCGACCCCGTCTCGATCACGGTGCCGTCGGCGAGGACGACTTCGAGGCGCAACACCCAGTCGCGCACCTCGCCGTACCTGACGGTCTTCATCCCGCTCGCGTCGGTGGCGATCATCCCGCCGACCGTCGAGATGTCCCCCGAGGAGGGCAGCGGCGGGAAGAAGAGGCCGTCGTCGGCGACGTACTCGTCGACGGCCGAGCCGATGATCCCCGGCCCGACGTCGATCTGGAAGTCCTCGGGCCGGTAGTCGCGCACGTCGTCCATCCGGGTCAGGTCGAGGCTGATCCCCCCGCGAGCGGGGACGGCGTTCGCTTCCAGACCCGTGCCGGCGGCGTACGGCGTCACGGGGACGTCCCGGTCGGTCGCGGCCGCGAGGACGGCCGCGACGTCGTCGGTCGACTCGGGCCAGACCACCGCGTCCGGCGTCCGCGCCCCGCCGCGTTGCTGTGCGCCCCAGTCGGCCGCGTGCGCCTCCCGGCGCCCCTCGTCGAACGACACCTGGTCGTCCCCGAGGGGGAGGTCCGCGAGGAACGCGCAGTCGTGTGTCATGAGACACCGTCTAGCACCGTCAGTAACAAGCGTTCCGGCGTCCGGCACCCCAACGGTCACGGCACCCGCGACCGTACGGTCCCGCGTGACCGACGACGCGCTCGACGAGCGGGTTCGCGACCTCCACGACCACCTGGAGGCGACGGCGTCGCTGCCGATCGACCCGCGGGCGAACCGCTGGCTCGGCGAGGCCGAGGCGGTCGCCCGCGACGCCGCGACGGGCGATCTCGACGCGGCGACGACGCGAAAGCGGGTGCGACAGGTCACACGCCTGCTCGCCGAAGCCGAGGGGACGGGCCACGAGGCGGCCGATGCGCACGTCGAGGCGGCCCGCGGGCTCTGCGAGGAGATCCTCGCGGAGTGAGAGCCGGCCCGAAGACCGGCGGTCAGAACGAGACGGGGTCGTCTTCGCGTCGCTCCCCGTTCGCCGGGGGCGTGCGGTCGGAGTAGTACTTTCGGCCGATGGCCCTGCTGTCGACCGCGTTGAAAAGCGCCCGACGGGCCTCGCCCGGGGACTCGTAGGTCTCCTCGGGGAGCACCGCGAGCAGGTCGCCGAACGTCTCCTCGCCGCCCGGGAGTTCGATCGTGCAGTCGCCGCAACTCTCGACGAGTTCCTCGCTCGTCGCGGGGTACGTCGGATCTTCGAGGGCCGCTCGCAGGTCGCCGAACTCGATTCCCAGTTCGCGGTCGTCGGCGGAGTGTCGGTCGGTCATGGCTCGGTCGCCCGGTCCCTACCACACCCGGGTACATACCGCTGGGGGTGGATCTTCGTCGCCGCAGGCGACAGGTCGGCGGGCTACCGCACGGCCCGCGTCGCGTCGTCGATGATCTCGAGAGCCTCCTTCAACTCCTCCATGCCGGCCGCGTACGAGAGGCGGGCGTACCCCTCGCCGTTGGCGCCGAAGGCCTCGCCGGGGACGACCACGACGCCCCGCGAGAGCACCTCGTCGCACCACCCCTCCGGCACCGCGGGCATGGCGTAGAACGCGCCGTGGGGGATCGGCACGTCGAGGCCGGCGTCGGTCAGGCCATCGACGACGACGTCGCGGCGCTCCTCGAAGGCCGCGACCATCTCGTCGACGCGGTCCTGCGGGCCCGAGAGGGCGGCCTCGGCGGCGTACTGGGCGGGCGCGGAGGCACAGGCCTGACAGTACTGGTGGACCCGGAGCATCCGCTCGATCCGGCGGGTCGAACCGATCACCCAGCCGACCCGCCAGCCGGTCATCGAGTAGGTCTTCGAGCAGGCGCTGACGACGACCACGTTGTCCGTCTCGGCGAACTCCGCCGGCGAGCGGTGCTCGCCCTCGAAGACGATGTGCTCGTACACCTCGTCGGAGAGACAGAGCACGTCGTGTTCGTCGGCGATGCGGGCGAACTCGCGCACGTCGGCCTCGGACTGGACCGCGCCAGTCGGGTTCGCGGGGCTGTTGACGACGAACGCCGCCGTCTCGTCGGTGATCGCGTCCTCGACCGCCGCCGGATCGAGCGTGAGGTCCTCCCGGAGGCCGACCGGCCGCGGCGTTCCGCCCGCGATCCGGGTGAGGGCGTCGTAGGAGACGAAGCCGGGGTCGGGGACGATCACCTCCTCGCCGGGGTCGACGTGGGCCTCGAGCGCGAGGTGCAGCGCCTCGCTCCCGCCGGCGGTGACGATGACGTCGGCCGGGTCGACCGCGAGGCCGTAGTCGCGGTCGTACGTCGCCGAGACGGCCTCGCGGAGGTCCCGCGTCCCCTTGTTCGAGGTGTAGGCGTCCGCCTCGCCGGCCTCGATGGCTTCGGCGGCCGCACGCCGGACGTGTTCGGGGGTCGGAAAGTCCGGCTGGCCGAGACCGAGGTTGATCGCGTCCTCGCCTGCGGCCTCGAACACCTCGCGGATGCCGCTGATCGACACCTGTTCTACCCGGTCGGCAAACCGTGTCATACCCCAAGGGGCGGGGGCGATCCCGATAACTCTTGGTGTCCGGTCGTCCGGTCGTTCGACGTGACAGTATTCTAATCGTATGTTCCAAGGCCGAAAAGAATATGTTCACTCCGCCGAATGTGCCGTGTAATGAATTCCCGCAGGTCTTTTCTGGCGGCCGGTGCGACGGGCGCGCTCGCGTTCTCGGCGGGGTGTCTCGACGCCGCGTTCGGCGAGGCCCCGTTCGAGTTCCAGGCGGACCCGGCGCTGCCGACCGACGAGGCACTCGCCGAGACCGGCTACGAGGAGGTCGAGGTCCGATCGGAGTCGTTCGAGGAGACGGTCGACGTCGGCGTCGAGCGCGAGGTCCACGCCACGTTCTGGCTGGGCCTCTACGTGAAAACGGTCGAGATCCAGGGACGGTCGGTCGAGGCGGCGTCGTTCGCCGCGATATCGGTCCCGGCGATGGAACTGTTCGGCTCGTCGGTCAACCCGCTCGACGACCTCGACAGCCAGGAACTGGTCGACGCGTTCGCCGACGACTTCGCCGGCGAGTTCGGCGAACTCCGCGACGTCCGTCACGACGGGACGGTCGACGTGTCGATCCTCGGGGAGTCCCGCTCGGTCGACCGGCTCCTCGCCGAGGCGGAGGTCGACGGACAGGTCGTCGAACTCGTCCTCGCGGTGGCGGCGTTCGGCCACGAGGACGACCTGATCGTACTCGTCGGCACCTATCCGGAGCTGTTGTCCGACGAGACCGAGCAGGTCGAGACGCTGATGGCGTCGGTCGAGCACCCGGCCCCGCGGGACTGACCCGTCAGCCGTCGAACGGCGTCGCCGGTTCGACTCCGGCCGCCGCGAACCGGTCTTCGAGCGCGGCCGCGCGCTCGTCGATCTCTCCGGGTCGGTGGGAGTCGGTGCCGGGGACGAACCGGAGGCCGCGCTCGACGAGGGCGTCGAGGAACGTCGGCGCGGGGTGGAACTCGCCGTAGCCACCGATCGCGCCGGCGTTGATCTCCGGGAGGGTAGACGAGGTCGCGAGGGCGTCCGCGACCGCCACGCGGTGGTCGGCGGTCGTGTATCCCCGCAGCGACGGCGTGCGTTCGAGGGCGTCGACGTGGCCGACCACCTCGAACAGTTCGGACTCGATCAGCGCGACCAGCCGCTCGTAGTACTCGTCGACGAGCGCCTCGACCTCGCGTTCCGACTTCGCCGTGAAGTGGCCCTCGTCGAAAATCGTCGTTCCGTCGAGGGCGTGGACGCTCCCGACGGCGTACTCGAAGTCGGCGTCCGCGAGGAACGTCGCGATGGCGTCCTCGTCGCGCGGGTCGTAGTCGAGTTCGACCCCGTCGTGGACCGTCACCGCGAACCGCTCGCCCAGCGTTTCGAGCGCCTCCCGGCGGCGCTCGTAGGTCAGGTCGAGGTTGAACCCGAACTCGCGTTTCGACAGCCGGAGCGGCTCGCGCGGGGAGACGTTGCAGTGGTCGGTGAACCCGATCGCCTCCAGACCGGCCCGCTCGGCGGCCGCGATCATCGACGGGAGCGGCCGCCCGTCGGAGTAGTTCGAGTGTGCGTGGTAGTCGGCGGTGAGCGCCACTGCGGGGAGTCGTCGTCCGCGTACTAAAACGTCCGCCCGACGGACCCGCCGTCGGCGCCGACTCGCGTTCGACGATCGTACCACAGCGCACGTAAAAACCGCTGTAGTATCGAGGAAACGGTTCTTCGACGTCGTCGTCCTCTAGTCGTGTATGAACCAGGAGCGATCGCTCGACCGGCAGGAAGCGACCTCCGAGCCGTTCTGCTACGTGATCGACTACGTCACCTCCGAGGACCGCACGAGCCACGAGGCGTGGCTGTACGAGTGGGTCCTCGACTCCCTCGAAATCGACGACGTCGCCGAGATCGAACTCTCGCGGGGCGACGACGACCCCTTCGAGGTCACGCTGCGGATCGAGACCCGGTCGGCACACGGGCTGGTGGCGCTGGACGCACGGTACCGGGACCAGATCGAGAAACTGGCCGACCGCGTCGACGACCTCTCCGTTCGGTGTTCGGAGGTCGACCCGGCGGCGCCGGTCCTCCGCTGAGGGCGCCGGCGGTCAGTAGAACTCGCGGACGAGGTCCGTGGCGTCCTCGGGAGCGCCCTCGGGGATCTCGGACATGTCCTCGGTGACGCCGTGGAGTTCGTGGTACGGCACCGAGTTCTCGTCCTTGTAGATGACGCCCTGATACTCCTTCTCGGAGTCGAGGATGACCTCCTTGGCGGCGTCGTAGTCGGTCGGGTCGTGGCCCTCGTCTTGCAGGTCGACCAAGGTGTCACGGAAGTAGTCGTAGGTGTCGACGTCGTTGAACGTGACACAGGGCGAGTAGACGTCCACGAAGCCGAAGCCGTCGTGTTCGATCGCCTGCTGGATGATCTCCTGGTGGCGCAGCGCGTCCGAGGAGAACGACTGGGCGATGAACGTCGCGCCGGCGGCGAGCGCGAGCGCGTGGGGGTTGACCGGCGGCTGTTTCGGCCCCTCGGGGGTCGTCGACGTCTCGAAGTCCTCGCGGCTGGTCGGCGAGGCCTGCCCCTTCGTCAGCCCGTAGATGCGGTTGTCCATGACGACGTAGGTCATGTCGACGTTCCGGCGGACGGCGTGGACGAAGTGGCCGGCGCCGATGGAGTAGCCGTCGCCGTCGCCGCCGGCGACCATGACCTCGAGGTCGGGCCGGGCCATCTTCACGCCGGTGCCGACCGGGAGCGCACGGCCGTGGACCCCGTGGAGGGCGTAGCTGTGCATGTACGTCCCGATCTTGCCGGAACAGCCGATGCCGGCGACCACGAACGTGTTGTCGGGGTCGTTGCCGGTCTCGGCGAGCGCCTTCATCATGCCGTTCATCGTCCCGAAGTCGCCGCAGCCGGGACACCACGTGGGCTGTTTGTCGGACTTGAAGTCGGTGAATCGAACCTCTGAACTCATGCTGGAACCTCCGCTTCGAGTTTCGCCTGAATCTCCGCGGCGAGTTCGTCCGCCTTGAAGCGGACGCCGGTGTACTTGTTGATGCGCTTGACGCGGGTGAGCGTGTCGTGTTCGAGCAAGTCCGCGAACTGACCGGTCGCGTTACACTCGACGACGATCACGTCCTCGGCGGCGTCGATCTCCTCGCTCAGGTCCGGCCGGGGGAAGACGTACGGCACCGAGATCACGCGGACGTCGACGCCCTCCGCTTCGAGGTAGTCGAGGGCCTCGACGAGCGCGCCCTCGTTCGAGCCCCAGGTGATCACGAGGGTGTCGGCGTCGGGGTCGCCGAACTCGCGGTAGTCCCAGTCCTCGCGTTCCTTCGCGGTCTCGACCTTGCGGTTTCGCTTGTCGACCTGTTCGACGCGGGTGTCGGTGTCCTCGGTCCGTCGGCCGAGTTCGTCGTGTTCGAGGCCCGTGCTCATGTGCGCGGCGTCGGTCGTTCCGGGGAGCGCACGCGGGCTGACTCCGTCCTCGGTGGCGGCGTGGGCGCGGAAGCGGCCCTGCCCGTCGAGCCACTCCTCGACCTCGTCTTCGTCGACGATCTTGCCGCGGTCGATCTCGACGGCGTCCATGTCGAACGTCTCGGGCCGGAACGTCTGCTCGGTCACCGACAGCGCGAGGTCGGAGACGAGGAAGACCGGCGTCTGGTACTTCTCGGCGAGGTTGAACGCCTCGATCGTCTTCCAGAAGCACTCGGCGATCGACGTCGGCGTGACGACGAACCGCGGCACCTCGCCGTGGCCGCCGTACAGCGTCATGTTCAGGTCGCCTTGCTCCTGCTTGGTGGGCATCCCCGTCGAGGGACCCGACCGCATCACGTCGGCGATGACCAGCGGCGTCTCGCTGGTCGCGACGAGGCCGAACGTCTCGGTCATGAGGTCGATGCCCGGACCGGAGGTGGCCGTCATCGACCGGGCGCCCGCGCGGGCGCCCCCGAGGGCCATGTTGACCGCCGATAGCTCGTCTTCGGCCTGGACGACGTGGCCGCCGTAGTCGTCGATCCGGCCCGTCAGGTACTCCATGATCGAGGTCGCGGGCGTGATCGGATAGCCGGCGTAGAACCGACAGCCGGCGGCGATCGCCCCCATCCCGATCGCCTCGTTGCCGTTGAGCAGGACGTAGTCCTCGTCGGTCGTCTCGAGATCGTATCCGAGGTGGTCCAGGTCGTAGTTCTCCTGAACGTGCTCCTGACCGAGACGCGCCGCTTCCTTGTTGTTCTCGACGATCTTCGAGCCCTTGCCGCCGAAGCGCTTCTCGAGGGACTCGTCGAGGTACTCGACGTCGAAGCCGGTGATCTCGCAGGCGGCCCCGAGTGCGACCGTGTTGCGCATGATCGCGCCGCCGGCCTCCTCGGCGAGTGACTTCAGCGGCACGTCGACGCCGGTCGCCTCCTCGGGAATCTCGGCCTCCCAGGAGCGCTCGCCGTCGTAGATGATGGCGCTTCCCTCGTGTAACTCGTCGAGGTTCTCGTCGATGGTCCGCTGGGTGAGCGCGACCAGGATGTCGAGCCGATCGACGACGCTCTGGACGCGGTCGACGGAGGTGCGGATCTTGTAGGCGGTGTAGCCGCCGCGGATTCGCGACGCGAAGTCTTTCGACGTGAAGACGTGCCGTCCGGCCCGCGAGAGTGCCTGGGCGAAGATCTTCCCCGTGGAGTCGATGCCGTCGCCGGCTTCGCCTCCAATCGCCCAGTTGAGGTCCTCTGTCATGTCCTAACGGACCTTGCCCGGGGGCGATCAAAAGACTTCTGAAAGCCCACCCTCCCGCGATTTCCCCCAATAGTTACCCGGATTGTAGTGAATAATTTCGACAGTCGGCGCCCGCCCGATGAGGGATGGGAACGCCTTTCAGCCCCCCGGAACAACCGCTCCGACATGGACGAAACCGAAGTCACCGTCGAGGACGTTCGCGACGTGGGGCCGGACACCGTCGCGCTCGAACTCGCCACGCCGGAGGGGTTCGACGCGCTGCCGGGGCAGTTCGTCCTGCTGAAGGCGGCCCCCGAGGACGAGGAGATCGCCCGCCACTACACCATCTCCTCGCCCGACGTCGAGGGGACGTTCGAACTCACCGTCGGCGTCGACCTCGAGGGCGACCTCTCGCCGTGGCTCGCGGAACTCGAAGGCGGCGAGACGATCCGGGTCGAGGGGCCGTACGGCCGGATCGCCTACGAGGGCGACCGGGACGTCGTCGCGGTCGCGGGCGGGCCCGGCGTCGGCCCCGCGGTCGCCATCGCCGAGGCGGCCCACGAGGCCGGCCACGAGGCGGCGGTGGTCTACGAGGACCTCTCGCCGGCCCACGTCGACCGCCTCGACGCCCTCGCGGACGCCGGCGCGACCGTGACGATCATCGACGACGGCGGCGGCGGCCGCCTCGCCGACGCCGTCGAGTCCCACCTCGGCGACGGCCAGTTCTACGTCTTCGGCTTCGCGCCGTTCGTCGGCCGGGTCGCCGACGCCATCGAGGCCGCCGGGGGCGACCCCAACGACGCGCAGATCGAGAACTTCGGGTGAGCCGTGGGCCGCGTCGCAGCGGCGTTCGAGGCCGTTCGCGGCCGGAGGCGGACGGTCGCGCTCGTCCTCGTCGCCCTCCTCGTCGTCGCGGCCGCGCTCGGCGCGGCCGTCTTCCTCGGGACGACCTACCGCGCCGATCCGGCGGCGCTCGACCGCCTCGACGCGCGCGAGGACGTCACCGTCGAGCGCGTCGATGACGACGTGATCGTCCGCGGGGGCGAGGTGACCGACGAGACCGTCGGCCTCGTCTTCTACCCCGGCGCCCGGGTGCGCCCCGCCGCCTACGCGCCGACGCTGGCCGACCTCGCCGCCGAGCGCGACGTCCTCGTGGTGATCCCGAAGATGCCCCTCGACCTCGCGGTTCTGGACGCCGACGCGGCGGCCGACGTCGCGGCCGCCCACCCCGACGTCGACCGGTGGGTCGTCGGCGGTCACTCGCTCGGCGGGGCGATGGCCTGCCGGTACGCCGCCGACGATCCCGGCCGCGTCGACGGCGTCGTCCTGTTCGCGGCCTACTGCGACGACGGCGACGACCTCCGGGGGACCGGGCTCGCAGTCCTCTCGGTGCAGGGCGGCGCCGACGGCGTCATCGACGCGGCGACCGAACGTGCGAACCGCGACCTGCTCGGGTCGGACGCGACGGTCGTCGAGGTCGAGGGGATGAACCACGCCCAGTTCGGCGCCTACGGCGACCAGCGCGGCGACGACCCGCCCGCGATCGACGACGGGGAGGCGCGGGCGCGGGTCGTCGAGGCGACCGTCGAGTGGTTCGACGACCGCGTCGGCACCCGCGAGCGCACCGGAGCGTCGCCGGCGGCCGTCGCCGTATCACCGGCCGATACGGTCAGTACCGACTGAAAAAGGGGTTTACGGACGGGTGTCGTTCGACCGCCCATGAAGCGACGCGACGTGCTCGTCCGCGTCGGTGCCGCGGGGGCGGCCGTGGCCGCCGCCGGCGGACTGGGCGCCGCGGCAGTCGACCGGACCGCCCTCGACGGAGCCCTCTCGAGCGACGACGGGGACGACGCGGGCGACGAGGAGTCGCCCTGTCGCGCCGGGCGGCCCGACTGGGCGTCCGACGAACCGTTCGACCGGTTCCTCGTCGGGACGACCGGGGACGACGAGGCCGCCCGCCCGAGCGAGGTCTGGGTCCGGAACGCGACCGACGAGACGGTCGCGGTCGCGGTCGACGTCGCCTCGGGTCCGGAGACGCTCGACGAGACGGTCGACCTCCCGGCGGGGGCGTACCTCGAGGTGCTGGCGTTCGGCGACGACGCCGACGTCGCCGTCGAGAGCGACGGGTCGCGGACCCGGACGCGGGTCGACGGCTCCGGCGGCTGGGACCGCCTCTCGCGGACGGCCGTGACCGTCGACGAGGACGGAATCGAAACCGCCTCGCGGACGGTCCGGGGGGAGACGCCGGTCGAAGACGTCGCGTTCGACCGCCTCGACGAGGCCTGCGCGAGCGACGAGGCGGTCGAGCGCGCGGACGTCGCCGTCGAGGACGGGTCGGTCGTCGTCGAGGGAACGATCGGAACGCCGACGCCGTGTCACGTCGTCCTCCCGACGTGCGTCGCCGCCGACCCGGACGGCGAGGTCCTCGAGGTCGTCGTCGCGGTCGGCGAGAGCGCGGCCGAGGCCTGCGTCGAGTGCCTCGGCGAAGTCGACTACGAGGCGCGGGTCGACCTCGCGGACGGGCCGCCGGGGCGCGTCGACGTCCGCCACGACCGGGACGGCGACCTCGTCGACGTCGGATCGTTCGACGTCGGCGAGTGACGGGTGTCAGTGTTCGACGAATTCGAGTAACACGCCGCCGGTGTCCCGCGGGTGCAGGAAGGCGACGGTGTGGCCCCACGCGCCCGGCCGCGGTTCGTCGTCGATCGGTTCGATCCCGAGGTCCCGCGCCGTCTCCAGGGCCGCGGCGGCGTCGTCGGTCTCGACGGCGAGGTGGTGGATTCCCGGCCCGTGGCGGTCGAGGTAGTCGGCGATCGTGCCGCCCGCGAGCGGTTCGAGCAGTTCGAAGTAGCCGTTCCCGAGGTCGAGGAAGACGACGGCCATGCCGTCGAACTCCTCCTCGTGGACGACCTCGGCGTCGAACAGGTCCGAGAACAGCGCCGCGAGGGCGGTCGCGTCGTCGGTCGCGATGCCGGCGTGGTCGAATCGCATCGGGTCGACCTGCGCGCGCCGGGGGCGTTATACTGTCGGTCGGGCCCGGGGCAAAGCGTATGCTCTCCCCGTGAGAACGGACCGGGTATGCAGATCGCGAACACCGAAACCGTCCCGAACGGCGAGGTCGTCGAGGTGCTGGGCGTCGCCCGCGGTAACACCGTCGAGGCGCGAAACGTCGGCCGCGACATCACCCAGGGCATCCGTAACGTCTTCGGCGGCGAACTGAAGGCCTACTCCGAACTCCTCACGAAGGCCCGCGACGAGGCCATCACCCGCATGGAGGAGGACGCCGAGCGGATGGGCGCCGACGCGGTCGTCAACGTCCGCCTCGAGACCTCGCAGGTCACCGACGGCGGCGCCGAGGTGCTCGCCTACGGGACCGCCGTCCGTCTGGAGTGATGTCGCGGGCCACCGGGACCCCGGCCGACGGGGCGACGCGATGAGCGCCCGCCCCGTCGTCGCCGCGGTCGGGACGGGACTGGCCGCCTTCCTCGTCGTCGCCGCCGCCGTCACCGAGGCGCTGGCGGGCCGGATCGCGTTCTCGCTGCTGGTCGGCCTGCCGGCCGGCCTCGTCGCGGGCGGCGTCGCGACGGTCGTCGCGCTGTCGGTCGCGTCGGGCGAGAACGGGGACGGGAGCGGGGGCGGCCGGGCGCGACGGCTCGTCGACGCCGCGGCCGCGTTCGGCTACGGAGTCGTCGCCCTGCTTGCCGTCCGGTACGCCGTCCCGCCGGTTCGCTCGCGGCTCTCGACGGCGGTCGTCGTCGGGATCGCCCTCGCCCTCGCGGTCTCGGCGTACGCGAGTCGCGGCCTCGGCGGCGCCCGCGGCCGGCCGCGCTCGCGGTGAGTCACAGCCCCAGCGTCGCCGCGAGGTCCTCCGGGAGGCCGCCGCCGATTTCGAACACCGCCTGCATCTCCTCGTCGGAGAGTTCGAAGTCGAAGACGTCGAGGTTCTCCTCGGCGTGGGCGCGGCTGGCGGCCTTCGGGATCGCGGCCACGTACGGCTGCTGGAGCAGCCACCGCAGCGCCACCTGCGGGGCGGACTTGCCGTGGGGCTCGCCGATCGCGTCCAGCCGTTCGTCGCCGACGACGGCCCCCTCCGCCAGCGGCGTGTGCGCGGTCAGCAGGACCTCGTTCTCGACGCAGTAGGACAGCAGGTCGTGGCGGTGCTCGTAGGGGTGATAGCGCACCTGATTCGTCACGATCGGCGTCTCGGAGCGGTCGACCGCCTCATCGAGTTGCGCGACCGAGAAGTTGCTGACGCCGACGTGGTCGACGACGTCGTCGGCCTGCAGGTCGTTCATCGCCTCGATCGTCTCCGCGAGCGGGGCGACGTCGCTCGGTGCGTGGAGCAACAGCAGGTCGATCCGGTCGAGGCCGAGTCGGTCGCGGCTCCCGCGGGCCGACTCGACGGCGTCGTCGTAGGCGGCGTCGTCCGGGTGAACCTTCGTGACGACGAAGACCTCCTCCCGGGGGACGTCGCTCTCCGCCAGCGCCTCGCCGACGGCGGCCTCGTTGTCGTACATCGTCGCGGTGTCGACGTGGCGGTAGCCCGCGTCGAGCGCGGCCTCGACCGCCCGCCGACACTCCTCGCCGGTCGTACGCGCGGTGCCGAACCCGAGCGCCGGGACCTCGGCGCCGCCCGCGACGACGGTCCCCGTCGTGGCGTTCGTTCTCACGGGGTCGCGTTCGGGCGGCGGGCTAATCAAAGCGGGGCCGGCGCGCGTCGACCGCGGCTCAGCGGTACGGCTCGCAGACGCGCCGGACGCCCTCCTCGAAGTCGACCTCGGGCTCCCAGCCGGTCGCCGCGCGAAGCCGCATCGGGTCCGCGCAGGTGTCGTGGACGTAGACGTCCGCGGGGATGGGGTTCCCGACGTACTCGGGGTCGACGTCCGTTCCGAGTTCGGCGTTGATCCGGTCGACGACCTCGTCGAACGAGTGGGATTCGCCCGTCCCGAGGTTGTAGACGCCGTCTAGCCGGCACTCGGCGGCCAGTTCCAGCCCGGAGACGACGTCCTCGACGTGGGTGAAGTCGCGCGTCTGGCTCCCGTCGCCGTAGATCTCCGGCGAGCGGCCGTGGGCGACGTCGTCGGCGAACTGCGCGATCACGTTCGCGTACTCGTCCTTGTGGCTCTCCGCGCCGTGGTACCCCTGGTAGACCGAGAAGAGGCGCATCCCCGCGAGGCACAGGTCGTAGTGGTTCGAGAAGTACTCGGCGTAGCGCTCGCGGGCGAGTTTCGACGCCTCGTAGCCGGTGTTGGCGGTCACGTCGAGCAGTTCGGGTGCGGGAGCGGTCCGGTCCCCGTAGATCGACGACGTCGAGGCGTAGACGACCGTCTCACAGCCGTCGCGCCGGGCCTGTTCGACGACGTTGACGAACCCCTCCACGTTCACCCGGGCGCCGCGGCGAGGCTCCTCCTCGTGCATTCGGTACGAGGAGAGCGCGGCGAGGTGGAAGACGACGTCGACGTCGGTCGGGAGGTCGTCGTCGAGGACGCTGCGCTCGACGAACGTCGCCCGGTCGTCGAGGTTCTCTGCCGTACCGAGGTAGCCGTCGTCGAGCGCGACCACCTCGTTGTCGGCGGCGAGGCGGTTCGTCAGGTTCGACCCGATGAACCCGGCGCCGCCGGTGACGAGGATCCGCTCTCCCTCCATGGCCGGCACGTCCACGTCGGGTTATTAGAACGATTTTATTATGATCACGTACTGTCACGAGTACGCGAACGTTACGCCGGGGACGGGAACGTGATCGTCCGGTGGTAGATGGCCAGACTTTTGTCCCCGCCCCCGGTTGTGACGACGCAACGACACGGACCGACGCACCGTCGGGATCCGCGACCAGCACATGGCATCCGAGCGCCGGACCGATACCGTCCTCGTCGCAACGCGGGAGCGAAATCGCTCGTTACCGGACCGACTTCGGGACGAGTCGACCGTCGTCGAGGTCGTCGCGCCGTCTGCCCTCCCGGATCGGCTGTCCGACGGCGACCCGGACGGGGTCGTTCTGGCAGTCGAGAGCCCGGAGCGGGCGGCCGACCTGCTGGCGGCGGTCGACGAGTACGCGCCCGGGACGCCCGCGGCCGTCGCCCCGCCGGCGGGCAACGAGGCGCTCGCCGCGGTCGCGCTCCGCCACGGCGCGGCGGCGTACGCCTCGCCGGCGGTCGACGACGACCCCGCCGAGACGGTCCGCGAGGCCATTTGCGCGGACGACCCCGCCGAGGCGGTCGACCGCGACCCCCTCCACCGCGTGCTGGCGAACGCCCTCCCGGACGAGGCGTTCGTCCTCGACGAGGAGGGGACGTACCTCGACGTGAAGGTTCGCCCGGAGTCGGCCGACCTCTACAGCGTCTCCGCCGACGACCTCGTCGGCCGTCGGCTGGAGGACGCCTTCCCGGCGGACGTCGCGGCGGACCTCCGGGACTGTCTCGACCGGGCGCTGGAGACCGGCGAGGTCCAGACCGTCGAGTACGAGACGGCGACGACCGACGGCGACCGGCAGTTCGAGGCGCGGGTCGTCCCGATCGACCGACCCATCGGGGACCGGCGCGCGGTCGTGTGGCTGGCGCGGGACGTCACCGAACGCGTCGAGCGCGAGCGGTCGCTGCGCCGGCGGCGCGACCACCTCGAAACCCTCGACCGGATCAACGCGGTCGTCCGGCGGGTGATCGAGACGCTGGTCGAGGCGCCCACCCGGTCGGCCATCGAGCGCAACGTCTGCGAGCAACTCGTCGAGTCGGACCTCTACATCGGCTCGTGGATCGGCGAGGCGGTCGGCGACGGCGCGGTCTCCTACCGGACCGGCGCCGGGGCCGCCGAGTCGTTCCTCGACGCGGTCGAGGGGCTGTCGGTCGACTACGAGCGGCCGTCGCTGCGGGCGATCAGGACCGGAACGATCCAGACCAACAACCGGCTCCACCGCAAGGAGCCGATGGACGAGCGCCTCCGGGAGGCCGCCCGCGAACACGACGTCAGGTCCGGACTCGCCGTCCCGATCGACCACGACGGGACGGTCTACGGCGTCCTCGCGGTGCTTGCCAGCCGCGACGACGCCTTCGGCGCCCGCGAACGAGAGGCGTTCCGCGTCCTCGGGGAGACCATCGGCTTCGCGATCAACGCCGTGAAGAACCGTCGCCTGCTGTTCGCGAGTTCGGTGGTCGAACTCGAGTTACGGATCGACGGCGGCGACTCGTTCTCGTTCGACCTCTCCGCGGAGTACGACTGCCGGTGCCTGCTCGAGTGGGCGGGGACGACCGCCCGCGGGAAGACCTACCAGTACATCACGATCGACGGCATCGACGGGGAGGCAGTGCTCGCGGAGGCGAACGCCCACGAGTCGGTCGACGAGTGTCGACTCATCCACGACGGCGAGCGCCGCTGTACCGTCGAGATCAGGCTCCACGAGTCCGGCGTCCGGATCCTCGCGAACCACGGCGCGACGATCCGCGACGTCACCGTCGAGGACGGCGTCGGGCAGTTGCTGATCGAAGTCCCCCGCGACGCCGAGGTGCGAAGCATCGTCGAGGCGCTGCGAGGGATCTACGAGCGCACCGAACTCGTCGCCAGACGCGAGGTCGACCGGCCGGTCCACACCGCCGCCGAGCGCCGGGAGCGCATCCTCGATCGGCTCACGGACCGCCAGTTGACGGCGCTCCGACTCGCGTACTACGGCGGCTACTTCGACTGGCCCCGCGGCAGCACCGGCGAGGACGTCGCCGACGCGATGGACATCTCGCCGCCGACGATGCACCAGCACCTCCGCAAGGGGCTCCGGGAGTTGCTCTCCGAGTTCTTCGAGGAGGGCGGCGGCACGTCGGCGTGAGCACGGGGTCGACGGCCGCGACGCTAAACGATTAGCCACCACGGTTGTACCATCCGCGCGCGTACGGCCTGCCGCGTCGGCGCCCGCCGCCGCCGAACCGGGTGCGAGGGGCGGTAGGTGGTCGTGACTCGAATGGTCTCTTCCCTCGCGACCGGTCGCCTCCGTACGTCGAAGGCGTCCGGGGGTACGAATTCGAGCGGCATAACGTTACCCGACAGCCGGGGCGCTCGGCGGCGCCGCCCGGGCCGCTACGCGTCGCCGAGGGCCTCCGCGACCGCCTCCTCGAACAGGCCGCGGTCGAGCAGCGACTCGACTGCCTCGACGTCGGCGTGGACGGGCCGGTCGGTCGAGAGCGGGGGGACGACCTGCCGGATCAGGTCGTAGGCGGCGCCGGTCCCCGCGCCGAGGGCGAGCGGCCCGTCGGCGTCGAAGGCGTCGTCGACGAACTCCGCGGCCTGGGCGGCGCAGACGAGTTCCGTCGCGACGACCGTCCGCGCGTTCGCGAGCGCGCGCCGGAGGTTCGTCGCCGACCCCGCGCTCATGCTCACGTGATCCTCCTGGCCGCCGCTGACGGGCGTGTTGTCCGTCGACGCCGCGCCGAGCGCGCGCATCTCGTTGAGCAACGCGGCGGCCGTGTACTGGGCGATCATGTACCCCGACTGGACGCCGCTGTCGGGCGCGAGAAACGGCGGCAGGTGTGCCTCCTGGAGGTTCGGGTTCAGCAGGCGGTCGATCCGGCGCTCGGAGACGGCCGCGAGGTCGACCAGCGCCAGCCGGAGGTACTCGAGGCGCAGCGCAAGCGGCGCGCCGTGGAAGTTCCCGCCCGAGAGCACGGCCGCGCGGTCGGTCCCCGAGGCGCGGTCGTCGACGCGGTCGGCGGGGAAGACCAGCGGGTTGTCCGTCGCGCTGTTGAGTTCGACCTCGACGGCCGCCCGGAGGTGTGCGACGGCGTCACGGACGGCGCCGTGGACCTGCGGGAGACAGCGCAGCGAGTAGGCGTCCTGCACCCGGTCGCAGTTGCGGTGGGCCTCGACGACCTCGCTCCCGGCGGTGACCCGCCGGACCCGCGCCGCGCTCTCGCGCTGGCCGTCGTGGGGCCGGACGTCGTGGATCGCCGGGTCGGAACTCGCGGTCGTCCCGAGGGCGACCTCGGTGGTGAACGCGCCGGCGAGGTCCGCCGTTCGGACGAGCCGTTCGGCGTCGACGACCGCCAGCGCCGCCACCCCGACGGTCAACTGCGTCCCGTTGACGAGCGCGAGCCCCTCCTTCGGCGCGAGCGACAGCGGGTCGAGGCCGGCCGCCGCGAGGGCCTCGTCGCCGGGGAGTCGGCGGGTCGCGTCGGGCCCGTCGTCGACGTCGGCCTCGCCCTCGCCGAGCAGGACGAGCGACATGTGCGCAAGCGGGGCGAGGTCGCCGCTGGCGCCGAGGCTCCCGCGGGACTTGACGACGGGGTGGACGCCCGCGTTGCACATCGCGACGAGGTGGTCGACGACGACCTCGCGAACCCCCGAGTAGCCCTTCGCGAGGGCGTTGATCCGGGTGACCATCATCGCCCGCACCTCCTCGCGGGCCAGTTCCCGGCCGGCCCCGGCGGCGTGGCTGCGCACGAGGTTCGTCTGTAACTGTTCGATCCGCTCGGGCGGGATGCGCTGGTCGACGAGGTCGCCGAAGCCGGTGTTCAGCCCGTAGACCGGTTCGCCGCTCTCGACGACGTCCACGACGCGCTCGCGCGACGCGCGGATCCGCTCGCGGGCGTCGTCGGTCAGGGCGACCCGCTCGTCCTCGCGGGCGACCGCGACGACCTCGTCGGGCGTCAGCGTCTCGCCGTCGAGTTCGACGGTCACGCGAGCACCTCCCCGCCCTCGACGACCGGTCGCCCGCCCTTGAGGACCGTCTCCACGGCCGACGTGTCGAACCGGTAGGCGACGTGGGCGTACGAGGGCGCGTCGAGCACGAGCGCGTCGGCGGGCGCGCCCGGTCGCAGCGTCCCGGTGCCGTCGTCGCGGCCGAGCGCGAGCGCGGCGTTTCGCGTCGCCGAGCGCAGCGACTCCGCCGGCGTCAGCCCCATCTCGACGCAGGCGAGCGTCTGGACGAAGCCCATATCGAGCGAGTGGCAGTTGGGGTTGAAGTCCGTCGCGAGCGCCGGCGAGGCGCCCGCGTCGAGGAACGCCCGCGCGTCGGCGTAGTCGGCGCCGAGGCCGAAGGCGGTACCGGGCAGTAACACGGGGACCGTCCCCGCCTCGACCAGCGCCGCGACGTCCTCGTCGGTGGCGTACAGGAGGTGGTCCGCGCTCGTCGCGCCCACCTCGGCGGCGAGTTTCGTCCCGCCGAGGTGCGAGAGTTCCTCGGCGTGGACCTTCGGCGCGAGGCCGCGCTCGCGGCCGGCTTCGAGCACCCGCCGGGACTGGGCGACGTCGAAGGCCCCCTCCTCGCAGAAGGCGTCGCAGAACTCGGCGACCCCTCGGTCGGCCACGGCCGGTAGCTGTTCCTCGACGACCTCGTCGACGTAGTCGTCCGGGTCGCGGCCCTCCGGTACCGCGTGTGCCCCGAGGAACGTCGCCACGACGTCGACCGGGTGCTCGTCGTTCGCGCGGTCGATGGCGTCGAGCAGGCGCAACTCCGTCTCCGTCTCGAGGCCGTAGCCCGACTTCACCTCGACCGTGGTCGTCCCGCGGGCGAGCATCGCGTCGAGGCGCCCGCGCAGGTTCTCGACCAGCGCGTCGTCGCTTGCCGCCCGCGTCGCGCGCACCGTCCGGAGGATGCCGCCGCCCTCGGCGAGGATCTCCCGGTAGCTTTTCCCCCGCAACTTGGCCGCGAACTCGTCCGAGCGGTCGCCCGCGAAGACGGCGTGGGTGTGCGGGTCGACGAAGCCGGGGACGACGGCCCGGCCGCTCGCGTCGACGGCCGCGTCGGCGTTCTCCGGCGGGTACTCGCGGGTCACTGCCGCGGTCGGTCCGACGGCGACCACCTCGCCGTCGACGGCGGCGAACGCGCCGTCCTCGACCACGTCGAGCGGGCGTCCGTCGCCCGGCGTCCCGTCGCGGGGGCCGACGACCAGTTCCGCGGCGCCGTGGACGACGGTCGTCCCGCCGCCGCCCGCGTCGCTCATCGGCTCACCCCCGTCGCGCCCGCGAGGACGTGCGCGACCGCGCGGGCGGCCGCGTCGACCGTCAGTCCGTCGCGGTCCAGCGGCGGGGCACACTCGACGACCTCGAAGCCGGCGAGTCGGTCGTCGCCCGCGAGCACCCGCAGGAGCCGGTACAGTTCCCGCGTGGAGACCCCGCCCGGCGTCGGGGCGCTGACCCCCGGCGCGGCGCTCGCGTCCAGCACGTCGCAGTCGAGGCTGACGTAGACCGACTCGGCGTCGTCCATCGCGTCGAGCGCGAGTCGGGCCGCCTCGACCGGGTCCGCGCCGACCTCCTCGGCGGTGACGACTTCGCCGCCCCGGTCGCGGACGAACCCGTGGTACGCCTCCGAGGTCTCGAAGTGGCGCGCGCCGACGCAGGCGTAGGCCGCGAGGCCGTCGTCGAGGAGCTGGCGGTACGGCGTTCCGCTCGTGGCGTCCTCGCGGACCTCGCGGACGTCGAGGTGGGCGTCGAGGTTGACGACGCCGACGGTACCCCGTTCGAGCAGCGGGGCGACGTTCGCGTAGGTCAGGGAGTTGTCGCCGCCGAGGAAGACGGGGAGGGCGTCGGCGTCGTGGACCGCGGCGGTCGTCTCCCGGAGCCGCCGCTGGAGGTCCGCGACCGAGGCGGACGACTCCCCGTCGGCGTCGGAAGCGAGGAGCGCGACGTCGCCGAGGTCGCCGACGGCCGCGACCGGCCCGGCGTCGAAGTGGTGGGTCTTCGTCCCCGCGAGCGCCTCGCGGATCGCGGCCGGCCCCTCGCGCGCGCCGCGACGGCCGATCACCGCGCCGTCGTAGGGTTCGCCGACGAGGACGGCGTCGTACGCGGCGGCCGTTTCGAGCGTCGCCGCCGCGACGACGTCGCCGAACGTCTCGTCGTTCGGGTCGCTCGACGGGCGCTCCCAGCGCGGCGGCTCCGCGAAGGCGGTCACTCCTCCACCTCCCGGTCGGCCATCGGCACGCGGACGCCGGACTCGCGGGCCTCCTCGATGGCCTCCTCGTAGCCCGCGTCGGCGTGGCGGATCACGCCCGTCCCGGGGTCGGTCGTGAACACCGCCGTCGCCTTCTCGGCGGCCAGTTCGGTGCCGTCGAGGACGACGTGGTTGTTCGCGTGGAGCGCGTTGCCGATGCCGACGCCGCCGCCGTCGTGGACCGAGACGATGTCCGCGCCCGCCGCGCAGTTGAGCAAGGCGTTGAGGATCGGCCAGTCGGCGACCGCGTCCGAGCCGTCTTTCATCGCCTCCGTCTCGCGGTTCGGGCTGGCGACCGACCCCGCGTCGAGGTGGTCGCGGGTGACGACGATCGGCGCCTCGATTTCGCCCTCACGGACGAGGTCGTTGATCCGCAGGGCAAAGCGGGCGCGCTCGGTCAGCCCCTCGTCGTCGGTCTCGTAGCCGAGCCAGCAGACCCGGCTGGGCAGGCCCTGAAACTGGACCCGTTCCCGGGCGAGTTCGATCCAGCGCCGCAGCGACTCCTTCTCCGGGAACAGTTCGAGGACCGCCTCGTCGGTCCGGTAGATGTCCTCGGGGTTCCCGGAGAGGGCGACCCACCGGAACGGCCCGCGTCCGCGGCAGAACTGCGGGCGGATGTACGCCGGGACGAACCCGGGGAAGTCGAAGGCCTCGTCCATCCCGCGGCGCTCTTTTACCTGCCCGCGGATGTTGTTGCCGTACTCGAAGGCGATCGCGCCCCGTTCTTGCAGTTCGAGGATCGCGTCGACGTGCCGTTCCATCGTGTCGAGGCTCTCTTCGAGGTAGCGGTCGGGCTCTTCCTCGCGCAGGCGGTCGGCCTCGTCGACGGTGTAGCCGGACGGGTAGTAGCCTTCGAGGGCGTCGTGGGCGGCGGTCTGGTCGGTGATCACGTCGGGGACGAACCCGCGGTCGAGCAGCGTCTCGAGCAGGTCGGCGGCGTTGACGTGGACGCCGACCGAGTACGGTTCGCCCGCCCCGGCGGCCGCCGCGGCGCGTTCGATCGCCTCCTCGACGTCGTCGGTCTTCTCCTCGCAGTAGCCCGTCTCGATGCGCCGGTCGATCCGCGCCTCGTCGACTTCGGCGGCGACGCAGACGCCGCCGTTCATCGTGACCGCGAGGGGCTGGGCGCCGCCCATGCCGCCGAGGCCGCCGGTGACGACGATCCGTCCCGTCAGGTCGCCACCGGAGGACGGAACGTCCTCCGAGGTCCCCCTCGCGTCGCTCGCGGGACCGGAGAAGTGCTGGCGCGCGAGTTCCGCGAGCGTCTCGTAGGTCCCCTGGATGATCCCCTGGGTGCCGATGTACGCCCACGACCCGGCGGTCATCTGGCCGTACATGATCAGCCCTTTCGCTTCGAGTTCGTGGAAGTGCTCCCAGTCGTCCCACTTGCCCACGAGGTTCGAGTTCGCGATCAGCACGCGCGGGGCGCGCTCGTGGGTGGTAAAGCGGCCGACGGGCTTGCCGCTCTGGACGAGCAGCGTCTCGTCGTCCGCGAGGTCCCGAAGTTCGCCGCAGATCGCGTCGTAGGCGTCCCACGAGCGCGCCGCCCGGCCCGTCCCGCCGTAGACGACGAGGTCCTCGGGCCTCTCGGCGACCTCGGGGTCGAGGTTGTTGTTCAGCATCCGGAGCGCCGCCTCCTGGCGCCACCCCTCGCACTCGATGTCCGTTCCGGTCGGCGCTCCCCGGTACTCGCGCCACTGCTCGCTCGGCGCGTCGCGTCCGGGCGTCGCGGTTCGGTCGTCGGTCATGCGTGTCACAACTTCGCGAAGGGGCAATACCGGGAGCGTTCCATTCGGAAAGGGTTTTATAAACCGTCGGGTGGGAACTGGTACCACGTGTACGAGGCCACGTTCACCGTCTCCGATTCGAGCGCCTACACCCAGCCGACCGCCGGCACGGACTGCCGGATCGAACTCTGGTGTAACGACCACTCGGACCTGCTGTACGTCGCCGGTTCGGCGATCGATCCCCTGCTCTCGCGGATCCGCGCGGACATCGGGATCGAGGATCAACTCCGCGGGGACGGGGAAGCGATCGTCATCACGAGTTCGTGTCTCAAGCGCCACGAGACGACGTACATCGAGCGGTACCTCGAGTCGCACAACTGCCTCCTCCTGCCGCCGCTGTGGTACGAGGACGGCGCGAAGCACTGTCGCGTGCTCGCGCTCGACTCGCGGAGCCTCACCGACCTCTACCGCGACCTGGTCGCCGACGGCTTCGAAATCGACGTCCGGACCAAACGCGAGGTCGGCGCGCCCTCTCACTCCTCGCCGCTTTTGACCCTCGACGACGTGGTGCCGACGCTGACGGGGCGACAGCGGGCCGCCCTCTCGCTGGCGGTCGAGCGCGGCTACTACGACCTCCCACGCGGGACCACGACGCGGGAACTGGCCGACGAACTGGGCGTCAGCCGGCGGACCGCGGAGGACCACCTCCGCCGGGCCGAACGGAAGTTGATCACGTCGATGGTCTCGTACCTGTACTGATCGCCTCGCCTGACCGTCGGCCCGAGGAGCCGTTCACGGCGACGCGACAGTCACGAACGCGGATAAATCGCGGGCATGTTAACCCGAGGCCCGAAGGGTGCCGGCGGGCACCCGGCGAGTAGGGTCTGCGATGGTGGGAACAGACGTCGACGGGGCCGGCGACCGACGGGCGGGGGGATGCCCGTGGTGACGGACGTCGGCCCGGTGTACGAGGGATCGGACGGCCGCTACTACACCGACTGGCAGGTCCAGCGGAAACTCGACGCCGGCGAGTGGCGGCCGTGTCTCAGGGAGCGCGGGACGGGCCGCAGGCTCGTCGCGACCGACGACGGGACGCTGGTGATGCTCGTGCCGACGACTCTGGAGGCGCTCCCGGAGTGGGTCGAGGTCCGCGCGGCGGGCCGCGTCGCGCGCGCCGTCGACACCCGGCGGTCGGCCCCGTGAGTGTCCGCGTCGATTCATTCGATATAAAGACTGTCACTGTGAAGGGGGAGGTTCTCGCGGCCGGGATCGGAACACCCGCGCGTGAAGCGACGGACGCTGCTCGGGGCGGCGGGGACGCTGGCGTCGCTCGGGACGCTCGGGTACGCGACCCGCGACCCGGTCGACCGCCTCGAGATACGGTACTGGCTCTCCGAGCGCGCGGCGACCTACGACTCCGTCGCCGCCCGGGTCGGCGAGTACCTCCGACTGGCGTTCGACCTCGCGGCGCCGTCGCTCGACCTCTCCTACGGCGGCGTCGTCGACGTCTCGACCGAGGACGGCGCCGCGGTGACCCGCGGGGGCGAGTGGCCGGCCCGGGTCGCCGCGGGCGTCGCGGGCGGGGGCGTCCGTCCCGCGAGCGACGTCAACCTGCTCGTGACCGACGGCCAGATCTCCACCGCCCCGACGGGGTACGGGGTGCCCCACGTCGCCTCCGTCGGGGGCGCGCGCCACGTCGACGCCCTCGACCCGGCCGACCCGGAGCGGATCGTCCTCCCGTACGACGACCCGAACAGGGCGATCCAGGTGCTCGTCCACGAGGTCGGCCACGCCCTCGGCCTCCGGCACGGCCACGGCGTCGCCTACCGGCGCGACGGCGCCGTCGTCGCGACGCCGATGCTCAGCGCCTACGCGTGGGACCCCGACTACGAGCGCGACCGCTCTACCTGCGGTGACGTCTACCCGCCGCTCGACGGCGAGCGGGCGCTCTCGCTGGAATTCTCGGCCTGTGCGCGGCGGCACCTCGAACGGTACAGCGGCGGACTGACGCCGTGAAGAAAGCGATCACTCGCGGACACTCGCGAGACGCGGCGGTTCGACGAGCGGTTACTCCTCGTCGGACGATTCGTCCTCGCCGCGGGCGAAATTCGCCTGCGCGTCGCCGTTCTCGGCTCCGCCGGCGTTTGGCCCCTCGATGAGCGCCTCGAAGTCGTCGACCTCGTCGTACTGGTCGCGGTAGACCAGCGCGGCCTTTCCGAGCGAGGTGATCTCGTAGAGGCCCGAGCGCTCGGCCGGCCCGATCTTGCGCACGAGGCCGTAGTCCTCGAGCACCGGCAGGCGCGTGTTGATGTTCTTTCGGCTCTTGCCCGTGTGGGCTGCGAGGTTCGTCGCTACGTTTCGCCCCTTGTCCTCGAGGGATTCGAGGATGAGGAAGTCAGTCGGTTGACGGAGTTTCACTGTCGGTCACTCTCGTAGTGTCAACGTATATCCAGTGGTAACTAATTCTTTCGGCCCCGAGCCGCCGATATCGGTGTGCTATTTCTAATAGAAACTACTAAGTGGCCCCGGTGAGTCGTCCCGACTGGGTGCGGACGTCCGCCCGTCGCGTGGCTATCAGGTACCCGATCCCGATCGTCGTCGCGCGGGCGTCCCCCCTCGCCCGGACCCGCTCTCTCCCCCCGGAGGGGTCCGGGCAGCCCCATCGTTCTCCTTTCCCCTTTCGACGCGTCGCCGAGGCCGCGGCCGACTCACCGCAGACTCGCGGGCACGACGGCGCCCTCGCCGACCGGTTCGTCGGCGGCGAAGACGCTCGCGATCCAGTGCAACAGCGAGGCGACCGCGGCCGGCGAGTCGACCCGGCAGGAGGCGACCGACGGGCCGTCGCCGACGTGGACGCCGATCCCCTCCGGTTCGACGGCCCGGAACGCCGACTCGTCGGTGACGTCGTCGCCGACGTACGCCACGAGCGGGTCGCCCGGGTGCGAGGACGCGAGCAGGTCGACCGCGTCCCCCTTCCCCCACGGTACGTCGGGGCGAACTTCGAGGATCGCCTTCCCGGCCGACAGCGACAGCGAGTCGTCGTCCAGTCGGTCGAGCACGCGCCGGGTCAGCCGTCGGGCCGCCGGGCGCGCCGCCCGGGGGACCGACCGCAGGTGGACCGTCCCGGTCAGGCGCTTGTTCTCGACCCGGCAGCCCGGGATCGGGTCCAGCGCGAGCCCCAGCGCCGCACAGACCTTCTCGACGCGCGAGGCGCGCTTTCTCGCGACGGGGTGGACCGCGACCGATCCGGCGGCCTCCCGCGCGAGTTCGAGGCCGTGGTTGCCGGCGTACACGTCCGGCGGGTCGACGCGCCAGCGGACGTCGGCCAGACTCCGGCCGGTGACGACCGCCGTCGTGACGTCCGGCGTCGCGTCCAGCGTCCGGAGGGCCGCCCCGGTCGCGGGCGTCGTCGCCGCGTCGTCGGGGTCCGCGACGATGGGCGCGAGCGTCCCGTCGAAGTCGAGACAGACCAGCAGTTCGTCGGCGTCGCGAAGCGCCGCGCGCAACCGCGGCAGACGCTCGTCGACGGGGTCGGGGCGGGTCTCCGTCATCGGTCACACCGAGGGCGACGTGTGGCCGGCGTCGTCGACGCCCGCGCGCTCCCCGGCGTGGATCCGGCGGATGTGGTCGAACTGGCGATCCATCCACCACCCGAGGTCGAACTCGAAGACCCGCTCTCTGAGCCCGCGCATCCGGCGACGGCGCTCGGGTTCGGACGCCGCGAGCGCGTCGGCGACGGTCTCGGCGAAGGGGTCGATCGCGGTCGGGTCGACGGTGTAGGCGAACTCGCCGAGGGTGTCGGAGGCGCCGACGCGCTCGCTCAGCACGAGGGCCCCGTCGCCGTCGACGCTCGCGGCGGCGAACTCCTGGGCGACGAGGTTCATCCCGTCACACAGCGGGCTGACGACCATCACGTCCGCGCGGCGGTAGAGCGCGCACAGTTCCTCGCGGGGGAGGTGGTCTTCCGTGTAGACGATCGGCCGCCAGTCGTCGGTCGCGAACCGGTCGTTGATGCGGTCGACCTCGGCGCGGACGTGCTCGCCAAGCCGCCGGTAGGCGGGCACGTCCGTCCGGCTGGGGGTCGCCTTCTGGAGGAACGTGAAGCGGCCGCGCCAGTCCGGGTAGCGCTCGAAGAGCCGCTCGATCGCCGCCAGCCGCTCGGGGATGCCCTTGGTGTAGTCGAGGCGGTCGACCCCGAGGCCGACCGCGGTGTCCGCGGGCACGTCGTAGCGCTCGCGGATCGCCTCCCACCGCGACGGGTCGACCGCGCGCGACTGGCGGTCGTGGGCGGCCGCGTCGACGCCCATCGGCGTCGAGACGACCCGCGTCTCGTGGTCGCGGTAGCGGACGGTCCCCCGGCCGGGGTCGACGTTCGCTTCGGGGAGGAAGCGGTCGACGCAGTCGAGGAACGCCTCGACGTAGCGGTCGACGTGGAACCCGAGCAGGTCGTTGCCGAGCAGGCCCCGGAGCAGTTCCACCGCCGCCGGACACCCCCGGAACGTCGTCGGCGACGGCCACGGGATGTGCCAGAACTGCGCGACGGTCGTCGAGGCGGGGACCGACTCGCGGATCATCGCCGGCGCGAACCCGAGGTGGTAGTCCTGGAGCCAGACCGCGTCGTCGGGCGACGCGTGTTCGGCGACGGCGTCGGCGAACCGGCCGTTGGCCCGCCGGTAGCGTTCGAGGTCGCCGGCCCGGTGTTCGATCAGGTCGGGGAAGCCGTGACAGAGCGGCCAGAGGACGCGGTTGCTGAACCCGTAGTAGTAGCCCTCGACGACCGACTCCGAGAGCCAGATCCGCCGGAGCGTGTACTCCCCGTCGCCGGGCGGGACGGCCACGCAGTCGTCCTCGTCGACGACGTCGCGGTCGGCGTCGCCGTCGCCCCACGCGATCCACGTCCCGTTTGTCTCACAGAGCACGGGGTCGAGCCCGGCGGTCAGCCCGCCCGTCGGCTCGTCGACGACGATTCGCTTCTCGTCGGCCTCGCCGTCCTCGCCGCCACCGGCGGTCTCCCCGTCCGCGTACTCGTGTCGGTACGGCTGTCGGTTCGAGACGACGATCAGCGACTCGGGGCCGTCCCCGCCCGGATCGGCCTCCCGGCCCCGATCGCGTTCTTCGTATCGCGTTTCCGTGCCGCGCCACTCCGTCGACGACGATCGCTCCTCCGTGAAACGCATTCGACCGAAGGCACAGCCTCTCGGCAAGTTCCTTCGCCGCTTGCGCACGCAGGGGGCTCTAATCACCCCACGTACCGTTCAGGCAAATCGGACCGTACGGGCGCCCTGTGCCACGATATCACACGATAGGCGCCCGAGAGCCGCGGCGCGGCCCGGGTCGGGAACGTTCTTTTCGGACGCGGACGAACGCCGACCATGCACGATCCGTTCCAGCAGCGACTCGCGGCGTGTCGGCGACGGCTCGACGGCGTGGCCGACGCGGTCGTCTGCTTCCCGAGCCCGAACCTCACCTACGTCACCGGCTTCGAGGAGTCCCCGTCCGAACGGCACCTGCTGCTGGTCGTCCCGCGCGAGGGGGCGCCGGCGTTCGTCGCGCCCGCGATGTACGGCGAGCAACTCGCCGAGACCCCCGTCGAGGACCTCCGCCTCTGGGAGGACGGCGACGACCCCGTCGACGCGCTGGCGGCCGTCGTCGCGGACCGCGACCTCGCCGGCGGCCGCGTCCTCGTCGACGACCGGATGTGGGCGCTGTTCACCCAGGACCTGCGGCGGGTGCTACCCGACGCGGAGTTCGGCCTCGCGAGCGAGGTCCTCGCCGACCTGCGCCTCCGCAAGGACGAGGTCGAACTCGACGCGCTCCGGCGGGCGGGCGAACTCGCCGACCGCGTCTCGCGGGAGATCCGCGCGCGCGGCGCGGACGTGGTCGGGACCACGGAGGCGGAACTGGCCGCCGAGATCGAGCGCCTGCTGTCGGCGTACGGCGGCGGCGACCCCGCCTTCGAGACGATCGTCGCCGCCGGGCCGAACGGCGCGCGCCCGCACCACCACCCGGGCGACCGCGAGATCGAAGCAGGCGACCCCGTCGTCCTCGACTTCGGCGCGTTCGTCGGGGCCGACCTCGACTCGGGGACCGCGCGCTACCCCGGCGACCAGACCCGAACCGTCGTCTTCGACGGCGACCCGCCCGCGGAGTACGAGCGCGTCCACGAGGTCGTCGCCGAGGCCCAGGCCGCCGCCGTCCGCGCGGTCGAACCCGGCGTCCCGGTCGGCGAGATCGACCGCGTCGCCCGCGAGGTCATCGAGGAGGCCGGCTACGGCGACGCGTTCGTCCACCGCACCGGCCACGGCGTCGGCCTCGAAGTCCACGAACCGCCGTACGTCGTCGCGGACGAGGACCGGGAACTCGAACCGGGCATGGTGTTCAGCGTCGAGCCGGGAATCTACCTCGCAAGCGAGTTCGGCGTCAGGATCGAGGACCTCGTCGCCGTCACCGAGGACGGCTGCGAGCGGCTGAACGACTCGCCACGGGGCTGGCGGGCCGAGTGAGGTCGTCCGTCGCCCGCCGGACCTCCCTCGGAGTTCGTACGCCCCGTCGGCTAAAGCATATTTTAGCTATCACTTATTCCCGGGCGCCGCCTTCCCTCGGGCGATGATCGACCGAGATCCGACGGGAACCGACCGGACGGCCGAGCGCCCGCGCGACGGACGGGCGGGTCGCGGAACCGAACGTTCGGGCGTCGTGAAGACTGGAACGACGACGGTCGCCCTGCGGGGGACCGACGGGGTCGTCCTCGCGGCGGACGCGCGGGCGAGCCTCGGCGGCCGGTTCGTCGCGAACCGGGAGATGCGGAAGGTCGAACCGATCGGCGAGCGCGCGGCGGTCGCCTTCGCCGGCGGCGTCGCGGACGCGCAGGCGTTCGTCCGCCGGCTTCGAAGCGAGGCGCGGCTGTACGAACTCGAACACGGGCGCGAGCCGACCGTCGAGGCGCTCGCGACCGTCGCGGGCGGGCTGGTCCGGAGCGGCGCGTTCCCCGTCCTCGAACTCCTGATCGGCGGCGTCGACCCGGACGGCGCGTCGGCGGTCTTCACGGTGGACCGCGGCGGCGGGGTGATGGCGGCGCCGTACGCCGCCGGCGGGAGCGGGATGCAACTCGCCTACGGCGCGCTGGAGGGAGACTACCGCGAGGATCGCGACGTCGCGGCGCTCCGGGACGTCGCCGCCCGCGCGGTCGAGAGCGCGACCGAGCGCGACGCGGCCAGCGGCGACGGGGCGACCGTCGCGACGATCCGGGCGGCCCCCGAGACCGGCGACGCGGCCTTCGACCTCGATCGGTACGGGTCGGTCGCCGAGTTCGTCGCCGGCGAGGAGGTGGCGTAGATGGACGGGAACGCCCGCCAGCAGGCCTACGACCGCGGCCACACGATCTTCTCGCCGGACGGCCGGCTCTACCAGGTCGAGTACGCCCGGCAGGCCGTCGAGCGCGGGTCGCCGAGCGTCGGGATCCGCACCGGCGAGGGGGTCGTGCTCGCGGCGCGAAAGCGCCTGCGCTCGCCCCTGCTCGAAGCCGGGTCCGTCGAGAAGATCCACGCCGTCGACGATCACGTCGCCGTCGCCTCCGCGGGCCACGCGGCCGACGCCAGACGGTTGGTCGACGTCGCCCGCCGCGCCGGACAGCGCCACCGACTGCGCTACGGCGAGCCGATCGGGGTCGAACCGCTGGCGACGGCCGTCGCCGATCACGTCCAGGAGCACACGCAGTCGGGCGGCGCCCGGCCGTACGGGGCGGCCCTGCTCGTCGCGGGCGTCGATCCAGCGCCGGACGGCGACGCCCGCGACGCGGCCGGCCCGTTCGAGGTCGACCCCAGCGGCGCCCCCTACGGGTGGCGGGCGACGGCGATCGGCGACGGCGCCGGCGACCTCCGGGGCCTCCTCGAAGACCGCGTCGGCGACGACCCGCCCGCCGCCCTCGACGAGGGCGTCGACCTCGCGCTGGAGGCGCTCGCCTCGACCGCCGCGGAGCCTCTCGCGCCGGCGGACGTCGACGTCCGGGTGCTCGCGGACGACGGGGGGACGACCGCGATGGCGGACGACGACCTCGCGGCGCGACTGGCCGGCTGAGGTTCGGCGCCCGCCGACGGCCTCAGGCGGTCGTCCCGTCGGCCGTCGGCTCGACCGCCGACGACCGTTCGGCCGGCGCGGATCGCTGGACGTCGACGACCCGCAGCGAGCCGTCGAGGTAGAGCGCGAGCGTCTCCCCGTCGAGTTCCGTCACGACGCGCACGCACGCCGGATCGGCCGAGAGGACCGTCTCGGTCCACTCGGCCCCGACGTTCCAGAGCGGCCGCTCCCTGACGTTCTCGCCGTGGTCGTCGTAGAACGAGATCACCGCAGGGTGTTCGAGGACGGCGAGCGTGACCGGACAGCGGAGTTCGAAGCCGCAGGTCCCGCACGATAGCTCGGCCTGCACGTGCTCGCGCAGTTCCGGCGGCAGCGAGTCGGCGAGGGCCTCGGGCGGGGAGTCGAGGGCCGCGTCGACGACCCCGCCGCACTCGGGACAGACGCCGTCGGCGGCGAGCGCGACGCGGTAGCGGTGGTGGCGGTCGAAGGCGTCCGGAAGCCCGTCGCCGTGGGACGCGAGCCCCGAGGGCGGGAACTGGAGTTCGAGGATCGGCCGCTCGCAGTCCCGACACGAGACGGTGACGACGTTGTCGCGCGACCGGGCTTCGAGCGTCCCCGTCCCGTCTCCCCCCGTCGTCGCGCAGAGCGGACACGGATCGTCGAGTTCGATCGGCGGCCGGTCGACGCTGCGGGTGTACGAACCGGCCGCGATGGCACGGGCGATCTTTCGTCCCGCGTAGGTGAACTCGTACCCCGCGTCGGTCCGCCGGTCGCCGTCGTCGCCCGCCTCGTCGTCGACCTTCCGGAGGTAGACGCCGACGAGTTCGTCGAGGTGGTAGGCAAACCCCGCGGTCGTCTCGAGGTCGGTCGCCTCGAACAGTTCCGAGAAGGTCATCCGCGACGGTCCGTCGCCGCCGGCGCGGTCGAGCATCGCTTCGAGGATCCGCGTCCGGGCCTCGTGGCCGAGGGCACCGAACGCGTCGTCGGCGGCCGGTTCGTCGTCGACTCGGGCGTCGGGACCCCGAGATCCGTCCTCCTCCGTCGTCGGCATACGACCCCGTTTCGGTCGCGACGGCCAAGAGGGTTCCCGAGGCGGCACCGTTCGCGTCGATTTCAGTCCCCGTGAACGTCCCGAAGAATAAATAGTAATCGTTGGTCATTACCGTCATGGTTCGACATACCACGTCGACCGGCACCGACAGCGAACCGACCGCGTCCCGACGGCGACTCCTCCGCGGCCTCGCCGCGTCGGGCCTCGTCGGTGGGGCGGCACTCGCCGGCGCGTCGACCGCCAGCGCCGGCAAGAAGGAGGACTGTGAGAACCCGCCGACGTCGTTCCCGCGGGTGACCACGCGAGGGCACTTCGACACGACGTGGTACGGCAGCGTCTACATCACCGACGGCAACGACGCGACGAACTACGGCTACGCCGGCGACGGCGTCCCCGGCGTCCACGTCGCCGCCGGGGACGAGTTGCTCGTGTTCGTCCACGGCTGGAACAACGACACCGAGGGCGCGCTGTGTACGTTCGACGAGGCGGCGGGGACGTTCGCCGCGGAGGGGTACGCCGAACCGGTGATCGGCTACTCGTGGGACGCCGACTTCGACTGGTACGACGCGACGGAAATCGCCGAGCGAAACGGCGCGAAACTGGCGGCGTTCACGCGCGACTACAAGGCGGCCAACCCCGGCGTCGCCGTCCGCTACGTCGCCCACTCGCTGGGCGCGCGCGTCGCCCTGATGGCGCTGCAGAATCTCGCTCACTGGGGACGCTACGACGACGTCGCCTCCCTCTCGCTCCTCGGCGGGGCCGCCGACGACGAGTCCGTCTCGATGGAGGGGTCCTACGGCGGGGACATCGAGGCCGCCGTCGGCCACGCGGACAACTTCTGGATGGAAGACGACGACGTGCTCAACTGGGCTTACGGCACCGCCGAGTGGGGAGAGGCCGTCGGCAACGCCGGTTGCGACGGCACTCCGCCCTCGAACTACACCGACCACAACGTCGCCTACGTGCCGAGCCACGGCGACTACTACCGCGAGGACGGCTGTATCCACGAGGTCGTCGCGACGTTCTGACGGCCGTCTGCTCACTCCGCCGACGACGGTTCGTCGATCGGGATGCGCGTGACCTCGCGTCCCGGCCGCCTGACGGGGACGTCGACCGTCGGCGCCGCGTCCCGCGCGTCGAGGTCGGCCAGCGCCGCCCGGACGCCGTCGTGGTGGCCCGCCCCGATCACGGCGACCGCGTCGAGCCCCCGGCGTCGGATCGCGTGGAGACGTTCGGCCATCGCCCGGTCGCGCCGGTCGATCAGCACCTCCGCGACCTCGGGGAGGAGATGGCGGAGCCCGTCGACCGCCGGGCGGACGTCGGCGCCCTCCTTGACCTCCTCGAACGGGAGCGTCAACACGCGAAGCTGATCGAGCCGCTGCTGGGGCGTTATTGTCGCCGACCGGAAGACCAGTTTCGGCAGCGTCTCGGGCCCCACCCGCCGCGAGAGCGCCGCGACGGTCTCCTCGATCGGATCGTCGATCAGCGCGACGTCGACGCCGAGTTCCGCCGCGGTCCCGACGGCGACCTCCATGTCGGTCCGTCCGGGATCGAGCCCGGAGAGGCGCACGACCGCCCGCTGGATCGCCCGGAGCGTCTCGTAGGTGATCGTGGTCGTCGGCGGGAGTTCGGTCCCCCTCGCGGGTTCGTCCGGGACGAGCCGCGACCGGCGGTTCGGGTTCCGACCCCGTTCGAGGCGCTCGAAGCGGCGCTCGTCGAGTTCGACCGCCACGAGGTCGGGGTCGGCGTCGCGGATCGCGTCGCGGACCCGTCGGCGGTGGGTCGCCGAGAAGTGCACGCTCGGTACGATTTCGATTGCTCCGTCCCCCGTCATCGCTCCGGACTCCCACGGCGGGCGACTTGAAACCGACAGGGGGCCCGGCTCACTCGATCGTCGTCCCGACGTCCGCGCCGGCGAGGAACGCCCCGAGCGCGTCGAGGCCGAAGATCGACGCCTCGGCGTCGAGGTCGAGCAGCGCGCGGACCTTCGCGGCCATCCCGCCGGTGACGTCGGTCGACTCGCTCGCTCCCAGCGCGTCCTCGACGTCCCCGTAGGCCGCGACGTGCTCGACGACCTCGTCGTCGCCGTCGAGCACGCCCGGGACCGTCGAGCAGAGACCGACCCGGTCGGCCCCCAGCGCCGTCGCGAGGTCGGCGACCAGTTCGTCGCCGCTGACGACGGTCGTTCCCTCGCCGGCGTGGGCGACGAGGTCGCCGTGGAGGACCGGGACGAACCCCTCGCCGAGCAGCGTCTCGACCTGCCCGGTCGGCAGGTGGAGGTCGCCGTCGGCGTCGCGGTGGGCCGCCGAGAACGGGTGGACCGGCACCGCCGGCACGCCGCGGTCGAGCAAACGTTGCAGGACGAACCGGTTGAGCGTCGTCATCGCGCCGTGGATCGCGTGGACGCCGCCGGGGTCGTGGGTCCCCGCCGTCGTACTCACGCCGTACTCGCTGGCGTTGACGTGGCCGAAGCTGCCGCCGCCGTGGACGAGCGCGAGGCCGTCGACGAGGGCGTCGTCGGTCGCGCCGTCGAACGCCGCGGCCACCGCGTCCGCGGCCCGGTCGAGTGCCTCGCCGTCGAGGGTCTCCGCGCGGTCCTTGTCGGTGATCACGCTGCCGCCGAGTTTCAGGACGATCATTCGAGCCGCTTCACCCCCTCCTCGGCGAGTTCGGCGCGGAACGCCTCCTCGCAGGCCGGCGTAAAGGAGAGTGCGGTCTCGGTCGCGTCGGTCGGGTCCAGCGCGACGATGCAGCCGCCCCCGCCCGCGCCGGTCAGCTTCGCGCCGTAGGCGCCGGCCTCGCGGGCGGCCCACACCATCGCGTCGAGCGACCGCGAGGAGACCCCCAGCGCCGACAGCAGGCCGTGGTTGAAGTCCATCAGCCGGCCCAGTTCCGCGAGGTCGCCGTCGACGAGGGCCGCCTCGCCGTTGCGGACGACGTCGCCGACGGCCGCGACCGTGTTCGCGGCGAAGTCGTACTCCTCGCGCAGCGCGCGCACGCCCGCGACGAGTTCGCCCGTCTCGCCCGCGCCGCCGTCGAAGCCGACGACGATGGGCAGGTCGGGGGCCTCGATCGACCGGCGGTCGTCGCCCTCGACGCGGACCGCGCCGCCGGTCGCCGAGCAGAACGTGTCCGCCCGCGAGGCCTGCCCGTCCTGGACCTCGTACTCGGTGCGGAACGCCCGCTCGGCGATCTCGTCGGGGTCGAGGGTGACGCCGAGTTCGCGCGTCGCCGCGTCGATGGCCGCGACGACGACCGCCGCCGACGACCCCAGTCCCGCGCCGAGCGGGATGTCGCTCTCGATGGTCACGTCGAAGCCGACCTCGTCCTCGCCGGTGACCTCGCGGACCTGATCGATCGCGCCGTCGACGTACCCCATCGCCGCCGCGACCAGCGGCCCCGGGACGTCGACGTCCGGTCGGTCGTCGGTCCCGCCGCCGTACTCGACCGTGAAGCCGTCGAGGCTGAGGTCCTCGGCGTGGACGCGGAGTTTGCCGTCGTCGCGTCGGGTGACCTCGACGCGGGCCCGCCGCTCGATGGCACAGGGGACCGCGGGTTCGCCGTAGACGACCGCGTGCTCCCCGAACAGGTACACCTTGCCGGGAGCGCTCGAGAGAGTCATGCCCGGCCGTTCGTCCGACGACGATTAATAACTGTCTTCTCGCCGCACCCGCTCGATCCGAGAACAGTCCGGATTACGAACACGTTTCGGTAACTTGCTGGGCGGGACTGGCGACTGGCGCGGCGGCTCCCGGGTTCGAAAACGGCCTCCGACGGCGAGCGAAACTCGAAATCGCGGCTTATACGACGCTCTCGAAGTCCTCGAGCGCGTAGGCGGGTTCGGCGCCGCGGCGGTCGAGGGTCTCGTTGGCGAGCAGCCAGTAGACGACCGAGAGGGCCTTGCGACCCTTGTTGTTCGTCGGGACGACGAGGTCGACGTTGCTGGTCTGGTTGTTCGAGTCACACATCGCGATCACGGGGATGCCGACCGTGATCGCCTCCTTGACGGCCTGGGCGTCGCCGATCGGGTCCGTGACGACGACCACGTCGGGTTCGATGTAGCCGTCGTACTTCGGGTTCGTGAGCGTCCCGGGGATGAACCGGCCCGTGCGGGCGCGGGCGCCGACGGCCTCGGCGAACTTCTCGGCCGGGAACCGCCCGTACTGACGGCTCGACGTGACGAGGATCTGCTCGGGCGCGTAGTTCGCGAGGAAGTCCGCGGCCGTGCGGATGCGCCCGTCGGTCTTCGAGACGTCGAGCACGTAGAGGCCGTCGGTGCGGACGCGGTGGATGAACCGCTCCATGTCCGCGGTCTTCTGCTGGGTGCCGATGTGGACGCCCGCGCCGAGGTAGTCCTCGACGGGGATCAGCAGGTCGGCCTCCTCGTCGCTCATGACGTCGTCGTCGAGCGTGGGGCCGGCGTCTTCGTCCTCCTCGGCGTCGTCCTCGGCGGGCTGTTCGTCTACCGGCTCGACGTCCTCGGCGGGTTCGGCGGCGGGGCCGGCCCCTTCGGCCGGCTCCTCGTCGATCTCCTCCTCGGCGGCGTCGAGCCCCTCCTGTTGTGCGTCGTTGTCGGTCATGTCGCGTCGTCTTCGATTCTGATGAGCTCGTTGAGCTTGGCGGTTCGCTCGCCGCCGACGGCGCCCGTCTTGATGAACGGAACGCCCGTCGCGACGGCGAGGTGTGCGATCGTCGCGTCCTCGGTCTCTCCCGACCGGTGGGAGACGATCGACTCGTAGCCGTTCTCGCGGGCGAGTTCGATCGCGTCGAAGGCGTCCGTGAGCGTCCCGATCTGGTTCGGCTTGATCAGGATGCTGTTGGCCGCGCCGCGGTCGATCCCCTCCGCGAGGCGCTCGGTGTTCGTGACGAACAGGTCGTCGCCGCAGACGAGCGTCCGGTCGCCGACGCGGTCGGTGAGTTCGGCGAAGCCGTCGTAGTCGTTCTCGTCGAGGGGGTCCTCGACGTAGACGAGGTCGTAGTCGTCGACGAGGTCGGCGACGTAGTCGATCTGCTCGTCCCCGTCGCGGGTCGTGTCGCCGTACTCGTAGACCTCGGCGTCGTCGTCGTACAGTTCCGCGGCGGCGACGTCGAGGCCGAATCCGATCTCGAAACCGACGTCCTCGGCGACCGTCGAGGTCGCCTCCTCGACGATCTCGAACGCCTCGGCGTCGTCGATCGACGGCGCCCACGCGCCCTCGTCGCCCTTGCCGCTGGGGTGGCCCCGCTCGTCGAGCAGGTCCGCGACCTCGGCGTGGACGGCCGCGTTCGCGAACACCGCGTCGGCGACGCTCGGGGCGCCGACCGGTGCGGAGAGGAACTCCTGGATGTCGGTCGCGTCGGCGGCGTGCTCGCCGCCGCCGATGACGTTCCCGAGCGGCGTCGGGAACGTCTCGCCGCGGAAGGTGCCGCCGAGGTGCTGGAACAGCGGCGCGCCCAGCACGTCGGCGCCGGCTTTCGCCGCGGCCATCGAGATGGCGACCGCGCTGTTGGCACCGATCTCCGAGAAGTCGTCGGTGCCGTCGGCCGCCCGCAGGATGGCGTCTACCTCCCGCTGGTTGCCGGCGTAGGCCTCGCCGACGAGGCGGGGGACGGCGTGTTCGCGCGCCGCCGCGATTGCCTCGTTGGCCGGGCGTTCGATCGCTTCGTACTCGCCGGTGCTGGCGCCCGAGGGCGCCGCCGCCCGGCCGAAGCCGCCGCTCTCGGTGAGCACGTCGGCTTCGACCGTCGGGTTGCCCCGCGAGTCCAGTACCTCCCTGAGTCGGACGTCGGTGATGAGTGTCATTCGTTTCCTCGCTTGACGGTAAACGGGAGCGCCCCCGCGTCGTACTCCTCGGCGGCGATCAGGATCGGCTCCGTCTGGTCCGTCTCAATCAACACCGGCGCGCCGTACGACACCTGCAGCGCTCTCGCGCCGAGGATTCGCGCTTTCTCGTATCGGTTGTATCGCTGTCCCTGCATTACTGATAGGGTGAGACGACGTCGACGAGGTCGGTGTGGCTGACGAGCATCCGTCGACAGCAGTAGCGCTCGACCCCGAGGTCGTCGAGGACCTCCTGGGGGTCCTCGTCGCCCTCGTTTGCGCGCGCGTCGAACTCTTCCCAGTGTTCACCGACGACGTTGCCGCATGTGAAACACCGGACCGGAATCATCATGGGTGGATCACCTTAGCGGTAGGACTTCTGGTAGCGGGCCCGGGCGCCGGGACCGCCCCACTTCTTGGGCTCGGACTGGCGGACGTCGTTGACCAGCAGCGAGCGGTCGAACTCCATGTAGGCGTCCCGGAGTTCGGCGTCGTTGGTGTGCTGGACGATGCCCCGCGCGATGGCGGTGCGGACGGCGTCGGCCTGACCGCTGATGCCGCCGCCGTCGACGCGGACGTCGACGTCGATCCCGCTGCGGAGGTCCTCGCCGGCGATGCGGAACGGTTCGAGCATCTTCAGCCGCGCCATCTCGGGCTCGACGAGTTCGACCGGCTGGGAGTTGATTCGCACGCGACCCTCGCCGTCGTGTACCGTCGCTCGCGCGACGGCGGTCTTCTTCTTGCCGCTCGTGTTCGTTACCATGTGACGTTAGCACCGAGTTGTTCGCTCACTTCGTGCAGGTGGACGAAGCGGATGTTCGAGAGCCGATCCAGCGACGTGTCCTCGAGGACCGCCGCCTCGTGGTCGTCGTCCTCGTAGGGGTTGCCCACGTAGACGCGGACGTTCGAGAACGCCTCGCGGCCGCGAGCCTTCTTGTACGGCAGCATGCCGCGGACGGCGCGCTTGAAGATGGTGTCCGGGCGCTTGGGGTAGGCCGGCCCCTGATCGGAGCCCAGTTGCGCGCGCTTGCGGTAGGTGCCGAAGACGTCGTTCCTGTCGCCGGTGATGACGGCGTCCTCGGCGTTGACGACGGCGACGCGCTCGCCGTCGAGGACGCGCTGGGCGACCTCGCTGGCGACGCGTCCCATGATGCAGTCGCGGGCGTCGACGACGACGTCGGGGTCGAATTCGGCCGTGTTCGCGTTCATGCGATCACCCGGACGTCGGAGCCTTCGGGGTTCTCTTCGAGCAGTCGCTCGAGCGGTACGGTCTCGCCGACCTGGTCGATCTTCGTCTCCGCCGACGAGGAGAAGTCGACGGCGGCGACGGTGACGTTCTTCTGGAGTGCGCCCGACCCCAGCACTTTGCCGGGGACGACGACGGTCTCGTCTTCGCGTGCGTATCGTTCGATCCGCCCCAGATTCACCTCCGCGTGACTGGACCGGGGCTTCTCGAGGCGATCCGCGATGTCACGCCAGACGTCGGCGTCCGTCTCGCGGGACGTCGACTTCAGCTCGGCGATGAGATCGTTGAGCCTCGGGTTGGTCTTGGTACTCATTGGTTTCCTCCGGAATCTGCGGGAGTGCGGACTGTCGCGGTGACAGTCGCGCGGGAGAAGTGATGCAGGGAGCAGGATTTGAACCTGCGGACTCCTACGAGACAGCGCCCTGAACGCTGCGCCGTTGGCCAGACTTGGCTATCCCTGCTCGCACTTCCGTCTATCCGCCGCCCCGTAAAACCCCTTTCGATTCGCGTGAACGACCGCCCGCCGGTCTCGTCGCTCGCGGCGCCGGCGTCGGCCGTTCGTGGGGTGGGGCGTCGGATCATCGTTACAGCTGTACTGCCTCTTCGAGTTCTGCCGCGCGCGCCTCGATCGAGTCGATCGCGCGCGTGACGAGTTCCTCGACGGTGAACGAGCCGTCCGTCTCGACGTGGAAGACGAAGGCGTTCGGCACGTCCTCGACGGTGACCTCCTTGCCGGGGTAGCGCTTCGAGAGGTCGTGGTCGAACTCGCTCGTCGGAACGAGTTCGCCGTCCGCCTCGATCACGCCGCGGACGATCCGGCGTTCCTGGTCCTCGAACTCGGGGAGGTCGGCGCCGACCGCCACGCGCTGGAGGTGGCGGTAGCCGACCGCGACGCCGCCCTGGTGTTTGGCGTGGTCCCGACCGTAGTCGATGACGGCGTCGGCCTCGGCTTCGAGGCGCTGGCCGTCCTTGAGTTCGATGATCGGGACGTTCTCGTCGGCCGGCCGGACGAGGTCGTCGCTCGTCTCGAGGTCGCCCGAGTAGGCGGTGGCGGGCCCTTCGACGTCGATCGAGAGCGTGACGACGTCGTCCTCGCCGAACTCGCCCTCCGGCGGGGTCGTCAGCGGGACGAGCCCGAGCCGCAGTGCGAGTTGCTCGTCGAACATGACCGACGAGTTCTCGACGAACCGGACGGTGTCGATCGCCATCGTCGGCACGTCGGCGATCATCGCCCGCCGGATGCCGTTGGCGAACGCCGGCGTCACGCCGCGGACGAGAAACCGCGCCTTGCGGTCCTCGCGTTCGACGAACTCGACGTCGTACTCTCCTGACATGGCTCTAGTATCCGCCCTTGCCCTTCGGGGCGCGCGATCCGTCGTGCGGGATCGGCGTCACGTCCTCGATGCGGCCAATCTCGATGCCCGACCGGGCCAGCGCGCGGATCGTCGCCTGCGCGCCGGGGCCGGGGGACTTCTGGAGGTTGCCGCCCGGGCCGCGCACGCGGACGTGCAGGCCCGTGATTCCGGCGGCCTTGACCTCCTCGGCGACGGACTCGGCCATCTGCATGGCCGCGTACGGCGACGCCTCGTCGCGGTTCTGCTTGACCGCCGTCCCGCCGGAGGACTTGGCGATCGTCTCCGCGCCCGTGAGGTCGGTCACGGTCATGATGGTGTTGTTGAACGATGCGTGCACGTGGGCGATCCCCCACTTATCGTCGTCCTGGCTCATGGTTTACTGACCCTCCGCGCGCTCGGGGTGGAGTTCGTCCGCGAGCGGGCTGTTCTCGTCGAACTCGACGAGGCCCTCCTCGTCGACGTCGACGACGTACGAGGGCACTCGGTGGCGCCGGTCGCCGACGACGACGTGGCCGTGGGTGATGAACTGACGGGCCTGCTGGGGCGTGTTCGCCAGCCCCTTGCGGTAGGCGACCGTCTGGAGGCGACGTTCGAGGACGTCCTCGATTTCGAGCGAGAGGACGTCGCCGAGTTCGTCCTCCTCGTCGAGGACGCCGACGCGCTTGAGCCGGCCGAGGAACTCGTCGGCGCGGCGTCGAACGGTCTCGTCGCCCTGGACCTGCCCGAGCAGTTCGCGGGCCTCGCGGCGGTACGAGCGCAGTTCGGACTGGGCGCGCCAGAGCTCCTCTTTGTTCTTCAGGCCGTAGCGGTCGAGCAGCGAGTGCTCGCTGGCGATGCGCTCACCCTGATAGGGGTGGTTCGGCGTCTCGTACTGTTTGGTCTTCGTTCCGAGTGCCATTATTCACCACCCTCCGCTTCTTCTTCTTCCCGAATCTCTTCGACGTTGACCCCGATGGTGCCCTCCGACCGGCCGGTGGACTTGGTCCGCTGGCCGCGGACCTTCTGGCCGCGTTTGTGTCGGACCCCACGGTAGGCGTCGATCATCTTCATGCGGTTGATGTCGTGCTGTCGGGTCAACTGGAGGTCGTTGCCGATCTCGTGGGTGGTCCCGCCGGTGTAGAAGTCCCGGCGGCGGTTGGTGAGCCACTCGGGTACCTCGTCGGCGTAGTTCTCCACGAGCTCGACGACCTCGTCGATCTGTTCCTGATCGAGCGCACCGAACGTCGCCGTCCGGTCGACGCCCGCTTCCTCGGCGATGATCCGGGCGGTCCGGCGACCGATCCCGTTCATCTCCGAGAGCGAGCGCTCGACGGTCTTGGTACCGTCGAGGTCGGTCTGCCCGATTCGGACGAAGTACTGCAGGTCTTCTTCGCCCTCCGGTTCTTGCGGTTCTTCCTCGCTCATGTGTCGTGTACGTGTGTCTGGTCTGCGAGCGGTGCGAACGTCTGGCGGAAAACGCCAGCAGTGTAGTCGACGTCGTGGCGGGGATTCGAACCCCGGAGGCTTGACGCCACATGGTTAGCAACCATGCGCCTTGGGCCTGCTTGGCTACCACGACACCGCGTCTATCGTCGCCCTCGCGGACTCGGGGACGGATCCCCTACATCGATCGCACCCAAACGTACCCGCGTGGGGTACTTAAGCGCAACGAAAGTCGCCATCGGTCGGTCCGTCGGCGTCGATGACGGTACCTTATTGGTGTCGGCGGGATAACGGGAACCGACAGGTGTCCCGCAACGACCTCCTCACGCGGCTCGCCGCGGCGCTGCTCGGGATCGTCGCGCTCGCGCTGGCCGCGGCCACGATCGACTCCCCGGTCAGCCCCGGCGGCTCCGGCGGCAGCGGCGGCGGCGAAGGGGCCGGCGGCGTGCCCGCCCGACCGCCGCCGCCGGAGGAGCCGGTGCCGATCGAGTTCCCCGCGTTCCTGGAGTACCTCGTCTACGCCGTCGCCATCCTCGGAGCGATCGCGCTCGCCTGGTACCTGATCGTCCACCGCCGCGAGGCCGTCAGGGCCATCGCGCTCGGCTGCCTGCTCGCGCTCGTCGTTCTGGCGGTCGTCTACGCCATCACCCTCTTTCCCGCCGCCGGCCTCGACGACACCTCGGAGCCGATCGAACCCGGCCTCGACGACGAGGCCGACGACCCCGGACTCCCCGGCTCCGGCGACGCCGAGGCCGAGCGCGTGCCGTTCGGCCCGCTGCTGACGGTCGTCGCCGCGGTCGCCGCGGTCTTCGTCGGCGCGCTCCTGTTGAGCGGCCGCGACGCCGACGACGACGGCCTCGTCTCCGCGGCCCGCGACGCGGAGTCCGAATCCGACCCCGGTGTCGCCGCCGTCGGCGCCGCGGCGGGCCGGGCGGCCGACCGGATCGACGGCGCCGCCGACGTCGACAACGAGGTCTACCGCGCGTGGCGGGAGATGACCGACCTCCTCGACGTCGACCGACCCGAGACGAGCACGCCCGGCGAGTTCGCGGCGGCGGCCGTCGACGCGGGCCTCGCGCGCGGGCACGTAGAAGAACTTACTCGCCTGTTCGAGGACGTACGCTACGGCCACGAGGAGACGACCGCCGAGATGGAGGCCCGGGCCGTGTCGGTGCTCGAACGGATCGAGGCCGAGTACGCCGACGCCGGCGAGGACGCGACCGGCGGCGGGGGTGAGCGCCGGTGACCCGCCGCCCCGTCCCGCTGGCGCTCGGCGTCGCCGCGTTCGTGCTCGGGATCGTCCACCTCGCGGGGTACGCGTCGCTGAACTTCGCCGACTCGACCCTGATCCTCGTCGGCCTGACCGCGATCGTCGCCGGGTCGAGCGCGGCGCTCGGCCGGCGCGGCGTCCGCGAGCGCGCCGAGACGCCGGACCCCGAGCGCCGGGGCCGCGCGCCGACGCCGGGCACCAGCCTCTCGGCCGCCGTCGAGCAGTTCGACCCCGGCAGCGCGGGCTTTTCGGCCACGAGTCGGCGGATCACCGACGGGCTGCGGGCGGCCGCCGTCGCCGTCCTCACGCGGTTCGAGGGGCTCTCCGACGAGGAGGCCCACCGGCGGGTCGAGGAGGGAACGTGGACGAGCGACGAGCGGGCCGCGGCGTTCCTCTCCCCCGACGTGGAGGCCTCGCCCCGCCCCCTCCGCTACCGGATCGCCGCCGCGCTCGACCGCAGCACCGCGTTCCGGCTGGGCGTCCGGCGCACCGCCGCCGCCGTCGCCGCCATCGGCTACGGCGGGTTCGGCGAGCGGCGCAGTCCGGAGCGGCTCCCGCGATACGACCCCGAGGACGGCGACGACGTCGCGCCGCGGACGGCGAGCGTCCGCCTCGACGGCGTCGACCTGCGCCGCGAGCGCTCGACGGCTCACTGGACCGGCATCGGCGTCGTCGCGCTGCTGGCGGTCGGCGTCGGCGCCGCCGCCGAGTCCGCGGCCGTCGTCCTCGCCGGCGTCGTCGGCGTCGGCTACGCCGGCTTCGCGCGGGCGGGGTCGGCGCCGACGCCGCGGCTCGCCGTCGAGCGGACGGTGAGCGACGACGCGCCCGAACCCGGCGAGGAGGTCGACGTGACCGTGACGGTGACAAACGAGGGCGACTCGTTCCTGCCGGACCTGCGGTTCGTCGACGGCGTGCCCGCCGGTCTCTCGGTCGTCGAGGGCTCGGCCCGGCTCGGCACCGCGCTCAGGCCCGGCGAGTCGGCTACACTGGAGTACGTCGTGACGGCCCGCCGCGGCAGCCACGAGTTCGACCCCGCGCTGGCGCTGGTGCGGGGGCTCTCGCGGTCGACCGAGCGGGAGTTCCTCGTCGGGGAGTCGACCGAACTCGTCGCCGAACCGGTCCTCCGGCCGCTGTCGGCGGCGGTGCCGCTGCGGACGACGGCCGCGACGTTCTCCGGCCGGCTGACGACGGCCGAGGGCGGCGGCGGCACGGAGTTTCACTCCGTCCGCGAGTACCGCCGGAACGACCCGCTCAGCCGGATCGACTGGAACCGCCACGCCCGGACCGGCGAACTCGCCACCCTCCAGTTCCACGAGGAGCGGGCGGCGCGGGTGCTCGTGCTCGTCGACGCCAGACGCGACGCGTACCTCGCGCCCGAACCCGACGCCGCCCACGCGGTCGACCGCTCGGTCGACGCCGCCGGCCGGATCGCGGCGACGCTGCTCGAACGCGGCGACACCGTCGGGCTGGCAGGGCTCGGCCCGACCGACCGCCGGAGCGGCGACGGCTGGTACCCGTGCTGGCTCGCCCCCTCCTCGGGGCACGACCACCGCGTCCGGTTCCGGGAACTGCTCGCGACCCACCCGCAGTTCTCCACCATCCCGCCGACCGACGGCGCCCTGTGGCTCACGCAACTGCGGACCGTCAGGCGCCGGCTCTCCGCGGAGACGCAGGTCGTGTTGCTCACGCCGCTTTGCGACCGCGGCTCGGTCGAGATCGCACGTCGGCTCGACTCCCGGGGCCACCCCGTCACCGTCGTGAGCCCGGACCCGACGGCAGAACGGACGACGAGCCAGCAACTCGCGCGCGTCGCCCGCCGCATCCGCCGGTTCGACCTCCAGCGCGCCGGCATCCCGGTCGTCGACTGGCGGGCCGACGAGACGGTCGACGAGGCGTTCGCCCGGACGAACGCGGCGAACGTGACCACCACGGGTGGTCGGCGGTGAGCGAGATCGTCCGCCGCCCGACGACGGTCGCCGCCGGGGTCGCGGGTGTCGCCGCGCTCGTCGCCGTCGCGGCCGCGGGCCTCGGCTCGACGGCCGGACTCGCCCTCGGCGCGATCGGCGCCGCCGGCGTCGCGGCCGGGCTGGCCAGAGGCGCCCGCCCCGGCGTCGACGTCGGCTGTCTGGTCCTGTTCCTCGGCGTCGTCGCGGGTGGCCTCGGGATCGGCTCGGTCGAACTGACCCTGATCGGGACGGTCGCGACCGTCGTCGCCTGGGACCTCGCCCAGGGCGCGATCGACCTCGGCGACCAGCTCGGCCGCGGCGCGCGGACCGCCCGACTGGAGGCCGTCCACGCCGTTTCGAGCCTGCTCGTCGGGCTGACGGCCGCGGCGGCCGGCTACGCGGTCTACCTCGTCGGGGCGGGCGGCCGGCCAGTCTCCGCGGCGGTGCTGTTGCTGATCGCGGCGATCCTCCTCACGGTCGGTCTCGGGAGCGGGCGGTCGCGGAACCGGCGACGGCGGTGACGGGCGGGGTCTAGACGCCGGCGTACTCCTCGACGTACTTCTCGTTGAGCTCCCACTCGCCGTCGCCGTCGCCGTCGCGCACGAGGTACTCGCCGTAGTAGGGGACGCGGTTCGCGACGACCTCGCGGAACGCCTCGCGGATCTCGGGTCTGGTCATCTCGCCCATCGACCGGAGGTCGTCGTTGCGGTTGAGACAGCCCTTGAGGTAGCCCTGGTGGGTGACGCGCACGCGGTGGCAGTTCGCACAGAAGGTGGGGTTCTCGACGGGGTCGACGATTTCGACCATCCCTTCGCCGACGTGGTAGCGCCGGCGGTCGTGCATCTCGCGGTGTTCGATCCTGTCGGCGCGCTCGGCCAGCCAGTCGTGGACGCGCTCGATCTCGACGTTCCACTCCGGCTTGCCGGTGAGTTCGGGCATGTACTCGATCAGCTGGAGCTGGAGCCCCTCGTTCTCGGCGACGTGGTCGACCATCTCGGGGACGTAGCCCGCGGTGTGCTCGAAGACGACCATGTTGAGCTTCACGGGATCGAGGCCGGCGTCGAGAGCCGCCTCCACGCCCTCGATGACGCGGTCGTAGGCGCCGCTTTTCGTGACCGCGGCGAACGCCTCCGGATCGAGGGCGTCCTGTGAGACGTTCACGCGTTCGAGGCCGGCGTCGACGAGCGCCTCGGCGCGGTCGGGGAGGAACGTCCCGTTCGTGGTCACCGAGACTTCCATCGAGTCCGGGGCGCGTGCGACGATTTCCTCCAGGTCCTCGCGGAGCATCGGCTCGCCGCCGGTGAACTTGACGGCGTCGACGTCGAACTCGGCGGCGACCTCGAGAAACCGGACGACGTCGTCGGTTCCCATCTCGTCGTCGCTCGGAGCCATCGGGCCCCGCGTGTCCCCCAGCCCCTCGTTGTGACAGTAGATACAGTCGAAATTACACCGATCGGTGAGCGAGACGCGGACCCCCGTCACCTCGCGCCCGAACTCGTCGGCAAGCATACCACGGAGTTGGCGGTACGGTCGCTTAAGCGCGCCGGCGATCTCGCCGGATCGTAACCGTTCGCGGTTACGCCCGCGGCGGCGGACGGACCGGCTGCGGTTCCGTCGCGGGCGGAACTCGTCCGTCGAGACGGGATATTACTCTTGGGCGTGGGGGTGGTGGTACGGGTCATGAGCACCATCGCCGAACTCACGATCCCCGCCGACGAGTTCGCGCTCGCGGGCACTCTCGACGCCGTCCCGGACCTCGAAGTGGAGGTCGAGCGCGTCGTCGCCTACGAGCGCGACCGCGTGATGCCCTACGTCTGGTTCACGGGGCCGGAGGAGTCACTGGAGGGGGTCGGCGAGGCGCTCGCGGACGACCGGAGCGTCGACAACGCCGAACTGCTGACCGATCTCGAAAGCGAGCGGCTCTACCGGATGGACTGGGTCGACGACGTGACGATGATCGTCCACCTGCTGACCGAGGAGAACGCGACGATCCTCGACGCGGTCGGCGAGCGGACCCGCTGGCGCCTGCGCATCCTCTTTCCCGAGCGCGAGACGCTCTCGCGGACCTACGAGTTCGCCGACGAGAAGGGCCTGACCGTCGACGTCGAGAAGATCCACGAACTCCGGGAGGAACGCGGCGGCCGGTACGGCCTGACCGACGCCCAGCACGAGACCCTCGTGGCGGCCCTGGAGCGGGGCTACTACCGGATCCCCCGCGAGGTCGACATGGAGGAACTCGCGGCGGAACTCGGCATCTCCCACCAGGCGCTCTCCGAGCGGTTGCGACGGGCCCACCGGACGCTGGTCGAGGAGGCCGTCGAGATCGGCCTCGCGGACGACGACGAGGGCCGGTCGGCGTGACCGCGGCTGCTCGCCGGCGCAACGCATACCACCGTCAGCGCCGAACGGCGGGTATGGACGAGGACATGCTCGCCGACCAGCGCCGGCTCGTCGAACTCGTCGAGGCGGAAGGCTGGGAGGTGACCGACGTCGAACTCTCGGCGTACGACAGCCCGTGGGCCGACGAGGACGACCCCGAGGCGACGGTGACGCTCACCGCGCGGAAGCCGTACGACGACGGCGAGGACGGCGACGAAGACGACGACAGCCCCTACCGGGTGAAGTGAGTCAGCCCTTGATGTTACAGACCGGGAACGTCCGCGCGACCCTGTCGCCGATGCCGAGCGCGTCGGAGACGCGGACGACCTCGTCGACGTCCTTGTAGACGCCGGGGGCCTCCTCGGCGACCGTCGCGCCAGACTGGGCTTTCACGTAGATACCCTGCTGATCCTGCAGCTCCTGTTTGACGTCGCCGCCCCAGTACTCGTTTTTCGCGCGCGTGCGGCTCATCAGCCGGCCCGCCCCGTGGGCCGTCGAGCCGAACGACAGCTCCATCGAGCGCTCGCCGCCGCGCAGGACGTAGCTGCCGGCGCCCATGCTGCCGGGGATGATCACCGGCTGGCCGACGTCGCGGTACGCCGCCGGCACCTCGGGGTGGCCCGCCGGGAACGCCCGCGTCGCGCCCTTGCGGTGGACGAAGTACTCGCCTTGCTGGCCGTCGACCTCGTGGGTCTCCTTCTTCGCGATGTTGTGGGCGACGTCGTACAGCAGTTCCATCTCCATCTCCTCCCACGGCCGGTCGAAGACGCGCTCGAACACCTTCCGCGTGCGGTGCATGATCAGCTGGCGGTTGACCCACGCGAAGTTGATCGCGGCGTTCATCGCGCCGTAGTAGTCCTCCGCGAGCTGCGAGCCCGCGGGCGCCGCCGCGAGTTCCCTGTCCGGCAGCCGGTCGAGCAGTCCGCTGTGTTGCTGTTCGATCTGGCGCAGGTAGTCGTTGCAGGTCTGGTGGCCCAGCCCGCGGGAGCCACAGTGGATCAGCACCACGATCTGGTCCTCTTCGAGGCCGAAGGCCGCGCCGACCTCCCCGTCGAAGACGTCGGTGACGCGCTGGACCTCGAGGAAGTGGTTGCCCGAGCCCAGCGAGCCGATCTGGTTTTTCCCGCGGTCTTTGGCCTTCTGGCTCACCTTCGAGGCGTCGGCGCCCTCGCGGACGCCCTCGTCCTCGCAGTGAAGCAGGTCGTCCTCGACGGCGTGGCCGTTCTCCAGCGCCCACTCGACGCCGCGTTCGAGGATCTCCTCGACGGTGTCGACGCCAGCCTCGACGACCCCGCCGCCGCCGAGCCCCGACGGGACGTTCGCAAAGAGGGAGTCGACGAGTTCCGCCTCGTGCCCGCGGAGGTCGTCGTAGGTGAGGTTCGTCCGCATCATCCTGACGCCGCAATTGATGTCGTAGCCGACCGCTCCGGGCGAAATACAGCCGTCCTCGGCGTCCATCGCGCCGACGCCGCCGACGGGGAAGCCGTACCCCTGGTGGCCGTCGGGCATGCAGATGGCGTGTTTGGTCACGCCGGGGAGGTGCGTGGTGTTTTTCAACTGCTGGAGGGTCCTGTCCTCGCTGATCTCCTCCAGCAGCGCCTCGCTCGCGAACACGCGCGCCGGCGTGCGCATCTCGCCCTCCCGGGGAATCTCCCAGACGTACTCGCGCACCCGTTCGAGGGTGATGCCGTCGGCGTCGAAGCTGGTCATACGCGACACTGCGACGCCGGCGTTGAAAAGTTCGTCTCTCCGACGGGGGTCAGGCGGTCGCCCGGGGAGCGTCGGTCCGGGCCTCCTCCTCGGCGGACGCCAGCCGCGCGTCGATCGAGTAGGGGCCGGCCCCGGTGATCAGCAGCATCGACGCCATCCCGAACAGCGAGACGTGCGCGAGCACGGGGTCGTCGGGGAGCGCGAACAGCGTCAGCGAGAAGGTCGCGATGGCCGTCGCGGCGCTCGCGCGGGTGAACGCCCCGACGACGAGCGCGAGGCCGAGGCCCGCCTCGGTGAGCCCGGCACCGAGCACCCAGAGTTCGGGCGCGACGGGGACGACCGCCGTCAGGTCGTAGTTCTCGACGACCGCGAGCGCGAGTCCCGGACGCAGCAACTTCTGGCCGACCCCGAGGTAGACGAACGTCGCGCCGAGGCCGACGCGCGCGACCGTCGGCGCGAACCGCTCGTACGACCGAACGCGCCCCCGGAACGCCCGCATACGGTCGTAGACCGGGTCGACGCGGCCGTAGACCGTCCCGGGGGCGCCGGCCATCCGCCCGAGGACGTGGTCGGCGCTGGGTCGCCCGCCGCCGAGGAGGGCAATCGCGGCCGTCCCGCCGACGAACTCCAGTTGCAACGCGAGGGCGGGTTCGACGGCCAGCCCGACGAGGTAGGCCGCGAGCGTGGCGACCGCGACGAGCCGCGTCGCGAGGCCGAACAGCAGCAGGAAGCCCAGCCCGATCTGCAACAGGCGCGGATCGGCCTCGACCGCGGGGCTGACGAAGTAGCCGCCGAATCCCGCGCCGATCAGCGGGATGCCGAAGGAGATCCGCAGGAGCCACGGGACGTACTCCCGGTACTCGGCCATCGCCGACCTGAAGGCCGCGACGTCCCGCGGGAACGGTCGGAGCGCGAGGTAGGCGACGACGGCGCCGCCCGCGACGACCGCGCCGACCGCCAGCGGGCCGACGACGGCCGGTTCGGTCAGCGCGTCGAGCAGGTATTCGACGCCGGCGTCGCGCTCCCCGTCGACGACGTACTCCTCGTGGGCGGCGACGGGACCGACGGCGAGGAGGAGCGACGCTGCGACGACCGCGGCCGACGCCGCCCGCGACGCTCGTGACACGAACGTCGATAGCCGGGGACGACGGAAAACGCTCTCGCCCGCGACCGCAACCACGGCGGCTCAGACGTCGAAGACGACGTAGGCCTCCCACCCCGCTTCGCGCTCTTCGAGTCGCATCTCGGAGTAGGTGACGGCCTTGACCTCGCGGGCGTCGACCGCGGCGAGGGGGACCCCGCGGGCGCTGGCTTCGAGGCGCCAGCGCTCGTCGCCGTCACGCTCGACGACCTCGACGCGGTTGTCGACGGGGAGTTCGGCGCGGACGTCCCGGAGGTAGATCAGTTCGTCGAGGTAATCGAACAGCAGGGCCTCGCGGCGCTCGGCGGCGACCGAGAGGGCGAACCGCTCGCCGGCGTCGGCGGGAATCTCGTCGCAGGAGGCGGCGGCGAGGCCGTCGGCGACGGCGGCGACGACCTCCCCGAGGGTGTCCCCGGTCGCGGCGACGGCCACGTCGGCGGTGTGCTCGCGCAGTTCGAACGCCATCGGTCGTCGGTTCGACCGGCGGGGTCGTATGTCCGTCGCTTCCGACTCGAATCCCGGCCGTGAACGGCGTCCGACGTTTCGGAGCCCCGCCTGCCGGTGGAATTATATTGGCGTCGCTGTTACGGTGTGGTAGTGAGCGTCAACGTCGACAGTCGCGTCGTCGCGCCCGGAAGCGACGACTACGTCGAACGGGCGTGGCGGCTGAAAGAGCGCATCCGACGGGAGGAGGACGTGCTCAAGCAGCGACGCGACTTCTTCACCGACGCCTACCGACGCTCGACGGTCCACTGTTACCTCCGGGACGACGACCTCGTCGGCTTCGCGGCCGTCCGCCGCGACGGCTACATCCTCTTTCTGGCGGTCGACCCCGACTACCGCGACGAGGGCATCGGCAAGCGGCTGGTCGCCCGCGTCGCCGAGGACCACCGCAGCGTCACCTGCCACGCCCGGACGAGCAACGAGAACGCCCTCCAGTTCTACGAGCACCTCGGCTTCGAGATCAAACGCCGCATCGAGAACTACTACGAGGACGGCGGCGACGCCTACTACCTGAAACTGGGGTCGGACGCCGGCATCGCCGACCGCATCTCGGACCTGATGCGCCGTTAGTCCCCGTCTGTCTCGCCCCGACCGCCGTCCCGGACGTACCCCTCGACGAACGCCCGCCGCAGGACGGTCAGCAGGAGGTACGTCTCGTACTTCTGGGTCCGGCAGTGTTCGCAGGGGGCCATCTCCTCGGCGATCCGGTCGATCGTCTCCCCGTGGCGCTCGCGGAGGTCGTCGACGAGCCGTCCGACCTCGGGGGCGAGTTCGCCGGCGAGGTCGGCGACCGTCTCGTCGGCGCCGGGCGGCAGCGCGTACGAGAGGACGATGGTGTTCGCGCGGTAGTACTTTGTCGTGCCGCCGCGGCGCTCCTCGAGGCGGGCGACCTCGACGAGGCCGGCGTCGCGCAGTTCGTTGACGTGGTGGCGGACCGTGTTCTCCGTCCGGTCGTAGCCGACCGTCGCGAGTTCCTCGTGGAGGTCCGCGACGGTCAGTTCCCGTTCGGCGAGCATGTCGAGGATGGTCGCCCGGACGGGTTCGTCGACGGCGCTGGAGACGTTCGTGTCCCGCACCGCGATGTCCGTCACCGTGACGTCCGACGTGAATTCGGCCATCTGACGTCGGGGGTTGGCGACCGAGCGGCATAAGTCGTTCAGGACGGCGCCGAAAGCCCTAGACGACCCGTCGTACCGGTCGGACCGTCCCTCCACGCGCCCCAACACATCATTTGAGTGATATTTATGGTGTCGGGGTGTCTACCTCGAATCGAGGGACGACAATGACCGAAATCACACAGTTCCGCGTGACCGACTTCGACTGCCCGACGTGCGCGAGCAACGTCGAACGAGCCCTGAAGCGGGCCGACGGCGTCGAGCGCGCCGAGGTCCACTACACGACCGGCCGCGTCGAGATCGAGTACGACGATGCGGCCGCCGATCCCGAGACGTTCGAACGCACAATCGAGAAGCAGGGGTACACGCCCCAGCCCAGGTGACGAGCCGTGAACGTCACACGGTACCTGCGGAGACATCGGAAGCCGGCGGTCGTCGTCGCCAGCGGCGCGCTCTTCGCTGTCGGCTGGGGGTTCGGCTACTTCTACGACCTCGAAACGGCGAGCGCGGCGCTGATGGTCCTCGCGGCCGTCGTCGGCGGCTACGACGTCGCGAAGAAGGCCTACCACACGCTCCGGAGCGGCACGGTCGGCATCAACACCCTCGTGACGCTGGCCGCGCTCGGCGCGATCTACATCGGGGAGTTCTGGGAGGCCGGCGCCGTGGTCTTCCTGTTCGCGCTCGGGAACTACCTCGAGGCGCGGACGATGGGCAAGACCCGCAACGCGCTCCAGGAACTCCTCGAGATGACTCCCGACACGGCGATCGTTCGCCGCGACGGCGAGGACGTCGAGGTTCCGGCCCGCGAGGTCGAGGCGGGCGAGACCGTCATCGTCAAGCCGGGCGCGAAGGTCCCCGTCGACGGCGAGGTCGTCGACGGCGAGAGCGCGATCGACCAGTCGCCCGTCACGGGCGAGAGCGCGCCCGTCCACAAGGCCGCCGGCGACGAGGTCTACGCCGGCACCGTCAACCAAGAGGGTGCCCTCGAGGTCGTCGCGACCGGCACCGGCTCCGACACCACGCTGGAGCGGATCATCCGCCGGGTCGAAGAAGCGCAGGAGGCGAAGGCGCCGACGGAGACGATCATCGAGCGCTTCGCGAAGTACTACACGCCCGCGATCGTCGTGCTCGCGGCCGGCGCGTACGCCATCACCGGGAACGCGGTCATGGCGCTGACGCTGCTGGTCATCGGCTGTCCCGGCGCGCTGGTGATCGGGCCGCCGGTGAGCATCGTCAGCGCCATCGGCAATGCGGCGCGCTCGGGCGTCCTGATGAAAGGCGGCGAGCACCTCGAGACCGCCGGCAAGATCGACCTCGTCGCGTTCGACAAGACCGGGACGCTGACGAAAGGCGAGACGGCCGTCGCGGACGTCGAGGGGTTCGGCCGCGACGACGACGAGGTACTCCGGTACGCCGCCATCGCCGAGAGGAAGAGCGAACACCACCTCGCGGACGCCATCCTCGAAGCCGCCCGCGGGGACGGGAGCGTCGACGGCGGTCCCGCCGCGACCGACGGCGGCGCCGTCCTCGAAGCCGACAGTCCGACGCTTCCCGACCCGGACGACTTCTCGGTCGTCGCCGGCAAGGGCGTCGTCGCGAACTACGACGGCCGCCGGATCGTCGTCGGCAACCGCGCGCTCCTCGACGAGGAGGGCCTGGACGTCCCGACGCGGGTCGCCGAGTACGTCCGCGAGCGCGAGGAGGCCGGCGAGACGGCCGTCCACGTCGTCCTCGACGGTGAAATCGTCGGCGTCGTCTCGCTCCGGGACGAACTGCGTCCCGCGGCGGCCGACGTCGTACGGGAACTGAGAGACGCGGGCGTCCGGACGGTGATGCTCACCGGCGACAACGAACGGACCGCCCGCGCCGTCGCCGACGCGGTCGGCATCGACGACTACCGGGCGGCACTGCTCCCCGAGGAGAAACAGGACGCCATCCGGTCGTTCCAGGACGAGGGCCACGTCGTGGCGATGGTCGGCGACGGCATCAACGACGCGCCCTCGCTTGCGACCGCCGACGTCGGCGTCGCGATGGGCGCCGCCGGGACCGACACCGCCATCGAGACGGCGGACATGGCGCTGATGGCCGACGACCTGGAACGGATCCCCTACGCCGTCAAACTCAGCAAGGCGACCCGCTGGAACGTTACGGAGAACGTCGCCATCGCGGTCGGAACGGTGGTCTTGCTGCTGGCCGGCGTCTTCGCCGGCCGCGTCCACATGGCAAGCGGGATGCTCGTCCACATCGGGAGCGTGCTGCTGGTCATCCTGAACGGAATGCGACTGCTGCGGTACTGAGACAACGATGAGCAAACCGACACACGACACCGACCGAACGAACTGGAACGTCGAGTACGAGAACGCCGACCCGATCCGCCTGCGCGACCCCGCCGCCGAGGCGCTGGCGGTCGTCGACCCGGAGGAACCGCTCGTGTTCACCTACGCGGACGTGGTGAAGGCGGCCGGCCACTCCTGTCCGACGGCCGCCGGCGCCTACCGCATCGTCCAGCGGGGGCTCGAAGCGCTCTACCCGGGCGACGAACTCCCCGTCCGCGGCGAGGTCGCCGTCGAGGCGGGCGGCCCCCGCGACGACCCCTCCTACGGGGTGACGAGCCGTCTGATCTCCTACGTGACCGGAGCGGCCGGCGAGGACGGCTTCGGCGGACTGGCCGGCGGCCACGGCGGCCGCCGGAACCTGCTGACCTTCGGCGCGTTCGGCGACGACGCCCTCGCGTACCGGTTCACGCGGACGGACACGGGCGAGACCGTCCGCGTCACCTACGACACCGCGGCGATTCCGTCCGCGGGGCCGGGCGTCGAGCACCTGCCGAAACTGGTCGCCGGCGAGGCGACCGACGAGGAGCGCGCCGCCTTCGCCCGGGCGTGGCACGGCCGCGTCGAGCGGATCCTCCGTGGCGACGGCTACGTCGCCGTCGAGCGCGAGGACGCGAGCGACGACTGAGTCGGCGCGATGTGTTCTGTTCGCGCGATCGGTGGGCGACGATGACCCACCGCACACCTTGACAGTCGGACACCACTCACAGTCACTCCAACAAGACTATACGCTCGTACCGACGACTACGCGAGTCGTATGGAAGAGCGAACGAGGGCCTACCTCCGGGGGCGGTTCCGCGACCACTACCGCCGCACCGAGATCACGCCGCCGCCCGCGGCCAACGAGCGCGAGTGGGGATACATCCCGTGGACCGACGGGCCGGGGCAGACGATGGTGCGCCACCGTTCGCTGCTCGAAATCGGCGACCTCGGCGAGTTCCTCGTCAGGGAGCGCCCGCGACACGTCTACTTCTCCGCCGGTCGCTACCGCGACCCCGGCGCGAACTCGATGGGCGAGAAGGACTGGCGCTGCTCCGATCTCGTCTTCGACCTCGACGCCGACCACCTGCCGAGCGTCACGCTGGGGGAAGACTCCTACGCCGAGATGCTCGCCAAGTGCAAGGACGCCCTCCTGCGCCTGCTGGAGTTCCTCGAGGACGACTTCGGCTTCGAGGACCTCGAAGTCGTCTTCTCCGGCGGCCGGGGCTACCACGTCCACGTCCGCGACGAGTCCGTCCTCGAACTGGAGCGCGAGCAGCGCCGCGAGATCGTCGACTACGTCCGCGGCATCGGGCTGGACTTCGACGAACTGATCGAGCGCAAGACGGTCGCCGGCCTCGGCCGGAAGACCCCGACGGAGCGAAAGCGCCTGCGGATCGACGGCGGCTGGGGCGCCCGCACCCACGAGCGGTTCATGGCGTTCGTCGACGAACTGCTCGAACTGCCCGAGGAGGCGGCCCTCGACCGCCTCCAGGCGTTCGACGGCATCGGCGAGGGGAAGGCGACGGCGACGCTCAACGCCGCGCGGAACAACCGCGAGGGGCTGGAGTCGGGCAACGTCACCGTCCACACGGCAGTCGCCCAGCTCGCCGAGCGCTTCGCCGCGCGGACGGTCGAGCGCGAGAACGCGCCGATCGACGAACCGGTGACGACGGACACGAACCGGCTGATCCGGCTGCCGGGCAGTCTCCACGGCGGCAGCGCCCTCGAAACGCGTCGGATCGAGCGCGACGCGATCGACGAGTTCGACCCGCTGGTCGACGCCGTCCCCGACACCTTCAGAGGACACGAAATCGCCGTCTCGGTCACCCGCGGCGGCGAGGTCGAACTCGGGGGCGACACTTTTACGGTTTCCGACGGTGACCAGTCGCTTCCCGAGTACGTCGCGACCTTTCTCATGGCGCGCGGCCGGGCGGAAAAGGAGAAAGAATGAACCTAGACGAGTTGCGGACGGTCCAGAGCAAGGAGCGCCAGAAGGACAGTCTGCAGCACCTGCGCCCCTCGTTCTACCGGGAGGTCGGCGAGTACGTCGCCGAACTCGAAGCCGAACGCGACCGCGTCGCCGAGGCCGCCGACGACCCCTTCTCCGCGCCCGAAGTCGGTCGACTCACCGACGAGATAGAGACCGCCAAGGACGTCGTCGAGGCCATCTACGAGCGCCGGATGGGCAAACTCGTCAAGCAGGCCAGCCTCGCCGCCGCCGGGATGCCGGCCGACGACGAGGGGTTGACCGCCGAGGAGGCCGACCTCTTCGAGGACCTCGTCGACCGCATCCGGTCGAACAAGGGCCGCGTCCTCGACGTCCTCGACGGGGAGGTGGCCGACGTCGACGCGTCGACGGACGCCGGGGCAGGCGACGACCCCGGCGCCGGCGCCGCCGACGCGGGAGCGCCCGACGCGCCGTCGCCCGACCGGGACGCGCCGCCGGTCCCGCCCGAGGAGCCCCCGGCGGACGCGGACCGCCCCGGCGGGCGGTCCGAACCCGACGCGCCCCCGAGCGGCGTCTCCGCCGCGGACGTCATGGGCGGGGACGGCCCGCCCGGCGGCGATCCGGGAGCGTCGGCCGAACCGGCGCCGGGCGAGGGGGCGGCGGACGGCGGACGCGACGACGTGGACGGCGAGGGAGAGCACGAGGACGGCGACGCCGCCGAATCCGACGTCGAGCGCGTCACCGTCCGGATCACCCGCGACGTGGGCTCGATCCTCGGCGTCGACGACCGCGAGTACACGCTGGCGGCCGACGACGTCGTCACCCTGCCCGAACCGAACGCGGAGCCGCTTCTCGAGCGCGAGGCGGCCGAACCGCTGGAGTGAGCCGGGCGGGTGCGATCGACAGGCATACGTTCGATCGCTCGAAGGGTGGCGCATGCTCGACGTTGGCGAGGAGGCACCGGAGTTCGAACTGCCGAACCAGCGCGGCGAGACGGTTCGCCTCTCGTCGTTCGAGGGGCAGCGCGTGGTCGTCTACTTCTACCCGCGGGCGAACACGACCGGGTGTACGACCGAGGCCTGCGAGTTCCGCGACGCGCGGCCGGCGTTCGACGAGCGCGACGCCGTCGTCGTCGGCATCAGCGACGATCCGGTCGAGGACCTCGCGGCGTTCGCCGACGAGTACGACCTCGACTTCCACCTGCTGTCCGACGAGTACGGCGAGGTGGCGACGCTGTACGAGTCCTACGGCGAGAAGCGGCTGTTCGACAACACGTTCGACGGCGTCTTCCGCAACACGTACGTGATCGGCCCCGACGGCCGGATCGAGGCCGCCTACGAGGACGTCACGCCCGAGGGCCACGCCGAGGAAGTGCTCGCGGACCTGACGGCCGGATCGGCGGACTCCCGTACCGTGAGCAGTAGTCAGTGACCGGGTTCCGTATCGGGGGCAGGTCCGCGACCGGAGGGTCCGATCTGCGACGGGAGTTCGGTCGGTGTCGCTGCCGGCGTGACGACCGGTCGGGTGTCACTCAGTCGGTCACGGAGACTTCCCCGAAGGCGGCGAAGCCGGTCACGACGAGGTCGACGTCCTCGTGTTCGCCGTCGCGGCGGGGGCGGTCGTCGGCGGCGCCGGCCAGCACGGGCAAGACGTCCAGCCGGACGTTCCACTCGCGGGGAACGATGATCTCGACGCCACCGAACATGGCGACCGCGTTGATCCGGGCCGGGGGGTCCGCGATTGTGGCGCCGCGGAGGTCGAGTTCGGTGCCCCCGAACGCGGCGGTCAACTCCGCCCCGGTAAAGGCCGCCGAACTGTTTCGCTTTTCGACGCCGCCGAACGCGGCGAACGCGGACGTGAAGGCGTCGTCGGTGTGGCGTACCCGCGATCGATACTGGCCCAGCACGATCGAGAGTCCGAACGCGATGACGAGTACCGGCCAGTAGACGACGACCTGCGCGACCGTGGCGTAGCCGAGGGCGATCAGTTGCGCCGCTCCGGCGATGCCGATCAGTACGGCCGGCCCGACGACGTTCCGAAAGCGACTCTGGACGAGCGCCCAGACGCCGACGGCGACGAACAGCAGCGGGGCGTACAGCAACAGATCCCGCGTCGGGAATACGCCGGTCGAGTTCAGCAAGAGCAGTACGCCCACGAGTACCACGATCGCACCGAGGACGAACTGGCCGGTCGGGAGGCGGCGTGACGTCGTCGTAGCCATGTGAGTATATCGACGGGTACGGACGTATACTGGTCAGACTGTTCCCATTACTGGAGAATCAGCGTCCTATCTTGCGCGTGACAGGTACACCGTTACAGCACGAGCGCTCTACGCGCCTGTCGCGGAAGCGAGGAGACGGACGACGTCCGGGTTCATCGCGTGCCGAGTCACTCGGCAGGTCTGGTACGTTCATTCGGCGACGGCGTCGAGCGTTCGAAGCGGAGAACCCCGTGACGCGACCTGCCGGTTGCCGCAGGCGGGGTCGGTCGACGGTCCCGCGCCGCGCCCGACCGACCAGCCAGCGCCCGGCGCGGCCGACGCCGAAGCCGCCGAGGCCGGCCGCGACGGCGACCGAGGGGGCCTACTGGAACGTGCGGCCGATCTGTTCTTCGGGCTCGGGTTCGGCCGTCTCGAACTCCTCTTCGATCTCCTCGTAGCGCTCGCGGGTTTCGGGGGTCACGCTCGGGCCGACCTCGTCGAGGGCCTGCTCGAAGTGTTCCGTCGAGATGCGGACGTTGGTGACCGCCTCGTTCATCTCCCCGGGGTCGACCGAGCCGATGAACTCGCGGGTCGCGGCCATCGACGCCTCGCGGCAGACGGCCTCGATGTCGGCGCCGACGTAGCCTTCCGTCTCGGCGGCGAGTTCGTCGAGGTCGACCGCGTCGGCGAGTGGCTTGTCGCGGGTGTGGACCTCGAAGATCTTCCGGCGGGCCTCCTCGTCGGGGACCGGCACGTGGACGTGGCGGTCCAGCCGGCCCGGCCGGAGCAGGGCGCGGTCGATGAGGTCCGGGCGGTTGGTCGTGGCGACCACGACCACGTCCTCCAGTTCCTCGAGGCCGTCGAGTTCGGTCAGCAGTTGCGAGACGACGCGCTCGCCGACGCCGGAGTCGCTGACGGTGCGACCGCGCTCGCCGGCGATCGAGTCGATCTCGTCGAAGAAGATCACCGTCGGGGCGTTCGAGCGCGCCTTCTCGAACACCTCGCGGACGCCCTTCTCGGACTCGCCGACGAACTTGTTCAGCAGTTCGGGGCCCTTGATCGAGATGAAGTTCGACTGGGCCTCGTTGGCGACCGCCTTCGCGAGCAGGGTCTTCCCGGTGCCCGGCGGGCCGAACATCAGGACGCCCTTGGCGGCCTCCATGTCCATGGCCTCGAACACCTCGGGGTAGTCGAGTGGCCACTGGATCGTCTCGCGCAGGCGCTCTTTGGTGTCCTCGAGGCCGCCGACGTCGTTCCACGTGACGTCGGGCACCTCGACGAAGACCTCGCGGAGCGCCGAGGGCGTGATGCCCTTGAGCGCCTCCTTGAAGTCGCGCTCGGTCACCTGAAGGGTCTCGAGCACCTCGGCGTCGATCTCCTCGGCTTCGAGGTCGAGGTCGGGCCGGATGCGCCGCAGGGCGTTCATCGCGGCCTCCTTCGTCAGGCTCTCGAGGTCGGCGCCGACGAAGCCGTGGGTGTTCTCGGCGTACTGCTCTAAGTCGACGCTGTCCGAGAGGGGCATCCCGCGGGTGTGGACCTGCAGGATCTCCCGGCGACCCTCCTTGTCGGGGACGCCGATCTCGATCTCGCGGTCGAACCGGCCCGGCCGACGGAGGGCGGGGTCGATCGCGTCGACGCGGTTCGTCGCCGCGACGACGGTGACCCGGCCGCGCTCTTCGAGGCCGTCCATCAGGCTGAGCAGTTGCGCGACGACGCGCCGTTCGACGTCGCCGCCGGCCTCCTCGCGCTTGGGCGCGATGGAGTCGAGTTCGTCGATGAAGACGATCGCGGGGGCGTTCTCCTCGGCCTCCTCGAAGACCTCGCGGAGTTGCTCCTCGCTCTCGCCGTAGTACTTCGACATGATCTCCGGGCCGGAGATCGTCTCGAAGTGGGCGTCGATCTCGTTGGCGACGGCTTTCGCCATCAGCGTCTTGCCGGTCCCCGGCGGGCCGTGCAGGAGGACGCCCTTCGGCGGCTCGATGCCGAGTTGCTGGAACAGTTCGGGGTGGCGCATCGGCAACTCGATCATCTCGCGGACCTGATCGAGTTCGTCGTCTAAGCCGCCGATGTCCTCGTAGGTGACGTCCGGGACGCCCTCGGGGGCGCTTGCGGCCCCGGCGCTGATCTGCTCGGCGGGCGTCTCCGAGATGTGGATGTCGGTCGAGTCGGTGATGATGACCGTCCCGGCGGGTGTGGTGCTCGCGATCTTCAGCGGCACCGACTGGCCGGAACTCGCCATCGGCCCGAACGACAGCGAGAACGGTACCGTCTGGCCCTCGGTGACGGCGTGACCGCTCAGTTTGTCGCGTACGAGCGGGCCGATGTCGCCGCGGATGCGGAGGTTCTGCGGGAGCGCCACCGTGACCGACGTCGCGGGCTTGACGTCCGCTTTCTCGACGCTGACGCGGTCGTCGATCCCGACGCCGGCCTCCTGGCGCAGGCGGCCGTCGATCCGGACGATCCCCTTGCCCTCGTCCTCGGGGTACCCCGGCCAGACGCGCGCGACTGCCTGGCCGTCGCCGCTCCCCTTGATGACGATGTAGTCGCCGTTCTCGAGGTCGAGTTCGCGCATCGACGCGCGGTCGATCGCCGCGAGCCCGCGCCCCGCGTCCTTCTGTTTGAGGGGTTTGACGGTGAGTTTCATGCGTCTACCTCCAGTTCGACAGTGAGAACCCCGTTTCTGATAAACGCTTGCGCGTCGGTCGCGCGCTCGGGCAGGTCGAACTCGTACTGGTCGTCTCTGACGACGACGATGACGGTTCCGTCGACGACGTCGACCGACGTCTCCGGTCCGACGGGGCCGAAGTCGACGGCGAGGACGGACTCGTCGTCGTAGTCGTACTGACGGACGACCCGGTCGTCGCCGCGGGCGAATTGTTCGATGTTCATGGTGACTAACCCAAGGTAAGCAACTCAGATATATATATCTTTCGTGCATTGACCGCAGGACGGCGTCGGGGTGCAGGAATTAGCAATTGTTCGCAGTTCACGCTACGATCCGCGAGGGGGCCGCCCGACCTCGCCCGCCGGTCGTTGCTCAGCCTTTATACCGCCATCTCTCGTTTCTCCGGTATGGAAACGGTCGTTCATCTCGGTCGGGAGACCGCCTACGAGCGCGCCGACCGCGGGGGGACGGGTCCGACCGCCCTCTGTGTCCACGGCAGCGGCGGGACCCGCAACGTCTGGAAGTCCCAGCACCGGATCGCCGACGAGTTCCCCGTCGTCACGGTCGACCTCAGCGGCCACGGCGACTCCGAGGACGTCGACGCCAGCCCCGGCTACACGGCGCTCTCGGCGTACGCCGACGACGTCCTCGCCGTCGCCGGGGCGACCGACGCCGACGTCCTCGTCGGCAACTCGCTGGGCGGTGCGGTCGTCATGCACGCGCTGCTCGAACGCGACGTGGCGCCGTCGGGGATCGTCCTCACGGGGACGGGCGCGCGGCTGGGGGTCCTTCAGGACCTCCTCGAGTGGCTCGAACACGACTTCGAGCGGGCCGTCGACTTCCTCCACGGCGACGACCGGCTCTTCCACGACCCGGACCCGCAGATACGCGAGGCCTCGCGGCAGTTGATGCTCGACTGCGGCTCCGCGGTGACCCACCGGGACTTCCTGACCAGCCACCGCTTCGACGTCCGCGACCGCCTCGGCGAGATCGACGTCCCCGCGCTCGTCGTCTACGGCGAGTACGACCAGCTTACCCCGCCGTGGTTCCACGAGTACCTCGCCGAGGAACTGCCCGACGCCGACCTCGTCGAGATCGAGGACGCCGCCCACCTCGCGATGCTCGAACGTCCGGCGGCGTTCAACGACGCCCTGACGTCGTTTCTGGACTCGCTGGACTAGCCGCCGGCGTCCGCGCCCCGTCCGGCGGCTCGTACTCGAAGACGCCCACCTCCGAGCCGTCCTCGACCGGCGCCCACCGCGGCGACTCGGCGAACGCGCGGCGGAGGTCACAGCCCTCGCCGTCGTCTTCGTCGACGACGGCGTACAGCGGCCCCTCGCGCTCGGCGAACGCGGCGTCGTCGACGCCGTCGCACGAGAGCGCCCGCTCGACCTCGACCGCCCGGGGGGACTCCGGCGCCGGGTGCAGGTGGTCCGGGAGTTCGTTCCTCGCGTAGTAGAGGTCGCGCTCGGCGAGCGCCGGGACGATCAACACCGTGCGCGCGCCGCCGGGCTGGTACTCGAGTTCGTCGTACACCCCCTCCGAGACGAGCAGCGCGCTGTCCTCGGGGGTCTCGCCCTCGATCCACTCGAAGGCCGCCCCGTCGACCGGCGCCCCCTCCGAGAGGCGCACGTCGGTCCCCGCGAACGCGTAGTTCCCGTCGGCCGCCCACGGCGACCGGACGTACTCGACGTGGAGGACGGCCAGCGGGGTAAACAGCAGGACGAGGACGAAGACGACGACGAGGACCGGCCGGAGCGACCCCGCACGGGCGTAGACCCGGCGGAGGCCGACGGCGGCCAGCGGCGCCGCGGGGAGGACGAGGAGGTAGGCGCCCTTGTACTGGTTGCCGTCGGCCAGCGTGAGGACCGTCGCGAGGACGGCGAGCGCGGCGGCGACCAGCGCGAGCGCCCGCGCCTCGTCCGCTCGCCGCGCTCGCAGCCGCAGGTAGCCAAGCGCCGCGAACGGGCCGACGACGGCGAACGGCAGGACGACGTTCCGTGCGTTCGAGAGGTACCGGACGTGCGGCCCGTCGAGCGCGACGGACCCGAGCGCGGGGAGCGCGACGGTCGCCCGCGAGTCGACGAGGAGGCGAACCGACCCCTCCGCGGCCCCGGCCGACCGCAGGAGCGCGAAGAAGGGGAGACACCCGAGGGCGACGAGCGCCCAGGCGACGAGCGGCCGCCAGCGGACGTCGAGCGCCGCGAGCGAGCGCGTGCCGGGCCACGGGATCGACCGGACGTCGACGGCGGACGGGGCGCCGGCGTCCCACGCGGACCGGAGGTCCGCCGCCGTCGACGCGACCGTGACGGCGCCTAACGCGGGGAACGCGAACAGCGCCGTCGTCGCGTGGACGTGAAAGAGGAGCACGCCCGCGACGACGAACCCGACCCACGGGCGACGCGACGGCCCGTCGCCGTACGTTCCCCGGAAGAGAAAGAGGAGCATCGCCGCGAAGAGGAACAGGCCCAGCGGGAAGCCGCTGACGTGGACGAACTTCCCGAGGAAGGGATCGATCCGGTCGCTCCACGCGAGGAGGCCGGTCGGCTCGTACCCGAGCAGGTACCGGAGCGGCGGTTCGACGGTCGCCAGCCCCCAGACCGGGACGAGCGCCGCGAGTACCCCCTCCGTCCGCGTGAGCCCGGCCCGGTCCCGGCAGAACCGGACGAGCAGGAGGACGACCCCGGCGGCCGCCAGCAGGTCGACCCCGAGGCTGGCGACGACCGGCGCGACGCCCGCCGTCTCGACGAGCCCCGCGAGCAGGGCGTGGTAGGGCCAGTAGTAGGCGGCGTACGGTTCGTACGCCAGCCCGGGGTGCGTCGGCGGGACGTTGCCCCGGAGGACGCTGTAGACGAGCGCGCTGTGGAGCGCGCCGTGAGAAGAGAGCGTCACGCGCGCGCTCAGGAGGTGCGGGGTGCCGACGTACGCGAGCACCCCGCCGACGACGGCCGCGACCGCGGCGGCCTCGCGCCGGGGGAGGCCGACCGCGACCCGGAGCGGCCGCAGCCGCGGGTACGCGAGCGCGATCCAGAGCGCCGAGAGCGCCGGCAGCGCGACGAGCGGGACGTCGAGTAGCGTCAGCGCGACCGTCGCCGCCGCCAGCCACGCCAGCGAGAGGACGACCGACAGCGCACCGAGCGCCGTCGCGTCGATCCGTTCGCCCGCCGGCCCGAGGGCCGCCGTGGCGACGAAGCCGGGGACGACGAGCAGGTAGCTCCCGGCGACGAGCGGCCCGAGGACGGGGACGTCGACGGCGACGGCTCCGGACGCGAGGACGAGCCAGCAGGCGGCTACCGCCACGGCGCTCCGGCGTGTCACCTCCATGTCGATGGGGGACCTCGCTCGAATCCATCGACGACCGCCGACGGGAACCTGCGGCCTGCAAGCGACGCGCCTTCACGTCTCGCCGCGTTCCGGTCGGGACCGGGGCGGACACGCCCGGCCGCCCGGTCGCCTCAGTAGAGTTCGTCGAGGTCCGCCTCCTCGTGGCTGTGCTCCGCCGCGGGGAACGAGCCCTCCTCGACGGCCTCGACGTAGGACTCGACCGCGGAGAGCATCTCGCCGCGGACGTCGCCGAACTGCTTCGAGAACGAGGGGCTCCACTCGCTCAGGCCGACGGCGTCGTGGAAGACGAGCACCTGGCCGTCGCAGTCGGGGCCCGCGCCGATCCCGATCGTCGGGACGTCGATGGTCTCGGTCACCTCGCGCGCGAGGTTCGAGGGCACGTGTTCGAGGACGAGCGAGAACGCGCCCGCCTCCTCGTGGGCTTCGGCGAGGTCGACGATCCGCTCGGCGGCCTCCGGGTCGGTCCCCTGCCGGGGGTAGCCGCCGTACTGGTTGACGTGCTGGGGGGTGAGCCCGAGGTGGGCCATCACCGGAATCCCGAGGTTGACCATCTTCTCGGTCAACTCGACCGTGTGCGGGCCGCTCTCGAGTTTGACCGCGTCCGCGCCCTCCTCTTTGAGCATCCGGCCGGCGTTCTCCAGACTCTCGCGCTCGTCGACGCCGAACGAGAGGAACGGCATGTCGGCGACGACCAGCGCCTCCTCGGTCGCACGCGCGACGGCGCCGACGTGTCTGGCGGTGTCCTCGACGGTGACCGGCAGCGTCGTCTCGTAGCCGAGGGTCGTGTTACCGACGCTGTCGCCGACCAGCACGACGTCCACGCCGACCTCGTCGACGATCGCCGCCGTCGGCGCGTCGTAGGCCGTCAACATCGTGATCGGTTCCTCGCCCGCCTTCGCTCGCAGGTCCCGGACGGTGGGCATACCCTCACTTCCGTTCCTGACAAGTAAACGTCGTCGTTCTCGCGCGCCACCCGCGGCGTTTATTACTGCCGCATCGGAACCCTCGAACGTGCCCGAACCCGTCGAGACGACGAATCCGGACGGCGTCGACTACGGGTGGGTGATGCAGGTGACGTTCGTCGCCACCATCCTCGTCGGCGCGCCCGCGATCGCGCTCGCGTCGACGGCCGTTACCCTCCCGACGTGGGGTGCCCGCGTCGAGTTCGCGGTCCGCGTCGGCGCCGCCGTCTGGCTCGTCGTCGCCGTCTGCGTGTTCGCGTACGCGAAGTACGCGCAGGATCAGTAGCCCGACGGCTCGCCGTCGACGTACTCGAAGTCGGTCCCCGCTCGCTGTGCCGTCTCCTCGTCGCGCGCCGAGTCCCCGACGAACAGCGCCCGCTCCGGCCGCGCCCCGAGTCTGGTGACCGCCTCGATCAGCGGCTCCGGGTGGGGTTTGCGCGTGGTGACGGTGTCGCGGCCGACGACGACGTCGACGGTCGACAGCAGGTCGTGTCGGTCGAGGGCGATCCGGCAGGCCGCCTCGCAGTTGAGCGAACAGACCCCCGCCGGGACCGACAGGGCGAGCAGTTCGTCCGCGCGGGGCAGTCGGGGCGAGGTCCGCGCCCCCTCGCGCTCGCGTGCGGCGATCGTCGCCTCGACCTCCTCGCCCAGTCCCGCCTCGGGTGCGGCCGCGAGCAGGTCCCAGAGGCCGTCGCCCGGCGGTTCGACGCCCGCGGCGCGGTACACCTCGCGGACGTCGCGGGCGGTCGCGGCCCAGTCGACGTCGAGGTCGACGAGCGTCCCGTCGAGGTCGTATACGACGGCGTCGTACTCGGTCACGGACGACGAGAGGGGCGCGGGGCGGATAGCGACTTCGATCGCGGGCGGTCAGTCGAGCAGGTGACGCGCGACGACCGTCTTCTGGATCTCGGTCGTCCCCTCGTAGATCTCGGTGATCTTGGCGTCGCGGTAGAGGCGTTCGACCTCGCCCTCGGTGACGTAGCCGTAGCCGCCGTGGACCTGGACGGCCTCGTTCGTGACGTGCATCGCCGCCTCGCTCGCGAAGTACTTCGCCATGCTCGCGGCGAGCGCGCCGTCGCCGTCGGCGCGCTCCCGGGCGGCGTACCGGGTGAGCTGGCGGGCGGCCTGCGTCCGGGTCGCCATCTCGGCGATCGTGTGTCGGACCGACTGGATCTCGGCGATCGGGTCGCCGAACTGCTCGCGCTCCCGACTGTAGTCGATCGCCTCGTCGAGGGCCGCCTGGGCGAGGCCGACGGCCTGCGAGGCGATGGCGATCCGGCCGCCGGTGAGGATGTGAAACGCCGCGGAGAGCCCCCGGCCTTCCTCGGTGAGGCGGTTCTCGGCCGGGATGCGGACGCCGTCGAACGTCAGGCTCGTCGTGTCGCTCGCGCGCAAGCCGAGTTTGTCCTCCTTCTCGCCGACGGAGAGGCCGTCTGCGTCCCCCGGGACGACGAACTGCGTGATCGTCGCGGGGTCCTCTTGGTCGGTCTTCGCGAACAGCACGTAGACGCCCGCGCGCTTGCCGTTCGTGATCCACTGCTTCTCGCCGTCGATCACGTACTCGTCGCCCTCGCGGCGGGCCTCGGTCGACATCTCGGCGGGGTTCGAGCCCGCGTGCGGTTCCGAGAGCGCGAACGCGCCGACGGGCCGGCCCGCGGTCATCTCCGGCAGCCAGCGCTCCCGTTGGTCCTCGTCGCCGAACTCGGCGATACAGGAGGTAGCGAGGCAGTGGACCGACAGCGCGGTCGCCACCGCGAGCGCGCCGTAGGCGACCTCCTCGTTGACGACGCTGTAGGTGACGGGGTCGGCGTCGTAGCCGCCGTACTCCTCGGGAACCGTCAGGCCCGTCAGGTCGAGTTCCGCGAGGCCGTCCCAGACGTCCTCGGGGAACTCCTGGGTCCGGTCGGCCTCGGCGGCCGTCGGGCGGATCTCCTCGACGGCGAACTCCCGCACCACGTCGCGAATCGCCGCCTGCTCGTCCGTGAGTGCCATACCACGGCCTGCGACGCGGGCGGCAAAAAACCTCCCTAAACGTTCCTGACGGACCTCAGAGCACGTCGAGGTCCTCGAACCGCTCGCGCATCTCCGCGGCGCTCTCCTCGTCTTTCAGCCGCAGCGGGCGACGCAGCGGCCCGGCGTCGAACTCGCGCAGGCGCAGCGCGGTCTTCACGCCGGACATGTACGCGCCGCCGGTCTTCAGCGCGTCGCGGACGCCGTAGATCGTGTGCTGGAGGTCGCGGGCGCGTTCCTCCTCGCCCGCGTCGTAGGCCTCGTAGCAGTCGACGACGAGTTCGGGGACGACGTTCGCGACGGCGCTGACAGCGCCGGAACAGCCGATTTCGAGGCCGGTAAACACAAGCGAGTCCGACCCGGCGAGGAAGGTGAGTTCGGGGTGGGCGTCGACCGCCTGCGCGAGCCACGGGACGTCCTTGCTCGAATCCTTGAGACCGACGAGGTTGTCGATCGCGGCGAGGTCGTCGAGCGTCGACAGGGGGATCGAGTTGCCCGTCTTGCTCGGGATGTGGTAGACGTAGACCGGGAGGTCGACCGCGGCCGCGACGCGCTCGTAGTGGTCGAGGTAGGCGTCGTGGTCGAGCGGGTAGTAGTAGGGGGTGACGACGACGACGCCGTCGGCGCCGACGCGCTCGGCGTGTTCGGCGTGGGCGACGGTCTCGCGCGTGCTGGCCGCGCCGACGCCGGCGATGACTGGCACCTCGCCGCCGACCTCCTCGACGACGGCCTCGACGACGCCCTCGCGCTCGTCGGGCGTCAAGAGCGGGAACTCGCCGTTGGTGCCCAGCGGGAAGACGCCGTGGGCACCCCGGTCGACGACGAAGCGAGCGTGGGCCGCGGTCGTCTCGTAGTCGACGGACTCGTCCTCGTGGAACGCGGTGACGGTCGGCGGGACGACGCCGTGGATCGACAGCGGATCGTCCGTGCCGGGGTCGTGGTGGGCCATGTCCGTGGCTCCGACCGGCGCGGGTATAAAATGCCGCGATCCCGGCAGCCGCGGCGCTCAGCCGTCGACCACGCGGGACGGGGGCTCGTCGAGCTGTTCGCCGGCGAGCACCTTGTTCGCCCGCCGCAACCGCTCGGAGAGCGCCTGGTGGGAGATGTCGAGTTCCGCCGCCAGTTCTTCGAGCGAGATCCGCCGCGGGACGTCGTAGTAGCCCCGGCGGTAGGCCTCGGTGATCGCCTCCTCCTGGGCGTCGGTCAGCGCGGCGGTCGCCTCGAGGTCGTCGGCCTCGCGTCCCGCCTCGACCATCCGCTTGACGTCGATGTGCATTCCGCGGCCCTCGAGTTCGTCGACGGCGCTCGACAGGAGTTTGCGGTCCGGGAACAGCAGTCGGAGCGTCCACCGCCTCGCGGACCCCTGTGCGTCGAGGACCGTCCCGTCGTGGTCGAAGACGACCCCGCAGCGGTCGGTGACGGCCGGCCCGTACTGGAGCCGGTAGAGCCACTCCCCCTCGCCGGGGTTCTCGAGCAACCGGGTGAACTCCTCGACCGTGGGGTCGTCCTCGAGGCGGCCTTCGAGGCGCTCGACGTCGCAGCCGGCTATCCAGACGAGCGGCATCGTCTGCAAGGGGCCTTCGGCGACGACGCTTTTGACCTGTACCTCGAGGTCGGGAATCGCCTCGAACGTCTCCGCCAGCGCGAACTCCTCGGCGGGGACCGCGATCTCGGCGACGGTCGTCATCGGCGTTTACCTCCCGGTTCGGGAGCGTCGTCGGTTCGCTCGCGGACGATCCGTCCGGCGTCGATCGGGTGCGTGCTGTGTGGCGTCATGGTGAGGTGGCTGCCGGTCCGACTCGATGACGGTGCGCAGGGATCGCGCCGGTGAAAATCGTGAGAGGTCTGCGACCCCGGTGAACCGCGTTTCGCTCGGATCGTGCTCACGGGGATTCGGCGCCGAGTCGGTTCACCGCGGGGCTTGTGTGTTCCGGTCGTTTATCCGGGCGGTTCAGCCGAGCCTCGCGAACCGGTTGAGCGCGTAGACCGTCCGCAGGACGTCGACGCTCTTGCCCCGGTCGAAGACGAGTTCGTCCGACCGGATGACGTGGTCCAGCGTCTCCCGCGAGGCGTGCTCCGGCGCGGCGGCGATCCCCGCGTCGTTCTCCGCGACCCACCGCATCACCCGCAGGTCGCTCTTCGAGTCGCCCATCACGAGCGCGAACGGGTCCTCGACGCCGAGTACGTCGAGCGCGCGTTCGACGCCGACGACCTTGTTCAGTTCCAGACTGCCGATCTCTGCCGCGTCGGCCTCGTAGTAGGCGACGTCGATCCGTTCGAGGAGCGATCGCAGTTCCTCGGGAATCCCGTCCACGTCGACGTCGGGGTAGGTGCCCTCGCGTTCGAGCACCGCCCGGATCTCGGGGTCGCCCTCGGCGTAGAACGCGCGGGTCCACGCGACGGCGTCGTCGCCGTCGCCGTCGGCGTCGACGGCCGCCGCGACGGCGTCCGCGAGCAGGTCGAGCAGGTAGACGAGCGCGTCGTCGATGATCTCGCGGGCGCGTGCGGAGCCCGTCTCGTAGTTGGGCTTCATCGTCACGTTGAACTCGTTGCCCTGGAGGTGACAGCCCCGCCGGAGGTCCTCGGGGGCCTCCGGGAGCACGCGCGCGCGGACGTCGTCGAAGACGTCGCGGATCTCCGCGTCGAGGTCCTCGTAGAGCAACTGCTTCGTGTCGGCGCCGTGACCCGGCGTGAACACGCCCGTCCCGGCCTCGTAGACGATCGACAGCTCACCGGAGTGGACGATCTCGCTGCCCAGCCCCTGAATGGCGAACCCTTTGACGTTCTCCAGGGTCTGGCCGGTACAGATGACGATCGGCACCCCCGCCTCGTGGAACTCGGTGAGCACGTGCAGCGTGTCCCGGGGAATCTCGTTGTCGGTGCCGCCGGCCGACCGCAGCGTCTCGTCGACGTCGAGGACGAGCACGTTCACCGGCCGGCCGTACTTCGCCTCGAGGTCAAGCGCCGCGAACGCCTGATCGCGGGTCGCCCGCGCGGCCACTTCGGCGAACGTCTCGCCGGCCGCGAAGGCGTCGCGGATCTCCTCCTTTCGCTCCTCGAGTTCCTCGCTGGCCGTCTGCCAGTGCTCCAGTGCGACCCGCGAGTCGATGGCGGGGAAGACGTCGACGAACTCCTGGTACTCCCGCAGGGTCTTCGTGTCGAACTCGTCGTAGAGCCGGTAGACGAGATCGTATCGCTCCATGGCGGGAATACGGGCGACCCGCGGGATAACCGTTTCCGATGGCGCAGGTAGGCCGGGCGCGATCACTCCTCGAAGCGCCAGCGTTCCACGTCCACCTCGACGGGGCTCCCCGGCGCGGCGGTACGGGACGTGGGCGGTCCGGGCCTCCGGCCGGTCGAGGGTCGCCGGACGAACGGCGAGTGTGTTTACTCGCGTGAGAATAAATTTTTAGGAATCGGGGGCGAAGGTGGAGCCATGAGAGCGATCGCAGTGACACCGGGGGCTGGTGGCCCCGAAATCGTCGAGAAGCCCGTCCCGGAACCGGATACGGGGGAGGCCCTCGTGCGGACGCTCCGCGTCGGCGTCGACGGCACCGACCACGAGGTCATCGCGGGCGGCCACGGGGACGTCCCCGATGGCGAGGACCACCTCGTGTTGGGCCACGAGGCCGTCGGCGTCGTCGAGGACCCCAACGGGACCGACCTCGAGGCCGGCGAGGTCGTCGTCCCCACCGTCAGACGGCCGCCGAACGGGACCAACGAGTACTTCGAGCGCGGCGAACCCGATATGGCGCCCGAGGGCGAGTACGTCGAGCGCGGCATCGTCGGCGACCACGGCTTCATGGCCGAGTACTTCACCAGCCCCGCGGAGTACCTCGTGTCGATCCCCGAGGACCTGGCGCCGCTGGGTTTTCTCGTCGAGCCGATCAGCATCTCCGAGAAGGCGTTCGAACACGCCTACGCCGCCCGGTCGGCGTTCGAGTGGCACCCCGAGTCGGCGCTGGTGCTCGGCAACGGCTCGCTCGGCCTGCTGACCCTCGCGATGCTCGAGGCGGTCCACGGCTACGACCGCACCTACTGTCTCGGCCGGCGCGACCGCCCCGACCCGACCATCGACGTCATCGAGTCCCTCGGCGCGACGTACGTCGACTCCCGCGAGACGCCCGTCTCCGAGGTTGCCGACGCCTACGAGCCGATGGACTTCGTCTACGAGGCGACCGGCTACGCGAAACACGCCTTCGAGACCATCGAAGCGCTCGCGCCCAACGGCGTCGGCGCCTTGCTGGGCGTCCCCGGCCCGTGGGAGTTCGAGATCGACGGCGGCACGCTCCACGAGGAGTTCGTCCTGCACAACAAGGCGCTGATCGGCAGCGTCAACTCCCACCGCGGGCACTTCGCGAGCGCGGTCGATACGCTCTCCCAGCTTCCGGCGCCGTTCCTCGACGACCTGATCACCGGCGTCTACGACATCGAGAATTTCGAGGCGGCGTTCGTCGACGACGATACGACTATAAAAACGGCGGTCGAATTCGACCGCACATGAAAAACGTCGACGACCTGATCGAGAGCGCGGCCGAACTGGCCGAGCGCGGCCTCTCGAAGGGCGAGATCGCCGACGAGTTGAACGTCTCCCGGGAGACCGCAAGCTGGCTCGTCGAGCGCAGCGGCACCGCGACCAGACAGCCGGACCGCACGACGACGAGCGGCGGCCCCTCCGACATCCACGTCGACTGGTCGGCGATCGGCCGGGACTCGAAGCGGATGAGCGCCGTCGCCACCGCGATGGCCGACCTGCTGGCGAAACACGGCGAGGACGTCGACCTCACCATCGGAATCGAGAAGGCCGGTTCGCCGCTGGCGACGCTCATCGCCCGCGAACTCGGGACCGACCTCGGGACGTACGCCCCCCGCAAGCACCAGTGGGAGGAAGGCGACATCGAGGACCTCGGCGGCACGTTCTCGCGGAACTTCGCCGGCATCCGCGGCCGCGAGTGTTACATCGTCGACGACACCATCACCAGCGGGACGACGATGCGCGAGACGATCGCGGCGATCCGCGATCAGGGCGGCGACCCCCTCGCGTGCGTCGTGCTGGCGGACAAGCAGGGCCTCGAAGAACTCGAGGGCGTCCCCGTCTACTCGCTGCTGCAGGTCATCACCGTCAGCGAGGAGGAGTGAGGAATCGAGCGGCGCGGCCGCGAGGCCGGACCACCCCGACCGCCCGTCCGCGCCCGACCCCATCCGACACCCCGACCCGTGCCCCCTCTCGACCGCCGCCGACTCCTCCGCGCGACGGCCGCCGCCCTGACCGCCGGGGTCGCCGGCTGTCTCCTCGACGCTCGACCCGACGAGGCCGCCGACCCGCCCGACGGGGTCGCCCCGACGACGGTCGTCTCCGACCTCGAGATTCCGTGGGACCTCGCGGTCGCCGGCGACGACGCCTTCGTCACCGAACGCGACGGCGGCGTCCGCCGGTTCGACCGCGAGTCGCTGGTCGACGGCGCGGGCCTCGCGGCCGGCGACGGCGAGGTCGCGCTCGCGGGCGCTGACCTGCCGGAGCGGACGGCCCCGGGCGAGGGCGGGACGCTGGGCGTCGCGGCCCACCCCGACTACCCGGAGCCGCCGGCACTCTACGTCTACTACACCGCCGAGGACGGCGAGCGCCGCAACCGGGTGGTGCGCTACGACCGCGACCGCGAGGAGATCGACCCGATCGTCGAGGGGATTCCGGCGGCGCGGACTCACAACGGCGGCCGGCTCCGGGTCGGTCCCGACGGCGACCTCTGGGTGCTGACCGGCGACGCCGAGGACCCCGACGCGGCGCGGGACCCGGACTCGCTTTCGGGGTCGGTCCTGCGGCTAACCCCCGATGGCGACCCCGCGGCCCCCGGCCCGCCGTTCCCGGACGGCGACCCCCGGCTGTTCACGGTCGGCCACCGCAATCCGCAGGGCCTCGCGTTCGCGCCGGACGGCACCGCGTTCGTGGCCGAGCACGGCCCGGACGCCCGTGACGAGGTGTCCCTCCTGCGCTCCGGCGGGAACTACGGCTGGGACGTCGCCCGCGGCGGGCCGGACGACCCCGAGTACGACGGCTACGACGCCCACGAGGCGTTCGTCCCGCCGCTGGTCAACACCGGGCCGGAGACGACGTGGGCGCCGTCCGGCATCGCCCGCTACGACGGCCCGATCCCCGAGTGGAACGGCCGCCTCCTCGTCGCGGGGCTGGCCTCCGAGACGCTGTTCGCCGTCGCGCTCCTCGACGACGCCGCGGCGGCCGACGACCTCCCGGACGCGGAGGTCGCGACCGTCCACGACGCCGACTGGCTCGACGACCGCTACACGGCCGTCTCGGTGCCCTACTACGTCGGCGAGTTCGGCCGCCTCCGGCACGTCGCGGTCGGCCCCGACGGCGCGCTCTACCTCCTGACGTCGAACCGCGACGGCCGCGCCCGCGTGGGCGGTGACTTCCCGCAGGACCGCGACGACCGCATCGTCCGCCTCGACCGGGCGTGAGCGCGGGCCGACGCGTAACACTGATGCGACGGACGGTCTAACTCGGGAGCATGGACTTCCCGCCAAATCGAGGGTTCGACCAGGAGGAGGTCGACGAACACGTCGCCGACGCGATCGAGAACAACGAGGTCGTCCTCTTCATGAAAGGCAACGAGTTGATGCCACAGTGTGGCTACTCCCAGCGCGCGCTGGAGTTGATCGCGACCCACCGCGAGGAGTTCGAGACGGTCGACGTCCTCGAATCGCTGGCGGAGTACCGTGCGGCCCTCGAGGAACACAGCGGCTGGGAGACCATCCCCCAGACGTTCGTCGACGGCGAGTTCGTCGGCGGGTCGGACGTCCTCGCCGAACTCGAAGAGCGAGGCGAACTCGCCGCGACCCTCGGGGCCGAGGAGTGACCGATCGCCCGCGAGTCGAATAATACGTATACGTTTACAACGTATTTAACAGCAGGTCATATAAGCTACGCCCACGTACGTGTAGGTGAGAAATCGTCGCCTCCCACTCCACACCATGTCAACAGAGGAATCCAGACACGTTTATCGGTTGCACTCGACGCTCGAACTCCCGCTCGAAGATCTTCGCGACTTCCTCGAGACGGCGACGTTTCCGGAGGGTGTCACCGACGTCGAACTGACCCGCCGAAACAACACTCTCATTCTGAAAGCCGTCGCGGCCGACGAGAGCGTCAGCAAGTACACCCCGACGGCCCAGCTCAAGGCGAGCGTGACCGAGAACCGGGTCTACGAGGAGGACCCGGACGAGCGACGCAACTCCTTCCGCTGGGACGAGGAGGACGAAGAGGAGATCGAGTCCGAACTCGTCGAGTTCGCCGCGTTCAAGGGCGACCGCGAGACCGTCCTGCAGAACTCGCTGCTGCAGTACGAGATGTTCCGCGTCCTCTGTAACATCGCCGAGGTCGCCGAGAAGGGCACCCTGACGGCGATCTCCGAGCGCGACGGCGAACTCGAGGCGACGCGCATCGTCGACGGCGAACCCCGGCCGGCCGACGTCGAAGTGGTAGAGGGTCCCCGCGAGCGCAAGACCAGTTCGTCGGGAGTCAACTGGCGCGACAACAAGTTCATCTCCGACTGACGGGCGTCGACCGGTCGGCGCCGTCACAGCCGTTTCCAGCCGCATGAGAACCACCGAGTACCGCTGTACGTGCGGGGCCGTCCTCCGGTACCGCCAGGACCTCCTCAAAGAGTCCGGGACGGTCTCGCCGACGTGGAAGTGCAAAGACTGCCTGACGCCCGTCCCCGGGATGGTCGCCGAGAAGATCAGCCACCAGCACCCGTCGTAGCGGTTTCGCAGTCGACTGGCTCGGTAGCGGTCGTTCGCGGCTTGCGACGGCGCGACGCCCGTCGTCGCACACGAACGGGGTAGCTATCAGCCGCCCGAGTGAAACTCGCGGCGGGACGCGAGGTGTGCGGGGTCGAACGCGACGCCGACGTCCGCGTAGTAGAGCGCGAGGTTCGCCTCTAAATCCGTCATGAGGTAGTGCTCGATCGGGTCTTTCAGGGCGGTCACCCGGTCCGCTGCGCCCTCCGCGACCGCCTCGAGGTACGCCGGGCCGAGTTCCTCGCCGAACACGGTGTTTGTAACTGGTTGCCCGTTCCAGACGGTCGTCGGCGTCGGAAGCCCGTAACTCTCGAGGCACTCTTCCAGCTTCGGCCACTTCTCGTTCGTCCGATTCGCCTTCTCTTTCCGGTCGGTGAACAGGTCGAGGTGGGTGTCCGGCGTATCGATCGCTGGCGAGAGCTCGTCCGCGCCGAGGAGCGTCAGCCGCTCGTTCAGAAACGCCATGTCGAACTCGGATCCCTTGTACGTGACGAGCAGGTCGGCACCGAGGTCGTCGAGTCGCGTGAGCGCCCGCTCGATCAGCGTGGCTTCGTCGGTGTCGGTATCCTGATGGTGCAGCTCGTAGCTGGCCTCGCTCGCTGGCGTGTCGCGGTCGTGGACGCCGAGGCCGATCGCGACCGTTTCGCCGTGCGTCGGATCGAAGTGGGTCGTCTCGATGTCGATCGTTGCGATGCGTTCGTGGCCGCCGTCGTCACGCTGATACCGCATATCAAAAATAGTGAGAGTCGATATATTTAAACTGCCACTACCGGGGTGAAAGCGAACGGGGCGCCGCTGTCGGGTCATATCGAGACAGCGGGTCGAGGGGGTATCCGTCCGGATACACGGGGTCAGTATTCGATCGGTAGACGCAGCGAAGTCGTACGAGGGCAGTGCGAGAGGCGCTAGTCTTCGGTTTTACGAGAGGTGGACTATTTCAGCGAAAGGAGTTCCGAAGACGACGCGGAGGACGGGAGTCCGCTGGCGGAAACTGTTGAGCAACGGGAAACAGATCCTCCGGGGTCCGGAGGAACACGACGGGCGTCAAACAACAGGGAGTCGCCGAGACGTTCGGATGGACCGACACGAAGACGAGGTCGGTCGTCGGCGACCTTCGGGAGTCAGGCGAGATCGAGTCGTTCCAACTCCCGCGCGAGAACGGCTTCGTCCGCGAGGATGAGAGCGAGGAGATCGGACCGTGACGGGGCCGGCGCAGTTCGGCTCGAACCACGGACCGCGACGGCGGTTAAACCGGGTTAAACGTGGTTAAAAGTCGTTGAACCGGACTGAAAACTGTTCTGTTATATGACCTCCCGAGACAGTTCTCCGACTGCGATGCAACGAACTACGAGCACACTCGTCGCCCTGATCGTCGTCGTCGCGTTCGCCGGTGCGGTGCCGTTCGCGACCGCGGCTCAGGACAGCGCGGACAGTACAGCAGACGAAGTCAGACCCGGAGAGAAGCTTTCGGGCGTCGTCGGCGTCCAAGAGGCCGAGTTCGAAGGCGAACTCGCTGAGCGCGCCAACGGCATCGAGATGGCGAAGGCCGAGACGGACGAAGCGAAAGCCGACGTCGCGGCCGAGCAACTCGCCGAGATCGAGCAGCGCATCGCCGACCTCGACCAGCGCCTACAGGAGGCCGAACAGGCCCGCGAAAGCGGTGAGATCAGCGAGGGCCAGTACAGGGCCGAGATGGCGAAAGTCGCCGCCGAGAAGAAGACTGCCCAGCGACTCGCCGAGCAGAACGAGGCCGCTGTGGGCGAACTGCCAGCCGATCTCCTCGAGGAGAAAGGCATCAACGTCACCGCGATTCAGCGGCTGAAAACCGAGGCGAGCGAACTTGGTGGCGAGGAAGTCGCCACGATCGCTCAGAGCATCGCCGGCGACCGTGTCGGCGAGCGGATGGCCGGTGACGCCGACGGCGAGGCGTACCGTCCTGACCCAGCGTCCATGGGTGGGAACGGGACCGATCGTAACGGCCAGGCTGGTGTGGACTTCGGCGACACCGAAACTGGATTTGAGACGGCCGACCGGCAGATCCAGAACGCGAGCGCACAGATCGCGCAGGCAGAGAAGCAGGTGAGCGAGGACGACGCCGAGGCCATGGCCGCACTCGAACGCGCCAAAGCCAACCTCACCGAGGCCGAAGAAGCGCTCGAACAGGCACGAACCGCGCGCGAGAACGGCGAGAACGCGCGCGAGAATGTTCGCAACGCACTTCACCACTCCAGCGCGGCACTCGAACACGCCGAAGCGGCGCTCGCCGCTCTCGACGGCGAGTACGGCGCGGATCGGACCGGTTCCGGAGCCACAGACACCGACAGCTGATTCGAATCCGAGATTACGCGTACTCACCGCGGTTTTATTCGAACCCACCCGATGATATCGACAGTAGATACACGTACCGCCCGCCGGACGGCACGCACGTGGGGTATCGTCGCGCTAGTACTGCTCGCCGCCGTCGCGACGCCCGCGGCGGCCCAGACCGGTACACAGGCGCAGCTAACTACCGACACCACGGAACCGGCGTTCGTCGTCGCCCTCCACGAGGACGGGAGTGCGGACGTCACGGTGACGATGACGTACGACCTGACCGACGAGAACGCGGCGTTCGAGTCGCTTCGAAACAACAGCACTGTCCAACAAAACGCGGCCGAGACGTTCGCAGAGCGGTTGCGCTCGGTCGCCGCCAACGCGTCGGAAGCGACCGGCCGGGAGATGAGCGTCTCGGACCCCTCGATTTCGCTCTCGACGGCCGACGGCGGGAGCGTCGGCGTCATCACACTCCAGGTTCGCTGGCACGGCCTCGCAGCGGTTGACGGCGACACCCTGCACGTGAGCGAGCCGTTCGCGAGCGGGTTCACACCCGAACGACCGTTCACGCTCGTCGAACCGGACGGCTACGAACTCACCGACGCGACGCCGGAACCGGCCGACACGACCGCAGACGGCGCGACGTGGGCGGCCGGCACCAGCCTCGAGGGGTTCTCGGCGACGTTCGAACCGAGCACCGCCAGCACGAGCGGCGGCGACGCCCTCCCCGGGTTCGGCCCGGTCGCCGGCCTCGTCGCCGTGAGTGCCGGCGCCGCCCTGCTCGCCCGCCGTAGCGCGAGCTAGGACCGGCACATCAGCGGTTCCGTTTTCGCCGATTCGAAAGCGCCACCGGATAGCGGCGGCGGGCCGGCCCGTCACAGCGCGCTCGCCCCGCGCGAGGACAGAAACCCAAGAGACAGGTGGCCGTATCCCGGCCGAGAGGAAAGCGATACCGTACTTCGACAGTTACAGAAATCAGCATCGAGACCCGGATGGACACGCTCCGCGTGTGCATCCGATCGACGACTGGATCGAACACCGGCGGCCGGACGTGACAGGACGCCGGTGAACCGAAAATGTTTTGGCGGTTTGATAGATGGTGGATTCATGCCCTCCAGAGAACCAACCCGCCGCGACGTACTGACCTTCGGTGGCCTTGCAACGGTTGCTGCACTCAGCGGATGTTCGCAACGATATCGGTCTGCCGATGGATCGTCAGATCACCTCGTGCTTTCGCTGTCTGAACAGGAGGGGTCGCTTCGCGATCGGTACGTTGCCGATCTGACGGAGACGCGACCACCGTGGGACGAGGAAGCGTTCGACGCAACACTCGACGGCACGACGTACACAACCCGGCATCACACCCCATTCCGCACCCGTGGCGAAGAGGAACCAACCTATGCCCAGCGGAACGGAACGTACTACCGGCTAGATTCGCAAATCGTCGACGAGAAAACCGTCGAACACCCACTTCTCCGATTGTACAACGTAGAGGACGAACCGGAGGGCGCCGAGGTGGTTTCTCACTCGTCTCTCACACAAGTTGACAAACGGGCAGTCCAGATCGCGCGGTTCGCCGCCCGTGCGCGCGACAACAGCGGCGGTGTCCCGTGGGGCCTCGTCGAACGGGACGGCTATGTCTACAGAAGCCCCGACGCAATCGAAACAAGCGACCTCCTCGACGAATCCGGCGCCTCCTACGTCGAGCACCGAGACACAGTTTACGAAGTACGGATCACACGAGAACTCTTCCACGAAGCGGTGTACCGGGCCGACATCGACAGAGTCGCGGAGTCCGATTCTCAGATGGAGACGATTCTGCGTGCAGCCGTTTTGGACTCACGCATCTCCCGCGCCGAACTCTCCGAAAATGAACGTGGGATCCTGCAGGAGGCGATGTGGGAGTCTTACAGCGAGCAACATCCCTACTCAGAAGCATACAGTGGCGTTCTCAAGAAACTCGACCAGTGGGCATACTTGGACGGAAATATCGAGAGAGACGGCCGTATCGAATCCGGCCTTCAGCAGCGGTATTTACTGTACGACGATCGTTACTTCAGCTACACGCTCCGGTTTCTATCCGAAGAGACGACGTAATCACCAGCCGCTCCGTCGATCCCCTGCCGACTCACGAGCGGCGACGAGAGCGTCACGTCGGCCATTACAACAACCGATACTGGGTCGTTCGCGGTGCCAGACTACTCTGAATCGATCGGTAAGCTACCGCTCTTTGACAGCCACGACACTGGGCGTCTCGCTCTACCCGGCCCGGCTCGGCCCTGTGAACGGAAGCTAGCCCACAGCGATGTACTGCCCGTGTCGCTGCGACCCGGGCTGGTAGCGGGTTACCGGTACAGGAATTCTTGACTCTGTTGGGGTCCCAAACGAGGATAGAGATCCAGTGCCGAACACAGAGGGTGAGTTCAGCAACACGACGATAACTCGGGCAGCGCTGCGAGGACTCGGCCAGAAGTACCGAGTCCCGTCTGTCTCCGCCTTCGTCCCCCGTGATTGTGGGTCGGTCAGCCGAGTTTCGAAGGGCAGCGGCGGTTCGGTCTTCCTCTGTGGGTGACGGTCCCGCAGTTCTATATGTGTCTGGGCACGATACTCCGTCCGCAATGGGATTCTTCAACCGCCTCGGCATCGGTTCGGCCGAGGTCGACACGATACTCGAAACGGAGACGGTCCGTCCCGGCGACAGCGTTCCGGCCCGCATCGAGATCGAGGGTGGCTCCGACGACCAGGAGGTCGACGGGATCGACCTCGCGATCATGACCCGCTACGAGGTCGAGACCGACGATGGGAGTAGCTACTCGACGGGGAAGATCACGGAAACGGAGCTGACAGACGGGTTCACCATCACCGCCGGCGAGGAGCGGACGATCGATGCCGGTTCGATCCACGTCCCCGAGTCGACGCCACCGACCATCGGCAAAACGCGGGTCTGGGTGTACACCGGTCTCGATATCGACCTGTCGGTGGATCCGAAGGACAAAGACCACCTGGAAGTGCTGCCAGGCCCGTATCTGGAGGCGCTACTGGGGGTCGTCGAGGATCTCGGATTCCGTCGCAGTTCCGTCGACAACGTCGAAGCACCCTCGTTCGGACCGAAAGAGTTCGTCCAGGAGTTCGAATACAAGCCACACGGCGGACCGTACAGCGGCGAACTCGACGAAATCGAGCTGTTTCCGGCCCGGCACGGCGACCGACTCGAAGTCGTCGTCGAGGTGGATAAAAGCGGCCTGTCGATCTTCGGCTCCGACGAGAGTCACCACCACATCACCATCGACACTACCGACTCCGAGCACATCGAGAGACTGCTCACCGACCTCATCGACCGACAGCTCTGAGCGGACGCGGCCCTCGCAGTCACCCTCTCGACGCCGATCGTATCGGGAGATTTCGCGGTCGTCGTCGGCCTCACCGTCGAAGATGCTGTCCGCGAACGTCGCGTTGCTCGCGCTCTTCGGGGGACAATTCGAGAATAGCTCTGCCCTCGTCAGGGGCGCGCTGGGTCGTTATCCGGTATCTACAGCACGACGATATAAGTATTCAACCGGCACGCGGATTTCGGTACGGTCTCACCCGGCTACCGCGGCAATCGTCCCGTCGACAGGGCTGTGGCCGATCGCACGGCAGGGTCCTCCTGCACCCGGTCGGAAGTCCCGCCGTCGTTAAGACTCGCTGGCACGTAGCTACCGTATGAGTGTCGTCTGCGAGTTCGAACTGCTCTCGAGGACGTTGCCCCTCACCGGCGTCGCCGCGACTCTCGAGACGATCCTGACGATCGACGACGTCATCTCGGGGACGAAAGACGCTCCGTCGGCCGTGTTCTCGACGACGGGCGTCGACCCGGATCGCCTCGAAGCAGCCATGGACGGCGCCGAGTCGGTCCTGAAGTACGTCGCGCTCGAATCGGCGGTCGTCGAATCGAGATATCGCGTCGAACTCGATGCGTCACACACCGACATCTACACGCGACTCGTCGATCTGCAGACCCATCCCATGGGCGCGGTCGTAACCGGTCGTGGCTGGAAGGTCAGCGCGCAGTTTGCCGACCGGGACGACCTCGAAACGTTCCGCGAGGCGTGTGGGGAGACGGGGATCGAGTTCCGTCCGCGGCGAGTCTTCGAGAGTAAAATCGATTCCACGGCCGATTACGGCCTCACGGCCGCCCAGCAGGAGGCGCTACTCGCCGCCCACGAGATGGGATACTTCGACGTCCCCCGCGGGGCCGACCTGTCCGACCTCGCCGAGGAACTCGACACCACGACGTCCGCGCTGTCCGAGCGACTCCGACGCGGCCAGCGCCAACTCGTCGGGCGCACGATAGCCAGCTCGAAGTAGCCTTTGAGTTGCAGGATATATCCTGTAAAGCGCTATCGCCGCGGCTCCGCTACCTTCGACTGCGGGGACGCCGGCCGAATCCGTTCAGTCGGCACCGAACCCCGGAGGGAGTCGCATGAAGACGTTACCAGTTTCCGAAACGAGTGCAGGCCGCGAACCGACCCACGAGTATCACGCAGCACACGAACCGGAGGAGACGTATGTCCACTGATCGACCACCGCACGTCGCCACCCGTGAGGCGCACGTCGTCGGCGGCGGCATCGCCGGACTGGCGGCCGCCGCGTTCCTGATCCGCGACGGCAACATGCCCGGCGAGAACGTTCATCTCTACGAGAAACTCGACGTCGTCGGCGGGGCGATGGACGGCGCGGGCGACCCCGAGGAGGGGTACGTCATCCGGGGCGGGCGGATGTTCAATTTCCCCACGTACGAGTGTACCTGGGACCTCTTCCGGACGATCCCGTCGCTGGAGGATCCCAGCATTTCGGTCAAAGAGGAGATGAACGAGTTCAACGAGATCCACGAGTCCTACGCGGAGACGCGGCTGATGGAGAACGGGCAGCGCGTCGACGCCTCGCAGTTCGAGTTGGACACGCAGCATCGGCTCTCGTTGGTTCGCCTGCTGGCGACGCCCGAGGAACGGCTCGGCGATACCCGGATCGAGGAGTGGTTCGACGACGACTTCTTCGAGACGAACTTCTGGTATCTGTGGGCGACGATCTTCGCCTTCCAGCCCTGGCACAGCGTCGCCGAGGTCCGGCGGTACATGTACCGGTTCCTCCACGTGTTCCCCGGGTTGCACACCCTAGAGGACATCGACCGGACGAAGTACAACCAGTACGACTCGATGATCCTCCCGCTTCGCCGGTGGCTCGAGGACAGGGACGTCGACTTCCAGCACGGGTGTCGCGTGACGGACATGGACGTCACCACCTCGCGGGACGGTCGGACCGTCGAGCGGATCCACTACGAGACCGACGACGGCACCGAGAGCGTCGCGGTCGACCCGACGGATCTCGTCTTCGTCACGAACGGTTCGATGACCGACGGCTCGGACCTCGGATCGTGGGACGAAGCGCCCGAAACGAACGAGACGGGTGCCTCCTGGGAGCTCTGGCGGTCCATCGCGGAGGACAACCCGCAGTTCGGCGATCCCGAGGTCTTCGCGGGCAACGTCCAGGAGACCAAGTGGGAGTCGTTTACCGTCACGCTGGAGAACACCGACCTGTTCGATCACATCGTCGAGTTCACCGACGAGGAACCGGGCAACGGGCTGGTGACCTACGTCGATTCGAACTGGCTCATGTCCACCGTCGTCGCGGCCCAGCCCCACTTCGCGAACCAGCCCGACGACGTGAAGATCTTCTGGGGGTACGCGCTGTTCCCCGACCGGGAGGGTGACTACGTCGACAAGAAGATGTCCGAGTGTACGGGCCGGGAGATCCTCGAAGAGCTGTGCTATCACCTCCAGTGTACCGACCGGCTCCCGGAGATTCTGGAGGGCGTCGACTGTGTCCCCTGTATGATGCCGTTCATCACGGCCCACTTCCAGCCCCGCGAGCCCGGCGACCGTCCCCCCGTCGTTCCCGACGGCTCGAACAACCTCGCGTTCCTCGGGCAGTACGCCGACCTCCCACGGGACGTCGTGTTCACCGTCGAGTACTCGGTGCGGACGGCGATGACTGCCGTCTACGACCTCCTCGACCTCGACGAAGACGTGCCGCCAGTGAGCAAACACTACCGCCAGCCTGACGTCCTCGCCCAGGCGTTGCAGGCGTCGTTCCAGTAGCGGGAGTGCCAGAGAAGAGTCGCATGGATTCCCCGGTCGTGGCGCCAGCGGCTCCACGACCACCGGAATCCATCGTCCAGCAGTCATCCATCGTCCAGCAGCCATCCGTTGTCTACGACGCGTACGCTCGCCGACGATCGGCGTCAGCCGTCGGCTATCTCCGGATACTCCGTGAGGTGCGAGGCCGGGTCCCTGACCGATTCCGCAGAGCTCACAGTCGAACCCGGTGGGGCCCCTGTCGGAGTGGTCGACCTCGAACCCCTCGTCGTCTAACACGGTACTCACGAGGTCACGCTGGTCCGGCGCGACGGTCGCTCGAAGCCGCCAGCGCAACGACTCGTTGCCTAGTTACTGACTGTCCGCGTTCACGTCGAGCCAGACCCAAAGCGCACTCTCAGGTCGTGTTCCGCAGCGGGATACGGGACCCGGGTCGAGCCGCCGGCGACCGATTCTGCGGATCCGCCGCCGGGTCCCCCACTGACGGTTACCGGTCCGATCAACTCGCGGACGGTTCCTCCGGATCCGCTGACCGGAAGGTCGTCCCCGTCTCGGTCGGCAACGGAGAGCGACGCCGTGACGTCGACGGTCACGACTCCCACTCCGTAATCCCGAGTTCGAACCGCCGGTCGTCGAACGCGACGTACCACGAGTCGCGGCCGGGAGTCGGCAGGCTGTCCGCCTCGGCAAGCCGGGACCGGAGCGCGGCGAGGGCCTCCGACTGCGGCCGGCACTCCTCGTAGCCGTCGTCGGCGGCCTCGACGATGGCCCGCTGGTCCGCGGGCAGGTCGTCGAGGCGGACGAGGTAACGGTCCGCGACGAACTGGCGGAACTCGGCGTCGGTCTCGGCCACCCGCTCGACGGTGTAGCGGAGGGTTCGACGCTCCCGGGTCGCGTCGGACTCGCCCGCGACCTCGACCCGGACCGGGCGGTCGCGCCACCGAACCCACGTCGTCGCGCCGACGAGTCGCGACGCGGCGCCGCCGTCGGGGTACGGTGCGGGGAACTCCCGGACGGCGAACTGCCGGCCCAACTCCTCGTCCTCGCCTTCGGGGTTCAGTGCGGCCCCGAGCGCCGTGCGGTCGACCGCGGGGAGGTCGTCGAACGCGACGACCGCGGCGTCCGCGGGCGGCTCCTGGTCCGGGTCCGAGCGGACGTCCATCGAGAAGGCGGGGACCCGTTCGACGGTCGCGACCGCGTAATCGGTGCGGTAGAACGCGCCGTCGTGGGCGACGAACGCGTCGGCTTCGAGCGGGGCCTCCCCGTACGTGGTGTGCTCGGCGTACTCGGCGGTGGCGGCGGCGGCCACGATGGAGCGTCCGGTCCGGTCCAACTGGTACGGCAGGTCGTCAGCGGGGTCGAAACCGGCCGTCCGGACGACGACGCCGCTGTGACAGCGGTCCTCGTCCGGCTCCGTGTCGGATCCGGGACCTATCGACTTCGCTCCGAGACACCCCGTGGAGAGAAGCGTCGCGCTCAGGGCGACGACGTGGCGGCGGGAGGGCGGCATAATCGGATGCGAGCGTGACGTTCGGCATAGGTCTTGTGGACGTCTCGCCGGCGCCGCCGAAACGTACGGGGAACGCGCGACGGATCGACGCCTGCAACATTTATAACCATCCGATATCAATACCGCGAACGGCCTACCGGTCGGCCGGCACCCGGGAATCGTCGAAGGTCACCTTGCGCACCGTCGGCCGGCCGCAGTGGGCCGCTCTTGTACCGCCGGCTTCCGAGGGCCCTCACCCGTCGAGCCACGCCCGGAGGCGTTCGACGGCGACGTCCGCGACGGCGTCGGCGATCCGGTCGGGCGAGTCGGTGAGGTCCCAGACGTACTCCCCGGTGTGGGTGACCGACGCCCACTCGACGTAGCCGCGGCGGTCGAGTTCGAGGAGGAGGTCCGCCAGCGTCGCCTCGTCGACGCGGAGGTCGAGCGACCGGTCGAGGACGGCGGCGAGTTGCGCCGTGGTCGCCACGACGCGGTCGTCCCCGTCGGCGGGCGCGTCGATTCCGGGGGCGGGCGTGGCGGTCGGCGTCGGGGGCGCGGGCGGCCGCTCGGGCATGCTGGAAGCCGGTTGTGACGCGGGCGGCATCACCGCTCGCGTGAACTACGACAGGCATCAAGAGGGGACGGCCCGTCCGGCGCTCGTCGGAAGGGGAACTTTTTTCGTTTTCGTCACCGTTCCGCGAGCCATGGCAGGACGGTACGGAAACGTCGATTATCCACGACTCACGAAACGGAGTTTTCTTGCCGGGTTGATCCTCTTCGCGGTCGGCGCGCTCGGGGAACTCGCGATCTTCACGGCGGGCCTGCAGGTCCCCGCGTGGGAGAAGACGCTGCTGTTGAACCTCGAAATCTTCGGGGTGCTGGTCTGTCTCCTCTCGCCGTTTATCTTCGGCATCGTCCTCCCGCTGACCGAGTAGCGACCGCGAGGGGCCGGGATACCGACAGAGGTTTCCGCAGGCCCAAGGGGTTTATGCCACCTAATTATATCTAATTACACGCGATGAGCGAGAACTTCCCAGAGTACGTCGACGTCGACTACGAGGCCGGTGCCGGCGAGGACCCCGAGGACTACCCGCGGATCGAGGACAAGATCGAGAAGGCCATCGAGGTCACCCGACAGGGCCTCGAGGAGTACGAGAACCCCGCCGTGATGTGGACCGGGGGGAAAGACTCGACGCTCGTGCTCTACTTCGTCAAAGAGGTCGCCGACCGCTTCGACCTCGAGGTGCCTCCGGCCATCTTCATCGACCACTACCAGCACTTCGACGCGATCCACGACTTCGTCGAGCGCTGGGCCGACGAGTGGGACCTCGAGGTCATCTACGCGCGCAACGAGGACATCGGCGCCTACGTCGAGGAACACGACCTCGAACCCGGCGACGACATCCCCGTCTCCGAACTCTCCGAACACAACCGCCACCACGTCGAGAACATCCTCGAGTACGAGGAGGACACGTTCCCGTTCCTGCTCGACACCTACGCGGGCAACCACCTGCTGAAGACGGTCGCGCTCAACGACGCCCTTGAGGAGTACGACGTCGACGGCGTCATCTCCGGGGTCCGCTGGGACGAACAGGAGGCCCGCGCGGACGAGACGTTCTTCTCGCCGCGCCACGACCCCGACATCTACCCGCCCCACGACCGCGTTCAGCCCATCCTCCAGTTCGACGAGGCCGCCGTCTGGGAGGCCTTCTGGAACTTCGTCGTCCCCGACACGGTCGCGGCGTTCCCGGACGACGGCTACGTCCCCGCGGGGAAAGACGACCTCCCCGACGACCTCGGGCCCGAGGACACCCCCGTCTCGCCGAAGTACTGGGAGGGCTTTCGCTCGCTGGGTAGCGAGATCAGCACCGAGAAGACCGAGGACGACCCGGCGTGGCTGCAGGACCTCGAAGGGACGACCGAGCGCGCCGGCCGCGCCCAGGACAAGGAGGACCTGATGGAGCGCCTGCGCGACCTCGGTTACATGTAGTCAGTCGCGAAACTCCTTTCGCCCGGTCAGCGAGTCGGGCCGCAGGCGGAACTCGCGGAAGGTCACGTCCTCGCGGGGGCGGTCGAAGATCTCCACCGACGGAATCCGAACCGTCCACATCCCCTGGACGGCCGTCGATTCGTAGGGGGCGTCGGTCACCTCCTCGAGGCGGCCGTCGGCGACGACGCTTCGCCACCCGTCGTCGGTCTCCTCGTGGACGACGAAGGAGACCGGTTGCTCGAAGACGTCGCGCTTTCGGCTCCCCTCGTGGATCGAGAGCCGGAAGTAGAACTGTCGGGCGGTGGCGTCGTAGCCGTAGGAGACCGGCAGCGACACCGGGGGATCGTCGTCCGGGTTCGCGAACGAGAGCACCCCCGTCCCGCCCCTGTCGAGGAACTCGTCCAGTTCGTCGTCGCTCATTTGTACCCAGCGGAGTCCGGTCATACGACACCGTATGACACTCGACGACAAAACGGCTCGTTCCGGGCGACGTGACGGTCAGAATCGCGGAGGGGATCGGCCGCCCGTGGCGTGGACGGTGCCTACTGGTGTGTCGCCCGGTACTGTCCGTGCGCGACGCCGATGGCGAGCATGATCAGCCCGAAGATGGCCATCGAGGGGGTCACCATCATCAGAACGGTGTCGGTCGTCATCCCGATCGGCATCGCCAGCAGCGCGCCCGTTCCGATGGCGACGATCGCGACGAACGCGGCGAGCGTCGTCCGCAGGTCGAGTTCCATGCCCGGGCGTTAGGAGTCGACCCGTCTAATGGTATCGGAAACCGGCAGGCCGTTCACGCGAGGTCACTCCGCCGGCCGGACGAGGTTCGCGAGGGCGACGACGAACCCGAGGAACCAGCCCAGCGGGAACGAGATGCCGAGCCACATCGCCGCGTAGGCGGCGCCTTCGAGCTGGTAGTTCGCCCGGAGGTACTCGTTGACGCCGCCGACGACCAGCACGTTGTCGAGCGCCCACGCGGCGAGGTCGTAGCTCGGTTCGAGCACGTACGGTTCGAGCGCGGGGGTGACCAGCGCCGCGACGACCGGCGGCAGGAAGATGGCGGTCATCGCGAACGGGTAGGCCAGCATCACGGTCAGCCAGCGGCCGCCGTGTTTCGTACAGGTCGCGGCGAGCGCGGTCGAGACGACCGCGACGGCGCTGGCCGCCGCGACGGCGAGCACCGCGTCGAGGGGGATGTCGAACTGCTCCATGATCGACATCGCCCACCACGCGACCGTCAGCGCGCCCCAGACGAGCACCGCGAGGCCGGTGACGCCGACGATGCCGAGTCGGGTCCGCGTCGAGTCGAGTTTCTTCGCGTAGTACCGGGTCCCCAGTCCGACGACGGTGAGCGGGTAGAAGAGGAGCAACCCGATCAGCCCGAGGATGCTCCACGAGTAGTAGCCGACCATCTGGATCGGCGTCTCCGGTTTCCACTTCCCCATGACCGAGTGGCCGCGGCCGCGCTGGCGGGGGAAGACCAGTTCCATCCACGCCCCGTGCAGCCGCTGGAGGTCGAGCTTGATCGCACCGACGACCCCACCGCCGCCGGTCCTACGCGTACGGGTAGACATACGCGACTAACGCTTGCGGTGGACCGTAAACTTTCCTGCTTTTTCTCTTCGAAAGGGAGGTTCCCGCGGCGGCCGGCGGCGTCGCCTCAGTTCCAGGGGCCGAAGTCGGGGTCGACCTCGCGGCTGGTCTCGTCGATGGCGTCGATCGCGGCGACCTCCTCGTCGTCGAGGTCGAGCGCGAGCGAGCGCCAGTTGTCGGCGATGTGGTCCTCGCCGGTCGCCTTCGGGATCGCGGTGACGCCCTTCTCGCGGAGCCAGGCGAGGCTGACCTGCGCCTCGCTGACGCCGCGGTCCGCGGCGATCTCGGAGATCTCGGGCTGGTCGAAGACGGCCCCGCGGGCCAGCGGCGAGTAGGCGACGACCTCGATGTCGTGGGCCGCACACGCCTCGCGGACCCGCTCCTGGGGAAGCAGCGGGTGCATCTCGACCTGATTGGCGAAGATCGGCGCGTCGAGGACGTCGACGGCCACCTCGAGGTTCTCGGGTTCGAAGTTGCTGACGCCGACGTTGCGGATCAGCCCCTCGTCGTACAGTTCGTCGAACGCCGAGAGGGTCTCCTCGGGGTCGTAAGCGTTCGCCGGCCAGTGGACGTACAGCAGGTCGACGTAGTCGACGCCCAGCCGATCGAGGCTCTCGCGGGCCGTCTCGAGGACGTCGTCGTACCCGAGGTTGGAGGTCCACACCTTCGTCGCGAGGAAGATCTCCTCGCGGTCGACGTCGGCGGCGGCGAGTCCCTCGCCGACGTACGCCTCGTTGTCGTACGCCTGCGCGGTGTCGATGTGCCGGTAGCCCGTCTCGAGGGCCGTCCGGACGCTCTCGGCGCACTGTTCGGGGTCGGTGTTCTGCCACGTTCCCAGACCGAGAACCGGCATCCCGTTCGCGGTCGGACAGGCATCTGCTACGAGTCCTTCGGCATCTACCATACTCGGGGGATCGTCGACGGACGGAGAAAGGGATTGGGTTTCCGGCCAGCGGTTCGGCGACCCCGTCAGCCCTGCCACGACTCGTAGAGCCCCCGGCCGACGGCGCCGAGGCCGAAGAACCCGACGACGGTGGCGACGAGGTCGCCGAGGACCGGGATCGCGTAGGGGACGGCGAGGGCCAGCGCGCCGACGACGACGGCCGCCCCGCCGACGCCCGCCTCGCGGCCCGAGAGCAGCAGGTCGCCGATCCAGACGACGGTGACCGCGGCGCCGACGAACCCGACGACCGCGAGCACGATGCCGGCGGGGATGGCGACGATCAGCCCGATGATCGTGATCGCGAGGACGAACAGGAGGATGGGGACGCCGATCCCGAGGAGGAGTCCCCAGACGAACGCCCCGCCGGGGTCCGCGCGGAGGTCGCCGACCGTCTCCCTCGCGTACCGCGGTCCGAGGGCGACGAGCAACCCGCCGAACAGGAGGTTGACCACGAAGGAGGCGGCGAACCGGGTGCCGAAGCCGAGTTCGGGAGCGGGGTTCCGGGACTGTGCGGCCGCGGTGCCGGCGAGCGCGACGGCGCCGAACGCGAGGGCGACGCCGACGCGCGCGAGCGGCGGGGAACGATCGGAGGGCATCGACCGTCGACTATCACCGGGGCTGTAAGTCTCTTTCCCTTTCAGGTCCGCGTGACCGTCAGTACTTGGGGTCCGCGCCGGTGACCTCGTAGACGCGGTCCACGAGGGCGTCGCGCTCGGCCCGCCAGGCGTCGAAGTGGGCGGGGTCGTCGGGGTAGGTGTCGTAGATTCCCTTGAGTTCGCCGGCCGCCTTCTGCACCGCGTACAGTTCCCGGAGCAGTCCCCAGTGGCCGAACGTCTTGAGGACCGTCTTGAGTTTCAGGCCGAGGCCCATCGAGGCGGTGCCCGTCCGGCCGACGGCGTCGACGAGTTGCTGGCCGGGGAGGGCGGTGACGAGCGAGACGAGTTCGTCGACCTCGTGGGCGCCGCCGAAGACGTTGTAGAGGTCCATCGCGGCGAAGCGCTTGCCGAAGTCGGTCTGGACGCGGCGGTTGTACTCCCACAGCGCGGCCTCGCTCACGTCGCCGTCGCTGATCGCCTCGGCGGCGACCCGCGCGGCCCAGTGGCCGGCCTTGGCGGCCCCGGGGATGCCGCCGCCGGTGCAGGGGTTGACGTGGCCGGCGGCGTCGCCGACGGCGAGGTAGCCGGGGTGGACCGCCGAGTCGTACGGCCGACGCGTCGGGAGCGCCGCGCCGAGTTTGTCCGTCACCGTCGCGTTCCGGAACTCCTCGCGCTCGCGGAGGTCGCGTTTGAGGGCGTCGACGAGTTTCATCGGCGGCCGGTTCATCTGGAAGCCGAGGCCGGCGTTGATCTCCGTCGCCGAGCGGGGGAAGTACCAGAGGTAGCCCAGTTCCTCGGTGGGTTTGAACACGAGCGCGTCGTCCCACTCGACGGGGTCGGGCACCTCGAGGACCTCGCGGTAGGCCGAGCAAAACTGCGAGTAGTCGACGTTGGTGTCGAAATGTGACCCCGAGAGGTCCGCCGCGTCCTGGAGCAGCGAGAGCGCGCCCGCGCCGTCGATCACCACGTTGGCCTCGTGGGTGACCGGGTCGCCGTCGCGGGTGGCCCGGACGCCCTCGATCCGGCCGTTCGACTGGACGACGTCCTGCACGACCGTCCCGTAGCGGATATCCGCGCCCGCGCGCTCGGTCTCGTCGAGGAGTACCTGTCCGTACGCCCAGCGGTCGACGACGGCCCCGGACTCCCCCCCGAAGGGAATCTCGATCGACTCGCCGGTCTGCGGGTTCTCGAAGATAGCCCGCGTGATCCCCTCGTTCGTGAACGACTCCGCCTTGAGCCGGTCGCGGTCGATCACGTCGGGGAAGGCGCTCGTGCCCTTGATGCCGTCGCCGCAGGCGATGTGGCCCGCCTCCTCCTCGTCCTTTCGTTCGAGGAGCGCGACGTCGAGGCCCTCCCGGGCGGCCGTCGCCGCGGCGAAACACCCCGCCGTCCCGCCGCCGACGACGACTACGTCGTGGGATTCCGTCGTCATCTCTGTTCACCCCGAACGAACTCGGGGATAAAAAACACGTGGGAACCGGTTCGAGGCCGCTTCGACGACGAAGCCGCCGTCAGCCGCCGTCGCGTCCGGACTCCGGCCCCGCGGTCACTGGTACATCCGCAGCGGCTGGGCCTGCGAACTCTCGTCCCGGCCTAGCTCGCGCATCTGCCGGGCCAGCGCCTCGCGGCGCTCGCGGATCTCGGCCGCGCGGTCGAGCAGGTCGGAGACGTCCACCTCGACGCCGGCGATCGGGGCGATCCCGTCGTCGAGCAACACGCTCGCCGCCTCCGGGTCGGGGAACCGCGGGTTGCACTCGACGACGAGGCCGACGGCGCCGTGGTCGATCTGCGCCGCCCGTTCGAGCAGCGCGCCGGTCGGGCCGCTGACGACGCCGTCCTCGGGCGGCACGTCGACGTGCCGGCGGTCGAGCAGTCCGTCGGCGTCGCCGGTGGCGATCCCGTAGAGGTCGGGGGTGTCCTCGCGGTCGGCCGGCAGGCCGCTGAGGTAGATCGGCGTCGCCCCCCGGTCGCGGAGCCAGTCGGTCAGGCACGCGGCGAGTTCGCCGACCGACCCCGCGGGGACCGGCGCGTCGCTGCGCAGCGCCAGCAGGTCGTGTTCCTCGCTCGCGTAGAGCCTGACCGGCGGGCGGACCGTCGGGTCCTCCCCGCGGTAGACGCCGACCCTCGGCAGACCGTCGCAGTCGACGCTCGCGTAGTAGCGCATCTCGAGTTCGTCGATCAGGTGGTCGGTCGCGATCTTGCCGACGAGGCCGACGCCGGGGAACCCCTCGACGAGCGTCGGGTCGTCGAAGCCGACGTCCGCACCTTGGACGCGAATGCGGGCCATATCCGAGACGACTCGGCGCCACCTGATAAAGTCGGCGGGCGTCCGGAACCTACTTCCGTCCCGCGGGGCCACCGTCGCCTATGAGTCGGCTCGTCGAACTCGACGCCCGCGGCCCGCGAAAGCTCACCGAGGAGGACCTCCACGAGGAGAAAGGCGACGTCGCGGTCTGTCGATGCGGCCTCTCGGAGTCGTTCCCGTTCTGCGACGGCTCCCACCGGCGGACGGCCGACGAGGACGCCGACACGCGTTACGTCTACGACGAGGACGGCGAACGCCGCGCGGTCGAGCGGATCGTCTACGCCGACGCGGACGAGTCGTAACCGCCGGACGGTTCGACGGGCGGCGGTCCTGCCCACGACGTAACCGAAACCGGTTAGTTCTAACGACACGGGAAACTGTTCTCGGTTTTATACCCGTCCGTCGCCTACGCTCGGGCGAATGACGTCGAGAGGCACCACGCGGCGGTCGCTGCTGGCGGCGACGGGCGCGACGCTGGTCGGATCGGTCGCTGGCTGTCTCGCCGGGGGACGCGAGTCGGTCGCCGTGCTCTCGGCGGGGAGCCTCGCGACCGCGTTCGAGAAGCACGTCGGGCCGGCGTTCGCCGACGAGACCGGCGTCGACCTCCGGGGCGAGTACTACGGCACCAACGCCATCGTGCGAATGGTCGTCGAGGGGACGAAGGCGCCGGACGTGGTCGTCAGCGCCGACGCGACGCTCCTGCGGGACCGTCTCTACGACGAGTTCGCGACGTGGGACCTCGAGTTCGCCGCCAACAGCGTCGGCATCGCCTACGACCCCGACACGTCGTTCGGCGCGGCGCTGGACGCCGGCGAGCCGTGGTACGACCTGCTGCTCGCGAGCGACCCGGGCGACGTCGTGGTCGGCGACCCCGACCTCGATCCGCTCGGCTACCGGGCCGTCCAGGCGTTCGACCTCGCCGAGCGCGTACACGACCGCCCCGGCTTCCGGGAGGCGGCGCTCGAACGCGTCGTCGAGGAACCGGACGAGCCCCAGATGCTCGCCGGCGTCGAGAGCGGGTCGCGGGCCGCCGCGATCGTCTACCGGAACATGGCCGTCGACCACGGCGTCGCCTTCCAGACGTTTCCCGACGCGTACAACTTCGCCGACCCCGCCCGCGCCGACTGGTACGCGACCGCCTCGTACGCCCCCGAGGGGGAGGACCCGATCGAGGGGCGGCCGGTGGTCTACAACACGACGGTCCTCGGGAGCGCGGACGCCCCCGACGCGGCCCGGACGCTCGTCTCGTTTCTCGCCGAGCGCCCCGACCTCCTCGAAGGGGCGGGGTTGACCGTCAGCGACGACCTGCCGCGGCTCCACGGCGACGCGCCGGCGGCGCTGTCCGACCTCCCGACGTAATCCATGAGCACCAGAACCCGAGTCGCCGTCGTCGGTCGCCGGTTCGCCCCCGAGTTGCTCGTCCCCGCCGCCCTCGGCGCGTTGCTCGTGGTCTACTTCGCCGTCCCGTTCGTCACCTTCCTCTCGCGGACGGGGACGGCGACCGTCCTCGACGGCGTGACCTCGCCCGCCGCACGGGTCGCGATCCGCAACTCGCTGCTGACCGCGCCCGCCTCGACGGCGATCGCCACCGTCTTCGGCGTCCCCCTCGCGTACGTCCTCGCGCGCCGGTCGTTCCCCGGGAAACGGCTCGTCGAGGCGGTCGTCCTCCTGCCGCTTATCGTCCCGCCGGTCGTCGGCGGCGCGATGCTGCTGACGGCCGCCGGCCGGTTCACCCCGCTCGGCGCGCTCGCGGCGGCCGTGGGCGTCCCGCTCACCGACAGCCTCCTCGGGGTGATCCTCGCGCAGACGTTCGTCGCCGCGCCGTTCGTCGTCGTCACCGCCCGCGCGGGGTTCGGCGCGATCGACGCCCGCCTCGAACAGGCCTCCCGTTCGCTCGGCTACGGCCCGCTGTCGACGTTCTGGAACGTCTCGCTGCCGCTGGCGCGCGGGCCGATCGTCGCCGGGATCGTCCTCACGTTCGCCCGGGCCATCGGCGAGTTCGGCGCGACGATGATGGTCGCGTACAACCCGCGGACGATGCCCACGAGCATCTGGGTCTCGTTCGTCGCCGGCGGCATCGACGAGGTCGTCCCGCTCGCGCTCGCGCTGCTTGCGATCACGCTCGCGGTCGTCGCGGCCGTCCTGCGGATCGGGCGCGTCCCGACGGTGATCGACCGATGATCCTCTCGGTGGACGAACTCACCCACCGCTACGGCTCCGACCCCGCGGTCGCGGACGTCTCGTTCGGCCTCGCGGAGGGCGAACTCGTCGCGCTGCTGGGGCCGTCGGGGTGTGGCAAGACGACCGTCGTTCAGGCGGTCGCGGGCCACCTCCGCCCGACGGCCGGCCGGATCTCCCTGCGCGGGACGGACGTGACGGCGACCCCGCCGGAGGAGCGAGACGTCGGCGTCGTCTTCCAGCGGCCGACGCTGTACCCGCACCTCACGGTGGCCGAGAACGTCGGCTACGGCCTCCGGGCGCGGGACGTCCCCGCCGACGAGCGGGAGGCCACCGTCGCCGAGTACCTCGATCTGGTCGGCCTCGCCGGCCGGGCCGGGGCGGCCCCGGCCGAACTGAGCGGCGGTCAGGTGCGACGGGTCGAACTCGCCCGCGCGCTCGCCTACCGGCCGGACGTCCTGTTGCTCGACGAACCGCTGTCGGCGCTCGACCGGCCGCTGCGCGAACGGCTCCGGGAGGAGATCGCGCGCATCCAGCGCGAGACCGGCGTGACGACGCTGTTCGTCACCCACGATCAGGACGAGGCGATGGCGCTCGCCGACCGGATCGTCGTGATGGCCGAGGGGCGGGTCGCCGCGACGGGGACGCCGCGGGACCTCTACGAGCGGCCGCCCTCCCCGTTCGTCGCGTCCTTCTTCGGCCGCTCCTCGCGGCTGTCGGGGGTCGTCGCGGGCGACGATCCGCCGCGCGTCGCGCTCGGGCCGGAGGGGGAGACGGGGACGCTCGCGGTCGCCGAGGTGCCCGCGGCGCCCGGCGAGGCGGTGACCTGTCACGTGCGCCCGTCGGACGTCACCCTCGAACCGACGGGCGCGGCCGCGGGGTCCGACCCGCCGCGTGGCGAGGTCGTCCGCGTCGTCGACGCCGGCCGGCGCTACGACGTCCGCGTCCGCCTGCCGGGCGGCGAGGAGGTCCTCGCCGAGCGCGAGGCCGCCCCGCCGGCGGTCGGCGACGCGGTGGCGCTCGCGGTGGCGCCGGCGGACGTGACGGTCTTCCCGGCGCGCTGACGCCCGCTTCGAAACCCACAAGCGCGGGCCCGCCGAACCGGCGGTCGATGGAGCCACTCGAACGGTATCGGCCGATCGTCGACGACTTCGAGGCGTTCCTCGAGGCCTGCCGCCGGCCGCTGGGGATCGCCGTCCGCGTGAACACGATCGAGGCGTCGGTCGAGCGCGCGACGGCCGTCCTCGAGGAGGAGGGCGTCGCCTACGAGCGGGTCGGGTGGAACCCGCGGGTGCTGCGCCTCGACACCGACTCGCCGGGGGCGACGTGGGCCTCGTTCCACGGCTTCACGCACACCCAGGAGGAGGTGTCGGCGGTGCCGCCGGTCGTCCTCGACCCGCGACCGGGCGAGCGCGTCTGGGACGCCTGTGCCGCCCCCGGCGGGAAGGCGACCCAGATCGCGGCGCTGATGGACGACCGCGGCACCGTCGTCGCGAACGACAACAACCTCGGTCGCCTCTCGGCGCTGCGGTTCAACGCCGAGCGCCTCGGGGCCACCTCGCTCGCCGTGACGAACCGGGACGCCCGCAACTACTCGCTGAAGCCGTTCGGGTTCGACGAGTTCGACCGCGCGCTCGTCGACGCGCCCTGCTCGTGCGAGGGGACGATCCGGAAGAACCCCGACGCGCTCGACGACTGGAGCGAGGGCCACGTCCACTCGGTCGCGGGCATCCAGAAGGGGATCCTCCGACGGGCGATTCAGGCGACCCGCGAGGGCGGCACCGTCGTCTACTCCACGTGCACGTTCGCCCCCGAGGAGAACGAGGCCGTCGTGGATCACGTCCTCGCGGAGGAGGACTGCCGCGTCGTCGACGTCGACGTCGACCTCGAACACTCGCCGGGGGTCACCGAGTGGGACGGCGAGGCGTACGACCCGAGCGTCGAGAAGGCGATCCGGATCTACCCCCACCAGAACGACACCGGCGGCTTCTTCGTCGCGAAACTGGAGGTGACTGCCCCGTGACCGAGAACGTCGGCCAGCGGTTCGACCGCCTGCCCGCGACCCCCGACGAGCGGACCGTCGAGGGACGGGCGACCCGCGCCGAGGTCGTCGGCTACTTCGAGGAGCGGTTCGGGATCACGCCGGAGACGTTCGACGGCTACACCTTCTGGGAGAAAGGCGCCGGCAAGATCTGGGTCTACGCGGGCGAGGCGCCCTCGCCGGTCGAACTGGAGGCGCTGGGGATGACCTGCCTGCGCACCCGTCAGGAACACTGGAAGCCGACGACCGACGCCGTCCAGCGGTTCGGCCGGGCGGCGACGCGGAACGTGATCGACCTCTCGCGCGAGGAGGCCCGCCGGTTCGCCGCCGGCGAGGACCAGGAACTCGACTGGGACGGCGACTGGGGCTACCTGATCGCGGCCCACGAAATCGGGGTCGGGCCGGAGGGCCGACCGGGGCGAGACGGTGCTAGCGCGGAGCGTCGCTCCGCGGACCGTTCGAGCGAGCAAAGCCCGCGAGAAGACGCCGTCGAGCGAGGCCAGCGCGAACCGCTCGGCGTCGGCCTCTATCTCCACGGCGAACTCCGATCGATGGTGCCGAAGGGGCGCCAGCGGGACCTGTAGGCGGCGACGGCCGTCTTGTCCCGGATCGACGACCGTCAGCCTCGAATATATATTCTGCCTTCAGTTATCAAAATAACTCTCGAAGTGGTGAGATTAATGGTGTAAAACGGCCATATCTAGTGTAAATGGCCCAGATTTCGATGCGGGGCGTCAGCAAGTACTTCGACGGGGGCGAGACCGTCGCGAACTACCGTATCGACCTCGAGGTCGAGGACGGGGAGTTCCTCTCCCTGCTGGGGCCGTCGGGCTGTGGGAAGACGACGGCGCTGCGGCTGATCGCGGGCCTCGAGACGCCCTCGGAGGGCGAGATCTACTTCGACGACGAGCGGGTCGACGGGCTGTCGCCGAGCACCCGGAACGTGGCGATGGTGTTCCAGAACTACGCGCTCTACCCGCACATGAGCGTCCGCGAGAACATCGCTTACCCGCTGAAGGTCCGCGGGATGCCGCCCGACGAGCGCGACCGGAAGATCGCGGAGGCCATCGAACTGTTGCACATCGAGGATCAGGTCGACAAGCCGCCGGCCGAACTGAGCGGCGGTCAGCGCCAGCGGGTGGCGCTCGCGCGCGCGATCGTCCGCGACCCGGTGGTGTTCCTGATGGACGAACCGCTCTCGAACCTCGACGCGAAGCTCCGCCAGGAGATGCGAGGCGAGCTGAAACGGCTGCAGGACGAACTCGGCATCACGACGATCTACGTCACCCACAACCAGGAGGAGGCGATGAGCATGGCCGACCGGGTCGCGGTGATGAACCGGGGGACGATCCGGCAACTCGCGCCGCCGGCGGAACTGTACGAGCGCCCGCGGACGGAGTGGGTCGCCCGGTTCGTCGGCTCGCCGCCGATGAACCTGCTACGCGGGACCCGCCGCGACGGCGCGATCGACCTCGGCGAGGCGGGGACCGTCGACCTCGCGGGCGTCGCCGGGGCCGGCCGCGAGGGGGCCGCCGTGCGGACGACCGGCCGCGAGGAGGCCGCGGTCGAGACCGTCGAGGCCGACGTCGGGGCGTCGATCTCGCTGGGCGTCCGCCCGGAGGACCTCTCGGTGGCGACCGAGCCGCCGCCCGGCGGGAACGCCATCGAGGGGAGCGTCGACACCGTCGAACCCCTCGGCGAGTACACCATCGTCAACGTCGTCGTGAACGACCAGCTCGTCAACGCGAAGGTCGGCGACGCGGACGTCAAGCGGGACGACCGCGTCTACCTGACGTTCGACGACGACGACGCCTACCTGTACGACGAGGACGGGCACCTGATCGCCTGAGTGGAGCCATGAGCTTACGCGACCACATCGACCGGTTCGAGACGGACCGCGAGGCGGGCCTGTTCGCCGACGTCGACCGGGAGAAGGCAGTGGCGCTGGCGGTGTTCCTCGTGCCGGGGATGACCCTGTTCGGCATCTTCTCGGTCGGGCCGATCGTCTACTCGGCCGTCGGGAGCTTCTTCTCCTGGGACGTCTTCTCGATACAGACCTTCACCGGGCTGGACAACTGGATTCGGACGTTCAGGGACCCGCTCGTGATCAACTGGCCGAACGTGCAGCAGTTGCGATACCCGATGGGGGCGCTCACGCACAACCTGCTGTGGGTGGTCCTCCACGTCCCCGCGAGCACCCTGCTGGGACTCGCCTTGGCGTTGCTGTTCGCGGACCTGAGAGGCCGGCGGATCCTCCGCTCGATGGTCTTTCTGGGCTTTACCGTCCCGACGATCGTCATCGGCCTCGTCCTCATGTTCGTCTACGACCCCCAGGCCGGCATCTTCAACGAGATGCTCCGGGTGCTCGGAGGCGAGTACCTCGTCCGCAACTGGACGCAGTCGCCACAGGTGGCGATCTACGCCCTGATCGCGGGCGGCATCTGGGTCCAGACCGGCTTCAGCATGCTGCTGTACAGTTCGGCGCTGGCGGCGATCGACCCCTCGCTGATCGAGTCGGCGAAGGTCGACGGCGCCGGCCGGTGGCGCCGGTTCTGGGACATCGTCTGGCCGCTGGTCAAGCCCGTGACCGCCGTCGTCGTCATCATGGGGATCATCTGGGTCCTGCGCGTGTTCGACATCGTCTACGCCGCCGGCGGCTCCGCGGGCGGACCGAACCACGCGTACTCGGTACTCGGCATCGAGGTCTACCGGGCCGCGTTCGAACCGCCGATCGACTACGGGAAGGCGATGGTGGTGGCGCTCGTTCAGCTGGTGATCGTCGCCCCCCTCGCCCTCTACATCGCACGCATGGAGTAACGATGACCGACGACGACCCCCTCGCACCGACCGAACCGGACGCCGAGCGCTCCCTCCCCCCGGACGCGATTCCGGAGACCGCACCGGCGAGGGAGTCCGACTGGCGGACGCGCCTCTCCGAGTCCGTCCCCACGTTACCTCGATTCCTCAAGTACGTCCTGGCGATCACGGTGGCGATCATCTGGATCGTCCCCTTCCTCGGGCTGTTCATGGCGTCGGTACGTCCCCTCGGGGAGATCATCGACGGCTGGTGGCACCTCGAGAACGTGACGCTCACCCTCGACAACTACCGTCGGGCGTGGTCCTACCAGACGGCGCCGATGAGCCGGGCGCTGCTCAACACGCTGATCGTCACCGTCCCCTCCGTGCTGGTGGTGATGTTGCTGGGCGCGATGGCGGCGTACCCGTTCGCTCGCTTTTCGTTCCCGCTGAAGACGGCGCTGTTCTTCCTCATACTGTTAGTGATGGCCGCGCCGCCCGAACTGGTCGCGATGGGCAACTACAACACGCTCCGTAACGTCGGGCTGTTCGACGCGTACATGGGCCTGATCCTGGTCCACATCGGCTGGGGGCTGGGCTGGGTGGTGTTGTTCCTGCGAAACTACCTCCTCGGGATCCCGGAGGAACTAGAGGAGGCCGCACGCATCGACGGCGCCTCGCGCTACCAGATCTTCCGGACGATCATCCTCCCGCTGTCGGCGCCGGCGCTCGTCTCCGTGGCGGTCATCCAGTTTACCTGGGTCTGGAACGCCTTCTTCTTCCCGCTCGTGTTCATGCGCTCGCCGGACCTCTACCTCGCCCCGCAGGTCCTCCCGCTGATGAAAGGGCGCATCCAGATCGAGTGGGGGCTCGTGGCGGCCGGGTCGGTGATGACCACGGCCGCGCCCGTGATCCTGTTCGTGATGCTCGAACGGTACTACAAGCGCGGGATGGTCGCGGCGGTCACGGACTGACCGCCCGCGAGTTCCCGCCGACGCTCACAGCGGCATGAGCCCCGCCTCCGTGGCGGCCGCCGTGGCCGCGATCACGACGAGGTTCGTCACGAAAAACGGCCGCGAGGAGTGCCACGCGAAGTAGAGGAAGGTCGCGAGCGGGAGGGCCGCGATGACGGCCGGCCAGAACCCCCGGATCGCGAGCGTCGCGAGGAACGCCGTCGTGAACAGGTACAGGACGTCCATCGCGACGGCGCTGCCGTTCCGGCGGCGAAGCTCCTGGCCGACGATCACGAGGGACTCGGCGAGGGTCCCCTCGCCCTCCTCGACGCCCGCCGCGTCACTCATCTTCGGCCACGGTCTCCTGTAACGTCGCGTCGAGCGACTCGAGGATCGGGTCGATGTCCTGGCTCGGCTCCGCCCAGAAGCCGGTCAGCGCCGACCAGAACTCCGACTGGAAGGGGTCCCCGACCGCGTCGTCGAGGTCGGGGACCAGATCCACCTCTCCGGCGGCTTGCCCGAGGTCGGCCATGACCTCGAGCTGGTAGGCCTCCTCGGGGACGTCCAGGTTCGAGGCGATGAACCCGCCGCGTTCGGCCCAGACCTGCTGGGCGTCGGCCGAGGCGAACGCCTCGGCGGCCGCGACCGCGGCGTCGACGTTCTCCGAGTACGTCGGGACGGTAAACCAGTTTACGCTCGCGACCATGGCCTCGGTGCCCGGGAGCCCGAAGAAGCCGAGGTCCTCGGGGTCCTGGATCGCCTCGAACGCCGGCGTGAACGAGCCCTGGAAGTACAGCGGGATCTGGTTCTCCCAGAGGAACTCGAACTGGACCCCGAAGTCCCGGAGTTCGCTGAAGTACCCGGCCCCGTGGAGTTCCTGGATCTCCGCGAAGGCCCGGCGGACGCGGTCGTCGGTGAACTCGGCCTCGCCGTCGATCAGCGCTCGCTGGAGGTCCGCCCCGTCCTCCTGACGGAGGATGTACGCCTCGGTCAGGTCGCTGAGCGGCCAGCCCTGACCGTTGCCCGACGCGATCGGGGCCTCGACGCCGTCGATTCCGTCGATCTCCCCGAGGAGGTCGAGGAACTCGTCGTAATCGCCGGGCTCTTCGAGGCCGTGCTCGTCGAAGAACGACTGCCGGTACCAGAACCCGGGCTTGAGGTCCATCTTGAACGGGGCGGCGTAGGGCTGTCCGTCGACCGAGACCTGATCCGGCTCGATCGCGAACTCCGCTTGCTCCCACGCCCCGTCGAGCGGTTCGAGGTGGCCGCGTTCCGCGTCCGAGCGGACGCGCGCCTCCGAGGGGAACACGACGATGTCCGCGGTCGCGACCCCCGCCTCGAAGTCCGTCAGCGTCCCCGTCAGGATCGCCTCGGTGTCGCGCGGTTCGTACGTGATCCCGACGCCGGTTTCCTCCTGGACGTGGTCGACGACGGAGAGGAAGTCCTCCTCCTCGCCGCCGGTCCAGACGCCGGTTACGGTGATCTCGGCCTCCTGTCCGGCGGCGAGCCCCGCGAGACCGGCGAGTCCCGCCGCCCCGGTCGCCCTCAGAACGGTACGCCTGTCGACGCGCCAACCAGCGGTTGCCATACGAATATTTGTACCCCCGGCAGGTTCTTAATGATTATTTCAAATGTAGTGAAACGGCACTCCGGGAAAGTGTAACGACGGCGTGACCGACCGAGCGGGCGGTCCCCGGGCCGTGTAAGGGAGCCGTCACACCTCAACGTCTTTGTCGTGTCATGACGTACCATTAGCCGGTGGTTTCGATGAGCGCCAAACCGCACCAGAACCTCGCCATCATCGGGCACGTCGACCACGGGAAGTCCACGCTGGTCGGGCGGTTGCTGTTCGAGACGGGCAACATCCCCGAGCACGTCATCGAACAGCACCGCCAGGAAGCCGAGGAGAAGGGCAAGGGCGGCTTCGAGTTCGCCTACGTGATGGACAACCTCGCCGAGGAGCGCGAGCGCGGCCTGACGATCGACATCGCCCATCAGGAGTTCGACACCGACGAGTACTACTTCACGGTCGTGGACACGCCGGGCCACCGCGACTTCGTGAAGAACATGATCACCGGGGCGTCACAGGCCGACAACGCGGTGCTCGTCGTCGCCGCCGACGACGGCGTCCAGCCCCAGACGCGCGAACACGTCTTCCTCGCGCGCACGCTCGGCATCGGCGAACTGATCGTCGCGGTCAACAAGATGGACCTCGTCGACTACGAGGAGACCCGCTACCGGGAGGTCGTCGAGGAGGTGAAGACGCTGCTCGAACAGGTCCGCTTTGCGACCGAGGACGCCTCGTTCGTCCCGATGTCGGCCTTCGAGGGCGACAACGTGGCCGCACCGTCCGACAACACGCAGTGGTACGACGGTCCGACGGTCCTCGAGTCGCTGAACGACCTGCCCCAACCCGAACCGCCGACGGACGCGCCGCTGCGCCTGCCGATTCAGGACGTCTACACCATCTCCGGCATCGGCACCGTCCCCGTCGGCCGCGTCGAGACCGGCGTCATGGAGACCGGCGACGACGTCTCCTTCCAGCCCAGCGACGTCGGCGGCGAGGTCAAGACGATCGAGATGCACCACGAGGAGATCCCGCAGGCGGAACCGGGCGACAACGTCGGGTTCAACGTCCGCGGCATCGGCAAGAACGACATCCGCCGCGGTGACGTCTGTGGCCCCGCCGACGCTCCGCCGACCGTCGCCGAGACGTTCCAGGCCCAGATCGTCGTCATGCAACACCCCAGCGTGATCACCGCGGGCTACACGCCGGTCTTCCACGCCCACACGGCGCAGGTCGCCTGTACGATCGAGTCGCTCGACCAGAAGATCGACCCCGCGAGCGGCGAGGTGAAAGAGGAGGAACCGGACTTCGTTCAGGCCGGCGACGCGGCCGTCGTGACGGTCCGTCCCCAGAAGCCGCTGTCGATCGAACCGTCGAGCGAGATCCCCGAACTCGGGAGCTTCGCCATCCGCGACATGGGCCAGACGGTGGCCGCGGGCCGGGTCCTCGACGTCAACGAACGCTGACGGCGGCCGCGGTCACCGTTCGCGCAGGGTGCCGCCGCCGAGTCCCTCCCACTCGACGCGGTAGCCGAGCCGCGAGAGCGCGGCGCTGGCGTCGCTCACTCCGTGATCGTCGAGCACCGCCTCCGCGTCCGCGAGCGTCATCCCGGCGTCGAGGTCGTCGCCGATCGACGCGAGCGTTCCGGGGCGGATCAGCGTCCGCCCCACGAGTTCGTGGTCGGGGAACGCGACCGCGGCGAGGGCGTCCTCGCCGACCCCGCGGCGGGCCGCGAGGTCCGCGAGCGCGACGACGTCCTCGTCGGGGACCAGTTCGTCCGGGAGCGCGGCCGCGCTCTCGGCGACCAGTTCGTCCTCGTACTCCCGGAGGACGTCGACGACGTCTTTCACCCGCACCGACCCCGAGTAGGGGATCGCGCGGTGGTCGTGTGCGGTGATCTCCTCGCCGACGCCGAGGCTCTCGTCGACGGCGACGAGCATGTCGACGTCCTCCAGGCCTTCGAGTTGCGAGAGCTTCTTCGCGACGTACTCGGGGGTCCAAAACCCCATGATCTCGAAGTAGACGCGGAAGTCCGCGTCCCCTCCTTCGGCGGTATCCCCGCGGGGACCGCCCGCGGGACGATAGTCGAACGCGAAGTCGGGGATCATCACGCGCGTGCCCGTCGCCAGCGGTTCGGGCTCGCGGACGAGGTCCCAGTCGAGGCCGAGCCCCGAGAAGCGAGCCGCGAAGTCGGCCTCGACGCCGCTGTCGTACTCGACCTCGGCGACCGGGTCGGCGTCGGGGACCCGGACGGAGTCCTCGTGGGTGAGGACGAGCGTCCGCTCGGTCCCGCGGTCGTCGACGGTCGCCTCGAGGCGCCACGTGTCGGCTTTCGCGACCGTCCGCAGGAGGCGAGCGAACCGGGTGCCGTACCGGCGGGTCGCGCGGAAGAGCCGCGTCGGCCCCGTCACGACGACCTCGCGGCCGTCGGCCGTCTTGCGGATCTCGTACATCAGCCGCAGTCGCTTGACCGCCGAGACGAGCGCCTTCGGGTCCGACGAGCGAACGCGCACCTCCGTCGCGTCGAACAGCGCCGTCTGCGCGAGCGAGAGGTTGTACTGGGCCACGAGGTCGTCGGGGTCCCACCGCGGGTCGGCGGCGGCGAGGACCCGTCGCTCCTCGAGGTCGGCGTACAGCGACCGCTCGACGTCGTCGGCGTCGACCCCGTCCCCGAGGCGGTCGGCCGCCCGAGCGAGCGCCGCGGTCCGCTCGTCCGCGCCGACGACGCCGACCGCCTCGGCCGCCTCGAAGGCCGCCCGGCGCGCCCGCTCGGGGTCGACCGGCGAGCGAGTCTCGAAGGTCGCGTCGCGTTCGAGGAGGGCGGCGAAGCCGCGGACGAGTTTGAAGTGCTCTGCGTCGGCTTCGAGGTCGGCGAGGGCGTCGTCGAGGGCCCCGCGGGGCTCGCCGACGTGCCCCTGAAAGGTCCCGACGACGCGGGCGGCCAGCGGGCGGTGTTCGCGCCCGGCGAACCGCGGGCGGTAGCCGCCGCCCGCTCGCGAGACGCGAAGCAGGTCCTTCGTCAGCATCTATCGGGACGTGGGGGCGAAACCGCTAAAAGTCACCCGGACGGCGCGCTCAGACGAACGGCACCGGCTCCGGGAGCGGCAGGAGGGGCACGACGAACGTGTCGGCGACCGTCGCCAGACCGACTCGGGACGTTCGCCCGGTTCCGTCCGGCCGGGATCGATCGTCGTTTCAGCGCCGCCGGCTGGCGACGCGTTCCTCGGCGGTGTCGCCGCTCACGACCTCGTACAGCAGCGCGCGCCGCCCGTCGCCTTTCGGTCGGAGGATCCGACCGAGTCGCTGGGTGAACTCGCGTTCGCTCCCGCTTCCGGAGAGGACTACCGCCACGTTCGCGTCGGGGACGTCGACGCCCTCGTCGAGGACGTTCGAGGTCACCACGCGCGAGTAGGCCCCCTCGCGGAACCGCCCGAGTACCTCGCGGCGCTCGGCGGCGCCCGTCTGGTGGGTGATCGTCGGGATCAGGAACCGCTCGCTGACGTCGTAGGCGAGGTCGTTGTACGCCGTGAAGACGATGATCCGGTCCTCGCGGTGCTCTTCGAGGATGGTTTCGAGCGCGTCGAGTTTCGCCTCGCTGCCGTAGACGATCTCGCGGGCGCGCTGTTTGGCGAGCAATGCCTCGCGCGCTCGCGGATCCGACCCGGACCGTTTGACGAGTTCTTGGTAGTCGGAGCCGCTGCGAAGCTGGATGTTCGACCGTGCGAGGTAGTCGGTAAAGACCTCCTGGTTGCGGTCGTACGCCTCGCGTTCCTCCGGGGTGAGCGTCACTTCGAGTCGCTTCACGTCGTAGTCGGCGAGGTGGTCGCCGGCGAGTTCGTCCACGTCGACCCGACAGGCCAGCGGGCCGACGACCTCCTCGACGACCTCGTGGGCGCCGTCGGGCCGCTCGAACGTGGCCGTGAGTCCCATCCGCGCGGGCGCGGCGAGCAGGCGCGCGATCTCGCGGTAGCCCTCGCCGCCGAGGTGGTGGGCCTCGTCGAAGACGACGAGGCCGAAGCGGTCGCCGACGGAATCGGCCTTGAGGTACGCCGAGTCGTACGTCGAGACGGTGATCGGCTCGCGGCGCTGCTCGCCGCCGCCGAAGCGTCCGATCGGCCCCCCGAACTCGCGTTCGAGTTCGCGGCCCCACTGGTCGAGCAGGTCGATCGTCGGGACGACGACGAGCGTCGGGACCGCGAGGCGCTCGATCGCCTTCAGCCCGATCACGGTCTTGCCGCTGCCGGTGGGGAGTTCGAGGACGCCGCCGGGAGCCTGCCCGGGCGCCGGCGCGTCGCCGAGGTCGCGCCAGCGGTCGGTCGCGAGCCAGTCGTCCGTGGCCTCGCGCTGGTAGGCCCGAAGCTCGTACGCCGACGCGAGGGCGCCGACGTCGGGCAGCGAGAGGACGCGGTCGTCGACGGGAACCCCGCGCTCGGCGAGCGCCGCCCGGAGGTCGGCGTACCGGAAGGCGGGGGCGCGGAACGTCCCGCTGCGGGGGTCGGGTTCGAGTTCGACCTCGGGCGCCGCCTCGCGGACCGACGCCAGCGCCTCGTCGGACCCCTCGACGCGGATCGTTCCCTCGTCGTGCCGGAGGCGGATCGGTGTCACGCCGGGAGGTCGGGCCGGGAGCGACATAGCTCCGGCGCTCGGCCGACGGGCGCGGCTCGCGGATTTATTAGCGCGCGCGTCCACGGAATCGTCACCGATGCTCCACGCGACCGGCCCGCTGCTCACCGTCGACTGCTCCGACCGGACGACCGAGCGCACGCCGATCGACGCGATCCACGAGTCGTTTATCGGCGGCCGCGGCGTGGCGACGGCGCTGGCCCACGAGCGCATCCCGTTCGACGCCGACCCGTTCGGCCCCGAGAACCGCCTCGTGTTCACCACGGGGCCCCTGCAGCGTTCGAAGATGAGCTACACCGGGCGGACGAACTGCACCGGCGTCTCGCCGCTGACCGGCGGCCTGCTCTCGTCGAACGCCGGCGGGTTCGTCTCGCGCAACCTCGCCGCGACGGGGTACGGCGCGGTCGAACTCGTCGGGACGAGCGACGAGGTGGTGATCGTCCACGTCACCGGGGCGGGCGTGGAGTTCGAGGCCGTCCCGGAACTGGCGGGCGCGACGGTTCCCGAAGTCACCGACCACGTCGAGGGCCGCGGCCTCGGCCCCGAGCACGTCGTCGCGATCGGTCCCGCGGGCGAGAACCGCGTCCGGTTCGCCTCGATCATGACCTCCGAGAGCCGCGCGTTCGGCCGGGGCGGCCTCGGAGCCGTGATGGGTTCGAAGAACGTGAAGGCGGTCACGTTCGAGGGCGACGCCGCCCCGGACGTCGACCTGCCGGACGTCGCGACCGAGGTCCACCGCGAGGCGGCGACCTCCGAGCACGTCATGAAGCGACAGGGGACGACGTCGGTGACGGACCTCGCGAACGAAGTGGACGGGTTGCCGACGCGGTACTTCTCCGAGCGGCGGTTCGAGGGCGTCGAGGGAATCAACGGCGACGCCGTCGAGGAGAAGAAGTACGAGCGAGGGACCTGCTCGGCCTGCGCGTTCGCCTGTAAACTCCCGACGCGGGACGAGGCACGCGGCGTGGAGACGGAGGGCCCGGAGTTCGAGACCGTGATGGCGTTCGGCTCGAACTGCGCGGTCGACGACGTCGTCGACGTGATGCAGGCGAACGAACTCTGTGACACGCTTGGGATGGACACGATCTCCTGTGGAAACACGGTCGCGGCCTACCTCGCGAGCGAGGACGCCTTCGGCGACGCCGAGTTGGTCCACGAGACGGTCGAGAAGATCGCCCGCCGCGAGGGCGTCGGCGACTCCCTCGCCGAGGGGATCGGCCGGGCGGCCGACGACCTCGGCGTCGAGGACTGGACGGTCAAGCGCCTCTCGTTTGCGGGCCACGAGGGCCGCACCCTCCACGGCCAGGGGCTGGCTTACGCGGTCGCGAACCGCGGGGCCGACCACATGTACTCGACGTTCTACGCGTGGGAGTACCCCCTCGTCGACCGCGAGGCGTCGTTCCCGCAGGCGGGATTCGATGGGAAGCCGGCGGCGATCGCCGAACAGGAGAACGCGCGGGCGCTCGAAGACTGCGGGATCGTCTGTCGGTTCTCCCGGGGGACGATGACGCCCGAGCGATACGAGGCGCTGTTCGGCGCGGACTACGAGTCGCTGCTCGACGTGGGCGAGCGGGTGGTGACGCTCGAGCGGCACTTCAACAACCGCCGTGGCTTCGACCGGTCGGACGACACGCTGCCGTACGCCGACGACCTCGACGGCTTCGAGGCGGCCCTCGAGGAGTACTACGACGTCCGCGGCTGGACCGACCGGGGGACGGTGCCCGACGAGGCGGCGGCGGCCGCGGCGCCCGGCGCCGACTGAGCCGTCGAACGGCGCGCGAATCGGCCGACTGCGGCGATCCGTACCGGGCCGCGGGCCCGTACCTCAATCCTTTTATTACCGCTGTTCCTTGACAGGGACATGAGCGAAGACGAGGGCACGAACTCCGTTCCCGGCGCGGCCGCGGAGGGATCCGCCGGCGACGACGGGGCCGAGACGGAGGCCGAAGCCGGCGTCGAGGAGTCGGAAGGGGACTCCGCGCCCGAGGAGGCCCAGACCAAAGACGTCGGGCAGTTGCTCGACGAGATCGCGGAACTCGACGACGACCTCGCCCGCGAGGTCAACGTCGTCGTCGAGACGGCCCGCGACCTCAACGGGACGGTCTCCGACCAGCGCGAGGAACTGGCGGACCTGCGCGAGCGCGTCGACGCCCAGGCGGAGACGATCGAGGAGTTGCGGGCGGACCTCGACGACCGCGAGGAGCGGATCGACGAACTCGAGAGCCACCTCAAGCGCAAGCAGGCCGACTTCCAGAACTACAAGAAGCGCGCGAAAAAGCGCCAGGAACAGATCAAGTCCCGCGCCACCGAGGACCTCGTCGAGCGGCTGGTGGGCGTCCGCGACAACCTGAAGCGCGCGCTCGCCGAGGAGAGCGACGACGTCGAGAGCCTTCGCGAGGGCGTCGAGATGACCCTCAAGGAGTTCGACCGCGTCCTCGCCGACGAGGACGTCGAGGAGATCGACCCCGACCCCGGCAGCGATGTCGACCCCCAGCGCCACGAGGTGATGGTGCAGGTCGACAGCGGCCAGCCCGAGGGGACGATCGCCGACGTCTACACGCCGGGCTACGAGATGGACGGGAAGGTCATCCAGAACGCTCAGGTGACCGTCAGCAACGGCGAACTCGACGGGGACGAGGTGGCCAAAGCGGGCGAAGACGACGCGAACGACGGGGCCGCGGACGAGGGCGACACGGACGCGGACGAACCCGTAGACGCCGACGGGGGAGCGCTCGATCCCGACGGCGAGGTCGTCGACGAGGAGTAACCGCCGACCGATTCTCCGCGACTCGCCGCACTCGGTAGCGACGCGTCCGTCCGCGTCGCCGACGGGAAGGATCGACCGACGGTGTCGGGATCGCGGCCGGTCCAGCCGTCGGCGATCTGAATTTTATTCGTCAGCTCGAACCGTGTAGTAACCTTTAAAACAAAGTGCGCACTATACCCTTTCAGATGGCGAGTAACAAGATCCTCGGAATCGACCTCGGTACGACGAACAGCGCCTTCGCCGTGATGGAAGGCGGCGATCCGGAGATCATCGTCAACTCCGAAGGCGACCGGACGACGCCGTCGGTCGTCGCCTTCACCGACGACGACGAGCGCCTCGTCGGCAAGCCGGCGAAGAACCAGGCGATCCAGAACCCCGAGCGGACGATCGCCTCGATCAAGCGCCACATGGGGGAGGACGACCACACCGTCGAGGTCGACGGCGAGGAGTTCACGCCGGAGGAGATCTCGGCGATGATCCTCCAGAAGATCAAACGCGACGCCGAGGACTACCTCGGCGACGAGGTCGAGAAGGCCGTCATTACGGTGCCCGCGTACTTCTCCGACCGACAGCGCCAGGCGACCAAGGACGCCGGCGAGATCGCCGGCTTCGAGGTCGAACGCATCATCAACGAGCCGACGGCCGCGTCGATGGCCTACGGGCTGGACGACGACTCCGACCAGACCGTCCTCGTCTACGACCTCGGCGGCGGCACCTTCGACGTCTCCATCCTCGACCTCGGCGGCGGGGTCTACGAGGTCGTCGCCACCAACGGCGACAACGACCTCGGCGGCGACGACTGGGACGAGGCGATCATCGACTGGCTGGCCGACGACTTCGAGGGCGAACACGGTATCGACCTCCGCGAGGACCGGCAGGCGCTCCAGCGGCTGAAAGACGCCGCCGAGGAGGCCAAGATCGAACTCTCCTCGCGCAAGGAGACCGAGATCAACCTGCCCTTTATCACCGCGACCGACGACGGGCCGATCCACCTCGAAAAGTCGCTCACCCGCGCGAAGTTCGAGTCGCTCACCGCCGACCTGATCGACCGCACCGTCGAGCCGACCGAGCAGGCCCTCGAAGACGCCGGCTACTCCAAAGACGACATCGACGAGGTGCTGCTCGTCGGTGGCTCGACCCGGATGCCCCAGGTCGCCGAGAAGGTCGAGGAGCTGACGGGCAAAGAGCCCCAGAAGAACGTCAACCCCGACGAGGCCGTCGCGCTCGGCGCGGCGATCCAGGGCGGCGTCCTCGGCGGCGAGGTCGACGACATCGTCCTGCTTGACGTCACGCCGCTCTCGCTGGGCATCGAGGTCAAAGGCGGCCTCTTCGAACGGCTCATCGAGAAGAACACGACGATCCCGACCGAGGAGTCGAAGATCTTCACCACCGCGGCGGACAACCAGACAACGGTGCAGGTGCGCGTCTTCCAGGGCGAGCGCGAACTCGCCGAGAAGAACGAACTGCTGGGCGAGTTCCACCTGACGGGCATCCCGCCGGCGCCCGCCGGCACGCCCCAGATCGAGGTCACGTTTAGCATCGACGAGAACGGCATCGTCAACGTCACCGCCGAGGACAAGGGCACCGGAACGAGCGAGGAGATCACCATCGAAGGCGGCGCCGGCCTCTCGGACGAGGAGATCGAGCGGATGCAAAACGAGGCCGAGGAGCACGCCGAGGAGGACAAGAAGCGCCGCGAGCGCATCGAGGCCCGTAACACGGCCGAGGCGACGATCCAGCGCGCCGAGACGCTCCTCGAGGAGAACGACGAGATCGACGCCGACCTCCGCGAGAGCATCGAGGCCGCCGTCGAGGACCTGGAAGAGACGATCGACGACTCCGACGCCGACGCCGAGGACATCGAGGCCGCGACCGAGGACCTGAGCAAGGAACTCCAGGAGATCGGCAAGCAGATCTACCAGGAGGCCGGCGCGGCGGGCGCGGGCCCCGGCGGCGCCGGCGGCGCTGGCGGCGCGGCCGCGGGCGGCGCGGGCCCCGGCGGCATGGGCGCCGGTCCGAACCCCGGCCCCGGCGCGGGTGCCGGCGGCGGCGACGACGGCGAGGAGTTCGTCGACGCCGACTTCGAGGACGTCGACTTCGACGACGAGGACGAGTGACGCCGGGCGTCTCTCGATCGGCGGACTGACGCGGCCGACGCGCGCGGCCCGAACGGTCGTTTCAAGTGTTTCAACGGATTACCGGGGAGCAACGAATGAGCGAGGACTTCTACGACGTGCTCGGGGTCAGTCCCGACGCCTCCGAGGACGAGATCAAGCGGGCGTACCGGAAGAAGGCCGCCGAGTACCACCCGGACGTCAGCGACGACCCCGACGCCGAGGAGAAGTTCAAGAAGATCCAGAAGGCAAAGAAGGTCCTGACCGACGAGGACAAACGCCAGGCCTACGACCGGATGGGCCACGACCGCTACGAACAGGCCGAGAAGCACGGCTTCGACGCCGGCGCCGGCGGCGGCGCGGGCCCCGGCGGCATGGGTGGCGGCCCGTTCGGCGGCATGGGCGGCGGCGGGATGGGCGGTGGCGGCCTCGGCGACCTCTTCGAGCAGGTCTTCGGCGGGGGCGGGGGTCGCCGCCGCGACCGGCCCCGGAAGGGTCGGGACCTCCGGACCGCCCTCGAGATCGACCTCGAAGAGGCCTACGAGGGCGTCGAGAAGCAGTTCACGGTCGAACGGCCCGAGGAGTGTGACGTCTGTGGCGGCGCGGGTCACCCGCCGAGCGCCGAGGCACAGACCTGTCCGGAGTGTCAGGGTCGCGGACAGGTGACGCAGGTCCAGCAGACGCCGCTCGGGCGCGTCCAGCAGACGACCACCTGCCGGCGCTGCGAGGGCGAGGGGACGCTGTACTCCGAGACCTGCGAGGAGTGTCGCGGCGAGGGGTACGTCCGCACCGAGGCGACGCTCGTCGTCGAGGTCCCCGCCGGCATCCGGGACGGCCAGACCCTCCGGATGGGGAACGAGGGCGCGCCGAGTCCGAACGGCGGCCCCCGCGGCGACCTGCTGATCGACGTCGCGGTCCGCGACCACGAGGCGTTCGAGCGCGACGGCGACGACCTCCGGTACCGCCTGCCGATCTCGTTCCCGCAGGCGACCTTCGGCGACACGGTCGAGGTGCCGACCCTCGACGGGAGCGTCGACCTCGAGATCCCGCGGGGAACCCAGAGCGGCGAGGTGTTCCGCATCGAGGGCGAGGGCATGCCCCGCCTCGAACGCCGCGGGGACGGCGACCTCTACGTCCAGGTGCAGGTCGTCACCCCCGAGAGCCTCAACGAGGAACAGCGCGAGGCCCTGGAGGCGTTCGCCGAGGCCGGCGGCGAGGAGATCGACGTCAAGGAGGGGTTCTTCGAGCGGATCAAGCGGAGCTTCTGACCGCCGCGGGCCGCGGTACCACGGGGCACATTCTTGTCGGCGCGCGTCGAACCGTCGACCCGGGTGTTTCCCGTGACGGCAACGATACTGCTACTCGCCGGCGATTTCGTGGAGGACTACGAGGTCATGGTACCGTTTCAGGCGCTACAGATGGTCGGCCACGACGTCCACGCCGTCTGCCCGGAGAAGGAGGCGGGCGAGATCTGCCCGACTGCGGTCCACGACTTCGAGGGCGACCAGACCTACACCGAGAAGCCGGGGCACGGCTTCGAACTCACGCACGACTTCGACGCCGTGGACCCGGCCGACTACGACGCGCTGGTGATCCCCGGCGGCCGCGCGCCCGAGTACCTCCGGACCTACGACGAGGTGCTCGAAATCGTCCGGCACTTCTTCGCCGCGGACAAGCCCGTCGCGTCGCTGTGTCACGGCGCGCAGATCCTCTCGGCCGCGGACGTGCTGGAGGGGCGGACCTGCACCGCCTACCCGGCGCTGAAAGCCGAGGTGCTCGCCGCCGGCGGCGACTGGGAGGACGGCGTCGTCCGCGACGGCGCCCTCGTGACGGGGCAGGCGTGGCCGGACCACCCCGAGTGGCTCGCGGAGTTCCTCGACGTCCTCGGCACCGACGTCGAACACGAGGCGCCCGCGGCGGCCGACGACTGACGGCCCGACCGGCGCGCTTTTTTGATCGCGGCCGAAAGCCGCGCGTATGGACGCGGACGCGGAGACGGTGGGCGACCTCCTGACACGGGACCGACGCGACGAGCGACCCGCGCTCGTCGACGCGACCGGGCGCGCGTACGACTACCACTGGCTCTGTACGACCGCCTGGAAGTCGGGGAACTTCCTGCGACACGCCGGGGTGCGCCGGGGCGTGACCGTCGGCGTCGTCGGCGAGGGGCCGCTGGCCCTGCTCGCCTTCTTCGGGACCGCGCTGCTGGAGGGGACGACCCGGTTCGACCCGCCGCGGGACCTCGCCGGGAGCGAGGACTTCCGCGCGCTCGTCGGCCCCGTCGACGCGCTCGACGACTACGACCTCCCCCGGGGCGCCCAGCGGGTCGGCTACGGCGGGAAGCCCGAGGCACCCGCCGTCCACCACTTCGACGCCGGCCTCTGGAGCGAGAATCCGGCGTTCCCGCCGCTCTCGATCGACCCCGACACGCCGCTGCTCGCGGACGGCGCGCGAACCTACTCCCACGGCGCGGTCGTCGAGGCGGCCCGCGACGTCGTCGACGACGCCGGACTCGAACCGGGCGACCGGGTCGCCGTCCGGGCGCCGCTGTCGACCCCCGGAACGGTCGCGGCGGGCGTGATCGCGCCGCTGCTAGCCGACGGCGTCGTCGTCCTCGGTGACCCGGCGGAAGAGGAGGACGCTCCGGCGCCCGCGCTCGTCGTCTCTCCCGACGAGCCCGAATCGCGCCACGTCGACCCCGAGACCGTCGACATCGGCTGACTCGCCGTCTGGCCTGCAACATCGTGGTCCACGACTATGCGGCTGGTCGTCCCCGGGCCTAGGTGAGATGCCTATAAACGACCTCCACGAACTGTTCGTTCACAAGCTCCGACAGGTGTACTACGTCGAGACGCAACTCGTCGAGACGCTCGACGAGATGGCGATCAACGCGACGAACGACCGGATCAGCCGGGGATTCGCGGACCACCGCGAGGAGACGCGCGAGCAGGTGCGTCGCCTCGAGCAGGTGTTCGACGCCGTCGACGTCACGCCGGCGCCGACGGAGAAACCGATCTTCGACGCGCTCGAGACGGAGCGCCAGCGGATGGAAGGGGAGATCACCGACGACGACCTGCTCAACTCCAGTTACCTCGTCGCGGGGATGACGACCGAGCGCATCGAGATGACCGCGTACGAGGGGCTGTTGATGCTGGCGCGAAAGCTCGACTACGGCGGCGACGTGACGGACCCGCTCCAGCAGAACCTCGACGAGGAGCAGTCGGCCTACCGCGAACTCGACGCGATGGCGACCGCCTCGGACCTGAAGTCGCTGTGGGACCGGATCACCCCCTCCTGAGCGCGACTACGCGTCCTCGTCCGCCGCCGGCGCGAAGACGACGAGCGCGGTGCTGTCCTCGACCGCGTGTGGCGAGATCTCACGCTCGCCGCTGAACCGGGCCACCTCTCCCGGCGTCAGGTCGTACGTCTCGTCGTCGAGCGTCAGTTCGAGGCGTCCCGAGAGCAGGTGTAACACGACGTTCGTGCCGGGGTGGGTGTGGGGCGGGACGCGGTCGCCGGCGTCGAGGCGGAGGCGCACCGTCCGCGGCCGGCGCTCCGCGAACACTTCGGCGTGGGTGGCCTCCTCCAGACCGTCGAGCGCGGTGACCTCGGGCATAGGGCGAAGTCCGGGCCGGACGCATCTCCCTCCTGCCCCGAACACGTTCGAATCGTTATTCTCGGCTCCGGCCGTCGGTCCCGCGCCGCGGGCCAGTCGTGGACCCGCGGCCACCACTCGTCGTGGGCCGCGGGCGCGACCGAGAGGCCGACCTGCGTACCGCGGCCCTCCGGTGGAACCGTCGGTTACAAGAGCGAACGCGCCCAACCACCGGGCGTGCAGATCGAGTGTGTCTTTTTCGGACCGTTTCGGGAGGACGTCGGCGAGAAGACGGTCCACCGGGAGACCGACGCCCAGCGCGTCGGCGACCTGCTCGCCGAACTCGAGTCGGCGTACCCGGAACTCGATGGACGCCTCGTCGACGACGCGGGCGACGACCTCGCGGAGAAGACCGTCGTCACGAAAAACCGGACGGACGTGAGACACCTCGACGGCCTCGATACCGCGGTCGAGCCGGGCGACGTCTTCCGGCTGGTGCCGTCGGTCTACGGCGGGTCGGATTCCTCTCACGACTAAAGTCGTGGGCTTCCTCCTTGCATTTCTGTGACCGGCCCGTCAGTCTCCGGGGGTCACTACTTTCGCCGGCGCGTCGAACGGCCGGCCATGCCCGGCGATACGTTCTGGCACGACCTGCGGGAGGCCTGCGAGTCGATCGAACGGGGGAGCGTGCTCGTGACCCCGGTCTCCGAGCGGCGGTTTCGGATCGAGGCGACGTTCGACGACCGGATCGTCGTTCGCTTCCTCGACAGCGAGGAAGAGCGGACGCTCTGGCGCGAGCAGTTCGAGGTGTTCGCCGACCGGCTCGCGGACGGGCCGGTGCCCGTCGAGGGGCTCCCACCCGGCGTCGAGCCGTACGCCGGCGCGGTGACGCTCGCGGCCGCGTACGACAGCGACGGCGAGACGATCGAACGCGCGCCGGCGGAGTCGACCGCGGGCGAGAGCCCGTTTCTCGTCCCGCCCGAGGAGGCGCGGACGCCGCCCGAGCGCGTCCACGACGACGCGCTCTTGCTCGCGGCCCTGCTCGAACGCCTCGACGCCGGGGACCTCGATCGGCTCGACACGGACGCGCTGACCGACCTCTACGTCCTGCTCTCGGACGTCCAGCGCGGGGCAGATCGGCTCCGCCGCTCCGCCCGGGAACCGCTGCTCGACCGACTCGGACCGGGCCAGCGCCTCCACGGGCGGTACGGGACGGTGCGCCGGACGACCCGGGAACGGCGGCGGCCGAAGGACGAGGGGGCCGTCCTCGACGCCCTCGACGAGCGCGGGATTCCCCGCGAGTGGGTGCTCGGGGTCGACCCGGAGAAACTGGACGTGGTCCTCGCCGCGACGGATCTGGAGGAAGACGAGGTGTACGACGTCGACGAGCAGGTGTACGTCCAGAAGACGGGCGTCGACGAGAGCGAGAAGTTCTCGCGCCTGCAGGGGTTCGCCGACCGGATCGCCGACCTCGAGGACGAAGCGGGCGAGTCGCTCCGCGAGGAACTCGACGACCTGGAGGACCGACTCGAGGAGGCGCTGTCGGTGGGCTGACGGCCCGGTCGCGGGCGCGCGGAGACGGCCGGACGGTCACTCGGCGGGCGGCGCGACCGACTCCACCGCCGCGTCGGGGACGGTGCCGTCCTCGTTCCAGCCGCGGGCGTCGTAGTACTCCTGAATCGCGTCCTCGAGGTCCGGTAGCTCGTAGGGCGTGCCGTCGTCGGTGCGGTCGAAGCCGCGGCGATTGTTGAAGTGGCGTTCGAGTTCGACGGTCCGCGCGCCGACCGCCAGCAGGTCCTCGTAGTCGGCGTCGAACAGCCGCGCGAGGCGCTCGTCGGTGACGTAGTCGCCGCCGAACGCGCAGACGATCCCCGAGTCGCGAAACGCCGCGTAGTTCTCCCGTTCGACGAGGGTCTCCGCCTTCCCCAGCGTCCCCTCGGGGTTCAACTCGCCGGCGTACTCGAGGCTCAGCATGCCGGCGTACATGTGGTCGGCGCCGCGGTTCGCGACCGCGTAGGAGAGGCCCTGCCCGTGGAGGACGCGGCCGTCGTGGGCGGCGAACTCCATCCCCTTGACGGTGTAGTCGTCGACGCCCAGTTCCTCGTGACAGCGGTGGACGCCCTCGGCGAGGGAGTCGCCGATCCCCTCGCGGTAGGCGATCCGTTCGGTGACCTCGCGGGCCAGTTCGGCGTCGCCGAAGGCGTCCTCGCTCGCGAGGTAGGCCGCGACTGTCACGCCCGCCGAGATCGTGTCCATCCCGAGCGTGTCACAGAGTTCGTTCGCCTGCATCACGTCCACGATGTCGCCGACGCCCTGGAGGGAGCCGAACGAGTAGACGGTCTCGAACTCCGGGCCCTCGGTCTCCACGCCGCGTGCCTCGTCCCGCGTCGGAAGCTTGCAGGCGTAGGCACAGGTCGAGCACGCCCCCCGCTCGTACTTCTTCTCCTCGACGGCGCGCCCGCCGATGTCGGCGGCGTGCTCGAACTCGTAGCCCTCGAAGTATCTGGTGGGAAGCGAGAAGTTGTCGTTGATGAACTCCGTCCCGCCGGTGGTTCCCTGGCGCTTCATCCGGTCGTCGGACTGGGCGGCCTCGCGGTGGACGTCCGTCTGCACGTCGGGGACGTCGACGTCCGGGGCGGCGTCGCCCTCGAACGTGACCGCCTTCACGTTCTTCGACCCGAGCACCGCGCCGAGGCCGCCCCGGCCGAACGCCCGCGAGTCGAAGGTCATCACGCTCGCGAACCTGACGAGGTTCTCGCCTGCCGGCCCGATGGCGATGCAGTGTTCGGGGCCGAGGTCTCGCGTCTCCGCGACGTGCGCCGAGACTTCGGGAACCGTCGCGCCCGCCAGTTCCGGGACGGCCTCGAACTCCACGCCGTCGTCAGTGACGTGGACGATCACTAACTCGTCGCTCTCGCCGGCGAGTTCGAGGACGCTGATCCCCGTCCCCGCGAAGTTACGCGAGAGGTAGCCCCCCGCGTTCGTGGACGCGAGGCCGTCGGTCAGCGGCGAGAGCGCCGTCATGTTCATCCGCCCGGTGAAGGACATCCGCGAGAGCTGGAGCGGGCCGGTCGAGAGGTACGCGCGGTTCTCGGGACCGAACGGGTCGGCGTCGAACGGGATGCGCTCGTGGGCCAGCGCCGTCGCGGCCGCGCGGCCGCCGACGTACGTCTCGAGGACCTCCTCTATCTCGGTTCTCGTCGCCGTTCGCTCACCGACGTCGACGGTGAGCAGTGGGCCGGTCGCGTGGAGCATACCGACCATTTGTGAGGGCGACGACTTAGCTGTACGCGAGTCGGAACCGCGAACCGATTCGGTGCAAAAAACGTGCGTCGCTACCGCGCCGCCTCGATCTCTTCGAGCGCCTCGGGGTTCTCGATGCTGCTCATGTCGCCGAGGTCCTCGCCGGTGTAGGTGGCCTCGATGGCCCGGCGGATGATCTTGCCCGACTGGGTCTTGGGGAACTCGTCGACGAACAGCACCTCGCGCGGGCGGAACGGCTTGCCTAGCTCCTCGCCGACCTGCTCGCGCAGTTCCTCCCGGAGGTCCTCGCTCTCCTCGGCGCCCTCCTCGCGGATGACGTAGGCGACGACGGCCGTACCGGTGGTGTCGTCGGGGGCGCCGACGGCGGCCGCCTGGTTGACCGCCGGGTGGTCGATCAGCGCCCCCTCGACCTCCGCGGGGCCGACCTTCCGGCCGGCGACGTTCAGCGCGTCGTCGGCGCGGCCGTGGAGGAACCAGAAGCCGTCGTCGTCCTTCTGGGCCCAGTCGCCGTGGTCCCAGAGGTCCTCCCACGTCGACCAGTACTCATCGAGGTAGCGCTCGTCGCCGCTCCACAGCGACTTCGTCATGCTGGGACAGGAGTCACGCGCGACGAGGAAGCCCCGCTCGTGGCTGTCGGCGATCGAGTTCCCGGCCGAGTCGACGATGTCGACGTCCATTCCGAGGCCGGGCCCGCCGAGCGTACAGGGTTTGAGCGACTGGATCGGCATCGGCATCAGGAAACAGCCGCAGATTTCGGTGCCCCCGGAGATGTTGACAATGGGCGCCTGACCGCCGCCGACCTTCTCGTAGAACCACCGCCAGCTTTCGGGGTCCCACGGCTCGCCGGTCGATCCCAGCAGGCGCAGCGAGGAGAGGTCGTGGCCCTCCACCCACTCGTCGCCGTGTTTGCGCAGCGCGCGGATCGCGGTCGGCGAGATGCCGAACTGGGTGATCCCGTGGCGGTCGATCATCTCCCAGAACCGGTCCGGTCGGGGGTAGTCGGGCGCGCCCTCGTACATGAAGACGGTGCCGCCGAAGGTGTGGACGCCGATCAGCGTCCACGGCCCCATCATCCAGCCGATGTCGCTCACCCAGAAGAACCGGTCGGCGGGCTTCAGGTCGAAGCCGAAGTACAGTTCCTTCGCACACTGGGTCTGTACGCCGGCGTGGGTGTGGACGATCCCCTTCGGCTTGCCCGTCGTCCCGGAGGAGTACAGCAGCATCGACTCCTGATCGGAGGGCAGCGACTTCGTCTCGTAGTCGTCGTCGCGCGTCTCGACGGCCTCGACCCACCACTCGTCGCGGTCGTCGTCCCACGGAATCTCGACGTCAGAAGCGTCGTCGCTGGCGCCCAGCCGATCGACGACGATGGCGTGTTCGACGTGACCGGCCTGTTCGATCGCCTCGTCGGCGGCGCCCTTGAGGGAGACGTGCTCGCCGCGGCGGTAGAAGCCGTCGCCCGTAAAGAGCACCGAGCACTCGGCGTCCTCGATGCGCGTGGCGGTGGCGTCGACGCCAAAGCCCGAGAAGATCGGCACCGCGATCGCGCCGACCTTGAAACAGCCGTAGAGGATCGACACCACCTCGGGCACCATCGGCATGTAGAGGCCGACGGTATCGCCGGTCTCGATCCCGCGCGCTTCGAGCGCGTTCGCCACCTGATTCGCCTGCCGGCGGAGTTCGTGGTAGGTCACCTCCCGGACCTCGCCGTCCTCGCCCTCCCAGATGACGGCGACGCGGTTGCGCGTCTCGGTCTCGCGGGCGGCGTGGCGGTCGAGGGTGTTGTGGGCGACGTTGAGTTCGCCGCCGGGGTACCAGTCGGTGAACTGCGGGCCCTCGCCGTCCTCGCGGACCGCGTCGTACGCCTCGTAGAACTCGATCCCGAGGTAGTCGACGACTTCGTCCCAGAACCAGTCGAGACCGCTCTCGGCGACGCCTTCGACGTCGCCCGTGGTTCGCTCGATCAGTTCGTCGTAGTCGTCGATGCCGTACGCCTGCATGAAGGCGTGGACGTTCGTCGATTCGACGAACTCCCGCGACGGTTCGTGGACCACTTCGTCGAGGTCTATCGTCCCTTCCATGGGCGTTCGTCGGGCAATTCTTGCCCGATCGTCAAAGTAATTTCTAGGGTCGCCGTCCGTACGGCCGCGGGCGGTGATTGCACACAAACTCTTTACAGACCGACGGACTAGCGGCGTGTATGTACGTGCGGGACGCAAAAAATCGGGAGGAGGTCTGGCTTCTCGATCACATCGAGGCGATGGGACTCGACGACACGGCGTTCCGCTCGCGCGACTACGTCGTCGCCATCGACGAGGAGTCGGGGGCGAAAGCCGGCTTCGGACGCATCCGCATCCACAAGGTCGCCGACGGCGACGACGTCTGCGAGTTGACCAGCATCGGCGTCCTCGAAGGGTGGCGCGGACAGGGCGTCGGCGCCCACGTCGTCGAGCGTCTGGTCGAGTACGCCGGCGACGAGGGGTTCGACGAGGTCTACGCGCTGACGAGCGAGGGGGGCTACCTCGCCCAGTTCGGCTTCCGGCGCATCGAGGACGGCGACCTGCCGACGGTGTTACGGGAGCGCCTCGAGGCCAAGCGCGAGGGCGTCGACCCCGGCGCGGTCCCCCTGCGGATCGAGGTCGACCGCTTCCGGATGCCCGAGCGCCTGCGCGAGGCGTTCAAGGGGGCCGCCGAGCGCGACGAGGGCGCCGACGAGGGCGAGTCCCCGGAGGACTTCGGCATCGACCCCGAGAAGGCGACCTACAAGTACGACACCGGGCGGTGAGAACCGGACCGACGCTCACCCGTCGTCCCCGCTCCTCCCCGCCGTGACGTCCGCGTCCGCACCCGCCGAGTCCCGCCGGTGGAAGCCGTGCCTGAACGCGACCCAGCCGACGGCGGCGACGAACAGCATCGGCGGGAGGATCGCGAACGCCCACAGCGGTTCGAGCCCCCAGCCGAGCAGGACGATCAGGTTGAACAGGCCGACGGCGAGAAACGGCGCGACGTACAGCGCCGCTCGCCGGCGGTCGATCGTCGCGTCGTCGGTCCGCGCGCCCGTTCGCACGTCCGGGTCGTCGACGTCCCGAAAGAAAAACGTCCGTGGCGCTCCACGTGACGGTCGTGAACGACGAACGGTCGGACGCGACTGACGGTTCGGCCGACGCGGACGAGCGCACCCGCGTCTGGCTCGTCGAGCGAACGTACTCCGACGACGAACTGAACCTCATCATCCTCGTCTACGCGACCGAGGACGGGACGCGGTACCACCGCCGCGAGCGCGCGCTGCCGAGTTTCACCGGGCCCGCACGGGAGACGAAGGCGAGCCTGCTCGTCCCCGACGAGGCCCTCGGCGACGTGGACGACCCGGAGACGCGCGAGCGGTACGCGGCGGAGGCGACGCGGATGGCGAGCCGACACGGCCCCGACGACGCGGTCTGACCGGGTAAACCCGGGGCGGCGCCCGACGCGTTTGGTGAACTTTCAAGCCACGGGCAACCGTCCGTAACGATAATGTTCGATTCCGACGACCTCGAGGCGATCCGCTCCGGGCGCGAGGAGTGGCACGAGGAGGAGGTCGACCCCGTCCTCGACCGGTTCGGCGAGCGCGAGGAGACGTTCACGACGGACACCGGCGGCCAGGAGGTCGACCGGCTCTACACCCCCGACGACGTGGCCGACCTCGACTACCGGGAGGACCTCGGCTTCCCCGGCCGGCCGCCGTACACCCGCGGGGTGTACTCGACCGGCTACCGGGGCCGGCTGTGGACGATGCGCCAGTACGCGGGCTTCTCGACGCCCGAGGACACGAACGAGCGGTTCCACTACCTGCTCGATCAGGGACAGACGGGGCTGTCGATGGCGTTCGACCTGCCGACCCAGATGGGCTACGACTCCGACGCCGACATGGCCGCCGGCGAGGTCGGCAAGGCCGGGGTGGCGATCGACACCCTGCGGGACATGGAGACCGTCTTCGACGGCATCCCGCTCGACGAGGTCTCGACGAGCATGACGATCAACGCGCCCGCGTCGGTGCTGCTGGCGATGTACATCGCCGTCGGCGACCGGCAGGGCGTCGACCGCGAGGAACTTCGCGGGACGATCCAGAACGACCTCCTCAAGGAGTACGTCGCGCGCAACACCTACATCTACCCGCCGGAGCCGTCGATGCGGATCATCACGGACATCTTCGACTTTTGCGCCTCGGAGACGCCGAAGTTCAACACCATCTCCATCTCCGGCTACCACATCCGCGAGGCCGGGTCGACCGCCGCACAGGAACTCGCGTTCACCCTCGGGAACGGCATCGAGTACGTCGAGGCGGCCATCGACGCGGGACTCGACGTCGACGAGTTCGCCCCCCAGCTTTCCTTCTTCTTCAACGGCCACAACAACATCTTCGAGGAGGTCGCGAAGTTCCGCGCCGCCCGGCGGATGTGGCACGACATCATGGACGACCGCTTCGACGCCCGGAACCCGAAGTCCAAACAGCTCAAGTTCCACACCCAGACCGCGGGCTCGATGCTCACCGCCCAGCAGATCGAGAACAACGTCGTCCGGGTCGCCTATCAGGCGCTCGCCGCGGTGCTCGGGGGCACCCAGAGCCTGCACACGAACGGCAAGGACGAGGCGCTCTCGCTGCCGACCGAGGAGTCGGTCCGGACGGCCCTGCGGACCCAGCAGATCCTCGCCCACGAGTCCGGCGCCGCCGACACGATCGACCCGCTGGCGGGCAGTTACTACGTCGAGAGCCTGACCGACGAGGTCGAGGCCGAGGCCTACGACATCTTAGCGGAGGTCGAAGAGCGCGGCGGGATGCTCGACGCCGTCGAGTCCCAGTGGGTCCAGCGGCAGATCCAGGAGACCGCCTTCGAGCGCCAGAAGGAGATCGAGTCGGGCGAGCGGATCATCGTCGGCGTCAACGAGTTCGAGGTCGACGAGGAGCCCACGATGGACGTCGAGGAGGTCACCGAGGAGGACGAGCGCCGGCAGATCGACCGCCTCGAGTCGGTCCGCGCGGAGCGCGACGACGAGGCCGTCGACGCGACGCTCGAAGCGCTCCGTGAGGCGGCCCGGACGGACGAGAACCTCATGCCCCGCATCGTCGACGCGGTCAAGGCGTACGCGACGGTGGGCGAGATCTGCGACGTGCTGCGCGAGGAGTTCGGGGAGTACCACCCCGGGAGCGCGGTCTGAGCCTCAGATGTGGTCCTGGTCTTTCAGCTGCTCGATGACGTCGTCGACGAAGGAGTCGACGTCGTCGTAGGGGAAGTCACCCCCCGAGAGCTTCGTGTTCAGTTCCATCGCCGTCATCGAGAAGTCCCCGGACTCGAACGTCGTCCCCGGACCGTTCGGCAGCGCCGGAACGAGGTCCATCGGGCTCGAGATGGGGTAGTCCGCGCCTTCGAACGCCTCGGTCATCTGTTCGCGGAGTTCGGCTTCGTCTGCCATTGCATGCCGGAGTTCGGAGTGATAAATAATAAATTTTGAGGTAGTTGGGACGGCGGGCGTCCGGAATCGGCCCGGGCGGGCGATTTTGCCGGCGTGAGAGGTGCCACAACAGTAATGAGTCCGGCGACTCCTGTCGAAGGTATGGCCAAGGATACCGTCAGATATCCGGACGAGGTCGTCGAGCAGATCGACGCGCTCGTCGAAGACGGTATGTTCGAGAGCAAGTCGGAGTTCTATCGCTTCTCCGCGGAGTACGTCCTGACGCTCATCGATCCGGAACACGACCCCCGGACGTTCAACTTCGAGGAGATCAAGTCCGAACTCGCCATCGACGAGCAGGCTTGCGCCGACGCGGTCGGTACGGACGGGGGGACGCCGTTTCTCGACGCCGTGATCGCCGTCCGGAAACGCGGCCTGCGGGGGGAGTACGAGGAGGCCGAGCGGTTCATCGACGCCCGCTACGACCCCTCGGACCGCGAGTGTCTCATTCTGGAGGAACTGCTCGGCACCTACCGCAAGACGGACGACGGGTCGGTCTGACGGGGTGGCTCACTGGAGGCGGCGGTCGTTCGCCGCCCGGTCGAGGATCTGTCCGACCGCCCAGGCCGCCCAGAGGGCGACCAGCGCGAGCAGGACGACCATCTCGCGGCGGACGAGCGTCCCGTGCCAGATCGCGAGGACGACCGCCATCGTGACGATCGCGATCATCGCGACCCCGAAGACGTCGTAGAACGTCCGGGGCCGACGGAGGCTGGGGAGGCGCACGGTAGCCATCCGAACGCTACGTCGCCGCGAGGTAAAGCCCCTTGCCCGCGGCGAATCGGCCCTTTTTTGTCGCCGGTCGGGAAATCGGAATCGAGACGAACGGTCGATCCGAACCGACCGACTGCCGGCGGTCTCCCGGGACGCTACATGACGCGTAACTACCGCATCTACGTCGACTATCGCGCGAGTCTGAGCCTCGTCGGTACCGTCTGCAAGTACATCGCGCTGCCGCTGTCGCTCCCGCTGGGCGTCGCGGTCGTCTACGGCGAGAGCGTCCTCCCGTTCGTCGTCGCCGTCGCCGTCGCCATCGCCGGCGGGACGGCGCTCGAACGCCTCGACCCCGACCCCGAAGTCGGCCACCGCGAGGGGCTCCTCGTCGTCTCGCTGGCGTGGCTGTTCGTGCCGCTGCTCGGAACCGTACCCTACCTCGTCGCCGGGCAGGGTACCGTCGCCACCCCGGCCAACGCGCTGTTCGAGTCGATGTCCGGCTTCACGACCACCGGCGCGACCGTCCTCGACGACATCTCCTTTGCCACGCACTCGCGGTCGATCCTCATGTGGCGCCAGCTTACCCAGTGGCTCGGGGGACTCGGGATCATCGTGATGATGGTCGCCATCCTCCCGCAACTGTCGGTCGGCGGCGCGCAGTTGATCCGCGAGGAGGCGCCGGGGATCGACGTCGAGAAGCTCACCCCGCACATCCGCGAGACAGCCCGCCTGCTCTGGACGGTCTACATCGCGCTCACCGTCGCCGCGGTCGCCGTCTACTACGGGCTCAACCTCGCGGGGCTCGCGGAGAACATGGACCTCTACAACGCCGTCGCCCACGCGTTCACGACGCTGCCGACGGGCGGCTTCTCCCCCGAGGGTCGGAGCATCGAGGCGTTCTCGCCGGCGATCCAGTGGGTGATGATCCCGTTTATGATCGTCGCCGGCACCAACTTCGCGCTGCTGTGGCACGTCTCGCGGGGGCGGCCCCGCCGGCTCACCCGGAACGGCGAGTTCCGGACGTACCTGCTCGCGCTCGCCGCCCTCGGCGTCTTGCTGGCGGCCCTGCTCTACGTCGGCGAGGGGCTGGCGTACCTTCCCGAGGAGGTCGCCCCCATCGCCGGCGACGTCGAGCACGCGCTGCGGCAGGCGTTCTTCCAGGCCGCGGCGATCGTGACGACGACGGGCTACGCGAGCATGGACTTCGACGCGTGGAGCGCCCCGGCGAAGGTCGCGCTCCTGTTCGCGATGTTCCTCGGCGGCTCCGCGGGTTCCGCCGCCGGATCGATAAAGATCGTCCGGTGGTACGCGATCGGGAAGGCGGCCCGGCGCGAACTGTTTACCTCCGTCCATCCCGAGGCGGTTCGCCCGCTTCGCACGTCCGGCGAGATAATCGACGAGGAGACCCTCAGCGGCCTGTTCGTCTTCACGCTCCTCTTTCTCGCCATCTTCGCCCTCGGGACGATGCTGCTCTTCCTCGACGCGATCAGGACGCCCGGCCTCGATCTGGACGCCATGGAGGCGCTGAGCGCCTCGGCCGCGACCATCGGGAACGTCGGCCCGGGGTTCGGGGTCGTCGGCCCGATGGGCAACTACGAGCCGTTCTCGACCGCCTCGAAGCTGCTGCTGGTGTTCCTGATGTGGATCGGCCGCCTCGAGATCCTCTCGGTGCTCGTGATCCTGACGCCGTCGTACTGGCGGCGCTGACTCACGGGTCGAACGGCTCGCCGAGCGCCCCGAGGTCGAGGTGTTCGCAGACGAGCGCCGCCGCCCGGTCGTACGGCGACGCGGGGTCCGACGGCGCCGCGGGATCGTCGGGTCGTTCCCGGCTCGCGTGACGGTACGCCGCGTCGACGAACGCCTCGCGGACGGCCCGCTCGTCGAACAGCCCGTGGAGGTAGGTGCCGAGGACCCGCCCGCGGGCCGCGCTCGACGCCCCGAGCGGCCGGGCGACCGGTTCGAGCGCCCGGGTCCGGCCGGCGTGGATCTCGTAGCCCGAGGCCGTCCCCGCGGTGCCTTCCAGCAGCGGCGAGGCGTCGCCGTCGATCGGAACGGTCGCGCGGTCGAGGCGTTTCTCCCCGGAGAACGTCGTCTCGACCGGCAAGAGGCCGATCCCGTCGACCGCGTCCGCGTCGCCGGTCCCCTCCAGCGAGGCGTTCAGGATGCGCTCGCCGAGCAACTGGTAGCCCCCGCAGACGCCGACGATCGGCCCGTCGAACCGCCGGAGCGCGTCGTCGAACCCCGCCGCCCGCAGGGCGAGCAGGTCGTCGACCGCGTTCTTCGTCCCCGGGAGGACGACGGCGTCGGCGTCGGCCAGCGGGTCGCGGTCGCCGGCGTCCTCGACGGGCACGTACGCAACCCGGACGCCCGGCACCGCCGCGAGCGCTTCGAGGTCGGTCGCGTTCGAGATGCGGGGGAGCCGCGGGACGGCGACGGTGACCGCCCGCTCCGCGGGGACGCCGTCGTCGGCGCCGTAGACGCCGCGCTCGCCGGTCCCGGGGAGGCCGACGCTGTCCTCCTCGGGGAGGCCGGGGTCGTCGTACGGAAGGACGCCGAGGACGGGGACGCCCGTTCGCGATTCGATCTCCTCGATGCCGGGGTCGAGGAGGCTCGCGTCGCCGCGGAACTTCGTGATCGCCGCGCCGACGACGCGCTCGCGGAGGTCCTCGGGCAGCAGTTCGAGGGTGCCATAGAGGCTGGCGAACGCGCCGCCGCGCTCGATGTCGACCAGCAGGAGCACGGCCGCGTCGGCGAAGCGGGCCGTCTCGACGTTCGCGAGGTCCCGGTCGTGGAGGTTGATCTCGGCGATCGAGCCCGCCCCTTCGGCGATCACGACGTCGTGCTCGCTCGCGAGCCGCCGGTAGGAGGCCTCGGCGGCGTCCCGGGCCCGGTCCCAGTGCTCCGCGTAGTAGGCGCCGGCGGGGACGTGCTCGACCGCCCGGCCCCCCACGACCAGTTGGCTCTCGCCGTCGCCGCGGGGTTTGAGCAGGACGGGGTTGACGTCGGTCGTCGGGGTGACGCGGGCGGCCCGGCTCTGGACGAACTGCGAGACGCCGATTTCGCCGTACTCGCCCCCGTCGTCGCGCGCGCCCGCCGGCCGGACGACCACGCGGGCGTTGTTGCTCATGTTCTGGGCCTTGAACGGCGCGACGGCGACGCCGCGGTCGGCGAGGTGCCGACAGAGGCCGGCCGCGACGGTCGACTTGCCGACGTGGCTGGCCGTCCCCGCGACGAGGAGGGTCCGGGTCATGGCGTTCGTTCGAGCGGACGATCCGCCCCGGAGGGCTTCGGCGTGTCGGTTCGCGTCGCTACCCTGCCCGGTACCGCACGGCCCAGCGCGGGCCCGCCCGGCCGGAGAGCGCGAGGCCGACCAGCGCGAGGACGACGCCCGCGGCCGCCAGCGCCGCCGCGAGCGCCGGCGACGGCGGGACGACGACGAAGCCGGCGACGAGCGTGGGCACGAGCGCGACCCCGACGCCGAGGGTGAAAAGCGAGAAGCGGACGGCGTCGAAGAGGAACTCGTTGGGGTCGAAGCCGGCGACGTAGACTGTCAGCCCGTAGTAGTAGAGCGCGTAGCCCCCGAGCAGGACCGCGCCGACGGCGGCGTCGAGGAGCGTCGCGTCGAACCAGACGACGGCGCCGAGGTACGGCAGCGCCATCGCGGGCGTCCCGACGAGGAGGAAGGCGGTCCGCTTCGCCCCGAAGACCGCCTCGACGGAGACGGGGTAGGCGAGGTAGCCCTCGACGGAGTCGAACTGGGTCAGCCAGTTGTACGTCGTGAACGCGCTCAACCCGAGGACGCCGCCGAAGAAGATCCCGGGCGCGGGCTCGACGCCCGTGATGGCGTCGACGACGCCGACGAGGAACGCCACCAGCGCGAGCAGGATTCCCGCGGAGACGAACGGCTTCGCGACGCCGCCGGAGGACCGCGCGAGGTCGAGCAGCGTCTTCGCGACGAGGCCGCCGTCGTCGACCGGCAGCGCCCGTTCGAGGCGGGCGAACCGGTCGCTTGCCGTCCGCGACGGCCGGGCGTAGGCGGGGTCGTAGACGGCGACCGCGAGCGCGCCGACGAACGCGGTCCCGACGGCGAGGACGACGGCGTCGAAGCCGAGGCCGCCGTTGGCACCGAGCGCGCCCCAGACGGGCGCGAGGGCGCCCGTACTCCACGCGCCGGCCGCGGCGACGACGGCCGCGAGGGCGATCACCCACCCGGAGACGCCGCGGGTCCGGACGGCGACGGCGGCGACGGTGACGACCGTCCCGACGGCGAATGCCAGCGAGAGGCTGGCCCACGTCGCGAGGACGGTCGCGGGCGTCGCCGGCGAGAGCCCTTCCAGCGGGACGACCGCCAGCGCCATCGGCAGCACGAAGACGACGGCGTAGAACAGCGCGTCCTTCGCGACGAAGAGGCCGAGCAGCCGTCGCCGGGACAGCGGCAGCGTCGTCGGCGTCGAGAGCAGCAGCGACAGCCGGCCGAAGACGTTTTCGAGCATGTCCGAGCCGGCGAACGCGGCGGTGCCGCTGTAGAGGCCGAACGCGAGCGCGAAGACGTGCAGGCCGGTCACGACGCCGTCGGGGTCGGTCCCGGTGGCCGTGAGCCCGACGGCGCCGGCGACGGCCAGCGCGGCCAGCAGGACCGGGAAGAGCACGAACCGCCAGCCGCCGAACAGTTCGGTGTGGAGGCGCCACTCCTCGAGGAAGAGCAGGCGGAACGTCCGCCAGTCGGTCCGGGCGCTCATGGTTTCGGTTCGGCGCTCGTCCCGCCGTCGGCCGCCGCCACCCCGCCCGACGGGAGGTCGCGGGCGTCGGCGTCGTCGACGCGTTCGAGGAAGACGTCGAGCAGGCCCTCCGTACCGTCACCGACCGCGCGCTCGGCGACGACGGCGCCGTCGGCGACGATGCCGACGCGGGTGCAGATGTCCTCGGCGACGTCGATGTTGTGCGTCGAGACGAAGACGGCGTTGTCCGCGGCGGCGTACGAGACGAGGAAGCGCTTGACCTGCTCCTGGACGAGCGGGTCGAGGTTCGCCAGCGGCTCGTCGATGAACACCACCTCGGGCTCGTGGAGGAACGCCTGCGTGATCATCACCTTCTGCTGTTGGCCCCGCGAGAGGTCCGTGTGCAGCGTGTCGAGTTTCGCACGAAAGCCAAGCCGGTCGGCCCAGACGTCGACCCGCTCGGCGACGAGTTCCGGGTCGAGGTCACGGACGTTCCCGACGAACTCGAAGTACTCCCGCGGGGTGAGGAAACTCGGCGGCGACTCCTGCTCGGGGAGGATGCCGACCCGCCGGCGGGTCTCGATGGGGTCGGCCGTCGGGTCCGTCCCGAGCACCTCGACGCGGCCCGCGTCGGGGGCGACCTGTCCGGTCAGGATGCCTATCGTGGTCGTCTTTCCGGCGCCGTTCGGGCCGAGGAAGCCGAACAGTTCGCCGCGGGACACGTCGACGGACAGTCCCGTCAACGCGTCGACCGAACCGTACGACTTCTCGACTCCGTCCGCACGTATGACCGACATCAGCTATCCGGCCTTTCTCGGTAGCCGATAATAACTGTGCTGGCGCCGACGATTAGAACTCGGTGCCCCGGCGGGCGCGCTGGCCGTCGTCGATCGGGTGGCGCTCCTTGGCGACGCGGGTGACGAGGTCGGCCGCGTCGCGGAGGTAGTCGGGCCGCTCGTGGCTCCCCGACAGCACCAGTTCGAGGTACTCGGGCTTTCGCTCGATCAGGTCGAGCACGTCGGCCTCGGCTAGCAGGCCGCGGTCGGCGGCGTAGAGGACTTCGTCGAGGATCAGCATGTGGACGCCCGCCTCGGGCGGGGGCGTCTCGGCGTCGGTTCCGGGGACCTCGGTCCCGTCGCCCTCGCGGACGATCGGTTCCGTCAGGTCCGCCGCGGCGGCGTCGAGGAGGTCGCGGGCGCGTTCTAGTCCCGCTCGCGCCTCGGCCTCGTGGTCGGCCTCGTCGCTGCCGTCGGCCATCCCGTGCCAGCCGTAGTGGCCGCGGTTCTCGTAGCTGAACCCGGGGAGGGCGGCGATCGCGTTGTACTCCCCGCGGACGGGCGCGACGCTCGACGCGCCGCCTTTCATGAACTGGAGGAGGTGGACGCGGTAGCCGTGGCCGACCGCGCGCATCCCCATCCCCAGCGTCGCCGTCGTCTTCCCCTTCCCGTCGCCCCACCAGACCTGCACCAGTCCGAACTCCTCGGGGGCGGCGGGGTCGATCGGTTCGGCCTCGGGGGTGTGCCCCTCGCCGGGCGTGTTCGAGACGACGGGGTCGGTCGGGTCGTCTCCCATGCGACGCGGGACGCGCCCGACGGATGAAGCTCCCGACGCGCCGTCGCTCACTCCGCGGCCGACTCGTCGGCCTCGCAGACGACCACCGGCCGGTCCGACGACAGCAGGACGTCCTGGGTGACGCTCCCGAACAGCGCCTTCCCGGTCGGCGTGCGCTTCCTGCCGGCGAGACAGAGCAGGTCCACGTCGCGCTCGTCGGCCGTACGAACGATGTTCTCGGGCGGGTTGCCGCTCGTCTCCGCGAGTTCGACCTCCACGCCACGCTCCTCGAGGACCGACTTGGCCCGCCTGACGGCGCCGATCTGGTGGACCGACGCCCCCGAGGGGTTCTCCTCGAAGACGTGCAGCAGGATCGCGCGGATCGACGCGTCGGCGCCGGGGAAGCCGGCGACGGTCTCCGCCTGCGAGAGCGCTCGCGACTCGTTTCCGTCGATCGGGACGAGTACCTCGTACATACTTACCGATTCACTGTCCGGGACACTTATACGGACGGGCGCTTCCCCCAGCGGGAGAATCGGGCGATGCGAGGAGCTTTATCCCGGCCGCCTCCCTAGGACGACCCAACGATGTACAACGACGTTCTCGTCCCGACCGACGGAAGCGAGGGGACGCGTCAGGCGATCGGCCACGCCCTCGTCGTCGCCCGGCAGTTCGACGCGACCGTCCACGCGCTGTCGATCGTCCCCGAGGGGCCCTACGGCACGCTCGAAGGCGAGGAGGAGAGCGCAAGCGCCGAGGCGGACGCCGAACGCGCCGTCTCCCGCGTCGCCGACGACGCCGCCCGCAAGGACCTCGACGTTCGAACCGAGGTCCGGCGGGGAGTCCCCGACGAGGAGATCCTGGCCTACGCCGACGAGAACGACGTCGACGTGATCGTCATGGGGACCCACGGGCGAACGGGCCTCGACCGCGTCCTCGTCGGCAGCGTCACCGAGCGCGTCGTCAGGAACGCCGAGATCCCCGTCCTCACGGTCCGCGCGAGCGACCAGCCTCGCATCTCGGACCCCGAGGACGCCGGCGAGCGGGCGCTCGAAGCGCTCGCGGAGGACGGCTACGACGACGCCTCGCTGCTCGAGGAGCCACACCGGGCCAGCAACTCCTGGATCGTCACCGCCGAGACCGCCGACGGCAAGACGCAGGTCCACGTCGACGCCCGGACCGGCGGCGCGCGGATCGCCCACCTCGACGGCTGAGGGGACCGCTCAGAACAGCCCCTGGATCGAGCCGTCCTCGTCGACGTCGATGTCGAGCGCGGCCGGTTCCGCCGGCAGGCCGGGCATCGTGAGCACGTCCCCCGTCAGGGCGACGACGAAGCCGGCGCCGGCGGCCGGGTAGAGTTCCCGGACGGTGAGCGTCCAGTCGGTCGGCGCGCCCTTCGTCGCCGGATCGTCGCTGACGGAGTGTTGGGTCTTCGAGACGCAGACGGGCAACCGGTCGAGGCCGTCGGCCGCCAGCCGGTCGACGTCGGCCCGCGCGCCGTCGGTGAACTCGACGCCGTCGGCGCCGTAGACCTCCGTCGCGACGGTTTCGAGCTTCGATTCGAGCGACTCGTCGAGGTCGTACAGCGGCGCGAACGACGACCCCGCCGCGGCGAGGTCGCGGACGGTCTCCGCGAGGTCGAGCGCCCCCTCGCCGCCGTGGTGGTACGCCTCGGAGACGGCGACCGGAATCTCGCGGGCCTCGCACTCCTCGACGACGGCCGCGAGTTCGGCGTCGGTGTCGCCCTCGAACCGGTTGAGCGCGACGACGAACGGCAGGCCGAACGACGAGACGACGTTCGCGTGGTGTTCGAGGTTCTCGAAGCCGGCGCGTACCGCCTCGACGTTCTCCTCGTCGAGGCGTTCCTCGTCGGCGGGCCACTCGCCCAGCCCGTGGTACTTGAGCGCCCGGACGGTCGCCACGACGACGGCGACGTCGGGGACGACCCCCTCGCGGGAGACGACGTCGGCGAACTTCTCGAAGCCGAGGTCGGCCGCGAACCCCGCCTCGGTGACGAGGTAGTCCGACAGCGCGAGGCCGACGCGGTCGGCGACGAGCGTGTTGGTCCCGTGGGCGATGTTCGCGAACGGGCCGCCGTGGACGAACGCGGGCGTCCCCTCGACGGTGCCGACGAGGTTGGGCCGGAACGCGTCGGTCAGCAGCGCCGTGGCCGCGCCGGCGACGCCGAGGTCGTCGACGGTGACTGGCTCCCCCTCGTGGTCGTAGGCGACGATCACGCGGGCGATCCGCCGTTTCAGGTCCGCGAGGTCGCTCGCGAGTCCGAGGACGGCCATCAGTTCCGAGGCGGCGGTGATGCGGAAGCCGTCCTCACGGGGGACCCCGTGGGCCGACCCGCCGAGGCCGACGACGGTCTCCCGGAGCGCGCGGTCGCTCACGTCGAGCACCCGTGGCCAGACGACCTCGCGGACGTCGATTCCGCGGTCGTTGCCGTGGTGGACGTGGGCGTCGAGGGCCGCCGCGATCAGGTTGTGCGCCGCCGTGATCGCGTGGATGTCGCCCGTGAAGTGGAGGTTGATGTCCTCCATCGGGAGCACCTGCGAGTAGCCCCCGCCGGCGGCCCCGCCCTTGATGCCGAAGACGGGGCCGAGCGACGGTTCGCGGACGGCGACCGCGGCGCGCTCGCCGAGGCGGTCGAGCGCCTGTCCGAGGCCGACGGTCGTGACCGTCTTGCCGGCGCCGGCCGGCGTCGCCGTCATCGCCGTCACGAGGACGAGCGTGCCGTCGGCCTCGGCGTCGAGCGAGCGCGAGAGCGCGTCGTCGGTAAGCTTCGCCACGTGATCGCCGTGGCGGTCGAGGTCGTCCGCCGCGAGGCCGAGGCCCGCCGCGACGTCCTCGATCGGCGCTGGCTCCGTCGACCGGGCGATTTCGAGGTCGGACGGGACTGACGGGAGCGACGAGGATGGCACTCGGGACATACGTTCGAGTTGTCCGCGCGGTGACGACAAACGGCCAGCCGATTCCCGACCGCTGGGAAGGCCACGGTCGCCGCCGGTCGGTCGGCCGCTCGACGGAGCGCACTGTTAGGAGGACGGTTCTTGCTACGTGGCACCGTACGACGTACTAGAGTACACTGATGAAGGAGAGCCGACGGAAGCCGAAGCCGGACGCCGGCCGCCGACTCACGGCGGCGTCCGAACCCAGCCTGCGAGTAATCGAGGTCGTCGCGGACGCGATGGGCGTCGATCCGCTGGAGTGTCCGCCGATCTACGAGACGATCGACCTCTCGGCGCTGGACGAGTTGTTCAGGGGCCGGGAGGACGCCGCGGGGCGGGTCACGTTCGAGTACGAGGGGTTCGTGGTCGACGTGCCGGCTACCGGGCCCGTCACCGTCTCGCGGCGGGTCGACGAGGAGTGAGTCAGTCGTCCGCCGCCACGCGCTCGGCGAACTTCTCGCGCACCTCGTCTATCTTCGGCGCCGCGTGCATCCGGCAGTAGGCGTCGGTGGGGTTCTTCTCGAAGTAGTTCTGGTGGTACGTCTCGGCCTCGTAGAACGTTTCGAGGGGTTCGGTCTCGGTGACGACCTCGTCGTCGTAGACGTCGGCCGCCTCGAGTTCCTCGACGAACGCCTCGGCGAGTTCGAGTTGGCGGTCGTCGTGGGCGTAGATCGCCGAGCGATACTGCGTGCCCACGTCGGGGCCCTGCCGGTTCAACTGGGTCGGGTCGTGGATCGTGAAGAAGACCTCCAGCAGGTCGTCGTAGCCGATCTCGTCGGGGTCGTACGCGACCTGCACCACTTCGGCGTGGCCGGTCTCGCCCGTACACACCTGCTCGTAGGTTGGGTCCTCGACGTGGCCGCCGGCGTAGCCGGAGGTGACCGACTCCACCCCGTCGAGTTCCTTCATCGCGGCCTCGATACACCAGAAACAGCCGCCGCCGAACGTGGCTCGTTCCATAGCCCCCGGTAGGTCTCGGTCGGGCAAAGGCCTGACGGGGGCGGCCGCCTCACGACTCGCCCGACTCGTCCGTCGCCTCCGACCGGTCGCCGTCGGCCGACTCCGGGAGGACGCGGGGATCTGCGGGCTCGTCGCCGCGGTTCGCGTCGTCGCGCTCGAAGAGGTAGAAGACGGCGCCCGCGAGGACGATCACGAGCAGGCCCGGGACGGGCACCGTCGGCACGAACAGGTACAGCAGCAGGCCCGCGCCGAGGGCGAGCGCGACGACCGCCGCCCACAGCCGCGGCCGCGAGACGCCGACGCGCCGGGCGTCGTGGTGGACCAGCAACGCGGCGCCGGCGACGGCCGCGAGGGCGACCAGCAACGCGGGGAGCGAGGGCGTCGCCATACGTCTTCGAGTTCGTCGGTCGGCGGATAAGCGTTCCGCGTCAGTCGACGACGGCGACCGCCCGGACCGGCGAGGCGTCCGCGTCGGGTATCGCGAGCGGGTAGGCGTGGAGGGCAAACCGGTCGGGGACGGCCCCGAGGTTCCGCAGGTTCTCGACGATCAGTCGCCCGTCGCCGAAGAGGACGCGGTGGACGGGGTAGCCGTCGGGTTCGTCGCCGGCATCCGCGCCCGGCGTCGGGTCGACGTTCGGCGCGTCGACCCCGAGGTGACAGCCGCGGTCGACGAGCCACTCGGCGGCGTCGGCGGTGAGGTACGGGTGGTCGAGGTAGCCGTCGGTTCCCCAGCGGGCCTCCCAGCCGGTGTGACAGACGAGGAGGTCGGCCGAGTCGGCCGCCCCCTCCGGGACGGCCGCGCGGAGCGTCGCCCGGTCGATCGGTTCTCCGGGGTCGAGCGGCCGGGGGTCCGCGACGACGGCGTCGAAGCGGAACGTCTCCAGCGGGAACTCGTCGAGGGTCGGCCCGTCGGCGAGCATGTGCGCCGGCGCGTCGACGTGGGTCCCCGCGTGGGAGTCGACCGAGATGCCGGTCGTGGCGTAGCCGTCGGCCTCGACCGTCGTCCGCCGCTCGACGTCGACGGGCGGGGTACCGGGGTAGACGGGCATTCCGGACTCGATCGGCCACGAGAGGTCGCGCGTGGGCATGGCCGACCCACGATCGGCGGCCGGAATAACGTGTCGGATCGCGCGGTAACGAGCGCCTACGGCCCGCTTTCCGACTCGTAAGATATTCCTTACATTTAATGCCCTGATGGTCGTAGCGTGAGCCATGTTCGATCTGACCGGTTTCCAGCGTGATCTCCTGCTCGTGACGGCGGGACTCGACGAACCCCACGGACTGGCGATCAAGGAGGAACTCGAGGACTACTACGAGTCCGAGATCCACCACGGACGGCTCTACCCGAACCTCGACACGCTCGTCGACAAGGGGCTCGTCGAGAAGGGCGAACTGGACCGCCGGACGAACTTCTACACCCTCACCCGCCGGGGCCGTCGCGAGATCGAGGACCGCCGCGAGTGGGAGAACCGGTACGTCGCCGACCTGCTGGCCGACGACTGACCACCCGCCGTCCGCACCCGCCGGACCGCCGCCCGCTGGCCCCGCTTGCCGTCCGCCGCCCGCTGGCCCCGCTTGCCGTCCGCCGCTCGTCGCTCTCCGTCCGCCGTCCGTCGTCCGCCTCTCGCCGCCCGCGCTCACCGCTCGCCGGCGATCTCCGCCTCGAAGCGGTCGAGGAACTCTTCGACGACCGCCCGCCGTCGCTCGGCCAGCCGTCGTCCCTCCTCGGTGTACATCCGGTCGGGCAGCGAGAGGATCTTCTTTCGCAGGTGGTTGACGCTCGTGTGTCCCGCGGGCGACTCGTCCGCCGAGACCGGGAGGTCGGGATCGTAGAACGGAATCCCGTGCTCGCCCCCGTAGGAGAAACACCGGGCGAGGCCGACCGCGCCGAGGGCGTCGAGGTTGTCCGCGTCGCAGAGCACCCGCGCCTCGACGGTCTCCGGGTCGACGTCGTTCGAGTAGCGGTGCGCGCGGACGCAGTGGGCGACGGCGTCGACCGTCCCCGGATCGAGGTCGAACTCGGCGAGGATCGACCGGGCCTCGCGGGCGCCCCACTCGGCGTGGTCGTCGACGGTCCCGGCCTCCTCGCCCGGTCGGCCGACGTCGTGCAGGAGGACGGCCAGCACCAGCACGCGCTCGTCGACGTCGTCGCGGTCGGCGGCCAGTCGACGCGCCAGCGCCTCGACGCGCTCGACGTGGTGCCAGTCGTGGGCGGGCGAGACGCGGCCGTCGAAGTACGAGCGGGCGACCGAACGGACCTCGTCGATCATACTCGTTCCGAAGGGTCCGGTCGCCTTGAATGTCAGGAATCGGATGCGATCGGTCCTCCAGCAGGGATGAAGTTATCGGGGTTCGAATGTAACTCCCGTCCGTGACGGTACCGGAAGTCGAGTCGGCGCTCGAACGCGCTGCCGAGCGCCGCGACCTGACGATTCTGGCCGCTCGCGACGTCGGGAGCCGCGCCTGGAACCTCGCCGACGAGAACAGCGACTACGACGTGGCCGTCGTCTTCGTCCAGGAGCCGACGGCGTACGCGACCGTCGGCGAGTACGTCGAGTCGGTCGCCGGCGAGCGCGAACCGGTCGAACTCCACGGCTGGAACGTCAGCCGGTTCGCCGAACTGCTCGTCGACTCCAACCCGGCGGCGTTCGAGTTCCTCCACAGCCCGCGTCGCTACCGCGAGTTCGAGCCGCTGTCGGCGCTCGAACGCGACGTCGGCTACCAGTTCGAGCCGAGCGCGCTCTACTACCACTACCGCTCGCTCGCGAACCGCCAGTACCGCAAGTACCTGCACGGTCGGCTGCTCGAGGGGGGCGACCTCGCGTACCTGATCGAGGAGGAAGGCGACGGGCGCGTGATCGCCCGGCGGCCCGACGACCCGCCGACCGACGCGCACCTGCGCGAGGTCGACCCCTCGTCGTACGAGCGCGGCCGGACCGACCGCACCGTCCGGCGCAACCTGTACGTCGCGCGTGCGGTCCTCTACGCGCGGTACGTCCGGGACATCCACCGGTTCCCGACGCTCGACTTCCCGGCGTTCCTCGAACACGAGGGCGACCGGTTCGACGACTCGTTCGTCGAGCGCGCCCGGGACCTCGTCGAGCGAAAGCGCGCCGGCGAGGGCGACGAGACGGTCGGTCGGGTCTTCGAGCCGTCGGAGGTCGCGCTCCCCGAAATCGACCCCGAGGACCACGCGACCGGCGGCGTCGACCGCGAGCGGGTGAACGACTTCGTCCGGGCCGCGTTCGACGCGACGTCGATCGGCCGGTGACGCCTCCCCGCCGGGGTTCGTCGTCGCGGCGGTCAGTCGGCCACGCGCCACGAGAGCAAGACGCCGTCGTCCAGTCGCTCGACATCTTCGAGGGCGAGTTCCGGGAACGCCTCGACGAACCCCTCGCCGTCGGCGGGCGTCGGCGCGTCTCGCCCGCCGATCACCGTCGGCCCGACAAACGCCGAGAGTTCGTCGACGAGGCCGGCGTCGAACAGCGAGAAGATGAGTTCGCCGCCGCCCTCGACCATGACCCGCTCCAGCCCCTCCGCCTGCAGCGCGGCGAACGCTCGCAGGAGGTCGACCCGGTCGTCGCCGGCGGTGACCAGCCGCGCCCGGTCGGCGAGCGCGGCCCGGGCGTCGACCGGTGCGGCCTCGCTCGTACAGAGGTACGTCGTCGCCTCGTCGTCGAGGACCCGCGCGTCGGGCGGGGTCCGCGCGCGGGAGTCGACCACGACACGGGCGGGGTTCTCGGATCGGCCGGCCTCGCGGCGGCGCTCGCGCAAGGCCGGGTCCTTGACGGTGAGGTGCGGGTCGTCCGCGAGGACGGTGCCGACGCCGACGACGACGGCGTCGCTGTCGGCCCGCAGGCGGTCGACGCGAGCGAAGTCCTCGTCGCCGCTGATCCGCACCTGCTCGCGCCGGCGCGTCGAGAGCTTCCCGTCGGCGCTCATCGCGACGTTGACGACGACGTGCATGCGCGTCCGTTCGAGCGGGCGGGGTAAATAGCCGGTCACCGCCGGATCACTTCCGCCGCACTGCGGGAACGCTTTTGATGCCGCCACTCGAAAGGCGATTGATGGATCTCGAAGCCCATGCCGAGGAACTCGCCTCCGACCTCGGCGTCGACAAAGAGGAGGTCAAATCCGACCTGCAGAACCTGCTCGAGTACAGCGTCCCGATCGACGAGGCCAAGGGGAGCCTCCGCCGGAAGTACGGCGACGGCTCCAGCGGCGGCGGGGGCGCCCCGTCAGCGAAGGCCATCGACGATATCACCACCGACGACGGGAACGTCACCGTCTCGGGCGTCGTCCTGACGGCGGGCAAACGGTCGATCCGCTACCAGGGCGACGACCACGTCATCGTCGAGGGACGGCTCGCCGACGAGACGGGCCGCATCGACTACACCGCGTGGGAGGACTTCGGCCTCTCGCCCGGCGACGTGATCACCGCGGGCAACGCCGGCGTCCGCGAGTGGGACGGCGAACCCGAACTCAACCTCGGCGAGAGCACCTCGCTGTCGTTCGAGGACGAACCGATCGACGTCCCCTACGAGGTCGGCGGCGAGGCGGACCTCGCCGACCTGCGGACGGGCGACCGCGCGGTGACAATCGAGGTGCGCGTCCTCGAGTGCGAGCGCCGGACGATCGACGGTCGCGACGGCGAGACGGAGATCCTGAGCGGCGTCTTCGGCGACGAGAGCGGTCGGCTCCCGTTTACCAACTGGAACCCCGACCCGGCGATCGAGGAAGGGGCGTCCGTCCGGATCGAGAACGCTTACGTCCGCGAGTTCCGCGGCGTCCCCGAGGTGAACGTCTCGGAGTTCTCGACGGTGACGCCGCTCGATCGCGACGTCGACGTCGGCGACGAGGCGCCGACGATGGAGGTCGGCGCGGCGGTCGCGACCGGCGGCGTCTACGACGTCTGTCTGGTCGGGAACCTGCTGGCCGTCCGCGACGGCTCCGGGCTCATCCAGCGCTGCCCGGAGTGCAACCGCGTCATCCAGAAAGGGCAGTGTCGCACCCACGGCAGCGTCGACGGCGTCGACGACCTGCGCGTGAAGGCGATCCTCGACGACGGCACCGGCACCGTCACCGTCGTCCTCGACGACGACCTCACCGAGGCGGTCTACGGCGGCGACGTCGACGACGCCCGCGAGGAGGCCCGCGACGCGATGGACCAGGAGGCGGTCGCCGACACCATCCGCGAGACGATCGTCGGCCGCGAGTACCGCGTCCGTGGTCACCTCTCGGTCGACGAGTACGGCGCGAACCTCGACGCCGTCTCCTTCGAGGAGAGCGACGACGACCCGGCCGACCGTGCCGCCGCCTTCCTCTCGGAGGTGCGGGCATGAGTTCCAACGGCGAGCGACCCGGCCGCGAGGTCGCCTACCGGCTGTTCGCCGCCGAGTACGACGACGCCTCGCTCTCGCACGCCGAGAGCGACGAGGAGCGCGCGCCGAACTACGTGATCACGCCGACGGGCGCCCGGGTCAACCGGCTGTTCGCCGTCGGGACGCTCACCGAGGTGACGCGGGTCAACGACGAGATGCTGCGCGCCCGCGTCGTCGACCCGACGGGCGCGTTCGTCGTCTACGCCGGCCAGTACCAGCCGGACGAACTCGCGACCCTCGAACGGCTCGACCCGCCCGCGTTCGTCGCGGTGACGGGCAAGGCCCGGACCTTCCAGCCGGAGGACTCGGACGTCGTCTACACCTCGATCCGTCCCGAGAGCGTCGCGACCGTCGACGGCGACACCCGCGACCGCTGGGTCGTCGGCGCGGCCGAGCGGACCGTCGAGCGCGTCGGCGCCTACGCGGCCGCCGCCGAACTCGACGCCTCCGGCGAGGCGCTGACCGACGCGCTGCTTGAGGCCGGCGTCGACCGGAGCCTCGCGAGGGGGATTCCCCTCGCCCAGCAGCACTACGGGACGACCCCCGCCTACCTCGACGGACTGCGCGACCTCGCGGTCGAGGCCGCCGAGGTCGTCGCCGGCGAGCGCGATCAGGTCGAGCGCTTCGACCGCCAGCCCGGCGACGCGAGCCCCGACGCGGCGGGCTTTGCCGCCCTCGCGGACGCCGCGGTCGCGTCGGCCGCCACCGGGGCCGAGGTCGAGGCGACGGCGGCCGACGTCGGCGGCGAGGAACCCGCGAGCGAGTCCGCGGACGCGAGCGCGGACGCCGAGGCCGATGGCGAGACAGGGGCGAGCGCGGCCGAAGCGTCCGCTGGCGAACCGGACGCCGCCGACGGCGACGGGACCGAGGCCGAACCGGCGACCGCCGAGTTCGACGAGTCGACCGACGTCGCCGCGGCCGACGACGACCTCGACGAACTGGGCGACTTCGAGTCCGACGGCCTGAGCGGGGACGAGGAGGCCGCCGAGGGGATGTACGAGATGGGCGACGAGGAGCGCGAGCGGATCGAGGAGGAGTTCGGCGCCGAGTTCACGACGGGAAGCGAGGTCGACGAACCCGGGGAGGCCGACATCGACGTTCCCGAACCGGAGGAGACGGCCGCAGACGCCGAGGAAGCCGACGCGGAGGAGCCCGGAACCGACGACGAACGCGAGACGCCGGACGGCGAGGGAGCCGAGCCCGAAGGGACGGCGGCGGGAGCCGACGCCGACGAGGCCGCGGCGGAAGGCGAAGACGTCGACGAAGGGGCCGAGACCGAGGGCGCCGGCGAACCGGCCGCGGACGTCGACCTCCAGGACTACGTCGTCGAGACGATGACCGACCTCGACGACGGCGACGGTGCCGACCGCGAGACGGTCCTCGAGACGGTCGCCGCGGACCTCGGCGTCGCCGAGGACGAGGTCGAGGCGGCCATCCAGGAGGCGCTGATGGGCGGCCGGTGCTTCGAGCCGGACGACGAGACGCTGAAGGCGATCTGACGCCGTGACCCGCGCCCTCGTCGAGCCGGTTCCGGACGCGCCCGCGGCCGTCGCCGCGACCGGCGACGAGCGCGCGCTGGTTGTCGCCGACTACCACGCCGGCTACGAGGCGGGGCTCCGCTACGAGCGCGGCGTCGACGTACCGAGCCGGGCCGAGGACAGACGCGAGCGACTGGGAGAACTGGTCGAGCGAACCCGGGTGGACCGGCTCGTCGTCCTCGGCGACCTGATGCACTCGATCGGCGACCCCGGCGGCGCCGAGCGCGGCGAACTGGAGGTGCTGTTCGAGTCGCTCCCTCCGGGGCTGTCGGTGACGCTCGCGAAGGGCAACCACGACGGCCGGATCGAGACGTGGCTCGACGGGATCGAGGTGTTGCCCGGCGACGGGGGCCGGCTCGGCGACGTCGGCGTCTGCCACGGCCACACGTGGCCGTCGCCGTCGGTCCTCGACGCCGAGGTCGTCTGCGTCGGCCACGAGCACCCGTTCGTCCGCCTCGAAGACGAGGTCGGCGGCACGCGGGTCGAACCCGCCTGGCTCCGCGGGCGACTCGACCCCGTCGCGTTCGCGGACCGGCCCGCCTACGACGGGCTGTCGTGGCTCGACGGCGGCGAGCCGCCGCGGCTGGTCGTCGTCCCGGCGTTCAACGACCTCGTCGGGGGGACGTGGGTGAACGTCGAGGGACAGTCGTTCCTCGCGCCGTTCCTGCCCGACGGCCTCGCCGACGGCGAGGCGTACCTGCTCGACGGGACGCGGCTGGGGCCGTTCCGGACGGTCTGATCAGTCGTCGATTTCGAGCGCTGCCCGCTCCTCAGAGTCGAGGTCGCCGTCGAGGAAGCGCCGGCCGAGGTCGGTCAGTTCGTAGATGCCGGGCATCGGCCTGTCGAGCAGGCCGCGCCTGCTCAGTTCTCGACAGCGGTGGCTGGCGTGGGGGGCACGACAGATCTTCGCGTCGTCGATCTGTTCGGGTTCGTAGACGTCGTCCTTGCGCATCTCCTCGAGGATCGGCACGTCCGCGGAGTCCATCCACTCGGCCTCGTACTCGGTCATGGCGTGTTGGTCGGTCGTTCTCGTTTCGGGGGGATAGCAGTCACGGTGCCGGGCCGGGTGCGCGAGTGCAAGCCCGACCCCCATCGGCCCGTCGGTCGAACCCGCGGGTATGCCGATCGAGACCTACCGCCTCGAACTGCGCGAGGACGACGCCGCGACGGGCCTCGACGTGACCGTCTACGGCGACGACGACCTCGTCGAGACGTCGACGCGGATCACCTACGAGGCCTACGGCCTCGAACCGGCCGCCGACCGCGAGGACCCGGCGCCGATCGAACGCGAGGTGACCGCCGACGTGACGACGACCGACGTGCAGTTCGAGCGCGACGGCGCGGGCTTTTCGGTTCGCCTGCTGGGCGACCGCGAGGTGTTGCTGGCCGAACGGGTCGACGACGAGTCCTGGGGGCTCGCGTGAGCCGAGAGCGAGGCGCTTATCCGCCGTTCGCCCCTACTCGCGCCCGATGACCGACGGGGACGCCGCCGCCTTCGCCCGACTCGGGTCGACGGTCCGTGACGCGCTCTCCGAACGCGGCTTCTCGACGCCGACGGCGCCGCAGCGACTCGCCATCCCGCCGCTGTCGGCCGGCGAGGACACGCTCGTGATCGCCCCTACCGGGAGCGGCAAGACCGAGACGGCGATGCTGCCCGTCTTCGACGACCTCGTCGCCGACCCGCCGGCGGGGTTCGGCGCGCTGTACGTCACGCCGCTGCGGGCGCTCAACCGCGACATGCGCGAGCGACTGGAGTGGTGGGGCGAGTACCTCGACCTCGAAGTGGACGTCCGCCACGGGGACACCACGCAGTACCGGCGGGGCAAGCAGGCCGAGGACCCGCCGGACGTACTGATCACGACGCCGGAGACCGTACAGGCGATGCTGACCGGCGAGCGCCTGCGCGAGGCGCTCGCGGACGTCTCCCACGTCGTCGTCGACGAGGTCCACGAACTCGCCGCCTCCAAGCGCGGCGCTCAGCTGTCGATCGGCCTCGAACGCCTGCGCGACCTCGCGGGGCCGTTCCAGCGGATCGGCCTCTCGGCGACCGTCGGCGACCCCGAGGAGGTGGGGCAGTTCCTGACGGGCGGCCGACCCTGCGAGGTACGCGAGATCGACGTCGGGAGCCAGTTGGCGGTCGAGGTCCGCGAGCCCGAGGTCACCCCCGAAGACGAGGAGCTGTCCGGGAAGCTGCTGACCGACGCCGAGACGGCGAGTCACGTGCGCTTCATCCGCGACCTCGTCGCCGAGAACGAGTCGACGCTGATCTTCGTCAACACCCGCCAGACGGCCGAGGCGCTCGGCTCGCGGTTCACGGAACTGGACCTGCCGATCGGCGTCCACCACGGCTCGCTCTCGAAGGAGGCACGCATCGACGTCGAGGACCGGTTCAAGGCGGGCGACCTCGACGCGCTGCTGTGTACGTCGTCGATGGAACTCGGGATCGACGTCGGCCGCGTCGACCACGTGATCCAGTACCAGAGCCCGCGGCAGGTCTCGCGGCTGCTCCAGCGGGTCGGCCGGGCGGGCCACCGCCGCGGCGAGGTCTCGCGGGGGACGATCGTCACGACGCGGCCCGACGACACCTTCGAGGCCCTCGCCATCGCCCGCCGCGCCCGCGAAGGCGAGGTCGAACCCGCGTGGATCCACGAGGGGAGCCTCGACGTCGTGGCCAACCAGATCGCGGGGGTCGTCCAGAGCCGCGGTTCGACGTTCGTCCGCGAGGTCCACGAGACGGTCACCCGGGCGTACCCCTTCCGCGACCTCGACGAGGAGTCGTTCCGGGAGGTGCTCTCCGAACTCCACCGCAACCGGATCGTCTGGTGGAACGAGAGCGAGGACAGGATCGAGACGAGCGGCGGCACCTGGCAGTACGTCTACTCGAACCTCTCGATGATCCCGGACGAGGCGACCTACGAGGTCCACGACATCGCCTCGGGGTCGCGGATCGGCACGCTCGACGAGCGGTTCGTCGTCAACTTCGCCCGGCCCGGCGAGATTTTCGTCCAGCGCGGGGAGATGTGGCGCATCGCCGAGATCGACGACGACGAGGGCCGCGTGAAGGTCACGCCCATCGAGGACCCCACCGGCGAGGTCCCGTCGTGGATCGGTCAGGAGATCCCCGTCCCCTACGATGTCGCCCAGGAGGTCGGCGAGATCCGGGACGTCGCCGCCGCCCAACTGGAGGCGGGCGCCGACGCCGCCGCGGTCGGCCGCGACCTCGCGGGCCGATATCCGGGCGACGCTCACACCCTGACGGAGGCCTGCCGGGAACTCGACGCCCACGTCGAGGCCGGCGCGCCGATGCCGACGGACGCCCGCCTCGTGCTCGAACGCGACGGGCGGACCGTCGTCGTCAACGCCCACTTCGGCCACAAGGCCAACGAGACGCTCGGCCGCGTGCTCTCGGCGCTGCTCGGCCAGCGGGCGGGGTCGTCGGTCGGCCTCGAAACGGACCCCTACCGGATCGAACTCGAAGTGCCGAGTTCGGTCGCGACGAGCGACGTCATCGACGTATTCGAGGGGACCGACCCCGACCACGTCGAGACCATCGTCGAACTCGGACTGAAGCGGTCGGACGCGCTCGCGTTCCGCCTCTCGCAGGTCTCGGCGAAGTTCGGCGCCCTGAAACGCTGGCAGGGGTCGGGCCGGATGTCCAACGAGCGGCTGCTCGCGGCCCTCTCGGACACGCCCATGTACGAGGAGTCGATCCGCGAGGTGTTCCACGAGGACCTCGACGTCGACCGCGCGAGCGCCGTCCTCGCCGGCCTCCGGGCGGGCGACCTCGCCCTCGAGACGACCCGCGGGCGGACCCCGGTGGGGCTGGGCGGCCGCTCGGCGGGCAAGGAACTGCTGGCGCCGGAGAACGCCGACGCGAGCGTCATCCGGACCGTCCGCGAGCGGCTTCGGGACGACCGGGTGATCCTCCTCTGTACGCACTGCAAGGAGTGGCAGTCGCGGACGAAGGTGAAACGCGTCCCCGACCAGCCGGAGTGTCCGAACTGCGGGTCGACCCGGATCGCGGCGCTCAACCCGTGGGCCGACGAGGTGGTGCAGGCGGTCCGCGCCGAGAAGAGAGACGACGAGCAACGCGAGATGACCGAGCGGGCGTTCCGGAACGCGAACCTCGTCCAGAGCCACGGCAAGAAGGCCGTGATCGCGCTGGCGGCCCGCGGCGTCGGCCCCCACAACGCCGCCCGGATCATCAACAAGTTACGCGAGGACGAGGACGACTTCTACCGCGACATCCTCGAACGCGAGCGCGAGTACGCGCGGACGCAGGCGTTCTGGGACTGATCGCGCCGTCGCCGGGGCGTTCGGGACGGACGCCGCGCTCGTCCGTAACGGCCAAACGGTTCCGCGCCGTCGGTCCGGGCATGAATTTCGCACCGGGGGCGTGGCGGTACGCGATCGTTCCGCTGGCGGCCGCGCCGTTCGCGCTCCTCTACAGCGTCGGAGCGAGCGCCGTCGCGCTCGCGCTCGGCGTCGCGACGCTCGCGTTCTTCCGCGACCCCGAACGGACGCCGCCGCCGACCGGCGTCGTCTCGCCCGCCGACGGCAAGGTCTCGGTCCTCCGGGAGGAGGGCGACCGGGTCCGCCTCGGCGTGTTCATGAACGTCCACAACGTCCACGTCGTCCGCGCGCCGGTCGCCGGCGCCGTCCGCGAGGTCGAACACGCCCCCGGCGGTTACAAGCCGGCGTTCTCGAAGGAATCGGACCGCAACGAGAAACTCCACGTCCGACTCGACGTCGAGGACCCGAACCTGCCGGCGGCCGACGAGGGGGCGGCCGACGACCGCGCGACGGTCACCTTCATCGCGGGCGCGTTCGCCCGCCGCATCCACCCCTACGTCGAGGCCGGCGACGGGGTCGAGCGGGGCGAGCGCGTCGGCCACATCGCCTTCGGCAGCCGCGTCGACGTGCTGTTCCCGCCGACGGTCGACGAGTCGGATCTCGCGGTCGACGTCGGCGAGCGGGTGGCCGCCGGCGAGTCGGTGCTGGTCGAGGCGGGGTCGCGAGCCGGGTTTCGCACCGAGTAGAGCGAAAGGAATTTCATCGCCGACGGACCATTCGACGACGGTGAACACGCGTGGACCGGATTCCTGACGGTAGTCTGACGCGTCGGCGGCTGCTCGCGGGTGCCGGCGGCGGCCTCGCGAGCGTCGGCGGCGGCGTGGCGACCTACAACGTCTTCCTCGGCTACGACCGGTTCACGGGGACGAACCTGCATGTTCAGGACCTCGACCCGCTCGTCTCCGAACACCTCCGCCCGTCCGGCGAGACGGTCGCGACCGTCGACGGCTACCGGATCGAACTGGACGGCGACGCCGTCGCGGTCGTCGACGGCGACGAGCGGGTCGCGACGGTCGACCCGGCGACCGACTCGCCGGCCGAGGCGGCCGCGGTCGACGACGACCTCGGGTTCGACGACGGACCGCTCGAAGCACTCGTCGCCGACCTCGGGGCGCTGGACGCCGGCGAGTTCGAGTTCGTCTACGACGACTACGAGCCTTTCTTCGACCTCGTCGCGACGGGCGACGACAGACCGTACACCGTCTCGGCGCTCCGCGGGCGGCGGACGGCCGATCCGGCCACCGTCGAGGCGTTCACGGGCGCCGATCCGACGGAGCCGAAGGCGGTCGTCGAGGGCCTCGTCGGGGGCTTTCGCGAGCACACCAGCTACGACGTCCCGCGGTACGTCGCCGGATCGGTCGAGGACAACGTCGTCTTCGGGGCCTGGGACCTCCGACGGCACTTCGAGTCGCCGACCGACTTCGAATCGATCGTCGAGGGCGAGAACACCGGCCTGTTCTGTTACGAACTGACGCGACGATCGGTCGAGGCGCTTCAGGCGGTGCCCGCCCGCGAGCAGACGACGCCGGTGTTCGCGGGGTACGTCAAAGACTCGCGGCACAAGCACGTCTACACGATCGTCGCGAGCGCGATCCGCGAGGACGGCGACCTCGTCGTGCCCGTCACGTTCGTCGACTACACTCACTCGACGCTGTACGACGACCTCCGACTCCGGCGCGTCCTCGGCGAGGGCCTCGAGGCGTACAACGACCGTCACCGGGCGACGGCGATCGACTGGTACCGCTGAGCGCCGGCGTCGGGGGCGGTCCGCGGGCGGGGTCGGCGTCGCGACCGCGTTCTCCTGTCGGTACGCCGTCGCCTACGGGTTTTAAAGTTCGACCGCGATCTCGTTGCGGCGCATGAACGGCGGCGTGTACGGGGCGTCGTAGCGCAGCAGGAACGGATCGCCCGCGGGCTGGAGCCCGCGCTCGGCGAGGGTGTCGAGCAGGTCCCACTCGTAGTTCTCGATCCGGGCGGGCGTCGCGTACCAGCCGAAGGGCCGGACCGCGAGCGTCCGGGGCTCCTCGACCGCGAGGGTCACCTCGGGGTCGGTCGGCGTCGGGGGCGACGTCGACGCGACCTCCTGGGGCAGGTAGAACCCCATCGTCACGCCCTCATCGGTCTCCGTCGTGCGGACGGGCGCGGTCATCTCGATCCGCCGCGGCCGGGTGCGGACGGGCGCGGTCATCGCGAGTTCCGCGTCCGCCTCGTTGGCGCCCTGGATGTACCGGAAGAGGCGGCCGAACGCCTCGCGCTCGCCGTCGGCGGTCGTCTCCGCGAGCACGGTCGACGGGTAGCGTCTGATCTCGACGCCGTCGAGCGTGCGGAGCGTGGTGTAGCCGACGCGCTCGGTCGACGCCTTGGCGTACAGCCCCCAGGCGGTCCACGCGGCTGCGAAGGTGATCGCCGCGGCGGCCGCCGTCCTGAGCGTGCGAGCCATACGCCTCCCACCACGGCGAGGGACAAAAAGCGGTCCACCGCCGTCTGGCTCACTCGCGGGCGTCGATCGCCTCGCGTGCGGCATCGACGTGGCGGCGTTCGATCACGACCTCGTCGGCGCGCTCGTTGGCCGCCCCGGGGCCGTACTCGTCGGCGACCTCGCGGATCGCCCGCATCGACGCGTCGCGGACGAGCGCCTCGACGTCCGCGCCAGTGTACCCCTCGAGGTCGGCCGCCAGCGCCGCCAGATCGACGTCGTCGGCCAGCGGCTTGTCGCGGGCGTGGACCTCGAGGATCTTCTCGCGGGCGTCGACGTCCGGGTCGGGGACGAGGACGTGCGTGTCCAGCCGCCCCGGCCGCAGGAGGGCGGGGTCGATGGCGTCCCGGCGGTTCGTCGCCGCGAGGACGACGAGGTTGGGGTTCTCGCTCATCCCGTCGAGTTCCGTCAGCAGTTGCGAGACGACCCGCTCGGTCACCTCGTGGCTCTCGCCGCGCGCGCCGGCGATGGCGTCGATCTCGTCGAAGAAGACGATCGACGGCGCGGTCTGGCGGGCGCGCTCGAACACCTTCCGGATCGCCTTCTCGCTCTCGCCGACGTAGCGGTCGACGATCTCCGGGCCGTCGACGTGGACGAAGTTGACGTCGGTCTCGCCGGCCAGCGCCCGCGCGAGCAGCGTCTTGCCGGTGCCGGGCGGGCCGTACAGCAGGACGCCGGAGGGTGGACTCGTGTTGGTCGCCTCGAACAGCCGATCGTAGGTCAGCGGCCACTCGACGGACTCCCTGAGGATCCGCTTTGCCTCCCCGAGGCCGCCGACGTCGGAGAAGTCGGTGGTCGGCGACTCGGCGACGTACTCGCGCATCGCGGAGGGTTCGACGGCCGCCAGCGCCGCGTCGAAGTCGGCCTTCCTGACCTCGGGGTCGCGGTTCCACCGCTCGCGGTCGTCGGGGTCGGCCGGCCGGCGGCGGATCGCGGCCATCGCGGCCTCGCTGACGACCGCGTCGAGGTCGGCCCCGACGAAGCCGTGGGTGCGCTCGGCGACCCGCTCGACGCTCACGTCGTCGGCCAGCGGCATCCCGCGGGTGTGGACTTCGAGGATCTCCCGGCGCCCGTCGACGTCCGGGACGCCGATCTGGATCTCGCGGTCGAACCGGCCGCCCCGGCGCAAGGCGGGGTCGACGCTGTCGACGCGGTTGGTCGCCCCGATGACGATGACCTCCCCGCGGGCGTCGAGACCGTCCATCAGCGTCAGCAACTGGCCGACGATGCGGTTCTCGGCGTCGGCGTCGTCGTCGCGCGCGCCCGCGATGGAGTCGATCTCGTCGAAGAAGACGATCGAGGGGGCCTCCTCGCGGGCCTCCTCGAACGTCCGGCGGAGTTTCTCCTCGCTCTCGCCTTTGTACTTCGACATGATCTCCGGGCCGGAGATGGTGACGAAGTGGGCGTCGACCTCGTTGGCGACCGCGCGGGCGATCAGCGTCTTGCCGGTGCCGGGCGGGCCGTACAGCAGGACGCCGGAGGGTGGCTCGACGCCCAGCCGCTGGAACAGTTCGGGTTCCGACAGCGGCAGTTCGATCATCTCCCGGACGAGTTCGAGTTCCTCGTCGAGGCCGCCGATGTCCTCGTAGGTGACTCCGGAGCGCGAGTCGGCGTCCGCGGTGGCCGTCGACGCCGGCGACGACGACGGCGACCGCCGGGGGGCGTCCTCGCCCTCGCCGTCGGTCGGCAGGACGGCCACGTTCGTCGCCTCGGTGATCCGGACGTCGCCGTCGGGGTCGGTGTCGGCGACCCGGAACGGCGCCGTCGCGACGCCCTCGACCCGCACCTGTTCGCCCTCCCTGACGGGCCTGTTCCGCAGCGCCCGCTTGGCCTCGCGTTCGGCGCGGCGCCGCTCCCCATTCGACAGCGACGGCGGCGGCGCGAGGGTCACCGCGGTCGCCTCGCGGAGCGTGGAGCCGTCGGTCGTCCGGACGGTCACCGCGTCGCCGACGGTGACGCCGGCGTTCGCCCGGGTGTCGGCGTCGATCTGGACGACGTTCTCCGGGGCGGTCGGGTCCGCCGGCCACAGTTTCGCGACCGTCGTCCGCTCGCCCTCGACGGTGACGGTGTCGCCGCTCAGCACGCCCAGCCGCCGTCGCGCGGATTCCGGAACGCGAGCGACGCCGCGGCCGGCGTCGCGCTTCTCCGCGGCGCGAACCGTCAGCGTGACGCCGCCGTCCGACTCGGTCATGCCTCCCCGTACCCGCGCCGGGGCCTTGAGAATTGCTCCTGCCGCCGGCGCCCGGCCGGCAGCGATCGAGGGACGGCGACCGCCCGCGTCGCGAAACCTATTTACTCGATTGACAGAAATCGCCGCGTGAATGTCGCTCGCCCTCGCCGTCCTCCTCGCGTTCGGTATCGGCCTCGCCGCCCTCGTCGCCGTCGTCGTCGGCGTCGCAGTCGGGTGGATCACCCGTCGCGTGGCCGACGAGACCGCCGTCCGCGGGCTGATCGCGCTGGCGGTGGGCGCGGCGGCCCTCCCCGGCGTCGTCGCGTGGGCCGTCGTCGACGCGGACCGGAGTTCGCTCGCGTCGGCCGTCGACCTCGGGTTCGGCCCCCTCTCGACCGCGGTCGCCGCCCTCGTCGCCGTCGTCGTCGGCGGGGTCGCGGCCGGCGTCGTCGGGACCGCCGCCGTCGCGGGCGTGCTCGCGGCGCGTCCCGACCTGCCCGGCGTCGACGACCCGGCGGCCGCCCGGCGGCGCTACCTCCGATACCTGACCGCGCTGTTCGCCGTCGCCTTCGCGGTCGTCTCCGCCGCGGGGCCGCTGCTCCGGACCGGCCCGCTCGGCGTCGGGGCGGTGCTGGCCCTCGCGGCGCCGGCGTTCTGGATCGGCGGCCCGTTCCTCTCGGTGCTGGTCGCCGGCGGGGGAACGCGCCCGCCGACCGACGCCGAGGCGGCGCGCGTCGAGCGACTCCGCGACGCCTGCGACGTCGACGTCCGCGGCGTCCGCGTCGTCGAGGGCGGGGACCGGCACGTCGCCCTGAACCTGCTCGGCGCGCCCCGCGCCCGCGTCCTGTTCGTCTCGGCGGCCGCCCTCGACGCCCTCGACGACGGGACTCTAACGGCCCTGCTGGTCGCCCGCCGCGAACAGGCCGCCAGGTACGAGCGGCCGGCGGCGGCCGCGGCGGTCCTGCTCGCGGCCGTCCCGCTCGTGGCGGGGCTGTACGACGGCCTCCCCACGCTCGTCGGCGTCGGGGCGGCCGCTGCCGTCGTCCTCGCCGGGTTCGCCCTCACGCGCCGCCTCCGACTCCGCGCCGACGACCGCGCCGCAGACCGGGTGGGGGCGGCGGCGCTGGCGACCGCGTTCGAGCGGGCCTGCGAGGTCGCCGGTTTCGACGCCGGGGACGACTCGGCCTGGAACTGGCTCTCCTCGGAGCCGTCGCTCGCGCGGCGGATCGAGCGCCTCCGTCGGCGGGCCGCGCGGTCGGAGTGATCCCCCGGAGAAACGCCTTTGGTAGGAGAAAGACGATTTTCAGGTATGGTGAACACGACCCGGCGGGACGAGGCCACCTGGTACGAGTGCGAGGCCTGCGGGCTGTTGTTCGAGAGCGGGCCGACGCCGAGGCCCACGAGGAACGCTGCGACGCCGAGGAACCCACCTACATCCAGTAGCTCACGAGTCGAGGCGCTCGCGGTGTTCGGCCGCGAGTTCTTCCGCCCGCGCGAGGGTGTGGGCCTCCTCCCAGCGGACGCGGTCGCCGTCGCCGTAGGCCAGCGCCGTCTTGAGTTCGTCCCGGAGGACGCCCGCGTCGACCGACAGCACCGTCCCGTCGGCGTCGCCGAGTTCGTAGACGCCGGGGCGGTCGGGCGCGCGGGCGACCGTCGACCTGTCGAGGTCGCGCCACGGTTTTCCCAGCGGCATCACTCCTCGTCGCCGTCGCCGGCGTCGCCCGCGACCAGTTCGTAGGCGTGTTCGCTCATCTCGTCCTCGGCGAAGACGAACACCCGGCCGTCGACGACCGAGAGGTCCGCCTCGACGCGGATCGAGTACCCCTCCGTCGAGACGGTCACGCCGGGGAACAGTTCCTCCTCGTCGTTCGCGTCGAGCATCACCCGACCGACGCCGGTCGACTCGAGGATGTCGTCGTGGGTGTTGCGGTCGTTGACGTAGGTCATCACGCCCTCGACGCCGTCGGGGTCGGTGACCAGCACGTGGACCTCCTTGCCCGGCGGGGTCCGCACCGCCCCCTCGACGGGGTCGGGAACGCCGTGGTAGAACGCCTCCCGGCCGTCGAGGTAGCGGACGACGACGCCGCCGTCGACGAGGTCGACCTCGAGCGTGCTGGGTGCGACGTTGTTGCGCGCGCTCATGCCCGGCGGTTCGACCGCGGGCGGGAAAAGGGGTCCGTTCCGGGTCGGACTACTCGTCGTCGGTCAGCAACCGACGGAGCACGTAGTGGAGGACGCCGCCGTTCTCGATGTAGCGGACGGCGGCGGGCGTGCCGACCTGTGCGGTGACGTCGAACTCGGTCGTCTCGCCGTCTTCGTCCTCGGCGACGACGGTGAGTTCGGCGTTGGGTTCGAGGCCGTCGTCAAGGCCACGGATCTCGAAGTACTCGGAGCCGTCGAGGCCGAGTTCCTCCCAGCCCTCGCCCTCTTCGAACTGCAGCGGCAGGACGCCCATCCCGATCAGGTTGTCGCGGTAGATGCGCTCGTAGCTCTTCGCGATGGTCGCGCGGATGCCAAGCAGGTCCGTGCCCTTCGCGGCCCAGTCGCGGCTCGATCCGGTGCCGAACTCCTCGCCGGCCACGACGACCAGCGGCGTGCCCTCCTCGCGGTAGCGCTCGGAGGCCTCGAAGACGGTGGTCTCCTCGTCGCTCGGGTGGTGGATCGTGTACCCACCTTCCTTGCCGTCGAGCATCTCGTTTTCGATGCGGACGTTGGCGAAGGTGCCGCGCATCATGACCTCGTGGTTGCCGCGGCGGGAGCCGTACGTGTTGAACTCGTACGGTTCGACGCCGCGTTCTTTCAGCCACTGGCCGGCGGGCAGGTCCTCGCCGAACGGCCCGGCGGGGCTGATGTGGTCGGTCGTGACGGTGTCACCGAGGGTCATGAGACAGCGCGCGTCCTCGACGTCCTCCACGCCGGGTTCCTCCAGCGGGAAGTCCTGGAAGAACGGCGGCTCGCGGATGTACGTCGACTCGGGGTCCCACTCGTAGACGTCGCCCGTGGGCGCGTCGAGTGCTTCCCAGCGCTCGTCGCCCTCGTAGACGCTCGCGTACTTCTCCTCGAACAGTTCGGGGGAGACGTTGTCGTGGATCGTCCGGCGGACCTCCTCGGCGTCCGGCCAGACGTCCTCGAGGTAGATCTCCTCGCCGTCGTCGTTGACCCCGAGCGGTTCCGCTTCGAGGTCGACGTCCATCCGTCCCGCGAGGCCGTAGGCCACCACGAGCGGCGGGCTGGCGAGGTAGTTCGCGCGGATCTTCGGGTGGATGCGCGCCTCGAAGTTGCGGTTGCCCGAGAGGACGCTCGTCGTCCAGAGGTCGTGTTCGTCGATGGCCTCCTCGATCGGTTCCGGCAGCGGCCCGGCGTTGCCGATGCAGGTCGTACAGCCGTAGCCGACGACGTGGTAGCCCAGTTCCTCCAGGTCGTCGAGCAGGTCCGCCTGCTCGAGGTACTCCGTGACGACGCGGCTGCCGGGTGCGAGGCTGGTCTTGACGTACTCGGGCACCTCCAGACCCTGCTCGGCGGCGTTGCGCGCGAGCAGGCCTGCGGCGACCATCACCGACGGGTTCGAGGTGTTCGTACAGGAGGTGATGGCGCTTACGAGGACGTCGCCGTGGCCGATCTCGACCTCGGTGCCGTCATCGAGGGTGACGGGCACCTTCTCGTCGAGCGCGGGCGTCTCCTCCGTGACGAGGCCGCCGTCGCCGGTCGCGGCGCCGCCGTCGAGTACGCCCTCCTCCTCGAGCAGCGTCGGGAAGTGCTCGTCGAGGTCGCCCATCGGGATGCGCGAGTGGGGCTTCTTGTGGCCCGCGAGGCTGGGTTCGACGTCGCCGAGGTCGAACTCGACGACCTCGGTGAACTCGGGGTCGTGCTCGCCGAACAGGCCCTGTGCCTCGAGGTACTCGCGGACGAGGTCGATGTGGTCCTCGTCGCGGCCCGTCAGTTCGAGGTAGTCGAGGGTCTTCTCGTCGACGGGGAACATGCTGATCGTCGACCCCTGTTCGGGCGCCATGTTCGCGATGGTCGCGCGGTCGGCCACGGAGAGTTGCGAGACGCCGGGGCCGAAGAACTCGACGAACTTGTCGACGACGCCGACCTGCCGGAGTTTCTCCGTGATGTGGAGCACGAGGTCGGTCGCGGTCGCGCCCTCGGGCAGTTCGCCCGTGAGTTTGACCCCCACCACTTCGGGGAGGGTCATGGTGATCGGCTGGCCGAGCAACGCGGCCTCGGCCTCGATGCCGCCGACGCCCCAGCCGACGACGCCGATGCCGCCGATCATCGGGGTGTGGCTGTCCGTGCCGACGAGGGTGTCGGGCAGCAGCCACTGCTCGCCGTCCTCCTCGCGGGCGTGGACGACCTGTCCGAGGTGTTCAAGGTTGACCTGGTGGACGATTCCGGTTCCCGGCGGGACGACGTTGAAGTCCTCGAAGGCCCCCTCGGCCCACTTGATCGCGCGGTAGCGCTCCTCGTTGCGCTCGTACTCGAGTTCGACGTTCTTCTCGTAGGCCTCCTCGCTGCCGAAGTAGTCGACCTGAACGCTGTGGTCGATCACGAGGTCACAGGGAACCTCGGGTTCGACGACCGAGGGGTCTTTCCCCGCGCGGTCGGCCGCCGACCGCAGCGCCGCGAGGTCGACGACCGCCGGCACGCCCGTGAGGTCCTGGAGGACGACCCGCGAGGGCTGGAACGGCACCTCGACGTCCGGTACGTCGGGCTCCCAGGAGGCCGCGTTCCGGACGTCCTCCTCGGTGATGTCCTCGCCGTCGGCGTTCCTGAGGACCGACTCCAGCAGGACGCGGATGCTCACCGGCAGTTTCTCGAGGTCGCACAGCCCCGCCTCCTCGAGGGCGGTGAGGTCGGCCATCCGGTAGCTCGTGCCGTCGTGTTCGAGCGTTCGAACGGCGTCGAAGGGGCCGTCGCCCGTCATCGTTCCCCCCGCTGGGCGACGGCGCTCGTCTCGACGATCGCGTTCTCCCTATCGCACATCATAGTACGTCGAGGATTGTGACTGTGGCTATATAGGCTGATTGAATCACGTCTATGCTGCCTGCGGCGCCCGTACGTCGACGTTTCGGCCCGTCGCGACCCTCACAATCTCGGGACTTTATATTTACATTATCTGTGGGAAACATATTTGGCGCGGCCGTCGTAGCGACGCTCATGCGGCGACGGCGGTACCTGCTGGGCCTGAGTGGTGGGGCGGGGGCACTCGCGACGCTGGGAAGCGGGGGTAACGTCACGGTCGACCACCTCGGGGTCGAAATCGTCGAGGCGAACGACCCGGTCCTCGCCGGCGAACTCCTCGAGGTGGTCGCGGAGGTAACCAACGCGGGGTCTGACAGGCTGGAGGCCGAACTCGCGTTCGTGGTCGGCGGCGAGTCGTCGGCCGGGACGCGGATCGTGAGGCTCGACCCCGGCGAGACGAGAGCGGTCGAGTTCGGCCACCGTACGTTCCCGGTCCGCCGCGACGTCGAGTTCCCCGTCCGCGTCGAGGTGGGGGGCCTCGCCGACGAACGGACGGTGGTCGTTCGAGGGGCGGACGACCTCGACGGCGAGGCGATCCGCCCCGACCCCGAACTGACCGTCGAACCGGGGACGCCGGTCGTCTTCGAGGTCGCGGGCGACGCGCTCGGCGAGTACGGTGGGCGGACCCACTGGTACGTCGACGGCGAGTACGCGGGGTGGTCGTCGGGACCGTGGTACGCGGCGTACTACGTGGCGGTGGGGGCCGACCACTGGCGGTACGCGTTCGAGTCCGAGGGGGTCTACACCGTCGCCGCGAGCGTCGTCGGGGACGAGGGAACCTACACGGCGCGCTGGACCGTCGAGGTCACCGGCGACCCCGCCATCGAGGCCGTCCACCCGAACCCGGGGACGCTCGCAGTCGCGAGCGACGAACCGGTCGAACTGGCGGCCGACGTCACCGACACCGAGGGGGCGCTCGACCGCGTCGTCTGGTGGCTGGGCCACGCCGACGTCGTCCTCGGGGTGTCGGACGTCGAGGGGTACCAGGACACCGCCACGCTCGACGCCGCCTCGCTGTGTCACCGCTGTCCCGTCGAACTGTGGGTCGTCACCGCTGACGGCCGCGTCGCACGCGACGCGCCGTGGACCGTCGCCCTCGACCGCGAGGGGACGCGGGTGCGGATCCTCGAAGCGAACGACCCGGTCGAGGCGGGCGCCCGCCTCGAAGTTCTCGCCGCGCTCGACAACGAGGGCGCCGCAGACGTCGCGGAGGAACTCCGCCTCGAGGTCGGCGACGAGGTGGTCGACGCCGAGACGGTCGCCGTCGACGCGGGCGGGACGGAGACCGTCGAGTTGGGCTACGAGACCTATCCCGTCCGGACGGACGTCGAGTTCCCCGTCCGCGTCGCGGGCGAGGCGGACGCCGACAGCCGGACGGTACAGGTGTTCGCCGACGGCGTCGGCGCGACGTCGGTGACGATCCGCGAGACGAACGATCCGGTCCTCGCCGGCGAGCGCCTCGACGCGGTCGTCGACGTCGAACACGAGGGCGAGGCGACCGTCACGCGCGAGGTCCACCTCGTCGCCGGCGACCGGGTCGACGGCGAGACGGTCACGCTCGAACCCGGCGAGACGCGGACGGTCGAACTGGGCTACGAGACCTACCCCGTCCGGACGGACGTCGAGTTCCCCCTCCGCGCGGAGGTCGACGGCGACGCCGACCGGCGGACCGTCCGCGTCTACGCCGACGAGGTGCCGCCGGTGAGCGTGTCGATCCGCGAGACGAACGCGCCGGTCTTCGCCGGCGAGTTCCTCGCGGTCGTCGCCGCCCTCGAGAACGCGGGCGAGGAGGACGTCACCCGCGAGGTCAGCCTGCTGACCGGCGATCAGGTGGCCGACGCCGAGACGGTCGACGTCGAGGCCGGCGGAACCGAGACGGTCGAGTTGGGGTACGAAACGTACCCCGTCGAGCGCGACGTCGAGTTCCCCGTGACCGTCCGGACCGGGGACGCCGCCGACGAGCGGACCGTCGAGGTGTTCGCCGACGACGGCGACCGCGAACCGGACGTCGAGTTCGAGAGTTGCGAGCGCGCGGCGGTCACGGGGACGTTCGAGGACGGCGAGACCGTCTCGGCGAGTACGGGCTTCTACGACAGCGGCGGCTTCGGCGACACCATCCGCGAGGACCTGCTCACGGTCGGCGATCACGTCTCCGCGCCGCTGCGTGGGACGGTCGTCTTCGAGGTCGGCAACGAGCGCGGCGTCTCGGAAGCGCCCCACGGCGCGACCGTCACCGTCGGCGACTACGGCCGGTTCGGGACCGCTATCGTCGGCATCCGCACCCCGGACGCCGGGGTGGGCCGCGACTACAACCACCCCAACCCCCACGACTGCGAGGACGCGATCCGGCCGGACCGGCCCGAGGTCGCCGTCACCGACGTGGCCCCGACCGGATCGGGATCGCTCGCGGTGACCTTCGCCTACGAGAATCCCAACGACGCGTCGCTGTTCGCGCCGGGAGAGTTCGAGGGGGGGACCGACGACGACCCGCCGGGCGAACTCGAACCGGGGACCCACGAGTTCGCCGTCGAGTGGACGCCCGAGCACGCCGACGAGCGACTGGCGTGGGTCGTCGACCTCGCGCGGTTCGGCCACGACGAGACGCTCCGCGCCGCGACCGCCCCCGCGGGCGACTACCTCGACGGGGGCGACCTGACCGTCTCGATCGTCGAGGCGAACGACCCGGTCGTCGGCGGAGAGTCTCTCGAAGTCGTGGCCGACCTCGAAAATGCGGAGGCCGCGGCGACGACCCGGAACGTCGAACTGGTCGTCGACGGCGAGGTGGTGGATGCGGAGACGGTCACCGTCGGCGGCGGCGAGACGCTGGCCGTCGCGCTCGGCTACGAGACCTACCCCGTCCGGACGCGGGTCCGGTTCCCCGTGACCGTCCGGACCGGGGACGACGCCGACGAGCGGACCGTCGAGGTGCTCGGGCGGGGCGACGGGACCGAGGACGAGCACCCGGCCGACGAAGGTGGAGACGAGGCCGACGCCAGAGACGAGACGACGGCGCAGGAAGACGAGTCGGTCGACGGCGAAGACGGAGACGACGCCGCGGACGGCGGCGGTACCGACGGCTCCGACGCGGAGTCGGCCGACGAGGGGACGGAGACGGACGGTGGGACGGGATCGGGAAGCGACGACGCGACGGCGGAGTCCACGGCCGACGAATCCGCGGCGGCGACGGGATCGGACGACGCGGACGACAACGCGAGCGCCGCGTTCGGGCTCCGGGGCTGACGGCCCGGCGTCTCGCCGGCCGCGTCCGCCGCGTGCGGCCCCACCCCAGTCCGTCGAGTGTTCGGCGTGGCCGGGCGCTCAGCGGTCGAGCCTCGCGACGCGGGCGTCGCCGTCGACGGCGTCGACGTGGACGTGGACCGCCCCGGCGTCGGTCTCGGCCGGGACGATCCACGAGGCGCTCGTCCGGTACGGCTCCGAGAGCGACTCGACCGGCCCGTAGCCGGCGTCCTCGATCGCCCCGGTCGCGATCTCCTCGGCCGCCTCGGCGTCGCGGACCCGAAGCTCCTCGCGCATCCGGATCGTGAGGACGGGGATCTCGGCGTTCCTGACGACGCGTTCGGTGACGCTGCCGATCACGAGGCGGTCGACGCCGGTCCGCCCGTGGGTCCCCATGACGGTCAGGTCGACGTCGTTCTCGTCGGCGTACGCCAGAATCTCCTCGTGGGGGGTGCCCGGTCTGGTCGCCGTGACGACGTCGACGCCGGCCGCGGTCGCCTCGTCGGCGACCCGCTCGACCGCCCGGGTCGCCGCCCGTCCGGTCGTCGAGGCGTCCGCGTCGTCCTCGACGACCGAGAGCGCGTGGATCGTCGCGTCGAACGCCCGCGCGAGATTCACGCCGTGGTCGATCGCCCGCGCGGTGCCGTCACTGCCGTCCGTCGGAACGAGTACGTCCTGATACACGGGTCACACCTCGGTCCCGAGTACGAGGCCGGGAGAAAAGTACGCAGTAGCGATTCCCGCCACGTGATAACGTGTCACCACGTCCGCCGTCCGGACGATCCGCGCCGACGAGACGGGGCGTGTCAGCCGTGCTTGTAGGTGACCCCCGCCCCGCGGGTCGGGTACTCCCAGCTGACGTTGTCGTAGGGGCAGGCCCAGCGGCAACTGCCACACTCGAGGCAGTTCTCGTAGGCGATCGAGGGGACGCCGTCCTCGCCCTCGCGCCAGACGTTCGCCGGGCAGACCTGGATGCAGTCGTCGGTCGTACACTTCTCCTCGCAGATGTTGGGCACCTTCACGTCGAGGTGGGAGTCGCCGGGGTCGTCGTACTTGACGGTGTAGAGGCGGTCCTCGAGCGAGTCGTTCTCGACGGTCGGGACGGATGGCTGGACGCTCATGGTCAGGTGATGGTCTTGCGGTACCGGAACGCCAGTTTCGCGGCCCCGGTCCAGCCGCCGACGGCCGACAGCAGCCGCCGCTTCGCGCGCTGTGCGTGCGATTCCTTGGGCTCGTTGTCGACTGCGAAGTAGTCCTCGCCGGCGTCGACCAGCGCCCGGGGCAGCCGTTCGAAGACGAGGTCGCGGTCCTCCTCGACGGTCCGGGTCAGCCAGTCGTACCGACGCAGGTTCTTGACGACGTACGAGTCCGCCAGCGCCTCGGAGTACGCCCGCAACGCGGCGGCGCTCGTCGCCCTTTTCTCGGCCGCGTGAGCGATCGTCTCCCCGGCGTGGTAGCCGCTCTCGACGGCCATGTTCGTCCCTTCGAGGTGGATGCCGCTGTTGAGCACCAGGCCGGCGGCGTCGCCGACGAGGACGGCCCCGTCGTGGACGAGTTCGGGCACCGAGCCGATGCCGCCCTCGGGGATGGTCTTCGCGGTGTACTCGACCGTCCGGGCGTCGCGCACCAGCGGCGCCACCGCGGGGTGGTCCTTGAACTCGTTGAGCGTCCGCTCGGGTTTGGGCTGGCCCGTCACCGCGTCGGAGATGCGGTAGGCGACGCCGATGCTCACCGTGTCCTCGTTGGTGTAGACGAAGCCGCCGCCGAAGGAGTCGCCGACCGCGCCGTCGCCGAAGTAGTGGTAGGCCGCGCCGGCGTCGTCGACGGCGCGGAACCGGTCCTGTATCGCGTCGTCGTTCTCGGGGAATTCGAGGACCTCCTTGACGGCGACGGCGACGTTCTCGCGGGACTCGCTCGACTTGAGCCCCGCCCGCTCGCTGACCAGCGAGTTGCCGCCCTCCGCGAGGACGACGTAGGGCGCGCGCAGGGTCCCGTCGGGGCGGTCGGTCTCGACGCCCACGATCCGGTCGCCCTCGCGGACGAGGCCGGTGACGGTCGTCTCCGTGACGAGCGTCGCGCCGGCCGCGACCGCCTGCTCGGCGAGCCAGCGGTCGAACTCCCCGCGCAACACCGTGTACGAGTCGTTGTGCGGCGGGTCGTTCCACGCGTCCGGGCGGATCGACACCGCCACTTCGTCGTCCTCGGTCAGCACGCTGAAGCGCTTCTCGGCGACGTAGCGTTCGAGCGGCGCCTCGTCGAGGTCGACCAGTTCGCGCAGCCGCGGCGTGTAGAGCACGCCGCCGAAGACGTTCTTCGCGCCGGGGTAGCTCCCGCGCTCGATCATCACGACGTCGAGCCCCTCGCGGGCCATCGTGAGCGCGGCGGCGCTGCCGGCGAGACCGGCGCCGACGACGATCGCGTCGAACGCGCCGTCGTAGTTCGGATCGTCGACGGTGCGTCGCTCCTCCTCGGTGGGTTCGTCGTCGCTCATTGGATCACCTCCTTGGGGTCGTCGGCCTCACGGGCGAGGTCGGCCAGTTCGGGACAGACCTCGAAGAGGTCGCCGACGACGCCGTAATCCGCGTGCTCGAAGATCGGCGCGTTCGGGTCGTTGTTGATCGCGACGACCGTGCCACTCTTTTGCATCCCCTCGATGTGCTGGATCGCCCCCGAGATGCCGACGGCGACGTAGAGGTCGGGCCGGACGGTCTTGCCGGTCTGGCCGACCTGCCGCGAGTTCTCGACCCAGCCCTCGTCGACGGCCTCGCGACTCGCCGCGAGTTCGGCGTCGAGTGCCTCCGCGAGTTCCAGTACCGGTTCGAGGTCGCCGTCGCAGCCGCCACCGACGGCGACGATGCGGTCGGCGTCGGTGATGTCGACGGTGTCGCCGACCTCGCGTTCGAGGACCTCCGAGATCGTCTCGTCTTCGGTTACGACGACCTCGACGGACTCGATCTCGCCGTCGCGATCGGGGTCGCGGTCGGCCGCCTCGAAGACGCCCGGGCGGATCGTCGCCATCTGCGGGCGGTGGTCCTCACAGAGGATCGTCGCGAGGACGTTCCCGCCGAACGCGGGCCGGCGGGCCTCGAGCAGGCCGTCCTCGCCGACGTCGAGTTCGGTACAGTCGGCGGTCAGTCCGGCGTGTGCCGGGACGGCGACGCGGCCGGCGAAGTCGCGACCGGTGGTGGTCCCGCCGATCAGGACGATCGACGGCTGTCGCTCCTCGACGAGGTGGCGGAACTGCGCCCCGTAGGGGTCGGCCCGGTAGGGCTCGAACACGGGGTCGTCGGCGACGAGCACCCGGTCGGCGCCGCGGGCGACCGCCTCCTCGGCGGCGTCGTCGACGTCCTCGCCGATCACCAGCGCGACGAGGTCCTCGCCGGACTCGTCGGCGAGCCGACGGGCCTCCCCGAGCAGTTCCCACGAGACGGGGGCGACCTCGCCGTCGTGCTCCTCGACGAACACCCAGACGTCCGCGTACTCGTCGACGTCGATCTCCGTCACGGTACCACCTCCTCGGACCGCATCGCGTCGAGCAACGCGGCCGCGTCGTCGACGATCTCGCCGTCCCTGTCGGCCGGCGCGACCGTCTCCATCCCGCCGACCTGCGTCGGCGAGGCGTCGATGCCGACCTCGTCGGGGTCCAGCCCGAGGTCCTCGGCGGTCGCCATCTCCGGTTCGAACTCGTTTTCCGCGTAGATCTTCCGGTGGAGGCCGGCGGGTCGCGGCTCGTTCTCGCCGTAGGCGATCGCCGCGACCGCCGGGAGGTCGGCCGCGACGACCTCGTGGCCGCCCTCGACGTCGCGGCGGGCGACCAGCCGTCCCTCCTCGGGTCGCGGCTCCAGTTCCTCGACGTAGGTGAGTTGCGCCCAGCCGTTGTGCGCGGCGATCCCCGGCGGGACCTGCCCCGTCGAGGAGTCGGTGGTCTCCTCGCCGCAGACGACGACGTCCGCGTCGAGATATTCCGCCGCCTTCGCGAGCGTCAGGCTGGTCGGCCACGTGTCGCTGCCGGCGAAGGCCTTGTCGGAGACGAGCAGGGCGTCGTCACAGCCCATCGCGACCGATTCCTCGAGTACGTCGGTCGCAGTCGGCGGGCCCATCGTCATCGCTACGACCCGGCCGCCGACCTCGTCTCGGAGCCGGAGGGCGGCCTCCAAAGCGTTGCGATCCGGGCCGTTCATCACGGCCGGCGCGCTCGCCCGGTCGAGACGCCCCGTGTCCGGGTCGATCCGTACCTCGTCGTCGTCGGGGACCTGCTTGACCCCGACGGCTACGGTCCAGTGTTCAGTCATCGTCGTATTTCCATTTCCGATCCGATCGTCAGTCGACTCCGAAGAGCCGGTGGTGGTATACTCGGCGTACGATACGGTCGGCGCGGGCGTCGAACGGCGTCACGCCGTCGGGACGCCTACGGTGGCACGGACGAGCTATAAGCGAATGGTGGCGTCGCTGAATACTACAGTCATTCAAGTACCCCCCACGTCTCGCGCTCCGCTCCGGGTGGTCCCGCTCACTCGAGTCCCACGATCGGCGGGCCGCCCCCGCTCAGGGAGACCCCGGCCGGCGCCCACAGGTCGGTCCGGACGGACCGACACAGCACTTCGAGCGTCGCGACGAGGTCGCGGTGTGCGTCGCTGAGGGAGAACTCGGCCCAGCTGGCGGCGTCGTCGAACTCGAGGGTGAGGCGGTTGCGCGGCCGGTCGTCGTTGGCCGTCTGATACGCCCACAGTCCCTGTACGCCGTCGGCCGAGAGACACTGGAAGACCGCGTCCGAGATTCGCTCCCCGTGGCGGTCGCCGAGGTCGTCGTCCAGTTCGAAGACGAGTTCGTAGAGCACCCGGCTACCGCCCGTCGGCGGGTCGACGTCCGCGGCGGCGACCTCCGACGCGGTCTCGGAGTGGAGGTGGCGGGATTGCGATTGCATCACGCGTAGACGAACGGTCCACGCACTGGTCACGGTCGCGCTTCATACTACAGGTATTTTAGCGGCGACCGACGGGTGCCGGCTACTGGTAGCGTTTCTCGCCGGCCTCGACCGGAACGTCGAGCCAGTTTTCCGTCGGCGGCAGCGGACACTCGTAGACGTCGGAGTACGCGCAGGTCGGGTTGTACGCCTCGTTGAAATCGAGGAGCCACTCGCCCGACTCGGTCCGGTGGGAGTCGGGTTCGAGGTCGAGGTACCGGCCGGCCCCGTACGTCTCCTCGCCGCTGGTCGCGTCGCGGAACGGGACCCACAGTCGCTCCTCGTCGGGGTCGCCCTTGTACGCCTGCAGGCTCAGTTCCTCGCCGTCGAGGTCGAACCGGAACTCGCCCCAGCGGACGTACTCCCGTTCGGTACCGGTGCTCGTGCCGACGACGACCGTCTCCTTCTCCTCGTGTTCGGAGAGCGGGAGTTCGAACCGGTAGCGCTCGTCCGGTTCGAAGTAGTCGAGGCCGTCGAACGAGTCGCGTTCGTCGTCCGGGATCGGCGAGTGGGGGTTCCCGCCGAAGTACTCGTCTTTCCGTTCGCGCGCCTCGAGCAGTCGCGCTCGCCACTGGTCGCTCATGGACGACGGTACGGAGCGGCGAAACACAAGTGTTTGGTATTGCAAGAACTACGAAATTCTTTAGCCGCCGGACGTCATATCTGCGCCCATGGGAGAGACGTTCGTCATCGTCGGCGGCGACGCTGCGGGAATGAGCGCGGCGAGCAAGGCGAAACGGGACGACCCCGACCTCGACGTGATCGTCTTCGAGAAAGGCGAGTGGGTCTCCTACGCCGCCTGCGGGATGCCCTACTACGTGAAAGGCGCGGTCGACGACCTCGACGATCTGGTCGCGGTGACCCCCGAGGAGTTCCGCGAGGAGCGCGACGTCGACCTGCGGACCGGCCACGAGGTCGTCTCGATCGATCCCGAGGCGAAGGTCGTCACCGTCGAGGCCGACGGCGAACGCTTCGAACAGCCGTACGACCACCTGCTGATCGGTACCGGCGCGCACGCGATCGAACCCCCGTTCGACGGGATCGACCTCGACGGCGTGTTCACGATCCACGACATGGACGAGGCCGACGCGATCGACGACTACGTCGACGCACACGATCCGGAGACGGCCGCGATCGTCGGCGGCGGCTACGTCGGGATCGAGATGGCCGAGGCGCTCGACGAACGGGGGCTGTCGGTCTCGCTGTACGAGATGCTCCCGCACGTGCTCCAGCCGTTCGGCGACCCGGTCGCCGGGGTCGTCGAGGACCACCTCCGCGAGCAGGGGGTCGACCTCCGCCTCGACACGCCCGTCGAGGGGTTCTCGGGCGACGGCCGGGTCGAGAGGGTCGAACTCGAAGACGGGACCGTCCCGGCTGACCTGGTGATCGTCGGCGTCGGCGTCGCGCCCAACACCGACCTCGCCGAGGAGGCGGGGATCGAACTCGGGCCGACGGGAGCGATCGCGACCGACGAGTACGGTCGCACGAACGCCCCGGACGTCTACGCCGCGGGCGACTGCGCCGAGGCGACCAACGTCGTCACCGGCGACCCCGACCACGTCCCGCTCGCGCTGACCGCCAACCGGGCGGGCCGGGCCATCGGCCAGACCGTCGCGGGCGAGCCTACCCGGGTCGGGGGCACCGCCGGGACGGCGATCGTCAAGGCGTTCGACCTCGGCGCCGCCCGGACCGGGATCGTCGACGAGGACGAGGCCCGCGAGGCGGGCTTCGACCCGGCCTCGGTGACGATCACCGCGCCCACGCGGCCCCACTACTATCCGGGCGCCGAGGACCTCCGGGTCACGCTCGTCGCCGACCGGGAGTCCGGCCGCCTCCTCGGGGGCAGCGTCGTCGGTCGCGACGGCGCGAAACGCATCGACACGGTCGCGACGGCGCTCTCCGCCGGCATGACCGTCGACGAGGTCGAGTCGCTCGACCTCGCGTACGCGCCGCCGTTCAGCCCCGTCTGGGACCCGATCCTCACGGCCGCGAAGGTCCTCTCGGGGAACCTCGACTGAGCGGCCCCGGAACAACACTCGTAAACGGAACTCGCGTTCCGGAACGTACTTACGGTCCGAAACGTTATTGCGCGGTGATTCAAGAACTGCACATGACCACCCCGATCCCCCGACCACGATGACCGACTCGCGTACGCTCTCGGCCGCGACCGAACGGATCAGTCTCGCGATCGTCGAGGCCATCGCCGACGCCGAGGGAGTCGACCCCGCGGCGCTCGACCCGCCGCTCGGCGCCGTCGTCGATCCGATCGCGATCGACCGCCTGTTCGGCGACTCGACCGTCGTCGAACGGCTCACCTTCTCCTACCGCGGCTACCGCGTGACGGTCGACGCCGACGGCGAGGTCCGAGTCGAGTGAGGCCGACGGCGGCTACTCGCCCCGACGCTCGGCGTCGGACGCCCGCAGTCGCGCCGCGACGAGTTCGTTTACGTTGTAAAAGAGGACGGCGACGGAGAGCAGCGTCGTCGTCAGGTAGATCACGAACCCCGGCGGTCCGCCGACGGTCGTCCCGAGGGCCCCGCCGACGAGGCCGACGAGGGTGAGTTCGAACCACGTCACCAGCACTCGCGATCCGAGGTGGGGCCCCCCGGTCCCCATCAGTACGTCTCCCCCGGTTCGATCGGGCCGCTGAACGCCGAGTAGAGGACCACGAAGTAGACGACGACCAGCGGGAGCAGGACGGCCGCGGCGACGGTCATCAGGTTCAGCGGGAGCGTCGACACGATGGCGTCCTCGACGGTCAGCCCCGTAACCGGATCGACGACGGGGTACAGCAGGCCGGCGACGACGCCGACCAGCGCGAAGACGAGGCCCGCGGCGGCGCCGAACGCGACGTAGTAGCGGTCCGCCCGCGTCGCCGCCGCGTAGACGCCGGCGAGGGCGAGCGTGGCGAGGACGAGCGCGGCGACCGGCGCGGCGAACAGCCGCGGCCGCAACGCGGGGACGGCGACGTAGACGTACCCCAGCGTCGCCACGATCAGGGCGAGGTAGGCCGCGAGCGCGCGGTAGCCGGTCGATCGGAGGTTCTCGCGCAACTCGCCGCGGGTCTTCACGCGGAGGAACGCCACGCCGTCGACGACGGTCAGGGCGACGACGGCGAGGCCGACGACCACCCCCGGCAGCGTGACGATGGTCGTCGCGCCGAGCAGCCAGTTCGCCACGAACAGTCCGAGGAAGAACGGGGCCGTGACGCTGCCGACGACGAACGCCCGCCCCCACCACCGCTGCCACGTCTCGTCGTGGCGCTGTTCGTACATCTCGGGAGCCAGCCCCCGGAGGATGAGCGCCCCGAGGATGGCGAACATCAGCAGGTAGTGGCGGCTGAACAGGTTGGCGTAGACGGACGGAAATGCCGCGAACATCGCGCCGCCGAAGACGACGAGCCACACCTCGTTGCCGTCCCAGAACGGTCCGATCGCCGCGAGCAACCGCTCGCGGTCGGCCTCGTCCTCGCGGCCGGCGAACAGCGCTCCGACGCCGAAGTCGAAGCCGTCCAGAAAGAGGAACGTGGCGAAGATGAAAAACAACAGCCCGAACCAGACGTCGGGGAGCGGGAGGCCGAACAGGGGCTCGCCGGCCAGCGTCGCGGGGTCAGTCATCGGCGCTCGCCTCCGTGACGGCCGTCACAGTGCGGTCGCGGGCGTCGGTCACCGCCGGCGGGCCGGCGCGGACGATCCGGGCGACGACGTAGGCGTAGAGCGCGAGCAACGCGAGGTAGACGACGGCGAAGCCGACGAGCGTCGTCGTCGCCTCGGCGGCGGTCAGCCCCGACGAGACGCCGTCGGCGGTCTTCAGCACGTCCTGGATGACCCACGGCTGGCGGCCGACCTCCGTGACGATCCAGCCCAGTTCGACCGCGACGATCCCGAGCGGCGCGGAGAGCATCAGCGCCTTCTGCAGCAGGTCGTCCTCGCGGAGTTCGCCGCGCCACCACCGGTAGCCGCCCCAGACGGCCAGCAGGACGAACCAGAAGCCCAGCGCGACCATGAGCCGGAACGCCCAGAAGACGAGCGCGACCGGGGGCTGGGGGCCCTCGAACTCCTCTAGGCCCTGGATGGTCGCCTGCGGGTCGCCGCCGCTGGCGAGCCACGAGGCGCCGCCGGGGATGCCGATCCCGAAGATTTCCTTCGCCCGCGGGTCCAGCAGGTCCCCGAGGCTCGTCGGGAAGGCGACGACGTACTCGGGGACGTACGAACTGGTCTCCCAGACCGCCTCCATCGCGGCGAACTTCTGGGGCTGGGTCACGAAGACGTGGCGGGCGTAGAGGTCGCCGTGGACGACCTGCAGCGGCGCGGTGATCAGCAACGCGAGGAGGCCGAACTTCAGCGTCGCCTCCCAGAACCGGACGTTCTCGACGGGGTACTCCCAGACGTAGTGACGGAAGACGAAGTAGGCGCCGAGGCCGGCCATGAACAGCGCGACGGACTCGACGGCCGCGTTCTGCATGTGGACGAACATCCACGGGAACCGCGGGTTCGCGTAGGCGGCGATCGGGTCGACCAGCGTGACGATCGGCTGGCCGTTCTCCGTGACGAGTTCGAAGCCGCGGGGCGTCTGCATCCAGGAGTTGGCGATCAGGATCCACACCGCCGAGAGCCACGTCCCGAGGCCGACGGCCACCGCCGACACCATGTAGAGCGCGTTACCGACGCGCTCGCGCCCGAAGACGAAGACGCCGAGGAACGTCGCTTCGAGCATGAACGCCATCATCCCTTCGACCGCCAGCGGGCCGCCGAACAGTTCGCCGGCGGCCGTCGAGAACGCCGCGAAGTTGGTCCCGAACTCGAACTCGAGGACGATCCCCGTGACGGTGCCGACGACGAAACTGACGGCGAAGATCCGCGTCCAGAAGCGGCGCAACTGTTCGTAGATCGCCTCGCCCGTGCGGATCTCCTTCCACGTGAAGTATATCAGGAAGGGCGCGAGACCCATACTGACCACGGGAAAGACGATGTGGACGATCGTCGTGAGCGCGAACTGGATTCGACTCGCCGAGACTGGATCGATCATAGCGATGCGTACGACGGCGTCCGGACGCCGTCCCCCTCGTCGACGCTAGGTGCAGAACGCGAGTATCGTTTGTGGTCCATCCGTCGAACGGACCGCCCGGGGCGGTTCACCGCTTCCCGTCGAAGCTGGCGCCCGTCTCGCGGGCGACGGCGACCAGAAAGCCGAGTCCCTGCCGGACCTCGGGGTCCCGGAGCGCACGCGCCAGTCCGATGGCGCCGACCGGTTCGACCGGTTCGGCTCCCGCCTCCCCGACCGCCGAGAGCAGCGACGCGAGCGTCCCGGCGACGTCGTCGTCGGCTGCCGTGTCCGCCAGTTCGCCAAGCCGGGTGCCGGTCGCCGCGAGGTCGACCACCATGTCGTCGTCCATCGCGCCGGTCGCGAGCCCGGCGAGGTCCGCCAGCGCGGCGAGGTCGTCGAGCGTCCCCGACCGCTGCAGGCGGGCGAGCGTCTCGACCGCGTCGGCCAGGTCCCCGGCGTTCTCGCCGGTCGCCTCGCCGACCTTCGCCACCTCCTCGGTCGCCAGCCCGTCGGCCGCGGCGGCGAGGTTCGTCGCGGTGCCCGACAGCTCCTGGACCATGTCGTCGTCCATCGCGGCCGTGGCGAGTTCCGCGGTGTCGAGCAACTCGTTTGCGACGCCGAGCCGTTCGATGAACCGGGCGACCTCCTCGGGGTGTTCGGCGACGAGCGCCTCGAGGTCCGGCTCCGCGGCGTCCTCGGTCGCGTACTCCGCGTCCGACGTCACAGTAACCCCCTCGCGGTGAGCCAGTAGGACTCGTTGTAGCCGAGTTTCGCCCAGTGCAGCGGCTTCGACGGCTCGCGGACGTACGGCTCCTCGCCGTAGCTGAACTCGACGAAGGTGGCTTCGTCCATGCCGGCTTCGAGGAAGCAGACGGTCTTGCCGTCGAAGGTCGCCGTCGGCGGCAGGCCGCGGGCGCGGCTGGCGATCCGGTCGGCGACGACGCCCGCCTCGTAGTGGGCGACGCTGCCGGCCTTGCTCGTCGGCACGTCCGCGACGTCACCGATCGCGTAGACGTCTTCGGCGTTCGTCGCCTCGAGGGTGTTGCGGTCGACGTCGACCCAGCCGTCCTCGCCGAGGCCGGCGTCGACCACGAAGTCGCTGCCCGCGTGGGGCGGGATGGCCACCAGCAGGTCGTAGTCGAGTTCCCGGCCCTCGACCGTCTCGATGAGTTCCGCGTCGGGGTCGACCGACTCGACGTTGAAGAACGTCTCGAGGTTGATGTCCCGCTCCTCGAACAGGTCGGTCGCCCAGTCGGCGATCGATTCGAGGCCGTGGGCGCGGTTGATCGGGTAGGTGTAGGTAAGCTCGACGTCCTCGCGCAGGCCGCGCTCGCGGAGCCACGCGTCGGCCATCAGCACGAACTCGACGGGCGCGGCCGGGCACATGTGCGGCACGCCGACGACGCTCAACACGAGGTGGCCCTCGGTGAACTCGGCGAGGGCGTCCCGCAGGCGCTCGGCCCCGTCGGGGCCGTAGAAGTGGTGCCCGCCCTCGGCGAGCCCCGGCACGGCCTCGGGTTCGAGGGTGGCCCCGGTCGCCAGCACGAGCTGGTCGTAGGCGAGCAGCGAGCCGTCGGCGAACTGCAGTTTCTTCGCCTCCGTGTCGACGCCGGCGACCTCGTCGATTTCGAGGGTCACGCGCCGGTCGAGCAGGTCGGCGATCGGTCGCTTCGCGTCGTCGACCGTCTTCTTGCCGAACGGGACGTACAGGAACGTCGGCTTGTAGACGTGGTCCGGGTCGTCGGTGATTAGCCGGACCTCCACCTCGCCGGCGTCGATCTCGGACCGCAGTTCCTTCGCGAGCCGGTTCGCGAGGACCGTCCCGCCGGTCCCGCCGCCGACGACGGCGATTCGGTGCATCAGGACACCTCCAGGTAGATGCTCCAGTAGTCGTCGTGCTCTTCGATCTCGAGGAGTTCGTGGCCGGCCTCGTCGAGCCACTCGGGGACGTCAGTCGTCGAGTTGCGCGTCGAGGTCTGTAGTTCGACGACGGCGCCGGGGTCGAGCGTCTTCACCTTCCCGATGAGGTCCATCAGTGGCCCCGGGCAGGACGCGCCGCGCGAGTCGATCGTTACGTCGGTGTCGAGTTGCGGTTCGGTCATCGTGTACGGTCTCCGGTTGATGGTAGGCGCCGACCCCATATAATATTGTGCGGGTATTCCAATATAGTGGGAAACGGCGGAGCGGCGGACGAACGACGGCGTCCCGTCGGTTCGACCGCCACGGAACGGGACCCGGAAGGCGACTGCGTTCGGTCGCTCCGTGCGCGCATCCGCGATCGAATCGAATACCGGGCCCGCTCGGCCGTCGATCCGGGACGCGCCGCCCGGGCTATATTGCTCGCCGGACACACAACCATTATGTCGGTTCGGCCCGTACGTCGACGCGATGAGCGACACGCTCGACGAGGAACGGGAACGGATCAGGGAGCAAAAGAAACGGGAACTGATGAACCGCCTCGAAGGCGGCGACGGGTCGGAGGCGGCCGCGACCGACGCCGGCGCCCCCGACGAGCCGATTCCGATCGAGGGCGGCGACCACCTCGAATCCGTCGTCGAAACCCACGGGGTCGTCCTCGTCGACTGTTACGCCGACTGGTGTGGCCCCTGCCAGATGCTCGAACCGACGGTCGAGGCGCTCGCGGCCGAGACCGACGCCGCGGTCGCGAAGGTGGACGTCGACGCCCACCAGACCCTCGCCCGACAGCTCGGCGTCCAGGGCGTCCCGACGCTCGTGCTCTACGCCGACGGCGAACCGGTCGAACGCCTCGTCGGCGTTCAGGACCGGGGGACGCTCGAAGGGCTGATCGACCAGTTCGCCTGATCGCGAACCGCGCTCTCGAACGGACCGGTCAGCCGTCGACGGCGACGGGGCGTTCGTCGGCCTGCTCGTACTTGTCCTCGAACTCCTGGATGAGCTGGCCCATCTTGGCGTACCAGTCGTTGAGCAGCCGCTGCATGTCGTCTGCGATCTGTGACGGGTCCGTCGGCGAGTAGACGTGGTAGTAGCCGCCCTGATCGTAGTTGACCTGCTCTTTCTGGATGAACCCCGCCTTGAGCAGCCGCTGGATCGAGCGGTAGGCCGTCGAGCGCTCGCGGTCGACCGCCTCGGCGACCTCGTCGATCGTCAACGGCTCGTCGCTATCGACGAGCACCCGGAAACACTCCTTGTCCAGCTGTTTCAACCCGTGGAAACACTCCAGCAACCCCTCACACTCCATGTCCCGCTGCAGTTGTTCGATCATCGAGTCGGGCATCGTTCTGCCTCCGGGTTGGTCCTAGAGTAGCATAAGACCTTTGTAGGCGGCGTACAATTCTGATCGCTCACCACTCCGGTTCGAGCGCCTCGACGAGGGCGTCGACCTCCGCCTCGGTGGTGACGGCGTGGATCGACGCCCGGATCGCGTCGGGAGCGGGTAGCGACCGCACGACGATCCCCTCGTCGGCGAGACGCTCGACCGTCGCCTCGGGGTCGTCGACGTCGATCGTCACCAGCCCGGACTCCGGCGTCGCGGGGCTCAGGAGCCGCTCGTCGGGGACGGCGTCGGCGAGACGGCCCGCGAGCGTCGCGATCCGGGCGTCGATCTCCTCGACGCCGATCGCCTCGACCGTCTCGATCGCCGTCCCGAGGGCGACGTGTGGCGCCGGGTTCGCGGTACCGATCTCGAACCGCCGGGCGCCGGGTTCGAACTCGGGGTCCGGGTCGCCGGGGTCGACGACGCCCCGGTAGCCGACCGCCCGGGGCTGGAACCGGTCGACGACCGCCGAATCGACGTAGAGGAAGCCGGCGCCCCAGGTTCCCAGCAGCCACTTGTGGCCCGCCGCGGCGACGACGTCGGCGCCCCACTCGTCGACGGCAAGCGGGGTCTGGCCGGGGACCTGCACCGCGTCGACGATGACGAGCGCGCCCGCGTCGTGGGCGATCTCGACGAGTTCGTCGACCGGCAGGTGGGTCCCGTAGTTCCACGTGAGCGCGCTGAAGCAGACGAGTTTCGCTCCGCGGACGGCCTCGCGATAGGCGTCGAGGTCGAGGCGGCCGCGCTCGCTCTCGACGACCCGGACCTCGACGCCCAGCCGTTCGAGTCGCTGCCACGGCAGGATCCCCGCGGGGTGTTCGAGGTCGGTCCGGACGACGACGTCCCCGGGTTCCCACTGGAGCGCACAGCCGACCCGGTTGATGCCGTCGGTCGTGCTCCCCGTGAGCGCGACTTCCCCCTCGCTCGCGCCGAGGAAGTCGGCGACGGTCGCCCGCGCGTCGTCGTAGGCGTCGAACGCGGCCGTGTACGGCCCCTCGCGTCCGGGGGCGACGTACTCGTGGTGTTCGAGGAACGACTCCGCGGCCTCGACGACCCGGCGGGGGCTGGGCCCGGCCGCGCCGAAGTTCAGGTACGTCACGTCCTCGAGCGCCGGCATCTCGGCTCGCAGCGATTCGGGCGTCATCGTCTCTACGTCGCTCGCCCGGACACTTGCCGTTTCCGACCGCTCCCGGCCCGCATCCGTCGCCGGAACCCGGCCAGAACCGCACCGACCGCCAGCCGTAAGTATCCCTTCGAGAGACTCCCTCTATGGACGGTCGGGCAGTCGCCCCCGCCGCCGGCACCGTACTGAACGCGCTCGCGACGGGCACCGGGTCGGCGTTCGCGATCGACCTCGAGACGACCGCGACGGTCGACCTCACCGACGACGGCGAGATCGAGGGCACGATCGCCGAGGACCCCGAGGCGGACGCCGAACTGATCGAGCGCGGCGTCGCGGTCACCCTCGACCGCCACGCGGCGGCGGCGGGACGTGAGCGACGGGACGTCGGCGCGCGCGTCCACACCGAGAGCGAGGTGCCGCTGGCCGCGGGGCTGAAGAGTTCGAGCGCCGCGGCGAACGCGGCCGTGCTGGCGACCCTCGACGCCCTCGAAATCGCCGACGCCGTCGACCGGGTCGACGCCTGTCGACTCGGCGTGTACGCGGCGCGCGAGGCCGGCGTGACGGTGACCGGCGCGTTCGACGACGCCAGCGCCAGCATGCTCGGCGGCGTGACCGTCACCGACAATACGCGCGACGAACTGCTCGCCCGCGAGGCGGTCGACTGGCACGCGGTCGTCTACACGCCGCCCGAGCAGGCGTTCAGCGCCGACGCCGACGTCGCCGCCTGCGAGCGGATCGCCCCGGTGGCGGACCTCGTCGCCGAACTCGCCCTCGACGGCCGGTACGCCGAGGCGATGACGGTCAACGGCTTCGCCTTCTGCGGCGCGCTCGGCTTCCCGACGGCGCCGCTGCTCGATGCCCTCCCCGACGCCGCGGGCGTCTCGCTGTCGGGGACCGGCCCGAGTTACGTCGCCGTCGGCGAGCGCGAGGCGCTGGCGACGGTCCGGGACCGCTGGGAGGACCGCCCGGGGACGACGCGACTGCTCGCGACGCGGTCCGACGGAGCGACCACGACATGACAGGAGACGACGCAGCTACGACCGACGGAGGCGAGAACCGAACCCCCGAGGAGATGGATCTGGACGAACTCCGCGAGGAGATCCGCGAGATCGACCGCGACATCGTCGAACTCATTGCCCGCCGTACGTACGTCGCCGACACCATCGCACGGGTCAAGTCCGCCGAAGGGCTGCCGACGACCGACGAGAAGCAGGAAGTGCGCGTGATGGAACGCGCGGGCGAGAACGCCGACCGCTTCGACGTCGACGCGAACCTCGTGAAAGCGATCTTTCGGCTGTTGATCGAACTGAACAAAGTTGAGCAGCGTGAAAACAGGTAACACCTCACACAATCATAGCCCTAGTACGTCCGTACTTCGAGGCCGTCGATACGTCCGAAGTGCTTGGTGTTTCTCGTGATAACTGGTTCGTCGTTGAGAAGCGCAGTCGCAGCGATAATACAGTCTTCTCGCTCAATCCGTTCGACGCCATTGATTAGCTTACCGGAGAGTTTTCCGGCTTTTCGCATCACGGTGTGGTCGGCACTCACGACGTGCTTCGTTTCCAGTATCTCGAGAATTCGCTCCCGCTTCGTCTCCGGCGTTTGAGACCGAACAACGCCCTCGTAGAGTTCCAAAACCGTCACGGAGGACACTTTTTGTGGCCGCGCTTCTTTTTCGACGATATCGAGAATTCGTTTTGCGTTTTCATCGCCACGTAATAAGTCGATAATGAACGATGTGTCCTGAATCATTCCGATGTCTCGTCATCTCCAACTTCGTCTAACGCTGCTGTGAGGCGGTCACTCCGTTCGCTGGACTTCGTTCGTCCCTCCTCGATAGCGGCCTCGAGGTCCGCCGCCTCGTCCTCGGAGAGAATCCCTGTGACCTCGTTCCACGACCGTTCTCCCGCAAGGCGCTTGACGGTTTCACTGAAGCTTTCACCCTCTTTTTTTTCGGGCTTTCAGCCGCTCGTAGGCTTCCTCGTCGAGTGAAATCGTTTTCGTCGCCATCTTAGTACACAGTACTACATGCACGCTTAAAAATCCTAATGCGAAGCTCATTCGCTCGGTCGAAAGCTGAGCTAACGTAGCGAAAAACCGGAAAAATACACGAAACAGTGCAACGTGAGTTATCGAACTGAACAAAGTAGAGCAGCGAGAGAACCGGTAGTCGAATCCGGGGGGTTTCCGTTGCTGGTCGGGTAGCCAAATCTTCTTTCGGCAGTTGCCCTTTCGTTTCTCGCTCGATCGGCGAGAGCGAAACCGAGTGTACGAACGAGTCGCTTCGACGAAGAGGGCAGTTTATTCGACGTTATCCCGGATCACCATCACCTTCACCCTGCGAACACCGTCGAAATCACGGAGCCGGTACGTAAGCTCACGGACCCGCTCGGCGGCCCCGCGACAGAACAGCGATTCGAGGCACCACTCGCCTTGATGCGTGTGGCTCGTATTGAGGATAACGTCCTGATACTCGTGTTGGACAGCGTGGAGTTCCTGAATTACCTCGTGGTGGCGGTAGTCGAAACCGACGAGCGCGACGATCTCGCCGGTCGTATCTTCGAGGCGAGAGTGGGTTTCGATGAACTCCAGCATCGCTTCTCTCACCGCCCGTGACCGATTTCCGATCCCCTCGTCCTGCCATACTCGGTCGAACTCCTCGACTACGTCGTCGGGGATGTTGAAACTCGTTCTCATTACCCGGTACTGTACCGTGCAGCTACAAGAGACTCGTTATGACGAATCCCCTCGTTCGATATTAACAATCCCTAAAGTCAGCCGTTTCTGAGTACCAGGTGAGGCGATGTTCCCCAACGAACTGCTCGGTCCGCTCGTAGGTGCGGTCGCACTCGGTGCCGTTCATGGCCTCGAACCGGGCCACGGCTGGCCAGTTGCCGCCTCGTACGCGCTCGATCAAGCCAACAAGTGGGCCTACGGGTTCGCGGCGAGTTTCATCATCGGCGTCGGCCACCTCGTCAGCAGTATTGCGATGGTGGGAGTGTTCTTCTACGCGAAGGGCTACTTCGACCTCACACAGGTCAACGAACCGATCACGATACTCGGTGGCTTCCGGATCGGTGGGCCGGTCAGTCTCGTGGCCGGTGTCCTGCTGATCGGCCTCGGCATCCGCGAGTACTTCCACGGCCACTCCCACGGGAACGACCACGACCACGATCACGGACACCCGGACGACCAAGAACACGATTCGGACGAGCATCACCACCATACGCACGACCACGACGACGGCCATTCGCACGACCACGACGACGGCCATTCGCACGACCACGACGGCGGTGGACTCCCCTCCCGTCTAAAACGGTACGTCCCGTTCGTCGGTGGGCACGCTCACTCACACGATGACCTCGACGAGGCCGCCGACCGGGGGCTTCTCGGCATCGCGTGGTTCGCGTTCGTCCTCGGGTTCGCACACGAAGAGGAGTTCGAGATCATCGCGCTCTGTGCCGGGTCGAACTACTGCATCGAACTGATGAGTGCGTACGCTCTCACGGTCATCGTGGGTATCGTCGGACTGACGATGCTGTTGATTGCGGGCTACCACCACTCCGAGGAGAGAGTCGAGCAGTACACACCGTACCTCCCGGCGTTCTCCGCCGCCGTCCTCATCATCATGGGGGCAGGATTCGTCGTCGGCCTGTTCTGAGAGGGTATCTACCGACGTCCGGCCGGGTTCATCCGCATACTCGAACCGAGGCGCCTATCCCGTGATTTTGTGACTTCCGTGGGAGGAAGCCACCTTCGGTTCGCCACATAGCGACACGGACGTCAGCTACCTGAACGAGGCCGAACGGCGAGAGAATCGGCAGCAGCCGACGTACGAGGCGGCTCGGGTGAGCCAGTTCACCGGAGTGGGAGAGCAAGGGGTCCGCGTTTCGTTCGCGGAAGACGGGGCGATCCTGCCGAACGGGGGCCGGACGGGTTCACGATCGGCTCCCGGACTGCACTCGTGGCCCGTCCGACGCCGCTGCGAACGCCGCTATCGCGACGGGATCCGTTCGCTCGACGGACAGGTCCGAACCTCAGTCCTCGGCCGTCACCCCGCGGGGCGGTTCCGGGGCGGGGGCCGGCGGTTCGTGGGTGCCGAACTCGGGGTGGGTCTCCTCCATCCACAGGTAGACGACCGCGCCGGAGGCGAACATCAGGATCGCGGTCGCGTAGAACGCGGCTTCGAGGTTCACGAACTCCATCGAGAGGCCGATCAGGATCGCGCCGACGCCGTACCCCGAATCGCGCCACATCCGGTAGACGCCCATCCCCGCCGACCGCCACGTCGGGTGGGCGGCGTCGCCGGGGACGGTCATCAGGTTCGGGTAGAGCAGCGCCATCCCCAGACCGGAGACGCCGGCGAGGACGGCCCACGGGAGGTAGCCGTCGACGAGTACCATCCCGAGGACGCCGGCGCCGGCGAGGAACATCCCCCAGACGACGGGCGGGCGCCGCCCGATGCGGTCGGCGAGGCCGCCGGTACCGATCTGGAGGAAGTACATCGCGCTGTGGACGCCGACGACGACGCCGACGGCCTCGATGCCGAGGTCCCGACTCGTGAGGTACAGCGGCACGGCGATCCAGAACAGCGTGTCGACGAAGTTCTCGACGTGGCCCGCCTGCGCCGCCGCGAACAGCGTCCGGTCGCCGTAGGTCGCCCGCTTCAGCACCTCGCCGAACGGCAGGTTCGCGTCGTGGTGGTCGTCGTCGCCCTCCAGACGGGCGTACTGGACCGTCTCCTCGATCAGGAAGATCGAGACGAGCAGCGCGAGCACCACGACGACGGCGAGGAAGTAGAACGGCTCCGGCCGGAGGGCCGTCCGGGCGGCGATGGCGCCCGTGAGCCACGCGCCGACGGCGACGCCCGTGTAGCCGAACGACTCGTCGATGCCGACCGCGAGGCCGCGCTGTTCCGGCCCCGCGAGGTCGATCTTGGCGTTGATCGCCATGCTCCAGGTCAGCGCCTGGTTGACGCCCAGCAGGACGTTCCCGACCGTGATCCAGCCCCAACTGGGGGCGAAGATGAGGATCACGGGGAGGGGAAGTGCGGTCGCCCAGCCGAGGACGAGGACCGGCTTGCGGCCGTACTCCTCGCCCCACTTGCCGGCGTAGAGGTTGAGCACGGCCTTGACGAAGCCGAAGGAGACGACGAACGAGCCGATGACCAGAAACGACTCGACGCCGAGGTCCTCGCCCAGGACGGGGACAACGGTGCGCTCGGAGCCGATGGTCAGCCCGGTCGCGAACACCAGCAGGACGTGCAGCGAGAACTGCCCGACGTGTTCGCGGATGCCCTGTGTGAGATCGGATTCCGTGCCCATGGGTCACTCGGCCGCGCAGTTGTTCGGACCCGGTTCGCGGCCGGTCAGTTCGTCGTCGCCGTCGACGTTGAGGCTGTCCGGACTCTGCCGGTCGTCGTACTCCGCTTCGTGGCGAGCGTCGAGCGCGAGCGGGTCGTCCCCGCCGGCCCGTACTCGTTCGTCGAGTTCCTCGGGACTGATCTCCGACATCGATGTTCACCCGTAAGAGAACTAGTAGAATATAGGTACTGCCGGCCATGACCGGTACCGTTAATGATCTTCGGACGGTCGGTACGGATATGAGCCTCTACGAAGCCTCGTTCCGGGTCAAACACGAGTGTCCGTACCGCGAGATCTCGGAGCGACACCCGGACCTCACGATCCGCGAGTGGTACCTGAGCGACTGCCAGGTGATCGAGATCACGTCCCCGGAGTCGCCGACCGAGGAGTTACTCGAGGAGATCGACGAACTGGGAACGATCCTCCACGAATCGATCGACGAGACCGGCCTGCACGTCGTCACGCAGTCCTGTCTCTGCTCGCTCGAAGGGTCGATTCTGGAGCGGTTCGAGGAACACGACTGCCTCTACCAGCCGCCGACGATCCACCGTCAGGGCTGGGAGCACTACACGGTGGTCGCGTTCGACGAGGCCGACGTCCGGGCGCTGCTGCGTGACCTCGAGGCGGACCGGGACATCGACCTGCTCTCGAAGACCGCCATCGCGGAACAGCGGATCTCCCACAGCATGCTGGCGCCGGTCGACCAGCTGTTCGAGGGGCTGACCGACCGGCAGCTTGCGGCGCTGCAACTGGCCCTCGAGAACGGCTACTACGAACAGCCGCGGGGGACGTCGCTGCGCGAGCTGGCCGAGCGGACCGCCGTGGCCCGCTCGACGTTCGAGGAGCACCTCCGGAAGGCGGAGAACAAGCTCCTGACGAACGCCGGCAGCTACCTGCGGCTGGTCACGGCCACCGCCGGGCCGAACCCGCTGCGGGCGGACTCGCCGGACGCCGCACCGGGGAGCGCCGACTGACCGCGCTCCGGGGTCAGCCGATCGTGAGGACTTCGTCCGCGTCTTCGACGACGCGGAGGCAGTCTCCCATCGTCGAGCGGGGCCGGAGGTCGTCCGGTTCGATGTCGCGGGAGTCGAGGCAGGTCCCGCACGCGAGGAGTTCGCCGCCGTTTCGGGTGTACTTGACCATCACGCCGTGGGGGTTGAACTTCTCGTGTTCGAGGTCGGGGGCGTCGACGCCGTCGCCGAGGAGGAACACCTCGACGTCGTGGTCGGCGTCGAGGGCGGTGTTCGCGAGTCGGAAGGCGTTCCAGACGCGTTCCGGGTCGTTCGTCTCGAGGATGATTCCGAGGCGCATGGGGGAGGCGACGGCCCGCGCGTACTCAAGTGTCGGGGGTCGGTTCGGCGCGGTGGGAATCGCCGTCACAGATGCGAACGCGGGCCGACCGGACGGAACGTCGGCGTCTCCTCCAAGAGGTGCCGGAGGACGGGCACGTGCCCGTTCCCGACGAGGACCAGCACCCGCCGGTCGTCCGGTTCGATCGCGCGCCAGAGCGCGTGGACCATCCGGAGGTTTCGCTCGTACCAGGTCGCGAGCAGCCGCGGGCCGCCGAAGTTGTCGCCCTCGCCGAGTCGGAGGTACTCGTCGAACATCGCCTCGTTGTTCGCGGAGACCTGCTCCTCGCGGTTCAGCCACCGGTGGAACTCGACGATCGAGGAGTCGGCCAGTCGCCGCCCCCACTCCCGGACCCTCTCCTCGGGGTCCGGAAGCGACGCCGACACCTTCGTCTCCGGTTCGAACCCCCGTTCGCGCAGGGCCTCGACCTCCTCGTTGCCGAGCTTCGTCGGACTGTCGATCGGGGAGACGCGCTCGTGGTCCAGCTTCTCGGCGAGCCGGAAGCCGATCTGGACGACCTCGCTGCGACACTCGGTGTCCGGCTCGTTCCGGAAGGGGTGTGGCGGGTCGATCTCCTCCTCGCGGTCGTACGCCCGCTCGCCGGCGCGGTACTCGTCGTAGAGGGCGTTCACGGCGTCGGCCCTGTCGTAGGGCCGTTCGACGGCGACGCGGTCGGGGTTCCAGCGGGCGAGCGAGTCGGTCAGTTCCTCGAGTTCGGCCTGCCGGCGCGGCACGAGGACGTCGTCGACGTCGAGGGTCGCCGCGTCCAGCCCCGGCTCGTCCATGTGGTACGTGCCGAGCACCATCGCGCGGACCTCCTCGCCGTCGCGGGACGGCCGGCCGTCGGACGGCGTTCCGGAATCCGACATGCCGTCGACACCCCTCTCGCGTCGTAAATACCTTCCGCGAGACGATCGCGATCGAACGTGGCGGGCGTCACCGGTTCGCCTCGAACCACTCGACGGCGAAGTCGACCAGCGCCCGCTGGCTCGCCAGTTTCGCCGTCGCGGCGCCGACGGGCCCCTCCGCGAGGCCGACCTCCCGCTCGAAGGCCGCGCCGAGGTCGGGGAAGTCCTCGGTGCTCGTCTCGATGTCCTCGTACTCCGCGAGGACCCGTTCGCCGTCCCGGAGGACGGCCGCGGCGTTGGAGACGGTCGCCGTCGGAATCTCGGCCCGGTACTCCGCGAGGTGCAGCGAGGTGTCGCTGTCGTGGCCGACGCCGAGCAGGAGCACCCGGCCGTCGCGCTCGTAGATGCGCGCCAGCGGCGACCCCTCGCCGAGGGCGTCGTCGAGGGCGTGGTCGGCGACGACCGCCTCGGCGTCGGCGCCCCACGCCGCGAACGAGACGGTCGGGTGGTCGCTCCGGACGACGTCCGGGTAGGTGCGAAAGCACTCCGGGACGGCGCCCATCCCCCGCGTCGGCGTGACCGCCGGCCGGAACGGCGGCATCGACTCGCGGATGATGTCGACCCACGACTCCGGGACCGGCGGGTTCGACCACGCCGCGGGGTCGGAGTACTGGCCCGAGTGGGTCGGCATCACGAGCGTCCCCGCGTCGGTCACGACCGTCCGCAGGGCCTCGACGACGGCCTGCGCGCCGCCGGCGACCCAGCCGAGTTCGCTCAGCGACGAGTGGACGAGGAGGGTGTCGCCCGCCTCGACCCCGAGTGCGCGCAGGTCGTCGGCGAGCGAGGCGACGGTGACCGGTTCGTCGACCCGCTCGACGGCGTCGGCTTCGTTCATGGCGTCGAGGTCGCAACCGCGCTCCGTCAGTGTTTCGTCGGCGCTCGGGGCGGCCCCGCGTGAGCGGGTCGAACGCGGTCCGACCTCCTCCCAGTGGGGCGATTCTCTCGGCGCGAGACGGGATCAGGGCCTTCTTAACCGTCGCTTACCACGTTCGGACGATGAGCATTCCGTCGTTCGTCATCGGCATCGCGGGGGGGACGGGGGCCGGCAAGACGACGGTCGCTCGGGAGGTCGCCGACACCGTCGGCGAGGCCGTCACCCGGATTCCGGTCGACAACTACTACGAGGACCTCTCGCACCTCGACTACGAGGAACGGAAGACGGTCAACTACGACCACCCCTCGGCGTTCGAGTGGGAACTCCTGCGCGAGCACCTCGACGCGCTGACGATGGGCCAGCCGGTCGAGATGCCCCAGTACGACTTCGAACGGCACAACCGCAAGGACGAGACGGTCCGCGTCGAACCGACGGACGTGATCGTCCTCGAAGGGATCTTCGCGCTGTACGACGAGGCGGTCCTCGACATGCTCGACCTCCGGGTGTACGTGATGACCGACGCCGACGTCCGCATCCTCCGGCGCATCCAGCGAGACGTCATCGATCGCGGCCGCGACCTCGAAGGGGTCATCGAGCAGTACCTCGGGACGGTCAAGCCGATGCACGAGCAGTTCGTCGCGCCGACGAAGAAACGCGCCGACGTGATCATCCCCGAAGGTGCAAACCGGATGGCCGTCGACCTGCTCACCGAGAAGGTCGAGGCCGAACTCGGCGGCGACGGCCCCGCGTCGCCGTTCGACTCGGTCGAAGAGCGCGAGACGACCGTCGAACCCGACGGCGACGGCACGAGCGCCGGCGACTGAGGAAACCGGGGGCTACTCCCCTCGTCCGGCCTGAGAGTCCCGGTGTAGGGAACAATGATTGATGGGCGGAGTCGGTAAAGCCGGCGCCATGACAGCGCCCCACCGGCGGCGATTCCTGCTCGCGACGGCGACGACGGCGACGGTCGGCCCGGCGGCCGCCGCCGTCGCCCGGCGGAAGCGCGACCGCGCGGCCGACGACCGCGAGCGGCCGGCCCGGACGGCGGACGCGGCCGACGAGACGGGAGCGGATCGCGACGACGACGCCGGCGCCGACGCCGACGACGAACCGACCGGCTGTGACGACCGGACAGCCGACGGCCGCGACGGCTCGAAAGCGAAGCGCGGCGCGGACGCCGACGATCCGGCGTCCGCGGGCGACGGGAAGGCCGGCAAGCGGGTCACGTTCCTCGACTGCGGACGGGTCCGGATCGTCGGCGATTACGCTGACGTCATCCTCTCGATCGCGTTCGATTCCGGCGACGGCGCGGTCGGGACCATCGTCGAACCCGTCGGCGGCGTCGACGGCGAGCGGACGATCGACGCGGCCGCGGAGTTCGACCTCGATCCGGAGACGACCGTCCTCGCGGCGGTCGAACTGTTCGAGACCGAAGGGGTCGCGACGCCGGGGCTCGGCGATCTGCGGGCCGTGAATCCGGACGAGGAAGCGTGTCTCGCGGAGCGACTCGGCCACCTCGACGGCGTCGACGGGTGAGCGGTTCCGACGAGGGCGCGGTCACCGGACGACGGTGACCGGGACCGGGGCGCGCCGGACGACGACCTCGGCGACGCTCCCGAGGTGGAGGTGCGAGGCCCCGCCGCGACCGTAACTCCCCAGCACGACGTGGTCGACGTCGCTCTCCTCGGCGAAGGCGACGATGGTCTCCGCGGGCGGGCCGACGCTGGTCTCGCGCTCGACGCCGTCGGGGTCGACGCCGACCGCGTCGAGGGCGCGGTCGAACAGCCGCTCGGCCCGCTCGCGTTCGGCCTCGTGCCACGCGTCGGTCAGCGGCTGGGCCGTCTCCCCCTCGGGGTCGGCGTCGAAGGGGTCGAGCGCGTGGAAGACGACGATCGTCGAGTCGGGGAACGTCTCGACTGCGTGTTCGAACGCGGCGACGGACTGCGCGGAGCCGTCGAGCGCGACCAGGACGCGGTGGGCCATGCGAGGGGGTTCGTCGACCCGGGCCAAAAGCGTATCCCGGTTCGGGGGCGAGGATTTTCACCCTCCGCGTCGAACCGTCGACCGATGTACGACGCGATCCTGGTGGCGACCGACGGCGGGGCCGGCGCCGAGCGGGCGATCGAGGAGGCGATCGAACTGGCAACCGTCCACGACGCGCGTTTGCACGCGCTGTACGTCGTCAACTCGTCGGCCATCGCGCCCGGCGTCGACTTCGAGGACCTCGAATCGATCGGCCGGGACGCGGTCGACCACGTCGCGGCGACGGCGCGGGAGGCGGGACTCGAAGACGTCGAGACCGCCGTCACCCACGGGCTGCGCCACCGGGCGATCCTCGACTACGTCGACGCCCACGACGTCGACCTCGTGGTCGTGGGCCGGGGGCGCGGACTGGATCGGCTCCTCCGGGGTGGCACCTCGGACCGGGTCTTCGAGGCCGCCTCGGTCCCGGTGCTGGTCGTCCGGTGACGCGACCGTGGCCGAGACGCTTTTGCCGACGCCGTCGAAATCCCCACGACCCATGGACGAACAGGATCGAGTCGCGACGTTCCTCGAAACGTACGACCTCGACGCGGCGCCCGAGAACCGCGTCCTCGACCTCGTCTCGGAGGTCGGCGAGGTCGCCACGGAGGTAAACGAGTCGACCGACTACGGCGCGAGCCCCGACGACGTCGCGGTCGCACGCGACGAACTGGGCGACGCGCTGTTCTCGCTGCTCTCGGTCTGCGAGGCCGTCGACGTCGACGCGTCGGCGGCGCTCGACGAGGCGCTCGCGAAGTACGAGCGACGGCTCTCGGAGACGGGGACGGCGGCCTCCGGCGAGTAGCGCCGGGGGCGACGTGGACGACGTGCCGTCGCCCCGCCGGTCGCGTGCGAATGGGTATCGATTCGAAACCGGTCGACCCTGCCGGGTCGGGAAGGTCTTTTTGCGGGGGTAGTCAAGGATCGGCCGATTCTCGTGGCACGACGGGTCCCGAATCCGATCCGGCTGTCGATCCTCTGGATCGGACTCGCGCTGGCGCGAGCCGGGCTGATCGAGGCCGAGCGAGCGCGGCGTACCGCCGACCTCGCGTGGCCGCGTGTCGTCACCGGCATCGCCCGGATGTCGAAGAACGCCGTCGACGTCGCGATGGTGGGGGTCGCCCTCGGCTCGGCGGCCATCGCCGGCGTCGGCTTCGCCTCGCCGTTCTGGGGGCTCGCGTTCTCGATCGGCGGCGGGATCGCCGCCGGGACGATCGCGCTGGTCTCCCAGCGCTACGGCGCCGGCGCGTACGGCGGCCTCGCCCAGGCGGTGCGGTCGAGCGCGTTCCTCGTCGTCGCCGTCTCCCTGCCGATTACGGCCGTCTTCTGGACGTACCCCGCCGAACTGATCTCGCTCATCAGCGACGACCCCGAGGCCGTCGCCTACGGGGCGACGTACCTGCGGATCGTCGGCTTCGGCATCCCGTTTGCCGGCCTCAACCTCATCGGCAGCCGCGTCTTCGTCGGGATGGACGACGCCCGGACGCCGATGCTCCTCCGGGCGGGCGGGGCGATGGTCAACGTCGTGCTCAACGCCGCCCTGATCTTCGGCTTCGAGATGGGCGTCGCCGGCGCCGCGCTGGGGACCGTCATCTCGAACGTCGTCGTGACCACGGCGTTCGCGGCCGGCCTCGTCGCGGGTCGGCTCCCCGGCGCCGGGCGGTTCCCCGTCGCGGTCGACCCGGTCGGCCGCTACGTCGACCCCGAGACGATCCGCGACCTGATCACGATCGGCCTCCCCGTGATGGGACGCAACCTCGTCTGGACCGTCGCGGAGTTCCCCATGCTCGCCATCGTCGACATCTTCGGCCGGGACACGGTCGCCGCCTACGTCATCGTCCGGCGCATCTGGGGGGTCATGAACACGCCCGGCTGGGGGTTCGGGCTGGCCGCGTCGAGCCTCGTCGGGCAGGTGCTCGGGACCGGCGACGAGGGGACCGCCGAACGCTACGGCCGCGAGATCGTCCGCTTCGCCGTCGCGGTCTACGTCGTCTCCGCGACGATCGTCTTCCTCTTCGCGGAGCCGATCACTCTCGCGTTCACCGAGGACCCGAGCGAACTGTCGATCCCGACGGCCGTGACGCTCGTCTACGCCGCCTGCGTCGCCGTCGTCTTTCAGGGCGTCGCCGGCAGCGCCGCCGGGGCCCTCGACGCCACCGGCGACACCCGCTGGCCCTTCTACAGCCAGTTTCTCGGCATGTTCGGCGTCGAGATCCCGCTCGCGTACCTCGGCGCGGCCGGGCTGTCGATCCCGTCGGTCACCGTCCCCCTCGTCGGCGTCACCCTCCCCGCGGTGTCGATCCCCGCGATCGGGCTGTGGGGGCTGTACCTCGGGTTCGTCGCCGAGACCGGCGTCCCCGCCGCGATCAACTACTACCGGTTCTCGACCGGCCGGTGGAAGGCGATCAGCCGGGGCTACCGCCCGGAACCGGTCACCGCGGACGACTGAGCCGACCGGCCGGCCGTTTCCTTTCTTTCCGAAACCGACTGACCGAAAGGCAGATTTAGGGCGATCACGTACGTCGGACCAGAGATGATCGCCGACCGTCCGGCCGACCGATCGTACCCCGCCGCGTCGCGTCGGCGGGCGCGGCGGGTGATCGGTGCGTGAGCGACGTCGCGGTCGAGGACGCGGTGTCCGCCTACCTCCGCCGGAAAGCCGTCGGCGACCCGGACGAGCGGGGCGCCGGGACCTACGCCTCGAACGCCGAGTCGATCCTCCGGCGGTGGACCGCGTGGCTCGAATCCGAACACGGGACCACCTCGCTGTTCGACCTCGACGTCGAACACCTCCGGTCGTACGCCGCGACCCTCGCCGACCGGGTCGACCGCGGCGAGTACGCGGCGTCGACGGCCCACACCTACTTCGCGGTCGTGCGCGCGTTCCTCTCGTGGTGCGTCCGCGGGGGCATCCTCGAATCGAACCCGGCGGCGACGGAGGCCGCCGAGCGGGCGCTGCCGGCCGCCGAGCGCTCGGAGGGGCAGTTCTGGACCCGCGAACAACGGTGCACCCTCGAGGAGTACGTCCGCCAGCGGGCCCTCGACGCCGAGGACGACGACCGCCGCGAGCGCCTCGGCCGCCTGCGGGACTACGCGATGGTCGCGGTGCTGGCCCACGCCGGCGTCCGCGCCGGCGAACTGTTCCGCGTGCCCGCCGACGACCGCCGCAGCGGCGCCACCTGGGACGACGTCGACTTCTACACGGGGACGATCCGCGTGCTCGGCACCTCCCAGCGCTTCGAGGAGGTGTTGCTGCCGGCGGCGGCGCGGACGCCGCTGCGCCGGTACCGCGTCGTCCTCGACCCGCCGTCGAACGAGTGGCCGCTGTTCCCCACCCGGCACGCCCCCTCCATCGCCGGCCGGGTCCGGTCGGTCCTCGCCGAGCGCGGCCACGACGACGACGAGATCGAAGCGTTGCTCGACGGGACCACCGCGAGTCAACTCGCGCGCGAGCGCTCGATCCCCCCGCCGGCGATCACGACCGAGGGGGCCCGGTCGATCCTCAAGCGCCTCTGTGCGGACGCCGACGTCGACGTCGACGGCGGCTACCTCAAGCCCGGCGGCGCCCGGCGGGCGCTCGGCGAGCGCTCGCGACGGCGCGCCGCGACCTCGCCGGGGACGGCGCTCAGGGAGTCGTACCTCGAACGGTCGATCGTCGTCGCCGAGGACGTCCCGGGCGCCGGGACCGACTAGCCCTCACGTCGGCGCGGGCACCTCCGACCGCCGGGCGAGCGTCGACTCGCCGGCCTGTGCACGGAGCAGTTCGGCGACGAACGCGGCGACGTCGATCTTCTCCTCGAAGAGCCGTGCCCGCCGCTCGCGCCAGCGGTCGGGGGCCTCGGGGTCCAGCAGGTCGCGGACGTACGCGAGCGCCGTCTCCTCGTCGGGGGTCGACCGGAGGAGGTCGTACCGCCGCTCCAGTTCGACGAAGTTGCTCATGTCCCGCTCTCTCGCGGCGAACGACTGGATGCGGACCGCGGGCGTCCCGAGACAGGCCGCCTCGGTCGCCATCGTCGCCGAGTCGCCCGCGTACAGGTCCGCGTGGTACAGCAGGTCGTGGACGAGGTCCGGGGGCACCGGCAGGCGGTGGCGTTCGAGGTCCGGCGGCAGGTCGTCGCTGCTCGTGATGTAGACCTCGCCTTCGTCTGCGAGCAGCGAGACCAGCCGTCGCTTTCCGCGCGGGGAGAGGCCGCGCTCGCCCACGTCGTGGAGCGCGTCCCACTTCTTGAAGCGCAACAGGAAGTACCGCTCGTCGGGGTCGACGCCGCGCTCGCGCAGTCGATCCGGCGAGGGGGAAAACCGGTCGGGGTGGAGGTAGGCGAGTTCGTGGTAGCCGTCGTAGCGGACGTGGTTCGAGCCGTACTCCTCCTCGAACCGCCGCGGCGTACAGACGACGTGGGCGAACGGCGTCGTGATCCGGTGGGAGGCGACGCCCTCGTTGTCGATGAAGACGACGCTGCGCGCGCCGACGAGGGGGGCGACGTGCGAGACGGCGACGCCGCCGATGGCCGTCATCACGTCGGGATCGATCTCCCGCGCCCGCCTGAGCAGGCGGTACTCGTAGCTCAACTGGACCTTCGCCAGTTCGGCCAGCGAGTCCTGTGTCCCCGCGAGCACCTCGTGGGGGAGGTCGTAGCGTTCGAGCAGCGGCACCGCGAGGTCGTTCTCGCGGGCGAAGACGAACACCTCGTGGCCCCGGTCCTCGAGGATGTCGATCACGTTCCGGTAGAAGTGGACGTGCGCGGGGTGCTGGATGGTCACGACGACCCGCATCGTCACCGGACGCTCACCACCGTTCCCTCGTTGACGTCGCGGTCGAACACCATCCCGAGGACGAGACACAGCGCCCCCAGCACGAGGACGGCGACCGACGCGAGGACGCCCGCGATCCGGGAGTCGGCGTCGGACCGGACGCGGACGGCCCACGCCAGCCCCGCGGCCGCGGCGGCGCTGGCGGCGGCCCCGAGGGCGTAGAGCAGCGCGAGCGGGTGGAACTCCCCGAAGACGTACCGGTAGCCCAGCCGGCGGACGAACCCGCGAAGCAGGAGCCACGAGAGCGAGGGAACGAACGAGCGGTACCGGATGTGGCTGCGCTCCTCGCCGTAGACCGCGGGCATCGACACGTCGGCGATCCGGAACCCGCAGGCGTTGAGCGACACGAGGAGGTCGTTCGCGAAGCCGTAGCGGTCGTAGAGTCGGTCGAGGTCGACCGCTTCGAGCGCCGCCCGCGAGATGGCCGTGTAGCCGTTCTGGGGGTCCAGCATCTCCCAGTAGCCGCTGGCGACCTTCGTCAGGAACGTCAGCAGGAGGTTGCCGAACAGCCGCCAGGTCGACATCTCCGTGCGGTGGGCGCTGCCGTCGAGGCGGTTGCCCTTCGCGTAGGCCGCCCGCCCCTCGACGACCGGGTCGAGCAGGCGGTCGAGCTGGTCGGGGTCCATCTGGCCGTCGCCGGCCATCACGGCCGTGACGTCCATTCCGTCTTCGAGGGCGCGGCGGTAGCCCGTCTTGATCGCGGCGCCGACGCCGCGGTTCTCCGCGTGACGGATCGGGACGACCGCGGGGTCCCCCGTCGCGCCCCCGTCGGCGACCGCCCCCTCGGCGTCGGGGCTCGCCTCGACGGCGGCCGCGTCGTCCTCGGCGGCCGGTTCGCCCCCCTCGCCCCCGCGCCGGTCGGCGGGCCGCCGTGCGTGGGCGACGATCTCCTCCCAGGTGCCGTCGGTCGAGCGGTCGTCGACGGCGTAGATCCGGTCGACGAACGACGGCATCGTCTCGATCACGTCGCCGACGAACCCCGCCTCGTTGTACGCGGGGACGACGACGGCGACCGTGTTGTCTCCGTACACCGGATCACCCCGCCGGAGGTGCGACCGTCGCGTCGGTCCCGTCGTCGAAACGCGGCGTCGTCGGTGGCGCTGTCGCGGTTACCCTCATCTACTCGCGGCGTCCCCACCTCGAACCATTGTTATTCGAGCCATGTGGGCGCGGTAGCCGCGAGTTAGCCGCGCGGGGCGTTCGCGGCCCGCGCGAGCGGGTCGGCGAGCGCCGCGGGGAGTCGGCCGGCAGAACGCGTCCCGAGAGCGGTCCGCAGGCGCCGCCGGGCTAGGGGCGGGCTACGCGGGGCGGTAGCGTCGGCGTACAGCCGGATGGCGGCGGTTTCGAACGCCGAATCCGCTCAGACCAGCAACCAGAGGACGATCGTCAGCACGAGCGTCAGGAACAGGACGGTGTGGCCGATGCTCGCCCGGAGGTGGATCGTCGACGGGCGGCCGCCGTCGGCGGGGCGGCGTCCCTCGACCTCGACCATCCAGTTCGGCAGGCGCCGCGCGGCCGCCTCGACGGCGAGCACCGGGTTGTTGCCGACCCAGTAGCACCGGCGTACGAGCGCGACGGCGGCGGCGTCGACCGCCCGGTAGGTCTCCGTGACCGCGAGCATCGACCACCGGCCGGCGTAGTACGTGATCGGTTCGACGACCGTCGCGGGGTCGGTGAGGTCGAGTTTCGACAGCGGCTTGCGGATCGCGACGAAGCCGACGAGCGAGACGGCCACCAGCCCCGCCGTCTCGGTGAGGTGGCTCGCGCTGTAGGGGTGGAGGTGGCTCTCGCCGCCGGAATACGTGAACGCGGTCCCCTGGACGTTCGGCAGGAAGTCGACGAGCCCCTGCCACCAGACCCCCAGCGCGAGACACGCGGCGCCGACGGCGAGCATCGCGACCGTCTGGCCCGGCTTCGCGTCCGCCACCTCGACGTCGCTCTCGCCGTGGAGGAACGCGTAGTAGCCGAGTTTGATGAACGAGAGCAACGTTCCGACGGCGCCGAGCAACAGCAGGTAGTACACCGCCCGGTACTCGGGGGTGCCGTAGTAGCCCGGATCGGCCGCGTCGAGGATCATCCCCTTGGTGACGAAGCCGTTGAAGCCGGGAACGGCGGTGATCGAGAGCGCCCCGAGCGAGAAGCCGACGGCGGTCAGGGGCATCTCGCGCCAGAGGCCGCCGAGTTCGTACAGGTCCTCCTCGCCGGTGCGGTAGATGATGACGCCGACGGCCATGAACAGCAGGCTCTTGAAGAGGACGTTGTTGAGCAGGTGGCCCATCGCGCCGGCGGCCGCGAGCGCGCTCCCGATGCCGATGCCGGCGACCATGTAGCCGACCTGGGCCTGGATGTGGTAGGACAGCAGCGCGCGCATGTCGTGCTGGAGCAACGCGAAGCCGGCGCCGTAGACGGCCATCAGCCCACCCATGTACGCGAGCGCGAGTTCGCCCTCGGGGAACGCCCGGTAGAGGACGTACGCGCTCGTCTTCGTCGTGAACACCGAGAGGAACACCGACGCGGCGACGTGTGGCCGGGGGTAGGTGTCCGGCAGCCACGTGTGCAGGCCGATGAACGCGGTGTTGACGCCGACCCCGAGCGCGGCGAGCAACTGCGGGAGCCCGACGGCGATGCCGGCGGCGCCCGCGCCGTAGACGAACTCGCCGACCTGGGCGTAGTGGGCGATCACCGCGAACAGGACGAGCGTCCCGCCGATGCCGTGGGCGATGGCGTACCGGAAGCCCGCGCGGACGGCGTCGCCGCCGTGGTGCCAGACCAACACGGTGGAGGTGATCGCCATCAGCTCCCAGGCGAACACGAGGGTGAGCCAGTCGCCGGCGAACGCCGTCGCGAGACAGGAGGCGACGTACGCCAGCGCGATGGCCGTCATCCCCTCGCTCGCGTCGGTCGAGTAGGCGTAGACGACGGCGAACGTCCCGAGGAAGCCGAGGCCGGCCCCGACGACCCGGCTGAAGTCGTCGACGAAGAACGGCCGGACGTCCGAGAAGCCGAGGAAGGTGGCCGTCAGGGTCGTCCCGTCGGGGACGGTAAGCGAGACGACGAGGACGGCGACGAGGCTGAGCGCCCCGACGGCGTGGCCGAGCGCCCGCGGCAGGACGAGCGCGAGGATCGCCGCGGCGAGCACGAGCGCCGGCGGGTAAAGCGCCGCCAGCGGCAGGCCGGCGACCTCCGTCACGGGACCGTCACCCCCGTGACCGTCTCGACGATGCGTGCGGCCAGTTCGAGGAACACCGCGTAGTCCGGCACGATGCCGAGGACGACCGCGCCGGTCGCGATGACGGCGATCGGCACGAGCATCAGCCACGTGCTCTCGCCGAGCGGCGACCGGCGCGCCCAGCCGCCGGCCGGCGGGCCGCCGGTGTGGGCGTCGTCGCGGTCGCCGTGGTGGTCGACGGCGCTGACGTGCTCACCGGCCGTCGCCTCCGGCACCGACTCGTCGGCGTGGTCGCTCGGGTACTCGTCGACGGCGTACTCGTACGCCGCCTCGTCGGCCTCGCGGTCGCCGTCGTCGCGGTCGTCGCTCGCCTCGCGGTCGCCCCCGTCCGCGGCGACGCGCTCCTCGGCGGCATCCGCGGCGACGTAGGACTCCCGCTCGCCGCCGAGGGGGAACTCGAGCAGCGGCTTGGCGTCGTGGCGCTCCTCGCTCTCGAAGAACGCGGTGTAGACGACGGGCCAGAAGTAGGCGATGTTGAGCAGCCCCGAGAGCAACAGCGCGGCGGCGAAGAGCCAGTAGCCGCCGGCGACCTCGCCGGCGCCGATCAGCATGTAGAACTTGCTGACGAAGCCGGCGACGGGGGGCATCCCGGCCATCCCGGCGGCGCCGACGGCGAACGCGCCCATCGTCAGCGGCATCCGCTTGCCGATGCCGGCCATCTCGCTGATGTAGTCGGTGTGGGTCTCGACGTGGATCGCGCCGGCACAGAAAAACAGCGTCAGTTTGCCGAACGCGTGCGCCGGGATGTGAAACAGCGCGCCGAGGACGGCGTACGGGTGCAACAGAGAGAGCCCGAGGACGATGTACGACAGTTGAGCGGTCGTCGAGTACGCCAGCCGGCGTTTGAGGTGGTCTTTGCGCATCGCGATGATGCTCGCGGCGACGAGCGTGAACGCCGCCACCGCCGCGACGGGGACGTTCATCCCCATCTCGTACGGGAGCCCGACGGCGTCGAGCGGGATGGCGAGGTCGGAACTGCCGACGAGGTCGACGCCGTACACTTCGAGGATCACCCGGGCGACCCCGAACGCGCCGGATTTGACGACCGCGACGGCGTGGAGCAGCCCGGAGACGGGCGTCGGTGCCACCATCGCGTCGGCCAGCCACGAGTGCAGCGGCATCACCGCGGCCTTCACGCCGAAGCCGGCGATCAGCAGGTAGAAGGCGACCCGCGCGGCGAGCGGGTCGGCGGCCGCGGCCGCCGCGAGCGCCCCGATGCCGCCGGCCTCGAACGCGACCGTCGGCTCGCCGACGCCGGCGGTGAGCCAGTAGACCATGACCGTCCCCGCCAGCAGGAACACCCCGCCGCCGAAGAACGTGTACGTGAGGTACTTGCGGCCGGCCACGCGCGCCTCGCGGTCCTCGTTGTGTGCGACCAGCGGGTAGGTCACGAGCGACAGCAGTTCGTAGAAGACGAAGATCGTCACGAGGTTCGCCGCGAAGGCGATCCCCACCGCCGTCGAGAGACTGGCCGCGAACGCGGCGAAAAAGCGCGTCTGGGAGTGCTCGTCTAACCCGCGCATGTAGCCCGTCGCGTAGAACGCGGTGAAGATCCAGAGAAAGCTCGCGAGCGTCGCGAACAGCATCCCGAGCGGGTCGGCCCGCAGCGCGAACTCGATCGCGGCGTCGCCGCCGCCGACGAACGTCCACCCGAGGTGCCACTCGTAGACGGTGCCCGAGAGGACGCCGGGGAGCATGCTCGCCACGATGGCGAACTTCGAGACCGCGGCGAGGACGGACCACCCCTCGCGGACGTTCGGGTGGCGGTGCGAGGCGACGATCAGGACGACGGCCGCGGCGGAGACGAGAACCGCGGCGAGCGGACGCGGGTCGGTAACGACGTGTTCGGTCATCGGTTAGACACCTCCGATCGAGATCGTTTCGAGGAACGGTCCGAGCAGCGAGTCGTAGAAGACGCCGCCGGCGAAGCCGAAGACGACGGCGGCGACCGCGACGGCGACGAGGACGACGCACATCCCGGTGGTCACCCGGTCGCGACCGCCGTCGGTCGCCACCGCGCCGGGCGCGTGGGGCGCCTCGACCGGCGTCGGCGGCGTGAAGTACATCTTCTCCAGCAGGCGGGCGGCGTAGGCGAGGGTGAACATCGTGCTGAGGAAGACGACGGCGGCGACCGGCCACGCCTCGGCCTCGACGGCGCCGATGGCGATGTACCACTTGCCGACGAAGCCGACCGACGGCGGGACGCCGACGAGCGCGACGAGCATGACCGACATCGTGCCGGCCAGCAGCGGCCGCCGGGCGGCCAGCCCCGCGTACTCGTCGACCGTCCGCGCGCCGGTCGACAGCGCGACGGCCGCGACCGCGAGGAACAGCCCCCCTTTCAACAGCCCGTGGCCGAGGAGGTGGAAGACCGCGCCCGCGAACGCCGTCTCGGTGAGGACGCCGTAGGCCGCGACGATCAGGCCGAACTGGGCGACCGACGAGAACGCGAACATCCGCTTTACGTCCTGCTGGATCGCCGCCAGCGCGCTGCCCGCGAGGACGCTCGTCGAGCCGACCGTGACGACGACCTCGGTCAGGTACGGCGTCGAGGCGAGAAACTCCGGCCCGAAGACGGTGTAGGCCACCCGGCCGAGCGCGTACGCCGAGGCGGTCGAGACCAGCGCCGCGATCAGCGGCGTCACGGCGTCGGGGGCGTGCTGGTAGGCGTCGGGCTGCCACGTGTGCAGCGGCCACTGGGCGACCTTCAGCGCGAAGCCGACGAAGACGAACGCGAACGCCGCGCGGGCGAGCGCGAGTTGCTGCCCGTCGAGTTCCGCGGGGACCATCCCGGCGAGTTCGTTCATGTTGAGCGTCCCGGTCGCCATGAACAGCAGGGCGACGCCGGTCAGGTAGATCGACGCGCCGAGGGTCCCGAGGATCAGGTACTTCAGGGCCGCGACCGCCGACTCGGGGCCGTCGCCGCTGGCGACCAGCGCGTACGTCGCGAGGCTGGAAATCTCGAGGAAGACGAACAGGTTGAAGACGTCGCCCGTCAGCGAGATGCCGAGCAGGCCGCCGACGAGCAGCAGGTACGCCGTGTAGAAGGCGTTCCCGCGCGGGCCCGCGACGCGCGTGAAGACGAGAACGCCCGCGGCGGCCGCCGTCACGAGCACGGTAAACGGCGCCGACAGGCCGTCGGCGACGAGCTGGATGCCGTACTGCGGCGGGAACCCGCCCAGTTCGTGCGTGATTGGCTCGCCGCCGGCGTAGACGACCGTCGCGAGCGCGAGCGCCGCGGCGAACAGCCCCGTCGTCGTGACCGCGGCGACCGGCCAGCCGGCGCGCTCGAAGCGCAGGCCGAGTGCGATCGGGAGCGTCGCCGCGAGGATCGGCGTCACGATCAGCGCCACGGGGAGCAGGTCGGCCTCACTCATCGGCGCGCACCTCCCGCAGGGTGTCTTCTTGCAGGGTGCCGTACTCGGCGTAGATGCGCACGATCAGCGCCAGACCGACCGCCGTCAGCGCCACCCCGACGACGATGGCGGTCAGCACGATCACCTGTGGCAGCGGGCTCGCGACGAGCAGCCTGCCGGGCTCTTTCGCGGCGGGGACGACCGGCGCGCCGCCGCCGTCGACGTAGGCCGTCGAGACGAAAAAGAGGAAGATCGCCGTCTGGAAGATGTTGACCCCGATCAGCTTCTTCACGAGGTTCTCGCTGGCGATGATCACGTACAGGCCGATCCCGAACAGGACGAACGTCAGCGCGTAGGCGTAGTGGCTCGCGAGCAACTCAATCATCGGGTCGCACCTCCGTCTCGGAGTCGGCTTCCGCTTCCGGGGGGCGTTCGGGGGTGTACCCCGCCGCCGTCGCGAAGAACAGGGTGACGACGACGCCGGCGACGATCAGCGCGATGCCGCCGACCTCGATCGCCTCCATCCCCCACTTCGCGGCGATTCCCAGCCCCGTCTCGAACGTCTTGTACTCGAGGAATCGCCCGCCGAGGGCGACCGTCGCCACGCCGACGCCGACGAAGAAGGCGACGCCGCCGGCGACGAGGCCGACGACGACGCCGTTTTTCAGCCACCGGCGGGTGGGTTCGATGCCGAAGGCGAACGCCATCATCAGGATCGTGACGCCGGCGATGGCGCCGCCCTGGAAGCTCCCGCCGGGGGTGTCGCCGCCGTGGAAGACCAGAAACAGCCCGTACGTGAGCGTGAACGGGGCGAGGACCTTCACGGCGGTCAGGATCACCTGACTCTCGGTGTACGTGTCCGTGTACCCGTCGGCCATCAGACGAACACCTCCCGCTTCAACACGACGAGGACGGCGACGCCGGCGGCGAAGACGACGACCGCCTCGCCGAAGGTGTCGAACCCGCGGTAGGCCGCCAGCACGGCCGTGACCGCGTTCTGAACCTTGGTCTGTGCGTACGTGTTCTGAATGTAGTGCTGGGTCACCTCGGGGTTCGACCAGATCGGGGCGCTCTCGGCGCCGACGGCGTACATCTCCGGGAGCACGAACGCGCCGAGTACGGCCACGAACGCGCCGACGGCGACGAGCGCCGGCGGATCGATCCGCTCGAAGAGGCGGTCGGTCGTCGGCCGCGACGTGCGCGCGATGGTCAGCAACAGCAGGATCGTCGTGACGCCGGCGCCGATGGCCGCCTCGGTCATCGCCACGTCCGGCGCGAGCAGGAACGCGTAGAGGATCGCCATCCCGAGGCTGTAGGCGCCGAAGACGACGATGGCCGACAGCACGTCCCGGAAGAGCGCGGTCGCGACCGCGGTGAGCACCACGAACACCGCGAGCGAGTAGGCGAGCGCGCTCATCGCTCCTCACCCTCCTCGGCGGCGTCGACCGTCCACGCCTCGATGCCCGACTCGGCGGCCGAGCGCGCGATGGCGTGGGCCGCGGTGGGGTTCGTGATGAACACGAAGAACAGCAACAGGACGGTGTAGACCGTCACCTCCGTCCAGCCGAGCGCGAGCGCGACGCCCGCGAGGGTGAAGCCGGCCCCGAGGGTATCGGTCTGGGAGGCGGTGTGTGCGCGGGTGTAGACGTCCGGCAGGCGGATGACGCCGACCGCCGAGACGAACGTGAAGAACAGCCCGAACGCCAGCAGGGCGATGACCGCCCAGAACCGCACGGTCTCGATCACAGGACACCACCCCGCTCGACGGTGAACTTCGAGATGGCGACGGCCATCAGGAAGTTCAACAGGGCGTAGATCAGCGCGACGTCGAGGAACCACGGCTCGCCGAGCCCCACCGACAGCAGCGCGAGGACGACGACCGTGTTCGTCCCGAGGACGTTTACCGCCAGCAGCCGGTCCTGGGTCGTCGGCCCGGCGAGCGCACGGTAGAACATCACGATCGCGAGGACGACGAAGCCGGCGGCCGCCGCGAGGAAGACCTCGTCGAGGCCCTCGATCACGCCCCGTCACCCCCGGCGGGCGCCGGTTCGGCCGCCTCGTCGGCCTCGTCCTCGCCGTCGACGACTGCGACGTCGCCGCGCTCGCGCGGGGTCGCGAGCGCGGCGGCCCGGCGACCGTAGAAGACGAAGCGGACCCCCCGTTCGAGGCCGCCGTCGAAGAGGTCCTCGCGAGCGTCGGGGATCAGCGTGTGGACGAGCAGCCGCTGGTCGTCCGCCCGTACGGTGAGCGTCCCCGGCGTCAGCGTGATGCTGTTGGCCAGCGCGAGCAGCGGGAGGCCGCCGCGGACGAGCGCGTTCACCCGCGTCATCCGCGGGTCGATCGGCATCGACGGCCGGAGGATCACGAGCGAGACCGCGAGGTTGGCCTTTAGGATCTCGGACAGCAGGTAGGGGAGGTAGAGCACGAACCGCAGGACCCGACCGGGCGAGTGCCGGAGCGTCGGCGCCACCGTGAACGTCACCTGCGAGAGCGTCAGCGCGACGATCAGGCCGACGGCCGCGCCGGTCACCCAGTCGAACCAGTACGAGAGGTCGCCGAGGATCATGTAGAAGGCGTACGAGAGCGCGAACGTCGCGAGGAACCGCCGGCCGCGCTCGCGCCCGCGGCGGCCGACCAGCCGCTCGTGGCGGGCGGGGCGCTCGACCGGCGCCTCGTCGTAGGCAAGCCCTACCCGGTCGAGTTCGCGTTCCAGCGGCTGGAGCATCGGCGCCGTCACCCCGGGTTCGTACTCGGGGTCGACGACGACCCGGTCGACGCCGTGGGCGTCGGCGTAGGCCGCGAACGCCTCGGCGTAGTCCCGCGGCCCGAACAGGTACTCGTCGGTCCCGATGACGGCCGTCTCGACCTCGACGTCGACGGACGTCGCGACGGCGTCCTCCTCGACCCAGTTCTCCGCGCGGTCGAGGAGTCGCTCGGCCTCCTCGATGCTGTGTCGCCCCTCGGGGGTCTCCCCCTGGAACGGGACGGCGACGACGAGGTGACAGACGAGCGTCTCGTTGCCTTCCGCGACCCCGGACTGGACGGCGTACGCTACCGTCTGCCGGACCGTCACCGACTCCGACAGCGGAACGAGAACCCGCTCAGTCGCCACGGAGGACCCCTCCGGGCGACCGTCGTACGTTACTCATAGCTCTGCTCTTGTTAGTCGAGTCAAGCGGTAGCCGCAGGAAAACTATTTCGTTATCTACCAACATGGACGACGGTCGTCGACGCGTTTCGACCGTCGACGGCCGGCGGCCGGATCGACCGAACGACCTTTATCGGGAGCGACGAACGGTAGGGACGACATGACGTTCGACCCACGGGAGGCCGAAGCCGACCGGGCCGACCTCGACCGGGTCGTCGGCGTGCTCGACGACGAGGCCTGCCGGGACATCGTCTCGGCGCTCGACGAGCCGATGACCGTCCGCGAAATCGCCGACGAGGCCGACGTTCCCCTCTCGACGACGTACCGAAAACTCGACCGCCTGCGGAAGGCGTCGCTCGTCTCCGAGCGGACCCAGCTCCGCGCCGGGGGCCACCACCGCTCCCGGTACCTGGCCCACTTCGACCGGATCGCGGTCGAACTCGACGGCGACCGGGACTTCCGCGTCGAGGTCGAGCGCCCGCTGTCCGACCCGGAGCAGCGGCTCGTCGACGTCTGGTCCGAGGTCAGGAGGGAGACGTAGCCGTGAGCGCGGCCGCCGCGACCGCCGTCGTCGCCCTGAAGACGGTCACGCTCGCGCTGGGCGGGCTCATCACCTACTTCGCGTTCAACGCCTACCGCCGGACGACCGCCCGGCCGATCGGCGCGCTCGCGCTCGGGTTCGCCCTCGTCACCCTCGGCGCGTTGCTCGCCGGCGCCGCCCACCACGCGTTCGGCCTCGACTCGGACTACGTCGTCCTCATCGAGAGCGCGCTCACCGTCGCCGGCTTCGGCGTCATCACCTACTCGCTGTACGTAAACTGACCGGAGAAGGGGCCACTCACCCGAGGACGTAGTCCAGTCTCGGGTACTTCTCGATCAACGGCTCGCCGTCGACCTCGTAGCGCTCGATGATCGCGTCCAGCCCGAGGATCCGGCCCGCGCCGAAGGCGGCGACGGCGAGGAACACGAGCATGTACGCGAAGTCGCCGTTGATGAGGCCGTGTTCGACGCCCCAGTTCCCGAAGTAGAACATGAGCATCATGAACGCGCCGAAGAACGCCGCGAGGCGGACGGCCACGCCCACGAGGAGGGCGAGGCCGATGAGGAGTTCACCCCACGGGACGGCGACGTTCACGAACTCGACGAACCACGGCGTCGCGGCCATCCACGCGAACATCCCTTCGAGGGGGTTGCCGTTGACAGCGGCGACGTTCGCGAGGTAGCCCTGGGCGGACCAGCCCGCTTCGAGTACCTTCTCGATGCCGGCGTAGAGGAACGCAAAGCCCATCATGAGTCTGAGCGCGAGGACGAACCACGCGCTCAGGCTGTGGGCCTGTCCCCTGACCGTGACGCCACCGATTCTGCTCTCGAACACGTTCGCACCGACACTCGTCTTCTCTGTTGCCATTGGATCTTTCACCGACTGTACGGACGGCGCGACAGGTCATATAGTAGTAAGTGGATTCCCGGACATCAAGAACCTGCTATCTGAGGGTATCCGGCCGGGCGTCCGAGTACTTTACGTACCGTCCGTCACCAGTTCGAGACGATGACCCTCTACTCGCGGCTCCGGCCGCTCGCGTTCACGCTGCCGGCCGAGACGGCCCACGAACTCGGCACGCTCGCGCTCCGGGGCGTCGGCGCCGTGGGGCCCGCACGGGCCGCGCTCCGGTACGCCTACCGGTACGAACACCCGGCGCTCGAGGTCGACGCCTTCGGCGCGACGTTCCCGAACCCCGTCGGCGTCGCCGCCGGCTTCGACAAGAACGCCCAGTGTACGCACGCGCTGGCCGCGCTCGGCTTCGGCTTCGTCGAGGTCGGGACCGTGACGCCGTACCCCCAGTCGGGCAACGAGCGCCCCCGCCTCTTCCGACTGCGCGAGGACGAGGCGATGGTCAACCGGATGGGGTTCAACGGCCACGGGATGGACCGGGTCAAAGAGCGACTGGAGACCGGCGGCCGCCCCGACGTCCCGCTGGGGCTCAACGTCGGGAAGATGAACACCTCGGACGAGGAGGAGGCCATCGAGGACTACCGCCGGGTCTTCGACCGCCTCTCGCCGTTCGCCGACTACGTCGTCGTCAACGTCTCCTGTCCGAACACCCCCGACGAGTTCGACGAGGGCGACCCCGATCACCTCCGGGCGATCTTCGAGACCCTCGAAGCCGAGAACGACGCGGACGTCCCGATCCTCGTGAAGATCGGGCCGGACTCCCCCGAGGAGTCGATCCTCGACCTCGTCGGGATCGTCGAGGAGTTCGACCTCGACGGCGTCGTCGCGACGAACACGACGACCCGCCGCGACGGCCTCCGGTCGGAGAACGGCCGGGAGTGGGGCGGGCTCAGCGGCAAGCCCCTCGAAGCCCGCGCCACCGAGGTCGTCCGCACGCTGGCGACCCACACCGACCTGCCGATCGTCGGCGTCGGCGGCGTCGACTCCGCCGAGAGCGCCTACGAGAAGATCCGCGCGGGCGCGTCGCTCGTCCAACTCTACACGGGGTTCATCTACAACGGGCCGTCGACGGCCCGCGAGATCAACCGCGGACTGGTCGAGTTGCTCGACCGGGACGGCTTCTCGTCGGTCGAGGAGGCCGTGGGCGCGGATCTCGGGTGAGGCCGGGCGGATCGCATCGCTCAGTCGTCCGCGTCAACGTCCACGCGCGTCCCGTACCCCGACTCCCCGACGACCGCGCCGTCCTCGTAGACGACCTCGCCGCGGACGACCGTCGCCGTCGCCTTCCCCGCGAACGTCTCGCCCTCGAACGGCGTGACCGTGTTCTTCGAGTGCAGGTCCGTCCGATCGTCGAGGGTCCACTCGCTGTCGGGGTCGACGACCGTGAAGTCGGCGTCCGTGCCGACCTGCAGCGACCCCTTCGCCGGGTACATCCCCCAGACCTGCGCGGGACGGGTCGAGTGGCGGTAGACCCACTCCTCCGCGGAGAGGCGGCCCTCGTCTACGAACGTGAGCATGACGGGCACCTCGGTTTCGAGGCCGACGAATCCCGAGATGGCGTCCCACGTGTTCCCGAACGGGTCGTCGACCAGTTTTTCCTCGTCGGTGTGGGGCGCGTGGTCGGTGGCGATACAGTCGATCGCGCCGTCCTCGAAGGCGTTCCAGAGGCGTTCGCGCTCGGCCTCGTCGCGGATCGGCGGCTGGATGCGCGCGACGTTGCCCTTCTCGGCCATCACGTCCTCGGTGAACCAGAGGTAGTGCGGGCAGGTCTCGGCGGTGACGTCGACGCCGCGCTCTTTCCCGCGGGCGACGGCCTCGGCGCCCGACCCCGAGGAGACGTGGAACATGTGGATCTTCGCGCCGGTCTCCTCGGCGAAGGTGATCATCCGTTCGATCGCCTCGCGCTCGGCGATCACGGGTCGGGAGTGTGAGTGGTCGATCGGTTCGTTCCGGCCCTCGGCCCGGAACCGCTCGGTGTAGTGGTCGATGATCTCGCCGTTCTCCTCGTGGAAACCGAGACGCTTGCCGGTCTCCCGGATCTTCTCCATCGCTTCGAGGATCTCGCCGTCGCTCGGCGGCGGGACGTCGCCGACGGTCGACCCGAGGAAGACCTTGTAGCCGAGCGCGCCGGCCTCGTCGAGCGCCGGGATCAGGTCGAGGTTCTCCGAGGTGACGACGGCGTAGCTCTGGAAATCGACGTGGGCTTTCGCCTCACCGCGCTCGAACTTGAGTTCGAGGTGCTCGGGCCGGTCGACGACGGGGTCGGTGTTGGGCATCCCGACGACGGTCGTGACCCCGCCCGCCGCGGCCGCGCGCGTGGCGCTCTCCCAGTCTTCCTTGTACTCCAGTCCGGGTTCGCGGTTGTGGATGTGGCCGTCGACGATCCCGGGTACGAGGAAATTCCCCCCGGCGTCGAGGACGCGCTCGGCGTCGGGCAGGCTGTCGGGGCGGCCGACGGCGACGATCGTCCCGTCCTCGACGGCGACGCCGGCGTCGGGCGTCCGCCCGGCGGGCGTCACGACGGTACAGTTGCGCACGACGAGGTCCGCGGTCATCGACTGGAGTTCCGAACCGGCGCGGATATAGCTTCTGTTGGTCCACGAGCGTCCGCGACTATCAGGCGGGGGCCGCCGGCGGCCGGCGGGGACGGTAAGAGTTCGATAAGCGACGGTACGAGTGGTATACTAAACGGGCCGGTCGCCGTCACCGGACGCGATGGACTCACCACCGATCGCAGATCGGACGATTCTCGTGACGGGCGGGGCCGGTTTCGTCGGGAGCCACCTCGTCGACGCGCTCGCGCCCCACAACGACGTCCGCGTTCTCGACGACCTCTCCTCGGGACGGCGCGAGCACGTCCACGAGGCCGCGACGCTGGTCGAGGGTGACGTCCGCGATCCGATCGCCCTCCAGCGGGCGGCCAGCGGCGTCGACCTGATCTTCCACCAGGCCGGACTGGTCAGCGTCCCCCGGAGCGTCGAGGCCCCGCGGCAGAGCGACCGGACGAACCTCGACGGGACGCTCATGGTCCTCGAACAGGCGCGGCTGGCGGACGCGCGGGTGGTCGTGGCCTCCAGCGCGGCCGTCTACGGCCACCCGGCGGAACTCCCGGTACCGGAGACGGCACGCAAGGAACCCACCTCGCCGTACGGCATCCAGAAACTCGCGCTCGACCACTACGCGCGGCGGTACGCCGACCTCTACGACCTGCCGACGGTCGCGTTGCGGTACTTCAACATCTACGGCCCGCGCCAGCGGGGGCCGTACAGCAGCGTCATCTCGACGTTCCTCGAACAGGCGTCGGCGGGCGATCCGATCACCGTCGAGGGCGACGGCGAGCAGACCCGCGACTTCGTCCACGTCGGCGACGTCGTACGGGCGAACCTGGTCGCCGCGACGACCGACCGGACGGGGGAGGCGTACAACGTCGGGTCCGGCGAACGCACGTCGATCCGCGACCTCGCGGAGGTCGTCCGCGAGGCGACCGACTCCGCCTCGCCCATCGTCCACGAGGAGGCGCGCCCGGGCGACGTCCGCCACAGCGTCGCCGACGTCTCGAAGGCCCGCCGGGAACTGGGGTTCGAGGCCCGCGTCGACCTCGAATCGGGGATCAGCGACCTCGCGTGCGGCCCGGACGACCGCGCGGTCGACGTCCCGGCGAACCGCGGGGCCGGGGGCGGCCCTACGGGCTGACGGCGGGCGGGTGAATTCGGCCTTTCCGTCGCACCCGCCGATGGCGGTCGGGCGTCAGCGTCGCACTGCGACTCGCATCGGCCGCTGACGGTCGGGACCCGTGACGTGTAGACCGACGATAACTATCGGCGTGCGGGCTCCGGTTTGCCGTATGGCACTCGTCGACAGCCTGATCGTGTTCGCCGTGAGCCTGCTGATCGGCGCGCTCGGCATCTACGTAGGCGCGAGGGTAATCGTGGACACGGAAGACTACACGTACGCCCTCGTAACGGCGCTGATCGGGGCGATCGTCTGGGGGATCGTCGGATTCTTCTTCGGCTGGATCCCGCTTCTCGGCCCGCTGCTCGTGTTGCTCGCGTACCTCGCGGTCGTCAACGCGCGGTACCCGGGCGGGTGGGTGCAGGCGGCCGCGATCACCGTCGTCGCGTGGCTCTCAGTGCTCGTCGTGCTGTACGTCCTCGCCGTACTCGAAGTCACGGCGTTCGAAGCGGTCGGCGTCCCGGGGGTCTGACGCCCGTCGACCGTCTCGCTCCCGGCGCGGCCCTGCCGGCCGCAACGACTTCCCCTGTTCTCTACGAATCCCGTTCTCGGACGGTCCGCTCGACGGTGGGGACCAGCGGTACGCGCGACCGCAGTCCGGTACGAGGCGACGGTCGAGGGCGCCTTCCCCGTCCGCGGCGACCGAGGCGCATCGGGACGGCCGGCGGCCCGACCCGAGGGCGGCGTTGCCTGCGCCGCCGATACCGACGACGACACCGCTCGCCGGAGAGTCGTCGAATCAAATACTTACCGCCTCGAACTCGCGCAAACTCGGCACTAGCGGTCCCGAACGTCCTGACGTGTTTATCTGCGGCGTCGGCCAACCGGTGGTATCGTCGTGACATGAAACGGACGCTCATCGTCGTCGCGATCGCGCTCGCCGTCCTGATGGCCGGTTGTGGCGGCCCCGGAGAGGCCCCGGAGAACGACACCGACGGCGACAACGCCACCGACGACCCCGGCGCGCAAGACGAGGAGAACGGGACCGCCGCCCTCGAACCGGCGGCCGTCGAGGACGAACCGCTCGCGACCGCACCTCCCGGCTGATCACGAGTTCCATGGGGAGCCACGGACGTGTTGTACTTCCAGATATACAGATAATATAATAACAATAATTGAATTATAAAAAATACTTTGTGGCCCGGTCGCGTCGATTCCCGACGACGAAGCGAGCGGAGACCCCCACGAACACCGCCGAGACGTCATGAACTATCACTACCGAGTCGACGTCGTCGCCGAGGTCCGGTCCGGACTGACCGGGAGCGACGCCGTCGGTCCGCTCGCGCAAGTCGGCGGGGACCCCCACCTCGCGGCGCTGCTCGGCATCGTCGCCCTGGCGCTGCTCGGCGGCGTGCTGGTCATCCGGAACCGACTCGAACGCTCCGAGGAACGAACCGACTCGCCGGCCCCCGCGAACGAGGAGTTCGTGACCGATCGGGAGAGAGTCCGGCAACTCGTCAAGGAGAACGGCGGGCGAATGAAACAGTCGGCGATCGTCGACTCGGTGGAGTGGTCGAAGGCGAAGGTGAGCCGCCTGCTCGCCGATCTCGAGGAGGACGGCGAGGTTACGAAACTCCGTCTCGGCCGCGAGAACCTCGTCTGCCTGCCGGGACACGAACCGGCCGCCTCGCAGTCGACGGAGACGACCGGCGGGGAGTGATCGGCCTCAATAGACGTTTTCTCGGGCTGTAATCGTTCCGCAGGCGACCTCACCCGTCGCATTGTCCCGTTTCTCATCGTAATGGTTGCGTCCGTTTATGCGCCGAATAGACGATTGGCGAATGCCTTCGCGGCACAACATGAACGCAGGCAATCAGCTACTCGTCGTGGTCACTGCGCTGATGCTTGTCTGTTCGAGCGGGGCGATGGCGGTCGCGGCAGCCCCGTCGGCAGCGAGCAACGCACACTCCGACGAGACAGGCGTAACGGCGAGTATAGGCGTAGACGAACACACGGACGACAACGCGTCCGACGACAACGTGTCCGAGGACGCGCAGGCGGACGATGCCGTAGACGAAGACGACGGGGACGTATCGATGGACGACCGTGAGGCGCCCGACGGGCAGAGCGCCTGGGTGACCTTCGAAGATCAGGCGAGCGACGGCCAGACCGTCGTCGTCGACGAGGTCACGATGGCGAGCGGGGGCTTCGTGGCGATTCACGACAGCACCCTGCTCCAGGGTAACGTCATCGGAAGCGTCATCGGCGTCTCCGAGTATCTCGGTCAGGGCACGCACGAGAACGTCGAGGTCACCCTCGACGAGCCGCTCGAAGAGGACGAAGAGCTCATCGCGATGCCCCACCGCGACACGAACAACAACCAGCAGTACGACTTCGTCGAACTCGAAGGCCAGCAGGACGGGCCGTACCTGACCCCGGACGGTGAACCCGTCACCGACGTCGCGCTGGTGACCGTCGACGGCGACGTCGTCGACGACGACGTGACGGACGATAACGTCACGGACGACAACGTCACGGACGACGACGCGGACCGCGTCGATGGTGACGACGACGTCAGCAAAGACAAGGTCAAAGACGACGCCGTCGACGGCGACGAACTTGACGAGGACGATGAGTTAGACGAGGACGATGGCCTCGATGACGAGGACGATGAACTCGACGACGAGGACGATGAGTTAGACGAGGACGATGGCCTCGATGACGAGGACGATGAACTCGACGACGAGGACGATGAGTTAGACGAGGACGATGGCCTCGATGACGAGGACGATGAACTCGACGACGAGGACGATGAGTTAGACGAGGACGATGGCCTCGATGACGAGGACGATGGCCTCGATGACGAGGACGATGGCCTCGATGACGAGGACGATGAACTCGATGACGAGGACGACGGCCTCGATGACGAGGACGAAGAAACCGAGATCGGTGACGACGAGGACGACGAACTCGACGGAGACGAGTTCGACGAGGACGACCTCGACGAACTCCCCGAAGATCAGCCGGTGTTCATCGTCGTCGAGGAACTGACCGTCGAGAACGTCGATGCTTCGAACGCCAACGTCACCGTGCTCGTCATCGGCGAGGACGTCGACGCCGAGGATCTCGAAGGGCTCTTCGAGGACGCCGACGTCGTCGAAGAGGACGACGAACTCGACGAGGAGGACGACGAACTCGACGAGGAGGACGACGAACTCGACGACGACAACATCACCGACGAGGACGAAGAAACCGAGATCGGTGACGACGAGGAGGACGACGAACTCGACGACGAGGAGGACGACGAACTCGACGACGACAACATCACCGACGAGGACGAAGAAACCGAGATCGGTGACGACGAGGAGGACGACGAACTCGACGACGAGGATGACGGACTCGACGACGAGGACAACATCACCGACGAGGACGACGAAGAAACCGAGATCGGTGACGACGAGGAGGACGAACTCGACGACGACAATATCACCGACGACGAGGACAACGTCACCGACGAGGAGGACGAACTCGACGACGTGACCGGTGAGTCGTTCACCGTCGAGAGTCTCGACGCGCCCGAGAGCGCAGAGGTCGGCGAGACCATCGAGGTCACGGCGACCATCTCCAACCCCGGTGACGAGGAGGACACCCAGGAGGTCCAGTTCCGGCTGGAGGGTGACCTCGCCGGGTCACAGGACGTGACTCTCGACGGCGGTGAGAGCGACGAGGTCGTCTTCGAGGTCGACACCACCGGAATCGCGGAAGGCGACTACGTCCACATGGTGCTCACCGACGAGTTCGGACAGGTCGCTTTCATCGAACTGACCGAGGGTGACGACCTCGACGACGACGAGGACGAGGAGAACGACACCGTCGACGATGACGACGACGGCGACACCGTCATCGACAGCGACGATGACGACGACGAGGCGCTGCTGATCGGCGCCACCTGAGGGACCTATCCCAACGGACGGGGGTCTTTTCTCGCGACCGACGACCGGTGAGAGGCGTCGCCCGCGTGGCCCGGGCGGTCAACCCAGCAAGGAGTAGAGGCTGCTCGCGGCGACGACGAGGAACACGAAGACGCTCGCGAGGACGGGATCGAGCGCGGACACCACGGGGAGGTCGAGTCCCGTGAGGGCGATGAGCGCGAGGCCGAACACGCACAGGCCGAGGTGAAGGCGCAGGACGGCCGCCCCGTCGCCGTGGTCGCCGTCGACGTACGTGAGCACGTCGTCGAAGTGCGGCCCCGGGGAGATCGTCTTCCCCTCGGGGTCGTACTCGATGACGTCGTCCTCCTCCAGTTGGGGGAGATGCGTCTGCTGGAGCGAGACGTAGACGCTCTTGTAGAGGTTGTTGGGGACGGGCGTCGAGTCCGACTCCTGACTTGCGATCTCCGTGGCGACGTCGGAGACGCCGACGTGGTTCCGCCGTTCGGCCAGGATCTGGACGATCGCCCGCCGGCGATCGTTGCCGAGTATGTGAAATACCTCGCTTTCCTCGAGCTGCCCCGACCGGCTCGTCTGAACCGACAGTTGATTCGTGTCGGTTTCATGGTGTGGTCGTGGCCTCCTGTCGCCGAGTCCGTCTCTCGAGCAGTGCGTCCGTACCCGGTGCCCGCCCGCGGTGGTGCCGGCGACCCGGACGGGCGCCCCGGGCGTCACTACTATCAGCGTCGACTGATGCGAATAAAGGACGTAGACTGTTCACTGGGCGAGGGAGTTCGGGCGACCGGTAAACACGGTGTTTCGATCGGACGTTCGGCCGCGTAGCCCCGTCGACGGCGCCGACGAGCGACGATGCGGCGTCCGTGCGCTCAACGTCGATTCACCCGCATTGCGGTGTGTTCGCCCGATAAAATCCACGTTGCCGAGGACGTCGGCGCGTCGAAACCGGTCGTTTCCGCTTCGAAATGTGGAATTTCGGCGAGTAACGATCGTCCTTCCGGCTGTAAGGTAGGTCGTTATAAAATACCTCCTTCGATTACCGGTTGAACCGCTGGAACGTGACGGTGGTGTGTCCGACCGAGGCGGGTCGACACGAGAGGCTGCGTACAGCGTCCTCCCGCGCGGCGGGAGCGAACCGACCGACGATGGGAACACGAACGATGTCAACACAGGCGAACGACGCGAGAACCGAATCGGGCGTCGAGCCCGCGGCACAGCTCGAAGTCCTCGGCGACGAGTGCGCGCGGACGATTCTCGTCGCGACGAGCGCCGGTCCGCGGACCGCGAAGGAACTGACCGCGCGGACCGACTGCTCGTCGGCGACGGTCTATCGACGAATCAACAACCTCCTCGAGAGCGACCTGCTCGCGGAGTGCATCCGCTTCGAGGAGGACGGCACGCACACGACGGCGTACGAGGCGACGGTCGATCACCTCAGCGTTGAGATAGGAACGGACGGGATCGACGTCTCCGTCTCGCGACCCGAGGAGCGATCCTGACGGATCGGCGCCGTTCGGGCGTGAGCGACCGGAGTTCCTCTCTGCCGTCGAACCTCCGTCCGCGAACGGAAGTCACGCGAACGAACAGTTTCGTTCACCTCTGTTAGTATGAAATGAGGCGTGAAACGCCTGTATGATGCGGATAACAAATATCCAGTCAGCGGAACGGTCCACGTGATTGAGCAATGCACGACCTGACCGGCTTCCAGCGGGACCTCCTGTACGTGATCGCAGGTGCGGACCGTCCGTCTGGACAGAGCGTCAAAGAAGAGGTCGAGAAGTACTACAGCTCCGAGATCAACCACGGACGACTGTACCCGAACCTCGACACCCTCGTCAACAAGGAGCTGGTCGAGAAAGGCCAGCTCGACCGACGGACGAACTACTACGCGATCACCGAGGAGGGTCGCCAGCGAATTCACGAACGCCGCGAGTGGGAGGAGCAGTACGTCGACTTCTGACCGCTCGACGCCGGGCCTCGCGCGCCGCTCTCGGGGGCACTCGCCTGTAGCCGCGACACCCGCGGCCGTCCCGAGTCGAGCCCCCGCGGCTCCCGCCCGGCCGGTCGGGTCCCGTCGATTCAGGTCGCGTCGCGACGTCCGATCGTTTTCCCCGCGGACGGCCCGCCGCGGGTAACTCGCTCATAACAAAGCCGGATAGTTACGACTCGGTGAACGATCCACGAATGTCGACGCGACTGCGCGGCGTGCGGTCGAATCGGACGACGAGACAGTCGACGGCGGTGATCTCGGGATGAGCCTGCGGACGAAGACGGAGACGCGGTTCCGGTACGTCCTCCGGTATCCGACGGACCTCGCGGCGGTCTCGGTGCTCGCGGTCCTCGGGTACCTCGCCGCGACGGCGTACCCGACGGGGAGTACCCTCCGGCTGACGGCGGCGCTCGCGCTCGTGGCCGTCCTCCCGGGATACGCGCTCGTCTCGGCGCTCTTTCCGGCCCAGGCCCGTCGCGCCCGGCCCGACGCCGCGACCGCCGTGGAGCGGCGGCCGGGCGGGATCGACACCGTCGAACGCCTCGGCCTCTCGGTGCCGCTCTCGCTGATCGTCGCGGCGCTTGCCGTCCTCGCGCTGCCGCTGGCCGACCGGGGACTGGCCGCGGAACCCGTCGTCGGTGCGCTCGCGCTCGTGGCCGTCGCCCTCGCGCAGGTCGGGGCCGTCCGCCGGCTTCGGGTACCCGAACCCGACCGGTACACGGTGTCGCCGCTGCTGGCGATCCGGCGGCTCCGCGAGTCGACGGAGGGTGCCGTCGCCACCGCGACCTCGGTGCTGCTCGTCCTCGCGGTCGTCGCGGCCGCGGGCGCGCTGCTCGTGGCGTTCGTCGCGCCGATGTCCGCCAGCAGCTACAGCGAACTGGAGATCTACACCGCAGACGAGAGCGGCGAACTCGTCGCCGGCGCGTTCCCGGACGCGGTCGAACCCGGCGAGTCGATCCCCGTCACGTTCGTCGTGGAGAACTACGAGGGCGAGGAGACCGAGTACACGCTCGTCGTTCAGGAGCAGGTGATCGAGGACGGGGAGGTGGTCGAGCGGACGGAACTCCGGACCGTCGACGTGCTCGTCACCCACGGCGACGGGGGCTGGGTGACCGCCGAGCGAGAGGTCACCCCGACGGCCGATCCCGGCGAGACCGTCCGCGTCAGCTTCCTGCTGTTCGAGGGCGATCCGCCCGCGGAGCCGACCAACGAGAACGCCTACGAGGACGTCTACTTCTGGACGACCGTCGCCGAGGACGAGGACGCCGCGTCCGCGGCGGCCGACGAGGGCGCCGGCGGCGGCGACGGCGGCGACGAGGCCGGAACGGACGAGGACGACGGCGGGGGCGAAGACGCGGGTGGCGACGACGATGACGAGGACGACGATGACGACGATGACGACTCGTTCAGCTTCGACGACCTCTTCGACGACGAGGACGACGAGGACGAAGACGACCTCTTCGACGACGAGGACGAAGACGACGAGTGACGAACCGGGCCGGCGACTCTCGCGAGCGTCGGCCGCCGAGCGCGCGTTCGACGCTCTCCGCGGTCCGTTCCTCTCGCCGCCCGGTCTGTCGGCCGTGAGCCGTCGCTGTCGGGCGGCGACGGCGGCGGGCGGAGGCGAACGACGGCCCGACCTAGCGGCGCACGAGCGGGACGAGGACGGGGAGGCTGGAGCGCCGCGAGACGCGCTGGGCGAGCGCGAGGAAGAGGACGACACAACACAGCGCGAGCGCGACCCACGGGGCGAGCGCGACCGACAGCGACCCGACGGACAGCCACGACAGCCCCAGCGCGACGGCGGCGGCGACGGTCGCGGTCGCGTAGGCGTAGTGCCAGGGGCGGTCGTCCCCGACGCCGTCGAGGTACGGCTCGAACGTCTCCTCGCTGGGCAGCAACTCGATCTCGTGGCCGTCGGGATCCCAGTCGATGATCCCGTGGTCCTCGAGCATCGGGAGGTGTGTCTGGTACAGCGAGATGTAGACGCGCCGGCGCTGCGCGCGGGTCACCTCCTCCGGGTCGGCGTCGTTCTCCCACGCCGCGACGTGCTCGACGAGCGACGAGAGGTCACAGGAGCCGTTCTGCCGTTTCAGGTACTCGACGGTCCGTCGTCTGCGGGCGTTGCTGAACACGTCGAACAGCTCCGCCTGCGTGAGGCCGGCGTCGGTCATCGGCGACCTCGTGCAGGCGGGTGCGTGCCCGGCCTCGCAGCGACGGGAGTCTTCGGATGCCTCACGGGGATCAGTGCCACAGTGTGACACTTTACTATCACGCGTCTACCCCGTCGAAAGCCGCTTGTACCCGTCGGATCCGATGACTGACGCGAGCGCCGACGTGTTTTGTCGGTTGAATGAGCTATTTCGCCGGCGCTGGCCGGCCGTCGTCCCCTCGCGGGCGTTCCGCGCGCGCTCGATGGCCGGTCGTGTAGTTCGGGGCTACCGACGCGTCAGGACGGGGATAACAAAGCGTCGTTACCGGAAGTATCCGGACGACTGCCCTCGCTGGGTATCGATTCCAGATGACTGTACTACAGACACGTTACCGCGACGCGACCCCCGGAGGTGAGCGGCCGTGAGCCGGTACGTCTGCGGGGACGGCTGTTCGATCGACGCGGACGCGACCGTCGGCTACGGCGAGTTCGACGAACCGACGCGGATCGGCGACGACGCGACGATCCGGGCCGGATCGATCGTCTACGGCGACGTCACGATCGGCGACGAGTTCGCGACGGGCCACGACGTCCTCGTCCGCGAGGAGACCGAAATCGGCGACGACGTCCTCGTCGGGACGAAGACGGTGATCGACGGCCGGACGACCATCGGCGACCACGTCAGCCTCCAGACGAACGTCTACGTCCCGACGGACACGGCCGTCGGGAGCAACGTCTTCGTCGGCCCCGGCGCGGTGCTCACGAACGACGAGTACCCGATCCGGACCGACGCCGGCCTGGAGGGACCGACGATCGAAGACGGCGCCTCGATCGGCGCGAACGCGACGCTGCTGCCGCGGGTGACCGTCGGCGAGAACGCCTTCGTCGCCGCCGGCGCCGTCGTCACCGAGGACGTCCCGCCGGAGACGCTGGCCGTCGGCGCGCCGGCGACGACGCGAACGCTCCCCGACCCCCTCGACGGGCCGAACCAACTCGCATGACCGACCGATCGGTGCCGATCGCCGACCCGGACCTGAGCGAGGCCGCCTACGACCGGGTCCACGCGGTACTGGAGAGCGGCCACCTGGCCGACGGGCCGGAAGTCAGGGCCTTCGAGGAGGAATTCGCCCGCTACTGCGGGACCGACGAGGCCGTCGCGACCTCGAACGGGACGACCGCGCTGGTCGCCGCCCTCGAAGCCCTCGGCGTCGGCGAGGGCGACGCCGTCGTGACCGCGGCGTTCTCGTTCGTCGCGAGCGCCAACGCGATCCGACTGGTCGGCGCCACGCCCGTCTTCGCAGACGTCGACCCGGAGACGTACACCCTCGACCCGGCCGCCGTCGACCGGATCGCCCGCGAGCGCGACGACGTCGCCGGCGTGTTGCCGGTCCACCTCTACGGGCTGCCGGCCGAGATGCCCGCGATCCGCGGGGTCGCCGACGAGCACGACCTGATCGTCGTCGAGGACGCCTGTCAGGCCCACGGCGCCGCGATCGACGGCCGGCGCGTCGGGAGCCTCGGCGACGCCGCCTGTTTCTCGTTCTATCCGACGAAGAACGCGACCGCCGGCGAGGGCGGGATGGTGACCACGGACCGCGCGGACGTCGCCGAGCGGGTCGCAAGCTACGTCAACCACGGCCGGGACGTCGGCGAGGACGGACGCGGCTACGAGCACGTCCGCCTCGGCTCGAACCACCGGATGACGAGCCTCGCCGCCGCCGTCGGCCGCACCCAACTCGAGCGCCTCCCCGAGTTCAACGAGGCGCGCCGGGAGACCGCCGACGTCTACGACGAGCGCCTCGCCGATCTGCCGGTCGAGACGCCGACGGTCCCCGAGGGGTACCGCCACGTCTACCACCAGTACACGATCCGGACCGGCGACCGCGACGCGCTCGCGGCGTCGCTCGAAGAGCGGGGGATCGACACCGCCGTCTACTACCCGACGCCGATCCACCGCCAGCCCGCCTACGAGACCGTCAGCACGGCGGCGGCCGACCTCCCGCGCACCGAGCGGGCGGCCGAGACCGTCCTCTCGATCCCCGTCCACCCGAACGTCTCGGACGAGGACGCACGCGCGGTCGTCGCCGCGATCGCCGACCACTTCGACGCACGATGAGCGATGCACCCTCCGCACGGACCGAGTCGACCGCGACCCCCCTCCGCGCCGGCGTCGTCGGCGTGGGCGCGATGGGGCAGAACCACGCCCGCGTCTACGGCGAACTCCGGAACGTCGACCTCGTCGGCGTCACCGACCTCGACGAGCGGCAGGCGCGGGCGGTAGCCGACGCCTACGGCGCCGACGCCTTCGAGTTCGACGAACTGCTCGATACCTGTGACGTCGTCACCGTCGCCGTCCCGACCGCCGCACACTTCGAGACCGTGTCGGCGTGTCTGGACGCCGGCGTCCACGTCCTCGTCGAGAAACCGATCGCGGACTCCCCCGAGCAGGGCCGACGGCTCGCCGCGAAAGCCACGGAAGCCGACCTCGTCCTGCAGGTGGGCCACGTCGAGCGGTTCAACCCGGCCGTCTCGACCCTCGAAGAACTGATCGACGACCTCGAGGTGATCGCCGTCGAGGGCGAACGCCTCGGGCCGCCGGTCGACCGGACCGACAGGGACGACGTCACCCTCGACCTGATGATCCACGACGTCGACGTCGTCGGCTCGCTGTTCGACGCCGCGCCGGCCTCGATCGCCGCCGCCGGCACCGAGGACGGCCAGTACGCCACCGCGACGATGCAGTACGGCGACGCCATCGTCTCGCTGACCGCGAGCCGTCGCACCCAGAAGAAGGTGCGCAAACTGACCGTGACCGCACGGGAGTGTCTCGTCGAGGTGGACTACCTCGAGCAGTCGGTGCTGATCCACCGCGATTCCTACCCGGAGTACGTCACCGACGACGGGACGCGCCGTTACCGCCACGAGAGCGTCGTCGAGCGCCCGCGGGTCGAGAACGGCGAACCGTTGCGGCGCGAACTCCGGGCGTTCGTCGACGCCGTCCGGACCGGCGGAGAGCCGCCGGTGACCGCCGAGGACGGCGTGCGCGCCCTCGAAACGGTCCGCCGGATCGACGACCTCGTCCGCCGCGGCGCGCCCGAGGTGGTCGCGAAATGAGCGCGGGGCCCTACGGCTCCGCGTCCGCCCGCGAGCGCCGCGAGGCGTTCGCGAGCGGCGAGATTCCCGTCGCCGTCTACGGCCTCGGGAAGATGGGGCTGCCGCTGGCGGCCGTCTACGCCGACGTCGCCGGCGACGTGATCGGCGTCGACGTCGACCCGGACGTCGTCGAGACCGTGAACGCGGGCGAGAGCCACGTCGCCGGCGAACCCGGCCTCGACGACCTCGTCGCCGAACAGGTCGAGCGCGGCCGGTTGCGGGCGACGACCGACGGGGCGACCGCGGCGGCCGAGGCGCGCGTCCACGTCGTCATCGTCCCGACGCTGCTCGACGACGGGGACGACCCCGACCTGACGACCGTCGAGGCGGTCGCCGACGACATCGCGGCCGGCCTCTCGCCGGGCGACCTCGTGATCGCCGAGTCGACGCTCCCGCCGGGGACCTGCCGGGACGTCCTCGTCCCCCACCTCGCCGCCGAGAGCGGCCTCGACCCCGACGAGTTCGGCGTCGCGTTCTGCCCCGAGCGGACGGCCTCGGGGACCGCCCTGCGGGACATCCGCGGGCGGTACCCGAAGGTCGTCGGCGGCGTCGACGACGAGAGCGCCCGCGCGGCCGCGGCGCTCTACGACGAGATCACCGACAACGCGGTTCACGTCGTCTCCGACGCGACGACCGCGGAGGCGGTGAAGGTGTTCGAAGGGGTCTACCGCGACGTCAACATCGCGCTCGTGAACGAACTGGCGACGGCCGCCGACGACCTCGGGGTCTCGGTCCGCGAGGCGATCGAGACCGCCAACGACATCCCGATGTGTCACCTCCACGACCCCGGACCGGGCGTCGGCGGCCACTGCATCCCGAACTACCCGTACTTCCTGCTCTCGCGGGTCGGCCGGGACCTCGAACTCACCCGGACCGCGAGGGGGATCAACGAGGCGATGCCCGGGGTCACCGTCGACCTGCTCGAACGCGAACTCGCCGCCGAGGGCGTCGCCCTCGCGGACGCGTCGGTGCTCGTCCTCGGCTTTACTTACCGGCCGGGCGTCGCGGAGACGCGCTCGTCGCCCGCGATCGGCGTGGTCGAGCGGCTGACCGACGCCGGCGCGGAGGTCTGGGGCGTCGACCCGCTCGTCGATCCCGGCGAGTTCGGCGCCCGCCCCGTCGCGGTCGAGGACCTCCCCGGCCGCGCGTTCGACGCCGCGGTCCTCGTGACCGCGCAGGCGGCGTTCGACCGCATCGACTGGGAGGCCCTGGAACCGATGCTCGTGGTCGACGGCCGGGACGCGCTGTCGCTGGCGGACACCGACCACCGCCGGTACGTCCTCGGCGGCGCGGCCGGCGACCGGCCGGTCGTCTACGACGAGGGCGGCCGCGACCGGGCGACACCGACGCCGCGGCGGACCGACGGCGGCCGCCCCCGCCGCTGACCCCGCTCCGGCGGCGGTAGGCACCCCCGAACCGAGACACGCACGCGTTGACTCGGCGACGCCCGACTGAAACCGATCGATAACAAAGGACGGCTCGGTGTTCTCCCCGGACGATGCAGCCACCGAGTCAGCCGTTCGTGCGGCGGATCGACGGGACCGACGCCGCCCGCGTCCGGTCCCGTCGGGAGGTGAGCCGATGACGAGGACGGTCGTCCTCGGGTTCGACGCGCTCGACTTCACGTACCTCGACCGGTACGCCGACTCGCTGCCGAACTTCGCGGCCCTCCGCGAGCGGGGCGTCGAGGCGCCGCTCGAATCGACTCACCCGCCGTGGACCGGCAGCGCGTGGCCGTCGATGTACACCGGGACGGACCCGAGTCACCACGGCGTCTACGGCTTCTTCGAGTACGACACCTACCCCGACGAGGGGAGTCTGGTCACCCGCCGGGACGTCGACCGGCCCGCGCTGTGGGACTACCTCTCCGAGGCGGGCGCGCGGTCGATCGTGATGAACGTCCCCGTCACCCACCCGGCGGACCCGATCGAGGGGACGCTAGTCCCCGGCTACCTCGCGCCGGACGACGAACCCGGCCACCCCGAGGCGATCCGCGAGGCGCTCTCGGCGGCGATCGGCGAGGAGTACGCGATCTACTCCCGCGGCGAAATCTCCGACGACCCCGAGGAGAAGTTCGAGGGCTACCTCGAACTGCTCGACCAGCGCCGGCGGGCCGGCCTCGAACTGCTCGACGACGAGTGGGACCTCGCGGTCCTGCAGGTCCAGAAGACCGACGCCGTGTTCCACAACTTCGACGACGACGAGCGGTTCCGCGCGGTCTACGAGGCCGCCGACCGGTTCCTCGGCGACGTCCTCGACGCCGTCGGCGAGGGGACGAACGTCGTCGTCTGCTCCGACCACGGCATCGGGCCGGTGACGGGCTACCGGATCTACGTCAACGAGGTGCTCCGCGAGCACGGCTTCGTCGAACCGGCCGACGAGGACGAGCGGCCGACGCTGTCGAGCGAGAAGTCGTCGCTGGTCGGCGTCGAGACTGCCCCGGAGCCGAGCGCGCTCGAACGGGCGCTGCTCGCGGGGGGCCGCCTCGCCGACCGGGTCGGCGTCAGCCCCGTCGACGTCTACGACGCCGCCGAGCGCGTCGGACTGGGCGAGGCTCTCCTCCGGATCGCGCCCGCCTCCATCGGCGACGTCGCCGGCGAGAGCGTCGACTGGCGGAACTCGCGGGCGTACTGTCCCGACGGGACCCGCATGGGCGTCCGGATCAACCTCGCCGGCCGCGAACCCGAGGGGGTCGTCCCGCCGTCGCACTACGACGACGTGCGCGAGGAGCTAATCGGGATCCTCTCGGACCTCGAAACGCCGGACGGCGACCCCGCCTTCGAGTTCGTCTGCGAGCGCGAACGGCTCTACGACGGCCCCGCGGCGTCGCGCGCGCCGGACGTCTGCTTCCTGCCGGCCGGGATGAACCACACCGTCTCGACGGCGCTGTACGGCCGGCGGTTCATCGGGGTCGACGACCACGACCACAAGCGCGACGGCGTCTTCCTCGGCGCCGGGCCGGACGTCGCGGGCCCGGCGCCCGAACGCCTCTCGCTGACCGACGTGGCGCCGATCGCGATGGCGCTGCTCGGTCGGCCAGTCCCGTCGGCGATGACCGGCGAGGTTCCGCCGGGGCTGCTCGCGACGGAACCGACCCGCGCCGACTACGGCGAAGTCGCGTACGCGACGGCGGGCGGTCGGTCGAGCGACGGTGAGGACGACGCCGTGACCGAACGCCTCGAAGACCTGGGCTACCTCTGATGTCGGAGCGAGCGAGCGAACTGTCGGCGTTGCTCTCCAGTGCGGCGCTGGTGATGGTCGGCGGGATCGTCGCGTCGGCGGCGAAACTCGGCGAGCGGGTCGTCGTCGGCCGACTGCTCTCGCCGGAGGCCTACGGGGAGGTGAGCATCGGCATCGCGCTGCTTACCTTCGCGACGACGTTCGCGCTCGCGGGCTGTACGCAGGGCGTCTCGCGGTTCGTCCCGCGGTACGACGACGTCGAGGACCGCCGCGGCGTCTGGGTCAGCGGACTGGCGGTGACCATGACGCTCGCGCTCGCGTTCGCGGCCGCGTTGTTCACGAGCGCGGAGTTTCTCGCCGACCGGCTGTTCGAGGCCGACGTGGCGGTCACCTACGTCCGCGTGCTCGCGGTCGCGCTCCCGTTCGTCGTCGGCTTCCGCGTGGCGATCGCGGCCGTCCGCGGCCACGAGAACACCGTCTACTACACCGCCGCCCACGACCTGCTGGACCCGCTGTTGCGGATCGGGCTGATCGCCGCGCTGATCGTCGCCGGCATGGGCATCGTCGCCGCGGGAATCGCCTACCTCCTGGCGGCGGTGCTCACGTTCGTCGTCGGTCACTACCTGCTGTCGCGGCTGCTGCCGCTTCGCGGGTCGGTTCGGACGCACACGCGCGAACTCGTCCGCTTCTCGGCGCCGCTGGTGGTGTCGACCGTCGTCGGCGTGTTGCTCACGCGGACGGACACGCTGATGCTCGGCTACTTCCGCACCTCGCGCGAGGTCGGCCTCTACGACGCCGCCTACCCGCTCGCCGGCGGCCTGCTCGTCGTGCTCACCGCGTTCGGCTTCCTCTACCTGCCGATGGCCTCCCGACTCGACTCCGAGGGCGAGCGCGACGAGGTCGACTCGATCTACGCGACGACGACGAAGTGGGTCTACGTCGTCACCTTCCCCGCGTTCGTCCTGCTCGTGGTCTTTCCCGCCGACGCGATCCGGATCGTCTTCGGTCCGGAGTACACCGCGGCCGGGCAGATCCTCCCGATCCTCGCGGTCGGCTTCTTCGTCAGCGCCGCGGCCGGCCGCGACCGCGAGACGCTGTCGGCCGTCGGCGCGACCACCTGGATCGCCGTCGGCAACGTCGCCGGCCTGACGATGAACGTCGCGCTCAACCTCCTGTTGATCCCCCAGTACGGCATCGTCGGCGCGAGCGTCGCCTCGGTCACCTCGCTTTTGACCGTCCACCTCGTCATCTGTGGCGTCCTCGCCGTCCGGTACGGGATCACCCCGTTCTCGCCGTCGGCGGTCCGCGCCTACGTCGGCCTCCCGGTGATCGTCCTCCCGACCACCGTGTTGCTCTCGCCGTGGATCACGATCACGCCGCTGACGCTGTTCCCGTTCCTCGTCGCCTGCGGCCTCGCCTCGCTCGTCGCGCTCGCGATCGTCGCCGGCTACGAACCCGACGACCGGGTCGTCGTCGACCTCGTCGAGGACGCGGCCGGGATCGAGATCCCGTTCGTCCGCCGGTGGATCCCGGAATCGAGCGGCTCGGACCCCCTGTCGGCCGACTGATACGGCCGGCGACTCAGTCGACCCGGTAAGAAGCGATCTCCTCGGCGCCGCAGTTCGGGCAGCGCCGCGTCCCCGGGTCGACCGTCGTCCCGCAGTTTCGACACTCGTAGACGGCACTCCGGGCGGTCCCGTCCGCGGGGCCGGCCTCCGGCGTGGCGTCGGTGCCCTCGCCCGGCCACAGGTCAGAGAGGAGATCTGAAAGTCCCATAGAACTCGCTGGCCCCACTTTTTCGCGAGCGCGAATAAGCGTTGTGCGCGCAACCACTGACCGGGAACGCCGGACGAGTCCGCGGCGGCCGCGGCGGCCCGAGAAGGTCGCCGTTAACAAAGCGACGGGGCGACCCCGGAGTACGTAGCCGGAGATGCACGTCCTCACCCTCACGAACAGCGCCGACGCGCCGTTTCTGAACCAGCAGGTGGGCGCCCTCGAGGAGCGCGGCGTCACCTTCGAGACGCTCGCGGTGGGCGGCGAGGCTGGCGCCGGGAACTCCCGGAGTCCGCTCGACTACCTCCGGTTCGTCCCGGAGGTCCTCCGGGAGGCCCGCGACGGGTACGACCTGGTCCACGCCCACTACGGGCTGACGGCGCCGATGGCGCTCGCACAGGTCCGGACGCCGGTCGTCCTCTCGCTGTGGGGGTCGGACGTCCACGGCCCCGTCGCGCCGGTCAGCCGGGCCTGCGCGCCGCTCTGTGACGAGGTCGTCGTGATGTCCGAGGCGATGCGCGAGGCGCTCGGGGTCGACTGCGAGGTGATCCCCGACGGGGTCGACCTCGACCGGTTCGTCCCACGATCCCGGTCGGTAGCCCGCGAGGCCGTCGGCTGGAGCGACGACGAGTACCACGTCCTCTTCCCGTACGCGCCCGAGCGGGAGGTGAAGAACTACCCGCTCGCGCGTCGCGTCGTCGAGGCCGTCGACGAGCGCCTCGAACGCCCGGTCCGCCTGCGGGCCGTCCACGGCGTCGACCACGCCGCCGTCCCCGACTACGTCAACGCCGCGGACGCGCTCTTGCTGACCTCACACAGCGAGGGGTCGCCGAACTCGGTCAAGGAGGCGCTGGCCTGTAACGTCCCCGTCGTCGCAACGGACGTCGGCGACGTCCGCGAGCGCCTCGCCGGCGTCGCGCCCTCGACGGTCGCGACGACCGACCGCGAACTCGTCGACGGCCTGACCGAGGTCCTGGAACGCGGCGGGCGGTCGAACGGCCGGGAGGCCGCCCGCGAGGTGAGCCTCGAGGCGACTGCCGACGCGATGCTCGCGGTCTACCGTCGCGCGGTCGGCACCGAGGGGGCGGCGGGTCGCTCCCGTCGCCCCGCCGCCGCGTCGAGTTCGGGTCCCCGAACCGAGGCGTGACCGCGCCGGTTCCGACCTACCGCCGGCGGGCCGGTACGCTCGCGTTCGTCGGCCTCGCGGTCGCGCGGACGCGGCGGGCGACCTCGCCCATCGTCTCGACGGCCAGCGAGGTCTCCGAGCGCCGGCGGTCGAGGTAGCGCAGGATCGCCCGCATCCGCTCGTCGTCCCGCGGGCCGCGCAGGTTGTTCGGGTGGAGCCACATGTGGTAGACGCCGTCGCCGGCCGCCGCCTCGTCGATCCCGCGGCGGGCGACGGCGACCATCGGGTCCTCCCAGATCGACTCCGCGACGGTTCTGGCCCGCCCCTCGAAGCCGAACAGGAACGTCGAGGCGGGGACGTTCACGAGACCGAACTCGTCGAGTTCGGGTTCGACCAGCAGCGACCGGGTGCCGACCGCCGACTCGACGACGCCCCGGACGCCGTCGGGCGTCGGCGACCGGCCGCGGTAGGCCGAGAACGCCTGTTCGACGAGGGCGTCGCGGTGGCCGACGTCGTTGCGCGGGTAGACGAACGAGTCGAGCGACCGGTCCCACTCGAGGGCGATCTCCCGACAGCGGCGCAGTTCGGCGGTCGCGAGTTCCCGCGAGGTGGCCGGGTCGCCAAAGAGGACGTGCGAGAACGAGTGACAGCCGAGTTCGTGGTCGACGGGCGAGTCGAGGACCGCCTCGACGAGGTCGGGGGCAAACCGGAGTTCCTCGCGGTCGCGCCAGGTCGTCCGCTCGCGCTCGAACCAGCCCTCGGGGGCGGGGTGGTCGGCGTGTTCGCCGTCGCAGGCGTCGAGCATCAGGTGGCCGACGACCGCCCACGTGGCCGGCACGTCGAACTCCGCCGCGAGGTCGAGCATCACCCGCCAGCCGCGGCGGCCGTTCTCGACGCGGTTCGTCGGCGGCGTCTCGAAGTCGTGAAAGCCCCAGCCGAGTTCGGCGTCCAGCGAGATGACTACGCTCCCCACGGAACCCACCACGCTGTGACCTGTTGCATATCACGACGGAATCGAACGGCGGATTTTGTTATGATCGGCCTGTTCGCGGTCGGGCGCCGCATACTGGCGTTGTGCCCGCGAGCGGCCGAATTTTCGGACCATCAGCGTCGGCGGAGTGTGTCGGGTTCGGGATCGTTTCCGTCCTGCAACCGCCGTATAACAAAGCGGGCATCCCGCCACTTCGACCACAGCAGGCGTCGCTGACGCTGAAATCGTAATCATGAGTGGATCTACCCCTGCGTCCGGGCGAGCGTTCGTGCTCGGACTCGACGGCGTGCCGTGGAGCCTGATCGAGCGGTGGAGCGACGAGGGCGAACTCCCAAACTTCGCGCGGATGCGCGAGGAGGGGGCCGCCGGGAGCCTCGAGAGCACGCGGCCCCCGACGACGCCGCTGGCGTGGCCGTCGATCGCCACCGGGGTGTGGCCGGACAAACACGGGGTCTACGGCTTCCAGAATCTCTCGTCGTCGTACTCACACCGGATGTACACCAGCCACGACCTCGCCCAGCCGGCGCTGTGGGAACTGGTTTCGCCGGCGGTCGTCGGCAACGTCCCGATGACCTACCCGGCGACGGAGGTCGACGGGACGCTCGTCACGGGGATGATGACCCCCTCGGTCGACTCGGAGTTCGCCCACCCGCCGGAGTTCGCCGAGGAGGTCCGCGAGCGCATCCCGGACTACCGGATCAGCCTGAACTACCCCGACTACGCCGACCGACTCGAGGAGTTCCCGGCCGCCGTCGACGAGATGCTCGACACGCGCCGGGAACTCATGCGGCTGCTGATGGAGCGCCACGACGACTGGCGACTGTTCTTCTTCGTCTACACCGCTCCCGACCGCTTCCAGCATCTCGTCTGGGACGAGGAGAAACTGCGCGCTCACTACCGCGAACTCGACGACCTCCTCGGGGAGGTGATCGAGTACGTCGACGAGCGCGACGCCGACCTCTACGTCGTCTCCGACCACGGCTTCGGGCCGATCGAACGGCTCGTCTACGTCAACTACTACCTCGAACGCGAGGGCTACCTCGTCGAGCGCGACGACGCGGGCACGCGGGGGGCGCTCGCGAGCCTCGGCATCTCCCGGGAGACCGTCATGGGCGCGCTCAACCGCGTCGGCGTCTCCGAGGAACTGCTGGTCTCGGCGCTCCCGCGGTCGCTGGTCGACTCCGTCGCCGAGCAGATCCCCGGCGACCACGCCCTCTACGACGTCGACTACGACGCGACGATCGCGTTCGTCCACGACGCCGGCAACTGCTACGTCAACGACACCGAACGGTTCGACGACGGCATCGTGCCGCCGAGCCGGGTGCCCGAGGTGAAAGCCGAACTCGTCGACCTCTTCGAGTCGGTCACCGACGAGGACGGCGAGCGCATCCTCGACGTCTTCGACGGCGACGACCTGTTCCCGACCGACGAGCGCTCGCCGGACCTCATCGTCAACGGCCGCGGGATCTACGAGACGCGCAACGCCATCGCCGACGAGCCGATCGGCGACACGGGAAGCACCGTCGCGAGCCACCGGGCGGAGGGGATCGTCCTCTGTCGCGGCCCCTCGATCGAACCCGACGCCGAGTTGAAAGGCGCCCGCGTCGTCGACGTCGCGCCCACGCTCCTCCACGGCATCGGCAGTGCGGTCCCCGAGAACGCCGACGGGCGCGTGCTCTTCGACGCCTTCCGCGAGGACGCCGCGCCCGCCCGGACGAAAGTCGAGCGCGTCGAGGTCACGCGGGCCGACCGCGACGGCACCGTCGACGACGACTTCACCGACGTCGAGGACCGGCTGAAGGGGCTGGGCTACATGGAGTGAGCCAGTCGCCGCCCCCGCTCTGTCGGCCGACCCCACGCGAGCGCCTCGTTCGCAAGCAACGACTCTACCCCGGTCGCGGACGGACCGCCGGTATGGTCGAGGAAGACCTCGAACTCGAACGCGACCTCGGCGAGGCGACCATCGTCTACGAGGACCCCGACGAGGGGACGGTCCGGAAGACGGTCCCGAACGAACACGTCGCGTACTTCCAGGACCACTGGATCGTCAAGACCGACGAGGACGAGGAGGGCAACGACATCGTCCGGCGGATCCCGGCGCGCCGGGTCCACTACGTCGAGCGGTCGGTCGAGCAGTTCGAGGAGGAGGTACAGACGCTGGTCGATCAGGTCCAGTCGTTCGCCGCGGACCTCCGGACCAAGATTCCGGTCGGCAGCGGGGACGACGAGGAGTCCGACGTCCAGCCGATCGAGGTCGACGTGGAGTCCGAGGACGACGGCTGATTACCGCGATCGAACGCGGTCGACGCCGGTCTTCACGGCCTTCAGCGCCGGATACGCGGCGTCGTAGACGGTCACTGGTGCGTTCCGCGCGCCCGCGCGGAAGAGCCGGTGGTGCAGCGGCGACTCCGCCTCGGCGACGAGCCCTTCGAGGTCGGCGCCCTCGAGCCACACGAAGAACGCCCGCTCGGGGGTCGACCGCGGCTCCGTCTCGCGGACGCGCTCGCGGATGTCCGCCCACATGTGTCGCTCGTCCTCCCCGAGGATCCACTCGCCGCGCTCGAACGACCGGCGGATCTCCCGGTAGTCGCCGTCGGCGAACGAATAGCCGTGGTCGGACGGGTCGAGCCCCGCCAGCCGGAGGCCGACGGCGGTCCGGTAGCACTTCTCGCACTCGCCGCAGTTGCCGTCCATCCGGACGTTACAGGTCTGCAACTCGAGGCCGGGGGCCTCCTCGCGGACGTAGTCGGCGATCAGGTCGACGCGTTCCTGACGGGTGAGTTCGTAGGCGTCGTGGTGACAGCGCGTCCCCGACCAGCGGACGTACTCGTCGACGTCGGGTCGGGAGCCCCATTCGAGGTCGATCCCTTCCCAGTGGGTGGCCGCGACGTAGAAGTCCTCGACGCCGCGGGCGTACGCCATCGGCGCACAGAGGCCCAACAGCCCGAGACCGTGGCCGACGGAGCTGTACCAGCCGCCGTCGACGCGCCGGCTGAAGTGCGCCAGCAGCATCGGGTGGTCGAGAAACGAGAGCATGTTCGCCTCGACGAAGTCGGTCTCGACGCCGCGCTCGTCGGCGAACCGCGAGACCCGCGAGCGGACCGCATCCCACTTCTCGTCGTCGCGGGCGTCGGGTGCGATCGTCCAGCCGCGGACGCTCACCAGCCGCGGCCGCTCCTCGCGGTGGCGCACGTACGAACACGTCGAGTCGACGCCGCCGGTGAACAGGAGCGCGCTCTCGCCGCCGGCGTCGGGGTCGGCGTCGACGACCCGCCGGGCGTAGAGCCGGCCCCCGTCGAGGAAGTCGTGCATGGCCAGCAGCGAGGCCTTCACGTCCTCTAGCGCGCGGGCGAACGTCGCGTCGACCTCGTCGACGTAGACGTCGGCGCCGCGAGTCCACGCGACCGGACAGATCTGCGCGAGGACCGGAATCGCGAGGACGCCCTCGGGGACGTCCTCGATCGGGACGTCGTACCGGACCTCGAGGGCCTCGCCGCTGAAAAAGCGGTCGAGGTCGGCGCTGGCGCTGATGTCACAGTGCAGGACGGTACCGTCGGCGGCGAGGGTGTCGATGCGTATCGATGACATGTGCGTGGCGCCCGGAGGGGTCCGTGCCGGTCCCACGACGAAACGGTACAAAAATCGGGAGAATCGTTGACCGCCGTCGAACGGCGGAAACCGCCCCGTAGCCACGGTTGGATGGGCGTACCGGCCGGCGACGCCGGCGTCAGCCGCCGGCTACCGAGACGCGACGCGCCGGGTGCCCCGCGCTCGCGCCGTAGCCCGCCCCTACACGCCCGCATCCGCGCCGGTAGACCGTGCGGCGGCCACGCCGGCGCCGGGCCGGCCGGCCGCGCCGCGGGTATGAGACGTATAACAAACCCGATACACGGATACGTGACCGTCACCCCATGCGTATCGTCACTGCGGTTGACGGCAACGGATCGTACGAGGTGACGCCATGAGGCGGCCGCGCCTGAACGTCCTCCTCGCGATCGGCTTTCTCGCGCTCGCCGGCGGAGTGCTCGCGGCGTGGCAGAACCCGGCGACCGGCTACGAGGCGTCGATCTACTCGGGAACCCCGACGGCGACGTGGGTCGGGATCGGCGTCGCGATGGCCGTCGCCCTCGTCGTGACGATCGCCCGCCGCGGCCGGTATCAGGCGCTCGGGATCGCCCTCGGGGCGACCGGCGTCACGGCGATCGTGAGCCTCCCCGCGGTCAGGGGCTACCGCTTCGCGGGGATGGGCGACGCGCTCACCCACCTCGGCTGGGCGCGGGACTTCGTCGAGGGGACGATGCTCCCGCACGAACTGTTCTACCCCGCGGTACACTCGATCGCGTCGGCGCTGCACCTCGCCGGCGGCGTCTCGCTCGAACGGGCGCTGCTGCTCTCGGTCGTCCTCCTGTTCGTCCCGTTCGTCGTCTTCGTCCCGCTGACGGTGCGGGACATCACCGGGAGCGCCTCGGCGGCCGGCTTCGCGGCGATCGCCTCCTGGTTCGTCCTCCCGATCAACAACGTCTCGACGCACATGGGCGTGCACACGAACTCGAACGCGCTGTTTCTCGTGCCGGTGGTCGTCTTCGCCGGCGTCGCCTACCTGCGCCGACGGACCGCGCTCGAACGGCTCCCGCTCGGGGTCTCGCCGTTCAGCGTGCTCGTGGTCCTCGCCGGCGCCGGCCTGCTGCTCGTCCACCCCCAGCAGATGATCAACGTCGTCGTGCTGTTCGCCGCGATCAGCGGCGTGCAGTTTCTCGCGCGCCGGCGGCTGGACGAGCACCCGATCCTCGAACAGCCGACCGCGTACGCGCACACGGCCCTCCTCGGCGGGCTGTTCGCCGCCTGGGTCGCGGGCAACGAGCGGTTCCGGCGTGCGTTCTCCGGGCTGGTCTACGGCCTCTTCGAGGGCGACATCGGCGGCGGCGCCGAGGTCGACCAGCGGGGCGCCTCGCTCGCCGAGATCGGCGGCAGTCTGGCCGAACTGTTCGCGCTCATGTTCCTCGTCGCCGCGGTGATCGGGCTGATCGTCGCCTGCCACGTCCTGCTGACGTGGCTCGGGCGGACCAGCGCCGACGCCGAGACGCGGACGTTCGTCACCTACCTCGGCGCCTCGCTGTTCCCGCTGGGCGGCATCTTCCTCGTCTACTTCTTCGGGACGCCGACGATGGCGTTCAGGCAGGTCGGGTTCATCTACGTCGTCGTGACGATCCTCGCGGGGGTCGCCCTCGCCAGCGGCTTCGGCTGGCTCTCGCGCCCGCTGACGACGCCGGGGTCGAACGCGCTCGCGGCCGTCTTCCTCGGGGCCTGTCTGGTGCTGTCGCTGCTGACCGTCTTCGCGTCGCCGCTGATCTACACCGCCGGCCAGCACGTCACCGACCAGCAGATGACCGGCTACGAGTCCGCCTTCGAGCACCCGCGGGAGGACGTCGCGTACGCCGGGTACGGCTACTCCCCCGAGCGGTTCGTCGACGGGCTATACGGCGTCGCCGCCACCGAAGACACGTCCTACGTCGCCGGGGGCGAGGGGACCGTCGCCCCCGAGACGTTCGAACGGGGGGACTACAGCGGCGCATACGGCGGACTGGACTACTACTTCGTCGTCACCGAGTACGACACCACGCGGGAACACGAGGTCTACCGCGAACTCAACCACGACGAGGAGGCCCTCGAAGGCATCGCGACCGACCCGAACGTGGACAAAGTCGTCTCAAACGAGGAGTTCCGGATGTACGCCGTCGACGGGGCGGTCTGACGGTTTGCATAGCTTACACGCCGAAGAAGATGCTTGACATCCTCCCCGCCCTGAAGGGCGAGGATTCCCGAGCGTTGGGATATTACGGTTCGCAACTCGCCTGTTCGCTCGGTGCGAAACGCCCCGAGGTTTGGTTGAACAGGTAGGCTACTGGCCGTGCCAACCGACCGTTACCCATATCCCCCGTCGGGGGACTCTGAGTTATCTTTCTGCGGATGTTCACTGCACCGTTCACGTCTGCGTTCATCGTCACTCCGCACGATTCACAGACGTACAAGCCACGCTCCACACGATTCGCGTCACGCTTCCGGCCACAGCACGAACACGTCTTGCTCGTGTCCCGCTCGCTCGTGCGGTCAACGAGAATACCGTGTTCACCAGCCTTGTATTCCAAGAGCGTCGTGAAACGGTCGAACTCCCATCCGTGGAGTTTCTTGTTGCCATGCCTGCCCCAGTTTCGAGCCTCGCCGTTCTCGTTCTCTCGAATCTGACTCAAGTCCCCAATGGCGATGTGACCAACATCGTGGTCGATACACCTCTCAACGATGTGTTTGGCGAGGGCGTGCAGGAAGTGGTTTTTTCGACGCGAGAGTTTCTGCCGAGCGCGAAGGGCACGACGTGACGGCCCGTACTCGCCTTCAGTTTCGTACTCGTCTCGCGTGAAGTAGTGCTTGTCCTGCTTCAGGACGTTCCCCGGATATAGTTCAGCCTCACCGTCATCGTAGGCGATTGCGAGGTAGTTCTTGATACCAAGGTCGATACCCGCCGCGTTATCGCCGGGTGCGTCCTCGACGGGAATTTCGACTTTGCAGACAAGGTGGAGTTCCCAGCGGTCGCCGTTCCACACGGCTCGTACTTGCTGGATGTTCTCCACGGTCACGTCCGGGCGCGTCTCGTACTCTGCGAGGATGAAGTCCGAGCGGTGGGCCTTCAGGTTGAAGCCCTTGCTCAGACGGAGTTTGTTGTGCTTAAAGTCGTGCTTGATGCCGTTCTGCTTCCACGTCACGGTGGAGCGCGGATGGTTGTCACCTCGCTTTCGGTAGCCGGGAGGATTCGCGCCCGTGTCGTCGTTCTTGCGCTTTTTGAACCAACCGTTGAACGCCTCAGCGAGTTCTTCGAGAACGCGCTGACTTGACTGAGAATGGAGGTCACTGTAGCGTTCGTGGGCTTTTAATTCGCGCTTGAGGTCGGCTTCGGACGGAATCTCACCGGTTTCGTCCCACACTTGTTGGGCGTGGTAGCGAGCGACGTTCCACAGTTTGGACGCTGAGTATCCGCAGTCATCGAGGTCGTCACTCACCTGTTGGTGATTGACGATTTTCGCCCGATAGGTACGGGTTGTCTCCAGCATCGTACTGTGTTCATAAGAACTTATAGTAAATTCAGCATTAAAAGTAACGACTGGAACGTGGAATATCCTGCCTTGCCATCGACGGTGGATTGTGGAGGAATTGTCGGCTGTATCCCCGCCCTGAAGGGCGGGGTTTTAGCCTTGTAACCTCCATAACAAAGCCCGACACACCCTTCCTGCCTGATACGACACATGCCAGCCCTCGACGACTTACGCGTGCTCGATCTGACGAGGGTCCTCGGTGGACCGTACTGTACGATGCTGCTGGCGGATCTGGGCGCGGACGTGGTCAAGATCGAACCGCCGGGCGGGGACTTCGTCCGCGAGACGCCGCCGTTTCACGAGGACGACGACAGCTTCGGCGGCTACTTCCAGAGCGTCAACCGCGGCAAGCGCAGCCTCGAACTCGACTTCACCGACGAGACCGACCGCGAGCACTTCCGATCGCTCGTCGAGGAGGCGGACGTCCTCGTGGAGAACTACCGCGTCGGGACGATGGAGAAGTTCGGCCTCGAGTACGAACGGCTCGCCGAGATCAACCCGCAACTGGTCTACGCCTCGATGCGGGGGTTCGGCGACCCGCGCACCGGCGAGAGCCCGAAACAGCACGAACCGGCGTTCGACCTCGTCGCGCAGGCGCTCGGCGGGATCATGCACCTCACCGGACAGGAGGACGGCCCGCCGACGAAGGTCGGCTTCGGCATCGGCGACATCTTCACGGGCGTCCTCCACGCCGTCAACATCCTCGCGGCCGTCCACTACCGCGACCGGACCGGCGTCGGCCAGTTCGTCGACACCGCGATGTACGACGCGATGATCAGCCTCGCCGAGCGCGCCGTCTACCAGTACTCCTACACCGGCGAGGTGCCCAAGCGACAGGGCAACTCCCACCCGACGCTGTTTCCCTACAACGCCTTCGAGGCCGCGGACGGCTACGTCGTCGTCGCCGCCCTCGGGGACAACCACTGGGCGAGCCTCTGCGAGGCGATGGGCCGCCCCGAGTGGGTCGTCGACTACCCCGACGCCCGCGACCGCCTCGAAGCGCGCGACGAACTCCGCGCGGCGATCGGCGACTGGGTCGCCGACCGGACCGTCGACGAGGTGTGCTCGGCGCTGGGCGACGACGTCCCCTGTGCCCCGGTCCAGACCGTCGCCGACGTCTACGAGTGCGAACACGCCGAGCGGCGGGAGATGCTGGTGGAGTCGGCCCTGCCGGACGCCGAGGGGACGGTCACCATCGCGGGGACGCCGCTGAAGATGACGAAGACGCCGCCGTCGCCGGGCGAGCGCGCGCCCCTGCTCGACGAGCACCGCGGCGAACTGCTCGAAACCGACCCGGCGGCCGACGTCGAGGGCGTCGTCGAGGGCGACTCCGGCAAGGTGGGCGTCTCCGACGGCGGCACGCCCGAGGACTGATCCGAACGAGGACACGATGGCCACCGAACGCTCACAGCCCGGCGACGACGCGGCGGAGGCGACGACCGAGACCGAAAGCGAGCGCGCGGACGTAGACGCCGGGGACGACCCCTACGTGATCCGGCCCTACGAGGCCCGCGACCGGGAGGGCTTTCTCGACCTGTACGACCTCGTGCTCGGCGACCGGAACGACGAGTGGTTCCGCTGGAAGTACGAGGAGAACCCCTACGCGGACCACGTCCCCATCGTGCTCGCGACGTTCGAGGGCGAGGTCGTCGGGACGAAGCCCTGCTTCGCCCTCGAGTTGCGCGCTGGCGACCGGAGGCTGCGGGGGTTCCAGCCGGCGGACGTCATGGTCCACCCCGACCATCGCCGGCGGGGACTGTACTCGCGGACCACCGAGCGGATGAAAGAACGGTACCGCGACCGCGACCCGTCGCTGTTCTTCAACTTCCCGAACGAGGCCACGCTCAACGGCAGCCTCAAACACGGCTGGCGGATCGTCGAGGAGGTGCCGACGTTCTACCGCGTCCAGCACCCCGACGCCCTGATCGGCGACGGCGCGGACGACCGCCTGCGGCTACTGGCGAAACTCTCGCGGGGGCCGATGGGACTGTACCTGCGCGGGCGCGAGGCGACCGCTCCCCGGACGAGCGGCGTCACCGTCGAGCGGTTCGACGACGTCCCGGTCGGCGTCTTCGTCGACCTCTACGAGCGGTCGGTCCCGCCGACGCTCCACGCGAACCGGAACGAGACGTTCTACGGCTGGCGGTTCGAGAACCCGAAGTGGGAGTACGACGCCTACGTCGCACGCCGCGGCGGCGAACCGATCGCTGGGGTGATCGCCGGGACGCAGGTCCGCGACGGGGCCCTCGTGACGTGTCTCACCGACGTCGTCCCGCTCGCCGAGGCGGACGGCAGGCGCGAGGGACTGGTCGCGATCGTCGAGCGGATCGTCGAGGACGAACGCGACGCCGACCTGCTCGCGGCGAGCGGCCGGGCGGTCCCGCGGGACCTCCTCGCGCGGTTCGGCTTCCGGTCGGACGAGTCGCCGCCGCTGTCGGAGTTCACCGTCCGAACGACCCAGGTGACCTACCCGATCGCCGCCGACGACGGCCACGAGTGGACCGTCGCCGACCGGGCCATCGCGGACCCGCGGAACTGGACCGTCACGTTCGCCGAACAGGACACCCGCTGATCGTCCGCCCCGAACCGCGAAACCGGCCGATAATAGTCTATTACTCGTTCGGAACGGCTCCACCGCCCGCGTAATAGACGGTTTTCGTTCGCGCGGTCCCGACGGTCGACCGGACCCGACGGTCGTTCGTTCACGCACGAACCGTCATAGTTTGCTAGCGGTTCCATATAGATCTAAAAATCTTCAGTAAATTTTAACCCCGTCAATAAGGAAAAGTTTATGGGCCCAACTGCTTATTACCCGGACGCAATGCCGCATGAACCCCCTACGACCGAAGACGCGTCCCTCCCGACCGCCGGCCGTAATTCGCGGTTAACGCGGCGCTCGTACGTCCGCTCGCTGGCGGCCGTCGCCGCGGTGGGCGCGTCGTCCGCCGCGGTGGCCGGCACCGCGGCCGCCCAGCAGGAGTACGAGACCATCACGATCTCGGCGGGCGAGGACCGGACCATCCGGGTCGAGAGCGGCGAAACGTTCGAGAACGTTCTGTTCGACTGCACCGCTCCCGGCGCCCGCGTGACGGTCGCCGCCCACGGCACCGACTGGACGATCCGCAACGTCGCGGTCAAAGGGGAACTCGACGTCGGCAAGCCGGGCGCCGTCTTCGGCGTCTCGGACACCGGCGGCAACACGAGCACGTTCGAGAACGTCTACCTCGGGGACGGCAGCACCAACGCCGGCCACTCGACGGCCGAGACTGCCATCTGGGTCAGCCCCGAGCACAGCGGCCACATCGACTTCGAGCGCGTCAACGTACAGGCGTTCTCGGACAACGGCATCTACGCCTCCGCGCCCGGCGGCAAGGGCGGGGGCACCGTCCACATCGACTCGAGTTACGCGGCCAACTGTCGCATCTCTCACTTCCGGATCGGCTCCGAGGGGAGCAAGGTGACGAACTCGACGGTCTGCATCGACGAGGACGGCTACGCCGGTCGCGGCGTCTGGTGTTGGGCACCGGGCGAGGTCGCGATCGACGACTGCCAGCTCGCGACGAACGGCCGCCACTACGCGGTCGTCGGCGGCGCGAACGGCCGGGGCTCGACCGTGACCATTCGCAACACGGACTGGAACGGCGACGGCATCCTCCCCAACGGCGGCGACATCAGCGAAGCGGGCGGCAACGGCTCGAACCCCGAAGACGTCGTCCCCGACGGCGTCCCCACGAGCCCCGAGGAGGCCGCCTCCGGCGGCCGTGACTGACGGCTCCGCTGACGACTCGGCCCTCCGCCTTCGATCCCCGCCGACGGTTCGGCTCTCCGCTCCCGAACTCCCTCTCACTCCGCGCGTGGGTTCGCGGGCTCGCGAGCGGTTTCGATCGCCGCCCCCTCAAAGCGCCGCGCTCGCGGCCACGTCCGACGCGGCGTCGATGATCCGCTTTCGCTCCCGTTCGCTCTCGAGGAACGCCTCGACCACGTCCCGGCCGATGGCCGCCAGTTCAGGGACGTCGGCCGGTTCCCACTCGAACGGGTCGTCTCCCCGGAGTTCGACGCGTTGCTCCTCCGGACGCCACACGTAGCGCCACCGCCGGCCGCGGACGGCGATGGCGGGATCGTAGTTGCGGCCCACGACGACCGGTTCGAGGAGGTCCTCGTAGGCGTCGCCGGTCGCCAGCGCGGTGAGCAGCGACGGGAGTCGGCGCAGCGAGAACGGCCGCTCGACAGAGCCGGTGGGCCCGTTGGCCACCACCAGCGGGACGTGCAGCGCCTCCTCGGAGACCTTCGGCCCGTGGCCGTACATGCCGTCCTCGCCGAACCCCTCGCCGTGGTCGCTGGTGACCGCGATCAGGGGGTCGCCCTCGACGTCGTCGAGGAACCGCTCGAAGAACGCGTCGGTGTACCGCACGGCGTCGTCGTACGACTGGACCAGCACGTCGTGGAACAGCGACTGCAGCGGGAGTTCGTACTTGCCGACGAACAGCGAGGCGTTCGCCGGGTAGGTCAGCAGCCGCGAACGGGTGCGGTAGCCGTCGCCGGGGAAGTAGGGCATGTGGACGTCGACGAGGAAGATCCAGCAGAAGTACGGCGACTCGAGGTCCGCGAGGGTCGTCTCGATCTCGTCGTACAGCGACTCCCAGGACATGAACATATCCTGTCCCTGCCACCAGTTGAGCACCTGCGCGAGCACGTCGCGTGCGAGTCCGCGGTCGTTCCCCTCGGCGACGAGCCCCTTCGAGAGGTTGTCGTCCATCGTGTCCTCGAAGCGGTCGAAGTCCCGGTCGAACGCGAAGTACCGCGACGTCCACGGGTTCGCGGTGATCCCGGCCGTCTCGTAGCCGAGTTCCGAGAACCGCTGGGGAATCGTCCGGAGCGCGCTCATGTGCTCGCGAGTGCGCTCGGTGTAGTTCGAGAGGTCGGACTCGAGTTTCGGGTTCGAGTACTGGCCGGTGAACGTCGTCGCGACCGAGCCGTTGGTCTCCGGCGCGGGGGCGACGGCGTTCTCGAAGACGAGGCCGTCCGCGGCCAGCGCGTCGAGCGTCGGCGTCACGTCGGCCCCGCCCCCCATGAAGCCACAGCGGTCGGCGCGCAGGCTGTCGACGGTGATCAGGACGACGTCACGCGGTTCCGTCATGGGTCGTCACGACGCGGAGTCGGTCCTTTGTTATCGCCCGGGTTCCGTCCGACGGGCGTCGAGCGGGCGGGCGGCACCGCGAGCCGGCGGAAGTGACGGGAAAATTATATTCCGGGTACGAACGATGTCGCGAGCCGAACGTCCGGTACCCGCGGAATAACAATGCGATTGGACAGTAACCGGACGGACACGCTATGGAGCAGCGAAACCTCACCGACGCTGACGTGGACGCCCGGGCGACGGCCGTCGAACTCCCGACGCCCCTCGTCGACCGGGTCGACGCGCGGATCGAACGCACCGAGTTCGAGACCGCAGACGAGTACGTGACGTACGTCCTCGAGGAGGTCCTCGGGCGCGTCGAGGCCGAGAGCGACGACGACCCCGACGGGACCGTCGACCGCGAGGAGGTCGAGACGCGCCTGCGCTCGCTCGGCTATCTCGACTGAGCGGCCCGCGGCGGCCGACCCTGACGGTTCCTCGTCACGACTCGCGGCCGGCCGTCCGTCCCGAAACCGGTAATACGGTATTACCGAGCGCCAACCCGCCGCCGCCTCCTAATAATCCTTGCTAAACGTAGAAGATATTCTGAACGATCCTCCAGTAACAAGAGAATGTATGTAAATTTTAATAGTGGAGAGAACGAAATGTTTATGGGGGAATCCCGAGGTTACCCGAATGCATGGCACGCGAACCTTCGGTACTGGACGACGACGACGAACCCGCCGGAATCGGCCGCGAGAGCGCCGATCGCGGGCGTAATGGTGGATTACTCCACCGCCGCTCGTACCTGAAGCTAGCCGGGTCGGCCGCCGCGGCGGCGGCGACGACGGCCGCGGCCGCGACGACGGCCGCGGCGGACGAGGACGACTACGAAGTCGTGAAACTCTCGCGCGGCGAGAAGCGACAGTTCTTCGTCGACGACGGCGAGACGTTCGAGAACGTCCTGATCGACTGTACGGCCGGCGGTTGCTGGCCGCAGATCATCGCACACGGGACGAACTGGACGATCCGCAACGTGGGGATCAAGGGCCGGATCGGCGACGCGAACGCCGTCCTCGGCGTCTCCGACCGCGGCGGCAACCGGTCGCTGATCGAGAACGTCTACCTCGGGGACGGCGCGACTGCCGGCCACCGCCACGGCCTCGGCCTCTGGGTCGCCCCCCAGCACAGCGGTCACATCGACATCCGGAACGTCAACATCCAGGAGATGGGCGACAACTCCTTTTACTGCTCCGCGCCCGGCGGCAATGGCGGGGGCACCATCCACATCGACAACTGCTACTCCGCGAACTCCTGGGTCTCGCACTTCCGTCTGTCCGAGGGGAAGGTGACGAACAGCGTCGCCGTCAACGACGAGCGACACAAGGACGGTCGCGGCGTCTGGGGGTGGGCCCCCGGTCCGGTCGAGGTGGAGAACTGCCACCTCGCGATGAACGGCCGCCACTACTCGCTGCACGCCCGCGGGGGCGTCCTGAACGTCTCGAACACCGAGTACGACCGCGGCTACGGCGACGAGGGCACCCGTACCGTTCAGGGCGGATCGATCAACTTCCGCGGCGGCAACGGCTCGAACCCCCGGGAATTCGTCCCCGAGGGCTGTCCGACCTCCGCCGCGGAGGCCGCCGCGGGCGGGTCGAGTTCCGCCGGCGAGCAGGAGGAAGAACGGATCCTCCCGAACACCATCGTCTTCGACGGCCGCGGCGCCGGCGACAACACGAGCTACGAGTTCGCGGCCTCCGGCGACGTCGCGCCGAGCACCGACGAGGACGCGACGATCGACGCCGAGGCCACGGTCGACGGCAAGCGCGCGAGCGGCGTCGTCGCCAACTGGCTCGACGCCTTCCGCTTCGAGGGCGAACTCGAGGAGTTGACCGTCGACGGCCCCGCGACCGTCCGGGTCAACGGCGTCGAGATCGACCCCGACGAGTTCGACGGCGGGCCCGACCACGTCCTCGTCGTCGAGGGCTCCGAGGCGGGCGTCACCCGCTACGAGTTCGTCGTCGACGGCCCGGTCGAGAAGTCCGACGACGGGGGCGCCTCGATCGACGACGAGGACGAGATCGACGACGGCGCCGTCCACGGCGTCGTCGCCAACTGGAAGGACGCCTACCGCTTCGACGGCGACCTCGAATCGCTGACCGTCGACGGCCCCGCGACCGTCACGCTCGACGGTGAGGTGGTCGACCCTTTTGAGTACGGCGAGGCGCTCCCCCACGTCCTCGAGGTCGTCGGCGACGGGAGTCCCTCGAGTTTCGAGATCACGGTCGACGGCACGATCGAGATCGACGGCGACGACGACCCGAACGACGAGGCGACGGTGATCTCCGGATCGACCGTCCAGAGTTCGGTCACCGACGGCACCCAGCGGTTCCGGTTCTCCGGGGCGCTGACCGACGTGACGTTCACGAGCGGCGAGGCCACCGTCAGGCTCGACGGCGAGGCGATCGACCCCGACGAGTACGGCGACCAGGACCTCCTGCCACACGCCATCGTCTTCGACGGCCGCGAGGCCGACGGGCGGAGTCGCTACTCGTTCGCGGTCGACGGCCGCGTCCGCAAGTCGGACCACCGCGGCGCTTCGATCGACGACGAGGACGTCGTCGAGGGCCGGGCCGTCCGCGGCTCGGTCGGCGGCTGGCTCGACGCCTACTGGTTCGACGGCGATCCGGAGGACGTCACCGTCTCCGGTGACGCGCGCGTTCACGTCGACTACAACGTCCGCGAGCAGTAAGCGTTCGCGGCGGGCGGACGCGTCGCCCCACGAGTCGCGGCCGACGCCGACGGCTCGCGAGCGCGGCGTCTCGACAGAAGGTGGCTCCCGCGCCGGGAACAGGTTGCTGGCACGCGAACTGCTCCGGTACTGGATGACGGTCGTCGGGAGCCGTGTGTACGTACGAAGTCGGTCGTAAAAAACCTTCTCGGATCACTCGATGCGGGAGAGTTTGCCGTCGACGGCTCGCTGGGAGCGGTGGTTGACGACGACGTGTGAAAACGAGAGGACGAGAAACGCCGCGACGACGCCGGCAGCGACGCCGGCGGTCGAGACGGCCGACAGCGGCGGGAGCCCGATGACGGCAGCGCCCACGAGCGCGGCGCCGGCGACGCTGGCGGCGGCGTACCAGCGGTCCCAGCGGTCGCGCCGGTGGGCGTCGGTGTCGAGGTACATCAGGAGCAGGTCCGCGTTGTCCGAGAGTTCGATGAGACCGCGGTCCTGGTCGTAGTCGACGATGCCGGCGTCGTCCATCTTCGGCAGGTGAGTCTGGTAGAGGGCGACGTAGACGCGCTTTCGCTGGTCGGAACTGAGCGCGGAGACGGAGGTGTCGTTCTCCCAGGCGGCGATCTGTTCGGCGAGTTCGCCGAGGGTCACCGTCCCCTCGGCTTCGAGGAGGTACTCGAGGACCTCGCGTCGGCGGCGGTTCTTCAGCAGTTCGAAGATGACGTCCTTCGAGAGCCGTCCGTCGTCCTCCGCGTCGGTGACGGACGTGATCTCCTCGGGCAGCGAGGTGTCGATCGACGACATTATCGGTATCCCTCGTAGTCGGGGGGAGCGCACTGACGCCGCTGCTCGTGCCGGTTCGACGCCTCTCCCCGGGAAAGCGCCGAGAGCAACCGCTTTACCGTCGAAGGCTCGCTCGCAGTCACGATTGACACACCATTTTGGAGGCCAACGGTGAGACTCTTAAGCACGGCCACGTTTCGCACCGGCTGCAAAGCCTGTACGGGCGGACTTCCGGGCGTATCCGGGAACGACGTTCGACCGGCTGACGGCGCGCTCCGAGCGAGCGAATCGCGGCTCGAACGGGCCCGCGGTATCGAACGATTGCCCGGGCGTATCGTGGGCGTACAGCCCTGGGCAGGTCGTCGGACCCGGCGGCGTCCGCGGGGCGGTCCGGCGGCGTCGGCGTGCGGCGGTGGCAGAGACACGGCTGACGGCCTGACGGGTACGCCGTGACGAGTATAAAGTTGGCCGACGGTTCGGCGACGAAAGACCCGTTTACCCGGTGAAGACCGGATTTATCGGCGGCGGGGCCGCGAACGATGCGGACGTTTCATGTCGATCGTTCACGTCTCCCACGGTGGGCAGGGTGATCGGCGGCGGTCACCCGGCCCGCTCGTACCGATGGGACGCGGTTTCGGCGTCGTTCGCGTCCGCTCCGGGACGGCGGACGCGACGCCTGCACTCTCCGCTCTCTTTACCTCTCCGTCGGCGCGCCGTCGACTGGAGTAAGTCGGTGTTTCCCCCGAAACCATGTGAACCCCTTACAGTGGCGCGCGGATTCCCACCGGCTACTGATGACGCGGTCCCGCAGCGATCACGCCCGATACGAGTCACAGGCCGCCGCCGAGTCGGAGACGGGTCGGTGTCCGGACTGCGAGACCGACACGATCGTACACGACCCGGACCGCGGCGAACGGGTCTGTCGGGAGTGTGGCCTCGTGTTGACCGAAGATCCGATCGACTACGGTCCGGAGTGGCGCGCGTTCAACGCCGAGGAACACGATCAGCTCTCGCGCGTGGGCGCGCCGCTGACCCAGTCGATGCACGACCGGGGGCTGACGACGACCATCGACTGGCGCAACCGCGACGCCAACGGCCACTCGATGTCGGCCGACAAGCACGGCCAGCTCCACCGGCTCCGGGTCTGGCAGGAACGCATCCGCACGAAAAACGCCGGCGAGCGCAACCTGAAGTACGCCCTCTCGGAGATCGACCGGATGGTCAGCGCCCTCGGCGTCCCCACGCCGGTCAAGGAGACCGCGAGCGTCATCTACCGGCAGGCCCTGGAGCGCGACCTCATCCGGGGCCGATCGATCGAGGGGGTCGCGACCTCGGCGCTCTACACCGCCTGCCGCAAGGAGGGCATCCCGCGCAGTCTGGAGGAGGTGACCGCGGTCTCGCGGGTCGACCAGCGCGAGATCGGCCGCACATACCGCTACATCGCCGACGAACTCGACATCAACCTCGAACCGACGAACCCCCGCCAGTTCGTCCCCCGATTCTGCTCGGAACTCGACGTCGGCAAGGACGTCGAGACGAAGGCCATCGAGATCATCGACCGGACGACCGAACAGGGACTGCACTCGGGGAAGTCACCGACCGGCTACGCCGCCGCCGCGATCTACGCCGCCGGCCTGCTCTGCGACGAGACCATCCCCCAGCGGGCGGTCGCGGAGACCGCACAGACGACCGTCGTCACCGTCCGGAACCGCTACCGCGAACAGCTAGACGCCATCGACCAGGCGCCGGCTACATGATCGACCGCTCGTCCTCGCTGTAGACGTCCTCGTCGAGCAGCGCGTGCAGGTTCGAGTACGGCACGAACGCGATGAACCGGTCGTTCGCGTTGTAGAGCTCGACGCCCTGATCGTTGCGCTCGTATCGGTCACAGAGGATCTGCCCCTCCGGGAGGATCGCGCGGTACATACGTGCCCGTACGCCGGCCAGCCGCATATGGGTTCGCCCGCCGGCGGTCCGACCCCCGACCGGCCGTCGACGCCGCGCCGGACGAACGAAATCCGTTTACGACTCACGCCGATACGGTCGGGTAGTGACCGACGATCGCCCTCCACGTTCGGAGCGACCCGAGGAGCCGCCGGCGTCGAACCCGTCCGGGGACGGTCCCGACGACGGGGACGCCGCCCTCGACCTCTCGGCGTTCCACGACGCCTGTCAGCGGGCCGGCCGGCCGGTCGTGACCGCCGCCGAGGTCGCCCGCGCGCTCGACCGCTCGCAGGCGGCGGTCAGCGACGCCCTCGAAGCGCTCGCCGACCGCGGCGACGTCGAACGCCTCTCGGTCTCGACCGACCCCGTGGTCTGGTTCCCGCGCGAACTCGAGGACCTGACCGCCCGCGAGCGCGTCGTCGTCTTCCCGAAGCGCCGCGAGGTCGTCGTCGACCACCCGGACCAGTTCACCCGCGCCCAACTGTCGCAGTTCGCCCACCTCGCGGACGCCAACGGCGAGGGCGGCTACCGGTACGTCGTCCGCCCCGAGGACGTCTGGAGCGCCCCCCACGACTCCTTCGACGCGCTCGCGCGCACGATGCGACAGGCGCTCGGGCGACGGTCGGAGCGTCTGGAGGAGTGGGTACGCAGCCAGTTCGACCGCGCCCGGCAGTTCCGCCTCTACACCCACCCGGACGGCTACACGGTGCTGGCGGCCCGCAGCCCGGAGGTGATGGGCAACGTCGCCCGCGAGAAACTCGACGAGGAGCACGTCCACGCGCCGATCTCCGAGACCGAAGACTGGGTGCGCGACGGCGCGGAGGCGGCGATCAAGCGCGTCCTCTACGAGGCGGGCTACCCCGTGCGCGACGAGCGCTCGCTCGAATCGGGCGACCCCCTCGACGTCGACCTGCGCGTTCGCCTGCGGGACTACCAGCGGACGTGGGTCGACCGCTTCGAGGAGGCCGGCGAGGGGGTCTTCGTCGGCCCGCCGGGAAGCGGGAAGACCGTCGCCGCGATGGGCGCGATGGCGAGCGTCGGCGGCGAGACGCTGATCTTCGTCCCGAGCCGGGACCTCGCGCGCCAGTGGGAGGAGTCGCTGCTGGAGTTTACCTCCCTCGACCCCGAGCAGGTCGGGCAGTACCACGGCGGCGTCAAGGAACGCCGCCCGGTGACGGTCGCGACCTACCAGATCGCCGGGATGGACCGGCACCGCTCGCTGTTCGACGACCGCGAGTGGGGGCTGGTGATCTTCGACGAGTGCCAGCACGTCCCCAGCGAGGTCTACCGCCGGAGCACGCAACTGCAGTCCCGCCACCGCCTCGGGCTGTCGGCGAGCCCGATCCGCGAGGACGACCGCCAGACGGAGATCTTCACGCTCGTCGGCCCGCCGATCGGCACCGACTGGGAGGCGCTGTTCGACGCCGGCTTCGTCGCCGAACCGGAACTCGAAATCCGGTACGTGCCGTGGGGCGACGAGGAGGAGCGAAACGCCTACGGCTCGGCCGACGGCCGCGAGCGCTACCGGATCGCCGCGGAGAACTCGGGGAAAGTCGACGAGGTCCGCTACCTGCTCTCGGCGCACCCGGACGCGAAGGCGCTCGTCTTCGCCGACTACCTCGACCAGGGCCGGGAGATCGCGGCCGCCCTCGACGTCCCGTTCCTCAGCGGGGAGACGCCCCACCACGAGCGACGACGGCTGCTGGAGGAGTTCCGGACCGACGAGCGCGACCTGCTCGTCGTCTCCCGGGTCGGCGACGAGGGGATCGACCTCCCGACGGCCGACCTCGCCATCGTCGCCTCGGGACTGGGCGGGTCGCGCCGTCAGGGCACCCAGCGAGCGGGCCGGACGATGCGCCCCGCGGGAGGCGCGCTCGTCTACGTGCTCGCCACGCGGGGGACCCGCGAGGAGGAGTTCGCCCGGCGCCAGCTCCAGCACCTCGGCCGCAAGGGGATCGCGGTCCGCGAGCGGACCGTCGACGACTAGCCGACCCGGGCGCGACCGGCGAGGGTCGCGTCGGGGTCGACGGCCTCGACGTCGGCCACGTCGGCGACGCCGACGCCAGCTTCGAGTTCGCGTCTCGCGACGGCGACGTCCTCGCCGCGGTCGCCGACCGCGACGGTCACCCGGGCGCGCAGGCGGACGGTCGTGTCGTTCAGGCCGGGCGCGAGGCCGTTCATCCGGGGCTCGTCGACGCGCTCGACTGCGTCTATTCGTTCGACGATGCGTGCGGCGCCGTCGACGAGGTCGCCGGCGGCGTTGACGGGAACGCGCACGGCGAGCGTCGCGGCGACGGTTCGGCTGGTTCGTGCCATGAGTCCCTCGCCGAGAGTCGAACTCGGCGGCGGGGCTGACCCGCGCGACCCGCGAGGGAGGCCGCGCGGTCCGCTGGCCGGAGAATCGTAGACGGTGGCCACCGTCGAGGGTGGGTGGCCACGGTGAGGACGACCCGTCCGACCGAGAATACGGACCTACGCGGCGCGGACGGGGTTCGCGTCGACCGAAGTCGACGGGTTCGACCGACCCGAGACCCCGCCACGTGCGAACGGACTGGACCCGCAATACGGGTCGGCGTCCGGGACCCGCTTCGCGGCGCTACCGAGCGCCGGCGAGCGGATCGTGGAAATCGTGACGGTGGTCATGGTCGGTTCCGGTCGCCTCGGGGGCGACCGCGTACCCCACACATTCGGAGGGTCTCACATAATAGTTTCCCGCCACTGCCACTCGTTGGCAGGCCTTTCCGATCGTGTAAGCGAGGCCAATATTCAAGGTGTCCGGACGGAACTGTTCGGACGACATGACCGAGCGCCGAACGACCGGGGTGGGGGCGCCGTGAGCGAGCAGCGCGAGATCGTCGTCGGCGAGTCCGAACGCGGCAACGAGGTGACGCTGCCTGTCGTCGAGATACTGACGGGACGGGGGTTCGTCACCGGCAAGTCCGGCAGCGGGAAGTCGAACACGGCGTCGGTGATCGCCGAGGAACTGCTCGACGCCGGCTTCCCGCTCCTGATCGTCGACACCGACGGGGAGTACTACGGTCTGAAAGAGGAGTACGAGATGCTCCACGCCGGCGCCGACGAGGAGTGTGACATCCAGATCGGCCCCGAACACGCCGAGCAGATGGCGGACATCGCCCTGGAGGAGAACGTGCCGGTCATCCTCGACGTCTCCGGCTACCTCGACGAGGAGGAGGCCGACGAACTCCTGCGCGAGACGGCCCGACAGCTGTTCGTCAAGGAGAAGAAGCTCAAGAAGCCGTTCCTGCTGGTCGTCGAGGAGGTCCACGAGTACCTCCCGCAGAAAGGTGGCGGCGGCGAGACGGGCAAGATGCTGATCAAGATCGGCAAGCGCGGGCGCAAACACGGCCTCGGCATCCTCGGGATCAGCCAGCGACCGGCCGACGTCAAGAAGGACTTCATCACGCAGGCGAACTGGCTCGTCTGGCACCGGCTCACGTGGGACAACGACACGAAGGTCGTCGGCCGCATCATCGACACCGAGTACGCCGAACTCGTCTCCGACCTCGACGACGGGCAGGCGTACGTCCAGACCGACTGGACCGACGTCGACGTCCGCAAGGTGCAGTTCCGGCGCAAGCGGACGTTCGACGCCGGCGCGACGCCCGGCCTCGACGACTTCGAACGGCCCGATCTCAAGTCCGTCTCCGACGCGCTCGTCGGCGACCTCGAGGAGATATCCGAGCGCAAGCGAACCGAGGAGAGCCGGATCGAGGAACTGGAGGCCGAACTCGAACGCCGCGAGTCGCGGATCGAGGAGTTGCAGGCGGAACTCGACTCCGCCCGCGACGTCTCCGAGGCGGCCCGCCGGATGGCCGACGCGCTCAGCCAGCCGGAGACGGTCCAGAGCCAGCTTCCGGACGGCGGCGGCGGGCAGTTGCGTCGGCTCCACGACGAACTCGTCGAACTGGAGGAACGCCGCGACGAACTCCACGACGAACTGGACGACGTGCGGGCCGAACGCGACGCCCTCCGGGCCGAACGCGACGAACTCGAACGGAGACTCGACGCCCGCACCCAGCGGGTCGAGTCGCTCGAAAGCGAGAACGAGGCCCTCCGGGAGCGCCTGCGGGAACTCGCCGACACGGCGGGGACGGCAGACGAGGACGGGGCGCGGATCATCCACGGCGACGGCGACGCCCTGGAGTTCGGCTACACCGACCCCGACGCGGCGTCGACGGCCGATGACGCCGGTGCGGACGGCCTGCCGGGGATCACGGTCGCCGCCGAGGAGCGCCCGCTCTCGGAACTGCTGGAGAGCCCGCGGATCGCCGAGCGCCTCGCGAGCGCGGCCGCCGACTCGCGCTGCTCGGAGGCCGACGCCGGACGGCTCGTGACCGAACTGGTCCGCGACGGCCCGATGGAAACCGGGCGGCTCGCGCGCCGGGTCGAGCGCTCGACGGTGGCCGTCCAGAGCCTGCTCTCGGAACTGCGCACGCGTTCGGTGCTCGACCGGGTGAGCGAGGGGACCTACGCCGTCGACGACGGGTTCCTCGAAGAACTCGCGTCCCTCGAGTACGACGGCTGACCGCCGTCACCGCCGGAGCGCCGCGCCCGCCTCTTCGATCGCCGACGGCTCGACGTGCTGGTGGACCGGGAGGGCGACGACCTCGCGTGAGAGCCGCCGCGCCGTCCCGTAGGCGGGCCCGCCGCGGACCACCGCGGGGAGCCGCGGCCAGGTGTGAGCCTCGACGCCGCCGCGTTCGAGCGCCGCGAGCAGCCGCCGCGGCCGCTCGGCGCGGACGGGAAACACCTGCGGACAGATCCCCTCGGGGAGCGTCTCGTACAGCGGTTCGACGTCGGACCGGTCCCGGAGGAGTCGCCGCCAGACGCGGTAGTTCGTCCGCCTCGCGGCCCGGACCCCGGAGGGGTCGACGTCGGCGACGACGCGGGCGGTGAGCCGCGACATCCGCGTCTTCGCCGCCTCGTACCGCTCGCCCGGGTCGCCGGCGCCGCCGCGGCGGCCAGCGATGGACTCGACGGACTCCTTCACTAGCGCGTTCCGGTCGAGCAGGTCGGCCGCGAGCGACTTGAGGACGAACCGGCAGTCGCCGGCGTCGACCCCGTCGGCGACGCCGGCGAGGGCGGTCGGCTCGTAGCGGTCGGCGACGCCGTCGTCGCCGAGGTAGAGGACGGCGCCGTCGGGAACCGGGAACAGCTTCCGGAGGCTCGCGATGCCGAGGTGGCCGCGGGTGCCCAGCAGCGTCCCGTCGTGGACGCTGAGCGCCCCGTGGGCGTTGTCGTCGACGTGGTAGCAGCCGCGCTCGTCGGCGAGCGCCGCCACCGCCTCGAAGTCGGGGGTCGGGAAGCCGAAGTAGTCGACCGTGAGGACGGCGACGGTCCCCTCGTCGACGCGGGATTCGAGGTCCGCGAGGTCCGGCGAGAGGTCCGGTTCGATCGCGTAGTAACGCGCTTCGAGGCCGAGTTCGGCGAGCGGTTCGGCCACCGCGTCGGGGAGGTACGCCGGGAGGAGGACGTTCTCCCCGGGCTCGGAGAGCGGCGCGAGGCCGTCTCGTAGGGCGACCTTTCCGGAGCCGTAGCACTCGTAGGCGTCGGCGTGGACGTCGAGGAACGACCGGAGGTCCGCCGGGCGGGGCTCCGAGAGCGACCAGGCGACCAGCGAGGGCGACTCGCCGATCATCCGTTCCGGGCGCGGGAGTCGTGGTCCGGGGCGTCACCTCGCAGCGGGGAACGATCGGTCGCGGGCGGTTCCGGTGCAGGCATGGGGGGCCGTATCACGCGGCTTCCCTTAGTGATGGAGCGCGTACTCCGGTGGCCCGAGCGGCAGGCGCCGCTTACGTGCCGAACCGGGCGCTCGACGCCGCGTCGCGGCGCGAGACAGCCCGCACCTACGCGGGGACAGCGGTCGCATAACAAAGCCCGAACTGGTCTACGGTCCGCCCATGGAAGGTTCGGACGACGAGATGCGGCTCCTGGTCGTCGGCCTCGACGCGGGGTGTCGGCCGGTCCTCGAGCCGCTGTTCGAGGCGGGCGAGACGCCGACGTTGCGTCGGCTGTTCGACGTCGGGTCGACGGGACCGCTCGAGTCCCAGATCCCGCCGTGGACCGCGAGCGCCTGGCCCTCGCTGTACACCGGGAAGAACCCCGGCAAGCACGGCGTCTTCGATTTCCTCTCGTTCGACGGCTACGACTGGGACGTCGTCAACGCCACCCACGTCCGGGAGCGGGCCGTCTGGGAACTGCTGAGCGACCACGGCTTCTCGAGCGTCGTGGTCAACGTCCCCGTCACCCACCCGGCCCGCGAGTTCGACGGGGCGTTGATCCCCGGGATGACCGCGCCGGAGGACCCGCCGTGTCACCCCGAGGGGATTCTCGAAGACGTCGAGGTCGCCTGCGGCGGCTACCGGGTCTACCCCCAGAGCGGCCCGGAGCCACACGCCTCGATCGAGGGCTACGAGCGGACGATCGAACTCCGGGGGGAGGCGTTCCGGTACCTCTGTCGCCGGTTCGCCCCCGACTTCGGCTTCCTGCAGTTCCAGCAGACCGACTCGGTGTTCCACGAGCGACCGGGCGACAAGAAGGCGATCGAGGCCGTCTACCGGGCCGTCGACCGGCAACTCGCCGCGACGCTCCGCGAGGTCGACCCCGAGAACGTCCTCGTCGTCAGCGACCACGGGATCGGGAGGGTCCGCGGCCCCGAGTTCCGCGTCAACGAGTTCCTCCGCGCCCGCGGGGACGTCGCCGCCCGCAGCGGCGGCGAGGGGATGCCCACGTGGTCGCGGGCCTGGGAGAACGACCTCCTCGAGGGCGAGGACGCCGGCGACCACGAGACGGGCGCGCTCGAACGGGCGATGAACGTCGCCGCGCGGTTCGGGATCACGACCCAGCGGGTGGCGGGCGCGCTCGACACCGTCGGCCTCGCGGAACCGATCGGCCGGCGGGTCCCGAACGACTGGATCCGGGCGGCCAGCGAGCAGGTCGACTTCCCCGAGTCGCGGGCGTACGTCCGCTCGAAGAGCGAACTCGGCGTGCGGATCAACCTCGAGGGCCGCGAGCCCAGCGGGCAGGTGCCCGAATCCGAGTACGAGTCGGTCCGCGCGGACCTGATCGATGCGCTGTCGGACGTGCGGACGCCCGACGGCGAGCCGATGTTCGACGCGGTCGAGCCCCGCGAGACGTACTTCGAGGGGCCGGAGATCGGGAAGGCGCCCGATATCCTGACGGTGCCGCGGGCGTTCGACACCGCCATCGTCGCCGGCCTCGACGGCGAGCAGTTCGCCGACCCGGTCGAGCCGTGGAACCACAAGCGCACCGGCGTCGTCGCGGCGGCGGGGCCCGCCTTCGAGGAGGGGGTCTCGATCGAGGGGGCGACCATCTTCGACGTCGCGCCGACGATCTGCTCGCTGTTCGGCGTCCCCGTCGACGCCGAGATGGACGGCGGGGCGCTCTCGGTCGTCGAACCGAGCGAGCGCGCCGAGTACCCCGACTACGAGCCCGAGCCGATCACGGCCACCGACGACGCGGGCGTGGAAGATCGGCTCTCGGATCTGGGCTACCTATGAGCGTCGACGTCAGGGAACTCGACCTCGAAACGGACGCCGACGAGTGGAACCGCTACGTCGAACGCTCCCGCGGGACGAACCCCTTCTACCGCGCCGAGGCCCTCGCTTTGCAGGCCGAGGAGACGAACACGACCGCCCACGCCCTCGCCGGCTTCAAGGGTCAGGAGGCGGTCGGGCTCTTCCCCGTCTTCGCCTACCGGAAGGGGCCGATCAGGGGCGCGTTCTCGCCGCCGCCGTACGCGTGGACGTGCTACCTCGGCCCCGCGTTGCTGAACGTCGACAAGCTGAAACAGCGCAAGGCCGACCGGCGGACGCGCCGGTTCGTCGAGGGCTGTCTGGAGTGGATCGACGAGGAACTGTCGCCGATGTACAGCAAGTTCGTCGTCGCCGAGTTCGAGGACCTCCGGCCGTTCACCTGGAACGACTACGACGTTGAACCCGGCTACACCTACGTCGTCGACCTCGACGGGTCCGAGGACGACCTCCTCGGGCGGTTCAGCAGCGACGCCCGCAGCAACGTCCGCAACGCCCCCGAGGACGACTACGTCGTCACGGAGGGCGACGGCGACGACGTCGAGCGGATCGTCGAGCAGGTGCGGACGCGCTACGAGAACCAGAACCGGCCGTTCCACCTGAGCGCGTGGTTCGCCCGCTCGCTGTACGAACGACTTCCCGAGGGGACGATCCGGCCGTACGTCTGTCGGTCCGACGGCGAGTTCCTCGGGGGCATCCTCGTCGCCGAGTCCGAGACGACGCGCTACCGCTGGCAGGGCGGGGTCAAACCCGACGTCGACGTCGACCTCTCGATCAACGACCTGCTGGACTGGTACGTCATGCGCGACGGCCTCCGCGACGGGATCGACCGCTACGACCTCGTCGGCGCCGGGGTCCCGAGTATCAACCGGTACAAGGCGAAGTTCAACCCGCGGCTGGAGCCCCACTACACGATCACCGCCGGCGCGTTCGGCATCGACCTGCTGATCGATCGCTACCAGAAGATCCGGTGAGCCGACTCGAACCGCCTCGTCAGTCGGCCAGCCGGTAGACCGACTGTCTCGCGTCTTCGAGGCTGACCCGACTCGATACCAGTTCTCGATCCTCGAGTTTTCCCAGCGCGTACCGGACCGTCCGTGGACAGAGCCGGGACTCCTCGGCGATGCCCTCCTGGGTCATCGCCCCCTCGTACTCGAGGACCTTGTAGACGAGTTTCGCGCTCGGCGGCAGGTCCCCGACGGCGGGGTCTCGCTGCTCGGTGCTACCGTCCGTCTCCTGGTCGGTTGCGCTCATGGTGGCTGTCGGTGGGGAGCGGACGCCGCGTCGGCGGCGCCGTGTGGCTCCGGCCGGGGACCGCGACCGCGACGACGTCGCGGGACCGGACGCCGTTGACCTCGGTCGGAACGACGGCGCGTCGACGTAAGTACGGCGATGATCGTTCAGAAATCTAGGGGGGCGCTAACCCGGTCGCGGGCGGCCCGTGACCGGTTCCGACGGCCGGATCGAGCGTCCGACGCCGGCCGGGAGCCGTTTTAGTTGCCACATAGTAACCGTCCACGGCGGCGACCGTCCGCCATGTTCGGAACGAGCGGCATCCGCGGGACCGTCGGCGAGGACGTGACCGCCGCCCTCGCCCTCTCGGTCGGGCGGGCGGTGGGATCGGAGGGGTACGAACGCGTCGTCGTCGGGCGCGACGTCCGCGAGAGCGGCGACCTGCTCGTCGACGCGCTCGCGGCCGGCCTGCGAGAGACCGGCGCCGACGTCCTCGAAGTGGGGGTCGCGTCGACGCCGACGATCGCCCGGGCGGTCGGCTGGCTCGACGCGGACGCGGGCGTCGCCGTCACCGCCTCGCACAACCCGGCGACGGACAACGGGATCAAACTCTGGACCCCCTCGGGGAAGGCGTTCGGCCCCGACCGGCGGGCGGCGATCGCACGGCGCGTCGAGGCCGACGAGTACGACCTCCGGCCGTGGAACGACCTCGGCGCGCGCGCCGAGCGAGAGGGGGCGATCGAACACCACGCGCGCCGGATCCGGGAGGCGGTTTCGCTCCCGGAACCGCTCGAGGTCGTGGTCGACGTGGGCAACGGCGCGGGCGAGATCACCGCGTCGGTCCTCGACGACCTCGGCTGTTCGGTGACGACGCTGAACGGTCAGCCCGACGGCACCTTCCCGGGGCGGCCGAGCGAGCCGACCCGGGAGACCCTCGGGATGCTGGCGGCGGTCGTCGAGCACACCGACGCGGACCTCGGGATCGGCCACGACGGCGACGCCGACCGGACGATGGCCGTCGACGAGACCGGGACGTTCGTCCCGAAGGACGCGCTGCTCGCGCTGCTCGCCTGCGACGCCGCCGGCGATGGCGACCGCGTCGCCGCCCCGGTCGACACCAGCCTCGCCGTCGAGGACGCCCTGACGGCCCGCGGCGCGTCGCTGACCCGCACGAAGGTCGGCGACGTCTACGTCGCCGAGCGGGCGACCGACGACGGCGTCGTCTTCGGGGGCGAGCCAAGCGGGGCGTGGATCTGGCCGGAGGAGACGCTCTGCCCGGACGGGCCGCTGGCGGCCTGTCGGCTCGCCGAACTCGTCGCCGAGCGGGGGCCGCTGTCGGCGCTGGTCGGCGCGGTCGACACCTACCCCATCCGGCGGACCTCGATCGAGGTCGACGAGAAGGCCGCCGTCGTCGAGCGCCTTCGCGAGCGCGTGCTCGACCGGTACGACGACGTCGACACGTTAGACGGCGTGCGCGTCGACGCCGGGGATGGCTGGTTCCTCCTGCGCGCCAGCGGCACGGAGCCGGTGATCCGCGTCACCGCCGAGGCACGCGAGGAGCGCCGGGCCGAGGAGTTGTACGAGACGGCGACGGCGCTCGTCGCCGACGCGGCCGGCTGAGGCCCGCGTCGCTCGGGGGGACGGGATCGAACGCGACGGGAGCCGCCGAGAAAGGGAGGGCCGAGCGAGGGGTTACCGCAGTTCCTCCGGGATGAAGTCGGAGGTCTTCATCTCACGATACGTCGAACACTCCGGACAGGCGTGGACGACGTCGCGGTTGTCGCCGAAGACGCGGGCGAACTGCCGCGTGACCTGGTTACCGCAGTTGACACACCGGGGAGCGGTCGTCTTCCGGGAGGACGCCATGGGGGTCCACTTCGCGTCGGTTGGTTCCGTCGACATCACAACCGGATAGTGATAGTACGATATTTACTATAGGTAGCATAACTGCAACGGCGCGACCGTAACGACTCGTTCACCCGTGAAACTCGGCTGCGCGAACGGGGACGCGAGTCTCGCACACCCCGTTCACGTCCCGGAGAAATTCAGTCTTTCCTGAAGAAATGCCGGCTTTCAGCCGCGGTTCGGGGGCGACCGGGCGGCCCGCACTGGTCGTCGTCCGGGGTCGGTCCCGAACGCGGGTCGACCCCGGCCGGCGGGAGACGTCGGGGGACGACCCCCGAAAGTCGCCGCAGGCGGCGGTTTCGGGGGACAGTACCATCTGTATAATTATGCCCGTGTTGGATGTACGCAGTACTGATGAACGCAATCGTTCTCGCGGCGGGCGAGGGAACGCGCATCCGCCCGCTCTCGGAGTCGCTCCCGAAACCGATGCTGCCCGTCGCCGACCGGCCGCTGGTCGCCCACACCGTCGACGCGGCAGTCGACGCCGGGGCCGACGAGGTCGTCCTCGTCGTCGGCTACGAGGCCGACGCCGTCCGGGAGTACTTCGGCCCGGAGTACCGGGGGGTGCCGGTCGAGTACGCCGTCCAGGAGGAGCGGGCGGGGACGGCCGACGCCGTGAACGCGGCGCGCGAGCACCTCGACGGGCCGTTCGCGGTGCTCAACGGCGACAACCTCTACGACCCCGCGGCGATCGATCGCCTCTTCTCCGCCGCGCCGGCGGTCTGTGCCGTCGAGGTCGACGACCCCCGTAACTACGGCGTCCTCAGCACGGCCGACGGCGCCGTGACCGACATCGTCGAGAAGCCCGACGACCCGCCGACGAACCTCGCGAACGCGGGCGCGTACGCCTTCCCCGCCGAGGCGAGCGAGTGGCTCGACGTGCCCGCCAGCGAGCGCGGCGAGCGCGAGATCACCGACGTGCTGGCGCGCGTGATCGACCGGTACGCCGTCTCGCCGGTCACCCTCGACGGCTGGCTGGACGTCGGCCGGCCGTGGGAACTGCTCGCGGCCAACGAGTGGAAACTCGGCGACCTCGAGCGGCGGATCGACGGCGACGTCAGCGAGGAGGCGGTCCTCGAGGGCGACGTCGTCGTCGAGGCGGGCGCGACGGTGAAAGCGGGCGTCGTGATCGAGGGGCCGGCGCTCGTCCGCTCGGGGGCGAGCGTCGGGCCGAACGCCTACGTCCGCGGGGCGACGCTGCTCGGCGAGGACTCGACGGTCGGCCACGCGGTCGAGGTGAAAAACAGCGTCCTCTCGCGGGGGGCGACCGTCGGCCACCTCTCGTACGTCGGCGACAGCGTCCTCGGCCGGGACGTCAACTTCGGCGCCGGCACGACCGTCGCGAACCTGCGCCACGACGACGACGCCGTCCGGTTCACCGTCAAGGGCGAGCGCGTCTCGACCGGCCGGCGCAAGTTCGGCGTCGTCGCCGGCGACGGCGTCAAGACGGGCATCAACACGAGCCTCACGCCCGGGCTGAGGCTGTCGGCGGGCGCGACGACGACCCCCGGCGAGACGGTCGGCCGGGACCGGTAGAAACGGCCCTGTTGAAATCCTCCGCCGGTGACGGTTTTCAGCGGTCGTGTTGAATACGAGGCGCGAATGTGCCACGAGATTCGACTCGATTTGCGACGTTACTGACCACTACGTACAGACAAAGAATTATAACATAGTAGACTGAAATATGGGTGATGCATACACGGTGGAGCTCGTTTATCCGGAATACCACTCTCGCTACGGTACTCCTTGCAGGGGTGTACGGTCTTCGAGCGGCGGCTCCACTCGACACGCTCGAAAGCCCGTGGCGATGGTCGCTTCTCTTTCCGTCCAATCCGAAGAGGGTTACCACGATACTGGGGCTGCATTACCCGGAAGCGGTTGAGCCAGTGGTTTTTATCGCAGAACTCTTTCTTCTCGGACTGGTCGGTACCGCCGGTGCGCACCTCGTTCACCGCTGGGCAACCGACGGCTACCATACCGGGTGGCATCTCGGCGTGGCTGGTGCCCTCGGTATAGTCGGTATCCACTGGATAGAGTGGGGAATTAAATTTTCCGGAACGACCCATACCCCGATAGAACCGGTCGTTATTACGGGCGTTTCGGGGCTGATACTGCTTGGACTGGCCGGGCGGCTCGCTGGCAGTAAAACACGGAAGTGAACGCCAGACGAGTTCGATTCTACTACTTTAGCTGTCTATCTCTTCAGCATCAGTCGACGTACTGACCCGATCAATTCGATCGCCAAGAGGAACGTTGGCTGATAGCGGGTTCGGGAATCGTCGACGGGTTGGTTCAATTGCGTGAACGCCGGCGTATCGATTGAGGGCGTCCGAGAGCGCGGATTCGCCTACCCGTTCGGCGGCGTATTCGTCGGCTGCCCGGATTTGTCGCCGGGACAGCCAGAACCCAAAGAGTAGTACGCTGACCGAGAGCCCGAGTAAGAGCCATCTTGACCCAACCCCGGTCAGAGACGCAATGAGGGCGATGCCAGCCACGATCACAGTACTTACTCTGATTTCGAAGACGCGAGTGTCGAGCCGCCCTGCCTCGATCGCCAAGAGTGCAGTTGCAGTCTTATCGTCGAGCAGATCTAGGAACGTACTCGTGAGGAACAGCCGGCGATAGTTCGGTGGACCACGGACGAGCGAATTAGCTGTTTGTTCGTCGTCTGTGTCGAGGACTCTGACATCCCGGACGTCGAGGCCAGCTCTGGAACGGAGCGTCGCAATTCGGCTAGCGACGTCTTCGGTTGGTTCCCGTGTTGGGCGGAGTAGCAGAAAGAGCCACGGAGAAGCGTAGAGAAAAATGATGGCGATGGCCGCAACTCCAACTGCCAAGACGAGGGGAGATGATTCGGATGGGATTGCTTGAAGCGGGACGATCACGACTGCGAGGACGGCGCTCAATCCGATTACGTATCGCCCCATCTTCGAAAGAGCTGCGCTCGTTGTCACCTCCACATCTCGTACGTCGCGGACGCCACGTATCGTGGGTGCGTAGGCCACGAGCCAGACGAAACCTGTGGCGAGAAAGGTGATGAAATCGGTGAGGATGCTGCTGAGGAAACCCGAACCAGTGGGAAAGAGGGCTCTGATCGCAGGACCGAACCCGAGGAGGGCCAGAACGCCGTAGGATAGCAATGTAAACGGGAAGAGCACGGCCCCGTACAGCAGGCGGTACTTTCCGACAGGATTCGGGAGACGGCGGGCTACCGCACTTCCTACCGCTCCGACGAGACTTCCGATGAGAACGAGCGTGATGAGTACGGCGACTGGGGGACCAAGCGAAAGTGGTGAACTTTGGAGGGCAAGCATACGCGGGGTTTTCCTGTAACGAGTACACAATTATGTCGGACAATTCTGGATCACAGTACGGTTGCTCCCTACAGATCAAGTCAGGGGGGCGTGGGACACGACTCCATTGCGCCGAAAGCTGTACTGATATGGCTTGGTTCGACAGTGAAGAAGAGACTGAAACACTGGTTGACTCCCTGGTCGTCGACGAACGATTCCGCATCAGAAGTAGTGACAGCTGCTATTATACCGACAGGAATGGCGAGACGAGTGAAGCCAGCCCGATCACGGTCATGAGCGCGCCAGCGGCCAGGAAGACGAGGCCACTGCTCCGCCCCTCCTCTATCAGCGTGGCCTCCGACTTGTCCGAGAGGATGAAGTCACAATCGGACGTCGGCTCGTCGATTACGTACTCGCGATTGTCCCAGCCCGCCTCGGTCTCCCTAGCGGTTCCGAGGAGATAGACATCCTCGCCCGGTTCGAGTGTGCCCTCGAGGTAGCGCCGGCGCTCGCCGGTGCTCAATGGACCGATGTCGACGCCATCCGGGAGATCGAGTGCGGGCTCGTTCTCGACGTACGTGCGGATCTCTTCCGGCGGGTCGTCGCCGGCTTCGACTCTCCATTCCGACTGATCGAGGTTCAACCCGCCGTCTTCCGGGGGGTCGACCAGTACCTCGCCGGTACCGTCGTCGATGAACATGGGTTCGGCCGTCTGGTCCTCGAAGATGGTCTGCCAGTTGCCCGGGCCGTTGCCGTCCGAGTGCAATTCTTTGACCTCGACGTGGACGGCTAACGCCTCCGTCCCGTCGATGGGGGACTGCTGGAGGGTCGCATCGTCGGTCCCGTGTACAGTCCCCTTAACCTCGACCGGCCCTGGTTTCAGGTTGTGGATCGTCGTCGTCTCGGTTTCCTCCATCCGGGTGCTTTCGGCCCGCGCCGTACGGCCCTTGTTCAACGTGATCAGCCCCACCGCCACGAATACGATACTACTGAGCGAAATGACAAAACTGTTGACCATTGGTAGAGATGACCGATTATATATACTTTAAAATTCCGGGACTCACGGGAAGTAAATCAGGAGCACACTGACTCATACGAGGATGTCATAGAAGGTCTCCCACACCGTGGTCACGGTGCTGCCCGGATCGTCTCCTCGTTCGTAGTTGGTGATGGCGACGACGAGACGCGGACACAGCGCAGTCTGAACGAGGCCCAGAGGCTGTATTTACCAACAGAGTTCACTTGAGTGTGTTCTATCCGAGGAAAATCATTTCCCGGATTCTGGACGAATTTGCGTATGGAGCAGTTCGGCCCAGCACTGGTCACCGCTGGAGTGGCCCCTCTTATTCGTCCCACTCGCCGAGATGATTGGCCCCTTCGGATACGTTCTTTTCGGGGGTGGATTCCACCTTCTTGGGAGCGTGTTGACGTTTGCCCCGGGCTCCGCGGGTAGCGCCACCAGCGGAACGAATCGGAAGAACTGTCCTGAGTGTGGAACCCCGAACGAACCGGGTGCGTCGGTGTGTACGTACTGCGATACTGACCTGCCGTAACTCCACTTCACCGTCTACTCTGTCAATACGTATTCGAGAGCGCGACCGATACGCGCTATGTATTTAGCACGACTGACATATATCATCTGCCGAGAATTTCAACGGAGCCGTAGAAACGGGCCGCGCGGTCACTCGACCGTGACGCTCTTGGCGAGGTTGCGCGGCTTGTCGATCGGGCGATCGAGCAGGTCCGCGGCGTGGTAGGCGACCAGCTGGAGCTGGACGTTCGCGAAGAGGCCGGCGAGATCGGAGTCCGTGTCGGGAATCCCGAGGTGGGCGTCGGCTATCTCGGTCGCGGGGTGGTCCTCCGGGCAGACCGCGACCAGCGGCGCGCCGCGGGCCTGGGCCTCCTCGGCGTTTTTCAGCGTCCTCTCGTCCTCCTCGCCGGTGAAGACGGCGAAGACCGGCGTCTCGGGCGTCACCAGCGCCAGCGGCCCGTGTTTCAGTTCGCCGGCGGCGAACCCCTCGGCGTGCTCGTAGGTGATCTCCTTGAACTTCAGCGCCCCTTCGAGCGCGACGGGGAAGCCCAGCCCGCGGCCGATGAAGAAGTACGAGTCGCTGTCGAGGTAGCGGTCGGCGATCCCCGCTGCGTGGGACGTTTCGAGCAGGTCGTCGATGCGGTCGGGCATCCGTTCGAGTTCCGCGAGGAACGCCCCGAGATCCGTTCCCGGGTCGCCGCGGCGGTCCGCGACGATGCGCCGGGCCAGCAGCGCGAGCATGACCGCCTGCGAGGAGAAGGTCTTCGTCGCGGCGACGCCGATCTCGGGGCCGGCACGGATGAACAGCGCGTCGTCGGCCACGCGGGCGGCCGTCGAACCGACGACGTTCGTCACCGTCAGCGTGCGGGCCCCCTCCCGTTCGGCCCGTCTGAGCGCCCCCAGCGTGTCGGCGGTCTCGCCGCTCTGACTGACCGCGATCACGAGCGAGCCCCCGTCGGTCGGCGGCGCGGCGACGCTGTACTCGTTGGCGAGGTGGGCCGTCGCGTGGACGCCGGCGGCGTTGAGCAGCAGCGAGCCGTACAGCGCGGCGTGGTAGGAGGTGCCACAGGCGACGAGCTGGACGCGCTCGACGTCCTCGAAGGTCCCGGACTCGAACCCGTCGAGGTCGATCGCCCCCGCGTCGGGGTCGGTCCGGCCCTCGATGGCCTGCGCGAGCGCCGTCGGCTGCTCGTGGATCTCCTTGAGCATGAAGTGGTCGTAGCCGGCCTTGCCGGCCTGCTCGGGGTCCCAGTCGACGGTCTGTCGCTCGCGGTCGACGGGGTTCCCCTCGACGTCGGTGAACTCGACGCCGTCGGGCCTGACGACCGCGACGTCCCCGTCCTCGAGGAAGACGACGTCGTCGGTATATTCGAGGAAGGCCGGCACGTCGCTGGCGAGGAAGAACTCCTCGTCTTGCATCCCCACGACCAGCGGCGACCCCTGCCGGGCGGCGTACAGGGAGTGGTCGCCCGAGAGCATGACGGCGACGGCGTAGCTTCCTTCGAGTTCGTCGATCGCCCGGCGGAAGGCCCCTTCGCTACCGTACCCCTCGTCGAGGTACTGCTGGATCAGGTGCGGGATGACCTCGGTGTCGGTGTCGCTCGTGAACTCGTGGTCCGCCTCGCGCAACCGCTCGCGCAGCGTCGCGTAGTTCTCGATGATGCCGTTGTGGACGACGGCGACGTCGGCGGTCGAGTCGGTGTGCGGGTGGGCGTTCGCGTCGGTCGGCGGCCCGTGGGTGCTCCAGCGGGTGTGACCGATCCCCACCTCGCCCTCCGGGGGGTCGCCGTCGATCGTCCGTTTCAGCTCCGACACCTCGCCGGAGCGCTTCTGTACCTTGATGCCGGCGCCGTTCTGGACGGCGACGCCGGCGGAGTCGTAGCCGCGGTACTCGAGGTTTTCGAGGCCGGTCAACAGCGGTTCGAGCGCGTCCCCGTCCCCCACGCGGCCGATAATTCCACACATCAGGGAGTCACCTCGCGTCGCACCGTCTCCGGCGTCGCCGTCCTGCCGGCCGGACGCCGCCCGTGGACGGCGCCGGCGTGCGCGGTCGGCGCGTCGACGGCGCCGGACGTTCGTCGTGTCATGATCGGTCGGACGTCCGTGGCGACTGTTCGAGACGGCGAACGGTGCACGGACATGATACCAACTCAGTCCTGCCCGACCCATTACTATAGATAGGCTACGATCCCCGTAGCGCGAGGGTAACGGCCGGCCGTCGATCGTCTTCCGAACCGAGAGAATAGTCCACGACCGGACCGCTCGATCGGTCGCAGGTGACCGAACGTCCACCGTCGATGGATATGTCGACGAGTGTCAACCGCGCGGCGGCCGCGAGGAGAGGTATGTCAACCGAACGGCCGCCGTATCGCCCGCCGAACGGCCGTACGACCGGCCTGACGGGCGGAATACTCGGCGTACGAATCGTTGTGAACGGCTTACCGTCGGCCGCTCGAAACCCCGACGAGGAACCACGAGCGCGAACGTTCACGACCGTTCGCGGCGATGCCTCGCGCCGTCAGCGAGCACCCGCCTACGGCTTCCCGATCGACGACGCGCACAACTGCGCGATGGCCCGGCGGAGCCGCTGGGAGATGGCCGACTTCGAGACGTCGAGTCGGTCCGCCAGTTCGTCCTGGGAGATGCCCCGGGGCACGTCGAAGTAGCCCTCCTCGTAGGCGACGGTCAGCAGCCGCTGCTGTTTGGGCGTGAGGCCGACGACGCCGTCCTCGCCGTCGTCCGACAGCCGGAGGTGGTTCACCCGAAACGTGACGCCGCGCTCGCGACAGAACTCGTTGAGCGCGACCAGCGACTCCCTGTCGGGGAGGCGAAGCTGGACCGTCCAGCCGTCGCGGTTCCCGACGAGGTCGAGGATTCGGCCGCCGCACTCGGCCGTCGCGGCGACGACGCCGACCGTCCCGCCGACGAGTTCGACGCGGTAGATCCGTCGGTCGGGGTAGCGGTCGACGAGGGCGGGGTCCGCGACCGTCGGGTCGACGTCGAGTGCCGCCTCGAACTCGTCGTAGGACGTCTCGGAGACCGTGAAAAACGCGAGCGTGCGCCCGTCGTCGAGTGTGGTCCAGTACTCGGGTTCGACGACCGCCGTCGGGAGCCGTTCGAGGGTCGGCCGGAGGACGAGGTCGGGGTGGTCGAGGCGGACTTCGGCGATGATCCCGCCGTCGGCCCGCGACTGCACGCCGGCCGACCGCGAGTCGGCGGCGTCGGTGCTCACGCGTGGCCCCTCCGGGCGACTGGAGGACGGCTACGACTTCGCGGGCGGACGACGCGGCGACCGCGGCGGGAGAGGGCGGCGCGTTCGCCGCGATAAGCGATCCTTATCGCTCGCTCAAGCATGTGTTGTGGAATGCAACCGCGGAGGCATGACCGTGGACGCTACGTGTGTAAACCGCGCCGGTCGCGGGGGCTATACCTATTCACCCGCCGGCCGATCCCGGATCGCGGGTGACCGATAAACGGACACTTTCCGCCGCGAGAGGGCCCCAATACGATCTTACTACCGGCCGGGGTCGTCGCCCTCGAACAGCAGCGCGTACAGTTTTCGCTCGGCCGTACGGAGGTGCCGGTTGAACGTCGGCTGGGAGACGCCGAGGGAGGCGGCGACCTCCTCGCCAGTGCGCTCGCGGGGCCACTCGAAGAAGCCGCCGTAGTACGCCGCTTCGAGCGCGCGCAACTGCCGGTCGGTGAGGCGCTCGCGCAGGTGGGCGTCGAACGATCGGGCGGTCCGCGCCGGCCGCTCGCGCTCCCGGCGGGCCAGCAGGTCCGTCCCCGGGTACTCGCGGTCGAGCAGGTCGACGAGCGAGCGGACGTCGGCCTCCGGGGGCACCTCGACGACGAACCGCGTCCCGTCGGCGTCGGCCGCGATCGAGCGCAGGGCCGCGCCGCGGTCGGCCAGCGTCTCGACGAGCGTCGGTCCCGACGCGACGACCTCCAGCGTGCTCCCGTCCTCGCGCTCGGCGACGACGTCGACCGCGTCGATCCCGTCGAGGTCGGCGGCCGCCTCGCGGACCGGGTCGGGGTCGCCGTCGACCGCGGCGAAGATCGACCACCCCCCGTCGGCGCGGGGAACCACCGTCCGCAATTCGAGGCGGCGCCCGGCCGCCCGGGCGATCGCCGGGAGCGGGTCGTCGATGTCGGTCCCGACGAACTCGAGTTCGGTCACCGTCTCGGCGACGAGCGCCCGCTTGCGCCCGATGGCGGTGATGCCGTGGGCGACCGTCCGCCCGAGCGACTCGATCGCGTCGACGGCGTCCGCGTCGAACGCGAGCGGCCGATTCGCGTACAGCGCGAGGACGCCGTAGGCGGCGCCGTCGGCCGCGAGCGGCACGGCGAGGACCGATTCGAGGCCCCGGTCCAGCGCCACCCGGCGCCACCCGCGGCCGCGCTCCGCCCTCGCGACGGCGTCGACGACCGTCGGCGCCCCCGTCGCCGCCGCCCGCCCCGCCGGCTCCCCCTCGGGGTCGACGGCGACGGCGACCGATTCGAGGTAGCCCTCGTCGCCGCTCGCCGCGCGGACGGACACCCCGTCGGCGCCGACCTCGCCGATCCACGCGAGGTCGACCCACTCGAGCGCCGCTAACGCGTCGCAGACGCCCCGCTCGACGTCCGCCCGGGAGTCGGCGTCGACGAGCAACCGGTGGATCTCCCGGATCCGCTCCCCGAGCGTCCGAAGCCGGTCGAGACGCGCCGCCGTCCGGGCGAGTTCGAGGTCGCGGCTCTCCAGACGCGACTCGCTCCCGATCCGGGCGAGTGCCCCCTCGGCGACCGCCGCGACCGCCGAGAGGAACGCGAGGTCGGCCGTCCCCGACGGCGCGGCGCCCGCGGCGGCGAACAGGACGAGGTCGTCGCCGACGGGGACCGTCAGCGCCCGCGCCGGCCGCTCGCCGACCAGCGAGGCGAACGCGTCGAGCGACGGGCCGTCGTGGACCGTCGCCTCGCCGCGTTCGAGCGTCCGGTCGAGCGGCGTCCTCCCGCGGCCGACCGTCGGCAGGTCGACGGGGTCGCCCTCGCGCGAGGCGACCGCGACCGGCCGGAGTTCCGACTCGCGGGCGGCGTAACAGCCGGCGACGTCGGCCGCCAGTCCGTCGCGGACGGCGTCGGTCGCCGCCTGCCCGACCTCCGACCCCGTCTCGGCCGCCCGCAGGCGCCGGGCCAGCCGTTCGAGGACGGCCGCCGACTCGGCCGCCGGCCGGGCCGCGGCGTCGCGGACGACACAGACCGCCCGCTCCTCGCCCGGCAGCGGCGTCACCGCGACCGACACCCGTCGCGGCCCGTCCTCGGCCGCGAGGGTCGCCTCGACGGGGTCGGTTAGCCGGACCACGCGCGAGCGGGCGCGCTCTCGGATCTCCGCGACGGCCTCCTCGTCGAACAGCGCCGTCGCCTCGCGGCCGACGAGCGCGTCGGCGCCACACCACGCGAACAGGCGCTCGTTGGCGAACGCGACGGTCTCCCTCTCGATGACGAACACCCCGGCGTCGAGCGCGTCGACGACGGCTTCGAGGTCGGCGGCGCGCTCGCGGGCCTCGCGGGCGGCCGCGTCGGCCGCCGGGGCCTCGCGGACGAGGACCGAGACGCCGTCCTCGCCGGGGTGGGCCTCGACGGCGAGGCGCTCGTCGCGCCCGGGGTAGTCGACCTCGAACGCGACCGTCGAGGCGGTCTCGCGGGCCTCGCGGAGCCGTTCGTGGAACCTCCCGCGGACCGACCCGGGGAGGCGGTCCCAGAGGACGGTCCCGACGAGGTCGTCGGCGGGGGCGTCGAGCAGGTCCGCGGCGGCCGCGTTGACCTCGCGGAGCCCCCAGTCGGGTCCGAGCGCGAGGAACGCGGCGTCGAGGCGGTCGAGCGCGGCCGGCGTCCCGGCCGCGCCGGCCGCCGGGGTCGAGACCGTGACGACCACGCCCTCGACGGCCGGGTCGGCGAGGCGGTTCGCGTACGTCGCCTCGGCGACGCGCCACGCCCCGTCGGCCCGGGAGAGCCGGAGCCGTTCGGTCGCCCGGGCGTCGGTCCCGCCGGCGACGACCGACTCGAACGCGCCGGTCGCGTCGGCCCGGTCGTCGCGGTGGACGAGGCGGGCGAACGGGCGCCGCTCCACCTCGCCGGGCGTGTGGCCGAGCGCGTCCGCCACGGCGGGGCTCGCGTACCGGACGTCGCCGTCCCGGTCGAGGACGAACACCGGCGCCGCGGCGGCTTCGAGGACCGCGCGGGCGGCGACCGGCGACGCCGACTCGCGCTCGGCTTCGAGGCGGCGCCGCTCGGCGACGGTCCCGACGCGGGCGACGACGACCGCCGGCGGGGCGTCGGGGGCGAGCACGTCGTCGGCGCCGGCGGCGACGGCCGCCGCGGCGTCCTCGTCGTCGGCGAGCGCGACCGCCGGGACCGACGGCGCCGCCTCCCGGAGCCGTTCGAGGAGGGCCGCTCCCGAGTCGTCGGGGTCGAACTCGAAGAGGATACAGCGGACCTCGCGCTCGTCGAGGACGGCGAGCGCCTCGGGGACCGTCCGCGCGCGCAGCACCGCCCGGTCGGCCAGCCGCGACTCCAGCGCGCCCGTCGCCGCCGCCGCCCGCTCCGTGTCGCCGACGACGAGCACCCGGACGACGTCGCCGGCTTCGAGCGCGGGGCGGTCGCTCACCGGCGACCCACCCCCGGACGAGGACGAGCGCTCACGGTGGGGAGAGTCCGTCGCCGCGGGGATTAACTATCGCTACCGTATCCCGCGTTAGTGACCGATTGTCGCCGGCGATCAGAGCACGTTCAGGACGACGATCGAGAGGTAGAGCTGTCCGAGCCCCGCGACGATCATCAGGGCGCCGGCGACCCGCTTGAAGAGCCCACCGTAGGCGGCGAGTCGACCCGCGTTCGCCAGCAGCCCCATCCCCGTGACGACCGTCAGCGAGACCATCAGCAACACGATGCTGCCGACGTACGTCCCGAGGACGAGGATGCCGTCGCCCGGCGGCATCGACAGCGCGCGGCCGATCACGCCGACGAACAGCGGGGCGACGCAGCCGGCGGCCGCGAGCGCGTAGCCCGCGCCGAAGACCCCGAACCCGAGGACGCTCGACCGGCGCTTCGGCAGCGTCATCGACAGCGAGGGCGCCCGGTCGAGGACCACGAGCAGGCCGAAGACGACGAGGATCGCCCCGACGATCGGTTCGAAGAGCGCGACGTTCGAGAGCGTCGCGTGGCCGATCCAGAACGACGCCCCGACGAGGACGGCGAACGTCGCGAGGACGCCCGCGCCGGCGATCAGCCCGCGCGCGAGCGAGCCCCCGAGCGTGACGCGCTCCCCGTCGGACCGACTCGCGTAGAAGCCGACGTAGCCGGGCAACAGCGGGTAGGCACACGGGGAGAAGAACGTCGCCACGCCCGCGCCGACCGCGAAGGCGACCGTCGGGAGGAGTGTCGCGTCGGTCATCTCTCCGTCGCCCGTTCGATCCCGGCGACGAGTTCGTCGGCCGTCTTGATCCCGCCGTCGGCCCACCGCAGCCGCCCGTCCGCGTCGATCGCGGCGGCCCACGGGTAGCCCGCGAGTTCGCACTGCATCGCCAGGTCGACGTTCGGGTCGAGGCCGACGGTCCAGTTCCCGTCGTGTTCGGCCCACCAGGCCGCCAGTTCCTCGCGCGTGATCGAGCGGCCGACCGACTCGGTCGTCACCGAGAGGAACAGCACCTCGTCGCCGACCCGCTCGTGGGCCTCCGCCAGCGCCGGCATCTGCTCGATGCAGGGCGGACACCACGTCCCGAAGAAGTCGACGAACGTCGGCCGGTCGGGCGCGGGCACGACCACGGAGCCGGCCTCGCTTCCCCGGGCGTCGATCGTCTCGATCTCAAGCGGGTCGAGGGGCTCGTCCGCGTCGTCGGACTCGGCGTCGCCTTCGTCCCCTCCCTCGTCCCCGAGCGACTCGGGGGAGGGCACCCCGCGGGCGGCGACGAAGCCGCCCGCGGCGAGTACCCCGGCGCCCGCGAGGCCGGCGACGAGTTCCCTGCGGCGCATCGGTCAGTCACCCACCACCGTCCGCACGTCCGCGAGCAGGTCGTCGGTGTCGAGTCGGGTCCACGCGTTCGGGTACGCGCGCTCGACGACCCCGTCCTCGTTGACGAGCAGGATCAGGTTCGGGTGGACGAACATGTAGTCGCCGTGGTCGTGGTCGCCGCCGTCCCCGTGGTCGCCACCCTCGTCGTCCGTGAGGGCGTCCGGGTCGTCGGTCCGCTCGATCGGCACGCCGAGTTCGCCGTCGACGATCTCTCTGGCCGCCTCGTTGTCCTCCGGCCGGAGGAAGTGCCAGTTGCCGGGCTCGCGGTCGACGCCCTGCTGGTCCGCGTACGTCCGGAGTTCCTCCGGGGTGTCGCGGTCGGGGTCGAACGTCAGCGCGAGCAACGCGATGTCGTCCGCGTACCCGCGCTCGGTCGCGTCCGCCTGCGCGGCCCGCAGGTGGAACAGAAGCGCCGGACACGCCCCGTCCGGACACGAGGTGTAGAAGAACGTCAGCAGGTACGCCCGCTCGCCCTCGAAGTCGGCCGTCGAGACCGTCTCGCCGGTCAGCGGGTCCGGCAGTTCGACCGCCGGTATCTCGTCGCCGTGGGAGGGGTGGGACGCCCCCGCGAGCGACTGTTCCGGGGGGTCGAGGACCGTCTCGTCGTCGCCGAGTCCGGGGACCGAGCCGAGACAGCCCGCTCCGGCGGCGACACCCGCGACGCCGAGCGAGCGCAGGTATGTGCGCCTGTCCATGTTCGAATCGAACGGAGCGAACGATGAAATGTCCGTTGGTTCGCCGCCCGATCCGTCCGCCCGGGCCCGGTCTCGCGGGGCGCGACCCCCGGACAGCTACATCCCGCCGGGCGTGGACGTCGCCCACGATGGGACGGCACTCGACGCGCGCCGCGCTGGCGGTCGCCCTCGCCGCGGCGGCGCTGTACGCGGCGACCCGCCCGGCGGACGCCTCGAACGTCGCCGCCGGCCTCGGCGAAGGACGCACGCTGACCGTGCCGACGTGGCTCTCGGTGCTCACCGGCGCGGCGGCCGTCGGCGCCTCGGGACTGCTCGCCGCGCTCGTCACCGACCGCGCGTTCGTCGACGCCCTCCACGGCCGGTCCCGGCCGGTCGCGACGTGGCTCCCCCGCGGACCGGTCCGGCGCTTCGCCGGCGGCCTCGGCGTCGCCGGCCTCGCGGCCGTCGTCCTCGTCGGCCTCGACGGGCCGCGGACGCCGACGGCGAACCTCGCGGTCCTGCTCGCGTTCGTCGGCCTGCGGTCGGTCCTGCCGATGGTCGCCTTCCTCGTCGCGAACCCGTGGCCGGCGGTCGACCCGTTCCGGACCCTCGCCGGCGCGCTCTCGCGGGCCGCCGGCGCCGACGGGGTCGTCGCGTACCCCGAGCGCCTGCGATCCTGGCCCGCGGTCGTCGGCCTCGCGGCCCTGCTCCTGCTCGAACTGCTCGCCCCGGTGACGACCGACCCGCGCGCGCTCGCGACCGCGACCCTCGGGTACGCGGCCGTCACCGTCGCCTGCGCGTTCGCGTTCTCGCCCCGGATCTGGTTCCGCCGGGGCGACCCGCTCGCGGTCCTCTTTCGACTGTACGGCGCCGTCGCGCCGCTCCGGCGCGACGGGGACGGCCTGCGGCTGTCACTACCCGGGTCGCGGCTGCGCGAGGGGGGCGTCGTCGCCGACGCGAGCGAGGTCGCGTTCGTCGTCCTCGTCGTCTGGGAGCTGACGTTCAACGGCTTCGTCGTCACGCCCCCGGGCGCGCGGACGATCGAGGGGCTGGTCGCCGCCGGCGTCCCGCCGCGGGCCGGCTACCTCCTCGTCTTCCTCGCCGGCTTCGCGCTGTTCCTCGGCCTCTATCGGCTCGCGGCCGTTCTCTCGCGGCGGACGGCGCCGACGTTCCTCGCCGCGCCCGCGCTGGCGCGGCTGTTCGCCCCGCCGCTGCTCGCCGTCGCCGCGGGCTACCACCTCGCCCACTACGTCGCCTTCGCCGTCTCGCTGGCGCCCGCGACGCTCGCCGCGCTCGCGAACCCCCTCTCCCCGCCGGTAAACCCGACGGTGCTCGCGGCTCCCGGGTGGGTGGGCGGCCTCGAGACCGCGTTCGTCCTCGCGGGCCACCTGCTCGCGGTCTGGGTCGCCCACGCGGTCGCCCTCGACCGCTTCCCCGGCCGCCTGCAGGCGATCCGCAGCCAGTACCCGTTCGTCGCCGTCATGGTCTGCTACACCGCCGCGAGCCTCTGGCTGCTCTCGCTGCCGACGGCGGCCCCGCCGTACGTCGGCGGCTGAGCGCCCTGCCGCGCCCGGGGCGCTCGCGTCGGTCGAAACGACAGGCGTTTTGTCCCCTCGACCGTAGCTCCCGGCGATGAACCGTCGACGCTTCCTCCGTGACGCCCCAGTCGCCGGCGGCCTCGCGCTCGCGGGCTGTCTCGAACGACTGGGCTTCGAGGAGCGGTCGGCCTGGGAAGGGGCGCCGCTCGTCGAGGACCGCCCCGACGCCGTCTACGTCCCCGCCTCCGAGGAGGAGATGGGAACCTACGGGACCACGACGGACGGCGAGTACGCCGTCGCGCTCACCTACACGTTCCCCCACCGGTTCTGGCTCGTCGCGGGCGAGCGCGAGCGCGTCGACGTGGACGCGGACGACAGCCTCCACCTCATGGTCACCGTCTGGGACGCCGAGACGCGGACGATCCTGCCGACGGACGTGAGCCTCGACGTCCGCCGGGACGGCGAGTCCGTCCGCACGGTCAACCCGTGGGCGATGCTCTCCCAGCGAATGGGCTTTCACTACGGCGACAACGTCTCGCTGTCCGACGAGGGTGAGTACACCGCGCGGGCGCGCGTCGGCCCGGTCGGCGCCATCCGCCGGACGGGCGCGTTCGCGGGCCGCTTCGAGTCGGCGGCCACCCTCGAAGTCGACTTCGAGTACCGCCGGGCGGCGATCCACGACCTCCAGTTGCGCCGGATCGAGGCGGACCGGCAGGGTTCGCGCGGTGCCCTCGAACCGATGCCCCACGGCGACGGCGGACACGACGAGGGGCAGGCGGGGACGGTCCACCCGCCGACCTCGCGAGCGCGGCCGGTCGAGGACCTCCCGGGTCGGCACCTCGGGACGGCCTCGAGCGCGGACGCGGCGATTTCCGTCCTCGAAACCGACGCGGACCGGCTGGCCGGCGACGCGTCGTCGTACCTCGCGGTCTGCCCGCGGACGCCGTACAACGACGTTAGCCTCCCGTTTACGGCGCTGAGCGCGACCGTCGAGCGCGACGGCGAGGCGGTCGCCGACGAACCGCTGCGGGAGACGCTCGACGGCGAGTTCGGCCACCACTACGGCGTCCCGGTCGACGGGCTGGAGGCGGGCGACGAGGTGACGGTCACCGTCGACGCCCCGCCGCAGGTGGCACGCCACGACGGCTACGAGACCGCATTCTTCGAGTTCGAGCCCGTCTCTTTCGAGGCGTGACCGGTCTGCTGCGCCCGGTAGGGCGACGATTCGGCACGGTTCGGCGGGTTAACGCGTGTGATACTGCCGCCCGACTCGACGCCGGCGTTCGGCGGTCGGGTTACGTCTCGGATAACTATCCGGGGGGGTAGATAACGCGTCGGGCATGTCTCGATCCGAACGGGCGAGCATGCGGATCGGCTGCCCGAACTGCGACGCGACGATCTCCGCGGCCATCCCTCCCGGCACCGGGATACTGGACGTCGACGGCCCGGGGGACAACCGGCTGCGAGGGCGAGCGGAGCACTGCACGGAGTGCGGTCACGAACTCGACCTCTACTACTACTGAGCGTCCGGTCCCGCGCTCACCGCCCGCCGAATCACCCGCCGGCGCGCGGACGGTCGCTCCCGGAGACCTGTCGCGCGACCAACCCACGGAGTTTTTAACGTCCGGGTGTGTAGAGTGAGGTAGCGAAACCCGCGGGCAAGTGCGTTCGCGTGGCGGGCACATCGGCCTCGCCGTGTGTCCGCCCGGAGCGATCCCGAACGCATAGCGGGACTGCGGCCGACGCGCTGGAAGGTGCCTGGGCCTGCGTAACCGGGAGTCCGCGGACCGTTTCGACGAGAGCCCACACGCGGCTTTCAGTGCTACAACCATGGAAATTGAAATCGCAACGATAGGCGGTTACGAGGAAGTCGGACGGCAGATGACTGCCGTCCGCGCAGGAAACGACGTCGTCATCTTCGACATGGGACTGAACCTCTCGCAGGTTCTGATCCACGACAACGTCGAGACAGAACGGATGCACAGTCTGGACCTGATCGACATGGGCGCGATCCCGGACGATCGGGTCATGTCGGATCTGGAGGGCGACGTGCAGGCGATCGTGCCGACCCACGGTCACCTGGACCACATCGGCGCCATCTCGAAGCTGGCCCACCGGTACAACGCGCCCGTCGTCGCGACGCCGTTTACGATCGAACTCGTCAAACAGCAGATCGAGGGCGAGCAGAAGTTCGGCGTCGAGAACGACCTGATCAAGATGGAGGCGGGCGAGACGATGACGATCGGGGATCACGGGGTCGAACTCGAGTTCGTCAACGTCACCCACTCGATCATCGACGCGATCAACCCCGTCCTCCACACGCCCGAGGGGTCGATCGTCTACGGACTGGACAAGCGCATGGACCACACGCCGGTCATCGGCGATCCGATCGACATGGAGCGCTTCCGCGAGATCGGACGCGAGGGCAACGGCGTGCTCTGTTACATCGAGGACTGCACCAACGCGAACAAGAAGGGCCGGACCCCGAGCGAACGGGTCGCCCGCGAACACCTGCGTGACGTCCTCTACAGCATGGAGGACTACGACGGCGGCATCGTCGCCACCACGTTCTCCTCCCACATCGCCCGCGTGAAGAGCCTCGTCGAGTTCGCCGACGACATCGGGCGCCAGCCGGTCCTGCTGGGCCGGTCGATGGAGAAGTACTCCGGCACCGCCGAACGGCTCGACTTCGTCGACTTCCCGACCGACCTCGGGATGTTCGGCCACCGCAAGTCCGTCGACCGGACGTTCAAACGCATCATGAACGAGGGCAAGGAGAACTTCCTGCCCGTCGTGACGGGCCACCAGGGCGAACCGCGCGCGATGCTCACGCGGATGGCCCGCGGCGAGACCCCCTACGAACTCGACGACGGCGACAAGGTCGTCTTCTCCGCGCGGGTCATTCCGGAGCCGACCAACGAGGGCCAGCGTTACCAGGCCGAGAAACTCCTCGGCATGCAGGGCGCGCGCATCTACGACGACATCCACGTCTCGGGCCACCTCAACCAGGAGGGCCACTACGAGATGCTCGACGCGCTCCAGCCCCAGCACGTCATCCCCGCCCACCAGGACCTCAAGGGCTTCTCGGGGTACGTCAACCTCTGCGAGAGCGAGGGGTACAAGATGGGACGGGACGTCCACGTCACGCGAAACGGCAACCTGATCCAGCTGGTCGACTGATATGACGTCCCCAGAGGCACGCGAGAAGGCGGTGCTCGAAGCGGTCAGCGAGCGTCGCGAACTGGTCAACGAGGCCATCCCGGAGGAGTTGCCGATCCGTCGGCCCGAGCGTCTCTACGAGGCCTCGCGGTACCTGCTCGACGCCGGCGGCAAGCGCCTCCGGCCGACGGTCCTGCTCACGACGGCGGAGTCGCTTGCCGACGTCGAACCCGTCTCGCGGGACTATCACGCGTTCCCGACGCTCGGCGGCGACGAGATCGACGTGATGGCCGCCGCCGTCTCCGTCGAAGTCATCCAGTCGTTCACGCTGATCCACGACGACATCATGGACGACGACGACCTCCGGCGCGGCGTGCCGGCCGTCCACCGCGAGTACGACCTCGAGACGGCCATCCTCGCGGGCGACACCCTCTACTCGAAGGCGTTCGAGATCCTGCTCGAAACCGGCGCGCCCGCAGAGCGGGCCGTCCGGGCGCTCGACGTGCTCGCGACGACCTGCACGAAGATCTGTGAGGGGCAGTCGCTCGACGTGGAGTTCGAGGGCCGCGAGGACGTCACGCCCGAGGAGTACCTCGAGATGGTCGAGCAGAAGACCGCGGTGCTGTACGCCGCCTCCGCCTGCTTGCCCGCGATCCTGATGGGCGCCGACGAGGAGGTCGTCGACGCCCTCTACGGCTACGGCCTCGACGTCGGCCGGGCGTTCCAGATCCAGGACGACGTGCTCGACCTGACGGTGCCGAGCGAGAAACTCGGCAAACAACGCGGCAGCGACCTCGTCGAGAACAAGCGGACGCTCATCACCGTCCACGCCAATCAACACGGTGTCGACGCCGAGGACCTCGTCGACACGACGAGCGTCGAGGCCGTCACCGAGGCCGAGATCGACGAGGCCGTCGCCGCCCTCGAAGAGGTCGGCTCGATCGAGTACGCAAACGAGACGGCCCGCGACCTCGTCGCGCGCGGGAAAGACCGACTCGAAGTCCTGCCGGACAACGAGGCGCGCGACCTGCTGTGTGACATCGCGGACTACCTGATCGAGCGCGGCTACTGAGCGTTCAGCGCTCGTCCTCTAACTTCTCGACCCGCCGTTCGAGTCGTGCGATCCGCTCCTCGTAGCCGCGCTTGCCGTCGAGGAAGTAGAAGAGGGCGACGATGACGAGGATCGGGATCGCGAGGTAGATCACGAATAGCACCAGCAGCACCAGCAGTTCGGGAGCGCCGGGGACGCCGGGAACGAACAGGGGATCCATGGCTGAGCGTGCCCGTCGCGTGTCATATAGCTGTCGATGGCCGGGGGCGTATCCCGGCCCGGACGCTCGCCGATCAGTCGGCCGGCGGGGCGACGAGGGCGCTCTCGTCGTCGGCGCTCTCGTTGCCGTCCGCGCCGTCGTCGGCCGGGTCGGCGTCCTCGGCCGCTTCGAGTATCGTCGCCATCGCCTCGAGTTCCCGCTCCAGCGAGTCGTCGCCGATAGCGTCGGCCTCGGCGGCGAAGTGGTCGCGGAAGTCGTCGATGCGCTCGGCGTAGGCGGGCGAGACCCGCAGGTCCGCCGACTGGCGCTCCCACTGGCCGAGGTCGGGCGCGTCGGTCCGTTCGAGGCCGTCGTCGGGGACCTCGGGGTCGTCGCCGGCGAGCGCGGCGCGCTCGTGGTCGATCCAGTTTTGCATCAGGGTGGCGTACCGCGAGAGGGCGACGGCCTTGCGGACGCTGTCGGTCTCGAAGTACTCCGGCTCGCGGTCGTCGAACGTCACGCGCTCGGTCGTCTCGTGGCGCTCGCCGTCGCGGTCCTCGTAGCTCGCGGTCAACGCGAGGTCGGGGTCGTCGCCGGTCCGGTTCAGTTCCAGCAGGACGACCCCACCCTTGCTGGCGCCGTCCTCGGTCGGCGAGGGGAACAGCGTGTTGACCGACATGAGTTCGCCGGTCGCTCCGTCGGCGTCGGGCGAGCCGTACACCGCCTCGATCTCGTAGCCGTTCGACTCGACGGCGAGTTCGAGGTCGTAGACCATCGGGGTCACCATGTACTCGAACTCCTCGCCCATCCGCTCCTCGAAGTCCTCGGCGGAGTGGACGGCGTAGTAGTTGGCGCCGCGGACGGCCGTGATCCGATCGACGAGTTCGGAGTTGAAGTCCATCCCGACGCCGACGAACGTCGAGTGGATCCCGCGCTCGGCGTCGGCTTCGAGGCGGGATTCGAGCCCGCCGGAACTCGTGTCGCCGACGTTCGGCATCGCGTCGGTGAGGTAGACGATCCGGGTGTCGTAACCCTCCTCGTCGGCGTACGGTTCGACCATCTCGCGGGCCGTGTCCATCCCGGCTTCGAGGTTCGTCCCGCCGTCGGCCTCGATCGAGCGCACGTCGTCCGCGAGGGCCTCGCGGTCGCGCTCGTCCAGCCGTTCGAGGGGGACGACGGTCTCGGCCCGACGCTCGAAGGTGACGAGACCGAAGCGGTCCTCGTCCTCCAGTTGGTCGAGGAGCGCGACGGTCGCCTCGTTCGCGGCCTCCATCTTCGGCTTCGTCTCGGGTCGCTCGGCCTCGGGGTCGTCGCGGTCGTAGTGGTACTCGGCCATCCCGGAGTCCATCGACCCGGAGACGTCGAGGACGACCACGAGGTTGAGCTTCTCGCGCTCGAACTCCTCGGCGTCGACGTTGGAGTTGAGCCCGACCGAGAGGTACCGCTCGGTCTCGTTCGAGAGCGGATCGGCCGTCACCGCCCGGCTGTAGGCCGGACAGAACAGCTCCTCGCAGTCTCTATCGCCCGTCTCGAAGTAGTAGTCGTAGAACAGCCCCTCGTGGGTGACGTCCGATCGCAGCGGCAGGTTGCCCGCTTCGACGTTGTCCCGGAAGTTGTCGACGTCCTGTGCGCCGCCGACGGCGTAGCCGAGGTCCCCGGCGTCGTCGCCGCCGATACCGGCGTCCTGTGCGCCCGAACAGCCGGCGAGCACGAGCATCGCCGCGACCGCGAGCGTCGCAACCGTTCGCACCCGTCTCCGTTGTATCATGCGCGATGCGACGGTTCCGGCTTACTAACAAGTTTTCCAAGGTACAACTTCCGTTTCAGCTAGCTCGGTCGCCTCGCCGCCGCGCGAACGCCGATCCGCGGCGGCGAGGCGACACCGCGGGGATTTTGAACTGGCGGGGTAAACCTCCCGCCAATGGACGACGAGTTACGGACGCGCGTCGAGCGCGAAGCCGAGAAACACGCGCTGTTGAACGCCGTCAAGCACGAGGGAGACGCGAACGTCGGCGCCGTCATGGGGCCGCTGATGGGCGAGAACCCCGACTTCCGCGAGCACGCCGACGAGGTGCCGGGGGTCGTCGGGGGCGTCGTCGGCCGGGTCAACGACCTCGACTACGACGAGAAGCGTGCGCGCCTCGAGGAACTCGCCCCCGAGGAACTCGAAGCGATCGAGGCCGAGGACGAGGGGGACGAACACGCCCTGCCGGACCTGCCGAACGCCGACGACTACGACGAGGTCCGGATGCGCTGTGCGCCGAACCCGAACGGGCCGTGGCACGTCGGCCACGCCCGGATGCCCGCCGTCATCGGCACGTACAAGGAACGCTACGACGGCTGGTTCTGCGTCCGCTTCGACGACACCGACCCCGAGACGAAGCGGCCGGACCTCGACGCCTACGACGCCATCCTCGAAGACGTCGAGTACCTCGGCTTCGAACCGGACGCGGTCTACCGCGCGAGCGGCCGCGTCGAGACCTACTACGAGCACGCCCGCGACCTGATCGACCGCGGGGGCGCGTATACCTGCTCGTGTCCCGGCGACGAGTTCTCGGAGCTGAAAAACGCCGGCGAGCCGTGTCCCCACCGCGACAAGGGCGTCGAGACGGTCCGCGAGGAGTTCGAGGCGATGGTCGACGGCGAGTACGAGGCCGGCGAGATGGTCCTCCGCGTGAAGACCGACATCGAGCACAAGAACCCCGCGCTCCGCGACTGGGTCGCGTTCCGGATGGTCGACACCCCTCACCCGCGCGAGGAAGCCAGCGAGTACCGGTGCTGGCCGATGCTCGACTTCCAGTCGGGGATCGACGACCACCTGATCGGGATCACCCACATCATCCGCGGCATCGACCTGCAGGATTCGGCGAAACGCCAGCGGTTCGTCTACGACTACTTCGACTGGGAGTACCCCGAGGTCGTCCACTGGGGCCACGTCCAGGTCGACGAGTACGACGTGAAGATGAGCACCTCGCGGATCACGGAGTTGATCGACGCGGGCGAACTCGACGGCTGGGACGACCCGCGCGCGCCGACGCTCGAGAGCCTCCGGCGCCGCGGGATTCGCGGCGAGGCGATCACCGACGCGATGGTCGAACTCGGCACCTCGACCAGCGACGTCGACCTCGCGATGAGTTCGATCTACGCGAACAACCGCGACCTGATCGACGACGACTCCGACCGGCGCTTCTTCGTCCGCGACGGCGTCGAGGTCCAGCTCGCCGGCGACGCGCCCGCCGAGGCGAACCCGCCGCTGCACCCCGACCACGCCGAGCGCGGCGTCCGCGAGATTCCGGTCGGCGACGCGGTCCTGATCGAAGCCGACGACCTGCCCGACCGCGAGGCGCGCGTCTGGCTGAAGGGCCTCGGCCCCTTCCGGTACACCCGCGACGCGTTGCAGTACACCGGCGAGGACATCGAGGTCGTCCGCGAGGAGGGCGTCGACGTCGTCCACTGGGTTCCGGCCGGCGAGAGCGTGCCGGTCCGGATGCGGACGGTCGACGGCGACGTCTCGGGGCGGGCCGAACCCGGCGTCGCGGCATCCCCGACCGACGAGGTGGTCCAGTTCGAGCGCGTCGGCTTCGTCAGAGTCGACCGCCACGAGGACGACGAGACGGTCGTCTACTACGCGCACCCCTGAGCGCTCGCGCGTCGGCCCCGGCGTCGCCGCAGTCCCCGTCACGGTGTGACGGCGGCCCGCCGTGAGCGACGCCCCGTTCGATTGGCCCTAGATCCACCCGACTACAACCCGTCCTCTCGACGACGACAAACGATATAACCTGTCGGCGAAAGGTACGTATATGGCGGTCGGTGGTCTCGGGCGCCGTGACCTCCTGGCGTTCCTCTACGGTCTCGTCGTACCGACGGGAGCGCTGTACGGACTCGTCGGTGCCGCCACGATCCTCCCGCTGCCGGCGAGCGACGCGACCTTTTTCGCCCTGTGGCTCCCGCTGGTGTTCGTACCCGGCGTCTGGCTGGTCGCGAGCGTGCGGCTCGGCGTCGGCTCGCTCGTCCCCGGGGCCACGCTCGGGGTCGTTACCGCTTTCGTGATCGCGCCGTCGATCCGCGACGATCCGACGGCCGTGGAGGTCGCCCTCGGCGCGTTCGCCGTCCTGACGGTTCTCTCCGCGGCCGTGGTCGGACTGCTCGTCGCGCGTCGTCGCGGCGCCCCCGTCGCGATCGAGCGCGACGCGTGGCGCCACTGGCTGGTCAGTCTCGGCTTCCTGTTCGCGATGACGCTCGTCGTGCTCATCGTGGACTCCTCCTCGTACTGGTACCAGACGGCCGCGTTCCCCCAGCAACTCGCGCTCGGGCTGTTGCTCACGAGTCCGGCGATCGGCTTCGGGGTCGCCGCCGCGACGGGCGTCCACCCCAGACCGTTCCTGACTGCCGCGGTCGCGCTCCCGTTCGTCACCCCCTTCGCGTCGGTTCCGGAGGCGTTCGTCTTCGACGAGGGGACGGTCGTTCTGGCCGGGACGGTCGCCGGCGGAGTCGCCCTGGGGGTAGTCGGCGAGACGGTCCTGCGCCGGTGAGCGCCGTCCCACCCGGGGCGAGATTCACCCGGACCCGCCGGTCGGGTGTCGACGGGCGGTCGTTCGAAAGCACGGGCACCGATCCGGTTCGGCGGCTACGGTCCCCGCCCGGATCTCCCGCGGTCACTTCTCCTCCAGCAGGTCGTCCGCGCTGTCAGGCAACGGGTCCGCGACGACGCCGTCCTGTCGGCCGAGCACCCGCGCGTGCGCCGCGCAGACCAGCCGGTTGTCGTCCCACGGGACGTGCAACTCGACCGCGGCGGGGCGGTCACAGCCCTCCTCCGAACACTCCATGCGCGGCCGTACGCGCGCCGGCGTTACGGCGTTTTCGCCGCTAGAGGGCGAAGACGGCGACGAGAAAGCCGAGGAGAATCGTGGTCGTCAGCAACACCTGAATCGCCGTCGAGGCGAGGACGCCGACGGTGGCGTAGCCGGCCGCCCGCGCGCTGCGGTCGACGTCGCCGCCGGCGGCGACCTCCAGCAGGAACACCGTCCCGAAGAGGCCGACGAGCAGCCCCAGCGGGCCGGCGACGATCATCAGCGCGACCCCGACGGCGGCCGCGACCGCCGTCGTCCGCCACGAGGCGCCGCCGGCGCGGGCGGCGGCCGACCCAGCGAAGTACTCCGCGAGCAGCGTCAGGACGCCGAGGAGCGTGAGCACGGCGAGCGCGAGCGGGCCCGGCGCGGCGAACCCCGAGCCCCACCAGTAGAGGTACACCCCGGCGAGCGAGAGGCCGCCGCCGGGGACCAGCGGGACCACCGTGCCGACGACCCCACCCACGAGCAACGCGACGGCGACGACCGTGACCGCGTCGACCATGCTCGTGGGAAATACGGGACGGGTCAAAGGCGTACCGTCCGCGGGCGCTCGGGCCCGGGTGTGCAAGTCGAACTCGGGGGCCGACGATACTCGCGACCGGCGCCGAAGGACTGCCGCGAATGCCGACAATTATGCTCCCGAGCGAGAACGGTCGAACGTGACAAGGGGAGCGATCATCGTCGGCGGCTCGTCGGGGATCGGCGAGGCGCTGGCTCGAAAACTGGCCGCCGACGGGTACGAGATCGGTCTGGCGGCCCGGCGAACGGAGCGGATGCGGGAGATCGGCGCGTCGCTGCCGACGCAGGCGTACGTCGCGACGCTGGACCTCAGGGACACCGCGGACGCCCGGCGCGGGTTCTTTCAGCTCGCCGACGCGATGCCGTCGGTCGACGTGGTCGTCCTCAGCGCCGGCATCGGCCACGAGAACCCCGCCCTCGAGTGGGGCCCGGAGTGCGAGACGATCGACGTGAACGTCCGCGGCTTCGCGGCGCTCGCGACCGCGGCCGTCGAGTACTTCGAGGCGAACCCGGTCTGCGCGAGCGACGTCGACGGCCACCTCGTCGGCATCTCCTCGGTGGCGTCGGCGTTCGGCAACGGCGCGGCGCCGGCGTACAACGCCTCGAAGGCGTTCGTCTCGACCTACCTCGAAGGGTTGCGCCACCGGCAGGCGGGCCGCAAGACGGACGTGGCGGTCACGACCGTCGAACCGGGGTTCGTCGACACGGAGATGGCGATGGGCGAGAACCTCTTCTGGATGTGCTCGCCGGAGACCGCGGCGAGACAGATCGCCCGCGCGATCCGGAAGCGCAAGCGCCACGTCTACGTCACCCGGCGGTGGCGGCTCGTCTCGTGGCTGCTCCGGGCGACGCCGGAGCCGCTGTTGCGCCGACTGTTCGCCTAAAAGCGCTCGCGGACCTCGCTGGCGGCCTCGCCGCCGTAGCGGTCGACCAGCGGGACCAGCGCGTCGCCGAACGCGCGCATGCACCCGCCCGGCGAGTGGTAGCCGAGTCGGTCGGCGACCGCCGGCCACGGCCGCCCCTGCAGCCCCCGAAGAACGAGCAGGCGCTCCTCGCGGGCCGAGAGGGCGACGCCGTCGGGGTCCTCGACGAGGGCGCGGACGATCAGCCGGCGGAACGGGCCGGGGTCGACGTCGAACAGGCCGGGGCCGTAGGCCGCGCCGGCGACGACGCGCCACTCGCGGTCGTCGAGGGACAGCGGCGGCGTCGCCGCGACGCTCCGGAGCGTGGCGCGCGCGACGTCCGGGTCGAGGTCCGACAGCGCGTCCGAGCAGACCGCGGGGAACCGGCGCGCGAACCAGTCGGCGTGGCGGTCGCGCAACCGCCGGCCCGCCTCGCTCGTCGGCCGGAGCAACAGCGCCGAGTACTCCCCGCTCGCGTCGTTGCGCGTCGTCGAGAGGTGGACCGCGCCGTAGCCGTTGTCGGCCCAGAAGTCGAGCAGGCCGGGCGTCGCGCCGAAGCCGGTGCCCAGCCAGTCGACCGCGTCCGCGAACTCCGCGCGGACGCGCGAAAGCAGGTGCGAGCCGAGTCCCCGCGAGCGGACCGCGTGGTGGGTGGCGATCCGGACGACGCGCAGCCCCGCGGGCTCGCCCGCGGCCTCGTCGCGGAGCTGACTGGTGAGCACGTCCGGGAGCATGTTCCCGCGGATGCGCCCGCCCTCGTACATCATCGCGCGGTCTTCCGGGGCGAGGTCGCCCTCGCGGGCCAGCAGCGCGACGCTCGCCACGTGGCCGTCGAACAGCAGGGCGCGCGCCTCCAGGTTCGGGGCGTCGAGCAGCCGCGCGAGGTCGGCCGGCTCCGTGCGGTAGTGGGCGAGCACGAGCAGGCCGAACGCCTCCCGCAGCAGTCGCTCGTCGTCGAGCAGGGCGTCGGGGTCGAGCCGCCGGTAGGAGACGGCGTCGGGGGCCGCGCCGCGGACGGCCGGCTCGACGGGCGGGCGCGCGTCGAGCAGCAGGGCGCGGAACGCCCACACCTCGACGGGGTCGCCGGCGGCGTACCGGATCGGTTCGGCGAGCGAGACGTCGGTCACCGCGTGCTCGCCCGCTGCCAGCCGCTCGCGGAAGCGCACGGAGAAGCCCCGGCCGGCGCCCTCGTAGCCGTGGATCGTCGTCGCGAAGCCGATCCGGTCGGCCGCGAGCAGCGATTCGAGGCGCCGGACGGGCAGCGCCGCGGCCTCGTCGACCAGCAGGACGTCCGCGTCGGCGGCCCGGTCGACGGCGGCCGCGGGGTCGCGGTAGCGAACGCGGCCGCCCGCGGCGGTCTCGACGTCGTCGTCGGCCGGCGCGTCGCCCTCGACCGCCGCGACCAGTTCCCGCGCGCGGGCGAACAGTTCGGCGGCGTTGCGCCGCGAGGGGGCCGTCACGAGCACGTCCTCGCCGTCGAGGGCGAAGCAGGCCGCCGCGAGACCGGCGGCGCTGGACTTGCCGCGGCCGCGGTCGGCTTCGAGGACGACCGCGGCCGGCCCCGCGTCGAGCGCCTCGAAGGCGGCGAGCGCGTCGGCCTGATCGCGCGTGTAGCAGGCGTCGTAGGCGGCCGCCGGGAACGCGGCGTCGGCGGGCCGCTCGACCGGCGCTCGGGGCCGGGCGGGCGGCGGGTCGGTCAGCCCGTCGTCTTCGACCGTCCCGGCGTCGACGTCGACGGTCGCGACCCCGCGGTGGGCCCGGAGCGTCTCGACCAGCCGCGTGCGGAACCGGCCCGCGACGTCGTCGACGTCGAACGGCGGGACCGCCAGCGACTCGTCGAAGGCGTCGCGGCGGTCGGGCCACGCGTCGAGCGGCGGCGCGAGCAGGACGAGCAGTCCCCCGCCGTCGACCGCGCCGACGACGCGCCCGAGCGCGTTCGGGCGCAGCGCCTCGTGGGCGTCGACGATCACGACCTCGCGGGTGGTTCCGAGCAGGCGGCCGGCGTTCGACTGGGGGACGTGCTCGCAGCGCAGGCGATCCTCGGGGCCGACGAGCGTCGTCTCGGCGATGCCCACGGGGAGCGCGTCGAGGGCCGCGGCGAGCGCCTCGTAGCCGCGCTCGCGGTCGCCGGCGAGGACGAGGAGGCGTCGCTCGTTCGCCCGGCGGGCCTCGCGGCGCAGGTCGGCGGCCAGCGCCGGCACCGGTGGCTCCATGCGGGGTCGTTGGGTCGCCCGACCGTAATACTCCCCGGTCGGTCGGGCCTGTTGGGAATGCGGACGGTTGGCACCCCCTCGAACGTTTGAAAGGGCTTTTAAGGGGGGCAGCGTTACTGAGTCGTACACCCTACGCGGGGTTGATGATGCTCCTAGCCGCACAGGACCTCCGCCGGGATCCAGCCCCGGCACGGAGTCTCCCGACTCCGGACGGCAGGGGAGCGCGAGCCCGCGCGTAGGAGAGGTGAACAACCAATGGCAGTCTACGTAACCACAGAGATCCCAGCCGACCTCCAGGACGACGCCCTCGAGGCGCTCGAGGTCGCACGAGACACGGGCAGCGTGAAGAAAGGAACCAACGAAACGACGAAGGCGATCGAGCGCGGCAACGCCGAACTCGTCTACGTCGCCGAGGACGTCTCGCCGGAGGAGATCGTGATGCACCTCCCCGAACTGGCCGACGAGAAGGGCATTCCCGTCGTCTTCATCGAGACGCAGGACGACGTCGGTCACGCCGCCGGCCTCGAAGTCGGCTCGGCCGCCGCGGCGATCGTCAACGCGGGCGAGGCCTCCGGCGACGTCGACGACATCGCCGACAAGGTCGAGGAACTCAACTGAGGTGACTCTGGATGAGCGCTGAAGAGGGAGAAAGCGGTTCCACGCCCGCCGAGGTCATCGAGATCGTCGGCAAGACCGGCATGCACGGCGAGGCCATGCAGGTCAAGTGCCGGATCAAGGAGGGCGAGAACCAGGGACGTATCATCACCCGAAACTGCCTCGGGCCGGTCCGCGAGGGGGACGTACTCCAGCTTCGCGAGACCGCCCGCGAGGCCGACTCGATCGGAGGGCAATAATGGTCGAGAAACGCACCTGCGACTACACGGGCGAGGAGATCGAGCCCGGCACGGGCATCATGTACGTCCGCAACGACGGCACCGTACTCCACTTCGTCAACTCGAAGGCGGAGAAAAACTACATGCTCGGCCGCGAGCCCCGCGATCTCGAGTGGACCGAGGAGGGCCGCCGCGGCAAGGGTCCCGCTCAGGCCGAGACGCCCGCCGACGAGTCCGCCGGCGCCGGGAGCGAGGACGAGGACGTCGCCGGGGAGACCGAGGATACGGAGCAGGACGTCGAGGAGGAAGTCCCGTCGACCGAGGCCGAGGACGCCGAGAACGAGGACGAGGCCGCCGAAACCGAAGCCGTGGAGGACGAGGAATGAGCGAGCACGAGCGCACCTTCGTGATGGTCAAGCCCGACGCGTTCGCGCGCGGGCTCGTCGGCGAGGTCGTCTCCCGGCTCGAAGAGCGCGGGCTCAAACTCGTCGGCATCAAGGTCGAGACCATGCCCCGCGAGCGCGCGGAGGAACACTACGCCGAACACGAGGACAAGCCGTTCTACGACGACCTCGTCGACTTCATCACCTCCGGCCCCGTCGTCCCGATGGTCTGGGAAGGACAGGACGCCACGCGTCAGGTCCGCCGGATGATCGGCGCGACCGACCCGCTCGAAGCCGATCCCGGTACGATCCGGGGCGACTACGCGCTCGACCTCGGCCGGAACGTCGTCCACGCGGCCGACCACGAGGACGAGGGCGCCAACGAGCGCGAGATCGCGATCCACTTCGACGAGGACGAACTGATCGACTACGACCAGCACGACGCGGCCTGGCTGTACGAGTAGTCGGTAGCCGGCGCCTTCTGCCGCCGCGGCCCCGATCCGGCACGGAGAAGTGTCGACGACGCCGTTTTCCGACGCCTGCCCGCGTGCGACACCCCGAGTAAACGTCACGTTAGAGACACACGTAACAGCTAATGTGACGGCTGTAGTAGAGGTGCGTGGTGGTTTCGAATGGTAACTCACGGTAGGTGGTTCGCGGATGCGTAACTCCGAGCGGGAGTCCGCGGCGGTGGCCGCGGGGCCGCTCCCGTCGCTCGACCTGGTGTTCGACGTCCTCTCCGACCAGCGACGACGGTACGCGCTGTACTACTTGTACGACGCTCCGGACGGCGTGGCGACGGTAGACGAGATCGCGGATCACGTCGTCGCGCTCGAAGCGCCGCCGGAGCACGCCGAGGACCATCGGTTGCACGTCCTCACCTCCCTCCAGCACGTCCACCTGCCGAAACTGGAGGACGCCGGGATCGTCGAACACGACGCGCGCAGCGAGACGGTCCGCTACTGGCGCCAGCCCTCGCTCGAGGAGTGGCTGGAACACGCCCAGCACAAGGAACTGGCCTGACGGGTCCGGCGCCGCGTTCTCGCCGTCCTCGCCGTTCGAGCCGCCGCTCGCGTGAAAGGTTTAACACGTCGCCTGTGGTGGTACCGCCGGGAGGAGTCCGAACCGAGGTACGGGACCGCGTCGGTGCGGCGTGGTACCGTATCACTCCTCAAAACTTAACAGGCGAGCGAACGATACCGAACACGGGTGTTCCATCATGACTGAGCACGAACTACCGGACCTTCCGTACGACTACGACGCACTGGAGCCGGCGATCTCCGAACAGGTCGTCACCTGGCACCACGACACACACCACCAGGGCTACGTCAACGGCCTGAACTCCGCCGAGGAGGAACTCGCGCAGAACCGCGAGGAGGGCGACTTCGAGTCGACGCCCGCGGCGATGGAGAACGTGACCCACAACGGCTGCGGGCACTACCTGCACACGCTGTTCTGGGAGAACATGTCCCCCGAGGGCGGCGGCGAGCCCTCGGGCGACCTCGCCGACCGCATCGAGGCCGACTTCGGCTCCTACGAGGCCTGGAAAGGCGAGTTCGAGGCCGCCGCGGGCGCCGCCGGCGGCTGGGCCCTGCTGGTGTACGACCCCGTCGCGAAGCGGCTTCGCAACCTCAAGGTCGACCGCCACGACCTCCACGCGCTGTGGGGTGCCCACCCCATCCTCGCGTGTGACGTCTGGGAGCACTCCTACTACTACGACTACGGCCCGGATCGCGGCAGCTTCATCGAGGGCTTCTTCGACGTGATCAACTGGGACAAGGTGAGCGAGGAGTACCAGAAGTGTCTCGACCACTTCGAGTAGGCGACGAGCCGTAGCCCTCACGTTTTTTCGACGTCGCGCCGCCCAGCGTCGCGGCTGCCACCCCCGTCACGTGCCAGCGGCTACCACACTTTAACACGGTCCCCGTCGATGGGGCGCCTATGGCAGCGCAGGACTCCGGTCCGTCGGACGCGACGCGGCCGGCGACGGCGGGGACGGAACCGACCTCGGACGACCGCGGCGAGGGCGCGTCGCGTCGGCTGGCCGCCGACCTCCGACGGGCCTGCGAGGGCGACGTCCGGTTCGACGAGTACACCCGCGTGCTCTACGCGACCGACGGGAGCGTCTACGGGGCGGAACCGGCGGGCGTGGTCTTCCCGCGGGACGTCGACGACGTTCGGGCGGCGGTCCGCGTCGCGAGCGACCACGGCGTGCCGGTACTCCCGCGGGGGGCCGGGTCGTCGCTCGCCGGGCAGGCCGTCGGCCCCGGCTGTATCGTCCTCGACCTCTCGCGGCACATGGACGGGATCGTCGACGTCGACCCCGAGGAACGGCGCGCGGTCGTCCAGCCCGGGGTCGTTCAGGACGACCTCGACGACGCGCTCGAACCCCACGGCCTGCGGTTCGCGCCCGACCCCGCCTCCTCGAACCGGGCGACGATCGGCGGCGGCATCGGCAACAACTCGACGGGTGCCCACTCGGTGCGCTACGGGATCACCGACGCCTACGTCGAGGAGTGTGCGGTCGTCCTCGCCGACGGCTCGCTGATCCGCACGCGGGACGTCGTCCTCGATAGCCCGGAGTGGGAGCGGATCGTCTCGAAGGACGACCGCGAGGCCGCCATCTACCGGACCGTCCGGGCCGTCGTCGAGGACAACGCCGAGGAGATCGAAGAGCGGTACCCGAAGCTCAAGCGCAGCGTCAGCGGCTACAACCTGCAGAAGGTGATCCGGGAGCGGGAGACCGGGGCGGCCGACGACGACCGCGAGGGCGGCGAGCGGGTCGTCAACCTCTCGAAACTCCTCGTCGGCGCGGAGGGGACCCTCGGCGTCGTCGTCGAGGCGACGCTCTCGCTCGTCACCCGGCCCGACGAGACCGCGCTCGTCGTCGCCTGCTACGACGACCTGCTGGAAGCGCTGTCGGCGGTGCCCGACGCGCTTTCCCTCGGGACGAGCGCGGTCGAACTGATGGACCGGGAGGTGTTCCGGCTGGCGGCCGACTCCCCGGAGTACGCCGAGTACGCCGCGGCGATCCCCGACGGCACCGAGGCGGCGCTGATGCTCGAGTTCGACGACGAGACGGTCGGCGCCCTCCCCGACGCGGTCGCCGCGGCGACCGCCGACCTCGTCGACCGGGGCGCGGCGTTCGAGGCCGTCGAGGCCTTCTCCACCGAGGAGCAGGATCGACTCTGGAAGCTCCGCAAGGCGGCCATCCCCCTGCTGATGAGCATGGAGGGCGACCCGAAGCCGTACCCGTTCGTCGAGGACGCCTCCGTCCCGCCGGACGAACTCGCCGAGTACGTCGCGGGCTTTCAGGAGATCCTCGACGAGCACGACACGACCGCGGCCTACTTCGCCCACGCGGGGGTCGGGACGTTACACATCCGGCCCGTGCTGAGCCTCAAGACCGAGGACGGCGTCGAGACGATGCGCTCGATCGCCGAGGACGTCACCTCGCTGGTGCTGGACCACCACGGCTCGTTCTCCGGCGAACACGGCGACGGCCTCGCGCGCACGGCGTTCAACCCGAAGCTGTACGGCCCCGACCTGTGGGCGGCGTTCAGGGAGGTGAAGTCGGCGTTCGACCCCGACTGGCTCATGAACCCGGGGAAGGTCGTCTACCGCGAGGACGACCCGACCGACGTCCGCGAACACCTCCGGTACGGCCCGGACTACGCCTCGCTCGAACCCGCCACGACCCTCGACTTCGCGGACGATGGGGGGTTCTCGCACCTCGTCGAACTCTGCAACGGCTGTGGCACCTGCCGGCAGACCGGCGGCGACGTGATGTGTCCGACCTACCGCGCGACCGACGAAGAGATCGCGACGACCCGGGGGCGGGCGAACCTGCTCCGGGCGGCCATCTCGGGCGAACTCGATCCCGAGGAACTGTACGACGAGCGGTTCCAGCGTGAGGTGCTCGACCTCTGTATCGGCTGCAAGGGCTGTCAGAGCGACTGTCCGACCGGCGTCGACCTCGCGAAACTCAAGGCGGAGGTGAAACACGAGTACCACGACCGCGAGGGGGTGAGCCTCCGCGAGCGGCTGTTCTCGAACGTCGACCGCCTGTCCGCGCTCGGGAGCGCGCTCGCCCCGGTCGCGAACCGCGCGGCCGACCTCCCGGGCGCCCGCGGGCTGCTGGAGCGAACGCTCGGCGTCGCCGCCGACCGCTCGCTCCCCGCGTTCCGCCGGCAGTCGCTGACCGGGTGGTTCGACGCCAGGGGTGGCCCGCGCGTGGACTCCGCGCGGGCGACCGACCGCGTCCTCCTGTTCCCGGACACGTACACGAACTACTCGTACCCGAACCCGGGGAAGGCGGCCGTCGAGGTGCTCGAAGCCGCCGACGTCCGCGTGGAGGTCCCCGACCTCGGGCCGACGGGACGGGCGGCCTACTCGCAGGGACGACTCGACCTCGCGGCCGAGCGGGCCGAGGCGCTGGTCGACGCGCTCGCCCCGCGGGTCGAGGCGGGGTGGTCCGTCCTCTTCGTCGAACCGTCTGACGCGTCGATGGTCGTCGACGAGTACGCCTCGCTGCTCTCGGACGACCGCCTCGACCGCCTCGCCGCGAACGCCTACGGCGTCTGCGAGTACCTCGACCGCGAGCGCCTCGACGAGCGCCTCTCGTTCGACGCGCCGGCGACGTCGCTCGCGTACCACGGCCACTGTCACGGGAAGGCCCGCGGCGCCGACCACCACGCCGTCGGCGTCCTCCGGCGGGCGGGTTACGCGGTCGACCCGCTGGACTCCGGTTGCTGCGGGATGGCCGGTAGCTTCGGCTACGAGGCCGAACACCACGACCTCTCGCTGGCGATCGGCGAGTTACTGCGCGAGCGCCTCGACGCGAGCGACGGGGAGGTCGTCGTCGCGCCCGGCGCCTCCTGTCGGACCCAGATCGGCGACTTCGACGGGCGCGACCGGCCCCCGCACCCGGTCGAGGCGGTGGCGGCGGCGCTGGCCGAGTGAGTCGGCCACCGGGGGCCTACGCCCGGAGTTCGTTCGTCACGCCCACCGCTTCGGCCACGTCGGGGAGGTCGAGTTCCGCGAGGGTCTCGGCCAGCGGCACTCCCTCGACGTTCCAGCCGCGGGCGGTGTAGTACCGGTCGAGTTCCCGCTCGTAGCGCTCCTCGTCGATCGATTCGCCCTCGTTCGGGCCGTTGGGAACCGGCTCGGTGAACCGCGGCGGTAGCCGGTCGTCCTCGCGGCCGAACCCCTCGCGGACGTTGAACGCCTTCGAGAGGTTGTAGGTTCGTTCGCCGGCGGTGAGCAGTTCCGAGCGGGTGAGGTCGAAGCCGGTCATGGCGTTGACCAGTTCGCGGACCCCCTCCGCGAGGGTGAGCCCGCGGGTGAACTTGCAGATCCCGGTGGCGTCGTAGACCGCCATCAGGTCCTCCATCGACTTCAGCGCCAGAGCCTTCCCGTCCATCCGGGTCCGGTCGTAGTTCTCGAACTCCCAGAAGTTCCCGTTCATCTCGAGGGCGTACAGGCAGGAGGTGAGGTGGTCGGCCCCGCGCGGTGAGACGCCGAAGGCGAGGGCCATCCCCTTGATGCCGCGGGGCTCGAAGCCGGCCGGCGACTGGTTTTTCACGTGGACGGCGAACTCCTCGCCGGCGCCGACCCGCCGGGCCGCCCGCACGTGCCCGTCCATCAGCAACTCGCCGAGGTCGCCCTCGCCGCGGCCCATCCGCCGGAGGAGTTCGAGGACGGTTTCCGCGTTCCCGAATTCGAGTTCGACGTCGGCGTCGAACTCGTCGAGTAGCCCCCGTTCGGCGGCCTCCATGGCCCACGCGATGGCGTTGCCCGCGTCGATGGTGTCCAGACCGAGGCGGTCGCAGATCTCGTTGGCCTTCGCGACGGCCTCGATGTCGTCGACCTCGACGTTGCCCCCGAGGGCGTACTGGGTCTCGTACTCGGGCCCGTCGACGGCGACGTCGCCGTACGCAGTGTCCTCGGCCTCGAACCACTGGCTGCAGGGTTTGCTACAGTACGGACAGGGCCGCTTGGTCTCGACGTACTCCTCGGTCCAGTGGCGGGGGTCGATAGAGATGCGGTCCGCCGACCGATCGTCGAGACGTTCGTAGGCCCGCTCGAAGTACCCCGACTGCCAGTTGCGCGTCGGGAAGATCCCGAGGGCGGTGTTCTTCGCGTCCAAGGCCTCCCCGGTGCCGTACTGGACGTCCACCGAGGCGTCGCCCGTCCCCGAAATCTCGATCTCGCCGCGGCCGGTCGTCTCGAGGCGCCACTTCCGGTTTAGCTCCTCGAGTTCCTCGGGCCGGGCGACGGGGACGTCCTTCGAGCCCCTGACGGCGATCGCCTTGAGGTTCTTCGAGCCCATGACCGCGCCCGGGCCGCCGCGGCCGGCCTGTCGGTCCTCGCACTCGATCATCGAGATGCGCGACTCCGCCTCGCCGGCCGGGCCGATCACCGCCGACCGGACGCCGGAGCCGTACCGTTCTTCGAGGCGCTCGTGGGTCTCCCGCGTGTCGAGCCCCCAGAGGTCGTCGGCCGGTTCGATGCGCACCTCCTCGTCGTCGACGACGAGGACGGAGGGCCCCTCGCAGGCCCCTTTCACGACGAGCGCGTCGTAGCCCGCGCGTTTTAGCTGGTCGCCCATCTTCGCGCCGACCAGCGACTTGCCGTAACCGCCGGTCAGCGGGGACTTGAACCCGAAGGTCGTCTTCGATCCCGTCGGCACCGACGGGCCGACGAGCAGTCCCGGCGCGATCGCCAGGACGTTCTCCGGGTCGAGCGGGTCGACGTCGGGGCCGACCTCGTCGTAGAGGAGCCGCGTCGTAAAGCCCGCCCCGCCCAGATACGTCCGGACGAACTCCTCCGAGAGCGGTTCCGTCCCGTGGTCGCCGCCGGTCAGGTCGACTTCGAGGAGCCGTTTCCAGTAGCCCATACGCGGGGGAAGGAAACGGACGTGAATAATGATGACCCGTGATTCCCACTCGCTGGATCGACCCCTTCGGTCGATCGGGTGCGGGGCCGATCGAGGCGGTGACGGCGCTGGGACGGACCGGTCCTCCGCTGTCCGGTCTGTGGGTGCACGTACGAGACGAAGAACCGCTGCTCCGAGTGTGGAACGACGGGCTCGTCCGGATCGAGCGAGCCCGACGGTGAGGCGTCGAAACCGCACCGTTTAGGGACCTCACGGGGGTATCGATGGGTATGCCAGTCTCGAAAGACGAGTTCGACCAGCTACACCCCTGTGACTTCTACACGGCCGACGAACTGCTCGAGGGCGACCGGATGTACACCGTCTACGAGATCGCGCGCCTGCTGCAGGGGCTCGACCCCGACGCCGACATCGACCGCGAGACCGAGGACGTCCTGCTCGACTGGGCGATCCCGTGGATCATGACGAACGCGGACGACCTCGTCGTCGCCGAACCGCGCAGCGACGACGAACCCGGCTTCTACGGCCTGAAAGAATGATCTTCCTCGTCGCCGGCGCGGACCGCGTCGACGCCGGCAAGACCACCTTCTCGGTCGGCCTGCTCGAACGGGTCGGCGGCGCGGGCTACAAGCCCCGGGCCGGCAACGACTTCTGGTTCGACCACGACGACTGCCGGCGCGCGCTCGCCGACGGCCGCCTCTACGGCAAGGACGCCGCGCGACTCGCCGCCGCGGAGGGTCGGGGCCGGGAGCCGGAGGCGCTCAACCCCGTCCACCGGCTCTGGCAGCCGGCGCCGGACGGCGGCACGGGGCTGCTCGGCCGGTCCGACCGGGAGTTCGTCGTCGACCGCATCGGCCGGCCCGGCGAGGAGACGTACGTCGTCAACGCGACGGCCGACCTCCCGGCCGCCGTCGAGGAACGGTTGCCGCTCGGGGCGGCCGACGCCGTCGAGACCGTCGACGAACTGAACGCGGCCGTCGAGCGACGCCACGCCCCCGCGCTCGACGCGCTGGCCGCCGAGGTCGAGGCGGCCGACCTCGCGGTCGTCGAGTCCTACGGCGACGTCGCCCGTCCGCTCCGGTCGCTCGATCCCGCCCGCGTGGCGGCCGTCGCCGTCGTCGAACCCCGGCGGGCGCGGATCTACCGCGGCGACCGCTACTGGCGCGCCTGCGAGGTCGCCCGATCGAGCCCGCAGGACGGCCGCCTCGAGAAGCGGGTGCCGGACGTGATCGACTACCTCGACCCCGTCGCACGCGTCCCCCTCCCGCCGCTGGGGAGCGACGACCGGCGCGACCCGGAGCGCGTCGCGCGGGCGTACGCGGACGCCTACGACGCGATGCTCGAAGTCGCCGGCCGCTAGGTCTGCCGGGCCATCCGGGCCGCGAGTTCGACGTGGCCGTAGGGGTCGGTGGTCACGCTCGGGCCGTGGCCGGTGTGGAGTTCGGCGAGGTCGGGGTCGATACGGTCGAGCACGCGGTCGATGCTCCGGATCAGCGTCTCCCGGTCGCCCTCGGGGAGGTCCGTCCGACCGAAACCGCCGTTCTGGAAGACGAGGTCGCCCGCGAACAGGATTCCCGGCTCCTCGGCGTAGAAACAGAGGTGGTCGTCCTTGTGGCCGGGAGTGTGGAGGGCGACGTACTCGTGGTCGCCAAGCCGGACCGTCTCCTCGTCGTCGACCGCGCGGTCGACGCCGTCGATCGACGGGTCGAACCCCCACGCTTCGACGTCGAAGGCCCCTTTCACCGCCGCGAGGTTCCCCACGTGATCCGGGTGGGTGTGGGTGAGTACGACCGCGTCGAGGTCGTCGACGCGCGAGTCGAGTCGCTCGACGACGTCGAAGTTCGCCCCGGGGTCGACCAGCACGGGCCGGTCGCCGCCGACGAGGAAGACGTTGCTCGTGAACGCCCGAACGCCCTGGGCCACGTTCGAGATCATAGCCACCGGTACGGAACCCGGGGGTTTGTCGGTGTCGACACGTCGGCGTCGGTGCCGGCGCCGGCGTCAGCCGGGAGTATTTTGTCGCCCGCGCGTACTGTGTGATCCATGCTCGTACTCCGCGGCGGGACGGTCGTCGACGCCGACGGCGCACGGACCGCCGACGTGGCGGTCGAGGGCGGATCGATCGCGGCCGTCGGCGACGTCGACGCCGACCCCGACCGCGAACTCGACGTCTCCGACCGGTTCGTCGCGCCCGGTCTGATCGACACACACGTCCACCTCGCGTTCGACGGCCGGCCCGACGTCTCGACCTACCGCACCGAGAGCCCGTACGCCGGGGCCTACCGGGTCGCGGCGAACCTCCGGCGGGCGCTCGACGCGGGCGTCACGACGGTCCGCGACCTCGGAAGCTGGGGGTCGATGGCCGTCGACGCCGGCCGCGCCGTCGCCGACGGCACCATCCCCGGCCCGCGGGTGGTCGCCGCCGGCGAGGCCGTCACCATGACGGGCGGTCACGGCCACTGGTTCGGCCGCGAGGCCGACGGCGCCGACGAGGTTCGCGCGGCCGCGCGAGAACAGCTCAAACGCGGCGCCGACGTCGTCAAGTGCATCGCGACCGGGGGCGTCCTGACGCCCGGGACGCGCACCGGCGCGCCCGAGTTGACCCGCGCGGAACTCGACGCCGCGGCCGCTGTCGCCGACGCCGCCGACGTGCCGTCGGCCGCCCACGCCCACGGCCGCGAGGGGATCGTCGCCGTCGCGGAGGCGGGGATCGACAGCGTCGAACACGGGACGTTCATGGACCGGGCGGCCGCCGACCTGCTCGCCGAGCGTGGCACCCGATGGGTGCCGACGGCGAGCGCGCTCCACTCCATCGTCGACGCCGGGAGCGACGCGGGCATCCCCGCGGAGGCCGTCGCGAAGGCCGAGACCGCGCTCGACGCGTTCGACGAGGCCTTCGACCACGCCCGCGAGGCGGGCGTCCGGATCGCGATGGGGACCGACGCCGGCACGCCGTTCAACGAGTTCGGCTCGATCCCCGCGGAACTCGGGTACCTCGTCGACCACGGCCTCTCGCCGGCGGCGGCGCTCGAGGCAGCCACCGTCGAGGCCGCCTCGCTGCTCGGCCTGTCGGACGTCGGCCGCGTCGAGGCCGGCTACCGGGCGGACCTCGTCGTCCTCGACGGGAACCCGCTCGACGATCCGACCGCCTGGGAGGCGCCGACGCACGTGCTGACCGACGGAACCGTTCACCGGACGTAGTGGTCGCGCCGGAGGCCATTCACAAGCTCTTTTACTCGCGGCACGAAGTGGTAGACGAATGAATCGGTCGGTCCTCGCCGGGGTCGTCGCGCTCTTTCTTCTGGTCGCGGGCGCGAGCGGCCCGGTCGCGGCTGTCGGCCTCGGCGACGGCCAGCCAGCGAGCGCGGCGACTGTCACGTCGACGGACCGGACCGCGGCCGTCTCCTCCCCGGAGTTCGACAGCACGACTTTCGAGATCACCGTCCACGGCAACGGAACCGCCGAGTGGACGTTCCGCCACGAACGGCTCCTCACGAACGAGACCGAACGGGAGAACTTCGAGACGTTCGCCGATCGCTTCGAGGAGGAAGAGACCGACTTCTACGTCAGCTTCACCGAGCAGGCCGCGGCGCTCACCGACGCCGGCGCACAGGAGACCGGCCGGGAGATGGAGGCGACCGACTTCGAGCGCTCGGCCGGGGTCGAACGGCGGCTCAACACGCAGGGGGTCGTCGAGATGTCGTTCACGTGGACCGGCTTCGCCGAGGTCGAGGACGACGGCCGGGTCGTCGTCGGGGACGTCTTCGACGGCGGCCTCTACATCGGCGCCGATCAGAAACTCGTGATCGTCCCCGGCGACGACCTCGTCGTTACGAGCGCCCTGCCCGAACCCGAGTACAACACCGCCTCGATCGAGGACGCCACCTCCATCACGTGGGAAGGCGAGCGGGAGTTCCTCGACGGCCAGCCCCGGATCGTCCTCGAAGAGCCGACGGCGTCCCCGGGCGGCGACGGGACCGGCCCCGACGGGGAGTCGCGCTCGTGGCTGCTCGTCGGCGGCCTGCTCGCGGTCGTCGCGGGCCTCGGCGGCGCGTTCGTCTGGTTCCGCTCGCGCGAGCGCGGCGACGACGGCTCCCCGCCGGAGGCCCCCGCCGGTGGAGCCGAGGCCGCCGACGACCGGGCGGCGTCCGACCCCGATCCCATCTCCGAGGAGGAACTGCTCACCGACGAGGACCGCGTCGTCGAACTCATCCGCGAGAACGGCGGCCGGATGAAGCAGGTCAACATCGTCGAGGAGACCGGCTGGTCGAAGTCGAAGGTGAGCATGCTGCTGTCGGACATGGAGGACGAGGGGACCATCAGCAAACTCCGCGTCGGCCGCGAGAACATCATCAGCCTCGAAGGGTTCGAACCCGAGGCCACCAAGTCGCCGTTCGACGAGTGACGCTGTGCGAACGGTCTGCATTCCCGGACCGAAACGATACCCTTAAACATCGTACCGGACAACGGACGAGTGCAGTCAGACGGGCTCCGATAGTGTAGTCCGGCCAATCATATTGCCCTCTCGAGGCAATGACCGGGGTTCGAATCCCCGTCGGAGCACTCCTTCCTTTCCGCGTTCCGGTGGGTTTGTCCGTGACAGAAAGGTGGCACAATCATGTCACCTCAAAGGAACAGACTGTCACTCCGCGCGTCTAAACAAGGCCGGAACTTCGAAGTTGGCGCTGATTAGCTACTTAGCTGTGACCGATATGCGCGTTGTATCTCGCACGACCCTCCTATCAGATTCTGCATAATGTTGGACTAATATCATGGATTGCTCTGCTACTCAGTATTAGAGGGATTGAAATCCAATGGTTCGCGTAATTGCCAGACGTCAGTTTGGGGAGTGAGCCGATGAGGCTCCGCACCTCGCTCGGTAAGTATTCCGCCGTGATACAGCATCGCTTTCAGCTGGAAGACCGTCGGTGAATGAAAAACGTTTCCGTCTACAAGTTCGTCCGCCTGAATGTTACCCTCTGCGTCAAGCACTCGGCTCCGGACGTCATCCGTTCCGCGCAGAAACAGTTCGACTGTAAACGTTGGATGATGGATGTGCAACCACTCAACAAGGTCAACGAGTGACGGTTCGTGGATCCCATCATCGTGCATCGTTTGGAGTTCTTCGACGAGGATCTGCGTCGCCGGATACGTCCAGACCACCCGTCTGGTAAGCAATCCCCACTCTGGGGCCAGGTCGGAGAACCGTTTTTGTGAACCCTGCCACTCTTCAAAGACGTTCAGTGCAGCGCCGACTGATTCGTATTGACTCAACGCAAACCGGACCACCTCCTCGCCAAGTGGTGTGAGATCAACACGATCAGGACGCTCTTCAATCAGCCCAAGGAACGCAGCACCTCGACGAGCATCGTCTGTGGCTCGGACAACGTATTTGGCGAGTACTTCGTCGGTGTCGTCAGGGTGATACAGCGCGAGCGGAACGCCAAGGTAATTCTTCGGGTGGTTCAGCCCGAAGGACTTGTTGGCAACGCCCTGAGCCGTAGCTTGGAAGCGGATGGCGGTCGCGTCGTCGGAGGTCCGGTTGCCGACGACGCGCGGGACTTCGAGCGGCTCTACGTCTCCACTTGTGTCAACGCCTAGGACACCCACGTTGAGTTCACGAGCGAGCGTCTGCGCTGACGGTGAGATGGCTCGGCTAGGTGCCGCGACGTAGGCGGCGTTCGCTTCGTGGAGGCGATCATACGCCTGAACGATGCCGCGTTCGACATCGACCGTATCAGAGCCGGTATACCCCTTCGCCTCGACAGCGACCAGTGGCGGCTGGTCACCGAAACGTTCTATGGCGAGGAGGTCCGACTCAAGGGGGCGTACACCGACGAGATCCGGGTAGCCCGTTCCCAGCCGGACGTGATTGAACGGTGCGAGCTGCTCGCGGATGTCGGGTGAAACGGGCTGGCCCGAGAGCCATTCCTCCATCGCGAACTGGGTATCGACGACCGAGTACGTGTTCGGCTCGTCAGGGTTAGGAAAGAGTCGACGTTTGGCGTGAGCTAGGACCTGTGGCTCTGAGAGTGCCGCCGCACTGGACATACCTCATAATTCCGGGTAGAGGACATAAAGATTCGACAGGCTAAAAGAACTTATAAATATAGAACTTTGCTGACAGTGTCTACAAGAGCGTCTTTACGTCCAGCCACTGTCTGACGCTGACCCAGCCGATTCCGACGGCCGCCAGCGAGACGGCGATTCCACCGACCGAGAGCAGGAGCGGGTCGATCGAGGGGACCGCGGTGGGCACGACGACGAGTGACACCGCCGGCAGGATGCCGACCAGTATGAGGAGGTTGCCGGGTTCCGTGCCGTTGACGGGCGTGTCCGGAAACCGGAGGTAGACGACGACCGCGAGGAACGTCGTCCACAGCGCCAGCGGGATCGGTGTCAGGAGACCGGTTCCGAGGAGCCGGAACGCGTCCGTCGTCAGCGACACGTCGGCCCACGCGAGAACGAGTACCGATCCTCCGAAGGCGATGGCCACCAGCACGCCGATCATCAGCAACGCGAGGACGAACGATCCGGCGACCAGCGCGACGAACACCTCCCGCTCGCGATAGGGGCCGCTCAACAGGAGTTCCAGTTCACCGGCGGCCAGCCGTTGTCCGACGCCGGTCTGGGTGATGAGCACTGACAGGACCGCCCCGGTCATGGCGACGAAGTACGGCCCCTGAATGACCAGCATCGCGAGTAAGAGCGCCGTGTCGCTGTCCATCCCGGTGAAGTAGTGGCCCGCCTGCACGGCGAGCGTTTCGCGGGTCGTACCCGTGAGTACGCCGGGAGAGACGGCAGTGACGCCGAGCAGACCCAGGAAGAGCAGGCCCGCTCCGGCCGGAAAGGCAAACAGCCGCCAGCCGCGCCCCCGGAGTTCGCTCCAGACCACGGCTCTCGCGAGCGTCCGCCAGCCCGGCGTCGCGCTCATCGGGCCCTCACCTCCTCGTCCTCGGTCAGCAGACTGTACAGTTCTTCGAGGGACGCCTCCTCCTCGTGGACGGCTTCGATGGCGACGCCGTGCCCGACGAGCGACGTGACGAGATCGCTCACGGACCACTCTGCCGGGAGCGTCACGACCCAGCCGTCCCGCACGTCACGCGCCTCGACCCCGATTTCGGTGAACGTCTCGGGGTCCACGGCGGCCTCGATGCGGATCTCCCGCGCCCCCTCCCCTCTGAGGCGCCCGACGAGTTCGTCTTTCGGTCCGTGGGCAACGGCCCGCCCGTCTTTGATGACCACGAGTTCGTCCGCGAGGAGTTCGGCCTCGTAGAGGTTGTGCGTCGAGTAACAGAGGGTTCGCCCCTCCGAAGCCAGGCCCGCTAACTGATTCCGGAGCGCCTTCGCCGCGCTCGGGTCCAGTCCGGTCGTCGGTTCGTCGAGGAACAGCACTTGCGGATCGCCGAGCAACAGCCGGGCGATCGTCACCCGCTGGCGTTGACCGCGACTCAGCTCCGTCGCGGACCGGTCGAGGAGGCCGTCGACGACCATCGTGGCGGTCGTCCGCTCGATCCGTTCCGCCCGGGTCCGTGCGTCGAGGCCGAGTACGCGCCCCCAGTAGTCGAGATTCTCACGGACCGTCAGCTGGCCGTTCAGTGGCGTGCCGTGTGGCAAGTACCCGATTCGGGTCTTCACCGACGGGTCCGCGAAGGGATCCGTCCCGTCGATCGTTACGTCGCCGCCGTCCGGCGGAAGCAGGCCGGCGCCGACGCGAAACAGCGTCGTTTTGCCCGCGCCGTTCGGCCCCAGAACGACGTTGAATCCCGGATCGAACGCCATCGAGAGCCCGTCCAGTGCCGTCACGTCGCCGTACGAGAGCCGAACGTCGTCGATTTCGACCGGAGCCACGGTTACCGCCCCTCCATCGCTTGCTCGCCGCTGTACCGTCGGTGCGGTGCGTTCACGATCACCGGTGTTCCCCCTGCTGTAGGCCGTCCCCGATATCTCCCCGCGAGCGAAGGAGTTCGCGACCGGACTCCTCGATCCAGGGTATCCGTCTGCTCGTCACACCGAAGACGTCGTATGCGACGCTGATAAATGTATCGTATATCTAACATTTGGTCAGACGATTCACGTTACTGTGTTTGAGTCAATGGGCTGTCACACCCCGTCGGGCCGACCGCGGACCTCGTCGAGGTACTCGACGTCTCCGTCGCCATCGGCGTCCTCGCCGCCCTCGGGGTCGTCGGCTGGCACCCCTCCCGACTCACCCACAGGAGGTCCGCCGGAAGGGCGCCGTCCGGATCGGGCGACTCCGGGCCGCTGTCGAAGCCGACCCGCGAGGTCGGGGGCCGGGGGAGACCGGGGATACCCTCTCACGTCTCCTCGCGCAAGCGCCGGCGCCGCTGTTCGAACTCCTCGTCGTCGATCTCGCCGCGGGCGTAGGCGGCCCGCAGTTCCTCGATCGCGGGGTCGGGCCGCCGTCCGCCGGACCCGCGGAGCGCGCGGTACAGGAGGTAGCCGAGCGCGAGGAGTACGATCAGCGGGGGAAGCGACAGCAGTAGCCACGTCCACACCGCACCGGTGCCGTCCCACAGCCCCCCGTTCCACACGTGTCCGCCCCACAGCCCCATCATCGGCATCATAAACGCCATCGCGAGGACGGGAAGGAGGACGATCGCGGCGACGACGATCAGGAGCGTCCGAATCAGGGGGTCGTCGGCCGACATGTATCGGGCTACGACGGCGCTCCTCTTGAAGGGGCGGCCGGCGAGAGCGGGAGGGGGATCGATGCGAGAAGGGCCGCCGGCCCCACCTCGGGTTTTACTGTCGATCGTTCGAAGGGGACACCCATGGACGCGAACGACCGGGCGCTGACGGCGTTCGCCATGGTCGGCCACGCCGCGTTCCACACGTACGAACTGGTCATTCCGATCTTCGTGGTCGTCTGGCTCGACGTTTACACCACGACGGCGGCGTCGCTCGGCGCCGTCGTCGGCGCCAGTTACGCGCTGACCGGGCTCGGCGCCCTCCCGAGCGGCGTGCTCGCGGACCGGTACGGTTCGAAGCGGCTCGTCGTCGGCTGTCTGGCCGGGATGGGTGCCTCGTTTGCGGCCGTCAGCGTCGCGCCGAACCTCGCCGTCCTGACGGTCGCCCTGCTCGCGTGGGGCGCGTCCGCGAGCCTCTACCACCCGGCGGGGCTGTCGCTGCTCAGCCGCGGGGCGAAAGCGCGGGGGACCGCGTTCGCCTACCACGGCGCGGCGGGCAACGTCGGGGTCGCGGTCGGCCCGCTGCTGGCGGCGACCCTGCTCGCGTTCGTCCACTGGCGGGTCGTCGCCGCCGCGCTCGTCGCGCCCGTCGCCGTCGCGTTGTTGCTCGTCGTGCGCCTGGAGTTCGACGAGACCGCCGGCAGCGAGGCCCGGAACGCGGCGCTCGCGAGCGACGGCGACGGCCGCGGCGAGATCCGTGACCTCGGCGCGTTCGTCGCCGGGACGAAGGCGCTGTTCGCGGGCGGGTTCGCGGTCGTGTTCGCGATCGGAATCCTCTACGGGCTCTACTACCGCGGGGTGTTGACGTTCCTGCCCGACGTGCTGGCGGACGTGCCGCGACTCGGGGCGGTCGAACTCGCCGGCCGCGAGTTCGAGTCCGGCCAGTACGTCTACTCGGGGCTCTTGCTGCTCGGCGGCCTCGGCCAGTACGTCGGCGGGCGCGTCGTCGACCGCGTGCGGGCCGAGCGCGCGCTCGTGGGCGCCTACGGCCTCTTGGCGGCCCTCGCGCTGGCGTTCGTCCCGGCCGCAACCGCCGGGCTCGTCCCGCTGGCGGTCGTCGCGGGTCTCCTCGGCCTCGCGGTCTTCGGCGTCTCGCCGATCAACCAGGAGGTCGTCTCGGCGTACACCGCCGCCGACGTGCGCGGCCTCTCGTTTGGCTACACCTACGCCGCGCTGTTCGGCGTCGGTGCGCTGGGCGCGACCCTCGCCGGCATCGTCCTGACGTACGCGACGCCGACGGTCCTGTTCGCGGTACTCGCGGCGTTCGCCGGCGCCGCGGCGGTCCTCGGCACGACCCTCGCGCGTCGGTGTCCGTCCTCCCCGGACGGCGGGGAGCGGTGACCGACGGCGGCTCCGAACCACGTCGTGTGGCCGAACGGATTCGGGACGCCGCCTTTCGGTCGCGACGGCCTACCGACGCGTATGACCGCCGCACACGAGGACGAGGCCGAACCGGTCACCGACCGAACGCACGACAACTCCTGGTCGGCGAACCTGGAGAAACCTCGGCACGCGGGAAACCGGGCGCTGGTCGAGCGGCAGGCCGTCGAGGCGGTCGAGCACACCGCGCCCGGGAACCACGTCAACCTCGTCACCCACGGCGACCACGGCCACCCCTCGACGTACCTGTACGAGACGCTGGCCGACGCCTTCGGCGGCGACGCCGACTGGGAGTACGTCGAGCAGTGTGGCTGTGGCGGCCACGTGACGCGCGTCCACGTCCGGTAGCGCGAACGGCACGCGCCGCCTGCCGGCGAGTCGACGCTCACTTCGTCAGCGACACGAGGACGAGGACCAGTCCGCTCGAAACGATCGCCGCCTGAATGAGCCCGGCCGAGAGGATCGAGGTCCCGAAGACGAGGTAGATGAGCCCCTCGCAGATCGCGCCGGCGCCGATGAGCACGAAGCCGGCGGAGACGTACAGCATCGGCTCGCGCCCGTGTCGGCGGTAGGCGTGGAAGGCCAGATACGCGACGACGAGGCTCAGCGCGAGCGTGATCAGTTTGGCGACGACGAGCGGCGCCTCGATCATCTACTCCCCCGGAGGTCGTCCCACAGCGACGTAAAGTTGTCCGCGAGTTCGTCGCGCGTATCGAGGGTCAGCGTCAACTCCCCCTCCGAGAGGTCGACGTGGAGCCCTTCGAGCACCGTCTCGAACTCGCTTCGGTGCGTGCCGTCCGGTCCGATCGACCGCCGCTCTTCGAGGAGGTCGTGTTCCGTAAGCGTCGAGACGCGACGGTACACCGTCGCGAGCGACGCGTCGCAGGCGTCGCTCAGGTCCTTCGCGGTCATCGGCCGCCGATCCGCGGCGACGAGGATCCGCCGCGCGTACTCGTCCGCGAGGAGCTGAAATACGTCCCCCGGGGTCGCGTCTCCCTCCCGTTGCACGGATTCGTGGTCACGACGCGCGGACAAATAGCCGACGGTTTTCGGAACCCGCGAACGGTCGCCCGAGAGCGACGGTCGAGCCGTCACGGCTCGCAGGTCGGACACGACCGCCGGCGGCGGACGGCGATCAGCCCGGCCAGCAGCGCGACCGAGAGCGCGCCGAGGAGGGGCCGCAGCGGATCGAAGTACGTCATGAGCGCGGACGAACTGAACAGCGCGAGCAGGACGGCGTTACAGACCGGACAGCCGACGGCGAGGAACCCGCCGATCAGGCCGCCGACCGCCCAGCGGTCCGCGCCGTCCCCGTCGAGGCGTCCGTCCGCGTCCTCGCGGGACGCGGCCGCCAGCCGCTGGGTGACGTACGCGCCCGCGAGCAGCGCGGTCAGCGCGAGCAACAGGTAGTCGGTCGGCGTCCGCGGCACCATCCGGACGTAGAGCGGGTTCGGGACGAGGCCGGTGACGAGTCCGAACAGCGAGAACACGCCGACGGCGGTGGCCACGCCCCACGCGACCGCGCGTCGACCCGGCCGGATCGACGGGGCGAGGTCGGTCACTCGCCCACCTCCGTCGCGAGCGCGCAGCGTTCGGGGTGGCCCGCCCGCCCGAGGAAGAACGCCAGCAGGAAGAGGCCGCCGACGCGGAGGAGCGCGCCGTCGAACGGGAGCGCCGCGATGCCGCCGGCGAACCCGAGGAAGCCGAGGAGGCCGGCGCCGCAACTCGCACAGCCCGACGCGAGGACGCCGGGGAGCACGCCGGAGACGTCGGCGAGGCCGGAGGGGCCGACGAGTCGAAGCTGTGCGACGGTGTTGACGATCGCGACGCCCGAGAGCAGGGCGTAGAGGGCGACGACCGCGAGACCCGTCGCCCCGTCGGTCCGGTACACCGTCTCCGTGAGCGAGAGGAGGGCGTAGTCGAACCAGCGGAGACCGTCGCCGAGCAGTTGGAGCGAGAACGTCGGCATCGTGCTCAGGATCAGGAGGACGTAGACGGCCAGCGTCGCGACGACCAGCCCGACCGTCCCCCGCCACGTCTCGAACGGGTACGACAGTGCTGCAGAGAGGTTCGTCAGGTATCGCCGGATCGAGTCGCGGGCGAACATCCGGTCCGAACGAACGGCCGACCGACTGAAAGGTTCGACTCCGATTTGCTGACCCAGCGAATCGGCGAGTCCGTTACGGGGCGGCGACGGCAACCGGACACGACGAATGACGCTCGATCAGCCGTCCCGTCGCGCCTTCCTCGCCGGATCGGTCGTGGCGCTCGGCAGCGGCGGAGCCGCCTACTACCGCGCGCGGTCGGACGAGGACGCGGCACACGACCTGTCCCCGTCGTTTCACGCGAGCGACGAGACGTCCGGACTCGGCGTCGACCTGACCGGAAAGCCGATCATGGGGTCGCCCGACGCGCCGCTCGAGATGTACTACTGGACGGACTTCCAGTGTCCGTTCTGCGAGCGGTTCGAACGGGAGACCCTCCCGGAGGTCGTCCGAACGCACGTGGAACCGGGCCGGGTCCGCATCGTCTTCGTCCCGGTGCCGTACTTCGGGGCGGACTCGATGACCGCCGCGGTCGCCGCGCGGTGCGTCTGGGAGCAGGTTCGCGGCTCGGAGCCGGACGTCTACTGGGACTGGCACGCGGCGGTCTTCGACGAACAGGGCGAGAAGAACTCGGGGTGGGCCGCGGCCGACGCGCTCGTCGGGTACGCGCGCTCGGTCCCGGGCGTCGACGCCGACGCGCTCGAAACGTGTCTCGCGGATCGCCGGTCGACGTTCGAGGAAGCGGTCGGCGCCGACGCGGAACTGGCGCGCTCGTTCGGGATCACGGGGACGCCGACGTTCGTCGTCTTCGACCCGGCGTCCGAGACGGCCGGGACGCTCGTCGGCGCTCAGCCGCCGGAGCGGTTCGACGAGGCGATAGAACGGATCGAAGACGCCTGACTGTCCGGCGCCGCCCGGCGACGGTCAGGCGTCGAGGGTGAGAGTCACCGGCGTGTCGTTCTCGATGTTGTCCCCGACGGGACAGCGGTCCTCGACCTCGGCGAGCAGTTCGCGCAGCGTCTCCTCGTCGGCGTCGGCGTCGACGTGGACGGTCACCTCGATCGACTGGTAGCCCGGGCGGACGTCGTCGGCCATCCCCATGAACGCGGCGGGGTCGAGTTCGCCTTCGAGTTCGACGTCGACGTCGTGCAGGTCGACGTCGCGCTCGTCGGCGACGGTGTGTGCGACGACGTTGATACAGCCCGCCCAGGCGCCCAGCAGGTACTCCACGGGGTTTGGCCCCTCGTTCGTCCCGCCGAGGTCGTCCGGTTCGTCGACGACGAACTCGAACCCGCGGGTCGTCACCGCGGTCCTCGTCCCGCTCTCGGCCGTCGCCGTCACCGCGAAACGCTCCAGCCGCTCTGATTCACTCATAAATTAACAACTCTTGGGAAGTTTCATCAACTACTCGGTCCCGGAACGTCGACGCGGGGATCGGTGACGGGCGAGCGGTGGCCGGCCACGCCCTCGGGTGCCCGAGCGCCCGGTCTGCGGGAGAAGCGGGACCCCGCGATCGTCACAGATACCGGCAATTCGTTCCGCGGAGACGTGTCGATTCCGACCGAAACCGTCTCGTCCGCGTCGAGCGTCTCGTCCGGCATGGCCGACCTCAACCCGATCGCGAAGCGAATCCACAACGTGACGCCCGACCCCGTCAGGCTCGCGCTCGACGACGGCACGGAAGCCGTGTTCCGCGTCTCGTCCGCGGAGTTCTTCCAGCGGGAGTTCCGTGCCGAGGCGACCCGGGAGGACGACGCCGGCGCCACCTACCGGTTCGTCTCCAGCGAGGACGGGGACGCGATCCTCGTCGGCCGCAAGGGACCGGCCGACGACGGCTGGTCGATGACCGGCGAGGTCGTCGAGGCCGCGGCGGCGGACGCCCGGTGACCGACGACGGCCCGTCGTCGGACCTCGGCCGCGGGCACGGGACCTTTTTGCCACTGCCCGGTGGAGTCCGACCGGATGGTCGATCGCATCCTCGTTCCGGTCGACGGCTCGCCGCTGTCCGAACGGGCGCTCGAAGTCGCGCTCGAAGAGCACCCCGACGCGACGGTCGTCGCGTTACACGTCGTCGACCCGACCGACGTCGGCTACAGCGTCCACGGCGTCCCCTTCGAAACCGGCGTCGAGCCGATTCACGGTTCCGCGGAATGGTACGAACGTGCGCGCGAACACGCCGCGGACCTCTTCGAGGACGTCCGGCGAACGACGGCCGACCGCGGCGCAGACGTCGAGACCGAGACCGTCGTCGGCCGGCCCGACCGGGAGATCGTCGACTACGCCGTCGATCACGATATCGACGCGATCGTCATGGGCAGCCACGGCCGCGACGAGGAGTCGCGGCTCCTGCTCGGGAGCGTCACCGAGGCGGTGGCGTTCCGCGCGCCGGTTCGCGTCACGCTGATCCGGTGATCTCCGTCCGACGCTGTCAGGACTTTATCCTCGGGCGTCGATCGGACGCCCATGGCGACCCGAATCCTCGTCGCGTTCGACGAATCGTCCCAGTCGACCGCCGCCCTTCGCCACGCGCTCTCGACGTACCCCGACGCCGAGGTTCTGGTGCTCCACGTGAACGACCCCCGCGAGTGGTCCACCGGGGACGGCATGGACGGCTTCTACTACTCGGAGGAGGCGTTCGAGCGGTCGAAGGAGTCCGCCGAGCGACTGCTGGCCGAGGCCGAGGCGCTCGCGGGCGAGTACGACGTCGAGGTCGAGACGGTGGCCGAGATCGGACGGACGGCGCCGACGATAATCAGGTGCGCGGAGGAACGCGACGTCGACCACGTCGTCCTCGGGAGCCACGGCCGCCGCGGACTCGCGCGCTTCCTGCTCGGGAGCGTCGCCGAGCGCGTCGCCCGCCGCTCGCCGGGATCGGTGACGATCGTTCGGGAGGAAGAGCCCGCAGACGGGTAGTCCGGCCGCTCAGACGGTGAGCACCGGCCGGTCGGCGTCGCGCACGACCCGCTCGGCGACGCTGCCGATGCGGTCGGTGCGCGTGTGGCTTCGCCCCTGGTGGCCCAGGACCACGAGGTCGGCGTCGACCTCGTCGGCCCGGGTCAGGATCTCGGCCGCGGGAGCGCCGTGACGGAGGGTCCACGCGGACTCGATGCCGGCGTCGTCGGCCCGCTCGGCGATCGCTTCGAGTTCCGCCTCGCCGCGGTCTTCGAGTTCGTTGATCACGATTTCGGCGCTGCTCAGCGCGGGTTCGCCGTACCGGTGGGTCTCGACGACGTACAGCGAGTCGAGTGTGGCGTCGTAGCGGTCGGCGAGCGACAGCGCGTACTCGACGGCGCGGTTGGCGCGGTCGCTGCCGTCGATCGGAACGAGGATCGTATCGTACATGCGTACCAGCGCAATTCACACCGGAGTCGGAGTTATAGCTTGTACCCCGAGCGGCGGGTCGTCCGTCCGACGGCCGAACGAGAGGACGGTCAGTAGTCCGGCGACCGTCAGGGTGCGAAGAACTGGCCGAGCACCATCGTCGCCCCGTCGTCCGCCCAGACCACCGTGACGATCTCGCCGGAGTGCAGGGGGATCCCGTCGGTCGAGTCGCCGACCGTCACCTCGCCCTCCCAGCCGGGGACGTCGTCGCGTTGCACGTCGCCGGCGAGCGAGACGGCGTCGGCGTCGAAGGCGTCGCCCGAGGCGTGGGTGATCGTGACCGTCTCGGCCGCCGGATCGTAGTCGAATTCGAGGCTGACCATCGGGACGGACGGCGTCGTCGTGGACCCCTCGACGGTGTCCTCCCCGATCGCCGTCTGCGCGCTCGTCGAGGTCCCCTGCAGCGGGGTCTGGACGCCCTCCCAGAACGTCTCGCCGTCGACGGTCGCCGTGACGGTGACCGTCCGTCCGTCGACGGCGACCGAGACGTCCTCGACCGAGTCGTCGAACGTCGGGTCCTCGCGGAGGTCGTCGACGAGCGACTCGATCGCGTCGGCCGAGACCGCGTCAGCGTCGGCGTAGACGAGGACGAGCCCCGTCTCGACGTCCTCGCCGAGGGCGGTCCGCAGGCCGAACGCCGTCAGGTCGCGCAGGGCGTCGCGGACCTCGGGGTCGGCCTGTGCGATCCCCTCCGCGAGCAGGTCCTCGTCGACGGCCGCGCCGGCCCCCATCTCGGCGTCGCCGATGCCGTCGACGAGCGCCCGGACGGCGTCGTCGCTCTCGTAGTACGGCGTCCCGTCGCCGCCGTGGGTGTCGATCGCCGTCTCGACCGCCTCGTCGCTGCGGAGGTCGTCGTCGAGGACGTAGCCGGCGACGACGTGCTCGTCGGTCAGGCCGACCGTGAACGACTGGTAGCGGTCGTCGTCGGCCCCCGACTCCCACGACTCCACCGCTTCCTCGACGTGGTAGCCCTCGTAGCCCTCGTAGGACCACTCGGTCTCCGCGAGGACGTCGGCGTCGGCGTCCGCCTCGAACTCGGCGCGGATCGCCGCCGCGTCGAACGACCCGGAGGCGACGACGGTGGCCCCGTTGCTCGCGAAGTCGCTGCCCGCGAAGCCGACCCCGGTGAGGTGGTCGAACTCCTCGATGTCGACGTTCTCGACCTCCTCGTCGAGCGCCTCGAGTTCGTTCCACACCTCCTCGGGGACGTGCTCTTCGTGTTCGCGGATCGCGTCGACGTCGACCGTGAGGAACCCGTGGCTCCCGACGTCGGTCAGCGTTGTGGGGTCGTACAGCCACGAGAAGTTCGTCGGCGGTCCTCCGTCGCCGCCGACGTCCCCGATCGAATCGATGCACCCGGCCAGCGCGGCCGCGCCGGCGGCGGCGCCGACGCGCAGCAGCGTCCGTCTCGACGTGTCCATGCGTCTTCACTCTCTATCGCCGTCGGATAAAGCTTCCCACCGCCGCGACCGTCTCCAGAACCGATCGGTCGGCCGTCGCGGGCGTGCCGGCGCGCTTTTCGGCGCGGCCGGGGCCCGTCTCGACGCCGGAACTCTCGACGCGCGAGACAGTCACGCGAGATTTAGATAGATTCTTGCGGCCCTGCCGGTATGGATCGTTCATGGCGTACGGACAGTCACGATCCCACGAACGATCGGCGGCGGCGACCGCCGTCAGCACGGTGGTCGCCGCGCTGATCGCCGGCGTGGCCGTCGCCGGCGTCCTCGTCGACACCGGACTGCTGGGGGCACTCGCCGGCCTGTACGGGATCGACGGGACCCTCGGCGGGTGGGCGCTGGTGTTCGCCCACAGCCTCGTCGTCGGCGCCGCATTCGTCGCCGTCCTCACGACCGTCGCGCGGCTCCGGTACGCACCGCTGCCGGTCGTGGCGGCGCTGCGCAGTCCGTTCCTCGGCGCCTGCCTCGGCGTGGCCTACGGCACTCTGCTCTGGCTGGGCGTGGTCGCCTACGGCGTACCCCTCTGGCTCGACGTCGTCGCCGGCATCCCCTACCCGCGTCCGTACCGCCACCTCGAGAGCTACGTCGCGCTCGTCTGGTTCGGCGCCGTCCTCGGGGCGTGGTTCCCCCTCGTCCGGACGGCGCTGGCCCGGGACTGAATCGAGGGTCGCCCGACGCCCACGCACGGTTTTCGACCGGCGAGCGTCGCGGCGGGCGCCGCTCGCGGGTCGCGCTCGAACGACGGATCGGGGTCTCGGATCGGCAGGCGTTCGCGCAGAAAGGAGCGCCGGGGAGCGCCCGTCCACGGTGACAGGCCGTTGATCGGACGGGTACCGCGGTCCCCACGGGGTCGCGACGTCCGCGTGACGCGGGGCGCCCGCGCCGGGCGCGGTCTCCCGCGCCGTGGCCCGGTATCGCCGCGTGCGTCCACGAACGCCGTCACGACTCCGGCAGCGTCCGGTACCGGCGCCTACGCCTCTTCGACTTCGATCTCCTGCTCCGCTTTCTCGTTCGGTTCGTCCTCGTTCCGGCCGAGCAGTCTGTCGATGAGCCGCATATTCGGTGAGCTATACTGGATAGTATTATAGCTTTCTGTGGTTCAATTTGTTCACGGTGGGGTAAATTGTGCTAACGAACGTCGGCGCCGTCGGCGGGTAGCCGCGACGCTCGCGGTGACGGCCCGACGTTCGAGGATCGGTGACGGGCGAGGGCCCGTCGTGTCCGGCCGCCGGGAACAGGGTGGGGAGTCCGGCGGCCGGGACGTGACGTTGGGATCGATGTTCGCGTCGGCGGCGGGACGGGACCGTCGGTCGCGCGTGTGAACGGCCGACGGGACAGGGCCCGTCCGGCCGCCGCCGAGGGCCGTTGCGACGGGGGACCGGAGTCGACGGCTACTCCTCTTCCTCCGGTTCGTCGTCGGTCGATTCGTCGTCTCCGTCGCCGGTCACCCGGTCGAGCAGGTCATTGAGTATGCCCATGGGCAGCGGTAATCTCGACCGACCTTATATTTTTCCATATTCGACTTATTTTACCCCCGTCGAATTCGAGATTACCGGGCAAACACCGGGTTCGGCGGCGGAGGCGGGGCTCTGGGCCGTCGTCGGTGCCAAAACGCGAACCGGTCCGCAGGCGATGCGTCGAGACCGTATCCACCTACCGACTCCCCTGCGAACGGTCCGTAGGTCGGACCCGGACGACATACATCTTTTGGTTATAGCATATACCGATAACCAATGGTTTCGGAATTACCACGCCGTCGCATCCAGCACGAGCACGAGCGCGGCGAGGAAGACGTGCTCGCCGTCGACGACGAAGCCGTAGAAGAGGGGGCCGCGGTCGGGCGTCGCCGCGAGGCAGTACCCGAAGACGTAGGCGGTAAACGCGAGCAAGACGAGGAATCCCCGGCCGAGGACGCCCGCGAGAACGAACCCGAGGACGACGACCGAGACGACGACGGTCGCGGCCGCGGTGGCGATCCGGGTCGCCCGCGGGCCGAACGTGTTGGGGACGGTCCGGATCCCCTCGGCCCGGTCGCCCTCGATGTCCTTGACGTCGAAGACGACGGCGGCGATGGTCAGCACGGCGGTGACGAAGCCGAACAGGAACCGGATCTCGGTCGAGCCGAGAGCGTCGTAGTAGACGCCGACGCCGAGCGGGATCAGCCCCCAGGCGACCCCGACGGTGAGGTTCTTCACGAGGAACAGCCGTTTCAACCCGACCGTCGAGTAGAGGATGGCGACGACGAACGGGACGACCAGCAGCGGGGCGCCGGGGAGGTCCCACACGACCGCCAGCACGAAGACGGCGAGGTAGCAGGCGACCCCGAGGGCGAACAGGACGGGGCCGTACCGCCGCGTGAACGCCGCCCGGCCCGGAACGTTTCGCTCGTCCTCGTCGAGGTCGGCCAGCCGGTTGAAGCTGTAGACGAACAGCGTGACGGCGAAGACGATACAGACGGGCAGGAGCCGGAGCGGGAGGTCGGCGAGGACGACCGTCGTGACCGCGACGCTCGCCGCCGACAGCGAGATGAGGAGGTTGCTGTGTACCAGAAACAGGAGGAGGGTCGTCGGCGACGACGCCCACCGCCGCAGTCCCTGGGAAGTCCGGCTGATCACGGGACGGTTACTCGGACGAAAGAACGGGCGGCGCGGCCTTCAACTCTGGGTTTGCGTCAGGAGCCGTCCCCCGTCGTGACCGTCACGTCCGCCGCGTCGCCGACTCCGTCGAGGGCGTCGACCAGCGCCGCCGCGGCCCCGCCGAGCGCGTCCGGCCGGTCGACCGTCGCGACGGCGAGCGCGGTCGCCGGCTCCCCCTCGAAGACCCCCGGCTGGACGTGCGTGCGGAGGGTCCGGACGCCCGCGACGTCGCGGGCGTCGAGTCGGTCGAGGGCGGCGCTGACGCGGGCGAGGGCGCCGTCGCTCCCCGCCGACGCGTCGACCGTCGCGCGCGCGCCGACGACCGGCCGGCCGTCGGCGGCCGCCGTCCGTGCGCGCAGCGACGCGAGCGTCTCGAAGGGGGCGAGGGCGTCGACGGTCGTGACCAGTTCCGCGACGTCGACGTCGTCGACTCCGTCGCCGCTGGCGACGATCCGTCCCCACCGGTCGTCGCCCTCGACGGGCCGGCCGTCGAGGGCAACCCGGGGGAGCGAGGCGAAGCCGTAGCCCTCGACGAGGGCGTACTCGTGGGCGGGCGCGAGGCGTTCGAGCGCGTCGACGAGACCGAGGCGCTCGCCGGTCGCGAACCAGCCCTCCTCGTCGGTGATCCCGTAGGTCGTCCCCGCGCCGGCCTCCCGGTGGCGTGCGGTGTCTTTGCCCTCGGTGTCGACGTCCGGCGCGTGGGTCATGTGCTTGACCGTCGCGACGGTGCCGCGGTCGGCGAGTCGGGCCGCGAGTCGCTCGACGAGCGTCGTCTTGCCGGAGTCTGAGGGGCCGGTGACGCCGATGACCTGCATACGCGACACTCGGGGCGAGGAGGGGTAGTAGGTAGCGGTCGCTCCCGCGGTTCCGGAACGGGCCGGCGGTGTCGAACGCGGTCGCGGGCACTGGCGCGAGACGAAACTGCCATGATTTAAGCAACGGCGGAACCGCCTTTCGAGTGCGCAATGAAGCTTCACGAGTATCAGGCGAAAGAGGTCTTCGCCGACGCCGGAATCCCGACGCCGGAGTCACAACTGGCGTCGGACGTCGACGGCGCGTTGACCGCGGCCGAGGAGATCGGTTACCCGGTCGCGATCAAGGCGCAGGTACAGGTCGGCGGCCGAGGCAAGGCCGGGGGGATCAAACTCGCCGAGGACGCGGACGAGGCTCGCGAGGCGGCCGAGGCCATCCTCGGGATGGACCTCAAGGGCTACCGCGTCGACCGCGTGCTGGTCGAGGCGGCCGTCGACTTCACCGACGAACTCTACGTCGGGATCACGATGGACCGCGGCGAGGGCAAGCCCGTCGCGATGGTCTCGACCCGCGGCGGGGTCAACATCGAGGAGGTCGCCGCTGAGGACCCCGACGCGATCGCCCGCGAGCACGTCGACCCCGCGTTCGGGATGCACCCCTACCAGGCCCGCAAGGCCGTCTACGACGCCGGCGTCGACCGGGCGGTCGCCCGCGACGTCTCGGGCGTCCTCGCGACGCTGTACGACCTCTGGGACGAGAAGGACGGCTCCGACGCCGAGATCAACCCGCTGATGGTCACGGCCGACGACGAGGTCGTCGCGGCCGACGCCGTGATGAACGTCGACGAGGACGCCCTCTTCCGCCAGCCCGACCTCGCGGAGATGGAAGAGGAGGCGGCCGGCGGCGACGAACTCGAACGGAAGGCCGACGAGTACGACTTCGACTACGTCCGCCTCTCGGGCAACGTCGGCATCATCGGCAACGGCGCGGGGCTCGTGATGACGACCCTCGACCTCGTCGACTACTACGGCGGCGAACCCGCCAACTTCCTCGACGTCGGCGGCGGCGCGAAGGCCGAGCGGATCGCCAACGCCCTGGACATGGTGTTCTCCGACGAGAACGTCGACTCCGTCGTCTTCAACATCTTCGGCGGGATCACCCGCGGCGACGAGGTCGCGAAGGGGATCAACGAGGCGCTCGAACGGTTCGACGAGATCCCAAAGCCCGTGGTCGTCCGCCTCGCGGGGACGAACTGGGAGGAAGGCATGGAGATCCTGAACGAGGACCTCGTGACGGTCGAGGAGACCCTCGAGGACGCGGTTCAGCGTGCCGTCGCGTACGCTGAGGAGGTGAACCAATGAGCGTACTGGTCGACGACGACACGCGCGTGGTGGTACAGGGAATCACCGGCGGCGAGGGCAAGTTCCACGCCGGACAGATGCTCGAGTACGGCACGAACGTCGTGGCCGGCGCCGTCCCCGGCAAGGGCGGTCAGGAGGTCCACGGCGTGCCCGTCTACGACACGGTCCACGAGGCCGTCGCGGAGGAGGACGTCGACGCCTCCGTCGTCTTCGTCCCGCCGGCGTTCGCCGGCGACGCGATGTTCGAGGCCCTCGACACCGACCTCGACCTCGTGGTCGCGATCACCGAGGGCGTCCCGACCCAGGACATGGCGCGCGTGAAAAAGCGCCTCACCGAGACCGACACCCGCCTCGTCGGGCCGAACTGCCCCGGTCTGATCACGCCGGGCGAGGCCAAACTCGGCATCCTGCCGGGCAACATCTTCGCCGACGGCGAGGTCGGCCTCGTCTCCCGCTCGGGCACCCTCACGTACCAGGTCGTCGACAACCTCACCCAGCGCGGGATCGGCCAGACCACCGCCATCGGCATCGGCGGCGACCCGATCATCGGCACCGACTTCGTCGACGCTCTCGAACTGTTCGAGAACGATCCCGAGACCGAAGCGATCGTCATGTGCGGCGAGATCGGCGGCGAGGACGAGGAGGAAGCTGCCCGCTTCATCGACGAACACGTCGACACGCCCGTCGCGGGCTTCATCGCCGGCCGCACCGCCCCGCCGGGCAAGCGCATGGGCCACGCCGGCGCCATCGTCTCCGGTTCCGGCACCGGCACCGCCGAGAGCAAGATCGACGCCCTGAACGACGCGGGCGTCCCCGTCGGCGACACCCCCGAGGAGGTCGCCGACCACATCGAAGAGTTCCTCTCCTGACGCCGCGGTCCGTCTCTCCCTCGTTTTCGCGCCCGACGCGCTACTCGAGTCCGTGAGCCGTGACGACCGCACGCGGCGACCGCTCGCATCCGACGGGTACGACCGAGAGACCGGACGGTCAGAAGGGAAGCTTCGAGCGGAGCCAGGCGAAGAACCCGCCCGACTCGTCGTCGCTCGATTCGTCCGCGTCGACGTCGCTCTCGACGTCGGTGACGACGGACCCGAGGCCGCCCGTCGCGTCGGAATCGCCGTCGTTCGTCGCGTCGGCGTCGTCGCGGGCGCGCTCGTCGCCGGCGGTGGATTCGTCGGCGTCGACGTCGGGTTCGGGATCAGGTTCGGGGTCGGGGTCGGGATCGGCGTCGACGTCGGGGTCGGGGTCGACCTCGATTTCGGGTTCGGATTCGCCGTCGTCGGCGGCCTCGTGGGCAGATCCGTCGTCGAGGTCGACGTCGAGTCCGTCGACGTCGGGTTCGGATTCGCCGTCGACCTCGGGTTCGGCGGCAGGTTCGTCGTCGACGGCTGCGCCGGTCGCCTCGCCGACGTCGAGTTCGGGGCCGGCGTCGGTCGCGGACGCCGCCGCGTCGGCGTCGACGGCGGCAGGTTCGTCGCGTCCGTCGTCCCCCTTCTCGCCCTCGTCGGCGGCCGCCCGGAGTTCGGCGAGTCGCTCGACGGTCTCGTCGACGCCGTCGCCCGTGGCCGTCTCGGCCGCATCGGCGCTCGGGCCCGCCCCCGGTTCGGACCCGGCGTCGTCGGCCGCGTCGACGGCCGTTTCGTCCCCGTCGACCGCGTCGGAACCTCCCGTTTCGGCGTCGTCGGCCGCCGATTCGGCCTCGTCCTCCGCGGCCTCCCCGGACGCGTCCCCGTCGCCGGTGTCGACCCAGAGGAACTCCTCGCCCTCCGTCCGGCCGGTCAGCAGGAGGTCGTCGAGCGCCTCCCCGTCGGCCACGAGGTCGTCGTCCGGTTCGGGGTCGGGGTCGTCGGCGCTGGCGATGATGTCCTCGGGGGTCTCGTCCGCGAGGACGTCGTCGGCCGCGTCGTCGTCGGCCTCCGCGCGAAGCTGGTCGAAGATGTCCGCCGCCGTCTGGTCCTCGACCGCCTCGTCGTCCCCGTCACCCGACGCGTACTCGACCCGCCCCTCGACCGGTTCCGACTCGATCTCGCCGAATAGCTCGTCGGCGCTCGGACCGAGTTCGACCCCCCCGCCGCCCGGCTTCTCGTCGGTCGTGCTGTCGGTCATGTCAGTACGTACCAGCGGTAGAGTGGCCAAAAGATTTAAATTTTGGCATCCGACCGTCGTCGCACCCGAAACGTCACGTCTCCCGACGTGAGACCGCCGATCAACGGCTCGGCGGGGACCCCCGTCGGGCGTCGCAGACGACGCACACCTCGAACGCCGCGGGCGTGCGCGAGCCACACGCCGGACAGGTGACGAGCGTGGCGCCGTCGGACGAGTCCGAGCGGCCGCCGGCGTCTAACGGGTGTGTCACCTCGAGGTCGTGGGTGGCCTGCAGTTCCTGGATGAGCGCGTCGTCCCGGAGGTACTCGAGGCCCCGCAGGAGCAGCAGAAAGCACGCCGTCGGCGCGAACGCTAACACGAGCAGGATCGCGAGCGCCCACAGCAACTCCATGGGGTCGGTTGGAGGCGGTCGCACTTCGGCGTGTCGTCACGCGCGCTGACCTGTCGGCCGGCGCTCACAGCGAGGGGGCCGGCGGTTCGTCGTCGACCGCCTCCCGCGACGCCACCGGATCGGCCGACCGGTCGTCGGCCGCGAGCAGGTACCGCGCGAGTTCGGACTTCCGGTGTTCGACCTCGAGGTGGACCCGCAGGTCGCCCTTCTCGCCGTACGACTCGCCACAGAGCGGGCAGTTGCTACTCGGTGCCATGGTCAGGCGTACCGTCACCGTCGACCGACGTAATACTGTCGTCGGTCGGCGCGGGGACCAGTCCGCTCGCCGACAGTCGACGCCGGCCGCGGCCTCAGAAGAAGTCGTTCAGGCCCGACTGGTCGTCGTCGGTGTCGGCCTCGGCGTCGTCCGCGTCCACGTTGGCGTCTTCGCTCCCGTCCGGCCCGCCCGCGTCGGCGAGGGTCCGCTGGCCGTCGTCGGACTCGTCGTCGCCGTCCGCGTCGCCGGCGTCGTCCGCGCGGGTCGCTCCGTGGAAGGCACTCCCGGAGTGCTCGACGGCCTCCTCCTCGCGTCGTTCCGCGGCCTCCTCGACGATCGACTGGACCTTGTTCGTGTCCGCGCCGCTGCCGGTGATAAACGAGACCTCCTTCGCGTCGAGGTCGTAGGCGGCGGCCATCCGCACCGTGAGGTCGCGGTTCTTGCAGTGGTGGGTCATCGCCGCGAGGAACGGAACGACCTCGTTGCGCGCGGTCGCGACGCTGGCACCCTCGCGCTCGGCGACGCGCTCTGCGATCGCGTCGCGCCGGTCGCGCGTGCCGCGGGTCCGGCCCAGTTTCGACCAGTAACTCGGCGGGCCGTACCGCGTCCACCCCCCTTTCTGCTCGCGGCGGGCGGCCGCGACGCCGGCGGTCATGTTGTCCGAGGCGTACCGCCAGAACGAGTAGTCCTGCGTCGCCCGCACCCGGCCGAGCCAGCGGTCGGCGTTCGAGAGGAACTCGTAGGCGTCGGCCAGTTCCGCCCCCGCGTAGTCCTTCGGGACGTTGTCCTCGATCCAGTTGAGCAGGTCGTCGGGGTTCTCGTCGACGTCGTACGACGCCCGGAGCGCGCCCTCGGCGTCTTCCTCCTTGATGAGCGCGTCGAGGAAGTCGAAGATGCCCTCGGTGCGGTCGCGCTCGCCGGTGACGACGTCGTCGACGGTCAGTTTCTCGGTCTCCTCGGCGATCGCCTGCAGGTCGTTGACCGCCGACCGGAGGTCGCCGCTTGTCGCCTCCGCGATCTTTCGCAGCGCCTCCTCCTCGAACTCGACGCCCTCCTTGCGGCAGATGTCCCGCAGGACGGGGACGATCGACCGCGCGGAGACGTCGCGGAACTCGATCGTCTCGCAGGCGTCGCGCAGCGACTTGCTCATGTCGTAGAACTCGTTTGCGACCAGCACCATCGGCTGGTTCGCGTCCTTGACGACGCGGGTGACCTCCCGCGAGCCCCCGTAGTCGGCGTTGCCGTGGAAGTTGTCCGCCTCGTCGAGGATCACGAGTCGGCGGCCGCCGCTGCCGCCGAACAAGGTGCCGCTCCTGGAGGCCTCGCCCGCGACGCGGTCGATCACCTCGGCCTGCCGGTCGTCGCTGGCGTTGAGTTCCGTCACCGGCCACCCCATGTCGCTGGCCAGCGCGTGCGCCGCCGAGGTCTTCCCGACGCCGGGGCTGCCGTGGACGATCACCGACTGCCGGTGGTCGTCCCACGTCTGCGCCCACTCGCGCAACTGGTCGCGGGCCTTGTCGTTCCCGCGGACCTCCGACAGCGTCGTCGGGCGGTACTTCTCCGTCCAGTCAGTCATGTCGTACGGGTACCGTGTGCGTAGATCGGTCGAACTCGTTCGAGAAGGTCCGTTCGGCGATGGATGTGCGCATACACGGTGTAGTCGCCGAGTCACAAAAAGAAGATTGGGATGCACTCACCGGGGCGTCCCGGCGAGAGCGCCTCGTGGACGCCGTCGGGTTCGACCGCTGTCTCGACGTCGAGACGCCGGGTCCGTCGTCACCTCCGACGGGACGACCCGTCGGCCTACGCTCCCTCCTGGAGGAACCGGCCTTCCTGTTCGTAGATCGCGACCAGTTCCTCGATGAACTCCTCGATCGTCTCGTCCTCTTCGAGGTGGCTTTCGATTCGTTCCGCGAGGGCGTCGTCGAGTTCGATCGTTCGGGCCATCGCGGATACCGACGCTCGCCGGCCGAATAAAGTGCCACCCATCGAAACGTAGCACCTCCGACGTGGCTTCGACGAACCGCGACCGGCGGAGTCGGAACCGGGACGACCGCCACCGTGGTCGTTTCATGTGCGTCGGGAACGTACCGTGACCGGGGATCCGGATGTACTCGACCATTCTCGTTCCGGTAGACGGAAGCGGCGGTGACGACGGCGCGGTGAGCCGAACGTTCGAGTTCGCGCGGCGATTCGGAGCCGCCGTACACGTTCTTCACGTCGTGGACGCCGAACCCGGGCCCGCCGGTCTCGACCGCACGCAGCGTGAACGAGTGCGCCGACCGCTGGAGAAACGGGGACGGCAGGCCACCGCACGAATCGCGGACCGGGCGGCGGAACTCGGCGTCGACGCGACGCGAACCGTCCGCGACGGAACGCCCTCCCGAACGATCCTCGAGTACGCGGACGAGCACGACGTCGATCTGATCGTCATGGGGACCCACGGTCGAACCGGGCCCGAACGAGTGCGACTCGGGAGCACGACCGAACGCGTGATCACCCGGACCGATTCACCGGTGCTTGCCGTCCCGGTGGCCGACGGGGACGGGACCGACGTCGACTCGATCGAGTACGACCGCGTCGTGATCGCGACGGACGGGAGCGACGCCGCCGAGCGCGCCGCCGAACGGGGGCTCGAAACCGCCGAGGCGTACGATTCGGCGGTGTACGTCGCCTACGTCGTCGACGCGACGACGTACGAACTCGCGGACGCGCCGCGGAGCATCGTCGGCCTGCTGAAAGACGGCGGCCGGAACGCCGTGGAATCGATCGCCACGGAGGGGCGCGACCGCGGCCTGTCGGTGGGGATCGACGTTCTCCGGGGGGTCCCCCACGACGAGATCGTCGAGTACGCCGACGGAGTCGGTGGTGATCTCGTCGTGATGGGGACCAGAGGCCGAGGCGGCGCCGCGGGGGGCTTTCTCGGAAGTACGACGGCCCGGGTCCTCCGGCGAACGCCACACCCGATACTGACGGTCGGGTGAGCAGCGACCCCGGAGTCGGCCAGTTCGGAGGGTAGCCGTCACGGACCGCCCCTCCGGACTCAATAGCGTGGCTCTCGAACCATCGTCGATGGGGGCAAACGACAACTCGATCGTCACGGTCGCCGTCGACGGCGTCGAACTCGAGGGGGAGTTGATCGTACCGGACGGAGCGACCGGCCTCGTCCTGTTCGCGCACGGAAGCGGCACAGCAGGCACAGTCCGCGGAACAACTTCGTCGCCGATCACGCGGGCGAGTGGTTCGTGGCCCACCTGCGGTGAGCGCGGATTCGACCCCCGTGTTCGGTTTATGGCGGTCGGAACCGTACCTCGACTCGGGATGACCGTCGACGAACTCGGTGCGTACGGGATCGAACGGATGGACGACGAGGACATCGAGCGCTTCCTCTCGATTCGGAACGTGGGAGTGCTCGGGCTCCCCGCGCCGGGGGTACCGTATCTCCTCCCCATGTCGTTCGGATACGACGGGGGAACGAGTCTCTACTTCTCGTTTCTCGTGGACGAGGACAGCCGGAAGGCGGACCTCGCCGACCGGGCCGACGGCTGTAGCTTCCTCGTCTACAACGCCGAGACGATGTTTCACTGGCGAAGCGTCCTCCTCACGGGGACGGTTCGACGGCTGTCGGAGGACGAACGGGCGGCGCTCTCGGCGTCGCAAACCCCGGCGTGGCGGCCGGAACTGATCCAGACGGCGAGCGAGCGGATCGAGACCGAGTTCTACGAGTTCGAGGTCGACGAGTGGACGGGCCTCAGTCACGCCGTTCGCCCGCCCGCGTACGACGAGCGGTCGAGTAGAGACGCCACGGACTGACGGCGTTCGCTCCCACCCAAGCAACTGATACCGCGGCCGTCGTACCACGGGTACGGACGATGCACACTCCGTCACTGCCGGAGCGATCGATCGAGATGTACGCCTCCGTGACGGATCGCGACCGGATCGAGCGACTGCGAACGCTCGCCGACTCCCTGTCGGACGTCCGGGTCCTCCACGTCAATTCGACGGCGACCGGCGGTGGCGTCGCGGAGTTGCTCCGGTCGATCGTTCCCGTCTGCGAATCGCTCGGCGTCCGCACCGACTGGCTCGCCATGGACGCCACCGACGAGTTCTTCGAGGTGACCAAGGCGATCCACAACGGGCTTCAGGGGACCGAGTCCCCGCTCACCGAGGCGATGAAAGCGACGTATCGCGCGGTGACGGAGCGAAACGCGGCCGAGATCGGGGACGCGTACGATCTCGTCGTGATCCACGACGCACAGCCACTCGGGATGCTCGAGCAGTTCCGAGAGACGATGCCGAACGCGCCCTGCGTCTGGCGCTGTCACGTCGACCTCACCGACCCGGTCGAGGAGTACCTGACGTTCGTCTCCGGCTATACGAGCCGGGTCGATCACGCGATCGTCAGCCGGTCGGCGTACGAGGCGAACGTCGAGGCGCCGACGACGAGCGTCGTCCACCCGTCTATCGATCCCCTCGCGGAGAAGAACCGCTCGCTCGACGAGGAGACGATCGCGGCCGAACGGGACCGGATGGACCCCCTCTCGTTCGACGCGCCGCTCGTGACGCACGTCTCGCGGTTCGACCCGTGGAAGGACCAGTTCGGTACCCTGGAGGCGTTTCGCCGGGCCCGCGAGCGCGTTCCGGGGCTCCAGCTGGCGCTGGCGGGCGGGATGGCCGGCGACGATCCGGAAGGACTGGAGATATACGAACGGGTCGCCGAGGCGGCGGTCGACGATCCGGACGTGCACGTGCTTGCCGACCTCCCCGATACGAGGGTGAACGTCTTACAGCGGGAGTCCGACGTCGTCGTCCAGAAGTCGTTGCGCGAGGGGTTCGGCCTCGTCGTCTCCGAGGCGCTCTGGAAGCGCACGCCCGTCGTCGGCTCGAACGTCGGCGGCATCCCGCTGCAGGTCGAACACGGGCGAAACGGCTACCTCGTCGACCCCGACGACGTCCCGGGCGTCGCCGCTCACCTCGTCACCCTCCTCGAGGACGCGGACCGGCGAACGGCGTTCGGCGCGAACGGGCGAGCGCACGTCCGCGACCGCTTTCTCCTCCCCCGTCAGATCGCGGATCTCTTCGAGGAGTTCGTCGACGTTCTGGACCGCGATCGCTGACGCGACGGCGCCCGGAGGCGTGGCCGCGGACCTACACAATTATCCACGGCGGTGGCGAACGACTACCATGAGCGAGCCCATCGAATCGACGTTGATACCGACGGACGGCAGTACGGGAGCGCTCGCCGGAGCGAACGTCGGGGTCGCACTCGCCTCGCGGATCGGCGCCGACGTGCACGTTCTCTCGGTCGTGGGGCCACGAAACGGCCCGGTCGAGTCCGACGACGCGGTGCGCTCGTCGCTCGAAGAGGGCGCGGAAGAAGCGGTCGAGGCGGTCGCGAACGCGGCGCGAAACTACGACGAGGAACTGGACGTCACGACCGCGGTCAGGTGGGGGACCCCGTTCCAGGCGATCAGGGAGTACGCCGTCCGCCGCGAAATCGACGTCATCGCCATGGGAACGAAGGGCCGAACGGGGCTCGACAGGGTGCTCCTCGGGAGCGTCACCGAGAACGTTCTCAGGACGGCGCGAACGCCCGTCCTCGCCGTTCCCCCGGACGCGGGCGTTTCCGAACCCGGGGAGGTCGCGCTCGAACGGCTGCTCCTGCCGACGGACGGCAGCGACGGGGCCGCGATCGCGACCGAGTGGGGGATCGCTCTGGCGACCCGGCTGGAATCGATGGTCCACGCGGTGTACTCCGTCGACACGAGCCGCCTCTCCGGGGACCGGGCGCCGGAGGACCTGATTCGCGCGCTCGAACGCCACGGCAAAGCGGCGCTCGAGGCGGTACGGGAGCGCGCCGAGGAGGCTGACGTCGGCGTCTCCGAATCCATCGCGACCGGGCCGCCGGCGCGGGTGGTCCTCGCGTACGCGAGCGACCGCGACGCCGATCTGATCGTCATGGGGACCCACGGGCAGACGGGGATCGGGCAGTGGTTCCTCGGGAGCGTCACCGAAAACGTCGTCCGGGGGGCCGACGTTCCGGTGTTTTGCGTTCCCGTGAGCGCCGCGTCCCCGTGACGGCCGCGTCGGGTCGACGACGCCGCGGCGATCACTCCGACGGGACGCCGGGAATCCGGGTGTACGCGCCGGTCATCGCGTCGTACAGGTCGATCCCGCCGAGCGTGGCTCCCTCGTCGACGACCGCCGCGTCCCCGAGCGGGAAGAGCGTCTTCGGGGTCGATTCCCATGACCTCGGTGGTAAACCTTACACGCGGGTACCGACCGGCGGGGACGGACGACCCTCGCGGCCGGACCACCGGCCAGCGTTAACCCGCTGGGTATGGGAGTCGGTCGTGCCATGTCACCCGACGCGGGTTTCGAATCCGACGTGCGGGCGCTGGACGGGCTGTCGGTGTTCGTCGCGTACAACGCGAACGTGGACGCGATCGTTCGGGTCGACGACGAACTGGCGTCGTCCCTCGAACGACCCGCCGCGCCCGGGGTGGAGCCGCCCCCGAGTCGGCTGGATTCGACGCGGGACCTCGCCGCGGGGATCACGCACGCGATGGCGGCCGGACGGGGCGACGAAGCCGCGATGACGGACGCGTTCGCCGGCAGGATCGAGTCGAAGCTGGAACCCGACAGCCGGCGGATGGGCGGGCAGACGGGGATCATGACCGACCTCGCCGCAACGCTGGGGGCGTCGCCGGTCGCGTACACCTACTTGCTGTCGGACCGCCAGCGATCGCTGTTTCGGCGTCCCGAGGCGGTGCGGTATCCGCGCGTCGAGGACGGCCGGGTGCGGTTCGTTCCGCTCGCCGACGCCCCCACCGCCGAGCGAACGAAGACGAACTGGGTGTTCGAGTTCACCGTCGGCGACGAACTCTTCGGCGTTCGCGCGACCGAGAACGGGCGGTTCATCGCGGCGTCGAGGCCGCCGGAGTTCGACCTGCGCGCCGGCGACCTCGACGCGCACGCCGATCAGGTCGGCGAGGTAGTCGACGGGGCGTTGCTGGCGGGGTACCACAACCTCGTCCCCGAGCACCACGACTACGCGCGGGCGCACCGGCACGCGCGGGACGTCGTCCGCCGGCTGCGATCCGGCGGCGACCTCCACGTCCACGTCGAGTACGCCGTCACGCACGACGACGACCTCAGGGCGAGCATCTACGAGCGGATCCTCCCCGAGGCGAACGTCGTCGGCACGGACACCCGCGAACTCGCCCTCCTCCACGACGACGCCGACCTCGACGTGACCGGGGCCGAGCCGACCGAAGAGACGCCGTTCGAAGCGAGCGAGATCGTCACCCACTACCGGATGCTCTCCGCGCTGCGGGACGCCCTCGGCGTCGACTGCATTCGAGTCCACGCGATGCAGTACCACCTCGCGGTGATGGACTCGTACCTCCCTCCGGAGGCGGTCCGACGCGGACTGGCGTTCGCCGCCGTCAACGCCGCGACCAAGGCGGCCCGCGGCGACGTCGCGGCTCCCGAGGACCTCGCGACGGGGGCGACGTACGAGCCGTCGGCGAAGGGACGGGAGGCGATCGAACTCCTCGCGGACCACGTCGGCGCGACGACCGACGACGGCGCGCTCCGGACGCCGACGGTCGTCGCCTGTCCCAACCGCGTCGTCGACGATCCCGCGAGGACGGTCGGCATCGGCGACGTCGTGTCGGCGTCGAGTTTCCTCCTCGAACTGGCCGTCGCCGACGACATCGGGCCGGGGTCGTGAGCGGGTCGTCGCACCCGCGGCGACCGGGGCGGGACGGAGACGCGGTCGCTCACCGGGCGGCGGGCGCTCACGGGGCGTCGTGGGGCCACGACAGGATCTCGTCGTAATCGCCCGGGACGACGGGGCCGTCGAGGAGCGGATCGTCGGTCTCGGCCATCCGCTCGTAGAGTCGCCTCGAAAGGTCGCGTCTGATCCCCTGATAGCGGGGTTCGTGGACGACGTCGTCGTCCTCCTGGGGCGCGTCCCGGAGAGGAACCCGTCGGAGAGAGAATAATGAGGCTGGATCCCGTCAGTCGACCGTGTCCGTCCGGATCCGAACCGCGCACCACACAACGGACCAGACACGCATGACGAGACCGGGAGAACACGAACGACGCCCGTTCTACGCGTGCGAAACGTGTGGCGTCGTCTACGCACGGGTGGACCCTCCGCCCGAGTGTGGACTCTGTGAGAGTCGGCAGTTCGTCAGAGTGAGCCCCGAGGACGTCTCGCTCTGAGACGGAGCGGCGGGACCGCGAACGGGTCGCCGGGACCGAACGGCCGCTTCACTCGCGAACCCGGCCGATGTACTCCCAGTGGAGGCGGGTCTCCCCGTTCACGTGGGGCTCCTCGCGGACGTGGTAGAGGTACCTGTTCGCCGCGTCGTCGTCGGATTCGTTCTCGCCGGTCAGTCGCACGACGACTTCGGTGTATCCCGGCCGCTCCTCGGCGCGAACGATCTCCTCGCCGGGCCCCACTTCGAGTCGGTCGGTCACGGTCGAGTGGACCTCCTGGCGGCGGGCCTGCGCGTAGTCGATCACCGCGCGCAGTTCCGCCTCGTTGAGGTCGTCGATGGTCTCGCGTACGTCGTCCGGCAGCGTCTGCTCCGCCGCCGACGCGTCGACGTCGTCGGGCATACCCCCACGTTGGGAAGCCGCCGTCTTAGGTGCCGCGCCGATTCCCGGCCGGCGGTCGTCGGGCGGACGGGGAAGACGATACGTTTTCAACGGAACCGCGTCAACCACGTCCGTATGTACATCATCGTCGTCGGGGCGGGCGACATCGGCAGACCGCTCATCGACATCGCGACCAGTTCGGGAAACGAGGTGGTCGTCATCGAGAACGACGAGCAGCGGGCCGACCGGATCGCCGACAGCTACGACTGTCTGGTCCTCAACGCGGACGCGACGATCAAGGGGACACTCGAGGACGCCGGCATCGAGCGGGCCGACGCCATCGTCACGACGACCGACAAGGACGCGACGAACATCATGATCTGCCTGCTGGCGAAGGAGTTCGAGGTCCCGAGCATCGTCTCGGTCGTCCACAACCCGGAGCACATGGCGCTGTACCAGCAGATCGACGTCAACATCATGGAGAACCCGCAGGAACTCATCGCCGAGCACCTGTTCAGGGCGGTCGACCGCCCCGCGATCGTCGACTACATGCGGATCACCGAGGACGCCGAGGTGTTCGAGATTTCCGTCGCCGAGGGCGCCCCGATCGCCGACAAGACGCTCACCGAGGCGGCCGCAGCGGGGATCGTCCCCGACGACGTCCTGATCGTGGCCGTCGAGCGCGAGGAGGCCGAGACGCCGATCACCCCGAAGGGGAACACGAGGATTCACCCCGGGGACCTCGTCACGGTCTACTCGGCGTTCGGCGCCGATCCGCAACTCACCGCACAGTTCGGCCGGTAACGATGGCGGGACTCGCGTCGTCGGGAGAAACGACCGCGCCGCCGGGCCCCGGCGGGTCGCGCGCGGAACGTCTCTTTCGGCGTGTATATAATGGGGGCGGACCCACGAGTTCAGCATGAAGGAGGCGACGAAGACGATCGCGCGGGACGTCGGCCGGATCCTGCAGGCGCTGGCCGGCCTGATGTTCGCCTCGGCGCTCGTCTCGCTCGCGTGGGGCGAGTACTACGCCGTCCCCGCGATGGTCGCCGCGGGCCTGCTGCCGTTCGCGCTGGGGCGGACCCTCGCGAACGCGTTCCGCGAGGCCGCCGATCCCGGCAAACTCCACGGCATGATCATCGCCGCGCTGGGCTGGTTCTCGGTCGCCGTCTTCGGTTCGCTCCCGTTCCTGTTTATCGCGTGGACGGCCGAACTCGCGCTCGCGCCGGCCGTCCTCGGCGCGCCGGCGCGGACGGGCACGCTCGCGGCGTTTACCAGCCCGCTCAACGCGCTGTTCGAGAGCATGAGCGGGTTCACCGGGACCGGACTGACGATGGTCGACGACGAGGCGGTGCTCCCGCGGACGCTCCAGTGGTGGCGGACGTTCAGCGAGTGGGTCGGCGGCGTGGGCGTGATCGTCCTCACGACGGCGATCCTCGCACGGCCCGGCAGCGGGTCGCTGACCCTCTACGAGAGCGAGGCGCGGTCGGACCGGATCCACCCCAGCATCGTCTCGACGGTCCAGACCATCTGGTGGATCTTCATCCTCTTTACGTTCGTCGCGATCCTCCTGCTGTGGCTCGCCGGGATGCCCATCTGGGACGCGATCAACCACGCGATGACCGGCCTCTCGACCGGCGGCTTCTCGGTCACCGACGAGTCGATCGCCACCTACGACAGCGCCGTCATCGACTTCACGCTGGTGCCCGTGATGCTGGCCGGCAGCATCGCCTTTCCCGTCCACTACCTCATCCTCCGGGGCGACCTGCGGAACCTCTACCGCGACCTCCAGACCCGGTGGGTGTTCATCTACATGAGCGCGGGATCGCTGCTGCTCTGGGCGCTGGTCTACACCAGCGGGACGTACGACTCGCCGTTCGAGGCGTTCCGGTACGGCCTCTTCCAGTTCGTCTCGGCGGCCACCTGCACGGGCTTTCAGACCGCCGTCGACGCGACCAACGTCGCGCTCGGGCGGTGGCCGGCGCAGGCCCAACTGACGGTCACGTTCGCGATGGTGATCGGCGCGGCGGCCGGGTCGACCGTCGGCGGGATCAAACTGATCCGGGCGCTCACGCTCATGCGGGGCATCCAGCACCGGATCTCGGACGTGTTCTACCCGAAGACCGCCGTTCGCCGCCTGAAGATCAACGGCCGCCGCCTCTCCGAGGAGGAGGCCGCCCGCGAGATCGAGGAGGCGGCGATCATCGCCGTCCTCTGGTTCGTCTTCCTCGTCGTCGGCGTGTTCGTCCTCCTCGCTGCCCTCCCGGCCGGCGAGTACTCCCTCGAAAACGTCTTCTTCGAGGTGGCGAGCGCGCAGGGCAACGTCGGCCTCTCCGCCGGCATCACCGGTCCCGAGACGCTCCCGACGGCGGGCAAGGTGATGTTCCTGTTCAACATGTGGATCGGCCGTCTCGAGATCATCCCCGTGCTGGTCACGCTGCGGTCGCTGTTCCGCCGCGGAGGGGTGTACCGATGAGGGCCCGACTGTCGCTGGTCGTCGACTGGGTGTCCGAGACGGGCCCCAACGACCCCGTCTTCGACTCGCTCCTGCTGACCGGCCCGCTCGTCGTCGCCCTCGTCGTCGTCCTCGGGCGCTCGCCGATCACCACCGCCGTCGCCGCCGCCTACGTCGGCTTCTTCGCCGCGTACGTCCCGTACAAGGCGCTCCAGTGACGGGCCGCGGCCCTCGCGAACGCCCGCCGGCGAGGGGCGGGCCGGCACCCGGCGGAGACGCTAACTGCGCGGGCGCCGAAGCCCTCGCCATGGACGTCGCGATCGTCACCGTCGGCGACGAACTCCTCGCGGGCGAGACGACGAACACGAACGCCTCGTGGCTCGCCGCGCGGATCGCGGAGCGCGGCGGCACCGTCCGCCGCATCCTGACGATCCCGGACGACCGCGACCTGATCGCCGAGACCGTCCGCGAGTGGCGCGCGGCGTTCGACGCCGTGATCGTCACCGGCGGCCTCGGGGCGACGCCGGACGACGTGACGGTCGAGGCCGTCGCGGCGGCCCTCGACCGCGACCTCGAGGTCCGGCCCGCGGTGCGCGACCGCCTCGAGGAGAAGGCCGCCCGCCTCCGCGAGGAGCGACCCGAGTTGTTCGCGGACCACGACCTCGAACTGGACCTCGACCGCGGGGCCACGCTCCCGGCCGGCGCGCGGGCGCTGCTCACCGAGAGCGGCTGGGCGCCGGGCTGTGTCGTCGAGAACGTCTACGTCTTCGCCGGCTTCCCCGACGAGATGCGCGAGATGTTCGACCGGGTGTCCGAGGCGTTCGCCGGCGACGTCGTCTCGAAGTCGCTGCTGACCGCGACCCCCGAGGGCGCGCTCGGGGCGGTGCTGGCGGGCGCGCCGGAGCGGTTCGACGTCTCCCTCGGAAGTTACCCGACGAAGGGCGACGCGCCGGGGCGGATCCGGGTCTCGGGCACCGACGAGGCCGAGGTCGACGCCGCGCTGGCGTGGATCCGCGAGCGGGTCACGCCGGCGGACGAGGCGGAGCGGCCGGAGGAAGGCGACGCGACCGGCGAGTGACCGGTCGGATCGTCTGAATGTCAGCCGACCGTGACGTTTCGACCCGTTCCGGAAAACACTTGTCGGGGTCGGCGGAAGGCGGTCGCATGACGGAACGCTACCGGTCCCCGATTCCCCTCCCCAGCGGCGCCGCGGCGGGCGTCGCGGCGTGGACGCTCGGCTACCTCGTCACGTACCTCGCGACGGTCGACGACCTCCGGGCGGACTGGCGGACGGACCTGCTCGCGTTCCTCACGGACGAGGCGACCGACTGGAAGCTGGTCGGCTGGGTCTTCTACAACGCCCACGCCGTCGACGTGCAGGTGCCGGGCTTTCTCGGCGGGTCGCCGTCGAGCGCCAACTACGTCGCGGCCGACGACGGCTCGCTGTGGCTGCTCGCCTTGTTGCCGCCGGCGCTGCTCCTCGTCGCCGGCTTCGCGGTCGCGCGGGTTCGCCGCGCCGAGTTCGAGACGGTCGCGGACGCCGCCGTCGCGGGCGCGACGGTCTGTCTCGGCTACGTCGTCCTCGCCGTGGTCGGCGTCGTCGCGTTCGGCGTGACCGTCGACGCCGGCGTCATCCGGCCCGACCCGATCCCGGCCGTCCTGCTCGCCGGCGTCGTCTACCCGCTCGTCTTCGGCGCGATGGGCGGCGTGCTCGCGACGGCGATAGACTAGAGTTTCCGGGCGACCATCTCGCCCCAGCCCTCGAAGCCGTGGCGGCGGTAGAACGCCCGCGCGCGCTCGTTCTCCTCGTCGACGTCGAGCACCAGTCGGTCGAGCGGCAGGTCCTGCTCCCGCGCGACCGAGAGCGCGGCCTCCAGCAGGTCGTCGGCGACGCCGGTCCCGCGGCGGGGCTCGCGGACGAACAGTTCGTTCAGGATCGCCGCGTCCCAGACGTACGACAGCGACTCCGGGAGGACGAAGACGTAGCCGACGAGGTCGTCCCCCGACTCGGCGAGGGTGACCGCCCGCGGCTCCTCGGCGACACAGCGGTCGACCCATTCGAGGTAGCCCGCGCGGTAGTCGTCGGTCAGTTTGTCCTCGTAGGTCCGTGCCTTCTCGTCGCCGCCGGTGCCCGCGCCGAGGCCGAGTTCGAACGCCCGCTTGAGGGCCCACAGCCCCTCGCGGTCGGCGTCGGGATCGTACGGTCGAATCTCGTACTCCGCGTCCATGGTCGGCGTTTCCCTCGCGGGGTCGTGGTTCTGTCGGTCGCCCCGGCTCAGTTGCGCCGCTCCTCGAAGAGTCGGACGAGGACGGTCACGAAGCCGGCGACCGTGAGGACGAACCGCTCGCCGCCGTTGGCGATGGGGAAGATCCGCTCGACGTCCTCGGGCGGGTCGTCGCGGGTGGGGTCGAAGCCCGTCGAGTAGTGGACGTCGGCGGTCGTCCCGCGGACGGTCGACTCCGAGACGGCGGTCCCGCCCGCGCCGGACTCGAACTCGACGAACGTCTGGACGAGTCCGCGCTGGTCGCTGTAGAGCAGTTCCCCCGAGAGGTCGTAGAAGCGGTCGTGCAGCGGCCAGAAGAGGTTGACGCCGTTGAAGAAGGCGTCGAGCAGGACGTGCGCGAACAACAGGGTCGCGAGGGTCACCCAGACGATACGGCGCCCGCGCGTGCCCCACCGCCCGAGGACGACCGACGCCTCGCGCAGTCGGCAGTCCCACCACAGCAACGCGGCGGGGACGAGGACGATCCAGAGGTTGTGGAAGGCGGCGCGGTGGGTTCCCGGGACGTAGATCCCGACGAGCGTGTCGAGGTCGACGACGGCGCAGGCGGCCATCACGACGGCGACGGCCTTCGCGTCGAACTCCTCGCCGAGGAGGGCGGTGCCCATCATCCCGGCGAGGGCGACGTGGACCACGGTTGACGGCATACCCGACCGCCTAGGCGTGGATCCCCTTGACTGTTCGTGCGTCCGACCGGTTCGCGCGACCCGGCGCGTCTCCGGTAGCTACTTGAGCGGACCGGGCGACCCCCCGGTATGGGCGGACGTGGACCGAAGGAGGAACTCGCCGAGAAGATCGCCGGCGAGATCACTCTCAGCGACGACCCGGGGGCGACGTTGCGCAAGTGGCGCACCGACTTCGACGTCTCCCAGACCGACCTCGCGAACGAACTCGGCGTCTCCTCGTCGGTGATCTCCGACTACGAGAGCGGCCGCCGGGAGAGCCCCGGCATCGGCGTCGTCGGGCGCCTCGTCGAGGGCCTGCTCGCGATCGACGAGCGCCGCGGCGGCGACCGCATCCGCCAGTACGGCCGCGTCCTCTCGGCGGGGTTCGAGAGCGACGTGGTCTACGACCTCCGCGAGTACGCCACGTCGATCCGCCTCGGCCGCCTCTACGACGCGATCGACGCGACCGAGATCACCCGCGGCGACACCGACCGGGTCAGCGGCCACACCGTCGTCGACAGCGTCCGGGCGATCACGAAGCTGTCGAGCGAGGAGTTCTTCCGGCTCTACGGCCAGAGCACGAACCGCGCGCTCGTGTTCACGAGCGTCACCCGCGGGGAGTCGGTGGCCGTCGCCCTCCGGGTCGTCAACCCGACGCCGAACGCCGTCGTCCTCCACGGGATCGAGGAGGAGTCGCTGTGGGAACACGCCCCCGACCTCGCGCGCATCGACGGCTACTCGCTGTCGCTGACGACGGCGCCGCTCGAAGACGTACTCGACGAGTTGGTTCGGCTGGAGTGAAGAGGGCGAGCGGCCGCGACGGGCGCTCAGGCGATCTGGTCCTCGTACTCGTCGGCCGAGAGGAGGTCCGCCAGTTCCGACTCGTCGGCGGGGTCGATTTCGAGCATCCACCCGTCGCCGAAGGGGTCGTCGTTGACGAGTTCCGGCGAGTCGAACAGCGCCTCGTTGACGCCGACGACCTCGCCGCTTACGGGCGCGTAGAGGTCCGAGACCGCCTTGATCGACTCGATGACGCCGAACTCCTCGTCGGCGGCGACGTCGTCGCCCTCGTCGGGGAGTTCGACGAAGACCACGTCGCCGAGTTCGTCCTGTGCGAACTCGGTGATGCCGACGCGGACGACGTCGTCGGTCTCCAGTGCCCACTCGTGCGATTCCATGTACCGTCGGTCCTCGGGAACGTCGAAGCTCATTATACTGTTTCGATGAAGGGGATCGTTTCAACTCTTGCCTTTTTCGACTGGCCGCGGACGACGACGCGCAGGGTCGTTCCGGGCTCTGCGTACTCGACCGGGACGTAGCCCATGCCGATCGGCGACCCGAGCGTCGGGCTCATGGTGCCGCTCGTGACGGTGCCGATCACCCGGCCCTCGGTGTTCGTGATGTCGTAGCCGTGGCGCGGGACGCCGCGGTCGATCAGCCGGAAGCCCACGAGTTTCTCTTCGACGCCCTCCTCCTTGACGCGTTCGAGGGCGTCGCGGCCGACGAACTCGGTGTCGAGTTTGACGGTGAAGCCGATGCCGGCCTCGTAGGGGGTCCGCGGGTTCGACTCGCGGTCGAAGTCCTGTCCGGCCAGCAGGTAGCCGGCCTCGATCCGGAGCGTGTCGCGGGCGCCGAGCCCGCAGGGCTGGCAGTCGAACGCCGACCAGACGGTCTCCGCGTCGTTCCACGGGACGACGAACTCGAAGCCGTCCTCGCCGGTGTAGCCCGTGCGGGCGGTCCAGCACTCGACGCCGGCGACGGTGGCGTACCGCGCCTCGAACCGCGAGAGGTCGGTCACCGACCCCTCGGCGGCGTCGGAGACGAGGCCGGTGGCGTCGGGTCCCTGCACCGCGAACATGGCGTACTCGTCGGTGCGGTTGTCGACGGTCGCTTCGAGGCCCCACTCGTTGCGGTAGGAGAGCCAGCGCTCGTGGGTCGCCTCGTCGTTGCCCGCGTTCGGGACGAACAGGTACGCCGGCCGGTCGTCCTCGTCGGGCAGCCGGTAGACGACGGTGTCGTCGACGATGACGCCGTCCTCGTCGGTGATAGCCGCGTACTGGGAGTCGCCGACGTCGAGGGCCGTCACGTCGTTCGTGGTGAGCCGCCCCATCAGCGTCGTCGCGTCCGGACCCGTGACGTGGATCTCGCCCATGTGCGAGACGTCGAAGATGCCGGCGGCCGACCGGACGGCCTCGTGTTCCTCGCGGATCGAGTCGAACTCGACGGGCATGTCCCAGCCGCCGAACTCGGTGAACTTCGCCCCCCGGTCGGCGTGTAACCCGCGCAACGGCGGCGTCTGCAGCGGCATACTCGGACCGACACGCTCGGGGTAGTAAGTTCTTTTCGTCGGTCGCGACATCGAAGGCGCGAGAAACGGCGAGAAGGCGTCGGGTGCCGACGACGGGGTCGCGTCAGCCCTCGTACTCCGTGACCGTCAGATCGTAGCTGCCGCTCCCGCTGTAGGAGTCGACGAGGATGTAGAGGTCGGTCGACGTGTCGGGGTAGTCGATCACGACCTCCTCCTGGCTGTCCCACGAGTAGGAGGCGTAGTCGTAGTCGTAGGTCGACGGGCACTGGGCCCGACCCTCGTTGACGTAGAGGTCGAAGTCGGCGCCGGCCGGCCCGGAGAGTTCGACGACGACCTGACTCGGGGTGTCGAAGGTCCAGGCGTACGACCAGCAGTCGCTGTCGTAGGAACTGGACAGCGAGTCCTGGACGGTGGTCGTCTCCTCGCCTGGGTCGTCGGGGTCGTCGCCGCCGCCGTCGCCGGGGTCGGTGTTGACCGCGTTGTCGGCGTCGACGCGGCCCGAACCCTGCTCGTCGCTCGAGAGGCCGACGTCGACGGCGGTGTTTTTCAGGTGCTGGCGCAGTTCCTCGTTCGAGAGCCCGGAGTGAGCCGAGAGCGCGAGGCCGGCGACGCCGGCGACGACCGGCGAGGCCATCGACGTGCCCGAGAGTTCCTCGTAGCCGTCGAACGGCACCGTCGAGAGCACGTTACTGCCCGGCGCGGCGAGTTCGATCTCGGGGCCGACGTTGGAGTACGACGCGAGGCTCTCGGTCTCGTCGAGCGCCGAGACCGCGACGACCGTGTCGTACGCCGCCGGGTAGGAGACGCTGCCGCCGTAGTCGTTGCCCGCGGCGGCGACGAGCAGCGAACCGGCGTCGTAGGCGTACTGGCAGGCGTTGGCCATCGTGTCCGAGTAGCCCCCGCCGCCCAGCGACATGTTGATGACCTCGGCGCCCTGGTCGGCGGACCACTGGATCGCGTCGGCGATGTCCGACAACGAACCGCCGCCGCTCTCGTCGAGGGCGCGCGCCGAGAGCATCGAACAGTTCGAGATGCCGGCGTGGCCCTCGCCGTCGTCGGTCCCGCCGGCGGCGATGCCGCCGACGTGGGTGCCGTGGTTCTCGTCGGCGTTGACCGGGTAGGGGTCGCCGTCGTCGTCGGCGAAGTCCCGGCCGTAGTTCGAGACGCTGCCGTCCATGTTCTCCGCGAGGTTGGGGTGGTCGTACTGGATCCCCTGGTCGATGACGGAGATGGTGACCCCGGAGTCGCCGAGGGTGGTGTCCCACGCGCCCTCGCAGTTGACCTGCTGGGGCGCGTACTGCTCGCTGTACCGCGGATCGTTCGGGACGTAGAACGCCTCGACGGTCGCGTTCTCCTCCGCGTACTCGACGTGCTTCTCCTTGCGGACGTTGCGCTTGAAGTCCTCGCGAGCCTGCGTCGAGGCGTCCGACGGGACCTTCACCGCGGCGTACCCGAGGGTCTCGTTCGTGTGGACGATTTCGGCGTTCGACGGAATCGCTCCCGCCACCGCCGCCTCGGTGCTCGTAGCCGACGCCGAGACGCCGACGAGGATCTCGTCTTTCTTCGGTCCGGGGTCCCGTCCCGGCGTCGCCGAGACCGTCCCGCTGAACCCGAGGAAGGCGCCGAGGGCGCCCGCGGCTTTCAGTACGCTTCGCCTGTCTACGTTACCCGTGGTGTCCTCTGACATAGGACGCCAGAATCGATCACGAACTGGTATTAAACCGTTACTAAACGTTGTGAAATTTAATGTCGAGTTCCCGACAGCTATGAGTATCGGTTTCGAGAGAACGTCTCTGCCGAATCCTCGGTTCGCCGCTCGCGGAGAATCCCGTCGCTTCGAGCCCCGGTAAACGATTGTTAGATTTAATAATTTCCGGAAGTAATTCCCGAAACGTGGGGCGGCCCGGCCGCCGGCGGGCGAATCGCGGCGCGATTCGTCACACCTATCCCGGACTCGGTGTAAGCCGGCGTATGTTCGACCGCGTTCGCGCCCGTCTCGCCCCCGAGAGCGCCGATCGCACGGTCGGCCTCGTCGTCGACGGGCCGAACGTGCTCCGCGACGAGTTCGACGTCGACCTCGACGACCTGCGCCGCGTCGCCCGCGAGTTCGGCCGGGTCGGCGTCATCAGACTCTACCTGAACGAGCACGCCACCCCGGGGCTCGTGCAGGCGGCCGAGGCCCGCGGCTTCGAGGTCGTGGTCACCAGCGGCGACGTCGACGTGAAACTCGCCGTCGACGCGACCGCGCTGGTCGCCGAGGGGACGGTCGACGTCCTCGCGGTCGCCTCCCGCGACACCGACTTCAAGCCCGTCCTCGAGTACGCGGGCCGGGCCGGCGTCGCGACCGTCGCGATCGCCCCCGGCGCGTACGGCCGCTCGGACGCCCTGCGGAACGCGGCCGACGAGGCGGTCACCCTGGAATCGTGAGTCGCGAGTCGGAGCCTTTTCCCCCGCCGACCGCCCAGTGGCGCGTATGATCGACGTCGACACGCCGGTGCTCGACGACCACCTCCACCTCGACCCGGACCGCGGGAACGGGCTGGCGGCCGTGACGGACTTCGCGCGCGTGGGCGGGACCCACCTGCTGGTCGTGAACAAACCCTCGTGGCACCTCGGGGTCGAGGCCGAGGAGGGCGAGGACTTCCGGCCCGTCTTCGAGCGGACGATCGAGATCGTCGAGGAGGCGTCCGCCGAACTCCCCGGGCGCGCGTGGCCGGTGCTCGGCGTCCACCCCGGGCTGATCTCGCGGCTGGTCGACGAGCGCGGCTACGACCCCGACGAGGCCCGCGAGATCATGCAGGGTGGGATCGACGTCGCCGCGGCGTACGTCGAGCGCGGGGAGGCGCTCGCGCTGAAGTCCGGTCGACCCCACTACGAGGTCGACGACGCCGTCTGGGACGCCTCGAACGCGGTCATGCGCCGGGCGTTCGAGCGCGGCGCCGAACTCGACTGCGCGGTGCAACTGCACGCCGAGGCGGGCGAGGACATGACCGAGGTGGCCGACTGGGCCGCGGCGGCCGGGATGGAACCCCACCGCGTCGTCAAACACTACGCCGGCGGCCGCCTCGCCGGGCCGACGCCGAGCGTGATGAGCGAGAAGGATCGCCTGCGCGTGGCCGCCGAGCGCGGCGAGCCGTTCCTGATGGAGACGGACTTCGTCGACGACCCCGACCGGCCGGGCGCGGTGTTGGGACCGAAGACGGTGCCACGGCGGGTCGCCTGGCTGCTGGAGGAGGGCCACGAGGAGGCGGTCCGGAACGCACACGTCGAGACGCCCCGGCGCGTGTACGGGATCGACACCGAGGCGACGCTCGACCGTGAAACCGCGCGACGTGACGGACGATAGCGCGCCGACGGGTTCGGGCGCGTACGGGTAGAGAAAGGCATTTCAAGCGGCCGGTGTAGGTTGCTGTATGAGCAATCCCCCCACCGAGTTCTACTCGGCAGAACGGTGGCAGAACTGGATCGACCGGATCGACGACGAGGAGATCGATCCGGAAGACGAGTCGTCTGCGCGCCTGCTGTTGAATCTCCAGGACGACACGGCGATCGCGGTCGCCAAGATCGTCGCCGCCTACGAGGACGGGGAACTCGACCGGGAGGAAGCCCTCGACGAACTCGCCGACGTCCGCGAGATCGTTCTCTCGGAAGTCGACATCGACGACGAGGAGAAGCGAATGCTCGTCGACGGGGTCCAGACGAGCCTCGTCTGCGTCTTCGTCGCCGCCGAGGAGTACGTCGCCAGCGGCCCGGCCGAGGAGGGGAGCGTCCGGGACTTCGTCGGCGCGGCCGCCGACGCCGAGGCCGAGGAGGACTTAGACGCCGCGCTCAGCTACGCCGCCCAGGCGGGCACGCTGATCATCGACGGCGAGGACCTCGACATGTCCCTCGCCGAGGAACTGGAGTACGGCCTCGTCACCGAGTGGGTCAACGGCCTCGACAGCCTCCAGAGCGCGATGAGCGACCCCGAGGTCGTCGAAGAAGACGAGTAACCGCTCTGTCCCGTTCGATTCTTCTCGATCCGACGCCCCCGAGCGACGGCGCCCGGCGGCCGCCAGCGGGACCGGATCGATAGTTGCCGGCCGTCGTATCCGGAAACGATATACGTCGATCGTCGAAACCGGGAACGACAATACCTTGTAGGTTCTCTCGTATGGTACTGATATGACGGCAGTCGGCATCGACGCGATCGAGGTCTGGACGGGGAACCTGCGGCTGGACCTTCCCGGCACGTTCGCGCCACAGAAGGGCGAGGACCCGGAGAAGTACACGAAAGGACTGGGGCTGAACGCGAGTTCGTTCCCCGATAGTTACGAGGACATCGTCACGATGGCCGCCAACGCGGCCCACCGGCTGATGGACCGGAAAGGGCTCGAACCGGACGACATCGGCCGGATCGACGTCGCGACCGAGAGCGCCTTCGACAACTCGAAGCCGGTTTCGACGTACGTCGCAGGCTGTCTCGAACAGGTGTTCGACGGTGACTTCCACCACGCCAACAAGGGCGAGCGCAAGTTCGCCTGCATCGCCGGCACCCAGAGCCTAGACGACGCCTACAACTGGATCCGCGCGGGGCGCAACCGCGGCCGCGCGGCGCTGGTGATCGCGACCGACACCGCGCTGTACGCCCGCGACGACCCCGGCGAGGCCACCCAGGGCGCCGGCGCGGTCGCCATGCTCATCGACGAGGACCCGGCCCTCGTCGAACTCTCGCCCGAACAGGGGTACGGTTCGGCCGACGAGACCGACTTCCTCAAGCCGAACCAGCAGTTCCCGAGCGTCGACGGCAAGCGCTCGGTGCAGGTCTACCTCGCCCGGATGCGCGAGGCCCTCGAAGACTACGAGAGCGTCGCCGGCGACACCCACCCCGACGACTTCGCGTTCATCCCGTTTCACACCCCGTTCCCGGGGATGGTTCGGAAGGCCGCGCTACTCGGCTACCGGCACATGACCCGCGATACCGCCATCGAGGAGGAACTCGCAGACGAGATCGGCCGCCAGCCCCGCCCCGAGGCGTTCGACGACGACGAGGCCTACCACGACGCCCTGCGGGACTACATGGACGGGCTCAAGGGCACCGACCCCTACCGGGAGTGGTACGCCGAGACGATCGAACCGACGCTGTCGATCGCCCGCGAGGTCGGCAACTGGTACACCGGCTCGGTCCACGTCGCGCGCGCGAGCGCGCTCAAGTCCGCCTTCGAGCGGGGGACCGACCTCGCCGGCGAGACCCTGCTCCTCGGCTCCTACGGCAGCGGCGCGCAGGCGGAGATCCACGCCGAGACCGTCCGGGAAGGCTGGGAGGAGGAGCTCGCTCAGCTCAACGTCGACGAACAGCTCGACTCCCGGTACGAACTCGCCTGGGAGGAGTACGAGGAGATCCACGACGCGCACAACCACGAGATGGACGTCGACATCGAGGAGCTGACGACCCCCGAGGCCGAGTTCGTCTTCGACGGCTGGGGCCGGATGGGCGAGCGCAAGTACCGCTACGTCGAGTAAGCCGGCGATCCTCGAACTCCCGCGTCGCTTCTCTTTTCGACCGCGCCGACCGGGTGCGAAAGAGGTGCGTTCATTACCCCGTGCTCACAAGTACCGCGTAACGTGTCTCGGAACGAAACCCGCGGCCGACTGCGGGCGACCAATAGCGCTATTCGGCCGGGACTCTCTCAGGTACCATGAACGGATCACACGCCACGGGGAGCCCGTACGCTCCCCACACGGACGCTGACGCCGCGGCGATGCTCGATGCGGTCGGGGTCGACTCCGTCGAGGCTCTCTTCGACATCCCCGAGGACGTGCGGTTCGACGACGAGTTCGGCATCGAGGCGCGAAGCGAACGCGAGACCCGTCGGCTCGTGCGCTCGATCCTCGAGCGCAACGACGACCCGACCGAACTGCTCGGCAGGGGCCACTACGGCTACTACGTCCCCTCGCTGGTCGACCACCTCGCGGACCGCTCGGAGTTTCTGACCTCCTACACCCAGTACCAGCCGGAGGTCTCGCAGGGGTTCCTGCAGGCGCTGTTCGAGTACCAGTCGCTGCTCGTCGAGTTGACTGGCCTCGAAGTCGCGAACTGCTCGATGTACGACGCCGCGACGGCGCTCGGCGAGGCCGCGACGCTCGCAGGTCGGATCCGCGACGCGAGCGGCCACCGGGTGCTCGTCCCGGACCTCCTGCTGGAGGGGCGACGCAGCACCCTCGAGAACTACGTCGCCGGCACCGACCTCGTCGTCGAGGAGTACCCCACCAACGACGCGAACGTCGACGTCGCCGCCCTCGAAGCGGCGGTCGACGACGACGTCGTGATGGTCTACGCCGAGAACCCGACGATCAGGGGGACGATCGAGGAGCGCCTCGACGCCGTCGGCGGCCTCGCCGCCGACCACGACGCGCTGTTCGTCCTCGGCTCGGACCCGGTGGCGCTCTCGTTGCTCCAGCGGCCGGTCGACGTCGGCGCCGACGTCGTCGTCGGCGACGCGAGCGTCCTCGGCCTCCCGACGAGCTACGGGATGGGGCTTGGCCTGTTCGCCACGCGCGAGGCGTACCTCCGGCAGGTTCCGGGGCGGCTGGTCGGCGTCGGCGAGGACGCCACCGACCGCCGCGCGTTCACCCTCACGCTGCAGACGCGCGAGCAGCACATCCGCCGCGAGCGCGCGACGAGCAACATCTGCACGAATCAGGCGTGGGTCGCACTCCGGACGGCGATCCACGCCGCCGTCCTCGGCCCGTCGGGGCTGGTCGACCTCGCCAAACGCGGCGTGACCCGCGCCGAGGACCTCGCCGACCGCGTCGACGACGTCGTCGGCGCGATCGCACCCGTCCACGACCGGCGCCACTTCCGCGAGTTCGTCGCCCGCGTCGACCAGCCCGCGCGGGCGATCGCCGACGATCTGGCCGAGCGCGGCTTCGCCGTCCACGTCGTCGGCGACCACGAACTCCAACTCTGCGTCGCGGGGGTGCCGGACGAGGACCTCGACGCGTTCGCCGAGACGTTCGCGGAGGTGGTCCGATGAGCGACGACCGGGCCCGGTACGATCAGGCGCGGTACGTCAGCGACGGCCGCTACGAACCGCTGCTCTCGGAGAAAGACAGCACGCGCGTCGAGATCGACGATGACGACTCGCCGCTGCCCGACGACCTCACCCGCGAGTCGCTCGAACTGCCCGAACTCTCCGAACCGGAACTCGCGCGCCACTACACGCGCCTCTCGCAGATGACCTACGGGATCGACACCGGTCCCTACCCGCTCGGGTCGTGTACGATGAAGTACAACCCGAAGTTCACCGAGGACGTCGCCGCCCTCCCGTCGGCCGCGGTCCACCCCGACCGCCCGGAGGCGTCGATCCAGGGGACCCTCGAACTCATGTACCGGCTGCAGGACTACCTCGGCCGGATCGGCGGGATGGACGCCGTCACCCTCCAGCCGCCGGCGGGTGCCGCCGGCGAGTTCGTGGGCATCCGCGTCGCCGCGGCCTACCACGAGCACAACGGCGAGGGCGACCGGAACGAGGTGATCGTCCCGGAGAGCGCCCACGGGACGAACTTCGCGAGCGCCGCGCTCGGCGGCTACGACGTCGTCTCGCTGCCCAGCGACGACGGCGGCCGGGTCGACCTCGACGCCCTCGAAGCGGCCCTCTCGGAGGACACCGCGGCGCTCATGCTCACCAACCCCAACACGCTGGGGCTGTTCGAGCGCGACATCGCCGAAATCGCCGGGATGGTCCACGACGTCGGCGGCTTGCTCTACTACGACGGGGCGAACCTCAACGCCCTTCTCGGGCGCGCTCGCCCCGGCGACATGGGTTTCGACGTGATGCACTACAACGTCCACAAGACGTTCGCGACGCCCCACGGCGGCGGCGGCCCCGGCGCGGGCCCGGTCGGCGTCGTCGAGGACCTCGCGCCGTTCCTGCCCGCACCCCGCGTGCGCGAAGACGGGCCGAGCGGGAGCGAGACGAGTTACGAACTGTTCGAACCCGAACACACGATCGGCCACGTCCACGGCTTCCACGGCAACTGGCTCGTGCTCGTCAAGACGTTCGCCTACATCGCCCGCCTCGGCGACGAGGGACTGCGCGACGCGAGCGCGAAGGCCGTCCTCAACGCGAACTACCTCGCGAGCCGGATCGACTACGAGGTGCCCTACGAGCCGTTCCACCACGAGTTCGTCGCCAGCGCGGGCGAGCAGGACGCCGCCGACGTCGCAAAGCGGATGCTCGACTACGGCGTCCACCCGCCGACGACGAAGTGGCCCGAGATCGTCCCCGAGGCGCTGATGACCGAACCCACCGAGGTCGAGAGCAAGGAGACCCTCGACCGCCTCGCGGCCGCCTTCCGGGCGGTCGCCGGGGAGGACGACGAGAGCCTCGAGGCCGCGCCCGAGCGGACGACCGCCCGCCGGATCGACCAGACGAGCGCCGCGCGGAACCCGCGGCTCTCCTGGCAGGCGCTCGACGAGGCGTAGGCCGAACCGCTCCCGATCGCCCGTCGTTTTCCGTTCGAGACGTCGTCCGCCGAGACGCCCGTCCGCCGGCGGTTTCACCCCTCGCGGCGCGACCGCGCTCGCGAACCGGGTGGGGTCGCCGGCCGAATTCGTATAGCCGTATGCAGTTTATTCAGGTCGTGGTGAACGCGGGCGACGTCCCCGAAAACCTACGACAGACGTCCCAAGAGATCCGATACGGCCGGTCAGTCCCCCGGTCGACGCGGCCGGCTCGGACGGGCGGCGGCCGTCGACCCGACGGCAGAGCGGGTCGTGCGAGATCGCCGGGGCGCCGGAGAAACCCGTCCTCCGGCCTCGTACCCGGGGGTGAACGCCTCGAAAAGGGTCGTCGATCCGGCGCGTACGCGGGTCGTGTGCGCGGCCGCGAGGAGCGAAACGGGTGGCCGATTACGTGGTGCTCGAGTCGATGCCGTTGATCGTGACGAACCCGTAGTCGCAGTCCGGGCAGTGCCACTTGACCTTCTCGCCGAGGTGCAGGGTCGTGCTCGCGGCGCGGTAGAAGGTCCGCTCGCCGCAGTTGGGGCACTCGTGGTCGAGTTCCAGAGCCATACCCGCCCGTCGTGGCCCGAGCGAGTTTAACGTACTGATTTTCGCGGCCGAGCCACACGGCCGGCGGAAAATAAACCACATTCCGATATACGTAACCGGGCGCGTCGGCCGGCCACGAGTCGACCCACAACCCGTTCGGATCGACACACTCGACGGGGTGGTGACCCGATCACGGTCGAGCGTACTGCCCGGCCGTGAAGGAGCGATGCTGGCTCCGGCACCCGATCCGGAGCAACTCGTCACCGAGTTACGACGGCTCGACTCCCAAACCCAGCGCGGGGCGGCGAACTCGTTTACGGGAGGAAGACGAGGGCCGTTCCGAGGGCCGTACTGCACAGGGACAGCGCGGCGACCGCCCGCGCCATTCTCGACGCACCGGCCACCCACGCGATGCCCACGTTCTTCACCGATTTCCCGGCCACTATCAGAACGACCCCACTCCGGGCGGCGGCCGACGGAATTGCCGGGTCGAACGTATCGAGAGCGGCCATGACGACTGCGACGAGCGCGCCGAACGCCAGCGCCGGACGCACGCGAAACGGCGTGTCGAGTTCGATCGGCGGCAAGTCGTCGGTGCGGACGCGGTGCCACAGGAGGACCGTCACGATGGCACCGACCCCCGTCATGGCGACGAACGGAACCGCCAGCGAGCGCGCGAGCGACGGACTGACGATGCCGACGACGACGAACAGTCGCGGAAACAGGATCGTCGACGCTGTCGCGGCGGCTACCGTGTAGACGGCGGCGAATTCCGGATATCTCCTCGCCTGCTCCGACAGGGACACGATCGCCAAACTCGAGGAGAGACAGCCGCCGACGACCCCGGACAGCCAGATCGCCCGTTTCGGATCGACGACCTTCGACAGGAGATAGCCCAGAAAGCTCAACCCGGCGACGAACGCGACGACCAGCCAGACGTGGCGGGGGTTCACTCCGAACAGGGTGTCGAGTCCCTCGTTCGGAAGCAACGGGAGCACCGTCACGATGCCGAGAAATTTGAACGTGGCCACCAGATCGTCGCGCTCGATCCGCTTCGAGACGATCCGAATCACCGCGGCGATCGGTCCCATGGGGATCCCTCGGCGGTCGTCACTCCTCGTCGAGCAGTTCGACGACGCCGCTGTCGCCGTCGACGCGGACTCGTCGTCCGGTTTCGAGTGTCTCGGTCGCTCCGGCGACGACGACCGACGGGATCCCGTACTCCCGTGCGACCAGCGACCCGTGAGTCATCTCGCCGCCGACGTCGGTCACGAGGCCCGCCGCGTTGAGAAAGAGCGGTGTCCAGCCCGGGTCGGTGTGCGGGGCAACGAGAATCTCACCCGACTCGATGGTCGCGTCGCTCGGGTCGCGGACGACGCGGGCGGTTCCTTCGGCGACCCCGCCGGCCGTCGGCGTCCCGACGAGCCGATCGGCGTCCGATTCGGCGGGTGACTCCCCACGAGGGATCTCCCCGTCGCTCGCGATGACGCGAGGGGCGCGAAGCTGCTGGTGTCGCCGGTACTCGGCCCGACGAGCGTCGAGGTCGACGTCGAGCGGCCGGTCCGGCGTCTCCAGGGCCGTCAGCAACTCGTCGAAGTCGTACAGCCAGACGTCCTCGGCGTCTTCCAGGCCGCCCTCGCGTTCCAGTTGCTCGCCGGCCGCGAGAACCTGTCGGCGCGTTTCCGCCAGGAGTTGCGAGAAGGCGTACTTGGGCGTCTCCCGCATGGAGCGGTAGCTCCGGTACCGCCGCGCGAACGGGCGGACGAGTCGCCGGCGGATCGATCCGAAGCGGCCGCGACCGGCGTTCCGTTCGAGACTGTCGATGGCCTCCCGGGCTTCGGCCTCCAGCCGCTGGACGTGGTTTCGGTGGTCGCCCCGATCGCCGGTTTCGAGGGACGCGCGGACGGTGTCCAGCAGTGGCGCGGGATCCTCGCGGTATCGCGGCCTGCTGAACTCGATCTCGGCGGGCGCCCGGAACCCGTACCCGTCGAGGAAATCCTCGAACGCGTCGACGAACGTCTCGCCGCCGTCGACCTCGCGGATCGCCTCCAGATCGCGACCGTCTTTCAGCGCCCGTTCGACCGCCGGACGGTCGCGAGCCACGTCGGTGACGTCGCCCAGTTCGAGCATCATCGCGGTGGTGACGTTCCCGCGCAGGCCCCGCTGGAGCGCCTCGAACTCCGCGTCGGCGCCGGGACAGAGCCGCTCCAACGCCGCCCTGTAAAAGTACACGTTCCAGAGCTTGAACGCCTGTTCCACGCCCTCGAGGGAGAGTTCCTCGTACGTGTCGATCAGCAGCCGGATGCGGTCGCGGCGGGTCTCCCCCTCGCGAACGTCGCGGATCGCCCGTGCTGCAGCCCGATCCGCCCACTCCCGGCTTCGCCGTGGCACCCGGTCGTACGAGCGGGTCACCAGTCCCCGAACGATCGCACCCAGTGACCGTACGACGGCGGGGAGAAGCCGGCTCGCGGTCGAGAGCGACTGTATCGGCGAGACGCCGCGGAGCAGCGAGATCTCGGCGAGGTCGTCGCCCCGGCGCTCGCGGACGTCTTCGAGCGGGCCGATCGCCTCGCGGTCGAACTCCGCGAGGGAGTCGAACAGTCGGGACGCGAGCCGATCCGAGCGGACCAGCGGCGTCACGTCCAGATACACGATCCCGCCGGCCGTCGTGGAGACCGGGCCGGTCGGCAGGTCGTAGCCGATCCTGGCCGTCGTCGTGGCGGTGACGCGCCGCCAGTAGTCGGCGACCAGCGGCGGCATCGGCTCGGTCATCCCCTGCCGGTGGTTGAAGCTGTAGTAGACGTGCAGTCCGTCGTCGTCCGGCGACGGCGACGGGATCGGAAAGAGCGTGGTGATCGGCCGCGCCTGCAGGATCCAAAACTGCCCGTCGGCGATCGACCACTCGACGTCCTGTGGCGTTTCGAACGCTCGCTCGATCGTCTCGCCGTACGAGACGAGTTCTGTCACCTGTCGGTCGGTGAGAACGCGACCGGTCTCGGTGCTGGCAGAACCGTCGGTGCGATCGCCGACGCGGTACTCGACGAGTTCGCCGCTCTCTCGATCGACACGGGCGTTGTCGGTCGCTATCGTTCCCGAGACGACCGCCTCGCCGAGTCCCGGGGCCGCTTCGACGCTGGCGGTCGTCCGCTTACCGGTCGTCGGATCGGCGGTAAACAGCACGCCGGACGCGTCGGCGTCGACCAGTCGCTGGACGACGACTGCCATCGCCACCTCGTCGTGGGGGACGTCGTTGGTCCCACGGTAGGTGACTGCCCGATCGGCGAACAGGCTGGCCATGCATTCGAGAACCGCCTCGGAAACGTCTTCGATGCCGGTCACGTCGAGTATCGTTTCGTGCTGACCGGCGAACGAGGCCGTCGGTCGGTCCTCGGCGGTCGCACTGGATCTGACGACGTACGATCGCCCGGGGTCCAGTTCGTCCGCAATCGCCCGTTCGACGCCTTCGGACAACTCCTTCGACCGAATTCGCTCCCTGATCTCCGATGCGATCTCGCGCAATTCGTCCGTCGCCGTCGGGGCTACGTCCTCGAGGTCGTCGATACGGGCGGCGATTTCCCGGTCGTCCACGAGGGTTCGATAGACCGTCGTCGTCACGCAGAATCCGTCCGGGACGGGCAGTCCTTCGTCGACGAGTTTCGCGAGGTTCGCCCCTTTACCGCCGGTTTTCGGGAGGTCGGCGGCCGCGGGCTCCGTCAACCGGAGCGTGGGTTCGTCTTTCCCCTGGACGTTCATGTGTTAGACGTGGCTCGTTAACTCCATAACTATTTCGGTCATGAGGTTCTACCCCGTGACCGAATCAATTATGAAGTTATAGCACGCACCGCTAGATATGAGCGGGTTCAGCGACGAGGAACGGGAACAGATACGGACGGAGTTGATCGAGGCCGGTCGAGAGCAGTTGCTCACCGTCGGTCCGGATCGGACCAGAGTTATCGACGTCACCGAACCGGTCGGCATCGCGAAGCCCACCTTCTACCGATTCTTCGACAGCAAGGAGGAACTCTACCTCGAAATCTACAGACAGGAGATCGAGTCGTTCACCGATCGGTTGCGTGCGGACCTAGCCGAGAGAGACGACCCCCGGGAGCAACTCGAACAGTTCTTTCACAGCCACGTCGAATTCTACGAGGAAAATCCGTACATGCAACAGGCGTTCTCGCAGAATCACCCCCGCGATGCGATCCGCGGTGTCTCCCCCGAAAAGTTAGAAGAGACGCGACAGGACCTCTTCGACGGCGGCCTTCCGTTGATCGAGGCCGTTCAAGAACGGTCGAACGGCCCGATATCGGATCTCGATCCCACGACAGTCTACCGGCTGTTGAAGCCGATAATTCTCCTGATCAGCGACCATCAGGCCTCGTCGCGTGATTACTACGAAGACGTCCGGGACGTGTCGATTTCGATGCTCGTCAGGGGGCTCGTGCTCGAAGAGTGAGACATCCGTCCCGGCCGAGTCCTCGGCGACGGGAAATCCGTTCGACGCCGAAGTTAAGTGACGAGCCTCCGTCCGCTCGGGTATGCCCATCTACACCGGCCGGGGAGACGACGGACACACCGACCTCCGGGACATGACGCGGGTCTCGAAGGCGAGCCCGCGCATCGAGGCGTACGGGACGGTCGACGAACTCAACGCGCTCGTCGGGACCGTCCGGCCGACCGGCTACGACGACGTCGACGAACGGCTGGCCACCGTCCAGAACCACCTCCACGTCGTGCAGGCCGACTTCGCCAATCCCGACCCCGACGAGGGCGACCCCGTCGTGCGCGCCGACCACGTCGAGACGGTCGAAGACTGGATCGACGAGTACGACGAGGAACTCGAACCGCTCCGGTCGTTCATCCTCCCGACGGGAAGCGAGTCCGGCGCGAAACTCCACCACGCACGGACCGTCTGCCGGCGGGCCGAGCGCCGCGCCGTCGCGCTCGCCGCCGAGGCGAACGTCAACGAACACGCGGTCACGTACCTGAACCGCCTCTCGGACGGCCTGTTCACGCTCGCGCGCGTCGTCAACCAGCGCGACGGCGAACGCGAAGACGAACCCGAGTACTGACCACTCTTTCACCTGCGAGAGTCGCATAGAGCACGGCCTCGCCCGCCGTACCGAATTACGTTCTCTGCGAAAGGACTTTATACTCTCGCGACCTATTTGTTGCGTGAAACGATCGTGAACAAGCACTTCGAAGACGCCGTCTACTACCAGAAGCGAGCCGCCGAACACGCGAAGCTGGGGGTCGAGGAGTCCCTCGCGCCGGCGGCCGCCCGGGTCCGCCGCCTGCTCGGCCGCGAACCCGAGGCCGACCCCGAGCCCAGCCGAATCGAAGGGGTCCGCGAGCGCGTTCGAACCGTCGAGCGCCGGGCCGAGGGTGGGGCCCGCGAGACGCTCGGAACCGCCCGCCGCCGGTTCGAGACGCGCCGTGCGACGGCGTGAGCCGCTCCCGTCGAAAGGAAGCTCTTAAGTCCCGCGACCGGGTACGACCGGACGCGGGTTGGTGATCTAGTCCGGTTATGATACCTCCTTCACACGGAGGAAGTCGGCGGTTCAAATCCGCCCCAACCCATACGCGGCACGTACGGATTGTATTCGGCCGTTATCTCGACTTTCAAAGGTTCTAACGGAAGAGTCGGCAATAACGGCGTAGATTTCGAGGTCGTGAACTCATTCGCTCGTTGCACGCGGAGTACCTCCGTACGGCGATCCAGTTATTGACAGTGCCCCATCACATAAAAAAGGAGGTGCTGATCTGTTCTCGACTGCCCGCGTAGCATCAGAATGTTCGCTCACACGGAGCGCCCAATTTGTCATCACCCGATCCGCTTCGACGGCAGGAAGAACGAGCATCGATACGATGCCTCCACAAAGCGAATGGTTTCTCGAAAGTGAACCACCGACACATCTACATCCTCGCATACGCACTCGTGTATTATTTATGAGCGTTAGTGAGTACGTATCTCGGTGTCGGCAGACTGCGACGGCGTCTCAGTAACACGATGATACTGCTCTCTCACCGTGACAGCTTCTGTTCCATCTCTTCGAACATTCCACGCCAGCACTCTGGAGTGTCTTCTGTCTCGTACACGCCATCGTTCGCTAGTCTCAGGAGATGAGTAGCTTTCTCCTCAGAGATGTCCTCAAGCGCTACTTCCGACACCGTCTGCTGTCGCGCCCGTTCAGTACTCATCGGACGGTCGCGTTGAATTGCCGAATAGAAGTGATACCAAAAGAGGACGTTTCGCTCCGACGGTATCGCCGGCGGATTGTTGGGTGCGAACCTATCGGGAACTAACGGCAATGCCGATACCACCGAGACAGTCTTGAGGAACGACCGTCGAAACATCGGCGTCGACAAAGAAACCATCCCTGAAAAAACTCAGTGTCGAGGCCATGTACACGGCCGTGTACGTACCCACGTACATACTCAAGTACATAGATACGTAGTCAAGTGGCACTGTAAGCCGATAGGTACGGGCAGCCCTCAGACCAAACGAACCTAGTTACGTGAACCGGAACTACCGTACGTCACAGGAGACGGTGAAGTACTGACTCAATCCGATCCATTGTCGGCGCTTCATCTCGGTCATTTCTCGCTGCCTCACAGAGATCATCGAAACACCCGGCAAGCGTGGCAACGACGCTACTGGGTAGTTCTCTCGGGTCAATTGTTGGGATGTCTTTCACGTCCCCAGGTTCAACCTTCGGTAACCCATCTACGAGTCCCCGTCGCTGCTGAGAGATTCCGATATCGCCGAAGACAAAGTTTAGATACGCCAGTAGCGCCTTCTGGCCCTGCTGAGTTATTTCAGGATCCGGATAGACTCCATAGTACCTGTTCAGATGCTTAGCGTCTGTCTCGTTGTGTATCGCGCGGAATCCTGATCGGCCTGTCGACGTCACGAGGATCGGTGCGGTATCACCGCGCTCTACTCGGTACCATGGATTCCGCCCATGTACTGTTGACCTCGTCGAGAGTGATTCGTGGCCGGTCAGGCCATACCGCAAATACTCGATAATCGGGGTTGCTGCATCCGTGGTCAGTGAGTCTTCTGTCCAGTGGGCACACCCAGTGTCGTCGTCATAGGTCGTTTCGGGGACTCCCGTTATCTGGTCAAGGTGGTAGAGCAGCCACGTTGGCCGCCCATGTCTATCGTAGTCGTCCCAGTCGTCTGAGCGGATATCATACCCATCGACGTACCGCCGGCTTGGAACGATTCGTGACAGGTACTGCGGGTCGATTCCCCAGTCATCGACTTGATCCGGAGAGAGACAGAAGAAATCGTTCTCACCGGTCTGCAACCCGCGATGGACATCCGCAATATCTGAAAGCGGCGGTAGGTCAGGCAACTCGACAGCGTTCGGATAGAACAGATTATCCCATCGCCCCTCTGGGCTCAGCTCCGACTGCTCGATACAGTTGATGACCCCCCAGTCCGTCTTTCCAGAGTTACCATCCCGAGCTGCCTCCAGTTTCGTCTGAACGCCAGGATCCCTGTCGACACGAATGAACCGTGTTACCCCGACATCCGCTTCATTATCAATCGCTTTGAGGAGCACGACCATACTGGTCGTCTGCGCCGTGTCGAATTTCGACTCGTTCTCTGGATTGTCCAAAAGAAGCGCCTTGATGTCGAATTCCCGGAGCAAGAATTGCTTGAGGGGCTCACCGAAACCCCGTGAGAGGAAGTGATGAGGCGTGAGGACGGCCGCCCGATCCCCTGTGTCGAGGAACTGTCCGAGATGGTAGTAGAAGTACGCGTACAGCGGGGACGTTTCCGGGATCTCTAATCCCGTTTGATTCTCGGCTTGCTCGTTGAGTTTGTCTTTGTACGCCGAGGGGAGCGATTCGTGACGCGTGTAGGGCGGATTACACAGGACTGCGTCCACATCTTGAGTTAAGTCCGCTGGATCCAACTCGGAGAAATCAGTTCTACGGGTCTCGTGCTGTTGCCCGGAAATCGCCTGTGCAACTCCTCCCATGAGCGCTGCAAGTGGACTGCGATCAACCCCATACACACGGGTTGGATCAGTACTGATCTCCCAATCCGGATGGAACGGTGCCGACAACTGGCCAGCACCCATCCCAGGATCAAGTACGGTGTCTTCACTGCTGATTGCCCAAGTTCGCATCAACTCTGCAAGTTCCGTCGGTGTTCGGTGCTGCCCGAGAACCCGACGATGTTCCCTGGCAACCAACGTCTCGTACAGACGTCCGATATCCGTTGCTGGCTGCGTGGAATCCAGAAGCTGAGTTCGTGCTTCTGTGACGGCGACGGTGTTAGCTTCGACACCCCAGAGGATCTCATCTAATGCACACGCAGTAAACGCCGAGTCACCGGTTTCCTCGTAAGCGATCTTGAACTGTTCGTGTGCGTTGCCTTCGAATTCCGGGAGGTCGCCGCGTCGATGGTACCATTCGTGGAGCGTGGCCTTCAACAGGAGTCCGAACACCGCTTGGTTAGCGATGATCGAAGGTGTCGCGTCGTCACTGGGAACGTATCCGTTGAGGCCACACCATGACTCGACTGCTGCTTGCATTTCGGGTGACGGGTCCGCGATTCTGGACTCAAGATCTGCAGCAGTTGTTTCTAATCGCTTGACGAGGTCGTCGGTGTAGGCCGACTCGTTCCTCAACCCAGTACTCACAGAGTCGCTTCTCGGCGGCTCTGATTGTGACTGAGCAAGTGGTGACGTGGCGGCGATACCGGTTACAGATATTTCTGGTTCCCTATCGACAGCCGCATAGGTGTGATATGTTACTCGGCGAAATCTGTCCCGTTGAATTGTCATCGGAGTGCTTCGGCTTCATGAGCCACCCCGTTTTAAAACTCAGCCCTCTAACCCCCGAATCCCCCAATTTACCCAGTTCTAAAGCGAAAATCGACGCGAAATTATGCCACATTCTCCGACGGGGCGTCTGTCCTACGCAGGGCCGCAATGAAATGTTCGGAATCGCCTGATGTAGAATCGAAATCTTCTGATATTCATCTGTCGGGTTTTTCTGGACACACCCCGTGGGGCTGTCCGAAGATACTGCTTGAGATCGGCTGTAGGCCTCAAATAATTCTGGACACCCCCCGTTCCCTATTCAGGTAATAGATATGATGGGTGTCGGATGGCTGAGAGTCACCTACTCCGGCAGGAAAATTCGCCCCATTCAACTCATTCCGGATGGACAGACAACGCACTCCTATTGGGAATCGAGCCGGGTTACTTACCGAACTGAAGGTGATGTCAAGTACAGTCAGCTATCCTGCTCAGTAGTGGTGAAGTATGTACCGTGAGTCAGCTGCCGAGTAGTCGTCGGAAGAAGCCAGGTGAGTCTGCTTCATCGGGAGTTTCGTTTGATTCTGCCGGCTGGTTGGTGACCTCACCATTTTCTGCGGGTCCATCGAGGAGTTCGTCCACTGAGTAACCAACCCATTCAGCGAAATCTTCCGGTGCTCCGATGTAGACACTCGTCCCGGATTTATCGGACATAAACCGCTTGTCCAGTCGTTTCTCGTAGTCGTAGACCTCCCAATCCTCCCGGTCGAAATCAGCGTTCATGCCATCGGGTTCTGATTCGAACTCGACACGACCACCTTGGATGTCGCGCTGCCATTTGAGCCGCCCTGTATCGTACATCTGCTCCGCTGGCTCGTTAGCAGGGAAGTACTCCGGAGGTTCTCGACCCGCCTCCTCGTAGAAGTCACAGAAGATCTGGCGGACGTCTTCCACGGTGCCATTGCCTTCGGTCCACGGCTGCTCTGCTAGCATCCGGCGAGCCACGTAGCTGAATATCGGGTTTTCCCGCTCTAACACTTCTGCGAGATCGTCTTGCGCCGCATGGAACCCAGGATCCTCTGGGTTCGAGGGGAATGACACGCCCATACTGAGAATCTTCATTCGGTTCCGGAACTCCGATTTCGGTAGTGAATCGTTGGTCGTGAAAATCAGACACGGCTGATCGACACTGGTCGGCGTCCAATCACCCCAGTAGTTTCGGATCGGGCTCCACCCCTCGATCTTGCCCTTCTCTGCGTCGATAATCGCGTACGGGAAACAGGTGTCCCACTCCCGAACTCCGCGAATCTCATCAACACCCACGTCGTCTGCATCAACTCCGGAGATGACTGTGTTGTCCGAAACCAGCCGGAGGATGTATTCGGTGAGTTTGTCTTTTCCGGCGTCGCTGTTCCCTTCGATGTACAGGTGCTGCAGGACGTTGTCGAGGGTCCGCGATGGGGACGAGAGCGCCTCGGCGTATTGGTTGGCGAACGGAGCCCAGAAGCCGTAGAGGAACGCTTCGTACATCTGGGCCATTACGGCGGTCGGTGTCTGGGTGTACCCGTGGTTTTCCACCGTCTCGACGTAGGACTCGATAGTATCGAGGCAATGGTCCAGAACCTCGGGGGTCGGCGGATCCGTAGCGACTAAGATTAGGTCCTCATCATCGCCGATGATCACCTGCTCGGCTTCAGGGACGACGGACATAGTGGGGATTTCCGTTGATTCCCGAACTTGGTTGTTGTAGGCGCTCAGCGGCGCTGTAATACTATGATCCTCGACAGTCGCACCGCGAGAACGGAGCGTAGAGCTGAACTCGTCGGCGACGTCTCTGTCCACTTTACTGGTCCCCATTCGGATTTTCTTCTCCGGCGTCCGAACCCGGGGTCGGTCTAACGTCTTGGTAAGGGCCGTTTCGTGGTCTGATTCGACGAGTCCCACATCGGGTGATTCCTCGCTGTCGCTCTCTGCTTCCGAAGGGTCGTTCGGATCTGTGTCATCGTCGTCACCCGATCCATCTGGTTTGACGACGGTCCGGTCGGCCTTTTCCGGCTCATCGACGAATGCGACTGTTTCATCCGCTTCCTCAGGGTCATCGACTGCTGCCGTTACTCGATCTGCGATCTCTTTCAGGTCCTCCGTCGCGTCTTGGTTGAGCGCGGCCGTATCGCTCACGTCTAAATCTCCTGACCCGACCCAGTACTCGATGCGGTTTTCGCGCTCTTCGGGAGTATCTGCGTCTTCGATGGCTTCGACCAGCCCGTCAAGAAGCGTTTGGCTACTGTAGCGTTCTCGGTACTCGTCGATAAACGCTGCAAACTCCTCATCAAGCTCCGTCCCGACCTCAGTGGTGATGATCGAGATCTGGTTCGTGTGGTACTCCCACGAGTTGACGGACAGGTTCGCAGACCCATGAACGAGCTTCACCGTATCGTCCGGCATGACGATACGGTACATCTTTGAGTGGACGATCTTCCGATTCTTCAGTCGAACAGTCAGCCGGTCGTCCTGCCGGAGCTGAACGAGCGACCGCGCGGTTGAGACATCGTTGACCTGATTGGCGTAGTCGTTAGCATTCCCGACCAGCACGTCGAGCGAATCGATGTCGTACTCGGTCAGCATCCGAACCATGAGTTCCGGTGTCTCAGCGTACGTTACCGCATCTACGTGGCGGGCTCCCTCGAACAGGTCGAGAAAGTCTTCGCGCTTTTTCACCATCGCTAACCGATACCCCGCCTCGCCGGACCCGTAGAACTCCGGCATATCAGCGTACTTATCGAACGAAATCTTCGCTGTTATCTCATCCATTGTCCTGACTGTGTTTACTCGATACGTGGGACGCTCGTTCTGCTCACGGTGTCTCGACAGGAGTCACGCTCCGCAGCGGCTGTCTCGAACCGCCGATCTCGCTCAATCAAGACTCTGTACCCCCGTCGAATCTCCCTCACCGAAGTCAGCGGACTCCGAATGGGTTGGTTCACGCTGGCGCTGATCGTACGCCTCACGCCAAGCATTGATGACGTCCTGACTCTCTGCCCCGTGAGATGTGTGTCGACGCCGGACTTGAATCAGCGCTGGCGTGTTCATCGCGTCACCAGAGACGACCGCTTGTCCGGGCGTCAGGCCGGGTAACTCGCGGAGTACATCTTCACCTGCCGCCTCGACAGAGTTCTTGATCGCGTCTTGGTCGTTCGGGTTCTTGATTTGCATCGAAATCTGTGTGCCACACTGCGACAGCACGTCCTGATCGATCTTTGAAGGACGTTGACTGATGATTCCCAGCCCGAATCCGAACTTGCGCCCCTCGGACGTGATCGTACGCATAATATCTAGCGAGGGGGCGTCACCCGAGGCCGGTGCGAACCGATGCCCCTCTTCGAACAGCGCGAAGATCGGGTGCTCGATCTGGGAGTCGCGGTCTCGGACGGCATCGAGACGTTCCCGGTACATCCGTCGCAGGAGCACGGTCGTGATGAGTTGCTGGTTCCACCGATCCAGCGTATCCATCTGCAGGACGGTACACTGGCCAGGGTCCACGATTTCGTCCAGTGGGACGTTGTCTTCAGGGTGGAATAGATCGTTCCGCTCTATCGAGCGGCGGAGCCGCCACTCTAGTGCACCGACACTCGCGTCATCGTCGTCGTATATTCGGTGCATCTCAGCGATGAGTTCATCGACGCCCCACGTCCGACTCTCCTGTCGCTGCATCGCGCGCCATGCCGTCGACAGTCGCTCTTGCATTCGGTTACTCGGATTGTCCAAGACGGCCATAACATCGCCAATGTCCAGTTCCGAAATGCGTACGCGAAGCCGCTCGGGGTCGTAGTAGACGACCTCTGGTTCGTATCCGTCCTCGCCCTGGAACGCTTCGTCACCCTGCATTTCTGCGAGAGTATCATACTCTCCGTGCGGGTCGAATACGAGCAGGGATGCACGGGAGCTCGGACGCATCATCTCCTCAATCAACACGGACGCTGTGTACGATTTCCCGCTGCCCGTGGATGCGAGAATCGCCAGGTGCGTCGAGGCGAATTCCTTGATCGGAACGTGGATGTTCGTCGCTTCGGGCGACCGATTCAATAGCCAGCCGAGGTACGCAGTTCCGTCCAGCTCGGTCACGTCTGCCCTGTCCGTCTCACACCCGAGGTTCGGAAGAACGGTTTCGAGCTGCTGATCAGGTGCAATCGACAAGGGCGTTCCCGGAGACGGGAGCTGTCGCGGATTGGCGAACGTGGTCATGTCGGTGTCGTAGTACCCGATGACCGTCGCCCTGAGTCGGTACAGTTCGGTGTCGTCGGTCTGCACGCCGAGCGTTGCTGCGACGGTATCTGGACCGACTTCCGGGTCTGCGAGGAAGCCGTCCGGGAGTCCGCGAATCAATTCGCGGTTCGTCACGCGGGCGAACACCGACCGGTTCTCCCCGTCGACGGAAACCGTGTAGGTGATGAATTCCCCCGTTTTGATGGATTTGTCCGCCGGGGTGACGAAGACAAACTCGTTCGGATCCTCTCCAGGTCCGGCGACGGTGCCGACGACCGATTGCTTCCGGGGCATCAGACCACCCCCCGGCGCTCGTGGGCCTGCCACTCGATGTTCTGTTCCACCACGTCCAGCACTCGCTGGTTCGGGTCATCCTCGGGGAGCATCCCCCGGAGCCGGTCGATGAGGGCGACGATGACTTCCGCACCAAGGTCACCCGCGATATCGACGAGTCGGTCAAGGTAGGCCAGTTGGATTTGCTCGTCGACGGTGTGGAAGGAGACTGTCACCTCGTCCGGGCACTGGTAGACGGTGTCGTCGACCTCTAAGGTCCACCGCGGCATCCGGTGGGTTGGATCCGTGATTGTTCGGTCGTCGGTGATGACGGCTGTCCCGAGTAACGCTACGCCTGCGAGGGTCGTTCGCTCCTCGATGTATCCCGGCGTGAACTGGGCTTGGTCGTCTTGGGCTAGCCGCGGACCAGTGCGGCCTTGGTCAGGATCAACGAGTTTCGTGTCATAGATTACGCCCATGACCGCGTGTTCCGTGCCATCGATGACTTTCTTGATGAACACGGGTTGCCCGAACTCGCGCTCGTGGAGCTCTGGCGGCCGGTCACAGTCACGCTCTTTGAAAATCTCGACGACGTAGTCGAGATGGCTGTTCGAGGAAACGATGCTCCCAATCCGGACACACGAATCGAGATCCGGGCTGTCCGAGTCTGTCGCTGATTCTGTCATAGGGTCACCTCCGTAGTGCTGCGTGGTGGTCGAGCGAGCGGTGCGTCAGTCGTCTTGATGGTGATCTCGTTTGTCATCGGCGGCGGAGTTCCTTGCTCAGTGCTTTGGCGTTCCATTCCAACGGGACGTCGTTCGATTCGGCCCAGCGCTGTACGACTCGGTGGAACTGCTGGCGGTCCTGGTGATCCAGCACCGCATCGCTGTCCACCTGCTGGAGAATTTCCGGGTAACCGCGCCCGATACCGGCCTCTGCGCGGACGATCTCGACGGTGTACTCGTACATCGACTCGTACTCGGCCGGGCCGTCGCTTCGACACAGCCACCCAGGGAACTCGATACGGTCAAGCCCAGCGCCTGGCGGCACATTCAGGTATGAGAACAGGATGTCGTCGCGGAACTCGTACGACTCACCCTCGTAGGTTGCCTGTAAGGCGTCGATACTCCCGTCGCGTTTCGAGATGAACGGGAGTGTCGTGTCTCCCCAGGGGCTCATCAACTCTGTCAGCACGTGCGCGTCTGGGATGACGCGATCATCTTCGAACTCCTCACGCCAGAGGAGGCGCGTCATCTTCACCAGTTCCGTTGCGCTCGACCCAGCAACGTACCCCACCAGCGGGATTTCGTGATGTTGACTCGCGGCAATCACTCGACTCAGCGTCGAGAGGTATCGATCCCGGGTTTCAGGCTTTAATGGATTCGCAAACGACGCGATCAACGGCCCGTCGTAGAACACGACTGGCGTGTGTTCGATATCGCCCGCATCTCGGGCAGCGGCCAGATCCGACAACTTCTCGATCAGGAGCTGTCCCTCGTGTTCGTAGCGATGATGGCCGACGAGTTGTGAGTCGACGAACCGATAGTCGCCGTCGTCCGATTCCTGCGTCACTTCGTCAGGGGTGAGCAACCGACCCTCGACACCTCGGTCGAGCCGCCCTTCTGCGTGGTGGTGATTCACCGCCCACGCCGACTGTACGTACGCGAGAGGAACGTTGAATTGCGTCGTCGGCGGTAACTGGGATCCGTCGACGGCCATCACGGGGATGTCGCGGACGATGCTCCGTGCCCACTCGTTGACCTCCTCGTGATTCTCCCACTCGTCACTCTCGTCGTGCGGGACGATGATGCTGGTCGCGTCATCGAACGCGTCTGTCGGGTGCGCGCCCGGATACGACACGTCCTGTAAGGCCGCCCGTATCTCCCCGCTCGTCCACTCGTCAGGGAGGCGCTGGAACGCGTCCTGGTAGCGTTCGACGATTCCAGAGTCGTCTTCCAGGTACGCTTCTATCGTCTCGACGTTGGCCTCTAACTCAGTGGCGACCCCGCGTTTGTCAATCGGCATTAATTCACCGTCACCTCCGACGTCTGCCGGTCTTTCGTCACCGAGATGGTGTAGTCCGTCATCGAATCGAACGTCTCGTCGTGACTGATGACGGTGAGCTGCTCGAAACTATCCAGTTGCTTCAGCTGCGAGACCAGGTTTCGTTTCTTCTCCCGGTCGAGGTTCGCCGTCGGTTCGTCCAGGAACGCGACACCGACGGATGCGAGTTGTTCGAGGATGGCGAGCCGCACTGCGAGCGCGGCTGCCATCTTCTCACCGCCGCTCAGCGTCGAGAACGATTTCGTCACGTCCGCGTCGTGAACGACGATCTCGTAGTCACTCGTCCACTCAAGCGTCTCGGCAGACGCACCGCGGATCGTCCGGAACAACTCGTTGGCCCGCGCCCCAATCCGGTCGGTGATGATTTCTCGCATCTTCGGCCCGGCCTCCCGAACGTTCTCCCGGACCCAGTCCGCGAACTGCTGATCAGCTTTCAACTCCTTCAACTGTTGGAGCGTCTCCTGCCGCTCCTCTAACTTCGCCTCCAGACGCTCGATCTCCCCGCGTGCCTCGCGGAGGCTCTCTTTCTTCTCACCCAGGGATCCTTTCGCCCGCTGTATCTCGCCTTTGAGGTCATCGATGTCCGACTCAAGCGTCTGAAGCCGCTCCTCGTCGAACGCTGCTCTCGTCTCTTCGAGTTCGGCTTCCGTCTCGTCGAGAGCCTCTTTGAGCTCGGCCAGTTCCGCTTCCGTCTCGTCAACGGCCTGTTGCCGCTCCTCTACCTGAGACGCCTGTTGCTTGTGCTCGATGTACGTCTGATGCGCCGACTCGGTCTCCTCCAGTGTCTCTTTGACCTCAGACAGTTTCTCGTCCAGCCCTTCGTATTCCGCCAACTCGTCGTTGATGTCCTCCAACTGCGAGTTGGCAGCCTCAAGCTCTGCGCGTTTCTCCTCTAATTCGTCAGGGACGTCCGCGTGCTCCTGCACTCGGAACTCCGCAGTCTCGTATTCGTCATGCGCTTCCTGCAGTTCCTCTCGCTCTGCTTCGAGCTCTGGCAGTTCCGCCAGTTCCTCTTCGAGGCCCTCTAGCGTCTCCTTCGTCTCCGACTTCTCTGACTGGAGGTCCTCGATCTCTGCTTCCAACGACTCGATCTTCTCACGGTGGACCGGGAGCTTGTCGGCGCGTCGCTTGACGTCTCGCGCTTCCTCCCGACGGTCACGCAGATCGGAGAGTTCCTCGCTGAACTCCGCACGTTCTGTGGCGATGGCTTCGATCCGTTCTTCGCGCTGGTCGATTGCGTCCGACCGGTGTTCTTCCTTCAGTGGCCGGTCACACGTTGGACACGGCGCATCCACATCCGTATCTCGTAACCGTTCCAACTGCTCTTCGAGTCGTTCCCGTTCGTTCTGCAGTTGCTGTCGACGCGCCTTCCGCTGGTTAATCTCGTCGTCGAGTTCTTCCGGATGCGTCGTCGCCTCCCACTCTTCCTCGATGGCCTCGACTTTCGCTTCGAGCGACTCGACCTCCGCTTGCTTCTCGGCGATGTCTCCAGCGAACTCGTCGATTTGGTCCTGCAGTTCCTCGACCTCGTCCTCACGTTGCTGTAGCGAGTTGATTTTCTCGTCGAGTTCCTCGTACCGCTGTTTCTCGTCCTCGCGCTCCTCCAGCGTGTCCTGCGCCGATTGCAGCGTCTCTAAGTCGTCTTCGAGCTGGTTCACCTCGAATTCGACCGACGAGACCTCTTGTTTCTGTTCGGCTTTCTGCTCAGCAAGCGCGTCTCGTTCGCTCTCTCGTTCCTCTAGCTCGTCCAGCCGCTCGCTCGCTTCCTCGTGCCGCTGATACCCCTCACGGTTCTCCTCACACTTTTCCTGTGCTTTCTGAGCGGCGCGAAGCTCCTGCTCAGCAGTTTCCAGCTCTCCCTCGGTCGCCTCGATCTCTTGCTCCTGTGACCGGACTTCCTGTTCGAGGTTTTCGATTTCGTCCTGGACGGCCTCTAACTCTTCGTGCTCCGCTTCTTTCTCAGCCAGCTCGTCGGTCTTCCGATCAATCTCGGCTTCGATTGATTCGACCTCATCAGCCAGCGATTCCGCTTTCGCCCGCTCGTCTGGCAGGTCCTGCACCGTACTCGTGAGCCCTGCTATCTCCTCACGGAGCTTCTGCTCCTCCCGTTCAATCGCGTCCGGAATGTCCTTGAGACGATTCCAGGACTCTTCGTACGCGTCGAGGTTCAGCAGCGCATCGAACGTCGCTTTCCGACTGGCGGGTCGCTGCGCGAAGTCAGAGAGGAACCGCGTCTGCGGAACGCCGATACACGACTCCCACAGGCTCTGCAGTTCGTCTTTGTCTTCAACGCCAAACTGGGCGCACAACCACTTGACGAGCTGGGATTTGGAATCGATGTCCTGGTCAATCCACTCGTCGTTCTCGGAATCGTAGCGGTGAACACCGTAGCTCGAACGCCCTGCCGAGCGCGTCACACGGAAGCGTTTCCGGCCTTCCGAGGTCTCTTGTTCAAAGGTAACCTCGACAGTTCCGGAACTCGCACCCTCGCGCACGAAGTCCTTGTTGTTGAACGGCAGCGAATCGAACAGCGCGAAGCCAATCGCTTCCTGAATCGTCGATTTCCCTGCGCCGTTCTCACCGAGAATCGCCGTCACACCACCCTCAATCGGCACGACTGTCCGTCCCTCGTACGACTTGATATCCTCTAACGCAACCTCGGTGATTTTCATTGTTGCATCACCTCCGCCTCATCGTCAGCTTCTCCACTCGCTCCACCATCACCCGATTCCTCGCCGTCAGTATCCGTGTCCGAGAACGGATCCTCATCGATGTCGAGCACAACATCGTCAGCTAACTCCGGGAACAAGTCTCGCCGTGCGGAACTCACAGAATCACGGATGTCTTCGATGGCCTCTTCGGCCTGCGCCATCTGGTGTGCGTTCCCTAGGACCTCGGCGACATCTTCGGCCTGCTTGTCGTAGATGGATTCCTTCGCTATCGTCTCGAACACGCGGTGTTCCAGCGCCGCCGTGTTCAACCGGCCATCCTGAAAGACCTCGTCCTCGTCGATCTCCGAGATCAGTTGCTGGACGTCCGCCGTCCGGATCCCAGTGTTCACCTGCACGTACAGGGCACTGCATTCCTCTTTTGCCCACTCCGCGAGTTCGTCCGTCCGGAAGTCCCCGCGACTGAATTGTAACGTTCCGCTGAACCGCAGGTCGATGATCGGCGCTCTGGGGTCACCCTGCGCCGTGAACTCCTCTTTCCGACAGTACTCATCAATCCGCGATTGCTCCCCGCGGACGTGGTCCTGGAACCCGGCTTCGAGTTCGCTTGGTGAGTCGTACTCCGTGACATCGAACTCAACCCGGCAGTACGGTCGCCGTTTGGTCGGGTGGTGGTCCACCTCGTACTCGACTGCGGTCTCGGCCTCGTCTTCGGTGGTTGTCAACGCGACCGAATGGTAGCCGTGCTCCCAGTCGTGGTGGCCCTCGCGCGTGTTGTGGGCTTCTGGGGATCCGGGGTTGTAGATCCACCCAGCAGCGTCGTACCGCTTGTGAATGTGCCCGAGTGCGAGGTAATCGACGTGCTCTTTCACGTCGCGGAGTTCGGCGTGGGTCACCGTCCCGCCTAACGTCGGGACCTCGTCCTCCATGCCGAAGTGTGCCAGTAGCACGGTCGCCGCCGGTTCGCCGTGCTCGGCGTTCGTCGCTTGAATCCCGTGTGCCACCTGTTGCAACGCTTGCCCTGTTCGTGCGCCTCGCCACTGGAGCCCGAACACGCGAACTGGACCGTCGAACTCCGCGACCTCGATGTCGTAGAACCCGGCGTGATCACCGGGATCCTCCGGGTTGTACGGTTCGAAGCGGGCAGTCTCCGAGTCTGCCTCCAGATCCGCCTTCAGAAACACGATGTGGCCGCGCCGGTGGAGGTAATTGAGCCACGTCACCTCGCGCGGGGTTAGGTTCTCGTCGTGGTTCCCTCGGGACACCAGTACCGGCACGTCGTCCGGTACTCGGCTGAGCTCTTGTTCGACCTGGTCGAGGACTTTCGGGCGGAGATCCCGGGAGTGAAACAGGTCCCCGGGAAGTAGGATGGCGTCCGTGTCGCGCTCGCCGACCATCTCTTGCAGTGCCGCGCGTGTCGTTGACACCATGTCGTCTTCTCGTTGTTTCAACCCGTACTGTCGGTGGCCGAGGTGCGTATCCGCGATGTGAGTCAGCGTTAACATGGTGGCTTCCACATACAGTCCATCTAACCAATAGGTTTTAATAGTTTTGCTCAACTTGGATAGTTTGAGGCGTTGGAACTGATGGACCCAGGTAACGACGACGAAGACAAGAAAAACCGCTTCCGAGAAGCCTTCGAACGCGGGCAACAGGGGCGCGTCGGGAGCTACGAAGTCTGGTTGTCCGATCACGAGTTCCAACCAGAGCAAGCTAGCTACGAACGACTCACAGAATACTTCCAAAATCACCCTGAGAAAGCGGTCAATCACGACGACGCGCTAGACGAGATCGGTGAGTACGCGGGCTTTGTAACCCGGCAACAGGACGTCTACCACACTCCTGTAATCGGACCGTCCGGGATCGGGAAGACCCAGTTACTCCACACGGTCGTCTCGTTTCTCACGGAACTTTCCGCAGACATCGATACGAAGCTCATCGACGCGACGGCTCTCGGAAAGAAGGCCGACGACGGATTCTTCCTCGATGAGTTCGCTCACGATCTGACCGAGCTCGAAACCCCAATCGTCTGCATCGATGATTGCGGGCTAGACAAACGAATCGAAACCTCACTCGACGAACTTCGAGGAGCCGTAGACAGCGGCCTGTTCGTAACGACTTGGACGCCCGAACGGTGGGCCGTCAACCGAGGGCGTGTGCAAGATGCGCTCCCGCCCTCGAACGAGATCCACCTCGATGCGTTCCCCCGCAAAGACACCGACGAGACGCTGCGAATCATCTTCGAGGTGCTCTCCGAGAACGAATTTACACTCCCCTCGGAAACCGTGGACCGTATCCACGAGCTAAGTGAGGGGATCCCGCGATTGATTCACACCCTGGCCTTGGAGTCGCTTCAAGAGGCGTTTCGGAAAGAACTGGAGCCAGGAGACGTCGCAGCCACGAACTCGGCTGCCGACCGACTCCACTTGGTCGATGCGAGCGCTCGCGTCCAGGACCTCTCGGAGTCGAAGCTCACGGTGTTGAAACAGATCCTCCAGCTGCCAAATGATCGAGGTGTCCAACCGGGCACGTTGGTCGAGGAACTCCACCGCGACAAATCGACCATCTCTTATCACCTCCGGGAACTCAGCGACGGAGGCTTTGTCGAACGCGACCGAGAGGGTCGGCGCGCGTTCTATCGTGTGACCGAGACGCTGGAACCGTTCATCCAACGACGAATCAACCAGGAGGCCGAGTTCGATGGCTAGCTACAAGATTGTGCCACTACGCGACGAGAGCATCGACACGGAAGCAATCGAAGCCGGAATCGAGGCCACCTCGGCATTCAACTCGGACGCCGACCTTCGCAGCGGAATGCTTCCACAGACGTTCAAGGTGGGCGCAGACGGGATCTGCTGGGCGGAATACGGTCGTGAGACGTACACCGACCTGACCACGCTCGAAGGCACCGAACAAACGAAACGCGCCGACCGGTACGCGGTCCTCTTCCTCCAGAACGGGTACGTGGCCATCGCAAAGGCAACCAAGGAGGTCGAACAGGAGATTCTCACGACACTCGCTGCGGTTCTCGATGAGGACGTAAAATTCGAGACCGTGGAGTTCGACGAGGAGGATCTTCGGACAGTCATCGAGGAATCCAGCCGCGTCCAGCGTGTCGACGTCAGTCCGAGCAAACGCGAACGACCGGACCACGTGTCGGCACAAGACCGGGGCGACCTGCGGGAGACGGACTGGTGGGAGCAGTATTTCGGGGACACGTTCGAACAGGTTCGTGTCGACCTTCCGAACCGGAACATCGAAGTTGAAGTCGGGTTCGACGACACCGGTCGCATCACGCTCTACGGCCGCGAAATCGAGATGGCGATCCAGGCAGAGGCGATGCGATACCTGACCGACGAGATCATCGACCCGTACAGGAGCCCGTCTGACTTCCAGGGTACCCTCGGAGGGTACAAATGACCGGTCAGCACCCGACCAAGCTGGCCTCGCGCGCGACCGTGAGTGGTCACCCAACGATGGTCTCCTGGTCGCGGGGGAAACCCCGACTGTACCTCGCTGACACTGACGGCCCAATCGACCTCGCCGGACTCGTCGGAGAAGAGATTCGCATCGACGTCCAGCCCGGATTCCGTTGCCAGCACTGCGGTGACCGAGCTGACGCCTCTCCGTGTGAGGAGTGCCAGTCGAAGCCACCGTTCCAACAGTGCGTCTACACGCCCGGAACAGCCTGTACGTATCAGGACTGCCCGTTCCCATCGTTTAAACGACGGTCGTGTGCGCACAACTTCGTCGTGTACCTCGTCGCCAAAGACAGCGTGAAAGCCGGCATCACGCAAGCAGATCGTGCCGCGAGTCGCTGGGCGGAACAGGGCGCGACGCACGGCATGATCGTCGCACGAACACCGAACCGCCGCGTCGCCGGCACCGTTGAGGACGCGTTGGAAGCCGTCGTGTCCACAGCATCGACGAAGGAGTGGTACGACCCGCTGGACGAGCCGAAACACGCGCTTACGGAAGCCGTCGAGTCGTGCCGCGATGTCCTCACAGGGCCGCTGGAACCGTTCTCGACGCTCCCCAGTGACGAGACCGCTCTCGAAGACCGAATTGTTCGAATCCCCGCTCACTTCGCCGGGGACGATGCGACCGTCAGCACCCTCCCAGGACTCACCGTGGACGAAGGACTACAGTCAGAGGTGCTCGGTGTCCGGGGTCAGATCCTAGCGACCAAGGACGCTGTTGTGAACTTCGACCAGCTGCAAGGGAAACAGGTCACGGTCGAAGCGCCTGCAGAATGTCTCCCAGCAACGGAGGCCGCACAATGAAACCAGTCAACCTCGACGAGAACTCACTCAACGACGTACCGGTCGGAGACACCTACGCTGTCCGCTTCACCCTCGACACAGTCTTCGAGAACGAAGGTCAGTACCCACGCCGCAACCTGAAATTCACAGACGGCGGCGGCGACGACCGGACCATCACGATGTGGAAGAACTCCGCACCAGCGGAGATCTACGACGAAGACTACGACAGAGGAGCCACGTACCTCATCACCGCTGTCGAGTACGATATCGACGAAGGCAACGACGGGACGAAATACCAGAACCTCACCGTCCAGAGCGATGCTAAACTCCTCGAACTGGAGGGTCCCCCGACCACCGAGGAAGCCCTTGAAGACGGGCTCGCCGAAACCCCCGATACGTCCGCGGACAGCGGCTACCACGGCCTCACGACGTTCCGTGCCACAGATAATCTGCCGGACTACGACGTCTACGAGTACGAACTTGTTCCGAAGCGAGGATACCGGCCCTCAGGGCAGAACACGCTCCGCGCGACGTACAAAGCACGCCGCAAAGTCCGGCAGCAACTCGATGTAACACCGGTCGTCGTCGGCAGCGCGTTCAAGCTCGTGTCCCTGGTGAAACTCGCGCACGAACGCGTGGACCTGCCTCGCTTCGAGATCAACGAGGTCGGCACTCGACCGGTCGTCTACGCGGACGCGGATGACCGGGAGATCCTCGGCGAAATGCTCGGTGAAGTCCTCAAGGACGCGAAACGCGACCAGTACGATATCCACGGCATCGACAAGATCCTGGAGATCGACCCGGTCATCGAGAAGGAAGGGTTCCGCCTCCACGAGCGGTACAACCTCACCGTCGAGGTACTCCCCTCGCGTGCCGCCTACCTGCACGTCGATTACCGCCACCGGATCCTCTCCGACCGGACGCTCGACCAGCTCGACGACGACGAGATTCACCCGGGACTCCGGGTGACACCCTCCTACCGAGACAGGGGGTTGTACGTCATCGGCGTCGGCCCAGAAACCGTCACCGACAAGCTCCACATCGAGGGCAACAAGAGCCTCGTCCAGTATCACCGCGAAGAGCCCTGGGTCGATCCAGCGAAAGTCAACGATATCGAGAACGCAGACCGAGAAGTCATCTGGACGGTCCGTCAGCGCGGCGATGGAACCGAGATGGCGTTCCCACCGGAACTCCTCGCACTCCAAGGGCACCCTGAGAACCTCTCTCGATTCGCACCGGACTTCGCAGAAAAACAGCGGCTCAATACACGCCTGTCCGCACAGCAGTGCATCTCGAACGCAGAGAGCTTCGTCGAACAGCTCGGCCCACTCCAGTTCGACGGGCACACCATCGAGTTCGAACCTGACCCGCTGCTCGGCGATGAGAACATCTCCGTTCAAGGGCTCTTCGACCCGGAAGCAGACGTGCTCCAGTTCAGTAACGGGCAGACCGGGACACACCCGAGCGACGTTACCCGCCTCGGCGTGTACGAAGCACCGGATCCCTTCCGCGTGTGCCATATCCGGATGGAAAAACGGGACGACCGGATCCAACGGGGCTGGTCTACGCTCAAAAGCAAGCTCGAACAGATCGGGGCCCCGCCAGACGACGTCGAAGAGGTCACCTTCGACGCGACGATGTCGGCCGACCAGCTCGGCATGGAGATCGCCGCTGAAATCCCGGACGATCACGACTACGACGCCGTGTTCTGCACGCTCCCGCCGAAGAACACCGGGTACTTCGACACGGTTGAACCGGGACGTGTGTACGACGAGGTGAAGAAGGTCCTCGCCACGAAAGACCTCAATAGCCAGTTCGCCCACGAAGCGACGCTCGACGAGCCCTTCACGATCATCAACATCGCCCTCGGACTGGTCGCGGCTGCCGGCGGAATCCCGTTCACTATCGAGCGTGCGTTGCCTGGTGACTCCGAACTCCACCTCGGTATCGACGTCACCCACCAGTACGACGAATCAGCCGACGGGAACCACATCCATCTCGCTGCCGCAACCACCGCGATCCACGCTGACGGGGCCGTCCTTGGGTACACCTCCTCCCGACCGCAGTCCGGGGAGAAGATTCCGCCGAAGGAACTCAAAGAGATCGTCAAACAGGCCGTGATGGGGTTCCGAACCCGGTACGACCGGTACCCGAACCACATCACGATCCACCGGGACGGGTTCGCCAACGAAGACCTCAGCGACGTCGAGACATTCCTCACCGAACTCGATGTCGCGTACGACGTCGTCGAAATCCGAAAGCAGGCCCCAGCCCGCGTCCTGAAATACAGCGGCGCGCACTTCGACACGCCACAGAAAGCGACCGCAGCCATCTACGAGGACCTTCCCAAAGCCATCGTCGCCACCTTCGGTGAGCCCGAAACCCTCGCTAGCAGAGAAGGCACCGGCCTTCCCCAACCTATCACCGTCGAACGCGTCCAAGGCGAGACACCCATCGAGACGTTAGCTGCACAAACGTACCTCCTGTCACAAGCGCACATCGGCGCATCGAACGCCACCGCGCGTCTCCCCATCACGACGATGTACGCCGATCTGGCAAGCGCCGCTGCCGCTCGCAAACACCTCCCACCGACGAACAAACTCCGCGACAAAATCGGGTTCATCTAACCGACACCCATGACAGGCGATACTGACTGGACCACGGACGGCGATACACCCTTGGAGTTACTGTCACTCCCCGCAGCGACGCTCGACGGCGTGTCACAGCCCGCAGTCCGGGACGCCGTCCGGTACTTCAGTCCGGGACTCATCACGATCCCGGGGCCCCGAACTCCGACTGCAGAGGCCACCGCCCGTGATGCGGCCCGGGATATCCCCGTTTTGCACCCACAACTCGGTCGTGGCGAAACCCGCGTCCACCACTACCGGTACTCCCCCGATGCCGGTGTTCACGAAGCCCCCGACGCCGCTCCACCATCCGAGACGATAGACATCCTCGCCATCCAAACCGGGGATGTCCTCCCTCGCCTCCAGACCCAACTGGAAGCAGGTGAGCGGCAGACAGGCTCCGGGGCGGCGACTTTCTTGTTCGTCCCCGAACTCACTGTCGAGTGGGATACAACGACCCTCTCGACAACCCTGCCGCACGCCGAGCAGTTGGCGGCGATCAGCGCCACCCTGCCCGAACCAGTCACGGTCCTCGCCGGCGGGCAACCAGCAGAGTACTACCACGAATGGGAGCTGCCACACAACCACTCCTCAGTCCACGTCCCGATGTCCGGACTCGGTGCCACAGACCACGGCGGTGCGATGTTCGCACAGTACACTTGTACGGCCCGCGGGTCCATCGCAGCAGAAGCCGTCGACGCCGACCAGTTCGGCCTCAGAGCGTTGAACGGCGTCGGCCAATCCACTGCCCAGCGACTCCGCACACAGGGCTGTCAAACAACGACCGACGTCCAGAACCTCGCACTCAGTACCCTCACCGACCTGCCCGGAATCGGGCAGACAACGGCGGAAAAGATACACGCTCACGCCGACGTCATCGACACCGGCGAACCAATCGTCCTCACGAACAAGACACCAGTCAAGACCCGCGACGACCGCCCACCGCTCTGCCTCGACATCGAAACCGACGGCCTGTCACCCACCATTATCTGGCAGTTGGGCGTCTACGACCCGGCAACCGACACCTACCAAGCGTTCATCGAGAAGCAACACCCGAAGGATCCAAAACCAGTCCTCGAAGCGTTCATAACGTGGTTCATTGCCAACCACCAGGACAGGACGGTGCTCACATGGAACGGGTACAAGTTTGACTATCCGCACATCTCCCAGTTCCTTGAACAGCACCTCCCCGAGTACGTCGATGCATGGGAGGACGTCTGGACCTACGACCTGTACAAATGGGCCGTCCGCGACGGGAACGCCCTCCTCCCCGGTCGAACGAACAAACTCGACCATGTCGCTCGCGCGCTCGGCTACGACTCTGCCGGAACCGGACTGACCGGTGCGCAAACCGCAGCCGCATACCAGGAATTCATGCGGAACCCCGACTCCCCGGCAGCCGAACTGGACTGGGACCGTCACAGGGCCTACTGTGAAGACGACTGCCGAGCGCTCTGGCACGTCTACCAAGCCATCACGAACGCCACACGCCGCGACATGACCGACAGCGGCACCGGCGGCGCAACCGGCCAGCAAGCCGGCCTCACCGACTTCTAACAATGAGTGACCACACCACCTCAACCGACGCGACCGCTCGCACCGACGTTGACGCCGACACCATCATCGACACGTTCCCCCGCGTCGGTCTCACCCCGGACTCAGAGTACATCGAAACCATCGAACTCCCCGCAGAATCAGCGGACACCACCCCAACCGCGGAGGTCCTCCGCCCGGAACTCGCCGACCCGTACCCGTACGACCTGTTCAGCCACCAAGCCGACGCCCTCAACGCGCTCGAAACAGGTGACAACGTCGCCGTCACGACCTCCACCTCCAGCGGGAAAACCCACATTTACGGCCTGCAAATCGCGCGAAACCTCCTCGACGCCGGCGTCCTCAACCCCGACGGGACGAGAGCCACCGAACAGAACGACGCCTCCACCGCGCTGTGCGTCTACCCGATGAAGGCGCTCACCAAAGACCAGCAGGAAGCCCTCGACGACCTGTACGACGAACTCGGGTTAGACATCCGCGTCGAAATCTACGACGGGGACGTCACAGACGGGCGGCGCGCCATCCGCGAGCAAGCTGACGTCATCCTCACGAACTTCGCCGGGCTCAACGTCTACCTCGAACACCACGACAAGTGGAGTCGCTTCTACAGCGCGCTCGACCTCATCGCCATCGACGAATCACACACGTACACCGGCATCGAAGGCATGCACGTCGCGTGGATCCTCCGCCGGATGCAACGCGTCGCCGACTACTGGGGCGGCAACCCACAGTACGTCCTCACCTCCGCCACAATCGGCAACCCGCGCGACCACTCCGAGGAACTCATCAACGCCCCCGTGACCGTCATCGACGACGACGGCTCACCACACGGCCCCCGCGACGTTATCCTCTGGAACCCACCGCCACGGGACAAAACCCGAGACGCCACGCCCGACGAGGAGTCATTCGAGATCGACATCGACGACGGAACCGACTCAGAAGCGGAAGACGACGAGGAGTTCGTCGCCGAGCGCGTTCCGGCCAGCGTCGAAGCGCCGAAAGTGTTCAACCATCTGACCTCGCGCGACATCCGCACGTTACTGTTCTGCGAGAGCCGCAAACTCACCGAACTCAGCATCCAACGCGCAGACGAACACCGCCGAACCAACCCACGGGAGTACGACCGCTCGACCACCGTTGGGCGAGAAGCGTACAACGCTGGGCTCGGTCGCCGCACGCGGCACTCCCGCGAACACCAGTTCAAAACCGGCGTCCTCACCGGGCTCGCCACGACATCCGCGCTCGAACTCGGCATCGACATCGGGAGCCTCGACGCGACCGTTCTCATGGGCTACCCGGGCCAGCGACAATCCTTCTGGCAACGCATCGGTCGCGCCGGCCGCGAAGCCAGCCGCAGCGTCGCCGTCCTCGTCGGCGACCACCGGACCCTCGACCAGTACATCCTCACCCACCCCGAGTACCTCCTCGAAAACGACGTCGAAGACGCCGTCGTCGACACCTCGAACAACTCCGTCTTCGCAACCCACGTCCTCGCCGCCGCCGACGAAATCGCCCTTGGCGAATCAGACATCGACACGTTCGCCGACGAAGACCGACTCCGTGCCGCCGTGAAGATGTGGCGTGAAGCTGGGTTCGTAGATGGCTACCTCGACGCCGCCGTCCACTACTCCGGCCCAAGCCGCCCACAGACACGCGTCAACCTGTACGGCACCACCGGGACGGACTACCGCCTCCAACTCGCAGACGACGTCGACCGCGAGAAATGGGGCCTCCCCGACGATCTCGACTTAGAACCAATCGAACAGAACCGCGCCTACCGCGACTACCACGAAGGCGCAGTCCGCCTCCAGAACGGCCAGCAGTTCGAAGTCGTCAACATGGACGAGGACCGTCCGCAACCCATCATCGAACTCCAACCAGTCGATTGCGAGTACTACACCCGCACCCGAAACAAGGTCAACGTCCTCGACGCCGAATCCGAAGCATCCCGCGAGGTCAACGGCTTCACACTCCACTTCGGCCGCGGCACCGTCCTCGTCCACCACCACTCATACGACCAGCTCTACATCGGCAACAGCGACCCGAAACAACAAGCAATCCCGACGGAAACCCCGCCGATCCTGATGGACACACAGCTCTGCTGGGTCGAAGTCCCCGAAGACGTCGAAACCGCCCTCACCCACAAATACCAGGACTACGGCGTCGAAACCGGCGTCGATCCAGAAGAGACCGGCATCGCCCACCTGGGGTACATCGCTGGGCTCCACGCCGCCGAACACGCCACCATCCAAACCGCCCCGCTCGAACTCCGCGTCGACAAGAACGACCTCGGCGGTCTCGCCACGCTCGTCATGGACACCCACTACAGCCATCCTGAATACGACGACATCACCGATTCCATTGGCGACTCCTTCGAAGCCGCCACGCACGCCCTCGAACAACGCACCCAGGAACTTACTGGTCGAACCGCTTCCGGCTGGTTCATCTACGACGGCGTCGACGGCGGCCTCGGCTTCGCCCGTGCCATCTACGAGAACTTCGAAGCCCTCGCCGAACGCGCCCGCGACCAACTCCGGGACTGCAACTGCGGCCAACCCAACGGCTGCCCTGCCTGCACCTTCGACGAAAACTGCGGCAACGACAACAAACCCCTCCTCCGCGCCTCCGCCATCGACGTCCTCAACCAACTCCTCGGCGACGAAGACCGCGACGACCTCGCCGAACACCTCCCCGACGACGAACACGGCGGCGACCGCCGCCCCGTCGTCTTCTACTCCTAATCACTCCTGCAGTACGACGGGGAGGGCCGGGGTCTGCCTTCGAATCAGGCCGAGCAAGAATTATAGGGTGTCCTGGTAGTTGTTTTGTTTATAGCTGGTACATAGTCGTGAGTGAGAAAGTCACCGCCGGAGATCAAACTGAGTCAGAGGAGACAGACGGTTCTCAAGTCGATGAAACTCCAGAGCTCCAGCCCTCCCGTCAACAGGAGCGCGACCATTCCCCGGATGCGTATTCCTCGGGGTACGATCCGTTTGGTGAGACTCGCGTCGGTATCGGTAGTGCTGGCGGAGAGGTAGAGAAACTCATTCGGCATAATGAAGGCCGGCATCGTTCCGACGGCAATCACAGCACCCGTGAGGCAGTCCGTGATAAGGTTCGTGTGACGGAGGCGTTCTGCTCGGCTCTCGATCTCCCCGCTCATCAGCAACAAGCGGCAGTCACCGCGATGACGACGATGAATCTTGATCGGTTCGGTCGGCAGAAACGCCTGTCAAAAGTTGCTCTCGCCACGATCAAAGTCGTCGTCGAGTGGGACCGGTTCAATCGGATCCCTGAGGAGGCCTTGCCGGATCTCGATGCCGACCGACTCCCGCCGCGGATGCTGGAACAAGACGAGTTCCAAACGCTGCTGGAGGAACAAGAGGTTTCGAAATCCGATCTCTACAGCGTATCCCAGCTCGTCAAACGGGAACTCAAAAAACACGATCACTTCCCACTGTGACTGCGGCTACCTGCCCGTTGCATCCGCTAACGAAGTCTCATCGGATATAGATACCCCCTTCCTCTGCCGGTAAATACTCGGTGGTAATTATATTAGGGAGTTGGAATGTCTATGAGTGATTTTCCTTTAAGTATTCCCTGCGACAATATGCGGGATGAGGGTCGTCGGTCGTCGGTTCCGCCATAAGGCGGGACGACGGCCCGGCTGCCAATTAACGCGCGGAGTTCGCCAGCCCTTCGTCAAGCAAGGTGTCCAACTTGGCCCCTTCGTAACTCCTCTTCAGAAGTGGCCAGTTCACGAAGACTCTGCTTCACCTACGAAGGGGTACTCCATTACGCACGCGAGCTTCGAGGCTTCGACCCAGCCAACCGCTTCGATGTACACTCCATCGTACGCGCGAGGTTCACGCATCGCTTCTCGTCGTTAGCCAGCGACGCCCCTTAGAGACCCTTCGACACTCCCCCCAGAGAGTTCCATCCCTCTCGACGGCTCACCTCGCAGGGTCTCTACACCAGTTCGTATCACCGCGCCCAGTGGCAACACTGGCCAGCGCAGATACACCCCCTAAGCAGCCACTGGCACTGAAACGGCGACGCACCACCACACGCGGCTCCTACGACCAATGTCCAGCTACACCAACCTCGACCAGACGTATCTCCCGCCGATCAAACAGCACGCCCGCGACCGCTGGCACGAACGCTTCACCACCGACCGCCCGCTCGAAGCCGCCTGGCGCGCCGCCAAACCCGTCGACGCTCCCGCCGCCCGCTGCAGCCACGCCCGCCTCTACGAACCCGTCGACGCACTCATGCTCGTCCGCGACGGCTGGCTCCGAACCGTCCTCATCAACGACGGTCGCCTCAACACGACCGGCCTCGTGATGTGCGACGCCTGCGACGACCTCGTAGACCCGATCACCGACACGCGCTGCCCAACCTGCGGAGAACCACAACCCGCCGTCCAAACCTGCGGGCAAGTCACCGTCATCCGCGGAGGTGAGCACCGATGAGCAGCCCACCGTTCCTCCACATCGACGAGTTCGACGGCACGAACGGCTTCATCAAAACGAAAGCCTTCGTCAACTACACCATCGACCTCAACAGCCACACCCCACACCAGAAAGTCATGCTCGGCAACAGCGACCGCGGCGACGTCCAACGCCCCTGCGTCGTCTTCAACGACGACATCACCCTCGACGAAGGCTGCGGCTACGTCTTCGGCGGCTTCGACAACCTCTGGCCAGCCGGCGAAGAGATACAGTTGAAGCTCGCCCAAGGCGCGTGGATCCGGAAGATCTACGACCCGAACGACAAGTAACGCTCCTCTCACCGTTCTGCACTCGAATCAGGGCCTGTACTCGCGTCGATAACCGTCCTGCACAGCCCACTTTAATGACGACAGGTTGAGAACGGCTGTAGCAATGGCAGCTACTCTCACCGAACCCACCGTTCTCGCTGCCGCAAAGGACACTCTCTACCCTGATCTGGATACGAGCCCAGACCATTACGCTGTCACTGAAACCCAGTTCACCAAGCCGACGTGGGGCGGGTGGGAAATCCCGGACGATCTGCGTCGTCGTCTCGCACCATACAACACGATTCGTCTTGCCGACGGTGAGCCTGACCTCCTCGGCGTGGGGATGCCTGCTCTCGAAGTGCTGAACGCTGACGCCGCGACGACCCCTGTCGCCGTCATCGAAGCGAAAGGCCACAACACCGACCCGAGCGCCGCCGACGTCAGAACCGGAATCAACCAGGCGCACGGCCACCTGTCCGAAGTTAACATCGGGTACGTCGCCGCCCCCATCCAGAGCATCTCTGACCAGGCACGTGCCCTCGCCCGCGATCTTAACATCGGCGTCATCGGTGTCGAAAGCCCGCATGACGCAACGCTCGTTGAACCTGCCCGCATCACCGGCGTCGGTGACTTCTCCACTACTATCGACGCCATCCGATTTCAGGCCACGACGCACCGACTTACCGAAGGCAGCTTCCCGGTGAACCATCCGAAGAACTACCTCGGGTACGCACTCGCCCTCGCTGCAGATGGCGACACCGCTGACATCTACTCCGAACACGTGATCAACAGCGTCTCAGGTGGTCGCCGCGGGGCAATCCTTCTCGGTCTCGTCGATAATCAGCCCGGTGGAGAGACACTCACGCACCTCGGTGCAGAAGTCGTCCGCTTCGCCCGTGCCCAACACGGGACCGTTGCTGCCGCCCTCAACGAATTCGACTCGTGGAAAGGCCGGTCAACCCGATTCACGACACTTGCTCCCCGCTGGGCGCAACTCGCACGCTCAGTCGCCATCCAGTACGACCCAACACAACTCATCATCGAAGCCCTCGAACGCCTCCACCAACGCGGCATCAACCCCGCAACCATCGACGCCGTCGCCCGAGAAGCCTCCCGCATCAACCAACCCCTCACCGTCGAAGTGTTCTTCACCCAATCCCGGCGTGAAGACGTGCTCACCGCCGACGGCGAAATCAACGAATCAGTCCTTACGGATCCGACCGTGTACAAATCCGGCATTCACTTCCAATTCAAATACCACCTCCGTCACATCGGACTCCTCACACATGGCGGAACAGACGACAAAGACGCCGTCCTCACCAACAAGTGGGCACTAGAACACTCCGTTGAGCACGACACCATCTCAAACTAGTGCGGTAGGTGATTTACTGGGCGATTCCCACCCGGGTTTATTTCAGTCCAGCGCTACCGTGCACCATATGGAAATTGGTCTCTTGAGTTGCACGAAGAGCAAGCGTGAGCACGCAGCACCACCACAAGACCTGTATGACGAATCTGCGTTTTTCAGGAAAGCACGACAGTACGCCAGAGCAAATCACGATGACTGGTACATCCTCTCAGCGAAACACGGCCTGCTCGAACCCGATGGCGAACCTATCGAGCCATACGACGACACTCTAAGCGGCGCATCGGTCGAACGGAAACGAGACTGGTCGGAAACGGTCTACACTCAGCTCCAAGATGATGGGTTGCTCACAGACGGAACGCAATTGGTGTTCCACGCCGGCCGCGATTACTACGACGAACTAATCCCGCTGCTCGATGACGCTGACGCCACGATTACAATCGAGACCCCGACCGATGGACTCCAATATGGCGAAACACTCGCCTGGTACAACGACCACCTTTGACGACAAATCCCTCGCACGTTTACCGGCAAGAGCGACGTTCTCTCCACCTCTCTGATCAGCTCAGTGTTACCACCAATACTCGCTCTCACAGCCACGCAAGCGATGAATTGTGCTGTGTGACGTACTGCGGGTTCAGGCTCTCTTCTTGAATCGAGATTCGCTCCCCTTCGCGGTCAATAATCGTCCGCTGTAACACGTCACTCTCAGTCTCGAACTCAGGATTCACACGCAATCGGTAGTCCTGGTCAATCGTGAACAGCTCCCGGTCAAACGCCGCGTGATGCGTCTTACTGAGCGCCAACACGTTCGAAAGATCGGCCCTGTACTCCGGGTAGTCACTCCACGACAGGACATGCGCCACGTCCAACAGGCCGGGATGATCCACCCCAGACACCGGGCACCTCCGGTCATGACGGGACAACACGGCCGCACGGAACTCCGGATCGACCGACCGTGCGTGGGCAGTCGTTTCGTACGTCCCAGCAACTATCCCGTCATCGCTCACCGATGGTGTCCAGTCAGAATCCGCCCACTCCTCCACCGCACGCTCAACGAACTGTAGACCGTCATCCGTCAACGCGTACTCGTCGCCACGCTTCTCAACGAGTCCCATGCTCCGCAGCCAGTTCACCCGCTGCTTCGCCATATCTGTCTCCCCACGGCTCCACCCTAACTCTGGATGTGTATCGAGCTGCTGCTCACTCACTTCTCCGAGCGTCATCGGACCAGCAGCCAACGCATACATGAGACTCCGTAGCCCGACGTTCCGATCACACATAATTCGCAGCAGCGTCGCCACATCACCCTGCTCAACGTACTCCCGACCAGCATCTCCGAGATTCCAGTAGTCGTTCGTCTGGTGGAGAAACCCGGCTTGTTGGAGATAACTCACCCGCCGCATAATTGAGTCTCGACTGGACACGTTCTGGAATGAGCCCCGATGCCATCCGACGAGTTCGTCGGTCGTCGGCTGATGCGCTTCAACGAACTCAAGAATCACATCCAGCGTCTCAACGTACCTTGTCCCACCACCAAACATCGGAACGATACTACGGAGCCGATCCGGAGGCATGAAGAAACAGTGACAGAGCTGGATGATGATCCTTTCCCTAGGAAGAGCAACTCTGAAGCTGGTCGAGAGCTGCGGAAATTACGCTTGTGAGGAGTCACCGACTCGTGGCCGCAAATCACGCCACGGAAAGTCATCCGTCTCACATGAATCAAATGCGACCCAGGAAATCTGAGCATCTCGCACGCCAGCAGTGACTGAATCCACATCGTCACTCAGTACTACAACGACCTACCAGTGTGCCCTGTGATACTCCTGATGAGGCAGATCCTGATCATCAGGAATACGCTCCGGACGTGATCTCCCTTAGTGAGAGACTGCCTTCTCAGCAACTCACCAGACGTGAATAGGGATTCAATAAAGGCTGCCTCATAACAGTACGATTCAGACATCCGTTCCGATAATTAGTATTATCTGACTGTATAGCGACCAGATTGGTATGTCAACTTCAACACGGGAATTTGACTTGAATATGGAGGAAGTCCTTGAGGCGTGGGGGCCAGCAGACGCAGCACGCGAAATCATTGCAAACGCCTTGGACGAAGCCGCCCTCACGGACACGGATGATCCTGATATCTATAGCGACGACGGCACATGGCATATCCGAGACTATGGGCGCGGATTCCGGTACGAGCATCTCACCCAAGCCGAAGACGAAGAGAAGCTGAACAACCCTGACAAAGTGATCGGGAAGTTCGGCGTCGGGATCAAGGACGCAATTGCGACCTGTCACCGGCACGGCATCGACATTACGATTCATTCACCGCACAACACGTTCACGGTAAAGGAAGCCCCGAAACACGGATTCGAAGAAATCGAGACCCTTCACGTCGAGATACACCCTCCGGAGAAAGATATCAAAGGCACAGAGGTCGTGCTGGACGGGATCACGGACGAAGATATCGAGGCGGCAAAGCAGAACTTCATTGATTACACTGACGCAGAACTACTGGAACAGACCCGATTCGGTGACGTATACGAAGTCTCTGAGACTGAGGATGCGTCGGTGTTCGTGAGTGGGCTTCGTGTGGCGTCAGAGCCGAACTTCCTGTTTAGTTACAATATCACGAACACGACGAAGAAAATCAACGACGCACTGAATCGTGAGCGGTCGAACGTGGGGCGGACAGCGTACTCAACGCGAGTGAAGAAAATCCTGCAAGCATGTGAATCAGAGACTGTGGCATCGCGGCTAGTCGATGATTTGAACGCGTTTGTGACGGGTGAGACACACGACGAGTTAGACTGGAAACCGGTGCAGGTCCACGCGGTCAAGATTCTGAACGCGGAACGGGACGTCGTGGTGGCGACACATGACGAGCAGCATCGTAGTCAGAACTTGTTCGACAATGCTCGCGCGGACGGCTATGAGATTGTAACTATTCCGGACCGAATCAAGCCGGATATCGAGGACACCTCTGACGTCAACGGCGACCCGATCCGTGGGGCCGAAGAATACCGTGAGGAGTACAAAGAGTCGTTCAGCTACGAGTTTGTCGGCGAGGATGATCTCAACGATGAGGAACTGGAGACGTGGGAGTTGCGCCACGACGTGTTCTCGTGGGTTGCCCTACCGGGTGAGGAGTGGGAAGCGAAAGTTTCGGAATCACTGCGGGCAACAGATCCATCGAGGATGGTGACCTGCGAACACGACGATGAACTGATTATCGTTCACAGAGATCTCCTGACGTACGATACACAGTCGTTTCTTCGCAGTCTGATAGACATCGTTGCGTTCGCGCACGGAGGCGAGCTACTCCACAGAGAGATGCTGGCAGACATCGCTGGTGCTGTCAGTGCCGAACTGATCGGAAAGGCTGGACAGGCAGACCGCGATCCAGTATTCCCCGGAAAACAACTGGAACCAGAACCGGACGAATAGCACCGCTATAGACCCAATCTGATTAATTAACACGGCGGTCCTTCCTCGCCGAGTAGTGGGTAACGAGTGACTGCGGTACGCTCCGTCCTAAACATTCCAACATGGTATTATTGAACCTCCTGTGCGTTGATGCACGTATTCTAAGGAGATCTACGAATCCGGTCGGAAAATGGGTTCCCTCTTCACATCAACGATTAAGAGCATCAACCGAACGAGAATTCCGTTTCCTACCCCCGTTCGGCTACAGACAAATAGAGCGCGTAGTTATCAGTCAATTCCCCTGTGTCTCGGTCTTCGGTCCGTTGAAGATTGATTTCGAGCCGTGTCTCTTCTCCTTCGAACTTTAGGAGCGGTTTGAACAGGCTTCCGACTGCTTCAACAAAATCTGGGGACCCCGTGACTCGAATGTCAGATATCTCGGTTGGGTATTTGCTCCCGGTGAAGCCGTTAGGTTTCTCGATGACTGACTCTCGAATCTCTTGTTCAGAAGCCTCATCAAGACCACTCAGCCAGTCGATTGCGTGTCGCTTCACTACGTGCCCAGAATCGGTCGTGGGAAGTTGCTCTAACTGACTCACACAACCAAGTTGAGCGTAATCGTATTTGAACCTCAGCGCGGCGCGCTGTGGTCTACTCTTGGCCCTTCAGGTACATCCCCGCGACGACGTGCGGAGGCTCTTCCTGCTCTTCCGCCCACTCCTGCCGTTCTTCGTATTTCTCTTGCAGATTGTACCGAGAGATGATCTCCCGGACAGCAGCCACCAGCTCTTCACCCGTAACTTCCCCGTTCCGAAGGTCCCTGAATTCGTTGAGGATCTGGTCTGCCGAGACAGTCTCAACGATATCTTGGAACTGCGCTAGTGTCCGCTGTTGGTCGGTGTTCTCTACAGACGACGCAACCTCTCCGAGTTCGTCAACCACGTAGTCTCGGTCGATACTTGCACCTTGGCGAGCTTCTCGCTGGAATTGACGGCGCTTACCCATGTCATCGCCGAACTCCGTCCGCGCCACTTGCACAGCCCGTTCGTAGCGACTGTCGAACGTCTCTGCGTCAACGGACGCGACTGGTTCATCGACGGGACACGTGATGGTTTCGACGATGGTGTCTTTTTCCTGTGAGGCGAGGTCTTGCCCTCCTTCGCTTGGGAACGTCACGAGGTATGGGGTCGTGTAGTCTCCTTGCCGGTAGACAATGACGACGCCGTCGTACTCTCGATCCCACTCCATCGCACTCCGAATCCCGTCACGATCATCCAACCAACTAAGGAGATCTGGGTACTCCTGTTTGAGGTCCTGTAGGCTACTCGCGGGACCGATAAGGTCGTCGCTCCCAATAATCTCGTTCACGTCGTCTTCGACCTTCTCAATGTCCTCCTCGGCGTAGATGTCCTCCATGTACGACCGGTTCACGTTGTCTTCCGGACTCAGAATCTCCCCGTCTTCACCGAGGACGTTACTAATCTCTTGAACCCGAGATTCAACGCGGTCAACGATACCGAGTTCCTCTTCGAGTTCCGTTTCCGGCAGGAAATTGAGTGCATAGATGTCTTCGTGCCCGCTTCCAAGACGGTCAACACGACCAATCCGCTGAATTAGACGGAGAGGATTCCAGTGCAGATCGTAGTTGATCACTAAATTCGCATCCTGAAGATTGACCCCCTCCCCTGCCACGTCGGTTGCAAATAACACGTCAATCTCGTCACTCGGGTCGATTTTGTCTCGCGCATCATTCGCTTCAGGGGCGAAGCGCTGAATGAGCTTCTCGACGTTCGAGGTATCACTGGTCGCACTTGCAAACCGAACGTCATCAGAGAGCAGTCCCCGATCTTGGAACTGCTCAAACGCAGCTTCCAGGTACTTCACCGTATCTGTGAACTGGGTGAACACGATCAGCTTCTCAGCGCGGTCACCGCGTTGGAGAATCTCATGTGACCCAATACGGAGATTCCCGAGAAGCTGCCGGAGCTGCTCAACCTTGTCATCCATCGCGTAGTCATCCTGGATGTCCTGATGGAACGGCTCCAAGGTGTCTTGCAGTTCAGCCAAGAGTTGGATGTCAGTCTCAAGATCACGCTTCAGCTCTTCGAGATGGAAGGCCTCCGTTTGGTAAGCCGCGTATTCTCCATCCTCAACCATCTCATCGATCTCCTCAAGAATGGTGTCGATCTGCTCGCCACTGTTGATGAGCTCCGAGACATCGCTTCCGACAGCCACAGTCCCCTCATCAAGGAGATCACGGAACATCCGGTAACTCCGCAGCATCCGGGTAAGCGACGTGTAGAAGGCATGAACACTGCTTTCCAACCGCTTCAGAAGGTTGGACTTCATCAACCCACGAATGCTCCTCCCCATCGAGGAGAGGTTTTGATACGGGTCCTGGTTCGCGTACCCAGTCTTCAGGTAGTCTTCCTGTCCAAGCGAGTACCGAGCGAACGTGAGGTCCTCCAGCGTCTCCACAATCGCATCATACAGAGAATCATTGACGCCGTCTGCGGTCGAGTACGTCTCGTGCAGATTGTAATCGACCGTTTGTAAGTTCCGGTCCGGGAGGTACCGTCGTTCCCCACCCATCTGGAGGTACACTTGACCCTCCTCGTCTTCCTCGCCGTACTGGTCGATGATGTCTTGTCGAGTCCGCCGCACCATCACGTGACTCAGAAGGTTCGAGAGATCCGTTTCATCGTTCTCCGCCATCTTCGTGAAGTCATAGAGGTTCGGCGGCGTAATCGGGATCTGCGTGAGGTCTTCGATGTGGAACAGCTTGATCTGATTATACACGTCCCACGCACTCTTCGTATACGGTGTCGCAGTCAGGAGAATCGTCTGATTGACCGTCGGCAGGAACGCCTGTAGATTATTGTACCGATGCGTATCGTCGTTCCGGAAGTGGTGCGCCTCGTCGACGAGACACACTGACGCGTCGTCGTGCTCTTCAAGTAGCGTCTCGTGGAAATCCTCCTTCGACACCATCCCCAGGCTGATCACCTCCGCGTTGAAGTTGTACTGCTTGTTGACCATCCGCTCCCACATCGGCTGGAGATGCTTCGGCGAGATGATCAGCATCTTCCCCTTGTTCCCACGGAGCCGATTCCGGGCGTGGAAGTGTTCGAGAAGCCCGAGGCCAACAAACGTCTTCCCCATCCCGACAACGTCGGAGACCAGAACCCCGTCGTACTTGTTGGCGATTCGGATCCCGCGATTCACTGCCCACTGCTGGAACTCGTAGAGGTCCTCGTACACGTCGAACGACTGCAGGTAGTCCTCAGCAGTCTCCAACGTCTCCTTGTACAGTTCATAGAGGATCTTCGCGTACACCAAGTACGGTGCAGGGAGCCCAGTTCCCGCACTGACATCCCGAAGTGTTTCTACCGTGTCGTCTGGAAGCGACTCACCCGGAAGTGCCGGTGGTTCATCATCTGTTGAGACGTGCCCAGGATTGTTCGAAACCCACGAGTCTTCAAACGCGTCCAGCAGATCGGCATCGAATTCAACGGCGTCGTCCCACAAGTCATCGAACCACTCCTTCAGTTGGGTAACCCTCTCGTTGTAGACCGGGGCGTTGAGTTCTGTATTGCTGTGGAGGCCGCTGAGGCTGAGGTTCGACGAGCCAACGACGCCGACGTCTTTGGGGGTGAAGATGTCTCCTTCGTCTTTCTCGAAGAGGTACGCCTTCGCGTGAAACCGCTCCTGAAGATACAACTTAGGCTGAATACGTCCCTGTTCCAGCCAGTCGATCAGTTTTGTGAAAAACGCTTGATTCTCCGCAGTAGGATTCTCGTAGAGCAGTTGGTTCGAGTAGTTATTCGCAGTTTCAGCGCGAATCTCTGTGCGCTCACTCCACTTGACATTCTGTGATTGTTTGAACTTCGTTCCAGTGAGACGGAGGTTCTGATGGGCCTCTATGAGTTCGTCCAAACCCTGCTGATCCGGATTCCCCATCAGGACCTGGAGCGTACCGCCATTGTCGAGGAATTCATCCAGTTCAGGACGAAGTCGCTTCAGACCGCTCATATAGAGGTATCCGACAGCGATTCTTACCCGGTCAACACCGTCGCTTTCGAGCCCTGATTTCAATACCTCGTCTAGGTGGGAGTAGCGCTTGTTATCGATTATTTGAATATTTTCGCTCACAGTTACGTACTCTCTGACTTCGCAATACGGTTCTTGACTATTCGAAGCAATTCTTGAGCGATTTTAACTTGATCATCCTCAGAGAGCCCTAGTATTTCTCCAAGTACAAGCTCGTCAACAGTACGCCGTCCAGGTGACATAGTCTCCAACGTTACATCTTCCGGCTCCTCGGCCCCGAATTGTTCGTAGATACTTTGTGAGAGATCCTTATCATCCAACGCCGCTCGGTACTCCTCCGCAGATATGTTATCATCGGGGACAGGGATTTTTACACGTTTTAGGGGTGATACACCGATCTCAAGTGCACCACCTCCAAGACCACGATTCCCAACTATTTCGATTGACAACCAGGCTAATGACGAGTTCATTACAGCCGCTATTCCGGATGGAGGCCCATCATAGTTAATGCACTGCACATTTTGATTTGCATAAGCTCCAATCTCATTTGCAGCGGCAATCACACGCTTATCAACTCTCTTGGAGGTTACAACATCAGGGGTGAACTTCTCCTGTGCAAGGTCGTACCAGTTACCACCACGGCCCTGTACCAAGTTCCGATTTGGATACTTGCTGTACCTAGCCGGCTCCCAAGATTCACCCCACTCAATATATTCCTGTACACCTGACTGAAGGCTTGATTTGGACCCATGAGCCATGAGAACCAGATAGTTGAACTCCTCTGGTGACAGCGAAACACCAGAGGTCTCTTCTGGAGATTGCAATACTACATTCGGTATGTACGTTTGACCGTTAGCAGAGAAAGTAAGCGAACTGTCAACAAATTCTTCGGGGAGACCATCAATTGTGGTTGCAACGTACTCACGCTCGACTGTGAACATAGGCTCGGTAACGGTGAACCCTTGTTCTTTGAAATTGGTCTTAACCTCTTCATCCTTCAGATAGAGATGGAGATCACCAGTTTGATCGTCAAACTCGGACTCAAAGAACTTCGATGAATGTCCGGGTAGTGGGAGATAGAAGAAGTCATCTGCACCAGTTGTGATCCCACGTCTAATCTTAGCTGCGACTGATTCTGCGTCTTCGATATTTTCACATTTTTCTAAAATTTCGAAATAGATGAGTGGTGCCCTGAAGAATACACCCCAGTTCCCATTTGAGTAGGTTCCTGCTGGCTGGACCTGATCGCCGTTGTGAAGGTGATTACGCTGGCCATCCTTCGGGTCAAGAACAGTACCTCCACCAAGCCGCCAGAGGGTATCCTCTGGGATGAGATACCGGTGGAATTCGTCCTCACTATGTACGGGGAAAGACTCGCCATTGTACGCCACTGAGTCCGTAGAGGCATCTGTCGACAGCATCCGGTCAATAGTGGATAAATCTATAAGAGATTCGTATGGACGGTCAAGTGAAATGAACGACACTGAGTCATCCAACTCGCTGTTTTGAGTTTTGTTCAGGTTCGTTATGACTGTGTTCACATCCGCATCAGAGAAGGTACGCTGAACTTGATTATCCAACACTCGCTTGAGTGAGGTATGCTTAAGCAGACTTTCCTGTAAGTCCGACCCGTAGTTCTGACTAAGCCACGCGTTTGACGTTACGTATGTGAGCGTTCCGTTGGGTCGCAAGAGGTCAATACCTTTGTAGAAAAAGTAGACAAATAGGTCAGAATGGCCCGAAATCGATTCTCCATACGTGTCCTCGACAAATGCTTGCAGATCAGACTTGTAATCGGACCGAGATTCGTTCACGTCATTAATCCGGCCTTTTGGGACATACGGCGGATTCCCGATGACAATATCAAACCCACCGTTTAACATCACTTCGGGAAACCCGAGATCCCAGAGGAATAAGTCATCATCAGAAGCTTCACCGACGGCTGTCTTGGTTTCCTCCAAAGATGCAATTCGTTGCTCAATTTCTGCTTCTTCAGCTTCGGACTCTTCCGTAATTCCCCCAGTTAATGTCTGCTGGCTGGTCGTATTCTCTAATTCTTCAATCCGCGATTCAATATGTTGTATAAGGACCTCGCGTTGTTTGGCCTGGATGTCGTCCCACAGGCCACTTTCACCCTCAAAGTATCGATCTTTCAGGTTAGTCAACTCCTCTATCAGTTCTCCTGTTTGGCCAGAGACCGTTCGTTCAAGACTGTCCAACGACACCCGTTCTTCATCAATCGTTTGTATGATACTATCTCCGACTTGCAATTTATATCGGAAATTCGGTAAAACGGGTGTTTCCGGAATAGTGTCGGCGCTCTCAATTAGAGATAACCACAATCGGAACTCCGCGACTCGGACTGCCCAACCCTTTATATCCACGCCATAGAGGTTTTCATTAACTACCTGTTCTTTCAGTTCGTAGTCCGGCTCAACGCCTAATTTCCGGTATAGTTCGAGGATGACCTGTTTCATCCCGACAAGGAACGCACCACTTCCACACGCCGGGTCAACAATACGAAGATCGGATAGGATGGCCTCCAGAGCTTCAGTCTGACCTGCTTCCTCAGAGTCCCAGTTCTGAGGCTCGGAAAATATGAACCGGATAATTTGGTGACGATGTTCGGCCGTGAGGTCGTTAGCGTGATCACAGAACTGTTCATATAAAGATAGTCGGCACATCAGGTCAACCTCAATACGCGGCGTGTAGAAGATGCCCGCCTCGTCGCGTTCTTCCTCCGCGATCAGAGATTCATAGATCTTCCCGAGCATCGCTGGGTCCACAGCGACATCAATATCGTACGGACTCTCCTCGGTGATCGTAAAGTTGTATTGTTCAAGGAACCCACGAATAACCGAATTCAACGCAGCATCAGATAAGAAAGCATCAAGCTCGTCCTCATCAGTTGGTTGGAAGAGTCCGCCGTTCATATACGGTAATCCAGTAACGGCCGATTCTACCTCGGGGGGGAGGTTCGCATCAGTACTCTTCCCTTCTGGCTGATTCATCCCATCAAAGAAAAGTGCCGAGAGCCACTTCTCATGAAATACGTCTTCATCTTTGGACTCTTCATACTGTTCGTGGAACCAGCGGACGAAGTCTTTCCGCTCACCGATCCAGCCCTTCTTTTGAATGTAATAAAAGAACATCAACCGGTTAAGCGTCACGTGCGCATACCGGTCGGCATCCTCCGTTCCTAGTCCTTTCCTACGAAGTTCCTTTGTGAGCGTGTCGAACGCGTTCTTGTAATTCTCGTAGAAGTCCTTGGTAACTGGCTTGACTCGGAATGCCTCGTCGATACGTTCTGCCAGCCGCCCCTTGCTGGCGTCCATATTCGACAGCGCGTCGGCGACGGTGCGGTGAGTTTCACCCTCACCGAGCGTGTACCTGCGCAGCACTGGACGTCCAGTCGTGATGTCGTCCGTCCCCTCCTCGTAGGGAGTGACGAGGTGCCAGACGTCCTCATCAGGTGCGTGGAATACAGTTAGGAAGGAACCATCGATAGCCCAGCCACTCGTTTTGTCCGACCGAGTGAGGCTCTGGATCGCATTCCGTTCGGCTGTCCGGGTCAGCTTCTCCAGTTCGACATAGATCACGCGGAAGTTCCCTGATTCGGCGAAGAGCCGAGCGGCATTTGCCCGAGCTGTGTTCGGCCACTCGTGAACAGGGATGTCCTGCCAGGTTGCGTCACCAAGAGGTGACGTCGTCTCTTCGAAGTTGAGGACCTGAACGAAGAGGTCTTGGAAGAACTGCGTTGCTGCCTCTCCCGTGGAGCGGTAATCGCGTTCGAATTCACCTAGAGAGAGGTCCTCGTCTAAACGCCGCCGAATCTCTTTGGTTTGCTCGTCAGTCATGGATGATGAGTTTGGTGGAAATGTTCGATTGGACGAGGCAAATGGACATACAGCACCTTGCTCCTGCACCCGACTTAAATGTTGATTTGATCGGAGAAGCATCCCATATGCGAACGCGAGTTACCCGATTCAAACAAACTCCGTCAAATCGTCCTTCAGGTCGGTGAATATCTGTTCTGCCGCATCTGTACTCCGACACCCGGTAATCACGACGCGGCCGGTAGCAAAGAGCAGAACTACCCCGTCGTATCCTTCAGGACGGTAAATGAGGCCTGGGAATTGTTCGGGTTCGTACTCCGTCCGTTCCAGTCCCAATCCGATAGCGAGTGCATTAAGATTCAGAGTCTGGCCGAGGTCTTCAGTACAGACGTAGTTTTGAACGGAGAACCACTCGTCAGTCGCATTTCCAGTGACGTCCATATCGGACAGGAACTTCAGGAACTGTTCCCGAAGGTCGAACAGCTCCTCCTCAGAAGTTGGTCCAGTAATGATGTATTTGCCAGTCCTGTATACAGTGATCAGCGGGCCATCTTCCTCGAATCGAAGATACATGCCAGGATACTTATCAGGGTCATATCGAGCCCGAGGTTGACCGATTTCGTCAGAGAGTGTTTCAAGATCAATCTCAAGATGGAGCGAGCCCGAACCGACCATATTCACGACTTTCACAATTGGTCACCCCACCGTGAGCTCGAAGGAGAATCGGAGTTATCCATCTTCAGAAGAATCTAGTTCCCATAGCTTAGCGTTCCCAACCTTTCGAGAAGTGAGTTTTCCTTCTTCCTCCAATTCAGTGAGTTTAGCGTGAGCAGTTCTGTAGGCACAATCAACTTCGTCGGCTACTTCCTGAGTACCCGCTGATCCCCCTAATGATTCTAAGGCAGAGAGAAATTGCTCCCGAGTATACCGCTCGGTGTATTTCCCCGTCTCCTCATCTCGATCTTTGGGCATTACTCCATCCATTGCATCTACCTGTAGAAGGGGTTTAATCTCTTGCACCCAATGCATCCTAATGCAATGGTAACGCTTTTACCAATGCGTGCTAATGCATTGGATAAGGAAGCCCGGCCCAACGGGAGATCCAGCGTAGAGGATACCCGCGTGGTGGAGCACGCGGGCGGGGCTTCCTGGTAATCCGAGGTAACCCCAATGGAGGATTCAATTCCAGACCGACAAGAAGGCACGGATCGAGATTTCACTGAAGAAATAAACCAACTGGAAAAAATTTCGCTCGGGGAAGGGGTCGCGACGTGTCAAGTGTGCGGCTCGCCTCTTCGTGAGGGTGAATCGGTTGTTGTGTACGTGTTTCGTCCAGCCGGAGAGGTGATGTTTCAGGTCGGTTACGTGGTGTGCAGTGGTGAAGCGCACGAGCTTCCCGAGGAGTATACGCTGGGTGTGCGTGAACTGGTGGTTGAGGGTCGTGTTGGATGGTGCAGCGATGGCGCGACGCAGTCGTCGTGGCCGGTGTTGCTCTCGCCGGAAGTTGTGGCGGTAAGTGCGGCGGCGACGAAGTCCGTCCGTCTGGTCCCAGATGGTGGTTCGGTTGCAAACGTCGCGTCTGATGTTGAGGCACAGGAAACGCCTGAATCGCCTGCGAAGGTGTCTTTGGGTGAGGCGCAACGTCGTGCGGGTCGACCAGATGGCGGCGTGGTTCGCGGGTTGTTCTGGGGTGGTGAGCGATGACGTCGAGCGAGTCGGCGCTCGTGGATTCGCATCTCGATGTCGAGTTGGACCTGCCGCGGTCGGTGGAGGAGATGTTGCTACCGCACGTGTACGTGGGGCTCGAAATTGATCTGCTCTCCCCAGGAGACGGAATCGTCACGGATCGGCATCATGCGTCGGCGGATCGGTACGAGGCGGACGATCCGATGAATCAGATTGAAGGACAAATCAGCCCGTTCACGCTGTCTGGGTGGCTGCGGCACGGCTGTGAGCAGGTGCTCCAGATTGCTGGGACGACGGCGTGTCATCCGGGTGAACCGGACGCTGATTACATGCGTGCGAACGTGTACGAGCGCGACCTCGATTCGGGTTACCACGAGAAGGGTTCGTGTCTCGACGAACACGACGATGGGTGTGTGATCTACGACCTGTTTGGTGGGTTCGGTGATAAGCCGGGGACGTTGCTGCGTCGCCCGGTGTCGTTTTCACCAATCCGGAGACAGGTGGATGTCCTGGACGGAGAGGCGGAGGCACACTTCCGACAAATCTCGAACCAGGTACGGTCGCGGAACAAGGAGGACGGTGGCCAGCCGCTCCGGCAAGCGGACCGGGATGTCCTCGGGAACGTCGAGGGGACGTGGAAGCTGACGCTCCGAGAGTTGAAGCCGGAGTTCGTCGGCCTACTGTTAGAAGCGGTGTCGTTCCTCGACGCGCATAGTGATCAGTTCGAGTTCCAGGTCGGTGGCGCTCGGAACTTCGGTGCTGGCATCGCTGACGTCTGGGTGATTAACCCGCTGTACAGTGAGCAGGAGGTCCGCCGTGTGTTCAACAGGGCACAGGCGGTGACGCAGGCGATGGAGGAGAAGGATGAGATGTGGGCGGCTGAGTGTCGTCCGGCGTTCGTGCGGGCGTTGCAGGCGCGTGTGGCGGCGCGTGATGGGGACGTTGCGGTGCCGGGAGGTGGGTCGGCGTGACGGATCCTGGTGACTCGGGTGAGGAGTCGTTGCAGCCGCCGTCGGAGTCGATCCGCCCGTTCGTGTCGAAGCAGAAGTCGGGTGACTCGGGTGTGGATCCGATGGTCGCGGTGTACAGGCACGATATCCACAAGGCGCGGATGCGTGGTCACGAGCACGCTGAAGACTCGTTCCGGGGGATGCGGGTGAACGAGCAGGTGCCGTTGGGTGCGGATCGGGATGCGGCGTTACTCAGCCGGCCGCGCGGAGAACCAGAACAGACGCTGGATGCGCACGAGTCGTGGTTTCGGGTGTCGCTGCTGACCGGAAAGGTGGCGTCGACGGTGGAGCCGGTCGGTGATGTCGGCGGGTCGTTAACCGAACTGATCAGCGTGGAGGATGCCGAGGCGTTGCATTCGGCGTGGCTGGATTCGGTGGTGACGTCGTTGTTCAGTGAGTCTCCGTACTATCCGTACACGTCGTTGAAGTACCACACGCTGCTGGCAGCTGCCCTGCTGGATAATTACCGGTCGGGGTTCGAGTTCGATGAGTTGTTCCTTGCGGTCAGCGAGCGTGACGGGACTACTGGGCCAGCGGTCGTGCCGCATCGCACGGTGCTGGTAACGTCGGGGTTCGCGGTGCACGTGACTGGTGAGCCGGGTGATCGTCCGGCGGCGCGGCTTGGTGGCGCGCCGGCGCGGTCGTTTGCTGACGTGTGGGCGCGGTTGCCGGCGGTCCCGTTCGATGTGGATAGGGCGCGTCGGTGGCGGGTGCTCGATGCGCAACTACGACGGGTCCGGTCGTGGTCGGCGGCGCTCCAGTTCATCGAAGAGTACGTCGCGGCGTTGGATCCAGTGGCTGCTGGTACGGGAGGTGATGGGCGTGATGCGTGACGTGTGTACCGTGTTCGATGACGAGAGCCGGTCTCGCGCCCGTGGCACTGGAAACGAGGCGTGTGAGGACACTGGAAATGGGGTGTGTGTCGAGTCGCGGCGAGTGGTGAAAGACACTGGAAACAGGGTGTGGGGGGTCCGGACACGCACCGGTCGAGATCGTCGTGCCCCGGTTCGATGGTTCGCTAGCTACAGCCGCTGTCCCGGTCGTGACGCTGGAAAGAGCGTGTGTGTCCCGTGGGGTGTCGTCGAAGTTGTGTCGCGTCGTATCAGTGTGTGGACTGGAAACACGGGGGGTTGTGCATGACGCGGCTCCAGCAGGTGTTGTTCGAGCTGGATGGGCAGTATCTCGGGCATCCGTACTTCGTGACGGGGAACGCGTTGTTCAACGCTGTTGCGCGGCAGGTCGATGCTGAGACGCGTCGGTCGCTGCACGTGAGTCACGGCGTGTTCCTACCGGGCGAGTACGGAGAGTACCCAGAGCAACACTCCAAAGACGGGTACGCAGGCAAACTCGGGCAGTCGCTGCCTGACGTTACCTCGTACGAGGATTTATTCGTGTTCCGTGACCCGGCGCAACGATGGTTACTGTCGTCACGGTCGCGGGACGCGCACAACGCTTACGATCTGCAACGGCACGGTGATCGGGTGTCGTTCGATGGGACGTGCTGGTTTGGGCGACCGGCCGGGCAACGGAATCGGCGGCGCTCAGTGTCGTGGTACGTTCACTGCTACCTGCACGGAGGCCGGGGCGATGACGAGGTTGTGCCGGTCGCTGAGGATGTGCTCGACGGGCTGCAGGTCGGCGGCGCGCGGAACTACGGGTTCGGTGAACTGTCGCTAGTCGACACGCAACTCGTGGACTTGGAGTCGCTGGACTACTCGCGGTTGGAAGCAGCGCAGTCGAGCGCGGAGTCGTGCCGGATCGAGTTGGTGTCTCCGTACGTGATGGATTCGGAGCATCCGAGTGGCGATTCGCAGAGCGTGCCGTGGTGGTGGCGTGTCGATACAGGGGAGACGAATGCCCCGTCATCGACTGGGCTGCGTCGTCGGGAGACGCGGCTCGTGGATGGTGATGAGACGTACGCGGTAAAGACGGTGGATCACGGACAGGTCGTCCGGTATGCTGGTGATGACCCGGTGGAGACGGCGAAGAACGGCGTGCTGCGTGTGGGGACGCATTCTCGCCTCGGGTTCGGTGAGTTCCGTGTTCGCCCGGCGGGTGAGGATCGGGTTCCGGAGCGCGGAGTTGCCGCGGCAGGAGGTGAGTCGTAGTGGTGCTGGAGCAAGTGGCGTTCGACATCGAGACGACCGGATTCGACGTCGAGGACGAAGTGACGGTGGTCGGGTTCGGGTTGTCGATGAGGGTGCGCGTGTTCGTGCAGACGGGCGGTCGGCCGCCCGGTGACGTGACGAGTGAGGTGGAGGCAGCGACGGATGCGGTGGTGAACGTGTCGACGCACGCGTCTGAGGAAGGGTTGCTCGTGGCCGTGTCTGGGTTCGTTGCGGATCGGCTCTGCGGGTCGGACGTGCTCCTGGTCGCGTATAATGGGGAGCGGTGGCGCGGCGGGTTCGACGTGCCGTTCCTCCGGACGCGGTACGCACGGCTCGGGGTGGCGTGGCCGTTCGCTGATGTGGCGTACGCGGATGTGATGTCGGTCGTCGCCGACCGGTTCAACACGACCGTTGACGGCGAGGAGCATCGAGACCTGGCCGGAGTGTACGAGGTGCTGTGTGATGGCGAGTACGGTGCTGTGGATCCGTTCGATGGGAGTGAGGCGGCTGTGGCGGCGTTCGAGAACGGGTGGTTCGCAGAGCTCACCTTGCACAACGTGGCGGACGTGCTGCGGACGCAGGCGCTTGGCCGGGTCGCTGAACGGTACTGTAGCAAGTCGGATTTCGGCGTGAAGTCGTTGACACCAACGAGGGCAGGCGAATGAGCTGGGTGTTGACGGGGTGGGTTGTGGATGCGTGAGTTTGAGATCTGGGGGTGTCCGGACCGGTTGCGGTCGGCGGGCAGTGAGTCGCCGGAGCATTTGTGGGGGAAGGTGGCGTTGGACCGGCGGAAACGTGAGAAGCGAGACCCGTGGTTCCCGGGGGAGTATCGGTTTGAGCGGACGGTCGCGGATCGGGTGCCGGATTGCATGATTCTCGGTGAAGGGGTGAATCGGTGGATTGAGTTCGTGGCGGGGTCGGAGCAACCGTACCGGGAGAAGACGCGGGAGGCACTCCGGTTAGGGTTCGTGATGTACTGGGTGTTCCACACGGATCACGACGATCAGCGACGGGCAGCCCGACAGGCGCTCGAACCTGAGTTAGCGGAGCCGTTCGAACTCGGCGTGTACGACCCGTGGGGAGACGTGTTGGAACTGGGGACGCCAATCACGTACAAGAATTACGAGTTTCCCGTAGAAAGCATGGCTGAGTTCCGTCCGAAGCTGATCTTGGGGTATCGAGCGGGTGCGGCTCACATCGGTCGGCTCGCCGACGGGTTGGATCTCGGGATGTTCGAGATCGCCGGGTGTCAACGCCGCCTCGTCACGAACGGCTACGGGTCCCATTTCCGCGCCATTGCGCCAAATCAGCAGGTGGAGGAAGCACCGTGGGGGTGGCCGACCCGAGACGGGTTGAAACGGCTCGTGGAGGCCGGGCGAGTTCGACGACTCGGACCAGTCGGGAGCGACGACTGATCAGATTCGCGGCCTGCTGCCCTTTGGCCCAAATCCACAGGTTTCTCTTTTCACCGTTCGGCCCTATTGAAACCCTCAGCGTCAGAACTCGGCCATGCTCGGACAGTCCAGAAATTGAATTCAGGGATTGTTGTGGTTCAGTCCGTGTTTTGATACAGCCTGAAGCCGCTGACAGCGCACCCGAGGAAGGCAATTCCTTCCCAGACTAGAATCTCGATTAGTCCGGTGGTGACAGCTCGTCGCACAGAGGTAATCCCCCAGAGAGCGGTAGTTCGGCGTAGACTTATCGCTCCAACTGTTTTGATGGCTTCTACCGGTGAGACGCCGAGGAGTGCTGATCCGGCGAGAGTGAGTACTACGAGAAGACCGAGTTGCTGGCGGCCGAACTGGAAGAAGTTCCCGACGGCACTACTGAGATAGGTATTGATGACGTATCGGATCGACCCGAACACACCCACCATTTCTTACCTGGTCTTTTTCAGATAGATTCTCATAAACTTTCTCACGAATCCAGGATTCTATTGGCTGCCGATTCCTCGCTTACGTGCGATCCAGAGGATCAATGATTCAGGTGGGTACTGAATTCGGAGGCGAATCCTGCGAATGAGTCCAGCATCTGACTCCTCCTTAACCTCGTCGAGTACGGACCGATACTGTGATCGTCCAATCTTGGAGATAGCAAAGAGTTCGGCCAGTGTCTCATCGATCCAGCAAACGGCTGCGAACGGAAGCATGGCGGCGACGGTGATCCCAATCCCTGCGACCAGATACGCGGGTACCATAACTGTGGAAGGTGCGAACTGGAAGGCTGCAACGAGGGTTCGTGGTAAGGCTATTATCCCGGCGAGAAGGAGCAGGCCGAACGTGAGGTAGAATATCCAGAACAGGGTCCTTCCGATGAATCCCATCTGGTCGTGACCGACCTCGTGGAGGAATACGTAGTCGACCACGTCTTCTGAGAAATCCTCCTTGGCTTGCTCGTTCAGTAATAGTGTGCCAAAGGGAGAGTAGTCACCCATCCGTTTGCTCTCGTCGTGGAACCAGTACACAGTCCGTGAAATCCCGCGGGCAGAGTATTCTCCGGTATCTGTGACTCCTCCCCGATTCTGTGCGTAAAGTTGAGTTAGCCCGGACTGCATCTTTCCGAACATGGCCACGTGGCACCGTCTTTGCCGGCATATATGAGTAACTGACATTTAAGCGGAGGGATGGTAGGGGTGATCGGAATCCTGAACCATTTGTCTATGGAAGCAGACCACCGTTGGCATAGCAGTATTTAGAGGGGTGACCTACTTGCGCGCTCCATTCAGCACGACTGCTGGAACCGATCATCAATTAAGAGTTTCACCCACTCGTTTTCGCAGGTGGTCTCGTACAGGAGTTCCTGGTGGGCATTGGGGGAGTCGGCCGCGGGAGAACTAGGGGTATATGACACATCACGACAAGGTGGCCGTATGGCGGTTTTGAAGGAATATGCTGATTCGAATGAGAGGGACGGGTATTACGTTCATGCACGGGTGTCTGGTCGGAGCCATCCGATTCCGCTGCAGGCACCGGAGGTCACGGAGGAGATCTACCGGCAAATCGGGTACAAACCAACGAGGAAAGGTCCGAGCGGTGGGGTTCAAGTCCCGAAAGACCTGACGTGGACGCTGTACGACGTCGGACTGCACTGGACGGAGAAATCCGGGCCGCAGGGAGACCCGTCAGACCTCGATCCTGATGACCTCCGTGATGCAGCAGGCCCCGGGTTGACAGAGGGAGATATTGCTGAGATCTTGGATTTCACCCAGGACTACCGAGGGCAGTACCAGTCCCGGGTCAAGAATCTCCGCGAGAAATTCACCGATGAGTCTGGTGACGAGTCCAGCGGGACCACACCGCCTTCGATCACGAGCCTGTTGGAGGAACTGTCGGACAAGCCCAGCTTCAGCGACGACGTAGAGGAACGATTGGATGCGTGGGAACCCGAGAGCATCAAAGACGACGACTACGACCCAGACGAAGATGGTGGACTGTTTGATCTGCACTACACGACCCGGTCTGAGTATCGAGAGTCTCTTTCCCTTGTCCCCGACCTACAGACTCGTCTGCAGGAATACGACGACCACCCATGGGAGGTAGCAGAGGTGAAGGCTGCGAGTGGGGACACGAGCGATGATAGCAACGGGTTACGCGTCTCGTTCCACACGACCGGAACACCAGAGCTGAATGAGTGGCGTATCGCAGATTACCGGGGAACTGGGGACGGGCGCGAGTTCACGATCTCTACCGGGATTGGGAGTCGAAGCTACGAGTTCGAGATTGAGGAGAACTTCGTCAGCGATTTCGACATGACGATCACGTACGAGTCGGTCGGGAAATTCGATATTCCGCCTGAGGACTTCTGGGGGTATGAGGTTGAGGAGCAGAATCCGAACGAGATGATGCATGCCTTGATCGCTGATTTCCACCATCTCATCACGGTTATTGAGGAGTTCTTCGACGGGCTCACGTCGTTTGAATTGGAGTCGATGAATCCGTCGGACTATTCGGTCTACCTTCCCTGACCCCCGCCGTGTGAGATTGGGGTGGCTGCATAAGGTAATTAGTTCTACACTGGGTTGGCGTAGATATGCAGTTCTTCACGGCGGACGATGTCTTGTCTCATAGTACAGCCGCGTCGCCGGATGAGCCAGTGACGGTCGATATCGACGATTCGATTCAGACTGCGTTGGAGATGATGCTGGACAACGATTTTGACCAGCTCCCGGTGGAGAGCGAGTACGGGGTCGAGGGCGTTGTGACGTACAAGTCGATTGCGAGGTACGTGAAATCGATGGAGGATGTGAGTGTCGAGGAAACTTCGGTGAAGATTGCGTTGAATACGTCACCGAAGTTTGTCAATCCTGACCACGATATTTTCGAGTTGTTCAAGACATTTGCTGAGGATGATTTTGTCCTCATTGGTGATTCGGATGGGCTTGAAGGGATTCTGACGCGGTATGATATCCTGTATTTCCTTGAAGTTCAAGTCGATCCGTTTCTGAAGATTGGTGAGATTGAGGAAAGCCTTCGGCATATCTTCCGGGAGTCGGTCGATGATTTAGACCAATGCATGGAGGAAGCGTTCGCTCCCCGTGCTGAGAATGACGACCGATACGATCCCCCTGAGCGGCTCGATGATTTCTCGTTCGACGAGTATCGCCTGTTCATGACGAGGAACCTGGAGCAGCTTCCATCTCGGTTAACGCAGGAACGCTCAATGGTGGAAGATCTACTTGAGGATATTCGGGAGACTCGAAACGCGCTATTCCATTTCCGTGCGGAAGCCGATGAAGTTGATCGGGATCAGTTGGACATCGCTCATTCGTACTTCACCGGTATCGCCAACACAGTCTAGCGACTGCCCGATAGACGTCCGTAGGGTTCGTGGCCGCTGCCTCTCTGTGATTGACAGTTCGTGGGACCACGGTAAGCGATTGAGGGCTGAGGCCTGTTGCCGTACAGCATTCCACCACAAGTATAATACTCTGTAGGAATATATTCTTCAATAGTTATGCTCAATGGGCATTTTCGGTCGGCGGGGGCGAGTATTGAGCACGGGGATGCGAGCGTGCTGTTCCCCGTTGAGGAGCTTGATGCGACGGTGTTCCAGCGTCGAGATGCGGAACTCGCGCTTGCCGACGCTGAGGGGGAGAACGTCATCGTCATCGCCCCGACGAGCTTGGCGAGCAGTTACTTCCTCACCCAGCACACCCTCACCGCGATCCCCATCGACGAGCTCGCACCCGGAGTTCGGTCTACGCTCGCCGATGCGCTCGACACCCCGATTGAGGCGTTTGACCTCATCCAGATCGGTAAGTGGGTCACCGATAGTCTCGACCATTCACTCGCCGAATACACGGACACGTGACCGGCAGTATGGACGACGAATCGGAGACGAACACCGCGGCACGACCACCCGCTTACAATGACTGACTCGCTTACGGACGACTACCCGGAGGCTGCCCCGTACATCCAGCAAGCGGTTGAGGAGCACGGCGAAGAGTGGGTGCTGGAACACTACTACGAGCAACTGTACCCACTCGGGCGAGTGATGGCGATGCCCGACAAGGACGAACTCCCGTTCTACGACCCTGATGAACACGACACGATGACAGAGGACGAGAAAGTCGAGATGTATCAAGCGTGGGCGGCTTACCGAGAGAACCTCCGCACCGGCACAAAACCCGACGAGTGACTGCCGCCCTACATTTTTCTCAGCGGTAGTCGTTGAGTGAGGTATGGATTCGGACCGAGCCCGTGGGATTCTTCTGGGGTTGGCGTGTGGGGATGCGCTTGGCCGACCGGTGGAGTTCAAGTCTGCATCGAAAATCAGCGCTGAACACGGGCGGTTCGACGAGATGATTGGGCACGGCACATGGAACCAGCCCGCTGGGACAATCACTGACGATACCGAACAGGCACTGTGTATCGCTCGTAGTCTCGTCGAACAACAAACGTTCGATCCGGCGGATGTCGCTGATCAGTTCGTTGCGTGGTACGACACTGGCCCGTTCGACATTGGAGGGATGACAAGGCGGGCGCTCACCCGGCTCAAACGCGGTGACGAGTGGGACGAGGCCGGTCAGCAGGTCTGGGAGCAAAGTCCGGAAGGCCAGAACGCGGGGAACGGGAGCGTGATGCGGTGCGCGCCGCTCGCTATCCCGTACGCGACGGACTGGCAACGACTCGCCGAAGTGAGCCGGCAGTCCTCGCAGATCACACACGCTGATCCGCGGTGCACGTACGGGTGTGCAGTTCTGAATCTTACCATAGCCGGCCTGCTCGACAGCGTAGCTACGCCGTTGGAAGACGCTCTCGACTACGTCGGTTCCGACGCACCTGACGAACTCGTAGCAGCGCTCGAACCACTCGCCCGCGGTGAGTCACCCCGCACGTTAGAGACGTCAGGGTACGTCATCCATTCGCTGCAAACAGCACTCCACGATGGATTATTCGCCGAGAGTGCTGAGGAGGCGATTGTGACCGCGGTCAACCGTGGCGGCGACACCGATACGATTGGCGCGGTAGCGGGCGCAGTCGCCGGTGCACGGTTCGGAGCATCAACACTTCCTGACCGGTGGCTTGCTGCTCTCGATGCGGCCGAGGAACTCGAATCACTGGCAGAGCAACTCATGTTGGAGTGATACCGGCGCGGAAAGAACGCTCATATCAGCGTCAGTCAATTTCCGAACCCCGCTATGCAGTTTTATTAATGGTCTGTTCAATGAAGTTCGCATGGTGGATGTGGAGTCTCGGGACGTAGACAAAACCGTATCAGATCTTCGGGATTTCGCTCAACGGGTGGAAGCGCTTACTGAGCGTGGAGACATTCGCCGTCCTTGGCCAACACTTCGTATCCTCGGACGACGGAATAGAGAACGGTACTGGCAGGCGTATCTTGCGTATTTCCTTGACCCATCCAAACCTCATGGCTTCCGAGGAGCTGTTTTAGAAGAAGTTCTAGAGATAGTATCAGAGGAAACGGGCTTTACGCGAAATCTGTTGCATCCCGACTGGGATCTTGTCGAAATAGAAACTGAAGCTAGTGGCGACGAAGGTCGGCCAGACATCCTCATCTACCAGCCCGAGAGATGGTTCATCTGTTTTGAATTGAAAGTCAACGCGAGCTACGACCCTGGACAGCTGAGAAGGTATATTGAAGCCTCCGAATTCAGCAACTTGGATGTAACAGAGTATGACCCTGAACGACGATTCTACATCTATATTGATACTGAGAAACCAACAGGATTCCCGCCAGATGCCGATGCCGACCACGAGTTTGCGATGGTTACTTGGAACGAGATCGCTAGAGCGATAGACACGGTAACGGCCCCTCCAAACGGTCACTATCCCATTCGAAGCATTGAGCAGTTGAGAGACTATCGTGAGCTAATTTCATACAAGACAAACATGGATCAGGACGACAGAACCTATCGGAAATTGAAAGATGAGTACATTGAACATCGAGACGAAATCCGCGCTGCTAACGAGGCGGGCAAGGAGTTTGTCGCTCGGAACTTAGCCCACGAATGGGTTAGTACCATATCCACTGGCGATTACCAACCGGACTTCTGGGATGAAAACTGGGCAATTCACTATAGAGAAAACCGTGATTCTCCGGGTTGGGGACAAATATATCGCAGAGACTGGAAGCAGAACGACGACCTAGATATCGATGTCCATTTCGAGCACAAACCACGTTGGGAACATTTTCAAAAGGGCGTACTAGTTCTCAACCTCGAAATCGAAGGAGGGAGTGACGCAAACGACTCGATTAAATCATGTTGGAATGAAAACAAGGGCGTTATCCAGAGTCGGACACCGGAGACTATGGAGATCGGTTCGCCCAGCCGTCGGAACAAATACATGCTGAAGTCAAAAGACGGCGCTTATGAATACACACCCGGCGATCCAGACGCGTACTTCGAAGCTCTCCAGGAGGCACTTGAAGATAACAAGCCAGTGGCTGATATTGTGGATCAGATCATCACTGCACTTCCGTTTGAGGAACCACCGGACCTCCAATTCTGAGAAACTAATTCAATTGCTCGCTGATGCGGTCTATTTCTATGTTCGTCTATAGCCACGAGAGCCCGGTGTTGAGTTCTTCGAGGAATGTCGGTCGTACTTGCGCGTCAGGCGGGAATGCGAGTTGCTCGCCATCTCGGTTGACGATGGTTTCTTGGAGGAACGGGTGGGCGGGGTCGAAGGATGGGCTGGTTCGGATGCGGTGGTCGCTGTCGATAGTGAACAGGGCGGCGTCGAACGCGCGGTGGTGGAGCGAGTTCAAGACGAGGACGTTTTCTGGGTGCTCGGCCAGGTCGGGGTGTTGACTTCGTGGGAGGATGTGTGCTAGGTCCAGGAGGTCTGCTTCTCGTATGCCGGTCATGGTGCAGGCGTGGCCGTAGCGGTCGAAGGCGTTGTCACGGAAGGCGTCGCTCACGATGGTTTCGGCGGTTTCGTAGCGTCGGATCCGACCGCTTTGGTCGAGGGTTTCACCGGTCGGCCATTGCGCGACGTTCCCGGTTTCGACCCAACGTGTCCAGACGTCTGGGGCGTGGTTGTCATCGTTCAGTTGGGCGCGGTCGTGCAGCCATGTGACGGGGACGGACTGGGTGTTGAGGATCGAGAAGTGGAAGAGGTAGTTCGGGATCTGCGTGCCGGTGTCGTCTTGATAGGAGCGGACTTCGAAGTGGTCCGGGATGCAAAGCCCGCAGAATTCGACGACGCCGGATTCGGGTTTCCGGAACACGAGGACTGGCGGGACCTCCTCGCGTTGACCAGCTGCGGCCCGGTCGAATGCCGTCTTGATTTTCTGGTTCTTGCTGGAGTCGTCGTACGGGTTGTCGGCTTTGGCGTCGCCCCAGTAACTGATGTAGCCGGCGTTGACGGCGAGCGTGTCTTCCCACGGATCGTCGTGTTGGGAGATGCCGCTGTCGTTCGAGACGAGGACGAGCGCTGCGGGCGTCTCAGATCGACTGGCGCTGAGATCTCGGATGCCGCCGGTGTTTTTGATGCCCGCTTCGAGTGGGCCGCGAATCCAGCGCAGGAACTGGTCGGCAGAGTTGCGATAACTCCCGGTGTCGCGGTACTGCTCGCCGACGCGGAACCTGCGCTGCATGCTAGCAGGGTCGTTGCGTCCGCTGTGTAATAACAGTGCCCGGTATCGACGATGTATACTGAGCGTTCTCTCCGCCGGGTATCTGCTGTGTCAGTAATCCTTCTGAGTGGCACTAGAGATGTCTCTCTGCGACAAATGGGCGTTGCTGTTGGGGTGGGTGTCCGCATACTTGATGGAGCGGTTGGGGAGCGATTCGTCGGTTTCGGCTTCACCGGTCCGCGCGGTCCAGGTGTTTATGCCTCGTGGCAAAGTGGTGTTCTGCGATGTGACGGCGTCACTTTGATTTTCGTCGTAGGAGACTGAAGGGTATGAGCCGAAGCATCGCAACGGAACTGACGAAGATACAGCGGCGACTTGCTGCGCTCCCGGAGGCCGAAGAGCCTCCACCGACCACGCTGCAGGTACTTGGCCGGAGCACGCAAGAGCGTGACTGGCAGCAGTTCCTCGTTCATTTTCTGACGCCTGACGCTTCACATGGGCTCGACCACGCTGTCTTAGAACATGTACTCGCTGCGCTGTCTGCCCGTGATGATTCGGAGTACGCGTTTTCGCGGTTTGACATCGATGAGATACAGATTGCACAAGAGGTGTCCACGTCGGATGGCGTTCCAGACGTCGTGATGTGGGCGTCCGATGAGTGGTTCATCTGCTGGGAGTTGAAAGTCCACGCGGCAGAAGGAGAAGACCAGACAGATCGGTACGTTGGCGTCGATTCGTTCGGCGGGATCGGGCTTGACAAAGCCGACGTACCTACTGACGGCCAGCACTACGTGTTTTTGGCCCCTGAGTCGGCGTCGTCGCCGGCTGCAGACGAATTTGTGCATGTTTCGTGGGAGTGGCTGGCGGCAGAGTTGCAGTCGTTCTTGATGGAGAGTTACGATGAGTATCCGGCGCGAACCACGGCGCAGTTGAAAGACTTCGTCGACACGATTCGGAGTGAACTCACGATGACTGAGTACCAGGAGAATCAGCAAGAGATGGTGGAACTGTATGTCGAAAACTACGGTGTGATCTCTGACTTAGAGGCGGCGTTTGAGGAGGAGTGGTCGGAGTTTGAATCGGCGTGGGGGCGGCGGCTGGCGCAGACGCTGGATGATGCTGAACTAATTGAGGATGCAGATGTGCCGGAGGAGTACGCCGCGGTCCGGGTGGAGATGAAGTCGGGTGAGCGTCGGCAGTGGACGTTCCGTCAAGGGAAGTCCGACTGGTCGTGGCTATTCCCCAGGGAGTGGTGGACGAAACTGGATGAGAGTCGAGCGGTTGCGGATGCGACGAAACCGAACGCGCGGGTTGGACTGGTCCACCGGCTTGACTGGCATCAAACGGAAGCGGTCCGGGATCACACGTTGGTTGTGTACCTTCGAAACGCGCCGTCGGGCCACGATAGCTTCTATGATAATTTCGCCACGCGGTTCAGTGACGCCCACGCGGAAATCGCGGAGGCGATTGACGGAACGAAGTTCACGATTACGGGTAACAAGTCGAATCTCCTCCGTGCTGAGTACCCCATCAACGTCGATGCCCACGCCGACTTCTTCGACGCGTACGTGGACGCCTTGGCCCAAGCTGTCCGGGAAGTTGCTGTCGAAAACCCGGAGTTGGTCGAGAGTATCGACCGGCTGTATGAGGCGACAGTCGCGGAGGACGTCTCAGTGTAACCTGCGGGAGAGTTTGCCCGGCCGCGTCTGTGAGCCTCAGTCCGATGTGAATCCGATTGGAACGGTGAGTGGAGTAGCGGCCTCGCCCCATGCTAAGTACCGATACTGGCGGTAGCGTGATCCCTGTCGTGGATCCAGGCCAGAGTAATCGATTACCGGTGACGGCTCGTCTGAGTCTTCTCCGTCCTGCTCGTCGTCTGGGTACGTCAGCAGCGCCGCACGGATTGAAGCACGCCGGCTCACATCCCGCTCCTCGGGTTCAAGCAAGTACTCGTGCGATTGCAAGACCTCCTTTTGAGACTGGGTAAGGGAGTCCCGCGTCGGCCGTGCTTGAGTAATCGCGTCGCGTACCTCTCGACCACGACGCTCAACATCGTTGACGACAGCTCCAAGGACGTCCCCATTATCGGGCTCAAACAGCGGTTCTCTATCTATCAGGTTCCCTGGGAATCGGGAGTCCAGTAATTGACTCTCGTATCCGCGTAGCTGCTGGTACCCCGCAGTTGGGGCTGTACTGCTGTGTGTTCGGAGTGGGGCACCAACGAGCGTCGCGCGTGTGAGCGTCTTGATCTCCGACCACGTGTAGAGGAAGTCGGAGTCGATACGATGGTACGCGCGTGGCTCTGAGTACCGCGGTTCGGTTTTGTCTTTGAGGTAGACCGATGAGAATGTCGGGCTGGATCCGCGTACTGGCACCCAGAACGCTGTGTACTCGTGCAGGTCGTCCTGGTGTTTTGGGAGTGTGGCGAATGCTTCGACGTCGAGGAAGACGGTCGTGCCTAGCACGTCGCCGAGGCCGGTGAGGTCAGTGACGACTGGGAGTGCGTAGAACGTGAGTCCGGGGAGCGGAGCGCGGCCGAGTAGTGTTTTGGCCTGTTGGCCGTTAAACGGGAATTTGACTGCTGTCTGCGGGTGTCCGGGGTCGAAGGTGCGGTCGTCGATTTCACTGTAGACGGCCTTGTACTGGAGTTCGAGCCGTGATGCGGTACTGAATTCGATGTCGTATCCCCCCTCGGCTTCCTCATGCTGCGTCGGGACGATAGCGACCCCTGCATCAAAGTCACCCTTTGCTAGCTGTTGCTGCGTCGCATTCACCAGAAGCGACGACTCAGAAGGGTAATTAGTCATATACTGACCGTGGACGCTTTGTGTGATTATTCTTCGCCCGACACCCCGGCGGAGGATCCTGTGTCCGCAGTGGCGATGCGCCTCGCATCACAGGCCCTGTGGAAAGCGACGATTGGAGAGACCCCCTGTCGACACCCGGACAACACGGCACGCAGGAAACCGCTGATGGAAACGAGGAATTAGAACTGCGATTTCTGCGTTCTGATTCCCTTTCTTATTCGCTTCTAATTCCACGGAACGTGATATGTACCGCAGTGCCGAGATCGAGTGCCTGAGATCTTGAAAGTGGCGTTAAGCGTATGAAAGAGATAGGTGTGAACCAGCTAACTCGGCTGTTTTCTCAGAGTTTATATTTGAGTATGGAACCGGATTTTCCGTGGTGAATCGAGGGGGTAAATTGCAAAGATCGGATTAGATCTCACGGCTCACTTTTGTACCCCCCAAGGGCAATAAGATGGGTTGCGAATGGATGAAATAGAGCAACTGCGAGAAGAGATCGAGGACCTCCGCGCAACAGTTGAGGATCTTAACTCGAAAAAGCCCGGGAAGCAACTGCGAGAAGAGATCGAGGACCTCCGCGCAACAGTTGAGGAACTTGACTCGAAAAAGCCCGGGAACGTCGAGATCAACCACCTGCTACAGGTGCTGACAGGCACTGAGCTAGACAACTACTCAGACAGTCCACTCCAGCAGCGAGCAGTGGTCGGTGAGTTCAGCGAAGACATTGATGAGATAGAGCGAACGGTCGCTCGCCACGATGACATCATCGATGAATTAGGGAGCAGAGAAGCAGCGGGGCCAGCGGAAGCATGGTACGCGACGCTCCAAGCAGCACGCCGATTACAATCCAACCCAGATCACTCCCTCTCAGAGAATCGCGTCCGACTCCACTGCGACAACATCGCTCAAGCAACGGGGAAGACGAAGCGAATGGCATCGAATTACATCGACCGGTTCGCTGATGAGAAGGACGGAGTCACGCACCGACCGCACGAGAAACCAAGCCCGCAGAATAACCACGAGCAGAAACAGAAGGCGCTGATCATCGACTTGGACATCTGGGGAGACGATGACTGACCGTCAGGAGCCGAAGAAACGCTTCACCACTCCTCCTGTCGTTGACGAGAAGTGGCCCGTGGTGAAACGTTTCTTCGCCCGCAAAAGGCATCGCCGGGTGTGTCGAGTCGATCACGCTCGGCGTTCGAAACCACCTCCAAGACCCGACTTGATCAAATCGGTCTGGTACGCCGTGTAAATAACACTTCGCTACTGCCGAGTGTACTTGCTTCTGCGTTGCTTCTGCGTTAGAGCGGCTCTCGATGGTAACTCTGTGAGAAAGGAACGCTCCAATATCGGGCGAAGAAATCCTTCGGTGGGTAGCTGGCTCAACTCACGCACCGTCAGTCATCACACGTGCGAAACCAACCCGACTCACCCGAGTAATTGGTGAGAAAGTTTCTGCGATGAAACCTCCATAACCCAGCAACACCGACGGAATCAACGTACCTATCGAAGCCTTCTCAGACGCCTATAGCCAGTCTAATCTCTCTTTGGAGCGTCCCAGTCCTGAGTATTAAACGTCAAACGGTCATACCGAGTGTATGTCGAGAGGCCCACCGTACGATACGGACGAACCGAGCACTCCGTCACTGGACTGGGAGAGTATGGCTCCAGAATTAGACTTCCCGGACAGGGATATCCGCCTCCTCCCGGGATGGGGCGGGATGGTTCGAGAATCACCAGACGAAGTGTATGAATTCGGGGACTTCAATCCACAGCCCGATGACCCGAACCCCGACGTGTGGCCGCTGGAAGACTACGACCCCGGCTACCCTGCCGACCTTGACGACCTCGTCCTGATCACAAGCTCAGCCCCAGCTCCGAACGTCGCGTGGGTCACCAGAGACTACCTCAAAGCGCTCAAAGGCTACGACCCGACTCGACAAACTATCGACATCGAAGAGCTCCCACCCTGGCACCGCCCGGACACCCCAACAAGAGACGGCACCGTCGACGTGGTCGCCACCAACGATGCGATCAGATCGATGGACATCACCCCCGACCGAAAAACAGCATTAACCCGACTTGCCAACCTGTGGAACGGTGAACTTGTCCGCGGACACCACCTCCTCAGAGACAAGCTACCCAGTTGGATAGACATCTTCGGAGACCTCGATCAGACTGAGCTCAAGCGCCTCGTCGTCGACCCCGAACACGACTATGAGATCGCACGCGCGTTCGGTGACCACTCGTGGTACAGACGAAGTGCGTCAGTCTACACGGCCCCGAAATCCATCCTCAGAAAGAAGGTCTGGTACAGTCCAACGCTGAAAGGGAAAACTCTCATCAACCAGCACTCAGACCTCCCGTCTCTCCGCGGCGACCCCAACGAAGGATTGCCTCATCGCGTCGCCGTCGGCCTCGCAACCGTTCGAGAACGCCACCGCGGCCGTGTCGTCGAAACATACCGTGACATCCGTGGATACACCGTTGATATCGCCAGCAAGGACGACGACGACGTCATCTACGTCGGAGAAGCGATGACAGACCACAATAACTGGCAACTTCACCGAGACACGTACAGAAAACTCGACCGGCTACATGACGAAGGGATGCAACCTTACGTCGTGTTCGATTCCCGAACGACGGCCTACCGCGTATTCAATCACTGGCATACCCACGAGTCACTGAATGCGGAACTTCCAAAAGGACCGTTCGGCTCCGACCCGAACATCACCACCGGCCAAGCGCGTATCGAAGACGCATACGAACGCACAAACTGGAGCATCCCAACCTGGACCACCACCTCTGCCCTCTGGAACGACACACTCGGCGACGCCGACACAACCATCGACACCGACTACATACTATCAAAAAATTGGTAATCACACCTTCCGCGGTACCCACGCCACCACCCCTAAATGGGGTACAATACACTAGTTATACTGGTCTCTGAGGCGATGCTCACGTTCCGTTCCACAGTAGTCTGAAGGGGTTCCGCAGTTGGTTTTGGGTGCGGAAGATCTACCGGTGACTGGCAATTGTCCGTGTGGTGTCAATACCGGATCTCTCCGATCTAATTGGAACTGCGCGTGAATCGTCCAAAACCGAAGGGCTGCAAGCGAAATCTATGCAATATGGTCGTGCTCTCAGTCTGCTATTGATACTCATATCACGGTTGTTTCGTCCGTACATTACGGATGTGACGAATGTTCCAAATCCGCACCTCGGGATTCTAATGCTGTTTTACACCGATGTCTACGTAACGAGATGACGCCGATGGTGACGAGGGTGTAGTCATGACCGTGGTGGCTGCAATTATCGGTCATCGTCTGGTAAGATACGGTTCACGTGGCTGCAGTACCGCAGGTCGGATTGAATTCAGCAGGCTATGCTCATCGCTAAGAACGAAGAAAGCCATTGTTAGCGTATGTCATACTGCCCGAACTGTGGACAGCAGGTAAAGGATGAGCACTACTACTGCGGCCAATGTGGCCACCCGCTCGCTGAGATCGGGGGCGACACAGACCAGATACCTCCGACAGGGACGGCAGCGAGTCGCCGAGGGTTCCTTAGCGGGCGTTCAATGGAGTACCTGACCGAGATACTGAGTGAGGAACGGGAACTGGATTCTGGGACAGTCGGCTACTCGAACCTATCTAGAGATATCGGAGCTGGGTTGGCGGATATTGCGACAGTGGCTCTTGTTGAGGACGTCAATTTGCTCGCCCTTGTTCTCGATAATACCGGTGACGCCGACGTTCTAAGTCAGGATATACAGCAACTCAACCGTTCTCAGATAGAGGAACGAATGATGTGGATGGGGTTGTTACTCGTGCCGAGACTGTACGACCGTGCATTTGGAACGGAGTGGGACAACGAGTTCTCAGAGCGTCTGGAAGAACTCTCAGAGAAGGCTGCGGAGTTCGATAAACAACAGTGAGTCAACTCAAGAACCGGATTGAAACGCGCGCGGAGCTTACAATCTCTGCCGCGTGGGTTTTTGTCTCCGCCGGGATATTGTGGGAACAATGACCGATCCCTCTGAATTGTTCGAAGCGTTTCTTCAGAGCGACCGAGCGCAATCACGATATCGTGAGCGCAATGAGAAGCGCGATCAGGTTCGGGATGAACGTCTCCTTCCATTGTTGAATCAGTTTCTCGACGGGGAAATTGCGCTTGAGGAATTTAAACCGCGCAACGACGGCCTCAACAAGCAACACCCGTACTGGGGGTTTGATGGGTTCAACGGGCAGATGCATTTCAACCAGATGTGGAACGCAACTCCCGATCAGGAGGAGCTCGCTGTCCACCTACGAGAGATTCTCCCCAAGCCCGAGTCAAGGGCCGAGGCTGCGGAGCGAATCAATGCGCACGCCGACTTGGCGCAAACCTACCGCGACAACAGCATCGATGCAGAGCCTCGTTACAAGCCTGCGATGTTCTTTCTCAGTTACTTCTGGCATCTTCAAGCGCCGACCGAGTATCCTGTCTTCTACGTCACAAGTGAGCGCTACTTAGAAGATCACGACCGGTTCGTACAGGATGGAGAATACGGTGAGGACTACGTCGAATTCATCGAAGCACTGGACGCGTTAATCGACCGTGCCACAGAAACGACAGATGCCGACTGGGAATACCGAGACATCTCGAATGCGATCTACTGGGATCGAGAACTCCGCCCAGAGTGGGAAGCAGATGAGGAAGAGGACGTAGATCCGACGGGCAGTTCTCAGGAGGAAGATGTTCTCGCCAGCTTCCTCCCACCTATCGTCTCTGACCTAAGCGCTGTCGCAGAACGAGACAGTGAGACTGAAGCAGAATACGAAGAGCAAGACAGAGATCTAGCCGTCGTCTTCGAGGAGAAGCTCCACCACTCGTTCCGAATCCTCGGCTTCGATGTCGAAGAACTCGGGCAGGGATCCGGTCGTCAGCCTGACGGTATCGCTACCGCCGTTCGAAATGACTACGCCATCATCTACGACGCAAAAGTCCGCGGTGACGGCTACTCCATCGCCACGGACGACCGGGCGATTCGAGAGTACATCGAGACCCACGCGCGGCAGTTGCGCGATCAAGGCGTTCGTCGCATCTACTTCGCTATCGTATCCTCCACGTTCACTAATCCCGATCAGGGCACGCTCCGTGAGCTCCGCGAGACGACTGCCGTAGAGAGTATCGTATTCCTCAGTGCTGATTTACTTGAGGAACTTATGGTACTCCGTCTCCGGGAACCGTACCTGAATCTAGATGATATCCGGGCAGTGTTCGGAACGAGAGACGGCATCTTCCGCCGAGAGGAATTGAACAACGTCCTCCCCGACTGGAGAGACGTCACCGTTGATGAGTTCCTGTAGGCTACCGACACTCCCTGCTACGCGTTCGTATCAGTGGCCAGCAGGTCAGATAACTCCAAGAGTCGGATGTCATCACGCGTGTCAGCGGCGTTTTTAAGATCTAATTTTGGAAATCACGATTTCATTACCGAGGGTTCTGAAGAAGAAGTTGTGGTGATTGTTTCCTAGTTGATAATGAGAGGAAACCATCGACTCGTTCCTCCGAATCATTGCGTTCGTTTATATACTCGGCCGCTGAAAGGCTCCTGGACGATGTCTGTGCGACAGTTGTTTTGTAATCGCATGACTACGGGGCGATACACAGATCAGTTACGACTGTAGAACTCCTCAATATCGGGGCCTCCTGGCCTGGGTTTTTATATATTATCGGCTCAGGGCCAGCCATTATATACAACTGGTTAATATGCCGGTGCACCTGAACGATGAGAGAACATACGTTGGAACCAATCACTCCTCAGGAGGCCAAAGAGACGTATCTGGATGAGCGGGAGAACGCCAGGTACGCGACTCGACGGACCATCGAAGACGTCGTTGAACTCTTCGTCGAGTGGACCGAGGAAGATGGGATTGAGAACATGAACAATATCAGAGGTCGTCAGCTGCGACAGTTCAAGAACTGGTGTCAGAACACCTCCGACAACAACACCGTGAGCCTCAACGGGATTATGAGCGCCGTGCGTCGGTTTCTGGTTTACTGTGTCGAGATCGAAGCGGTGTATCCGAGCGTGCCGAACAAGACACCGATTCCGAATGTTCCTGACGATGAAGACGTGTCGGACGAGAAGCCGAGCGACGAACTCGTTGAGGCAGCGCTCGACTACCTCGAAACACACGAACCATGCTCACGTCGACACGTCGAGTACCGCCTAATCAAAGAACTCGGGAACAGAGTCGGCGCGATCCGTGCAATCGACGTTAGGGATGTGGACGTTGAGGAGCAGGTGATTCGGCTTCGACATCGCCCCGAGAGAGGGTTTCCGGACGAGCGCGGAACGCCGCTGAAAAACGGCACGGACGGGCAACGCCATCAGAACATTTCGAGGGGGCTCGCCGAGCTGATCCGTCGCTATTTGAACAGCCCGCAGCGTCACGACGTGGAAGACAAGTTCGGGCGGAAGCCACTGTTGACCACGGAGAACGGCCGACCAGAAATCACGACGATTCGACGTGACCTGTACAAGCTCACACGCCCTTGCGAGTTCTCGGGGGAGTGTCCGTACGACCGGAGCATAGACACGTGTAAAGCCACAAAGAGCCGATACGCGTCCGACTGTCCGTCCAGTCACAGCCCACACCCACTTCGGCGGTGGTCCATAGAACACCAGATCGAGAGCGGTGAACCGAAAGATCACCTCGCCGACCGCGTTGATGTGTCGGTCCCGGTGTTGAACAAACACTACGATAGGCGATCTGAAGAGCGGAAACGGAAGCACCGCCTTGAGGTACTGGAGAAGATATTCGACGGCTACGGCGACCCTGAGGCAACCATCGACGCAGGGGAGCTCGTAGAGATGTTCCTCAACAGCGACGGGACCGTAGACACGGAAGCGCTCGTAGAATACAACGCAGACAGAGAGGACAGTGCATCGACGGAGTCGAAGGCGGAGGAGACGGAAACAGCGAAGGAGCAGTCCGAACAAGGGACTGAAGAGTCGCCGCCTGAGGATCAGGCGACGTTCGACCGGTTCTCCGACGGGTTCACGAGCCCGTTGCACCCGGTACTCGTACCGGTGTTCGCTGGAATCGCTGCTAGTGGGCAGATGTTACGTCGCCTCCGCCGGGAATTTGGAGCGCTGACCTCCAGTCCCGGGACGGCGCTTCGGCCGAGCCGCGGACGGGTACTAAAAGGTGCGACCGCTTACACGCTGTTCGTCGGGTTGATAGCGTTCAACCTCGTGAACCTCGGTCTGGTTCCCAGCGGAGTGCTCTAACCAGCTCCTGAGGCACCTGCACGCTGTGAATCAGTCACAGGTTGACGTCATATGCATGGGATCGAGACGATGCAGAATGGCGAACGCCACCATCACGATGCTCTATGTGTACGATTACTACTGAGAATTCCGAATCCGTCGCTTGGCCCTGTGTTCCAGCACTTGACGAGCGTGGTAGGAGTCGTTACGGTCGGCTTCCGCGACTTCTTCAAACGTCTGGCGAGCGATTTGTTTGGTTAGTAGCTCTCCATCCTCGATCTTCCAGGCGAACGGTTCGTCAGGATCGAGTCCTCGCTCCCGCAGCATCGACCCGTCCACTCGTAGCGACATCACGAGCTCGTCGCCGTACTCGACCGCTTGTTCGCGGCTCAGTACGATGTTATCGAGATAGCCGTCGTCGCTTGGCGTCGGTGTGGCCCATTCTACGCGCCACTCGGAGCCGGGTTCAGTAGATGACATATCGATAGGTGAGGCCGGGCAACAGAAGAACCCGAGTGGTCACTCGCTACGCTTCCGAGACGGTGTGATCGGCGCAAAGTGATGTGGACCCTCAGAAAATTGGGGCAAGTGGTTACTGGACGGTGTCCTCAGATTTCGTCGAGGTATCCGCGGCGTTGTTCCAGTTTCACCTCCGCTGATCGCTTGTCGTAGTGCTTATCGAGCACTTTCCGGCTCACGTTCATTCGGTCGCTGACTACCTCGACCGGCACGTCTTCCGTGAGGAAGTGCGTGATGCTGCCGCGGCGAATCGCGTGCGGACCGACTGCTTCCTGGCATTTCTTATCCTGGCCCTGGTGACAGTCGGGACACGACTTCCGGAGGTAGCACGGCGCAGTGACCTGGTACACCTTCCGACGGATCGTACTCCGAGTCATCCGTCCCTGTTCCGTGGTCAGTAACGGGTCTCGTCCGTGGGCGTCAGCGACGTCGTGTCGGAACGTTTCGACGTGCTCTTTGAGTGCCTCCGTGAGTTCGGGCGACAGAGCGATTAGCCGCTCACCGCTCTTCCCGTTTTTCAGCGTCGTGCCTTGATCGGGACGGTGTACGAGTTCGATTCGCTCGCTTTCGAAGTCCACGTCGGTCAAGTCGAGCGAATTCGCGGCTCCGATGCGTATTCCGGTCTCCCAGAGCAGGGCGAACAGGACGTGATGCATCGACGCGTATTCGTACCGTGAGAGATGCTCAAGGAGCTCCTCTGCCCGTTCGGTTTCGAGAATCTTCTCGCTGCTCTGTTCGCTCCGTCGAACGCGAGGGATCATCAGCTTCGAGTAGAGGTTCTCCGGAACCGCTTCTACTGAGCCAGCCCACTTGAGGAAGACGCGGAACCCGGACATCAGGTTCTTCATTGTGAGCGCGTTGACATCGTCGTCGTCGGCGATCCAGAGTCGGAAACGCTGAACGTCACGGCCCGACAGGTGGTTTAGGTTGTCGATGTCCTCAGCGTCACACCAGTTCAGGAATTTCTTCATCCGGTACCGGTGGTTCCGGACGGTCGAGTCTGTGCAGTCGGTCGCCTTGTGTTCGAGGAACAGCTCAACCCCGGTCTCGGGATCGAGCGGTTCGAGATCGTCTTTGTCCGTGCTCATCGTTCTCACGGACCGCCAGTAGAGAGCGTCTCCGACGCACGAACGACATCGAAGAGTCAACTCGTTCCTCGCGTTCTGTCCGCCCCAACCCATCGAACGGGCAACGGGCCGTGACAGGAAACGGCACGGCCGCTGTCAGTCAATCGAACGAGGCGCTCACTGCATCCGCGAGTACGCCCGGCTTGCGGTAGTGCTTGTTCACGGGTGGAATCTCCGCATCGAGGTCGAGCAGTTCGTAGACGGCAGTCATCGCCGTCCGCACCGAGTACTCGACGGTGAACACGACGTCCCGAGGGAGGTCGGCGTACTGCCCGAGGAACGCCAGGTTGTTCGAGCCGTCGGGAACGACGGGGGGACGGTCGCCGGGCTCGCGGGGCTGGAAGTGGGCCGTGATGAACGGCATCATGCACGGCACGCAGTCCACGTCCTCCAGGATCTCCGGCAGGCGGTCCTCACACTGCACGTGATAGGCGATCTCTTCGAGGATCTCCCGGCCGGTACACTCGGACATCTTCTTGTCGACGTAGTCACCCTCCCGGTCCGGGAACAGCGCGTACCCCCAGAGGATTTTCACGTCGTCGGGCTGGTTCGCGAAGTGCGGGTCGGGTACGAGGACGGTGGACAGAAGCCACGACGAGTCGACGTAGGTCACCAGCCCGTTGCCCGGTTCCTCGTCGGTGAACTCGACGATGTGATCGAACAGGTCGGTGTTCTCCAGCGTGACGGTAAACGACTCCCACTTGGTCTCCTGGACGTTGCCCGCGAAGACCTCGGGATCGCCGAACTGCGGGTTGTCCTCGGCGATCGACTTCCACAACTCCCAGGAGGCACCCGTCTCGTTCGTTTCGGGCGCTTCGTCCCACGATCCGAGGTCCGAGCCGTCGGTCATCGAACCGTTGGTGAAAAAGACCAGATCCGTCGGGTCGACCACGACGCTCTCGGTGCCGTCGTCGGTCTCGTAGTGGAGTCGCTCGACGGTTCGACCCGCTCGCGAAGTCACGATGTCCATGTCGGTCACGCGACAGTCGTGCTGGAAGTCGACGCCACGGGTTTCGAGCCAGCGCCGAAGCGGCAGGACCATCGAATCGTACTGGTTGTACCTGGTGTGGTCGACATCTTCCAGCGTGTGTAGACCGGGGAATACGTGGAAGAAACGGTACATGTATCGCCGAACTTCGGCGACGCTGTGCCAGGGCTGGAAGGCGAAGATCGTCGCCCACATGTACCAGAAGTTCGTCTCGAAGAAGTCGTCGTCGAACCACTCCTCGACCCGGGTGTCTCCGAGTCGGTCCTCGGGTGTCAGCAGAAGTCGAACCAGCGAGATCCGGTGGCGCATCTTCAGTTCGTACTGCGAGGCGTCGAGGCGGGTGCCGTCCTCAACCAGCCGCGTCTCCGCGTAGGTCTCGTGGATCTCGTTGTATTCTTTCATCTCCGCCGTGACCGAGGTACTCGGGTCCTCCAGCGACGGGATCGTCCGGAAGAGGTCCCAGGTACACTCGTAGACGGGTAAATTGAACATGCGCCCACCGCGGGTAACGTACCCGTCGTCGGGGTTGCCTGCACCGTCCAGGGCCCCGCCGACGACGTCGAGTTTCTCGTAGAGATGAACGTTCTCGCCGGGCATGTTGCCGTCGCGGATCAGGAACGCGGCGGCCGCCAGTCCGGCGATGCCGCCGCCGACGACGTGGGCTTCGCGCTCGGCGACGTGTGGCGTCCGTTCACCGGGCATACGATCCCTCCAGCGGTACGTTCGTTCGGGAACGATCGTGGGCCGTCCTCCGGTCTGTACTCGCCTGAACTGCTGGTAGTGGAGTCATGGCTCGTCCACCGGATCGCTGCCGACCTAACGGGTGTGCCTGACGTTTCATTGCAGTCGGAGATAGAACGTCCCCGCCGCTAACGTTTTACAGGATATATACTGCAATTCATACCGGCTGTCGTAACTGTATACGCTACGACACTCCTACGGGCGGTCGATGTGACTGTGAGCGATCAACACACTCCACTCGAGGAAGCGGTTGAGATACGTGTGATTCCTGTCCGTCGGCTTCGTTCCCTCGGGCTTGCGGTCTTGTAGGTACAGTTCGACTGCTTCGTCTGGCGCGATTGATTCGGGCATTGTTTGATTCCGAATCGCGCCACAGCGGGCCTGTACGGCCGAATTTCCGGGGAAGTCGGCGGTTCGAATCCACCCCGACCCACTCGTTCCTTCCTGGAGGCAAACGACCGGACTCCGGCGCGGTCACGGCCGACGTCGTCCCGAGTGGATCGGTAGTAACCGTCTGACATCCCTCGAACCGCCCCGAGTCGACCGAGAGGACGACGGCTCGCATCCGCGGTGTCCGGGTTGGTGGGTTCGGTTAGTCCTCCACGGCCGTGTCGGGAGACTCACGCGTCGAACCCCGGGACGATTCGGGCTGGTCGGTTTCGTCGTCGCCTCCCGGTATCTGCCGCGGCAAGAACGTCGATGCGACGAGCAGGAGCAACACGACCAGTACGAGGAGGAGCAGCCCCGCCCGTTGCGCGTCGAACATCGCAGCCTCGAAGATGCCCTCGAGCAACTGTCGCTGGACGGGAGTGAGTTGGTTCAGGAAGTCTTGCTGCGTGGCTTCGGTCGCCGTCTCTGCGGCATCTTCGAGAGCGATCACCAGGTCGTTTCGTTGCTCCGTCGAAAGGGTCACGTGTTCCGCTCGGAGCACTCTATCGACGACGCCGCCGTAGAAGTGTCCGAGAAAATACGAGCCAACGACTGCCGTCCCCAGGGAGAACCCGATCGAGTAGCTCACGTTCAGGACTCCGGATGCCGCGGCGGAGTCCGCGGTCGGCACGGCCGACATCGTCATATTGGTGATCTGTGCCAGTATGAGTCCGACGCCGGTTCCATACAGCGCCACCGGGATAACCATCCTGCTGATCGTCTGATCGGGGCCCGTCTGCTCGTACAACAGCGCCAGTCCAACGCCAATACACACGATACCGATCTGGATGAGCGTCTTTGGCGAGATGTACTTGCGCCAGCTAGTCGAAAACGTCGAGAAGAGGATCGATGCGAGCGAATACGGTAACAACGCGAGCCCAGTCTCGAAGGCGGTGTATCCGAGTACCGCCTGGAGATAGACCGGGACGATAAACAGGAAGCCAGCCGAGACTATCGAACGGAGATTGTACGTGATGACACCGGACAAGAACGTCCGGTTCGTCAGTACGTGCAGCGGAACGAGCGGTGACTTCCCGGCACGTTCCATTCGGCGTTCGTACTGGACGAACGCGGCGAACGCGAGGAGTCCGCCCCCGAGAAACCAGATCGCCGGCGACGTCCCGAGCGGATTGAACTGCATCTCGCCGACGAAGAAGGGCCGCCGTTGGACTACCCACCCGTACTTCCCGCTCAGAACGAATCCAGTGACGAGCGACGTCACGCTGACGATGGATAGCGCCGTCCCACCGCTGTCCAGCGAATCGCGCGTTTCTGAGAGCGGGTTCGGACTCACGTACTGAGCGAAGAAGAGAACAACCCCCACACCGACGAGTTGCAGCGTAAATCCCCACCGCCAACTCGCGTACGTGGTCAGTGCGCCGCCGATGATCGGTCCGAGAGTCGATCCAACCCCGCCAACGCCAGCCAACAGTCCGAACGCCTTCGCCCGGTCGTCGTCTTCGTAACTGACTATCAGGACGGTAAACGTCAGGGGGAATATCACGGCGGCCGCGGCACCCTGGATGAGCGACCAGCCGACGTAGAGGACCGTCGTACTCCAGCTAATCGACGCCACCACCGTCCCGCCGGCATAGGCGATCAGTGCGACCGTCAGTACACGCCGAATACTATGTCGGGACGGCAGCGTACCGGCCGGGAGAATCAGCGCAGCCGTCACCAGCGAGTAGAGTGAAACCGCCCCCTGAATCACGGTGACCGTGGTATCGAAGTCGTCTACCATCGTGGGGATCGCCACGTTCATCAGGGATGCGTTGAGGACCACGATGAACGTCGTCAGACTCACGGCGATCGCTGGACCCCAGTGTCGTACTCCCGCCTGTAAGTCCGTAGAGAGACGGGAATTCCCGTCGGAAGGAGGCCCATCCGGGGGCATAAGTGGTCTAACACGTGTGACCCTCAAATAGCATGGCCCGGTATTTCTCCGGGGACCAACTGCGTCACCCGCGGCGATTGCGGGACTTCTACGGCGTCGACCCACGTCGTCGACGGCGACGTGACGAACCCGCCACTCGCCGACGGCGGGTGTGACGGTGCGTTCAGACGCCGCCGAGGCGCTCCGTTCGATGTCACGTTCCCGGGTCTCGACGGACCTCTCCGAAGCGAAGCGACCGTCCGCCTCACAGCCCACCGACGCATCCGCCCGTGGCTGCCCGTTCACGCGGTCCTGTCGACTCCGTCTCTCGAACGCGGTAACGTGTCTCGGCTGACAACGTGTTCCCTATCGGATGATTTTATCTCCCCGGCCGACCACCACTCGGTGAATGAAACTGATCGAGTTCGTTCGCGAGCGCCGGTGGGTCCCCGTCTCCGGGTACCTGATCTACGTGGCGGCGCTCGCGGCGGGCTACTACTACAACCTCACCTTCGTCCAACTCGGGTTGATCGACCTCGGGACGCGCCTCGTCGGCCTGCCCCCCGGAACGGTCTCGATGGCGATGGCGGCGCTCGCGCTCCTGACGCTCGTCGTCGCCGTGACGAGCGGGGTCCTGATGGACCGCCGCGGGACGAGCGCCGACCTGTACGCGAAGTTGCGCCTGCTGTTCGCGGTCGTCCTCGTCCAGTTGGTCCTGACGGCCGCCGCGCCGTACGTGCGTTCCCCGTGGCAGTTCGGGCTCTGGGTGGCGGTCTGTGCGCTGCCGCTCGGGGTCGGGATTCCGGTGACGTTCAGCTTCATGATCGACTTCGTTCCCGTCCGGGACCGGGGGTACGTCGCCGCGGCCGTGGCCGGCCTCTCGTTTTTCGCCGCGGCGCTGTACCCGATGGAGTGGCGCATCGAGGAGTTCAGCGCCGTGATGGCCGCCGCGATGGCCCCCGCCGTCGTCGTCCTCGGCGTGCTGTCCCTGCGTCGCGTCCCGTTCGTCGACGCCCTCGCGCGACAACACGAGGCGTTCGGGACCGGCCGGTTCTGCCGCCCGGAGCCGATTCGGACGACGAGCGCCACGTTCTGGGGGCTCGTGGCGCTGATGTTCGGCGTCTTCTTCGTCGACAGCCTCGGCTTCCTCAGGATCATCGAGACACCGATCTACATCTACACGTCGTGGCAGTCTCCGGAGGTGGGGACTCGGCTGTTCATCGCCGGCGTGCACCTCGTCGGCGCGTTCGTCGCCGGGGTCCTGTACACGAGCTTCGACCGGAAGTGGCTGTTCCTCTGGGTCTTCGGCCTGTTCGCGTTCACCCACCTCCAGTACGTCTTCCACATCCGGTTTGGCTCGGACGGGACCCCGCCGCTTCTGATGCCCATGTTCTACGTCCTCGCGGTCAGTTTCTACACGACGCTCAACTTCGCGCTCTGGCCGGACCTCTCGACGCCCGAGACGGTCGGCACGCACACCGCCCTCGGCGTCGGCATCGCCGGCTGGCTGGCGACGTTTCTCAGCACGGCGCTGGCGCTGTACTCCGAGGGAATCGGCCTGCCGCTGCTGACTCACCTGACGTACGTGAACGCGCTGGCGCTGCTGCTGGTCGTCTCGCTGCCGGTGGCGCTGTACGTCCACCGGATGGTTGAACTGGCCCGGGGGGTGTCCGCGTCGTGAAACTGGAACTCATCCCGCTGTTGATCCTCGCGCTGTTGCTGCTCTCGGCGGGCGGTGCCGACGTCGAGACCGCCGAGTTCGTCATCGAAGGCGATCACGAGGTCACGGACCACCGGGGGGCGCTGATCGTGGGGGACGCGACCGTCACGGTTCCCCCCGACGCCGAGGTGCCGGGCCCGGTCTACGTCATCGGCGGCGAGTTGCGAGTCGAGGGGACCGTCGCGGGGGACGTGACGCAACTCGCCGGAGTGCTCGCCCTCGAAGACGGCGCGGCGATCGAGGGACGACTCCAGCACGTCGCCGGGACGGAACGTACCGCGGACGGGGCCGTCGTCGCCGAGCGGACGGCCGTCGAGGTCACGCGGAACGATCCCGGCCCGGTCGCCGCGTACCTGCCGACCGCCCTCGCGACGCTCGCGCTGGCGCTCGCGGGCGCGTGGCTCTCCCGGCGGTGGCCGACGCTGCTGGAGAACGTCGGGGCGACCGCGCGCGACCACGCGCTGATCAGTCTCACGGTCGGCGGCCTCGTCTTCGTGACGTTCCTGTCGGTGTTCGTCTTCATGGCGTTCACGCTGGTCCTCGTCCCGGTGAGCCTCCTCGGACTGCTGCTCGGCGCCGCGGCGGTCGCCTACGGCGTCGTCGCTCTGGGATACCTCGTCGGGCGGCGACTGGAGACGCCGCGGGTCGGTCTGGCGACGGCCCTCGGAGTCGCCGTCGTGGTGGTCCTCCTCGAGGCGTCGAGTGCGGTCCCGGTCGTCGGGGACCTGCTCGCGATCGGACTCCTGCTGACGGGGTTCGGCGCGGTCGTCCTGACGTACTTCGGCCTCCGCCGGTTCGAACCCGTGACGCTCCCGGAGTGAGGGCGCGGCGGTCACCGGCCGAGGACGACCGGCACGTCCCCGGTTCCTGTCAGCCCTCTATCTCAAACGCGGTCCCGTGACGGGTCCGACAACATATATTTAGAACGACACGTTTATCCTCCCGGTCCGCGACGGTACCGCCGATGTCGAACGATCGGCTCCCGTTGGTCGACGACCACCCGGTCGCGGCGTTCTTCGTGGGCGCGTACGCCTACACGTGGATCGTCTCCGCGCCGGCGGTGTTCATGGAACCGAGTTGGATCGCGGCGATTCTCGTCTACGTCGGGAGTTTCGGCCCGCCCGTGAGCGCCGCGGCGGTGACGTGGCTGCGGGGCGACGACGTCCGGGCGTGGGCGCGACAGATCACCCGCTGGCGGGTCGGCTGGTACTGGTGGGTCGTCGCGCTGGGGCTCCCGCTCGCCATCACGGCCGCCGTCGCCGGCGTGCTCGCGGTGATCGGCGGCCCCGTCGATCTGGGACGGGCGCTGCCGTCGCCCGTCCTGTTCGCCGTCATCTTCCTCTTCGGGCTGACCGTGAGCGGCGGCCTGAACGAGGAACCCGGCTGGCGGGGCTTCGCGCAGGCCCGGCTGAACGACCGGTACGGCGCGCTGACGGCGAGTCTCGTGATCGGCGTCGTCTGGGCCGGCTGGCACCTGCCGTACTTCCTCGCGCCCGTCACGCCCCACTCCGGGTTCCCGTTCGTCAATCAGATCGGCTGGTTCTTCGGAATCCTCCTGCTCTCGGTCATCCTGGCGTGGGCGTACAACGGCACGGGGAGCGTGCTGATCGTCATGGTCCTTCACGCCATGGCGAACTCCGCCGACGTGATCCTCCCGCTCGCCCCGGATCAGATCGTCGTCGAGGGGGTCATCGACGAGGCCGCCGTCGGGGAGGTCGTGGGGGTGCAGTTGCTGGTCCACCTCCTCGTCGTCGTCGCGATCGTCGCGTACTACGGTCGCGACGGACTCGCCCGGGGGCGGATCCCGGGAGCGGCCGACGTCGGCGGGCGAGGGCGGGAGTAGCGAGGCCCGACCCCGGATCGGGGCCGGCGGATCGGGGGGTCCGAAAACGAAACGACGTCGCGGCGCGTCAGGCGCGGGTCCGCGCGCGGGCCGGCGCGTCGGCCCTGCTGTTCGCGTAGGCGTTGTAGCCGGAGAGGGCCGCGACGAGGAGCCCGGAGACGGCCGTGCTCGTCGCCAACTGGCTGCTGCCCATCGTGACGACCGCGGGCGAGACGAGCGCCCACAGGCCGAGCAGGACCGCGAGCGACGCCACGCCGACGCTCGCCAGCCGGTCTTTCGACAGCCGGTAGAAGTTGTAGCCGGCCAGCAGGAAGATCGCCGTCCCGGTCATCGTGTCGTTCCACACCGCCGTCTCCGTCGCCTCGAAGACGAACGGCGATGCGACGAGCCAGAGGCCGAGCAGCGCGGCCAGCGCGCTCACCCACTGGATCACGTCCGTGTTCAGGTAGTCGCGCCCCCGCTCGACGTCGGCGGTCGCGCCGGTCTCGGCGGACCGGTCGGTCGGTGTGTCGCTCATGCCTTCGGGCGCGGTACCCGGTCGCCGGTGAAAGCGCTAGTGCCTGCGGTTGTCGGGACGCGGACGTGCCGTCGCCGTTCGACGGCGAGGCGCGGTCCGGGAGACGCGGTTCGGCTGGCGGCTCGGCGGGTGCGGCCGGCGCGACCCGGCGGGGCTACTCCGACGCCGCGTCGGCCCCGGAGTCGAGGTCGGCGTCGCCCCGCGCGGTCGGCCGGCGCACGACGTGGACGTCACAGACCTCCTCGTCGGCGACGTGCGCGCCGACGCTCGTCAGCGGCGTCGCGATGCGGCCGACGTTGTCCGTGCCGAGAAACAGGACCGACGGGTCGTGTTTCCGGGCGAGCCGTTCGACCCGTTCGGCGAGTTCCGCCTCGGGCGGGAACTCGCGGATGCACTCGCAGTCGAACGACGCGTCCGGCGCCAGCGCGGCCACGCGGTCGCACAGGCGTTCGACGACCGCGTCGACGTCGAACGACCCGTCCTCGTCGATCCACCCCTTCTCGATGGCGTACCGCTTGCGCTCGGGGACGACGGTCACGACGACGACCTCCTCGTCGAGGGCGTGGCCGTACTCGACTGCCCGTTCCAGCGCGGCCTCCGCGAGCTCCGACGCGTCGAATGGGACGACGAACGTCATACGCGGACCATTCGTCGGACGGGCATTAACTCCGCTGGTGCCCACCTCGACTGGCCGGAAACCGCCGCACGGATAGTCGATCGACGGCTTCCGCGGCGGGAGGAGTTTTATCCGTTCCGCCGAAAGGTCCACCCGTGTCCACGCGACCACACGGCCGGTCGGCCGACCGCGTCCTCGACGACCTCGAGTCGCGGGCCGACGGGCTCACGGCCGAGGAGGCGCGCCGTCGGCTCGACGAGTACGGCGAGAACGACATCGTCCGTGGCGGCGGCCGGTCGCCGGTTGACATCTTCGTCGCGCAGTTCGACAGCGCCCTGATCTGGGTCCTCCTCGGGGCGGCCGCGCTCTCGGTCTGGGCGGGCCAGACCGTCGACGCGGTCCTGATCGCGATCATCGTCGTCGCCAACGGCGTGTTCGGCTTCGTCCAGGACTACCGGGCCGAGCGCAGCCTCGAGTCGCTCCGCCAGCTTGCGGCCCCGTCGGCGACCGTCCGCCGGGACGGCGAGGACGTCGAGGTCGACGCGACGGCGGTCGTCCCGGGCGACGTCGTCGTCCTGCGCGGGGGCGACGTCGTCCCCGCCGACGCCCGCCTCCTCGAGGTCGCCGACCTCGCGGTCGACGAGGCCCCGCTCACCGGCGAGAGCGCCCCGGTCTCGAAGTCGCCGGCGGCGGTCGACCCCGACGCGTCCCTCGCCGAGCGCGAGTGTATGATCTACAAGGGAACGAACGTCGCCCGCGGCAGGGGCATCGCCGTCGTCACCGACACCGGGATGGACACCCAGGTCGGCGACATCGCCGAGGAACTCGCCACGACCGAGGCGACGCGCACGCCCCTCCAGACGGAACTCGACTCGCTGGGGCGGACCCTCGGGCTCGGGGTGCTCGCGCTCTCGGCGCTGGTCGCGCCGCTGTTGCTCCTCCGGGGGACGTCGGCGCTTCAGGCGGCGCTCACGGCGGTGTCGCTTGCCGTCGCCGCCATCCCCGAGGGGTTGCCGGCGGTCGTGACGCTGACGCTCGCGCTCGGCGTCCGCAGGATGTCCGAGGAGAACGCGCTCGTCCGCCGGCTCCCGTCGGTCGAGGCGCTCGGCGCCGTCGACGTCGTCTGCACCGACAAGACGGGGACGCTCACGCGCGGGGAGATGACGGTCAGCCGCCTCTGGGTGAACGACGCGGTCGTCGACGCGCGGACCGACGAGGCCCCCTCCGACCGCGAGGAACGCCTCCTGCGGATCGGCGCGCTCTGTAACGACGCGACGGCCGACGACGGCGATCCGACCGAGCGCGCGCTCGTCGCGGCCGCCGAGCGCCGCGGCCTCGACGTCGCCGCCCTCCGGGAGGCCAACCCGCGGACCGACGAGGTGCCGTTCTCCTCGGCGCGCAAGTGGATGGGGACCGTCCACGACGACGTCGGCTACGTCAAGGGCGCCCCCGAGGTGGTCGTCGAGCGCTGCGACCGGGTGCTCACCGAGGACGGCCCGACGGCGATGACGCCGGCGGCCCGCGAGCGGATCGCGGAGCGGGTCCACGCGTTCGCCGACGACGCTCTCCGCGTGCTGGCGATGGCCTACGTCGAGGAGCCGGCCGACGGCGAGGAGCTGGAAGACGAACTGGTCTTCGTGGGACTGACGGGCATGATCGATCCGCCGCGCGAGGAGGTGGCCGACGCCATCGCGACGACGCGGGGGGCGGGCGTCGACGTGAAGATGATAACCGGCGACAACGTCCGGACGGCGACCGCCATCGCCGAGTCGCTCGGCCTCGGGACGACGATGCTCGAAGGGCGGGAGATCGAGGCGATGGACGACGACCGGCTTCGCGAGCGCGTCGAGTCCGTCGACGTCTTCGCGCGCACCTCGCCGGAGCACAAGGTCCGTATCCTCCGCGCGCTACAGGATCGCGGCCACGAGGTCGCGATGACCGGCGACGGCGTCAACGACGCGCCGGCACTGAAGAACGCCGACGTCGGCGTCGCGATGGGGATCCGCGGCACCGAGGTCGCGCGACAGGCCTCGGACATCGTTTTGCTCGACGACGACTACGCGACGATCGAGCGTGCGGTCGAGCGGGGGCGGGCGATCTTCGACAACATCTGGAAGTTCGTCGCCTACCTCCTGAGCGCCAACGTCGCCGAGGTGGCGCTGGTCTTCGTCGCCTCGCTGTTTGGCTACCTCGTGTTGCCGGCGGTCCAGTTGCTGTGGATCAACCTGCTCACCGACGGCCTGCCGGCGCTGGCGCTCGGAGCCGACCCCGAGAGCGGCGACGTGATGGACCGGCCCCCGCGGGACGCCGAGCGGGGGATCCTCGACCGAGAGATGGCCGGCCTGATCGGGGGTACCGGCCTCGTGACCACCGTCGTCATGCTCGGGCTGATGTTCCTGACGCTCGACGGCGCCGCTTCGGTCACCCCGTACGCGATGACGATGGTGTTCACCGGGTTCGTCGTCCTCGAGTTCGAGAAACTGTACGTCATCCGCTGGCTGCGCGAGACGCCCGCGCTGTCGAACCCGTGGCTCGCCGGCGCCGTCGCCGTCTCGGTCCTGCTCCAGTTTGCGGTGCTCTACACGCCGCTCAACCGGTACTTCGGGACGGTGCCGCTCGGCCTCGCGGACTGGGGAGTGCTCGTCGGGGTGCTCGCCGTCTGCCTGCCGGCGTACCTCGGGATCGCGACCCTGTTACGTCGCGCGCGCCCGACCGCCTGAGCCGCGGTCGGCGTCTCAGCCGTCCGCCGCCATCGGCCCGTCGACGGTCGGTCGCAGCGTGAACTCGCGGCCCTCGTCGCCTCCGAGGTAGCCGATTGCCCACGCCGTGTAGGCGACGCCCTGTTCGAGGGTGAGTTCGAACGTGGCGACGGCGTCCGTGGAACCGGCGGGGCGGACCTCGACGTCGTAGGTCGCCGCGGGGACCGCGACGTAGTTTGTCGACTCGCCGAACGAGAGGTTCTCGGCCACGAGCGCGCCGTTGGCCGCGACGTCGACCGCCGGGGCGTCGGGGGAGGCGTGGACGACGCGGACGAGCGCCGATCCGGCGTCGCGGAGCACCTTCGGCCGGAAGGTCCCCGCGCCGAGTTCGCCGATGGCCGCGATGGTGTAGAACGCGCGACCCAGCCAGACGTCGCCCTCGAAGGCGACCGTCTCGGGGTCGCCCGCGGCCGTGATCGTCACGGTGTACGTGCCCGGTTCGGCCTCGAGGTACGGCGTCACGTCGCCGTAGGCGAGGTCGGAGATCACCCGCTCGCCCTCGACGTAGACGTCGACGTTCGGTGCGTCCGGCGAGAAGTGTGCGACCCGGACCGCGGTCGTGGGGGGCGTCGGGCCGTCGCCGCCGTCGGCGCGGTCGCCGGCGTCTTTCGGCTTGCGTTCGTCGTCCTCGTGTTCGCCGCGGGCGTAGACGGGGCTGCTGGCCGCGAGCAGGCCGGCCGCGCCGCCGATGGCCTGAATCGTCCTGCGTCGTGATACCGTCATGGTACGGGGATGAAAGGTGGATCGGACGGCAAAAATCGGTTAGTTAGTCGGGACGACTGTTCGATTTTCGGTGGGTCGTACGGATCGATAGGTCCGGCGTACGACGGCGAAGCCGGCGCGTACAGCCTCTCCGGGGCCCGTTCGGCCCGCTTACTCGCCCTCGACCGGTGCGTGTTCGAGTCGGTAGCCGTCCCCGTCGCGCTCGACGGCGACGGCCTCGAACAGCCGGATGCCGGCCTCCATCTTCGTCATCACGGGGACGTCGTAGTGGTCGGCGCGGTACTCGAGGTCCGCCTCGCCGCGCTCGGCGACGAACGCCCGGTGGCGTTCGAGCCGTCGCCGCGAGACCCGCCGCGACAGCGCCGGCACCTCCTCGACGCGGTCGTCGAACACCGAGACGAACGCCTCCTCGCGCTCCCAGCCGATCGAGTTCCGCCCGGCGCACATCGCCGCGAGCGAGGTGGTCCCCGTCCCCCAGAACGGGTCGAGGACGGTGTCGCCGTAGGCCGAGTACATGCAGATCAGCCGGTAGGGGATTTCGAGCGGGTAGGCGGCCGACCGCTCGCGGAGGTCGTCGGCGGCGTCGAGCGCCTGCAACTCCCCGCGGACGTCGGTCCAGACGTCCGAGAACCAGCGGTTGCGCTCCTCCCAGAAGTAGGCGGCCTCGTACCGGCGGTCGGCGCCGGGCTCGAACGACCGGCTCTCGCCGCCCTTCCGGAAGACGAGGACGTACTCGTGTTCGAGGGTGACGTAGGCGTTCGGCGGCACCATCCCGCTGCCCATGAACTTCGCGGCGCTGTTGGCGGGCTTGCGCCAGAGGACGTCCGGCAGGGGGTCGAACCCCCGCTCCTCGAACGCCCGGAGGACGCGGGCGTGGTTCGGGTAGACGCGGAAGCTCCCGTCGACGGTCCGGGTCGCGTCGCCGACGTTGACGCAGGCGATGCCGCCGTCGACGAGCACGCGCTCGACCTCGTTCCAGACGCGGTCGAGTTGGGCGTGCATCGCGTCGAACGCCGCCCGGCCCTCGCCTTCCGCCAGAGCGTCGGCGACCGCGGGATCGAGGTCCGCGAAGAGGTCGTCCCACATCCCGATCATCGGGTACGGCGGCGACGTGACGACGAGTTCGACCGACGAGTCGGCGACTGACGCGAGGTCGCGGGAGTCCCCGACGACGACGCGGTGGGTCGTCTGCATTGGGGGAGAGTGTCGGCGTCGGCCCCTTAGCTCCTTCGTCGCGGCGAGTTCCGGCGTCGCCGTTCGACGGGCGAGACTCGACGGCAGGACGCGAGGACGACGGACGAAAGAACGAGGGGCGGAAAAACGAACGGAACCGCCGGAACGGGTCGGTTACTCCTCGGTCTCTTCCTCTTCGGCCTCGCCCTCGTCTTCCGCTTCCATCTCCGCTTCCTCCTCGGATTCCTGATCCACCGCGGGCTCGAACTCCTCGATCGGTTCCCACTCCTCTTCCTCCTCGCCCATCAGCCGACGGCGGGCGAGCGCGCCCGCGGCGACGAGCGCCAGCACCAGCGCGAGTCGGGGGAGCCGCCGGGACCCCGATTCCGGTTCGGCTTCCTCCTCCTCGGCTTCCTCGACGAATTCCTCGGTGACCTCCTCGACGATTTCCGGCTCCTCGACCGATTCGAGGTCGGGGGCCCCGAGTTGCTCGGCGACCTCCTCGCGCCCCGCGAGGTAGCCGATGGCCGCGCCGATGCCGAGGAAGACCCCTGCCAGCGGTAGCTGCCGTCGCACCGCCGGCTGGGTTCCGCCGGCCTCCTCGACGGCCTCGACGATCGGTTCGCGCATCGACGACTCCATGCCGACGCCCACTGCCTCTTTCACGACGCGCTCGGACAGGCGTTTGACCTGTTGTTCCCTGTCGGGCATAATGCGGTCGACCACATCCCCGTAAATAGTTCTGTCCAACGTTTCGATCCGTTCTCCCGGACGTCGCGGCGTTAGACCTCACTTACCCGGCCGATTCCGGCCGGACAATACCGGACTAACCGGACGAGAAAGCGGGCGTCGGCCCCCGCCCTCGCCGCCCGCCGGGAGTATAAATATGCGTCACCCGAGCGCGAGCGTCCGGGCGGCGTCGACGCCACGGAAGCCGTAGCCGAAGACGAGCAGGGCCGGGAGCGCCCCGGCGGCCGCCGCGCGGGGCAGCGACGTCCCGTGGACGATCCGCAGGCCGAGGATCAGCAGCGTCGCGCCGTAGGCGGCGGCGACCAGTCGGAGCGCCGGGACCGGCAGTCCGGAGACGACGCAGGGAGCGGTCGAGTAGGCGATCACCTGGACCGTCCGGCTGATTCCGGCCCGTTCGGGGACGAGCGCCGCGAGAAGCAGGGCCTGCAGCGCCGAGACGAAGTGCAGCGCAAGCGGCGCGACCAGCAACGCGACGAGACTCAGCCAGAAGACGGCCGCGAGCGCCGGCGACACCGGCAGCGAGGGGTAGGAGCCGTCGACGAGGAGGAACCGCGTCGCCTCCGAGGCGAGGACGACCGCCACGAGGAACGTCAGTCCGGGCCCCTGATCGCCCGGCGCGATCCCGGCGCGGAAGAACCGGCGCGGGCGGACGAGCACCTCGACCCAGGCCCCCGCGAGTCCGCGCGGGCCGCGCTCGCGCCCGCCCTCGGGTCGCTCGATCCAGCGAGTCATTCGATCAGTCCGTCCGGAGCGTGTGACAGTGTCGACACCGCGCCTCGTAGGACTCCTCGGCGCCGACGAGGATAGTCGGGTCGTCTACGTGCGCAGGTTCGCCGTCGATCAGCCGCTGGTTGCGCGTCGCCGGTTCGCCACAGACGGCACAGATCGCCCGGTACTTCTCGACGTACTCGGCGACGGCGATCAACTGCGGGAGGGGTTCGAACGGCTCCCCGCGGAACGTCTGGTCGATTCCGCTGACGATCACACGCCGGCCGTCGGCGGCGAGGCGCTCGCAGACGTCGACGAGGCCGGTCGAGAAGAAGTTCGCCTCGTCGAAGGCGACGACCTCCTCGCCGTTGAGTTCGGCCGCGACCGTCCCGTACTCGATTTCGGGGTCGACCGCGACGGCCTCCCAGCGGCGGCCGTCGTGGGTGCCGACGTGGTCCTCGCCGTAACGGTCGTCGAGGGCCGGCGAGAAGACGGCGACCTCCTGTCCGGCGATCTCCGCGCGTCGCAACCGGCGGAGCAACTCCTCGGTCTTCCCGGAGAACATGCTCCCGGTGATGACCTCGATCCACCCGCTGTTCGTGATCGCGTGCATCCGGTCTAGGCGGGGAAAGCCTGCGTTAAATTGCTTGCCAATTCACGCGATCGTGACGGTGTTCGTACGCGACGCGACGAAACCGGATAATGGGTCACATAACGAAACTCCCCGGTCCCCGAAAGGTCGGTATGAGCGTGTTCCGGCCGCCGGGGGTGCTCGGTCGGACGACCCGGCGGCGCCTCGTCGGCGTCGGCGCGGCGGCGTCAGCGGCGGCCGCCGAAGCCGTCGGCGTCGGCGCCTGGTTCACGCTCGTCGTCGTCGGCCCCCGGACCACGTCGACCGCCCTCGCAGGGCTCGGCATCCTGTTTTGCGGGTCGTTGCTCAGGGCGGGCGTCTTCGGGGCGACGACGAGCGCGCCGACGGACCCCCTCCAGCCCCGGCGTCTCGCCGCCGCGCTCGCGCTGGCGGGAACGTGGCACCTCTGGCTCCTCGTCGCCGAGGTCGTCGGGGGAACCTCGGGGCTCGTCGCCGGCGGCGCCGTACTCACCGCGGTGCTCGCCGGGCAGTTCGTCCTCGAACGGCGGGTGTTCGGCTCCCGCCGGCCCCGCGGCGGTCCGGTCCACGCCGTCGGCCCGGCGCTGCTCGTCGCCGTCGGCGCGACGACGCTGCTGGCCGCGACGTGGTTCATCGACTGGACGGTGACGACCGCGCCGCTGTCGGTCGGGCCGCGGTCGCTCGTCGTCCGTATCGAGGCGTTCCAGGTCGGCCTCGTCGTCTTCGCCGCGTTCGCGTTCCTCGCCCAGCAGCGGCGGTTCCAGCGGACGCTCGCCCCCTGACTACTTGCCGGTCGCGCCGACGTTGTGGTCGCTCTCGAAGGAGTCCGGGTCCGGTTCGATGTTCGCGTACTGCACCGCGCGCCCGCCGAGTGTCGCCACGCGCTCTTCGAGGGACGGGTCGACGAACGCGCCGTCCTCGAACGCGCGGCTGGCGTCGGGCACCGCGGCCTCGTGGGGGATCACCCACGCGTTGAGCGACCGGCAGACCGACCGCAGGTGTTCGAGCGCCGTCACCGGGAACGCCCCGCCGGAGACCGCGAGCAGTCCGACGGTCTCGTCGCGGAACTCGTCGAACCCGCAGTAGTCGAGTGCCGTCTTCAGCGGCGAGGAGTACGAGCCGTGGTACATCGGCGTCCCGAGCAGGATGGCGTCGGCCCCGCGGACCCGGCGGGCGAGTTCCGCCGCGTCGCCGGCGTCGGCCCGGTCGACGTCCGCGTCGAACGTCGGCAGGTCGTACTCGCGCAGGTCCAGCAGTTCGGTCGTCGCGCCCGCGCGGGCGGCCTCTTCGAGCGCCCGTTCGAGGGCCATCCGGGTGTAACTCTCTTCGCGCAGGCTGCCACAGATCGCGAGGACGTGCACGTCGGCCATGCCCGTGGTAACGGACTCGCGGGCCAAATACACCGGTGTCGGCCCGCGGGTCCGGCGGGGCCAGCCGCGATCCGTCAGCGATCCGACGAACATTTCTCCGTCGACTCGCTACGTATCGCCGTGGCGTCGATCGTCTCCGTCCTGCTGACCGACGCGCTGCCGCGCGTGCTGTCGATCACGCTCCTCGTCGGGGCCGGCGTCGGCCTCGCGAACCTCGCCGTCGCGTACGGCCTCGTCGACGTCGTCGCCCGCGCGGGCCGGTACCTGACGGACCCGGCGAACCTGCCCGACGAGGTCGGCGCGGCCGTGTTGACGAACGCGGTCTCGGTCACCGCCGGCTACGGGATGCTCGCGGAGTTTCGCGAGTCCGGGCTGCTCGACGACCGCGCGACGCTCGTCGCCGTCGTCGTCAACACGTTCTTCGGCTTCGTCCAGCACGTGTTCACCTACTACGGCCCCGTGATCGTCCCCATCCTCGGCCTGCACGCCGGCCTGCTGTACGTCGGCGCGCGCGCCGGCATCTCGCTTGCCATCTCGCTCGTCGGTCTCGTCGCCGGCGCCGTCCTGCTGCGGGGCTACGAGTACGACGCCGACGCCGTCGATCCGACCGTCACCGACGGCGGGGAGGGAGAGGACGGGAGCGCGGAGCGGACCCACCGGGACCGGGTCCGCGAGGCCGGCCACGAGACGGCCGATCGGCTGCGCTCGATCGTCCCGCGGCTGGCGGTCGTCTACTCGCTGGTGTTCGTCGCGCTCGAACGCGCCGACGCGCTGCGCTCGCTGCTCGCGGCCGCCGGACTCCGGGAGCCCGCCGCGCTGGTCGACCCGGTCGCGGGCCTCGTCGGCCTGCCGGGCGCGGCGGTGCCGGCGATCCTCGTCTCGCTGGTCGACCCGACCTCGGGCGCGGTCGCCGTCGCCCCGATGATCGGCGACGTCCTCACCCCCGCGCAGGCGGTCGTCGCGTTGCTGATCGGCAGCCTGTTCTCGCTGACCGTCGGGACGGTCAAGCGCTCGATCCCCTTCCAGTTTGGCATCTGGGGCCCCGAGTTCGGCGCGAAGGTGATCCTCGTCAACGTCGGGCTGAAGGCGGCGTTCATCCTCGTCGCGATCGGCGTCCTCCTGCTCGCGTGACGGGCGCGAGTCCGTTACCGCCGCAGTCGCGCGACGCGCTCGCCGTCGGGCCCCGCCTCGACGTCGACCAGCCCGTCGTCCTCGAGGTCCGCCAGCAACCCGACGAGCCACTCCCGGCCGTACTCGCCGTCGGGCGCGTAGTCGACGCGGATCCGGTGGCCGAGCGCGTCGAGCGCGAGTTCGTCGTACTCGCGCAGGGCGGCGATCACGCGCCCGCGGAACTGCCGGCGGCTGCCGTCGAAGGCGGGCTGGGTGGGGACGTCCGGCGCCGTGAAGTCGCCGCTGGCGTAGGCCATACACCACTCGCGCCACGGGCAACCGACCTCGTCGCAGCGGGGCGCCTTCGTGCAGGCGACCCCGCCGAGTTCCATGATCGCGTTGTTCCAGACCCGCGAGCGGCCCTCGGGCATGAGTTCGTTCGCGGCCGCCTCGAACGCGCCGTCGTCGTCCGGGACGTCGAACGCCCGGTAGGCGACCCGCTTGACGTTCGTGTCGACGACCGCCTCGCCGGCGTCGAAGGCGAAACTCGCCACCGCGTTCGCGGTGTACGGGCCGACGCCCATCAGTTCCTGCAGTCCGTCGGGCGTGGTCGGAAACTCGCCGCCGCGTTCCTCCTCGACCTGCCGGGCGGCCTCGTGGAGGTACTTCGCCCGGTTGTTGTAGCCGAGGCTGTGGGCCGTCCAGAAGCCGACCACGTCCGCCCGGTCGGCCGCCGCGAGGTCGGCGGTCGTCGGCCACCGGTCGAGGAACGCCGCCCAGGCCTCCTCGACGCGTTCGAGTTGGGTCTGCTGGCTCATCACCTCGCTGACGAGGATGGCGTACGGGTCGTCGGTCCGGCGCCACGGGAACTCGCGGTGGTCGGCCTCGTACCACTCGATCAACGCCTCGCGGACGGCGTCGAGGTCGTCCGGCAGCGTCCACTCCCCGTCGGTCATCGACGGCCCTTGGGAGGGGGCCGGTTTAGGATTTCGGAAAGGGAACGGCCCGGCCGGGCGGCCGCGTCGAACCACGAAAGGCCTAAACGCCACGCTCCAGTCCACTCCCGTATGAGCCTCGACGACCTGAACGACGAGATGCAGGCGTCCTACTCCGCCTTCGGCGACGAACTGTCCGTCTCGCTCGACCGCGAGACCCGCAACGAACTCGCCTTGCTGGAGACGGCCCTAGAGCCCGAGTCCACCGACGAACTCGTCCGCCGGGCGATCCACATGCTCTTCCAGACGACCGTCGACACCGGCAAACTCGACTTCCAGCTTCGCTCCGGCTACGACGTGACCTACGACGAGTACCTCTCGGGGATGACCTTCGAGGAGATGACCGGCGCCGACGACTACCCCCAACTGGACGACGAGCGCCGCTACCAGTTCTGAAGACCCGGCGTTTGCGCCGTGGGCTCGCTTTTCGCCAGCCTCGGCGGAAGCCGGACCGGACCCCCTCTCCATTTCACCCGCGTCGGTCGTTCCGGGTCAGTCGCTGGTTCAAGCTATATACCGGCCGGCGGTGAGAGTCGTGGCTATGGCGTTCGAGTTCCTCGTGCGGCTACAGGACTTCGGCGTGCGCTCGCTCGTGACCCACGCGATCATGGCGGTGACGTTCGTCGCAGCGATACTGTCCGGCCTCTTCGTCGAGGGGGACCTCGGTGTCCTCTCGTTCGTCGCGTTCCTCAACTTCACCGCCGGGGTGTGGGTCTGCCAGTCGGTCCACTCGCTGGGGCACTCGACGACCGACGGCGAGTACGAAGGCGTCCTCTCGACCATCTCCCGATATGTCGGATGAGTCGACCGGCGTGGACGTCGGCCGGTTCGCCCGCCTCCTGACCCTCATCGCCGGCGTGACGGCGGTCTCGCTGTTCACGTCCGCGAACGTGTTGCCGAGCGATGCCGTCTCGGTCGCTGTCGTCGCCATCGGTGCCGTCGCCCTCGTGACGGCGATGACCGGGTTCCTGATCGCCGTGGGGTCGACGTACGACGAGTCGATGCGGGAGACGGAGGTGCGGACGGACCGCGAGCCGAGCGACCGCTGAGAATCGAGTTCAGACCGTCGTCGTCATCTCCTCGGCGACGTCCTCGACGGCGTCGAGGAACAGCCCCGCGCCGAGGTCGATCTCGCGCTCGGTGACGTCGAGCGGGGGCAGCAGGCGCAGCGTCTTGTGCCCGCAGCCGAGGGTGAGCAGGCCACGCTCCATCGCCGCCTTCACGACCGCCTCGCGGCGGGCCTTGGTGTCGAACTCGACGGCGAGCATCAGGCCGCGGCCGCGCACGTCGATCATCCCCTCGGCGTCGCTCTCCTCGAGGATCGCGCGGAACTGCTCGCCGCGCTCGCGGACGTTCGCCAGCAGGTTTTGCTCGCGGATGGCGTCGATCGTCAACACGCCCTGCAGCGAGGCGATGACGTCGCCGGCGCCCCACGTCGAGGAGAGCCGTCCGGTCTCCTCGGGGAAGACGTCCGAGCGGGAGATCGTCGCGCCGACGCGCAGGCCCTTCGCGCTGGTGATGACGTCCGGAGTGAGGTCGAGGTGGTCGACGCCCCACATCTCGCCGGTGCGGCCGAGACCGGACTGGATCTCGTCGGCGATCACCTTCAGATCGAACCGCTCGCGGGCGGCCTCGAGGTCGCGGGCGAACTCGGGGTGGGGGACGCGGTAGCCGCCCTCGCCCTGCAGCGGTTCGAGGATGACGAACGCCACCTCGTCGGGGTCGATCACGCCCCGCTCGGGGTCGAGTTTGTCCGCGAGGACGTTCCCGCCGGGGCCGTCGGTGCGCCACTTCGTCTCGTAGGCCTCGTCGGTCGAGGGGTACGGGAGGGCGACGACGCCGGGCACCTCGGGGTAGCCCGTCCGGTGGACGGCCTTCGAGCGGTTCAGCGAGAGCGCACCGAGGGTGCGCCCGTGGAAGGCGCCGTCGAAGGTGAACGCGCGGTGGCCGCCGCGGGCGTAGCAGATCTTGATCGCGTTCTCGACGGCCTCGGCGCCGGAGTTCGAGAGGAAGACCCGGTCCATGTCGTACTCGCTCGTGAGGTCGACCAGCCGCTCCATCAGCTGGGTCGGGCCGGGGAACTCGGTGTCCTCGGGAGTGGAACCGCCACTGACGTAGAAGTCCTGACCGGCGATCTTCAGCGGGTCGACGACGTCGAACTCCGCGAGGCGATCGCGAACCGCGGGGTTGTTGTAGCCGAGCGGGGCGGCGGCGACGTGGCTCGTGAAGTCCATCAGCACGTTGCCGTCGACGTCGGTGCAGAAGGGGCCGATCGCGTCGGCCTGCGTGTCCCAGACGAACTCGTAGACGTAGGTGCTCGGAGCGGCGAACCGATGGTGGTGCTCGACCCACCGCTTCGCTCGCTCCCCGGGTACAGTGTCGACCTGCGGTTCGACCGTATCTCGGTCCATACCAACGCTGGACCGGCCAACGATTAAAAATATTCGTTGTGGTTCGAGCAATTCTGGACCGTACCCGGCGTACGACCTCGGATCGGCGGGCGGCCGCGAATCGCGCCGCTCACGGCGCCGTCGGGCGGCCGTTTCGCGGGCGACGTCGGTCGCGGCGACCGCGTCAAAGGTCGACGTACTGGGCCTCCCACTCCCGACGCGCCTCGAGTTCCCGGCGGCCGCGCCGGGTCAGAGTGTAGAAGTTCGTCCGCCGGTCGCGACGCCCCTTCTCGACGAGACCCTTGTCGACGAGCGTGTCGAGGTTCGGGTAGAGCCGTCCGTGGTGGATCTCCTTCTCGTAGTACTCCTCGAGTTCCTCCTTGATCGCCAGTCCGTGCGGTTCCTCCTCACCAGCGATGACGTAGAGCAAGTCACGCTGGAATCCTGTCAGGTCGTACATTGGGTAAGTACCGATCGTAGTTCCTGTCTAATTTTAATAAATATGTCGGGTCGTTACGGGGCAAACAGCGCTATTACTATCGACGACGGACGTTTGCGCTCACCTCGAATGATAACCGTGATGACCGATTACTTCGGGCGATCGCATAACCGTCAGTTCATGTTTAGGGTTCAGAGCGTTTCACCGGGTACAATTCCTCGCTGAGTCGGCGCCGTCGAGCGGTCGCCGGACTGAGCCGTGGCTCGACGGCGTGAGTACGAAACAGGAAAGCAAACCGCGTGGCGGGAAAAGTGCCACGCGATCGCTTGCCGCCCTGAATTGGTCCCCGCTGACGCTTCGGCCCTCCAAGCGAAGCGTCACCTGAAGCATTTCGCTCGGGGAACTTAAAGGTACCGACAACGGACCGGTTCGTGATACGTTTACACGGAATTTCGTCGGCGAGAAACGGTCATATGTGCTCCTCTTCGAGTACCCATCCGAGCGCGCGACGGTAATAAGTGAACATCTCCCTGACGCCCTCGTGGCGCATCTCCTCGCTCTCGAGGTGCTCTTTGAGGAACTCGTACTGCTCGCGGATCTCCGCTTCGTCTCGCATGGGCGACGGTACCGGGTCCAGGGGCAAAAAACGACGCCCGATCGGACCGGGAGTCACTCCGCTTCGAGGATCCCCTCCGTCGTCGCGTCGACGTCGGCGACGCGTTTTCGCGCGGTCAGCGGCTGTCTCGAGACGAGGTCGCAGTCGAACGCCGGGTGTTCGGCGAAGTGCCGGACGAGCATGTGACGACGCCCGCCCGAGAGGCCGCCGGCGGCGACGTCCTCGGCGGTGAACTCCGCCGGGAGGCCATCGTAGAGTGCGACGCAGTCGTCGAAGGAGTCGAACACCTTGCGGTGACCGCTGGAACTCGCCCGTCGGCGTTCGACGACGTAGGTCCCGTCGGCCCGGCGGGTCGCGGCGGTGTCGACGAACTCCCGCCGGTCGGTCAGCGCCTCGGTGAGCCCCTCGCGGAGTTCGACGGCGTCCGCTCTGCTCAGTTCGTACGTTTCGGCACCGACCTCGACGCGGACCGACCCGTCGGACGGGACGACGCGAACGTCGTCACTGGCGGAGAATTTCTCGACCAGGAGCGCGGGAACTCCGTGTCATCGTACCGGAAGGGTCGACCGCGCCCCCCAAAACGGTTCCGGTCGCACAGACGGGGCTGTCGCTCGGGGCGGGCGTCGCCGAAAAGAAACGCGTCGTCGGCGGTGTGCGTCGCGAGCCGACGCGGACGCTTACTCGCCTTCGTCCTCGCCGTCGCCGTCGGACCCGTCGTCTTCGGTCTCGTTGCCGTCCATCCCGTCGCCGAGCGTCAGGGTGACCTCCTCGTCGTCGCCGTCGACCTCGACGTCGTCCTCGGCCTCCTCGCCGTCGGACTCGGCGTGGACGGTGTACTCGCCGTCCTCGAGGTCCTCGAACTCGACGACGCCGTCCTCGTCCGTCTCGTCTTCCTGTGCGTCCATCTCGTCGTCGGTGCCCGTCCCGTCCTCGGTCTCGTTGCCCTCGGTCTCGTTCTCGTCCGTCTCGTCGTCGCCGAGGCCGTCGTCCATCGTCCCGCCCGCTTCGAGACGGACGGTGGCGTCTTCGACCGGGTCGCCGGCGTCGTCCTCGACGGTGACCGTCAGCGTGTACGTCTCGTCTCCGGTCTCCTCGTCTTCGGTCTCGTTGTCCTCCGTCTCGTTGAGTCCCTCCTCCTCCTCGTCTTCGGTCTCGTTGTCCTCCGTCTCGTCGTCTCCACCGGGGCCCTCGTCGGCACAGCCGGCGAGGACGAGCGTGGTTGCGGTTCCGGCGGCGGCTACGAACGTCCGTCGACTGGTTCGTCGATGGGACATATTCTTCGATAAGACGGTCCGATACGTTGCCGTGTGGCCTGCAAGAGCCGAACGTTAATATCCTGTTGTCTTTCAGTCACCAGCCGAGGACCGTCACCGTCGGCTGACCGTCGCCCGACGTGACCGGTCGGCGTCCGTCACCGTCACGCGGTCGCGTCGATGGGCCTTTTGCCGGCGCTCGAGTACGTCCCGGTGATGAAGATTCGCGGCGAGCGCGAGTGCACCGAGTGTGGGACCCGCTGGTCGTACTACGAGACCGGCAGCGTGGGCTGTCCGGCCTGCGGAAGCCTCCGCAGCGTCGGCCTCGACGAACGAACCGAGCACACCGACATGGGGGCGGCCGCGACGTTCGACCTCACGCCCGTCCGGGCGGACGTCGACGACGTCGCGACCGACGACCTCGCGGCGAGGGCCCGCGACCGCTGTCGCGAGTACGTCCGCCAGCGCGGGTTCGTCCGCGGCGGCGAGTTGCGCGACCTCGACGACACCTACCTCGCGGCGATCGAACTCCTCCACGTCGCGGACGTCGTCGCACGCGAGATGCGCCTCGCCGAGCACGAGGAACTGTACTTCCTCTCGCTGTTGCGCGACGCCGACCAGAGCGAGCGCCCGCCCGTCGCGGAGGTCCCCGAATCGCTCCGGGCCGCGCGGGGGTTAGCCTACGCGAACGCCGTCCGGGAGTACCGCCGCGACGTCCGGACGTGGGCCGAGGACCGGTCGCTCGACCCGGACGCGCGGAGCGGCCTCGAAATCCTCGGCGACCACGTCAAGCGCATCCAGATGCTCGACGGGGACGTCGAACCCCGGACCGTCGAGACGCTGGTGGCGGCGACGCGCGACCTCGCCGACGGCGTCCGCGGCGACGAGGCGGCGCTCGCGCGCGCGCAAAACAGACTCGATTCGCTGGCGGTGGCGTGACCGGCGCGGTTCAGGGCAGGTCGACGTCGACGCTCGTCTGGAGACTCGCCGCCTTCACCGTGTTGTAGAGCAACATCGCGCGCGTCATCGGGCCGACACCGCCGGGGACGGGCGTGATGGCGCTTGCCTGCTCTTTCGCGCTCTCGAACGCCACGTCGCCGACGAGTTCGTACCCCTTCTCGGTATCGGCGTCCACGCGGTTGACGCCGACGTCGATCACGACGGTACCCTCGGAGAGCATCGAGCCGTCGATCAACTCGGGGACGCCGACGGCGGCGATCACGACGTCCGCGGCGCGGGTCTTCGCCGCGAGGTCCTCGGTCCGGGAGTGACAGACCGTCACCGTCGCGTTGCCGTCGTCGGCCTTCTGGATCAGCAGGTTCGCCAGCGGCTTGCCGACGATGTCCGAGCGGCCGACGATGGTCACGTCCGCGCCCTCGGTGTCGACGCCGGCGGCCTCGAGTAGCTTCTGGACGCCGTGGGGGGTGCAGGGCCGGAAGCGGGCGTCGCCGGCGACGAGGCGGCCGACGTTCTCGGGGTGGAAACCGTCGACGTCCTTCAGCGGGTCGATCCGGCCGATCACCTCGCGGTAGTCGACGTGGTCCGGGACCGGCGCCTGGACGATGTAGCCGTTTACCTCCGGGTCGGCGTTGAGGTCCTCGATGGTGTCGAACAGGTCCGCGGCGGGGGCGTCGCCGTCGACGTCGACGTGGACGCCCTCGATGCCGACCTCCTCGCAGTCCCGCTGTTTCATGTTCACGTACGTCTCGCTCGCGGGGTCCTCGCCCATGAGCACCGTCGCGAGGGTGGGTCGTTCGCCGGCGTCGGCCAGCGTCTCGATCGCGTCCGCGAGGTCGTCGCGGATCTCGCTCGCGACGGCGTTCCCGTCGATGATCTCGGCCATACTCGTGAGGGCGGCGGCGAGCCTAATCAACGCTCGGGTTCGTGCCCAGATCAGGTCGTCAGAGGCGATCGAATGGGCACGGACGTGCAACGGCCGTTGGTCGTCACGGCGGCATCTTGCGTCGCGCCGTCGAACTCCACCCCGTGCAGGAGGACAGCACGGTCGCGAACGGGCGGACGTTTACGGGGACGAGCGCGCCGCGAACGCACGGTGACCCACGCGCCGGCCCGAGGACTTATAGTCGTGCTGACTGATACCGCCGGTATGACGAGCGACCTCGCTCGTACGCTCTCGGACCGACTCGCCGACCGCTTCGGCGACGCCCTGCGCAGCGTCGGTCACTACGACGCCGACGGCGGCGAGTTCGTCTTCGTTCGCGAGGACGTCGACGCCGAGTACGACGCGAGCGACCGCACGCGGGTCTTCCGCCACCTCAGGCTGGAGGCCCTCGACAGGCCGAACGAGGAGTCGCTGTTCACCCACGGCCGCCTCGAAGCGACGGTGCGCTGCTTCGAGCGGGCCATCGAGTTCCACGTCGCCGTGAGCGAGACGGCGGGCCTCGTCGCGTCGGTCGACGCCGGCGAAATCGGGGAGCTCAGGGAGAGCGTCGACTGCTGTCTCGACGTCGCCGCGGGCGGAGACGGGGCGGTCGACCGGGCCGGCGACGACGAATAACGATCGAACGCGACTCCTACTCGTACAGCGGGTTCGCCGCACAGAGGTCGGCGACCTCCTCGCGGACCTCGCTTTTGACCCCCTCGTCGTCGGGCGCGTCGATCACGCGGGCGATGAGGTCGGCGACCGTCCGCAGGTCGTCCTCGTCGAAGCCGCGGGTGGTCAGCGCGGGCGTGCCGGCGCGGATGCCCGAGGGGTCGAACGCCGAGCGCGTCTCGCCGGGGACCGTGTTCGCGTTGCAGACGATGCCCGCCTCCTCGAGGGCCTCCTCGGCGTCGCCGCCGCTCGTCTCGGGGTGGCTCTCGCGCAGGTCGACGAGGACGAGGTGGTTGTCGGTGCCGCCGGAGACCAGCGAGAAGCCGTGCTCGGAGAGCCGTTCGCCGAGCGCCCGCGCGTTGGCGACCGTCCGTTCGGCGTACGCCTCGAACTCGGGTTCGAGGGCCTCCTTGAAGCCGACGGCCTTGCCCGCGACGTTGTGCATGAGCGGGCCGCCCTGGCCGCCGGGGAAGACCGCCGAGTCGACGTCGTCGGCGTGTTCGTCGCTCGTCATGACGATGCCGCCGCGGCCGGCGCGGATCGTCTTGTGCGTCGAGCCGGTGACGAAGTCGGCGACGCCCACGGGCGAGGCGTGGACGTCCGCCGCGACGAGGCCGGTGATGTGGGCGATGTCGGCGAGGTGGTAGGCGTCGACGGACTCGGCTACCTCCTGGATGCGCTCCCACTCGACCTCGCGCGGGTACGCGGAGTAACCCGAGACGATAACGTCCGGGTCGAACTCCGCGGCGAGGTCGGCGAGGCCCTCGTAGTCGATGTAGCCCGTCTCGGTGTCGACCTCGTACTGTTCGACCTCGTACAGCTGGCCGGTGAAGTTCGCCGGGTGGCCGTGGCTGAGGTGGCCGCCGTGGGTCAGATCCAGCGAGAGGATCCTGTCGCCGGGTTCGAGGACGGCGAAGTAGACCGCCTGGTTCGCCTGCGTCCCGGAGTGGGGCTGGACGTTGACGTGCTCGGCACCGAACAGCTCCTTCGCGCGGTCGATCGCCAGTTGCTCGACCTCGTCGGCGTACCGACAGCCGCCGTAGTAGCGCTTGCCGGGGTAGCCCTCGGCGTACTTGTTCGTGAGCGCGCTCCCCTGTGCGTCGAGGACGGCCCGGCTGACGTGGTTCTCGCTCGCGATCATCGACAGCGTCTCGCGCTGTCGGTCGATCTCGCCTTCGAGGGCGTCGGCGACGTCGGGATCGACCTCCCGGACGTGGTCGTGCTCCATACCCGAAATCCGGACAGGCCGATGTATAAGTGTACCCGTCTTCGGCAAACCGGGGGCCGTCGTCGTTTTGGTATCCGGTAAAAGTTACCGTCCGTTACAACTAACTACCCCGGGTGACATTCGGCGATTCGAATGATCGAGTGCGAGGTGGCGGGCGACCACCTTCGCGTCGAGGCAACCGACGCGAAGCTACGCGTCCGCGGGGCCGACGCGGAGTTCGCCGTCGAGGACGACGGCCCGACCTCGCCGCTCCCTCGCCCCGTCGACCGGACGGCACGCGCCGACGGACGGGGCCTCCGGCTCCCCGCCGGCGACGCCCGGGTCGTCGCCGCCGGCCGCTCCGGGGGCCGTCGGCTCGACCCGGCTTCGGGACCGCTGGACCTGCCGGCCGGCGAGTACCTCGTCGACGTCGACGCCGCGGTCCGGACGTACGCCCGTTTCTCCGGGCCGGCCACGATCCGACCAGCGGTGGGGTCGGGACTCGCCGTCTCGTTTCCGGGACGCACCCGTGCGACCCTCGGCTTCCGGGCCCGGCGCGAGTTCCCGTCCGGGACGATCACCGTCCCCGGGACGCCCCGCGGGGTCGCCGAGGCGCTGCCGTACCTCGCGGCCGCGGGCGGGACCGACGGCCCCGACCGGTCCGATCCGGCGGTCCGCGGCCACCCGCCGCTGGTCGAGGTCGGCGCCGACTTCGACGTCCCCGACGACCTCCGGGCGCCCGACGCGGGCGTCGAACTGGTCGCCCCGCCGTCGTTCGAGGCGCTGTTCGTCCTCGCGCCGCTGGCGTACTACCTCGGCGCGACCGTCGCGGTCCGCGAGGGCGCCGTCCCGACGCTCCGGCTCCCCGGCCGCGGGATCGAGCGGCGGCTCTCGGCCGTCCCGGGGCTCGAACGCGACGTCGAGAGGCTCCTCCGCGAGACGTTCTTCCTCGACTGCCTCGTCCGCGAGGCCGACCCGTTCGGCGAACGGCTCGCGGAACGGGACCTGCTCGCCGATCTCGATTTCGACCCCGAGTCGCTGCGTCGCGCCCCGACTCACGAACGGCTCGCGGCGTACCTCGACCTTCCGGACGGCGCGCTCGACGGGCGCCTGCCGGAGTGGCACCTCTCGACGTACGTCGAGCCCGGGCCGGCGAACGTCGAGGCGCTCCCGTTCCTGCTCGACCGGCTGAGCCTGATCTACACCCCCCGGACGTCGGAACTCGAGGGCCGGGAGCTGATCGACCGCTCGCTGGCGGAGTTTCTCGGGGAGCGACCCGTCAGGGCGAGTTCGAGCCGGGTCGCGAGCGTCGACGTCCTCAAGCCGGACCTCCGCGGCGGGAAGGTCCACGGCTGGCTCGCCGACGGCGTCCCCATCGACGTCTTCAAGTCGGCGCCGGCGGCCTACCGGAACCGACTCGACCACCTCCGCCGGCGGGACGACGGAACGTCGGTCTGCGTCGTGGTCAACGAACCGGAGATGGCCGGCGAGCGCGAGCACGTCGCCCCGATCTACCGCGAGTGCAGCGAGGAGCGGCCGATCGACGTGGACGTCGTCGAGTCGCTCACGACGGCGCGACTGGCCCGCGTCTTCGAGCGCGAGTACGACTTCGTCCACTACGTCGGCCACTGCGAGACCGACGGATTGCGCTGTCGGGACGGGACCCTCTCGGCGTCGAGCCTCGACCGATGTCGGGCCGAGACGTTCTTCCTCAACGCCTGTGGCTCGTTCTACGAGGGACTCGACCTGATCGAGCGCGGCAGCGTCGCGGGCGCGGTGACGTTCGCGCAGGTGCTCGACGAGCACGCCGTCAAGGTCGGCGCGACGTTCGCGCGGCTGCTCGTCGGCGGCTTCAGCATCGAGCGGGCGATGCGACTCGCCCGGCGACGGATCATGATGGGCAAAGACTACGCGGTCGTCGGCGACGGCACCCACTCGCTGCCGCCGGCCGCCGGGTTACCGCCGGCGACGGCGACGGTCGAACCCCTCGCGGGCGACCGCTTCCTGCTCGCGCTCGACCGCTACTCGACCCGGGCGGCCGGCGCCGTCTACCGGCCGCGCGTCGGGGACGGCGACCGTGCGCGGCTCTGCGGGACCGAGGAGACGACCGTTCTGCCCCGCGAGGACCTCGTGGCGTTTCTCCGGGGGTCGGACGCGCCGGTGGTCTACGACGGCGACCTCCGCTGGTCGACGGACCTCGCCTCGACGCTCACGCGCTAGCCGGTCGCCGAACGTCGAAACTCCCAGAACCGAACGGCGGTGAACTATCCGGCGTTCGGGCTGAAGTTGCGTCGCGAATCGAGAAATGACGAAATCTCCCGACAAAAATCACCGGTTTACGGTACTGAGGCGAAGTTCTGACGTGCGAACGGCCAACAAAATTAAGTAGATTGCTGGCGATTACTTCTGCATAGAAATGGGTTCGAATTTACTTAACCATCAGATTGACGATATCCTCGAAACCGTCCTCGAGGACGCCAGCGGCGACGTTTACATGGTCAATCCCTCGTGGGACGCGATCGAGGAGTTCGTCTCCGTCGCCACCGCCTTCGACGGCGAGTTGCCGACCGTCCACATGCTCGCCGACGAGCGCACCCTCAAGGACGTGATGGACGACTTCATCGTCGCCTCGAACGCCGCCGACCTCATCGCCGAGGACGCCCTCGAACTGCGCACCCTCGAGCAGGCGCCGGAGAACTCGCTGCTGGTCACCGAGGACCGCGTCGTCGCGGTCGTCCACGCCGGCGACCGCGTCGGCGGCCTCGTCACCGACGACGAGGAGTTCGTCGCGGCCGCGGCCGACACCTACGAGAGCCGCTGGGCCGACGCCGAGGCGTTCAACCTCCGGACGCCGCCGATCACGCGGGTCAAGGAGACCCTCGCCGAGGAGATCAGTCCCGAGGCCGAGGCCGACTTCACCGCGATCCTCGACTCGCTCGAGACCGCCCGCGGCGACGGCGACGGTCTGGACGAGGTCACCATCTCGCTGCTCGTCGCCGCCAAGAACGAGGCGCTGCTGTACGACATCAGCAAGTGGGGCGAGGACGTCGGGATCGCCAGCAAGGCCACCTTCAGCCGGACGAAGACCAAACTCGAGGACATGGGTCTCATCGACACCGAGAAGGTGCCCATCGACGTCGGCCGCCCGCGCCTGCGCCTGAAGATCGGCGACGAACGCCTCGAAGAAGCGGACAACGGCCAGCTCGCGACGGTGGCGCAATCTATCCTCAACTGATCGAGTCTCTACTCCGTAGTTCGGCCCGCGCTCCCGTCGGTCGCCCGCGGTGAGCGTCGATGACGGTCTGTCGCGTGACGCAAACCCCAAGTCGGAGCCCCGTCTCGATCCGGGTATGTACGAGGCCGTCCGCGCCAGCCCCGACGGCGACAGCACGGTCGCCCAGTTCGCCGAGACCGCCGCCGAGTACGGCTTCGAGGGCGTCGTCGTGCGCAACCACGCGGGCTCGCGAGCCGACTACGACGCCGCGGAACTCGCCGACGAGTACGGCGTGGACGTCGTCGAGGGGGTCGAGATCCGCGCGGAGAATCCCCAGCGGGCCAGCGGCTCGGTCGGCAACTTCCGTACGTCGCATACGATCGTCGCGGTCGGCGGCGGGACGCCGGCGATGAACCGCTTTGCCGTCGAGAACGACAAGGTGGACGTACTCTCGCACCCGATGGCGGGCAAGGGTGACGTCAACCACGTCCTCGCGAAGGCGGCCGTCGAGAACGGGGTCCGCATCGAGTTCGACCTCTCGGTCGCCCTGCGCGAGAGCGGCGGCCGGCGGGTGCAGGCGCTCCAGTCGCTGCGAAAGCTCCGCGAGATCGTCGCCTACTACGACGCGCCGTACGTCGTGAGCGCGGGACCGACGAACCGCTTCCAGCTGCGCGCGCCGCGGGAACTCGCCGCCGTCGGGGAGCGGATCGGCTTCGCCGGCGAGTGGATCGAGGACGGCCTGCGCGAGTGGGGACGGCTGGCCGAGCGCAACCGACGGATCAGGTCCGAGTCCTTCATTGAACCGGGGGTCGAACGCGGTAGGTATGAAGAGGAACCTTGAGGAACACGCCGCGCGGTTCGACGAGAAGGCGACCGAGTACGACGACTCCAGTTCCGAGGAGTACCGCGCCTGCGCGAATCTGGTGATCGAACACGCCGCCGACGTCGACGGCGTCGTGCTGGACCTCGGGACCGGTACCGGCGCCATCGCGCTGGCGCTGGCGTCCGAGGCGGACCGCGTCGTCGGCCGGGACATCAGCGAGGGGATGATGGAGGAGGCCCGTCGGAAGGCCGACGAGCGGGGGATCGAGAACGTCGCGTTCGACTACGGGACGTTCCGCGAACCGAACTACGACGGCCCGGTCGACGTGGTAACGTCGAACTTCGCGATGCACCACCTCTCCGACGCCGAGAAGCGCGAGGCGATCGACGCCATCGCCGCCCTCGGGCCCCGACGGTTCGTCCTCGGGGACGTGATGTTCTTCGGCGAACCGGACCCAGAGGAGCCGTTCTACAGCCCCGAGGTCGACGATCCGGCGACGGTCGGGACGCTGGCCGACGCGCTCACCGACGCGGGGTTCGCGCTGACGGCCGTCGAGCGCGTCCACGACCAGGTGGGCGTCCTCGTCGCCGAGCGCGGGCGCGAGGCCGACGCGGAATGAAACACCTGCCGAAACACCTGCGCCCGCACTGGCGCTACCTCGCGGTCGACCTCCGGACGCCGCCAGAGACGGAACTCGACCGGCGGGCGTTCCAGCGCGAACTCTGGTACGCCGGACAGAACCTGCTCGGGGACCCGGGCAGCGCCGACGCCGACCTGACGGTGATGCGCTTCTCGTTTGCCGACGGGACCGGCGAGGCCATCGTGCGGGTCCGCCACGGCGAGGTCGAGGCCGGGCGGGCGGCGCTGGCCTGTATCGACGGGATCGACGGCGCGCCCCTCGGAGTGCGGGTACGGGGCGTCAGCGGGACGATCCGGGCCGCAGAGGAGAAGTACCTCGGGCGCTGAGCCGGACCGACCGGCCCGTCCGGAAGAGTAATCGGCCGAGGTAGCGGAGAAACCCACCACGGTAAGAAAAGTATTTAGGTCGACGCGGGCAAGATTCCGAGGAGAGAAACGTCGTGTTCGGAACCGCAGACCGAGTCGCCGTCGCGCGAAATGGATCTGCAGGCGTGCGACCGCGGCTCGATGACGCGGGCCCGGGCGCGACAGACCTCGATTACGATTTAGCGTGATACTATGCAGGGACAAGCCCAACAGCAGGCGTACGACCGCGGCATCACGATCTTCTCGCCAGACGGCCGACTCTACCAGGTGGAGTACGCCCGCGAGGCGGTCAAACGCGGCACCGCGAGCATCGGCATCCGAACGAACGGCGGCGTCGTCCTCGCGGTGGACAAGCGGATCCCCTCCCCGCTGCTCGAGGACACGAGCGTCGAGAAGATCCACAAGGCCGACGACCACATCGGCATCGCGAGCGCCGGCCACGTCGCCGACGCCCGCCAGTTGATCGACTTCGCCCGCCGGCAGTCGCAGGTCAACCGCCTGCGCTACGGCGAGCCGATCGGCGTCGAGACGCTGACGAAGACCGTCACCGACCACATCCAGCAGTACACGCAGGTCGGCGGCGCTCGACCGTTCGGCGTCGCACTCATCGTCGGCGGCATCGAGAACGGCGAGCCCCGCCTGTTCGAGACCGACCCCTCCGGGACGCCCTACGAGTGGAAGGCGCTGGCGGTCGGCGCCGACCGCGGCGAACTCCAGAGCTTCCTCGAGGACAACTACGACGAGGAGGCGGACCTCGAGGGCGGCGTCGCCCTCGCGCTCGACGCGCTGGCCTCGGTCAACGACGGCTCGCTGCTGCCCAAGGAGGTCGGCCTCGCCACCGTCGACGCCGAAACCGAGTCGTTCGAACAGCTGGACGACGATCGGATCGAGGAGTACCTCGTCGAGAACGACCTGCTCGACGAGGGCGACGCCGCCGACGAGTAATCGCCGTCGAGGCGCGTTTTCGGGAAACACTCTTTTAACTGGCGGAGATACCGTAGCGTATGATATCACTGGACGAGGCGGTGACGGCGCGACTCGAGTCCCACGGGGCACGATTCGAGGTGCTGGTCGACCCCGACGCGGCGCTCGCGATCAAACGCGGCGAGTTCGAGGGCGACCTCGAAGAGGTGATCGCCGCCGAGGACGTCTTCGAGGACGCCTCTCGCGGCGACCGCCCGGCCGAGAACGACCTCGAAAAGGTCTTCGACACGACGGAACCGCTCGAGATCATCCCCGAGGTCATCAAACGCGGCGAGATCCAGATCACGGCCGAGCAGCGCCGCGAGATGCAAGAGCAAAAGCGTAAACAGCTGATCAACACCATCGCTCGCAACGCCGTGAACCCGCAGATGGACGACGCGCCCCACCCGCCCGAGCGCATCGAGAACGCCCTGGAGGAGGCGGGCTTTACCGTCGACCCGATGGATCCGGTCAGCGAGCAGGTCGACGACGCCCTCGACGCGCTCCGGCCGGTGATCCCGATCCGATTCGAGGAGGTGACGGTCGCGGTTCAGATCCCGCCGGAGTACGCCGGCAGCGCCCAGGCGAAGGTCCGCCAGTACGGCGACCTGGAGCGCGAGGAGTGGCAGCCCGACGGCTCCTGGATCGGCGTCGTGACGTTCCCCGCGGGACTGCAAAACGACTTCTACGACGTGGTCAACGAGCACACGAGCGGGACCGCCGAGACGCGGATCGTCAAGGACAAAGACGAGTTGAGCACCCGGTGATCGGCGACCGACCGGCGACGGTCAGCCCCGGCGGAAGCCGATCATGAAACCGCCGACGAAGCCCGCGCCGACCGACAGCGTCGAGAGGATCGGCTCGATCCACTGTGCGTCCGCGTTCTGCGCTCGCTCGCTGGTCTTGAGGAGACCCGCCGAGAGGCGCTCCCAGTCGACGACGAGGATACCTTTCGACTCCAGAAACCGGAAGACGACGAGCTGTATCCCGATGATGACGGCGATCAGCTTCGCGATCTTCTTCGCCGCGAATCCCATCAGCGCACCGATCGCCGCGCCACCGCCGAACTCGAGACCCAGTGCCGTCGGATCGATGTCCACCATCGACCGGAAGGAAGCGTTCGTTCGACAAGACTGTTATGGTGATACGACTGTCTCTCGATCGGTCACGTCGGGGGACCGATACCGGTTCCGGCACGGGATTCAAGACGGTCGGGGCCGTAACCGGGGACATGAGCGTCGCGTTCGCAACCGAGGTGAGGGGCCGCCGTCCGTAGCGTCGACCCCGCGTCGCGCGCGAGTCCGGGCGACCGCGGACCCGTCGGTCCGTGCGTCCCGCGGCGTTCGAGCGAAGACGACCCCGGCGGTTTCACACCCCTACTGACATGAGAGCGATCATCGCAAAGCGCGTCGACTCCGGGACGCCCGACACCGAGGAGATCCGTGACCTCGCCGAGGCCGCGGGCTACGAGGTCGTCGGCGAGGTCACCCAGGCCCGGAAGGCCGACCCGGCCCTCCAGTTGGGGGAAGGGAAGGCGAACGAACTGGCCCGGACCGTCGAGGCGACCGACGCCACGACGGTCATCTTCGACAACCGACTCGGGCCGTACCAGACGTACAACCTCGGGCGCCTGCTCCCCGACGGCGTCGAGGTGATAGACCGGTTCACGCTGATTCTCGAGATCTTCGGCCAGCGCGCGCAGACCCGGAAGGCACAGCTACAGGTCGAACTCGCCGAACTCCGGTACGAACTGCCCCGCGTCGAGGCGAAGGTGAGCCTCGCCAAGCGCGAGGAACACCCCGGGTTCATGGGGCTGGGCGAGTACGACGAGAGCCGCGAGCAGGACATCAAGTCCCAGATCAGCCGGATCAAGGACGAACTCGACCGGATCGAGCACACCGAGGAGCAGCGCCGCGAGCGCCGGCGCGACTCCGGGTTCGACCTCGTGGCCCTCGCGGGGTACACGAACGCCGGGAAGTCGACGCTGCTCCGTCGACTCGCCGACGACCTGGACGTCGACGAGAACGAGGACCTCCACCCCGACCTCGACGCGACCGCCGAGTCCCAGGATCGGCTGTTCACGACGCTCGGGACGACGACCCGCCGGGCGGACGTCGACTCCCGCGACGTGCTCGTCACCGACACGGTCGGGTTCATCAGCGACCTGCCCCACTGGCTCGTCGAGTCGTTCAAGTCGACGCTCGATTCGGTCTACCGGGCGGACCTCGTCTTGCTCGTCGTCGACGTGAGCGAACCGGTCGACGAGATCCACGAGAAACTCGTCACCAGCCACGACACGCTCTACGAGCGCAACGAGGCGCCGATCGTGACGGTACTCAACAAGATCGATCGGGTCGACGAGGCGGAACTCGCCGAGAAGCGGGCGGCGCTGTCGGCGCTCGCGCCCAACCCCGTCGCCGTGAGCGCGAAAGAGGGGACGAACGTCGACGCCCTGCTCGACCGGATCGACGCCGAACTCCCCGACTGGGAGCGCGAGCGGCTTGTGCTCCCGATGACCGACGACACGATGAGTCTGGTCTCGTGGATCCACGACAACGCCCGCGTCGAGGACGTCACCTACGGCGACGACGACGTGGTCGTCTCCTTCGAGGCGCGCCCGTCGGTGATCTCGCGGGCGCGCTCGCGGGCGAGCGAACTGCGGCCGGCGGCGGGATCGGCCTGAGGCCGGACGTCCGCTCGGTCCACCGACACGATTCTATACGCTCGCCGGCGTTCGTGTCACATGAACGAAACTCCGCCGGACGGCCGGTGCGGACACGTGCAGCCGGAGCTGACGAGGGGGAACGTCGGTGCGGTCTGTTGCTGGCGGCCGCGCTGGGGCGACGGCGAGCGCTGCGTCTGGCACGCGGACGTCGAGAGCAAACCCCGCGAGGCGTTCGAGGCGGACCGGCCGCGCCGCGGCGAGCGCCTCGACGGCGCGATCCTCCGGAGCGTCTCGCTCGCGGGCGTGACGTGGCTGGCCGGCTGTCGACTCATCGGCGCGGACTTCACCGGCGCGATCCTCCGGGGCGTCGACTTCACCGGGGCGGACCTGCGGCGGTCGACGTTCCGGGACGTCGACCTGCGGCGCGCGACGTTCGAGCGGGCGGTCGTCGAGGACGCGCTGTTCGTCAACGCCGACCTGCGGGAGGCGACCTTCCTCGACGCGCGCCTCGACCGGACGCTGTTCTCGGACGCGCCGATGGACCGCGAGACGGCGTTCGGCGACCGTCTCGTCTACGAGCGACTGATCGACGAGGCCGACGACCGCGAGGCGGTGATCGACTTCGCCGACGGGGCGACCTGGACGTACCGCGAACTCCAGCGGATCTTCGACGAGAACGCGCTCCCGGACCGGTCGATCGAGTACTACCGCCGCGAGATGGACCTGCGCCGCCGGGTCGCCTGGAAGACGGGGGCGTACCGGCGCGCGATCAAACTCGCGGGCTCTCACTGGCTGATGCGCTACGGCACGAGTCCGTGGCGGGTCGTCGCCAGTTCGCTGGTGTTGATACTGGTCTGTGCGCTGTTGTACCCGCTGACCGGCGGCATCCGCGAGGTGGGGGTCGACACGGCGATCACCTACTCGCTCGAAGACCCCACGCAGGCGTCGCTCGCGGCGCTGCTGTCGGTGTTCTTCAGGAGCCTCTACTTCAGCATCGTCACGTTCGCGACGCTCGGCTACGGCGACATCCAGCCGATCGGGACCGTCGCGCGGACGATCGCCGGCGTCGAGTCGCTGCTCGGGTCGCTGTTGATGGCGCTGCTGGTGTTCGTGCTCACGCGGTCGGTGCGCTGAGGGCCGCGACCGACGTCCGTCCCGGGAGTGGACGTACCCGACGGAGGGTCGTCCGCCACACGGCCGTAACCGTTCCACCGGAAGGCCCGTCCCCGCGACGGCCTCTCGTTCCGTCGGAAAATCCCTATCATATAAAGTAGTGTCCCGAGTCCGTTGGGGTATGGAACGCGTGGCGATCATCGGCGCGTCGATGACCCAGTTCGGGCAGCGCGACGCCTGGATCCGCGACCTGCTCGCGGAGGCCGGCATCGACTGCCTCGAAGACGCGGGCGTCGACCCCGACGAGATCGAACACCTGTACGTCTCGAACATGGCCAGCGGCGAGTTCGAGGGGCAAGGCGGGATCATGAACGGCCTCGCCCACGACCTCGGCGCGCTCCCGGCGTACACCGAGCGCGTCGACCAGACGAGTTCGAGCGGCGGCGCCGGGATCTACGCCGCCTGGCGCTCGATCGCCAGCGGCGCCAGCGAGATGACGCTGCTCGTCGGCGGCGAGAAGATGACCCACCGGACGACCGCCGAGGCGACCGACGTCATCGCGTCGATCACCCACCCCTGCGAGTACAAACACGGCGTCACGCTGCCGTCGTTCGCCGGACTCACCGCCCGTCACTACCTCGACCGGTTCGACGCCCCCCGCGAGAGCCTCGCGAAGGTCGCGGTGAAGAACCACCGAAACGGCGTCGACAACCCGAACGCGCAGTTCCGCAGGGAGGTCGACGTCGAGACGGTCCTCGGGTCGCCCGTCGTCGCCGACCCGCTGCGGCTGTACGACTTCTGCCCGATCACCGACGGGAGCGCGGCGCTGTTGTTCTGCCCGGAGTCGGTCGCCCGGGAGTACGCCGACGAGTACGCCGTGATCGCGGGCATCGACGGCGCGACGGACACCCACGTCGTCCACGAGCGACCCGACCCGACGGTGATGAGCGGCGTCGTCGAGAGCGGTCGGGGCGCCTACGAGATGAGCGGCTACGAGCCGGACGACGTCGACGTCGCGGAACTGCACGACATGTTCACCATCCTCGAGTTCCTCCAGATGGAGGGGCTCGGCTTCGCCGAGCACGGCGAGGCGTGGGAACTCGTCGAGGCGGGTTACACCGACCGCGACGGCGAGTTGCCGATCAACACCTCCGGCGGACTCAAGTCGAAGGGTCACCCGCTCGGGGCCAGCGGCGTCGCCCAGGGCGTCGAGATATACGAACAACTCGTCGGCGAAGCGGGGCCGCGACAGGTCGAGGCCGACGTGGGCCTCGCGTGTAACGTCGGCGGGTTCGGTAACTGCGTGATCACCACCATCATGGAGGCAGCACGATGACGATGGACGCCTACCGGTACGAGGACGGATCGATCAGCTACCCCGGCCACCCGCTGGGTCCGGACGGCTCCGAATCGGTCGAGACGATCGACCTCAGCGAGTACACCGCGGAGGTCGTCACCTGGACGACCAGCACCGCGACGCCGCCGGGCGTGCGCGAGCCGAACCACATCGCGATCGTCGAGTTCGACGTCGACGGCGAACCGGTCCGCGCGATCGGTCAACTGACGACCGACGACGTCGAGGTCGGCGACGAGGTCCGACCCGTCTACGTCGAGGAACTGCGCGAACCCGGCGCGGGGATCAAGGAACCGAAGAGCCAGGAGTGGGACGGCTACCGGTTCGAACCGGTCTGAGGGTCAGGTTCCGTTCTCCTCGTCGCCGCCGTCGTCGGTTGCTTCGTCTTCCTCGTCGCCGTCCTCCGCGACGCCGTCCTCGTCGTCCGATTCGTCGTTCCCCTCTCCGCCCTCCGCGTCCTCCTCCGGCCCGTACCGCTCCCGGAGCGTCTCGAGTTCGGCGTCCACGTCGACCGAGGGGTCCGCCTCGGTCTCGTCGGCGTCGTCCGATCCGTCCTCGATCTCGATGGCGCGACCCCGCTCGTCGCCCGGTTCGGGGCCGGCCGTCGCGTCGCGCAGGCGGCGGTCGACTTCGTCGCGCAACTCGCGGGCGTCCACGAGCAGGTCGCGCGCGCGGTCGTCGGGGACGTCCGCGCCCTCGCCGGAGAGCGCCCGCTGGAGTTCCGACAGCGCGACGTCGAGTTGGTCGAGCGCCCGCTCGCCCAGTTCGTCCGCGCGCGCACGCGTCGTCTCGGCGGTCTCGCGCGTGCGGTCCCTGGCGCGGCGCTCCCGGCGGACGAGCGCCAGCCCGCGCTGGAAGGCTTCGAGCGACCGGAGGGTGGCCTCCAGCAGCGCGATCAGCGTCGGGAGCGCGACGTCGTCCGCGAACCGGAGCAGGTCCTCGGGCCGCGGCGGGCGAAACCGGAACGGCCGCCCGCGCCGCCGCTCGCGCCCCTCGCGCCCCTCGCGTTCGAGTTCGCGGCGCAGTTCGCGCAGGGTCTCCGAGAGTTCCCGGACGGCCTCGGCGAGGTCCTCGTCTGATCCGTCCATGCGAACCCGTTGGGGCGGCGACGTGAAAAAGCGGCCGATAGGCCGCGGGACGGGCGGCGATCCGAGCGCTTTTGAGGCGACGGCTCCCCAGCGGATACCGTGCGAATCGAGAACAGCTTCATCCCGGTCCGGGGAGTCGGCGAGAAGACCGAGCGCCGGCTCTGGGCCGAGGGGGTTACCCACTGGGACGAGTTCGACGGGCGCGTCGTCGGCGCCACCCTCGCCGACCGCATCGAGTCGTTCATCGAGGAGGGCCGGGCCCGTCTCGACCGCGGCGACGTCTCGTACTTCGCGGAGTCGCTGCCGGCGGCCAGCCGCTGGCGGCTGTACGAGAACGTCCGCGAGGAGGCGTGCTTTCTGGACATCGAGACGACCGGGCTCGACCCGGCGCGCGACGAGGTGACGACCGTCAGCGTCCACCGGGGCGGCGAGACGCGGACGTTCGTGCGCGGCCGGGACCTCACCGGCGAGCGGCTACGGACCGAACTGGAGGCGGCGTCGCTGCTGGTGACGTTCAACGGCGCCCGCTTCGACGTGCCGTTCCTTGAGGCCAACTACGACCTCGACGCCTCGCTCCCCCACGTCGACCTCATGTACCCGTGTCGGAAACTCGGCCTCGACGGCGGCCTCAAGCGGATCGAACGCGAGGTCGGACTCGAACGCGACCTGCCGGACCTCTCGGGGCGCGACGCCGTTCGCCTCTGGCACGAGTACGAGCGCGGCGACGAGGCGGCCCTCGAAACGCTGATCGAGTACAAACCGGGCGGACACGGCGAACCTCGAACCGCTGACGGACCTCGTCGCCGACCGCCTCCACGAGTCGGTGTTCGCGTCGGTCTGCGACGCCGAGGAGGAGCCGTAACCGCCGCGAAGCGGCGGGTAGCGGCTCCCTTACAATGAGTCCGCTCGTCGAGGCTCCCGGGTAGCGGTCCCGGTCTCCGCGCCGCCGGCCGGACGTTCCGGGCGACCGATAGAACCAGCGTCCGTCGGTCCGTACCGACACGCCATGACCGAGTACACGTACGCCGTCGACGTCGACGTTCGCCTCCGCGACATCGACTTCATGGGCCACGTCAACAACGCCGTCTACGCGACGTACCTCGAACAGGCCCGGGCGGCCTTCTTCGAGGACGTGATCGGCGAGTCGCTCGTGACCGCCGACACCGTCCTCGCGAACCTCGAGATCGATTACCGCCGACCGATCGACGCCGACGAGTCGGTCACCGTCGCGCTGGGCGTGCCGGAACCGGGGACCTCGAGCCTGCCGATGGAGTACGAGGTCCGGGCGGACGGGGAGCGGGCGGCGACCGCGAGGACCGTGCAGGTGATCGTCGACCGGGAGACGGGACGGTCCCGCGAGATGCCCCCCGAGTGGCGCGACCGGATCCGTGCTCACCGGGAGCGGCGGTCGCCGTGACCGGACTCACTCGCGGACGTCCACGTCGCCGTCGCCGGTGACGACGACGTCGTAACCGCAAAAGCGGAACTCGACCGTACCGTTCGATCGCGGGGTACCGTCTTCGCGGGGAGAGAACAACGCATCGAGCGCTTCGGGGTTGAGAACGTCGTAGAGGGCTTCGTACTCGGGCGGTTCGATCTCGGTCGCGTCGACCCCCTCCCGTTCGGCTACTGCGTTGATAATCTCGAAACTGAGTGAACGATCTCGTCGTGTCTCCGAACGATCGGCTGAGAGCAGCATTGACCGGACGCTTCATTCCATCGGATATAAATCCTGTGGCCTCAACCCGATCTTGTCCGACAAAAGCAACCATCAAACTACAACTTGGTACGTTGGCCTGCATATTGGGAGTTAAAACATACATGAATTTAGAACGATGTCGTGAAGTAAACCGTTCGCCTGTCTGAATTCGGGCTACAAGATGTCGTTGTAGACCGGCGCCGGCGGCGGGCACCGGTGGAAGACGGTGCCGGACGCGGTCGGAGCCGATTCCTGCGCGACTGGAGGCCGCGTCACGCCGGGGCGATCAGCGGCGGGCGTCGTCCAGCGCGGCCCCGCAGATGCGACACGTAGACGGGGCCGTCCGCGACGCCGGATAGTGGACGAACTCGCAGACGGGACACCGCCGGCCGGCTCGCGGTACTGAACGCGTCATACGCGCTCTCGCGTCCGAGATCCGAAATAATTTGTTATTCGGGTTTCGTACACGACCCCACCGCGTCGAGTGTTTCGTGGGTACACGACCGCACGTCGCGGAGACACGACCGACCTACTACGGGTCGTCCCGTCGAGCCAGCGCGCAGATTCCCCGTCCGATTCTTGGAAATCAATTACCCCATCAGATTCCGTTCGATCGGTGCCGTGCGAACACTGGCGGAAGGCCCGCCAGACCACCCACAAGGACGGCGATACTCAGTACAAGTGCTGTGACATCCTCGCCCGCCCTAAAGGGCGGGGCTTCCTACAAGGGAAGCCTCGTCATCGGAGGTTTCAGGACCGTATTCCGAGAGGGTCGTCTGTCGGGATTGCCGACTCGCCGCTCGGTGTCCTGTGGCCGTGTCACTACGGCTCCCATCCCGCGGCGAGTCATCGCGTTCCGGTTTCCAAGGAACGCTCTCTCCCCACGGGTTGACGCGACCGGCGATGTTCGCCGCCGCGTTGATGTCCGCTTGGTACTCCGAAACCCAACACTCCGGGTTCATACACCGGAACTCGGCTTGCGACCCACGCCGTCCGACGTGCCCGCAGGCGTGGCACGTCTTGGACGTGTAACGGCTGGGTTGGAGTGTCGTGCTGAAGGGCACAGCCCGTCAGCAACTTGGATTCGCCGAGGTCGAACCCGACGTACGTCGGCTCTTCCGGCGTCTGGGGTTCCTCAACGGTATACTCGACGGTGACGTGGAGCACCCAATTCGTTCGGTACTCCTGCAACCGGAATTCGCCGACCGTCACGTCCCCGTCGAGCAAGTCGAGCCAGAGCGATTCCTGCGCCGGGTTGATCCGGAGCGGAATCCAGAAGGCGTTGCCACGTCCGGCCTGCGGAACGCGCCAACAGAACTTATGTGTTCTGTCCTCGGAGTGGTCGATCCGAAACCCTCGGTTCGTGAATCGAACCGGGTGGTCGTCTCGAATCTCGCTGGCGTCGTACGTCCGTCGGAGCTTCGGGACGTAGTTCTTGAGCGCGTCCTTCGCGTAGGACGTGAGGTTGTAGCCGGTGACGACATCGTTGACCGCCGACTGTGTATCCGCCCCACTCTCGAACGCGTCGGAGAGGGCACGGCGGTAGGTTGCCACGGTACGCTGAAGCCGACGCTCTTTGTGCGCTGTCGGTGGCGCAAGCGTGGCTTCGAGCGTTTTCGTGGCAGTGGGGTCATCCGACAGTACGGCCTACGCAACCAAAGCACATAAACTGCACGGATACGATAAAGATGTGTGAGCAAATCGATACGGTTCGAGGTGGAAGACGAGCAGTACGAGTGGCTGAGCGAACTCAAAGACGAGCGCGGTTACACGTGGAAGGGCCTCATGTTAGAGGGTGCGAAGGCACTCGACACCAACGGAACGCAGTAGTTGGACAGACGGCCAAGTGTCGCATTCCTCCCCGCCGCAAGCGGCGGGGTTTCCTGCTTGCAGAAAGACAGCGATAGCCGGCCTCGTCGGCGTCCCGAGGCGTCGGCCGGTCCTACGCGATCGCCCAGACCCCGACTATCCCGGCCGGAACAGCGAGCAGGACGAGGGCGCTGACAAGCGGTCGATCACGCCGAGACGCCGCCGCGGCGTAGAATCCGGCGAAGACGGCGGCCGTTCCGAGAGAGCGCAACAGGTCCCACAGGATGAATTCAGCGCCACGGGACGCCAGGATGGTGGAGATTCGGACGTCGCCAACTACTGCGGGTCCGAAAACGAAGATGAACAGAAACGCAACGTACATCGCGCACACCCCCCAGAGTACGACGAGCCCAACTTCCACGGCACTCGCTGCTGGTCGGTTCCACACGTACGCGAGGGCCCCGACCACGAAGGGGACCAGCCCGTGGAGTGATTCCACCGGGTCCAGCAACGCCTGCAGCAGGTCGAAATCCAACAGTATCGCCGTCAAGTAGGCCCCCCTCAAGGCCAGCCCGACCCCGACGATGCCGACCAGCAAGCCGATGAACGTTCGTCCGTCCAGGTCGACGACCGACGAACGACTCTCGCGAGCCAGGTCGGCAACCGAAGAACGGATCTCTGAAATTGTAAGCATACTAATTGTCATTTTCATGCTGATAAGTACTTTCCGTGGCTGGTACAATCAGGATGGATCCAAAATTACACAGTTACACACTTGTCCTGTACGGGGCCGTCGTCCTTCTGAGTGGGCGACGATCAGTGCTACAGTCAACGTACGAGTTCGGAATTATGACGGGCGACCACGTGATGACAAGGTGCCCGGGCGAAAATCTCGCGGTCGTACCCGCGGATCTCCGGTTTCGATTTGAGAATTCCAACCGCGCGCTCGCGCTCGTCGCGTTCGGTCTCGCCGATCGCTCGCCCAACTCCGGGAGGCGGTCCGCGGGGGCGTCGGTGCGCTGGAGTGGCTCGCGTCGTGAGAGGGGTTCGTCCGGGGCACGGGTTGCGCTACGGGACGGATCGAGAAAAACGAGGCTCCGGCGTGAACCTACGCGAGCCGGAAGGTCTCGAGATTCTTGGGCTGGTTGGTCCGGACGTTGAACTGCTGGTAGAGCGCCGAGGAGAGGTGATCGGTTGCCCTCTCGTCGCCGTGAACACAGAGGATCGTCTCCGGACGGGGGTTCATCTCCTTCACGAAGTTCTCGAGGCCGGCGCGGTCGGCGTGGCCGGAGAAACCGCTGACGGACTCGATGCGACACTCGAGCGTGACGCGGGCCGCTCGGTCCCGGTGGTCGCCGAGCGTGACTTCGGTCCGACCGCTCTGAATCCGGCGGCCGAGCGTGCCCTCGGCCTGGTAGCCGACGAACAGGAGCGTGCTGTCCGGGTCGGGGCCGAGCAGTTCGAGCCACGACATGATCGGGCCACCGGTGACCATTCCGGACGTCGAAAGGATGATACAGGGCTCGCCGCTGGCGATCGCCTCGCGCATCTCCTGACCACCGTCGACCTGCTGGAACTGCTCGGCGAGAAACGGGTTCTCGTCCTCGTGGAGAATCCGCTCGCGGAGGCCGTCACGGAGGTATTCGGGATAGGCGGTGTGGATTGCCGTCGCCTCGCGGATCATCCCGTCGAGGTAGACCGGCATCGTCGGAACGTCGCCCTCGCGCATGGCCTCTTCGAGGACCAGCATCAGCTCCTGGGACCGACCGACGGCAAACGCCGGGATCACGACCTTCCCGCCGGCTTCGTAGGTCTCCTGGATGAGGTTCTTGACCCGCGCTTCGCTTTTGGCGGTCTCCGTCTGGTGATCGCCACGCCTGCCGTACGTCGACTCCATGACCATCGACTCGGCTCTGGGGAAGTCGTTGACGGCGCCGTTGAACAGTCGGGTCGGCTCGTAGTGGATGTCGCCGCTGAAGACCACGTTGTGAAAGCCGTCGCCGACGTGGAAGTGGCAGACCGCACTGCCGAGGATGTGGCCGGCGTTGTGCATGGTCAACTTGACGTCCGGGGCGATGTCGGTGGTGTTGCCGTAGTCGACCGTGATAGTGCGTTTGATCTCCTCTCGTACCTGTTCGCTCGAATACGGCGGCGTACGACCCTCCTTGGCGGCCACGTCGAGGTAGTCGAGCTGGAGCAGCCCCATGAGATCGCGAGTCGGCTCCGTCGTGTACACCGGCCCGTCGTAGCCGTATTTGAACAGCAGCGGGAGCAACGCGCTGTGGTCGAGGTGGGCGTGTGTAAGCACGACTGCGTCGATAGACTGGGGGCCGGCGCCGAACGCTTCAGGCGCGTGGAGATACGGTACTTCCCCCTCGGCACCGGGCTTGTCTCCGCAGTCGATCAGGATGCGTGAGTTCGGCGTGCTGAGCAGGAAACTCGCCCGCCCGACCTCCCGACAGCAACCGAGTGTCGTCACCCGGGCCCAGTCGACGTCCTTCTCGGGCTCCCTGTGGATCTTCTCGCCGACGCGTTCGAGGAAGTCCCGCCGCTCACCGCGCTCCTGACGGAGGAAGCCCCGGACGTTATCGACGGTCGACGATTCCATCGGTGGCGTTCGAATCACGTCTGGCGTCCAACCGACCTCCTTCGTGATCTCACGGAGGGTACTACCGCGGCGACCGATCACCAGTCCCGGCTTCGCCGCCTCGATGATGACCTCGCCGACTTCAGGGTAAAACTCCAGTTCGCGGATCTCGGCCTCGTCCGGGACGATTCCCTCGATCAGTGGACGGGCTTCGTCGGGGGGTGACCGCGTTCCGGCGGCCGGGCGGATTGCGATTCGTTTTCTGAACGTCCGCGCAAGGTCGCCGATGATGGAACCGTTTTTCGCGAACTCTCGAGGAGTTTCGGTGTAGATGACGAGATCCGGGCCCTCGTACTGGACTTCGGAAACGTCCAGTCCGGACGGCAGTTCGTTCGCGACGCGGTCGTAAAGGTCCGACGAGGATGTAGTGGTGTCGCTCATAGATGAGTTCGGGCACCCACAGCGACCGACCGTAGCGTCGACGCACATCCACGTCAGAGTGGGCTACGGCCTGTCGACTGCTGGGCATCGATACGGCGGGTCCGGAGCCGACGCCTATCCGAGGCTCGTTCGTTACGGCGTAGGGACCCGATACATTCGCTTGGCACATCCAACATAAAAGTCTTCCTACGACCTCGACCACCGAGAGAGAGAGAGAGGCTCGAACCAGCCATCAGGTCGGTGGATGGTGAAAACTTACCAACAGACGACGTCGTTACGACGCAGTCCTCGACACCCGCCCAACGAGGCCATTCGGCTGAGGGCACGCGAGAGCGCCAGCGGTCCGTTTCCAGCCAGACCCGGTCGGAGGCACGCGATGGGGGTCGCGAACTTCCCGCGGGCGCTTTCGTTCTTTCCGGCAGGCCATACGGTACGTACTGTCCGTCGATTTCAGCGAGCGGAAGGCGGACGTGCGAGTCGAGAGACGTGGACGGATCGGGCGCCCGCGAGGAACTCGCGGAGGTGATCGGTGTAGCTGGGCGTCGGTCGAAATTCGGGCGGGTTCGTGGCCTACTCGGGGGACTCCGTGAGCGAGTAGGAGCTTCGATCCCGAGGATTCAAGCCAGGGCCGGGATTTGAACCCGGGAAGTCTCGATTACAAGTCGAGTGCATGAACCGCCCATGCTCCCCTGGCGCGGTCCGTTGGTTACCCGTCCTCCTTTGAGTGTGTATCGTTTTCCCGCGGGAGCCGGCGCTGCATGGCCACCCTGTACGGTTCGTAGCCCTCGCGGCGGTAAAAGCGACGCGCCGCCTCGTTGTCGGCCAGCACCTCCAGCGCGAGCACGTCGGCCCCGCGCTCGACGAGGGCGTCCTCGACGGCGCCCAGCAGCGCCGACCCGATCCCGCGGCCCCGGTGGCCGGGGTCGACGTACAGGTTCGAGAGCACGCCCCGCGTCGCGTCGAGTTCCAGCGCCCCGCGTTCGAGCGTGAACGAGGCGAAGCCGACGACGTCGCCGTCGAGGCGGGCGACGAGGAGGCCCCCGTCGAGGCGGTGGGCCGCGAGCGTGGCGCGCATCGTCTCGCGGTTACCGTCGGCGAGGACGTGCGAGCCGTGGCCGCGCTGGCCGCGCGCGAGGCGGACCCACTGGTCGGCGATGGTCTCGACGTCGGCCGGCGTCGCGGGTTCGATAGTCGGCTCTTCGAGCGGCGTCATAGACGGTGAAACGGCACAGTCACGAAACCGATTTAGACCGACCGGCACTCGGGGCAGACCAGCTGGCCGTTGACCTCGCGCAGGGAGTCCGCCAGCGAGCCACAGGCCTCACAGACGCCCTGGGTCGAGAACTCGTCGCCGCCGTTGGGCAGCGCCTCGTCCCCGACGTCGTCGCCCTCGGGGCCGCCGACGGGTGCCGTCGCGGAGCCGGCACGACTCGTCGTCCCGGCGAACGAGCCCGCCGCGGCGATGACGTCGCGCTGGGTGAGGACGCCGACGACCTCGCCCGCGTCGACGTCCTCGACGACGAGGTGGCGGATGTTCTCCCGGGCCATCGTGCTCGCGGCGTCGGAGAGCGACCGGTCGACGTCGACCGTGAGCACCGGCTTGGACATGACCTCCCCGACGGTCGTCTCGGCTGGAACCGCCTCGTCGGCGACGAGTCCGAGCACGTCCCACTCGGTGACGATGCCGACGGGCTCGGAGCCGCGGACGACCAGCGCACAGCCGGAGCGTTCCTTGCGCATCAGCCGGACCGCGCCGAGGACCGTATCGGACTCGCTGACGCCGACGTACTCCGGCGTCAGCACGTCCCTGACCGACAGTTCCGATTCCATGTGTAATTCAACTTCCCAAACGGCCTAAAAGCTACCCCCGGCAGGCTTATTCTGGCGGACGGCCAAGAATGAGGTTCGGGCTGGCGATTTTCCTGTGGGGCTCACCAGTCGAGTTCGACCCGGCTTCCGTCCGCGCGACACGCTTCGAGGGCGTGCTTGGCGGCCATCCCGGCGGTCTGGGCGGTCGACGCGCGCCCGACGCCGACCTGGAGGCTGACGTCGGCGGCCTCCTCGACGTGGGCGATGGCGTCCTCGTAGTCGCCGCGGTCGAGGTCGGGGCAGACCGCGATGACGTTGTCGCCGCCGACGAAAAACGAGAGGCTGTCGTGGGCCCGGCGCATGTACTTCATGAGCGCGGCGTAGCCCTGTTCGATCTCGATGAACGTGTCGAAGGCGTTGAGTTCGTCCGTGTACGTCCCGGTGGCGTTGATGACGTCGAAGTGCGCGATCTGGACGTCGTCGTCGGTCCGGTGGTCCGACTCGACGGCGCGGCCGTCGAGGATCTCGCGGCGGTGGCTGTCCTGTGCGCTGCCGGCGTCCTGGAGGAGCGAGGTGGCGTCGTCGAGTGCCTGCACGGGCGTCGTCCCCGTGGCGACCCCGAGACTGAGCGTCACCGGGTACCGGTTACCGACCGACTCCTGCAGGAGCGCGTGGTCGTCCATGTCGAGGCCGTTCGTGACGGCGATCATGTTGTCGAAGCGAGTGAAGAAGACGTAGCCGTCGCGGGCGCCGACGAACTGCGAGACGTCGGCGTACAGCCGCGACTGCAGCGTCTGGAGGTCCGCCTCGCGCCGGGGCTCCGGCGTCACCGTCCACGGCCCGTAGTTGTCGATCTGGAGGAGCGTTACCTGCGTGTTCGTCACTGTAGTTTATCTTTCGAACGCCGTCGTATAAGTGATACGCAATCCAGATTCGGTATGGGATGGGGGATCAGGAGGAAGTGGAGATTCGACGGCGGTGGGACGTTTCTCTCGGCTATCCACGGGATAGCGACGTACGCACCTTCGACGCCGGGTTCGGCGCTGCTCGGTTCGCCCCCGCGGTGAATTCGCGGCGGGAATCGAACGTCGTCTCAGGCGGACTTCTTCTCGGGGTCGGCGCCGACGGGGTGGTAGTCCCAGAAGCCGCCCTCGCGCATCGCCTTCCCGACCGCCTTGTGCATGTCCGTGATCGTTTCGAACTCCTCGCCGTCGACGTACTCGAAGATGTCCCGGAGGGCGACGACCCGCTGGTAGTTGATCCGGATCGGATCGTCGCCGTGTTCGTCGACGAACTCCTCGCGGTCGAGCGGGAAGTCCTCCTCCTCGTCGACCTTCTTGGCGATGACGGCTATGCCGTACTTGCGCATCCCCTCGCTACCCTCCTCGCCGTCGGGATCGTGTGGCCAGTCCGCGCTCATACTCGGACGTGTGCAGGGGTCTCGCAAAAGGGTTACTCTTGGCCGCCGCCGCTCAGTCGTCGGCGGCCTCGGTCGCGTCCGTCTCGGCTTCCGTCGCCGACCCGAGCAGTTCGTCGCGGTGCTCGTCGAGCAGCGGCGCGCGGCCGCGCGGCCGCGGCGGCGTCTCGGTCATCTTGATCGGGTTGCCCGCGATCTCGACCGAGCCGTCGGCGCCGGGCTGGTCGACGGGGACGAGCATCTCGCGGTCGCGCACGTGCGGATCGTCGAAGATGTCGGCCGTGTTCTGGACGGGCGCGGCGGGGACCCGGCCCTCCAGGAGCGAACAGATCTCGTCGGTCGCCCGCGAGCGCGCCCAGTCGGCGATTTCCGCCCGCAGGTGCGTCCGGTTCCCGAGGCGACTCTCCGGGTCGGGGTAGTCGGCCGCGAGGTCGGGCCGGTCCATCGCCTCGCAGAGGGCCCGCCAGTGGTTCGTGCCGAAGGCGGCGATCACGACGTAGCCGTCGGCGGTCTCGAAGGCGTCGTACGGGAAGAGCGTCGGGTGGGAGTTGCCCCGCCGCGTCGGGGGCTCGCCGGTGTAGGAGTGCTGGTAGATCGCGCGCTCGGTCAGGCTGAGCATCGCGTCGTACATCGCGGTGTCGACGTACTGGCCCTCGCCGGTGCGTTCGCGGTGGTAGACCGCGGCGAGGATACCGATGCAGTTCAGCGTCGCGGTAAACAGGTCGCCGATTCCGGGCCCGACCTTCGTCGGCGGGCCGTCGGGGTGGCCCGTGATCTCCATGACGCCCCCGAGCGCCTGCGCGACGAGGTCGAAGGAGGGCTGGCCCTGCCGGTCCGTCTCGCCGGTACGCGGGTCGCCGAAGCCGCGGATCGAGGAGTAGATCAGCTCCGGGTTGCGCTCCCGGAGGGTCTCGTAGTCGAGGTCGAACTTCTCCATCGTGCCCGCGCGGTAGTTCTCGACGACGACGTCGGCGCGCTCGACCAGCGAGAGGAACGCCTCGCGGTCGTCGGCGTCGCCGAGGTCGAGTTCGAGGCTGCGCTTGCCGCGGTTGACGCTCTGGAAGTAGCCCCCGTAGGCCTCCGCCTCCGGGTCGTCGAGAAACGGCGGGTTGGGACGGATGAGGTCGCCCCCGGGGCGTTCGATCTTCACGACGTCCGCGCCCATGTCCGCGAGCAACATCGTACAGTACGGTCCGGCGAGCACCTGCGTCAGATCGAGCACGCGCAGGGACGAGAGCGCTCCCATGACCGGCCCGTCTCGGAGCCGACGCAAAAACCTTTACTATAGATCATGACAGTGTGAACAAGCCCCACGGAGAGTCTGAAAGGGGATTTAAGGAGTATTATCATGAAAGATCGTTAGGTTTATGGTCGGATTCCCCATGGTTCCGCACACAATGTCCCGAACGGTCGTCCTCGGGGTGATCGGGTCCGACGCCCACGTCGTCGGTATCACGATCCTCGAGCAGGCGTTCAGTGCGGCAGGATTCGACGTCATCAACCTCGGCGTGCAGACCTCCCAGGAGGAGTTCGCCGAGGCGGCTATCGCCCACGACGCCGAGGCCGTACTGGTCTCCTCGCTGTACGGCCACGCCGAACAGGACTGCCGGGGCTTCCACGACGTCCTCGAGGGCGCCGGCGTGGACGCGGTCACGTACATCGGCGGCAACCTCGCGGTCGGCCAGAACGACTTCGAGGAGACCCGCGAGCAGTTCGAGGGGATGGGCTTCGATCGCGTCTTCGACAGCGAGACCGACCCCGAGGAGGCCATCGCCGCCCTGCGACGAGACCTGCAGATCGCGACGACCGAGTCGGAACGTGTTACCGTCAACACCTAGATGATACGCGACGAACGACTTCCTTCCGACGAGCTACGGCGCATCGACGACGAGATACGGGCCGACTGGCCGACGGGTGGGGCCGTCGACTTCGAGGAGGCGATCCGCTACCACGAGTCGCTCCCCGCGGAGAAGCGGTTCGCCGAGGTGCTCGAATCCGCCGACACGCCGCTGTTACAGCCGCGAGCGGGCGTTCCGCGGCTCGACGACCAGATCGAGTTACTCGAGTACCTCCGCGCGGAGGGCGAGGCCGACCTCCTCCCGACGACCATCGACTCGTACACGCGCGACAACGAGTACGGGAAGGCCCAGTCGGGTCTCGAAGAGGCCCGCGAGACGGGCGAGGACACCCTGAACGGCTTCCCGGCCGTCAACCACGGCGTCGACGGCTGCCGGGAACTGATCGAGGCGATCGACGCCCCGATCGAGGTTCGCCACGGCACGCCCGACGCCCGTCTGCTCGCGGCGATCACGTTCGCGGGCGGCTTCCAGAGCTTCGAGGGCGGGCCGATCTCCTACAACATTCCGTACACGAAAGAACACGGTCTCGCCCAGACGATCGAACACTGGCAGTTCGTCGATCGGCTGGCCGGCGCGTACACCGAGCGCGGCGTCCGGATCAACCGCGAGCCGTTTGGCCCCCTCACGGGGACGCTCGTTCCGCCCTCGATCGCCATCGCGATCGGCATCGTCGAGGGCCAACTCGCGGCCACCCAGGGCGTTCGCTCGATCACCCTCGGCTACGGTCAGGTCGGCAACGTCGTCCAGGACGTCGCCGCCCTGCGCGCGCTGCGGAAACTCGCGAACGAGTACCTGCCCGACGAGGTCCGCGTGACGACCGTCTTCCACGAGTGGATGGGCGGGTTCCCGCCGGACGAGGCCCGCGCCAACGGCGTCATCAGCCTCGGCGGGATGACCGCGGCGATCGCCCGGCCGGACAAGGTCATCACGAAGTCCCCCCAGGAGTTCCAGGGAGTGCCGACCAAGGAGGCCAACGCGGCCGGGTTGCGGACGACGAGACAGATCATCGACATGGCGATCGAACAGGACATCGACATCGACGGCATCGACGAGGAGCAGGCGTTGATCGAACGCGAGACCCGCTGTCTGATGGACGCGATCCTGAGACACGGCGACGGCGACGTCGCGCGGGGCACCGTCGAGGCCTTCGAGTCCGGCGCGCTCGACGTGCCGTTCGCGCCGAGCGACAGCGCGCAGGGCGCGGTGCTCCCGGCCAGAGACGACGACGGCCGGGTCCGCATCTTCGAGTGGGCCGACCTCGAGATGGACGACGAGATCAAGGAGATCCACCGGGCCCGCCTCTCCCGGCGGGCCGAGACCGAAGACCGGGAGCAGTCGTTCCGGATGGTCGCCGACGACGTCGACGCGATCAGCGACGGGAAACTGATCGGCCGCCCCCGCGGGACCGGAGGTGTCGGCAATGCGGATTGAGAGCGTCCACGCGACGCCCGGCGTCTCGGGCTTTTACTTCGACGACCAGCGGGCGATCAAACGGGGCGCGAGTCAGGACGGCTTCGCCTACGAGGGCGACCCCGTCACCGAGGGCTTCGACGCGATCCGGCAGGCCGGCGAGGCCCTGCTCGTCGAGGTCGAACTCGCGGACGGCACCGTCGTCCGCGGCGACTGCGCCGCGGTCCAGTACTCCGGGGCCGGCGGGCGCGACCCGCTGTTCAAAGCCGAGGAGTACGCCCCCGTCGTCGAGGGCCCGGTCGCCGACGCGGTGACGGGCCGCGAGGCGGAGGAGTTCCTCGCGAACGCCGAACTGCTCGAAGAACTGACCGTCGACGGCGACCGGCTTCACACGGCGATCCGCTACGGCGTCTCGCAGGCGCTGCTCGCCGCGGCCGCGCGGGCGCGACGGACGACGATGACGGACGTCGTCGCCGACGAACTCGGGACCGAGCCCGCGGCCGAACCCGTCCCGGTGTTCGGTCAGACCGGCGACGACCGCTACGTCAACGCCGAGAAGATGTTCGTCAAGGGCGTCCCCGTCCTGCCCCACGGGCTGATCAACGCCGAGGAGAAGATCGGTTCCGACGGCGAGGCGCTGCTCGAGTACGTCGAGTGGCTCGTCTACCGCTCGCGCGAACTCGGCCCCGAGGGGTACGAGCCCCGCCTGCACGTCGACGTCTACGGGATGATCGGCGAGCTATTCGGGGCGCCGTACGACCGCGACGAGGTGGTCGACTACTTCGCCGCCCTCGAAGACGCGGCGGGTGACCTCCCGCTCCAGATCGAGGGGCCGATGGACGTCGGCGACCGCGAGGACCAGATCGACGCGATGTGCGACCTCCGGGCGGGGCTCGCCGACGCCGGCGTCGACGTCGACGTCGTCGCCGACGAGTGGTGTAACACCTTCGAGGACGTCCGGGCGTTCGTCGACGCGGGCGCCGCGGACGTGGTGCAGGTGAAGACCCCCGACCTCGGGAGCGTCCACCGCAGCGCGCAGGCGGTTCGCTACTGCGAGGGGACCGACACCCGCGCGTACCTCGGCGGCACCTGCAACGAGACGGAACTCTCCGCGCGCGCCTGCGCGCACGTCGCGCTCGCGACCGACGCCGCGCAGGTGCTCGCCAAGCCGGGGATGGGCTTCGACGAGGGGTTCATGATCGTCGAAAACGAGATGCGACGGACCGTCGCGCGGCGCGAGCGCGACCGTTCGCGGGCGGCCGAGGAGGTGACCGCCGGTGACTGACTGGACCGACCCGGAGACGTTCGCGCGGGCGCTCGAACGGGCCGAGACGCGGGAGAAGGGCAACTGCTTCGAGGACTTCGCGGAGGGGCAGGTGATCGAACACGACCCCGGCCTCACCCTCACGAAACACGGCAACGAGGCGTGGATGAGCCAGACGCTCAACCACGATCCCGCCTACTGGCGCCGGGACGCGGCCGAGGCCCGGGACTTCGCGGCGCCGCCGATCCACCCCGACTACCTGACCGCCGCCACCCTCGGCGTCACCGTCGAGGACTTAAGCGAGAAGGGGGGCTACTTCCTCGGTCGGACCGACGTCCGGTTCCCGACCGACGCCGTCTACCCGGGGACCGAACTGCGCGTCGAGAGCGAGGTCGTGACGAAGAAGGCCTCGAGTTCGCGCCCGAACTACGGCATCGTCACGTGGCGCACCCGCGGGACGAACGCCGAGACGGGCGAGGTCCTCTGTTCGTACGAGCGGACGAACATGATCCCGCGGCGAACGCCCCTCGAAACGGACGGGGGCGAGCGATCCGACGGCGGGACGGCGGAGGACGCGGCGGACGAAGCCGACCTCCCCGCGGAGTTCGTCGTCCCCGAGGGCGGCTACTTCGAGGACTTCGCCGCGGCGCTCGACGCGGCCGAGGGGCGGGACGCGGCCGTCGCCTACCGCCACGAGCGCGGGCGGACCCAGGACGACGTCACCGTCGCCTCCCTCCCGCTCGCGACGCTGAACACGGCCAAACAGCACCACAACGTCGACGCGATGGCCGACTCGCCGTCGGGCGACATCGTCACCTACGGCGACGTCACTCGCTCGACCGCGCTGGGTCACGCCCGCTCGGACGAGCGGACCTACCGCGAGGTCGGCTTCGACGACGAGCGGTTCCACACCTTCGTCACCCCCGGTGACACCGTCTACGCGTTCACGCGCGTCCTCGACGCCGAGGAGACCGGCGACGTCGCCGGGACCGTCCGCTTCGAACACGTCGCGTTCAACCAGCGCGACGAACCCGTCTACTCGGGTACCCGGGCGGCGAAGATCTGCAAGCGAGACGACTAGTACCCCGACCAGCCGACGACCTAACACACACGCACGCATGAGCGACCTGAGACTCTGTCGAACCTTCCAGACCGCACCGGCCGCCGTCCCCAAAGACGACACGGCGAAGTACCTCCGCTCCGGCCTCGACGCCGAGGGGTTCGGCGCCCCCGACTGGCTCGTCCCGGACATGGAAGACGGGACCGCCCCGGACATGAAAGACGAGGGCCTGGAGAACACGATCGACCTCGTCCCCGAGTACGACTTCCCCGGCGAGATCTGGCCCCGCGTCGAGTGGAGCTACGAGGACGAGTCGTTTCGCGGGCGCGGGCGCGAGCAGATCGACCGACTCGTCGCGGAGATCGGCGACGAAATGGACGGCGTCGTCGTCCCGAAGGTGGGCCGACTCGCCGACGTCGAGCGCGCGGCGGCCGCCGTCGCCGAGGCCGAACGCGAGCACGGCCACCCCGACGGCTCGATCGGGCTGTCGATCATCGTCGAGACGGGGCGGGCGCGCTCGGACCTCCGGGAGATCGCCCGCTGGGGCGCCGACTCCAGACTCACCGCGCTCGTCTTCGGCCCCGTCGACTACGCGGCCGAACTCGGCGCCCGGGACCTCGGCGACGGCCGCCCGCGCTGGGACGGTCTGCTGGAACGGCTCTCGAACGAGGCAAGCGCCGCCGGCCTGCTCGCCATCGGCGGCCCGTTCGACGACCTGTTTACCGAACGCGCCGGCCTGACCTACTACAACGCCGACGGCTACGCCGATCAGGTCGAGCACGAGGCCCACCTCGGCCTCGACGGCTCCTGGTCGCTCTATCCCAAGCAGACGATCCAGGCCAACACCATCCACATGCCGACGGCGGCGGAACTCGAACGGGACGTCAGCAAGATCGAACGGTTCAACGAGGCCAAACGCGAGGGGACCGGCGCGGTCACCCTCGACGGCCAGATGGTCGACGAGGCTACGTTCAAGGTGTTCCGCAACTCGGTCCTGCAGGTCAGGACGATCCACGAGCGGCGGCCGGAACAGACCGAGGACCGCTACGACGCGGACCTGCTCGAACGCGCGCTGGACCTCGACCTCTCGTACCGGTAGCGGGCCGGCGCGGGTCACACCGCGACGAATCGGAGCGTGGCTTCCGTTCGGTGGCGCTCCCTGTAGTTACGTAGACCTATTGGAGCCGACACGAACGGGTCGAACGCGCGGTCGGACGAGGCCGTCTCCGATCAAACGGCCTCGTCGGCGGTCGTGTCGACCCCGAACAGGTAGTTGCCGCCGCAGAAGCCGGTCCGCACGTTGTGCAACAGTCCGAGTCCGGCGATGGTCGCGACGGCGGCTTTCGTCCGCTGTTCGTCGATGTACGCCGCGATGCCGACGACGATCAGCCAGATGCCAAGCACTCCTCGGACGATGCGGTCGAGACCGCCCACGTTCTTCGAACGGCGCATGTACGGCCGTATGCGGAACGTGACCATATACGTTCGCGGCCGTCTCTGTCGGCGAAACGGTACGTGAGACCGGCGAACAGTTCTCTCGGGGGGTCAGTCGCACGCACGGTCGCCGTCACAGGTTCCACACCCGGTCCGTCGGCGGATCGCGAACGCGGCGACCGCGAGCGTCAGTGCGATGACGGCCGTCTCGACGAGGCCGGCTCCCATCCCGCCGGCGGCGACGCCGCCCGTCACGGCGGCCGTTCCGGGGCCGACACAGCAGAGACTCGCCAGCCCCGCGAGTCCGACCACCGAGCGTCGGGCTGCCGTATCGTCGTCCATCGCGCGTCCGTTGGCCGTCGGCCCCTATATCGGTTGGGGAACCGGTCGCCCGCTGAACCGTCCAGCGAACCGACGGCAACGGCCCCGACGACCGCCGGGCGGGCCGGTTCCCGACTCGGGGACCGCGTCAGAATCGAACCTGGTATGCCGACCCGGACACTCGGCGGGGGATGGGATCGACATCAAATCCATCGACCTCGCTGTCGCTTACGGAATCGTTCGCGACAGCGACGGTGGGGATGGGATTTGAACCACGCCCAGACGTGCTCGCTTCGCTGTGCGCGACTGGTCTAATTCGAATCCATCGACCTCGCTGTCGCTTACGGAATCGTTCGCGACAGCGACGGTGGGGATGGGATTTGAACCCATGAGGCTTGACAGCCACCTGCTCTCAAGGCAGGCGCGTTAGGCCGCTCCGCCACCCCACCTCGGCCGAGGGTTCACCGTCGGTTCAAAAAGTGTTGTCGGTCTATGACCGTTCGAGCGAGCCGTCTTCGCCGACGGCCAGCCCGAGGTCGTCGATCACGGCGGCGGTCACCTCCGGGTGCCGCTTGCTGGCCACACGGCGGGCCTCGATCCCCGCGACCGTCGACCGGAGGCCGCAGGGATCGGTCACGGTCGGGACGCGCGGCGCGAAGCCGACCGACAGGCCCGCGTCCGCGCCGTGCCGGGCGAGCGTCGCCAGTTCCGGCGCCGCGTACGCCCCGTCGAAGTCGATCGGCTCGGCGAACCCCGCGAAGTAGGTGTGGCCGCCCTGTGACGGGCCGATCTGCACGTCGTTGCGCCGCAGCGACATCGCCGCCCCGTCCACCTCCGTCCGGCCGACGAGCGGCGCCGTCGGTTCGAGCACGCCGGCGGTCGTCGCCCCCTCGCGTTCGAGCAGGTGGGTGACGGTGTTGCCGATCCGGGCGGCGCGCGTCGAGCCGACCTGTCGCTCGAAGCGGACCTCGTCGAGGGCTTCGTCCCCGAGGGCCGCGGCCGCGAGTTCGCGGACCGCCGCCTCGTGGTCGCCGTCGGCGAACGCCTCGGGGAGGGTATCCTCGTCGCGGTAGTTGACGAGCGGGTCGCCCCCGCTCTCGGCGACGGCCCGGAGGACGTCGGCGACGGCCCCCTCGTACAGCCGCGCGGCGTCGGCCGACGAGAGCGGCGTCCGTTCGACGAGCGACGACAGCACGAGTCCGTCTCGCGGCGGGGCGACGGGAACGACGACGATCATGCCCGACACTGAGAGACGCCGACCCTTGAACGCGGCGTTTCCGCCGGCGGCCGGAGCGTCCGTTCCGGGCGAATTAAGGGGGTCGCCCCCGTCGCGGACGACATGATCGGATGGAAACTCTCGGGCCTGGTGGGTGCGGCCGTCGTCGTCGCGTTCGGCGCCGTCGGCTTCTGGTCGTTCGCGAGCAACTACGCGCTCGCCTCGGCCGGCGAGTACCTCGCGCCGACGCTCGCGTCGCTCGTGATCACCGCCGCGGTCGTCTTCGGGCTGTTCGTCCTCGGCGCGCGCTCGGACCGGTGGCTCGGCACGCCGTACTGGTAGGCGGTCAGCGCTCGCGGCGACCCTTCGTCTGACGGTAGTCCGAGGCCATCAGCCCCGCGAACGCCTCGACCCACGCCTGCACCTGCTCGTCGCTTTGCTCGGCCGGCTCGATCATAGGTACGAGTTCGAACCCCCGCCCGCGGATCGTCCGCCCGTGGTCGGCCTCCACGTCGAACCGCTCGGCCGGCTTCGTCGTGTGCTCGGTCGCGATCTCCTCCAGCGCGCGCTGGCCGACCGGGACGATGATCTCGGGGTTGATCATCCGGATCTCGGCGTTGAGGAACGGCTCGCAGTTGCCGACCTCCTCGTCCGTCGGCGGCCGGTCGGGGTGGCGACACCGCGTGAGGTACGTCAGGTAGACGTCGACGACCTCCGGCCGGTCGGGGTCGGAGGTGGCGTCACAGAGGCCCAGCCGCTGGAGGATCCGCTGGAACGTCTCGCCGGCCTCGTCGCCGGCGAACGGGACGCCGGTCTCGTCGGCGCCGGGACCGGGGTTCTCGCCGACGAACAGGAAGTCCGCCGCCACGTCGCCGTAGCCGTGGACGACCCGACTGCGCGTCTCACAGAGCGCCGGACAGTTGGGGCACTCCTCGTCCATGCCGAACGGGTTCGCCCGGCTCCGTTGGTTCGCGTCCACACTCGCCCGTCGGCTTCCGTGGGCAAAAGCGGCGCGCTCGCGAACGCTCAGCGGCCGAGGCCGCCGCGCTCTTTGACCTCGAGGATGAACTTCACGTTCCGAACGATCTCCTCGGGGGAGGCGTCCTCGTCCTCGTCGTAGAGGTCGCTGACGCGGTAGAGGACGTTCGCGAGCTGTTTGCTCTCGCTCGACTCGCCGCGGACGTCGTCGGCGACCTCGCGGAGGACGGCGACGCGCTCGGGGTCGGGCTCGAACCGGGCCTCGTCGGTCGAGTCGCTCATCGGCGCCACCTCACTCGTCCGCGGGGTCGGCGGGTTCGCCGGGGACGGTTCGCTCCGCGGCGGCGTCGGAGACGCTCCGGCGGTGGACGACGCCGACGTTGTTCGCGACGCTGGTCGCGATTTCGCGGAAGGCCTCGCCGGTCTCGCTCTCCTCGTCGAGGACGGTCGGCCGGCCCTCGTCGCCGCCCTCCCGCACCCGGGGATCGAGCGGGATCGAGCCGAGGAACGGGAGGTCGTGGACGTCGGCGAACGCCTCGCCGCCGCCGGCGCCGAAGATGTCGTGGTGTTTGCCACAGTCGTCGCAGACGAACGTCGCCATGTTCTCGGCGATGCCGAGCACGACGGTGTCGTGGCGGGCGAACATCTGCAGCCCCTTGCGGGCGTCGTCGAGCGCGACGTCCTGCGGGGTCGTGACGATCACCGCGCCGGTGACGGGCATCGTCTGCAGCATCGTCAACTGGGTGTCGCCGGTCCCCGGCGGCAGGTCGACCACGAGGTAGTCGAGGTGGCCCCACTCGACGTCCTCGGTCAACTGGGTGATCACCTTGTGGACCATCGGGCCGCGCCAGATGACGGGGTCGTCGTCGCCCACCAGGAAGGCCATGCTCATCAGCTTCACCCCGTACTTCTCGGGCGGGACGAGCGTCTCGTCCTCGGTCGCCATCGGCGGCTCGTCGGCGTCGACCATCCGCGGGACGTTCGGCCCGTAGACGTCCGCGTCGAACAGCCCCACCCGGGCGCCGAGCCGGGAGAGCCCCGCCGCGAGGTTCACCGAGAGCGTCGACTTGCCGACGCCGCCTTTCCCCGAGGCGACGGCGATCACGTTCTTGACGTTCGGCAGCACCTCCCGGCCGTCGTCCCGGCCGGGGACGCTCGCCGACAGCTCCGGTTCGATCCCCTCGTCGGCGAACGCCCGCCGCACCTCGGCGGCGAGGTCCGACTCCGTCGGCGAGTACGGCGCCCCGAGCGCGAGGTCGATCGAGACGTCCGCCCCGTCGACGGTCACGTCGTTGACGAGGCCGAGCGAGACGATGTCGTCGCCGAGGTCCGGGTCCTCGATCCCCCGCAGGCGGTCGCGGACGGCGTCTTCGTCCATGCCCGTAGGTGGCGTCCCGCGGTCGAAAAGCGTTGTGCTCGCGGCTCGCGGCCCGCGTCAGCCGAGGAAGTCGAACCGCGGCCCGCCGTAGGTCGGCGGATCGGGGTCGAGTTCCACGCCGCGCTCGAAGCGGACGAAGTTGAGGTAGAACGGGCGGCCACAGCCCTCGACGGGTCGGCCTTCGAGGTCGGTCGTCGGGCCGTCCTCGCCACAGCGGAACGCGATCCCGTCGGCCGATTCGAGGGCGTCGTCGCCCGGAGCGGCGTACTCCCAGCCGGGTTGTGGGATCGTCGTCACCGACCTGTCGGCGAGGTCCGGCCGGCGCTCGACGCTCGTGACGGCCCCGCAGTGCGGGCAGGTGTACCTGACGGTGACGGTCATCGGGCCCGCTAGGTGTCGGACGGACCTAAGGGCTGTGCCCGCGCCGGATCCGATCCGGGAACGGACGAATCGGTGCCCGGCCCGCGCGACTCAACGCGAGCGGTAGTGCCACACCAGCGCGGCGATCAACGCGACCTGTACGACCTTGTCGACGACCCCCCAGGTGAACGTCGGCGTCCCCGCGACGATCCACAGCGGGATCTGGACGGCCGTGTACGGGATCGCGAGGAGCACGAGCCTCCGCCGGAACCGCCCGGAGGCGTACAGGCCGGCGCCGACGACGTAGCCGACGCCGGCCAACGTCAGCGGCGGCCGCCCCTCGGTGACCCCGAGGTAGACGTGAATGCCCGCCGTGATCGCGACCAGCGCGAGGACGATCCACTCGACGCCGACCGACCGGGGAGACTGACTCGACTCGGCCTGCATTTGTTCCATGATGGAAGCAGACACAAGATTGTCTTGATGGTTGTGGTTCGGCGACGACCGCGCCGACGGGCTGGCGGGGACGGGCGGATCGGCCGACGCGGTCGGGGTCGCAGGCACACCCGGAACACCTTTCTTTCACACGGCAGTTCTCTCGGGTATGATCGACGAGACGGCCGAGGAAATCAGGGAGATGCAGACGCACAGTTCCTCGGTGGTGGCGGTCAACGCGGCCCGCGCGCTCCGGGACCTGCTCGACAGGGAGTTCGCCACCGTCGAGGAGTACCAGCGCGCCCTGGAGCGAAACGCCAAGGTGCTCCGGCGGGCGAACCCGTCCCACGCCGCGATGCAGAACGCGGTTCGCGAGATCGTCGCCAGCGTCGACCGGGACGACCCCGAAAGCGTCGAGGAGGCGAAGCGACTCACCGAGACGGCGATCGAGGACGTCGTCTCGCGGGTCGAGTCGGCCAAGCGCCGCGCGGCCGAGAACGCCGTCGACTACCTCGCCGACGGGGCGACGCTGCTGACCCACGACTACTCCTCGACCGTTCTGGAGGCGCTCGAACTGGCGACCGCCGAGGGGATGCGCTTTGACGTCTACGTCACCGAGGCGCGCCCGCGGTACATCGGGCGGAAGACCGCCCGCGCGCTCGGCCGTCTGGAGGGGGTCGAACCGACGCTGATCACCGACGGCGCGAGCGGCCACTTCCTCGCCGACTGCGACCGCGTGATCGTCGGGATGGACTGCATCGTCGACGGGACGCTGTACAACCGCGTCGGCACGTTCCCCATCACCACGGCGGCGAACGAGATCGGCGTGCCGGTGACGGTGCTGGGGTCGGCGGCGAAGATCATCACCGAGGGGTTCGTCTTCGAGAACGAGTTCCGCTCGGGCACCGAGGTCATGTCCGAACCCGCCGAGGGGTTCGAGGTGCTGAACCCCGCCTACGACGCGACGCCGGTCTCGCTGCTCGACAGCGTGATCACGGACGAGGGCCGGACGGAGTTCTAGTCGCGGTGGCCGAACGTCCGCGGGGCGCCCTCGGTCGGCGCGGCCCAGTCGACGGCGTTTCGTAGCACCCGTCGAACCGCCTCGTTCTCGTAGATCGGGTACGTCTCGTGGCCCGGCCGGAAGTAGAAGATCCGGCCGCTCCCGCGGCGGTAGCAACAGCCGCTGCGGAACACCTCGCCGCCCTCGAACCACGAGGTGAACACGAGGCGGTCGGGTTCGGGGACGTCGAACGGTTCGCCGTACATCTCCGTCTCGGGCAACTCGACGTACTCGTCGAGGCCGTCGGCGATCGGGTGGCCGGGGTCGACGACCCACAGTCGCTCGGTGGCGCCGTCCTCGCGCCACTGGAGGCTACAGGTGGTCCCCATGAGGCGTTTGAAGGGCTTCGAGTAGTGGCCCGAGTGGAGGACGAGCAGTCCCATCCCGTCGAGGACGCGCTCCTGAACGCGGTCGACGACGAGGTCGTCGACCTCGTCGTGGGCCTTGTGCCCCCACCACAGCAGGACGTCGGTCCCGTCGAGGACCTCCTCGGTGAGCCCGTGTTCGGGGTCGTCGAGCGTGGCGGTCCGGACCTCGTGGTCGTCCTCGAGGGCCGCCGCCAGCGTCGCGTGGATCCCGTCGGGGTAGACCGCGGCGACCTCGTCGTCCTCGCGTTCGTGTCGGAACTCGTTCCAGATCGTGACTGCGACCATCGGCCGCCACTTCCGTCTCGACGGCCATAGGTGAGGCGGTCACCGACGGACCGGGTCCGACGGAAACCGGGAATTACGATTCACCTCCCCTCTCCCTCCGTGGCGGGCCCGGCGTTCGATTCCATTAACAACCGTTATGGTGTTGTTATGCCGGACACAACCCTTATCTCGGTCGGTCACCCCCTAGCAACCATGGAGAGCTGGCACCGCACTCGAACGTCGAAACGAACGGTTACGGGAGCGCTCGCTCCCGGTCGAGTACCGAAACGGGAGGTTACCCGATGATCGGCTCGGGTATCGGCGTCGGCGTCGTCGGCCTCGGCGGGATGGGCCAGCACCACGCCAAGAACCTCAGCGAACTAGGGGCCGACGTCGTCGCCGGCGCCGACCTGCTCCCCGAGGCGCGGCGCGCGTTCGCGGAGACGTACGGCGCCACCCCCTACGAGAACCACGAGGATCTCGTCGCGGACGAGGCCGTCGACGCCGTCGTCGTCGCCACGCCCAACAAGTTCCACGAACCGATCGCGGTCGCCGCGCTCGAAGCGGACCGTCACGTCCTCGTCGAAAAGCCCCTCGCCCACAGCCTCGAGAGCGCCGAGCGGATCGCCGCGGCCGCCGCCGAGTCCGACGGCATCTGCATGGTCGGCTTCCACAACCGCCACACGGGCGCGGCCGCGATGTTCGACGAGTACAGCGCCCGCGGCCGGTTCGGCGACCTCACCCACGTCGAGGCGAACTACGTTCGACGCCGCGGCGTCCCCGGCCCCGGATCGTGGTTCACGAACCCCGAACTCGCCGGCGGCGGCGCGCTGCTGGACATCGGCGTCCACGCGCTCGACCTCGCGCTGTACGTGCTCGACTTCCCCGAGGTCGTCGAGGTAAGCGGCGTCACCCGGACCACCTTCGGCACCACCGAGGAGTACGCCGACCCCGACGGCTTCGGCGACAACTGGGACGCGGAGGCCGAGACCTACGAGGTCGACGACGCCGTCAGCGCGTTCGTCCGCTGTGCGGACGGGAAGACGATCTCGCTGGAGGCCGCCTGGGCGACCAACCGCGAGCCCAGCATGGACTTCGTCGTCCGCGGGACTGAGGCGGGCGCGAAGTTCGAGATCGGCGACACCGACATGCGGATCTACGAGACCGACACCGCCGGCGTCGACCACTACGCCGACGTCGACCTCTCGGGCGACTCGTCGGCGACGGGGTACAACGAGCAAGACGCCGTGTTCCTCGAGACGATCGTCGCCGGCGCGGAGCCGACGGCCAACACCGTCGAGGAGGCGCTGGTCGTCCAGCGGGTCATCGACGCCATCTACCGGTCGAGCGAGACGGGTCGCGCACAGCGGCTCGAATCGGCCGAGGCCGAACCGGTCGCGGCCGAGGAACTCGAAGCGTCCGCCCGGCTGGACTGACCGCGGTTCGGCGTTCCCGTCGCTCGTTCTCGCGACCGTGTCGTCGTCTAGACGAGCCGTTAGCTCGCCCGTCCGGTCTCCTCGCGCAGTTCGGTGCGGCGGATCTTCCCGGTCACCGTCTTGGGGAGGTCCTCGCGGAACTCGATCTCGCGGGGGTACTCGTGTGCGGACAGTTCCTCGCGGACGTGGGTCTTGATCTCCGCTTTCAGGTCCGGCGAGGGGTCTGCACCCTCGCTGGGAACGACGTACGCCTTGACGATCGAGCCACGCTTCTCGTCGGGTTTGGGGACGACGGCGGCCTCGGCGACGGCGGAGTGCTCGCCGAGGGAGCTTTCGACCTCGAACGGCCCGATCCGGTAGCCCGCGGAGATGATGACGTCGTCGGCCCGGCCCTCGAACCAGAAGTAGCCGTCCTCGTCTTTGTGTGCGAGGTCCCCCGAGAGGTACCAGCCGTTCACGAAACACGCCTCGGTCCGGTCCGGTTTCTCCCAGTAACCGGCGAAGAAACAGGGGTAGTCGCCGCGCTGGGCGATTTCCCCGGTCTCGCCGGGTTCGAGCGGCTCGCCCGTCTCGGGATCGACGATCTCCGCGGTGACGCCGGGGAGGGGCTTGCCCATCGATCCGGGGCGGACCTCCATCGTCGGGTAGTTGTCGACGATCATGTTCCCCGTCTCGGTCTGGCCGTAGGTGTCGTGGATCGTCACGCCGAGGGTCTCCTCGCCCCACTCGACGACGCCGGCCGACAGCGGTTCGCCGATCGAGAGCGCGTGGCGCAGGTCGAGGTCGGCGTCCGCGAGCGCGTCCTCGTTCTCGCGGAGCATCCGGTAGGCGGTCGGGACGCTGAACAGCACCGTGATCGGGTACTCGTCGAGCAGGTCGGCCCACGTCTCGGGGTCGAACTCGCCCTCGTAGGTGAACAGCGGCGTCCCCCAGAACCACGCGCCGAGCGTGTTGATCGGGCCGGTGAGCCAGCCGAGGTCGCCGGTCGACCAGTAGAGATCGTCCGGCCGGAGGTCGGCCGCGAACCGCTGGGTGGCCGCGACGCCCGCGATCCAGCGGTGCTCGTGGAGCACGCCCTTCGCCGGGCCGGTCGTCCCGCTCGTGTAGTAGAGCAGGGCGTCGTCATCGCCCGAGGTCCGGGCGGTCTCGTACTGTGGCGAGGCCGCCGCGAGGGCGTACTCGAAGTCGACGTCGTCGGGTTCGATCCCGTCGCCGCGGTCGACGACGATCACGTGCTCGACCGACGGGACCTCCTCCAGCGCCGTTGCGACGGTCTCGCGGTTGTCGCTCGTGGTGACGACGGCCGCGGCGTCACAGTCCGCGAGGCGGTAGGCGATGCCGTCGGGGCCGAACCGCTCGTTGATGCCGCCGAAGACGGCACCGCGCTTGAGCGTTCCGACGAGTGCGACGTAGTGGGCCGGGATCCGGGGCAGGTAGGTGAACACGCGCTCGCCGCGGCCGACGCCGAGGTCGGCGAGGACGTCGGCGAACCGGTTCGACCGCTCGGCCAGTTCCGCGAACGTCAGCGTCCGCGACTCGCCGTCGACCCCGACCTGCCGCAGCGCGATCCGGTCGCCGTCGCTGGCGTGGCGGTCGCAGACCTCGTGGGCGATGTTCAGCGACGCCGGGGCCTCCCAGTCGGCCTCGGCGAAGACGTCGTCCCAGGTGAACGATTCGCGAACCGAGTCGTAGTCGTCGAGGTTGTGTTCCGACGCCATACGGTAGCGGCCCACAACCTGCGGCATAACTGTTGTGATGCTGTCAATTTTGGCGGTCGCGGCCGGCCGCGGGGCTCGACGGTGAGGGCGACGGAGGGCGGCGAAGAACGGAGGGTGCGCCTAGATGACTTCCTCGAAGTCGCTGTGACCGTGGATGTCGACGCCCTCCGCGGTGATCTCACAGAGGAAGACGCCGTTGCCGGAGCCGGTGTCGCGCTCGGCGGCGGACTTGATGCCGCGGGCGGCGATGGTCATCGCCTCCTCGTTCGAGAGGTCGTCCTCGTAGGCCTGTTCGAGGTGGCCGTAGGCGAGTTGCATCCCGGAGCCGGTGACCTGATAGTCGTCCTCCATGACGCCGCCGGCGGGGTCGATGCTGTAGACGTGGCTGCCCTCCTCGTCGACGCCGCCGAGGATGGGGTGGATGGCGAAGAACGGGCCGCCGCGGGCGAAGTTGCCCGCGAGCGTCGCCAGCGCGTCGATGCTCATGTCCTCGCCGCGGCGGGCCTCGAAGAGGTTGACCTCGGCGCGGAGACTGGAGATGAACGACTGGGCGCCGCCGACGCTGCCGACCATCGTCAGCGCGGCGGTCGGGTGGATCTGTTCGACCTTCTGGACGTTCTTGTTCGAGACGAACCGGCCGCCGAGGCTGGCGCGCATGTCCGTCGCGATGACGACGCCGTCGGCGGTCGAGATGCCGATGGTCGTCGTCCCGGTCTTGTTCACGCTGTCGAGGTCGGCACGCGAGAGGTCGTTCGAGGGCAGGGAGCCGAGTTCCGGGTCGTAGGGGCTCCTGTCGTCGGCCAACTGGTCGACCGTGCGAGAGAACTCGGAGTCGCGGGTAGGCGTACGCATTGACGTACCGTTACGGCCGGGACGGTATAAAACATCGGCGTTCACCGCCGGGGTTTCCGCTACCGAAGCCACGAGAGCGCGGCCGCTCGTCGTTCAGCCGGGGCTGGCGGTGTGGATCGACGGAGGAAGACGACTCGATCAGTTCACGGATGCTGGGCTCCGCTCCGGGCCTGGGCCTCCTCGTAGGCGTCGCCCACGCGCTCGAGGAGGCGGTGGACGGGGAGGGTGAACCCGGCCTGGCTGGCGGCGATGGCGACCGGCATCACGAGGATGCCGACCGCGATGCAGGTCTGGTACAGTGCGAACAGCGTCGCGCGGTGCACGCGGGATTTCATCGACCTTCAGCCGGGGCTCAGAGCGAGGGTACATATAAGCTTTCTTGAACCGCGAAAATCATAATGGTCGTACATTACCTATCGCCGCCGCGCCGTCTATCGATTCAACTGCGGTTGTGGAGGGGACAACTGCGGTCGGATTCGGGCCGAACTACGCCGACGATGGACGGAATCGACTGACGGGATTCCCGTAAGTTACGGCCATTATCCGATTCACGTGCGCGGCCGGCGCGGCCCGCGTCCGCGCCGGCGAACCGCAAAGCAGGAAACCCTCGGGCACGAGCCACGCGTATGGGCAACTATCTCGTCGCGATGGAAGCCGCGTGGCTCGTTCGTGACGTCGAAGCGGTCGACGACGCCATCGGCGTCGCCGTCAGCGAAGCCGGGAAGCGACTCAACGCCGCGAACATGGAGTACGTCGAGGTCGAAGTCGGCGCGACGGGCTGTCCCGCCTGCGGCGAGCCGTTCGACTCGGCCTTTGTCGCCGCCGACACCGCGCTCGTCGGGCTGGCACTGGAGATGGAGGTGTTCAACGCCGAGGGAGAGGAACACGCCTCCAGAATCGCCAAGAGCGAAGTCGGCGGCGCCCTCCGGGACGTCCCGCTCTCGGTCGTCGAGGTCTTCGAGGTTCCCGAGGACGAGTAACGGGTGCCGCGGTGGCGCTGGGGTGAGGGGGGACCACCCCAAACGGTTTTCTATAACCCCTAGTTATTGTAGCGCATGGAGCTACCCACGCCCACGGACCTCCGCCAGCGGCGAACGGAACTCGGGCTGACTCAGAGCGACCTCGCCGACCGCGCGGACGTCTCCCAGCCGTTGATCGCGCGCATCGAGGGCGGCGACGTCGACCCGCGGCTGTCGACGCTGCGCCGGATCGTCACCGCCCTCGAAGAGGCCGAAAGCGACGTCATCCGCGCCGCGGACCTGATGAACGAGGAAGTCGTCAGCGTCGCCCCCGACGACTCGGTCGGCGAGGCCGCCCGGCGGATGGACGAGGAGGCCTACTCCCAGTTGGCGGTCATCCAGGACGGCATTCCCGTCGGCTCGATCAGTCAGGGCGACCTCGTCCACCTCGACGCGGAGGCCCGGGACGAACCCGTCGAGGAACACATGTCCGAGAGCTTCCCGACCGTCTCGAAGGACGCCACCCTCGACGAGATCAGCAACCTGCTCGACCACTACAAGGCCGTGATGATCACCGAGGCCGGCGAAACCGTCGGCATCATCACCGAGGCCGACGTCGCGGCCAGACTCTCCTGAGCGCGACGCCCGTCGGGCCTCGCGCGGGTCGATGCGGACCGGTCCCACGACACTGCACCGTCGACCCCGCCGCGTCGTACCCGATACAACCCCGTGGTACCAACGAGTTATATATCGGTGGAGCGCCCACGTTCGGACGACGCATGGTGTTCAACGACACGCTCCTCGAAGCCGGCGCCGACCTCCGGGAGGCACGGAAGTCCCACCCGTTCGTCACCGAACTCGCCGCGGGAACCCTCGACGAGGAGGCGTTCCTGACGAGCGCCCGCCTCGGTACCGCTTCTGGGAGATGGTCTACGAGCGCGAGGGGTGGGACGTCGGCCCGGCGGCGGACTGACCGCGCCGGCTACTCGTGGCCGGAGACGCGGACCGGTTCGTAGGGCTCCTCCAGGTACTCGCGGTCCGACCGCGACAGCGAGATGTCGAGGGCCGCGACGGCTTCCTCTAGGTGCTCGACGCTCGTGGTGCCGACGATGGGGGCGTCGACGTGCTCCTGGTGCAACAGCCACGCAAGCGCGATCTGGGCCATCGTCGCGTCGTACTCGTCGGCGAGTTCGGCGACGCGCTCGTTGATCTCGGGGCCGCCGCCCTCGCGGTAGGGGTGTTCGTACAGGCGCTCCTCGGCTGCCCCGCGCGTCGTCGCGTCGACCTCCTCGTGGGGGCGCGTGAGGTAGCCGCGGGCCAGCGGCGACCACGGGAGCACGCCGATCCCCTCCGTCGCACAGAGGGGCAGCATCTCGCGTTCCTCCTCGCGGTAGACGAGGTTGTAGTGGTTCTGCATCGTTCGAAATCGTTCGAGTCCCAGCCGATCGCTCGCGTGCAGCGCCTCGGCGAACTGGTGGGCCCACATCGAGGAGGCGCCGACGTACCGCACCTTGCCGCGACGGACGGCGTCGTCGAGCGCCGAGAGCGTCGTCTCGATCGGCGTCTCGTAGTCCCAGCGGTGGATCTGGTAGAGGTCGACCGTCTCCATCCCCAGTCGGTCGAGGCTGGCGTCGAGTTCCTGCTCGATCGTCTTCCGCGAGAGGCCACCCGAGTTCGGGTCGTCCTCGCGCATCGGGAAGTAGACCTTCGTGGCGACGACCGACTCCTCGCGGTGGCCCTCCAGCGCCCGCCCCAGCACGCGCTCGGACTCGCCCAGCGAGTACATGTTGGCGGTGTCGAAGAAGTTGATCCCGAGGTCGATCGCGCGCTCTACGATCTCGCGACCCTCCTCCTCGTCGAGGACCCACTCGCGCCAGTCGCTCGACCCGAAGCTCATGCAGCCGAGACAGATGCGGCTGACCTCCATCCCGGTGTCGCCGAGCGTCGTGTACTCCATGTGCCGGCCGACGCGGTCGCCCCCAAAATAAGTACGTGAAACGGCGATCCGGGACGGCTCGCGGCCCCGAACGTGCGGTCGGCGTCGCCTTCGCCGGCCGGTCAGGCCGACGCCATCGACCGGCAGGACTCGGCGCACCGCTGGACGACGTCCGCACACACCTGACAGTGCTCGTGGTCGAACTGCGCACACTCCTCGGCGCACGCCTCGCAGGCGTCGGCGCAGGTCTCGGCGAGGTCCGCGTGGTAGCCCGAGTTGCGCGCCATAAACCGGGCGTGCATCGTCGTCAGGTCGGCGACGTCCCGGCAGAGCCGGATACAGCGGGCCATCTCCTCGCCCTCGTCGAGGCACTCGTCGGCGCACCACTCGCAGGCCTGGGCCGCCTCGAAGCAGTTGTCGATACACTCCTGCATCTCTTCGTCCTCGCTCAGGTGGGTGATCTGAGTCAGCGCCATGCGTCGGGCACGACGGGCGACCCGCCCTTCGTTATGCGCTGGGATCGATCCGCGGACGACTAGTGAGGTCGCGTTCGCGGGAGAACGAGCCGGTTTGCGGACCGAACGCGCCGGGGCGACACGGACGCGTCTACCGCCCGTTTCGTCCCGGTAACAGATCGTTGCGACGGTCGCGGGCGCCGACCCCGCCGGCCTCCCGCCCCGCGGCGGCCGGTCGCGGCCACCCTGCACTCACCGGTCGAGACGTTAACTCGGTCCCGAGGGGAGGTCCGGCATGGTCGATTCGACGCTTCACCTCGCGAGCGTCCCGTTCGCGCTCGTGGCCGGAACCGCAGCGGGCGTGCTCTCGTGGCTGTGGTGGACCCGCCGCCGGAACGCGCCGTTCGCCGCCGGCGTCGCCCTGCTCGCCGGGTCGATGGCGTTCCTGACCGCCGCCCACGCGCTACTGCTCGTCGAGGGGGCCGGCTCGCCGCTCGTCGAGGGCCTCGAGAGCGCGACGTACACGGGACTGGCCGCGTTCGTGCTCGCGCTGGCGGCCCGGGAACGGTTCCGCCGGGCCGCGCCCGGGAGGTGAGCGTGCTCGACGCCGTCTCCACGGTCGGGGTCGACCTCGGGCCCGCGACGGGGTACAACCTCGCGCTCGGCGCGCTCGCGGCGCTCGCCGCGGCCGCCGTCCTCCGCGAGCGCGGCGCCGACCGGTACCTCGCGACGACGCTCGCGGGACTGCTCCTGTTCGTCGTCGGCGGGTCCGTCGCCGCCGTGACGGTCCCCGAGCTGGTCCACTGGCTGCACGGCGCCGGGGCCGTCCTCGTCGTCGCCGGCATCTACGTTCCCGCCACGGCCGACCTCCGGGGCGATCCGTCGGCGGAGCCGCTCGCGGGGACGGCGCGAGCGAGGCGGTCGGCCGAGTGGATGACGCCGATGGACGACGAGATACTCGACCTCCTCCGCGGGAGCGACCTCGTGCTCACGCCCGCGGTCGTCGCGCTCAACCTCGGCCGGAGCCGCGCGGAGGTGAACCGCCGGCTGGCGAAACTCGAAGGCGGCGGGCTGGTCGAGCGGGTCGAGCGCGGCAAGTACCGGATCGCGGCCGACGGCGCGGCCTACCTCGACGGCCGACTCCGCCCGCCGGCGTCGGTCCCGTGACCGCGTCGACGGAACGGGCCGGCTCAGACCACGCCCCTGACCAGCGAGCCGAGCAGCGGTAACCCGAGGCCCGCGGCGACGGTGACGTAGACCGCGGGCGCCATCTCGACGACCGCGAACGCGTCGCCCCCGAGCGAGACGGCGAACGCGGCCAGCGCGAGCAGACCGAAGCCGACGCCGCCGGCGAGCGCCCGCGGGAGGCTGGCGGCGGTCAGCCCGACGAGCGCGCCGCCGACGACCAGCCCGAGCCAGTGGAGCCACGCCGCGGCCAGCCCGACGACGACGGCGGCGAGCACCGCCGCCGCGTGGGTCCGTGGCTCCGTCCGGACGCGTTCGAGCGTTCCCGCGGGGGCGTCCCGGGCGTCGGCCGCGTCGGCCGCGCTCACGACGACCCCTCCTCGAAGGCGACCGCGACCTCGCCGTCGGTCTCGAATCGCATCGGTTTGAACTCGGCGTCGACCCACCGGCGGAGCTGATCGTCGTAGTGGGGTGAAAAGTAGTCCCCTGAGTTGCCGCCGGGGAGGATGGCCGACGCCTCGCCGCCGGGTTCGACGACCATCCGCCAGCTACTGCCGACCGCCGATTCGACGCGGTAGTTGTTCACGGTCGCCGCCGAGCCGTCCGCGGGCAGATCGGGGTAGTCGAGGAACGGCGCCTCGGAGCCGAACGGGTGCTCGATCGCCCGCGTCGAGTTCCAGTCGCCGTAGACCTCCCAGCCTTCGGCGTCGATCTCGTCTGCCGCCGCCGCCAGCGCCTCGACCATCGCGTCCGCGCGCGTGGTCTCGAAGAAGCGGTGGTCGTCCGGGAGCCGCGCGAGCACCCAGTCGTTCGGGTAGTACGACGCGTCGAGGTCGGCCTCCCCGAAGGCAGGTTCGAAGGTGACGCGGCGGAACGCGGCGAGCCAGCGCGCGAAGACGAGCGCGCCGCGGGAGTCTCGCTCCATCCGGTACTCCCAGCCGTCGAGGGCGGCCGCCGCGTCCGCGACCGCTTCGGGGACGTCCCGGCCGTCGACGGCCGCGAGCAGGTCGGGGACGAGTTCGGCGGCCCGGCCGTCGCGGACGTCCCGCTGGAGGTCGCGGTGGAACGCGGGGTCGGTCGGCTCGCCCGCAGCGGCGCGCTCGTCGAGGTGGTCGTAGATCCGCGCGCCGCGGTAGGGCGTCGCGTACGAGACGCCGACGTAGTGGGCGGGGTCGTCGACGACCCGCTGGTTCGCCGTCGCCACGTAGCCGGGGTCGATCGCGTGGGGCTTCTCCTCGAAGGGGACGAACCCCTCCCAGGAGGGGTCGCCGTAGGGCTCGAACCCCTCCCACTCGCCCTCGCCGGCCGACCCGTCGAAGATCCGGTTCCCCGAAACGGGCTCGCCGTCGACCCGGCGGATCGGCAACTGGCCGGTCACGTAGTACAGCGTCCGCCCGTCGGCGTCCGCGTAGACGAGGTTCTGGGTCGGCAGGTCGAACCGCTCGACCGCGTCGAGGACGTCGTCGACCCCCTCGCTCCGGCAGATCGACCGGATCGCGTCGGTCGTCCGCGTCGCCGCGAGCCCCGTCCAGGCGACGCCGACGGTCCGGCCCTCGCGTTCGAGGGTCGGCCCGTGGACGGTCCTGCGGACCTCGACGGTCCGGTCCTCGCCGCCGGCGACGGGAATCTCGCGCTCGTCGGTCTCGAAATCGCGCCACTCGCCGCGGTAGCGGTAGCGCCCGCCCTCGTCGTCGATCTCGTACTCGTAGCAGTCGAGTACGTCCGCGCCGACGTTGGTGAACCCCCACGCGCCGCGGTCGTTCGCGCCGATGACGACGAACGGCACCCCGGGGAACGTCACGCCCCGGACCGAAGTCTCGGGGGTCTCGACGGCCTGCTCGTACCAGACCGGCGGCGCCGACAGCGAGAGGTGTGGATCGTTCGCGACGATCGGTCGCCCGCTCTCGGTGTGCTCGCCCGAGACGACCCAGCTGTTCGAGCCGACGCCGGTCGGCGACTCGAACGCCGAGAGCCACTCGACTATGGCCGCGTCGCCGCGCGCGTCGACCCGCCCCGCGACGCCGCCGACCTCGCCGGTCTCGCCGTCGCCCCCGCGGAGGATCGGGACGTCGTGGCCCATCCGGTCGGGGTACAGTTCCGCGGCGGCGTCCGCGCCGAGGCGGTCGGCGACCAGCGCCCGGCGGAGTTCGCCGAAGTCGCCCGTGAGGCTCCAGGAGATCTGTTTCTCCATCAGCATCGAGTCGACGGGCGTCCACGGCCGGGGCTCGTACTCGAGGAGTTCGAACTCGAGGGGGAGCCGTTCGCGTTCGAGCGCGGCGTTCACGCCGTCGGCGTAGGCCTCGACGAGGGGACCGGCGGGCGTGTCCGCGATGCCCTCCCAGGTCGCCTCCGCCGCGGCCGCGAAGTCCATCCGGACGTGGAACTCGTCGCTATCGAGCGTCGCCTCGCCGACGATCTCGGAGAGTCGCCCCCGCATGACCCGCCGCTGCAGGTCGAGCTGGAACGGCCGGTCGAAGCCGTGGCAGTAGCCGACGGCGAAGTACGCCGCCGCCTCGTCGTCCGCCCGGACGTACGGCACGCCGTCGTCGTCGGTCCGGACGGTCGCCTCGCCGTGGGGACTCGGGACCGACCCCGAGAGCGTACGGTCGGTGGCGTCCCACGCGTCGCCCGAGAGCGGGGCGAACGCCTCGACCAGCCCGCGCGCGGAGGACAGCGACAGCCCACCGACCCCCGCGGCGAGCGCGGCGGCGAGTACGCCCCGTCGCGTCGTATCGGATGTCACGGGCTACCATTCGACTCGGGCCTAATAACGTGTCGCCCCCGGATCACGTGCGGCCGCGGGGGCGACTAACGTCGCGTCATCTGGTTCGAAACCGAACCGCCTATACCGGACCGGGCCGTAGCCGCCGGGAACGGAGATGGCTTCGAAATCGTCCGGAACGACGGTCCGCGAGGACGACGGCGCGTGTCCCGTCATCGCGTCGCTCGAACAGATCGGGTCCCGGTGGCGTCTCGCGGTGTTGCACGAACTGCAGGACGGCGAACTCCGGTTCAACGAACTCAAACGCGCGACGGGGGCGAACGCCCGGACGCTCTCGCGCGTGCTCGACGACCTCGGCGAGACGGGGTTCGTCGACCGCCGCATCGAGGAGGACGCCCCCATCGCCACCTACTACAGCCTCACCCCGAAAGGCGAGTCCCTCGAACCCGTCTTCGACGAGATCGAGTGCTGGGCCGACAGCTGGCTCGAGGAGGAGGCGCTGGCCGACTAGACGTCCGAGGGACGGCGCCCGACTACTCGTTGGCGTCGAGATGGGCGTCGGGTGTGGCGGCCGGAGAGAGCAGAAGCGGCGCGCCGGGGTCACTCCCCGGGTTCGAGTTCGACCAGCCGGAGCGAACGGTCGAGGTGACAGACCTCGTGGGGCGGGTCGCCGAGGATTTCCTGAATGCGATACTCCTCGTCGAAGGAGACGCCGTCGGGTTCGCAGTACTCGTGGCTCGGGCACTCGACGTACGGGCAGGGGCCCTTGAGGCTCGCCTTGCTCCCGCCGAAGGTCCCCTTCGACGGGACGTTCGCACGCACGGCGGCGGGTTCGACCTCGACGGCGCGGACGCCGCCGTCGTGCATCGCGCACTCGAGGGTCTGGGCGTTCTCGCGGACGTCGGTGACCTCGTAGCGCGTGCCGACCGAGAGGTTGAGACACTGGCTGCGGTAGGGACAGCCCGCGCAGGCGTCGGCCTCGCCCTCGTAGACGAACTCGGTTCCCGGCTCCGCGAGGCGGGTTCCGATGAGGGTGACGGTGGACATGGTAACGAATTCTCCCCGCGCGGGGTTAAGACTCACGTCCGCGCTACTCGTCCCGGCCGGTGAGGTCGTCGAGCGCGTCGAAGTACTCCTCGCGCGGGATCTGGTAGAGGGCGCGGTAGTCGATCTCGCCGCCGTCGAACCGGCGGGCGAGGTCGACGGCACACTCCACGGCCGCCTCGCGCGTGGGGAAGCGAAACTCCCCGCGGAGGTAGACGTCGGGTTCGAGGTAGAGGGTGACGTGCCAGTCGCGGTCGACGCGGCGGTCGTTCGGGTTGACGCCGGGCCGGCGGCTGCGCCGGCCGTGAGTGAGGTAGAGCGTGGGGAGACACGCCGGCGGGAACGCGTCGGCGTCGAACACCTCGGGGTGGTACGCCAGCACGGCCCGGCCGTCGTCCTCGTCGCTCCAGACGACCCAGCCGTCGGGGAGGCTCCGGTCCGCAAACTCCGTCATGGCCGCGGCTTGGGTCGGCGCGCGTAAATCACCACCGGCGTCGGGTGCGCGCCGGCGACCCCCGGCTCTCGCCGGCCGGCCGTTTATGTGCGAGACGGCCGTGAAACCGGTGTGGTACGGTGTGACGATATACGATACCGTCAGTTTCCGGCTGAAATTAGCTTCTGGTAAATATCTTTTGGGACCAAGTTTAAGTAGTTGGATTACGCACTCATTAAACACTATCGGTATCCGTTCGACGGACCGATCCACTCCGCGCCCGTCCCCGGCGCGAGGTCGTTGCAACGCCGCCGACCCGGTCGTCGCGACGTCGCGAGTGGTACAGGTTCACAACTGGCACGCCACGCCGCCCGCGCGCTCTCGCCCTCCGGGGAGTCCCGACTCGAGAGGGTACGGCCCGCCGTGCCGGACGGGTTCCGACGAGACGTCGACGCACCCGAGGCGCCGGCCGCCGGGCGCGTGCTGCCACGGACGGAAACGGGAGAGACCACAGGCAATGATAGCATGACCGGTGACATCGAGACGCTCGAAAAGCTCAGTACCGATTACAAGGAGTCGATGCCCGCGGACCTGCGGGAGACCAGAGGGTTCGACTGGTACCTCGAAGAGGCCTACGAGGACCCGAAGATCGCCCGCAACGCCCACCAGCGCGTCGCGGACATGTTCGACTACTACGGGACGACCTACGACGAGACGGAGGGCGTCGTCGAGTACCGGCTCGCGAGCGAGGACCCGCTGGGCGACGGCGAGAACACCTTCTACGGCACCGTCATCCACCAGTCGATCCACGAGTTCGTCAACAAGGTGAAGTCGGGCGCGAGGCGACTGGGGCCCGAACGCCGGATCAAACTCCTGCTCGGGCCGGTCGGCTCCGGGAAGTCCCACTTCGACCGGCAGGTCCGTCGGTACTTCGAGGACTACACGCTGCGCGAGGAGGGTCGGATGTACACCTTCCGGTGGACGAACCTCTGTGACGTCGTCAAGGATCAGGACCCCGCCGACGACACCGTCCGTTCGCCGATGAACCAGGACCCGCTCGTGCTCTTGCCGCTGGAGCAGCGCCAGTCGGTGATCGACGACCTCAACGAGCGCCTCGATGCACCATACACGATCCAGAACGAGCAGAGCCTCGATCCCGAAAGCGAGTTCTACATGGACAAGCTGCTGGCGTACTACGAAGACGACCTCCAGCAGGTCCTCGAAAACCACGTCGAGATCGTTCGGCTGGTCGCCGACGAGAACAAGCGCCAGTGTCTGGAGACGTTCGAGCCCAAGGACAAGAAGAATCAGGACGAAACCGAGTTGACGGGCGACGTCAACTACTCGAAGATCGCCATCTACGGCGAGTCCGATCCGCGGGCGTTCGACTACTCGGGAGCGTTCTGTAACGCAAACCGCGGGGTCTTCTCCGGCGAGGAGCTCCTGAAACTCCAGCGGGAGTTCCTCTACGACTTCCTGCACGCCACCCAGGAGATGACGATCAAGCCGAAGAACAACCCGCGGATCGACATCGACCAGGTGATCGTCGGGCGGACGAACATGCCCGAGTACAAGGACAAGAAAGGCGACGAGAAGATGGAGGCGTTCAACGACCGCACCAAGCGGATCGACTTCCCGTACGTCCTCTCCTACGAGCAGGAGGCCCAGATCTACCAGAAGATGCTGAACAACGCCGACGTCCCCGACATCAACGTCGAGCCCCACACCCTGGAGATGGCGGGGCTGTTCGGCGTGCTCACGCGGATCGAGGACCCCGACAACGAGACGGTCGACCTGCTCTCGAAGGCGAAGGCGTACAACGGCGAGATCGACGAGGGCGACGACGTCGACGTGAAGAAGCTCCGCGAGGAGGCCGCCGCGAAAGCCGAGATCGGCGAGGGCATGGTCGGCGTCTCGCCCCGGTTCATCGGCGACGAGATCGCCGAGGCGATCATGGACTCGAAACACCGCGGACGCGGCTTCCTCTCGCCGCTTACGGTGTTCAACTTCTTCGAGGAGAACCTCGAACACCACGGCTCGATCCCCGAGGAGAACTTCGAGACCTACTACCGCTACCTCGAGGTCGTCCGCGAGGAGTACCGCGAGCGGGCCATCGAGGACGTCCGCCACGCGCTGGCCTACGACATCGACGAGATCCAGCGTCAGGGCGAGAAGTACATGGACCACGTGATGGCCTACATCGACGACGACACCATCGAGGACGAACTCACGGGCCGCGAACAGGAGCCCGACGAGACGTTCCTGCGGTCGGTCGAGGAGAAGCTCTCGGTGCCCGAGGACCGCAAGAACGACTTCCGTCAGGAGGTCTCGAACTGGGTCTCCCGCCGGGCCCGCGAGGGCGAGGCGTTCAACCCGCAGGACAACGAGCGCCTCCGCCGCGCCCTGGAGCGCAAGCTCTGGGAGGACAAGAAGCACAACATCAACTTCTCCGCCCTCGTGAGCGCCAACGAGTTCGACGACGACGAACGCTCCTCGTGGATCGACGCGCTGATAGAGCAGGGGTACTCCGAGGACGGCGCCAAGGAGGTCCTCGAGTTCGCCGGCGCGGAGGTCGCCAAGGCCGAAATCGAGGACTAGCATGACCAGAGGAGACGAGTACGTCCGCGACGCCGACCGCGCGCTGGAGGAGACCTACGAGGAGCCGATGTCGCTGTCGGCGTACGTCGACCGGATCTTCGAGAACCCCACCGTGGCCTCCCACGCCTCGAAGTACCTGCTGGAGGCGATCGAGGCCGCGGGCACGCGGACGGTCGTCGAGGAGGGCGAGGAGAAACAGCGCTACCGCTTCTTCGACGACCCGCACAACGACGGCGAACACGCCATCCTCGGCAACACCGAGGTGCTCAACGGCTTCGTCGACGACCTGCGGTCGATCGCCGCGGGCCGGGGGAAAGACGAGAAGATCGTCTGGTTCGAGGGGCCGACCGCGACCGGCAAGTCCGAACTCAAGCGCTGTCTGGTCAACGGCCTCCGGGAGTACTCGAAGACCCCCGCCGGCCGGCGCTACACCGTCGAGTGGAACGTCAACACGGCCGACGCCGACACCCGCGGGCTGAGCTACGGCGGCGACCCGACCGCCGCCGACGACGAACACTGGTACGAGAGCCCCGTCCAGGTCCACCCCCTCTCGGTGTTCCCCGAGGAGATCCGCGAGGAACTGCTCGCGGAGTTAAACGCCGAACTCGACGACCACGTCCCGATCCGGGTCAACTCGCGGCTCGACCCGTTCTCGCGGGAGGCGTACGAGTACCTCGAAGAACGGTACCGCCGGCAGGGCAAGTCGGGGCTGTTCTCGGCGATCACCGACGGGAACCACCTCCGGGTGAAAAACTACGTCGTCGACGTGGGACAGGGCGTCGGCGTCCTCCACTCCGAGGACGACGGCAGCCCCAAGGAGCGACTCGTCGGCTCGTGGATGCACGGGATGCTCCAGGAACTCGACTCCCGCGGCCGGAAGAACCCGCAGGCGTTCAGCTACGACGGCGTCCTCTCGCAGGGCAACGGCGTGCTCACCATCGTCGAGGACGCCGCCCAGCACGCCGACCTGCTGCAGAAGCTGCTGAACGTTCCCGACGAGCAGTCCGTCAAACTGGACAAGGGCATCGGGATGGACCTCGACACGCAGATGATGATCATCTCGAACCCCGACCTCGAGGCCCAGCTCAACCAGCACGCCGACCGCAACGGGATGGACCCGCTGAAGGCGCTCAAGCGCCGCCTCGATAAACACGAGTTCGGCTACCTCACCAACCTCAGCCTCGAAACCGAGCTGATCCGCCGGGAGCTGACCGACGAGACCGAGGTCTGGGAGGCGGAGGAGTACGACGACCTCGAAGAACGAATCCGCGAGGCGGTGACGGTGACGGTCAAAGACGGCGAGGGTCGGGCCCGCGAGCGGGAGTTCGCGCCCCACGCGCTCGAAGCGGCGGCGATGTACGCCGTCGCGACGCGACTCGACGAGGAGGACCTCCCGGCCGGGCTGGACCTCGTCGACAAGGCGCTGATCTACGACCGCGGCTACCTCCAGGAGGGCGACACCCGCCGGGAGAAAGACGAGTTCGACTTCGACGACGACGGCCACGACGGCGAGCACGGCATCCCCGTCACCTACACCCGCGACGGGCTGGCGGACCTCCTGCAGGCCGACGCCGATCGCCACCACCCCGAACTGCCAGTCGAGGACGTCGTCATGCCGCGGGACGTGCTCAACGAGATGGTCCAGGGGCTCTCGGAGGCGCCGGTGTTCTCGACGGGCGAGCGCACCGAGTTCGAGAACCGGGTCGTCCCGGTGAAAAACTACGTCTTCGACCGTCAGGAGGCCGACGTCATCGAGGCGATCATGCACGACAAGCGCGTCGACGAGGAGACCGTCGCCGAGTACGTCGAACACGTCTACGCCTGGGAGACCGACGAGGCGCTGTACAACGACCGCGGCGAGGAGATCGAACCCGACCCGCTGAAGATGAAGTTGTTCGAGGTCGAACACCTCGGGCGGTTCTCGAACGGGGCCTACGAGGGGAACCGCCCCCGCGAGAGCGTCCGGACGTTCCGCCGGGAGAAGGTGATCACGGCGCTGAACCGCCACGCGTGGGAGCAACGCGACGCGGACTTCTCCGTCGAGGACGTCGACCTCACCTCGATCCCCGTCATCAAGACGGTCCTCGAGAGCCACGACTGGGACGACGTCCGGCGGACCTTCGAGGACTTCGACCCGCGCCAGTGGGACGACCCGCCAAGCGGCACCGAGACCGAGGCGGTCAAGGAGGCGACCACCGAGCGCATGGTCGAGGAGTACGGCTACTCGGCGGCCTCGGCGGAGTTGACCAGCAGGCATGTCATGGGACAGGTGAGCTACAGATGGGACTGAGAGACGACGTCGAGCGGTTCCGCGAGGTCGGGGAGGAACGCCGCGAGGACCTCGCGGACTTCATCCAGTACGGCGACCTCGGGCGGAGCCGCCCCGGCGAGATCAAGATCCCCGTCAAGATCGTCTCCCTGCCGGAGTTCGCCTACGACCAGCGCGACAAGGGCGGCGTCGGTCAGGGCGACGGCGACACGCCCGACGTGGGCCAGCCGGTCGGCCAGCCCCAGCCACAGCCCGGCGACGGCGACGAGGAGGGAGACCCCGGCGAGGAGGGTGGCGAGCACGAGTACTACGAGATGGACCCCGAGGAGTTCGCCCAGGAACTCGACGAGGAACTCGGCCTCGACCTCGATCCGAAGGGCAAGAAGGTGATCGAGGAGAAGGAGGGGCCGTTCACGGACCTCACGCGCTCCGGCCCGGACAGCACGCTCGACTTCGAGCGGATGTTCAAGGAGGGGCTCAAGCGAAAGCTCGCGATGGACTTCGACGAGGAGTTCCTCCGCGAGGTCTGCAAGGTCGACGGCATCTCCCCCCGCGAGGTCTACGAGTGGGCCCGCGGCGAGAACCTGCCGGTGTCGATGGCCTGGATCGAGGAGGCCCACGAGGAAGTCGCCGACGAGCGGGGCGTGTGGGACTCCATCGAGGAGGTCGAGGAGAACGTCGAGCGCCAGTCGGTCCAGCAGAAGATCCGCCGCGAGGGGATCAGACACGTCCCCTTCCGCCGGGAGGACGAACGCTACCGCTACCCGGAGATCGTCGAGGAGAAAGAGAAGAACGTCGTCGTCGTCAACATCCGCGACGTCTCGGGGTCGATGCGCGAGAAGAAGCGCGAACTCGTCGAGCGGACGTTCACGCCGCTGGACTGGTATCTCACGGGCAAGTACGACAACGCGGAGTTCCTCTACATCGCCCACGACGCCGACGCCTGGCAGGTCTCCCGCGAGGAGTTCTTCGGGATTCGCTCTGGCGGCGGCACCCGCATCTCCAGCGCGTACGAACTCGCCGCCGAGTTGCTCGAGGAGTACCCGTGGAGCGACTGGAACCGGTACGTCTTCGCCGCGGGCGACTCCGAGAACTCGTCGAACGACACCGAACAGCGGGTCGTCCCGCTGATGGAGGAGATCGACGCGAACCTCCACGCCTACGTCGAGACCCAGCCCAGCGGCAACGCGATCAACGCCACCCACGCCGAGGAACTGGAGCGGCACTTCGGCGAGACCGGCGACGTCGCGGTGGCGTACGTCAACGGCGAGGCGGACGTGACCGACGCGATCTACGAGATCCTCAGCACGGAGGGTGAGACCGATGAGTGAAACCGACCGCTTCCGCAAGCAGGCGATCGCGACCGACCTCGAAGAGCCGGTCGTCGAGGCGCGCAACCTCGCGGAGAAACTGGGCCTCGAACCGTACCCCGTCAACTACTGGATCGTCGACTACGACGAGATGAACGAACTCATCGCCTACGGCGGGTTCCAGAACCGGTACCCCCACTGGCGGTGGGGGATGCAGTACGACAAGCAGCAAAAGCAGGGCCAGTACGGCGGCGGGAAGGCCTTCGAGATCGTCAACAACGACAACCCCGCCCACGCGTTCCTGCAGGAGTCGAACACGGTGGCCGACCAGAAGGCCGTCATCACCCACGTCGAGGCCCACTCGGACTTCTTCGCGAACAACGAGTGGTTCGGTCTGTTCACCGAGGGACGCGCCGAGGACGACGCCGTCGACGCCGCGGCGATGCTCGAACGCCACGCCCGCGCCATCGGCGAGTACATGGCCGACCCCGACGTCGACCGCGCGGAGGTCGAGAAGTGGGTCGACCACGCGCTCACCCTCGAGGACAACATCGACCAGCACCGGGTCTTCGAGCGTCGCCTCGACGTCGACGGCCCCGAGCGCGACCTCGACGAGGACCTCGCGGAGAAACTCGACGAACTCGGCTTCTCCGAGGAGGTGAGAGCCGAGGTGTTCACCGACGAGTGGATCGAGGCTCTGGAGGCCGAGGAGGCCCCGACGAACTTCCCCGAGAAGCCCCAGAAGGACCTGCTGGCGTTCGTCCGCGAGCACGGCAAGCAGTTCGACGAGGAGAGCGGCAAGGCCGTCGAGATGGCGGAGTGGCAACGCGACGTGCTCGACATGATGCGCGCGGAGGCGTACTACTTCGCCGCCCAGAAGATGACGAAGGTGATGAACGAGGGGTGGGCCGCCTACTGGGAGTCGACGATGATGAGCGACGAGGCGTTCGCCGGCGCCGACGAGTTCCTCAACTACGCCGACCACATGGCGAAGGTGCTCGCCTCGCCGGGGCTCAACCCGTACAGCCTCGGGATGGAGCTGTGGGAGTACGTCGAGAACCGGACCAACCGCCGGGAGGTGCTCGAACACCTGCTGCGCGTCGAGGGGATCAGCTGGCGCAACCTCGACGACGTCGTCGACTTCGAGGCGGTCCGCGAGGCGCTCGAACCGCCAGCGGCGATCCGGTCCATCGGGCCCGAGAGCCTCGACGCGCTGGAGGAGGTGCCCGAGGAGTACGTCGACCGCGAGGCCCTGGAGGCCGCCCGCGAGGGCGAGGTCGACGTCGAGGCGTACCCGTGGAAGGTACTCTCCTACGAGGGGCTGGCCCGCCGGCACTACTCGCTGGTCACGCCCCAGCACCGCGGCTTCCTCTCGCGTGTCTCCCAGAACGAACTCGAACGGATCGGCCGCTACCTGTTCGACGACGCCCGGTACGCGTCGGTCGAGGAGGCACTCGACCACGTCGACTTCACCGCCGGCTGGGACCGGATGTTCGACGTCCGGGAGAGCCACAACGACGTGACGTTCCTCGACGAGTTTCTCACCCGGGAGTTCATCACCGCCAACGACTACTTCACCTACGAGTACTCGAAGGCGACCGGCGGCTTCCACGTCGCGAGCACCGACCCCGAGGACGTCAAGAAGAAACTGCTGTTGCAGTTTACCAACTTCGGGAAGCCGACGATCGCGGTCTACGACGGCAACTACGACAACGCCGGCGAGTTGCTGCTCGGCCACCAGTACAACGGGGTCATGCTCGACCTCGGGCAGGCACGGGAGACGCTGAAGCGCGTCTTCGAACTGTGGGGCCGCCCGGTGAACCTGCTGACGATCGTCAAGGAGGTCGACGAACACGACGTCGAGGTGGCCAAGCGGCGCAACCGCGAGCCCGAACCCGAAGAGCGCGGGAAACTGCTGCGCTACGACGGCGAGGAGGTGACCGTCGAGGACGTTCCGTGGGAGGCCGTCGAGCACCTCGCGGCCGACGACGTCGACTACGACACCAAGCCCGAGGAGTGGCTGGCCTGACCGGCCGGGACCGAACGGCCGGAACGCTTTTCCGGCTCTCGCCTCGCTATCCGCGTGAATGGTTGGGAAGGGGGACGGTTCGACGATCCGACGGAGATCGGAGCCCACGTCCGACTCCGGGCCCGGAGCGGCGCCGCTCGACTCGTTCGACCTGCCGGCGGTGCTCGCGCGACTCGACGACGACGACCCGGAAGTCCGGCGGGCGGCCGTCGAGCGGGTCGCGGCGACGGTCGAGGAGCGTCCGGCGGTGTGCGTTCCGACCGTCCCGAAGTTACGCGCGCTACTCGGCTCCGCGTCGGTCGACTGCCACGGCGACGTCGCGTACTGCCTCGCGGAGTTGGCCGAGGAGTCGCCCGAGGACGTCGCCCCCTCGGTCGACGCCATCGTCTCGTTCGCCGTCGAGCGCGCGCCCCACCCCGCGACGCCCCACGTGTTCCGGTGTCTCGCCGCCGTCGCGGGCGAGCGCCCGGACGCGGTGGTCGACCACGTCGATCCGCTCGCCGACGCCCTCGCGGCCGAGGCGGCCCTCGACGGGCGGCGGTGGGGCGTCGACGCGTTCTCGCGGCTCGCACGCGAGTACCCCCAGGAGATCGAACCGGCGGCACCCGCCCTCGCCGACGCCGTCGCGGACGCGCCGACGGTCTGTGGCCCCCCGGGGCTGTCCGCGCTGGGTCGGCTGGCCCGGGCGAGCCCGACGGTCTCGGTCGAGTTCGTCGCGGAGGTGACGGCGCTGCTCGACCACGCCGACGCCGCCGTGCGCAACAACGCGCTCGGCTGTCTCGGGGACGTCGCCGCCCACCACCCGGCGGCCGTCGAGGGGGCCTGCCCCGACGTCGCCGACGCCCTCGACGACCCGGACGAGAAGGCGCGGGCGAACGCCGCGGTCGCGGTCGCCCGCGTCGCCGCCGGCTCGGAGTCCGCGGTCGATCCGGCCCGCGAGCGGCTGCGAGCGCGCCTCGACGACGATCACGCGCCGGTCCGCGCCAACGTCTGCGTCGCGCTGGGACACGGCCGGGTCGAGGAGGCCCGCGACCGCCTCGAAGAACTGGCCGCCGACGACCCCGACCCGGACGTCCGCGAGCGGGCGGCGTGGGCGCTCTCGAAACTCGGTCGGTCCGAGAAGCGAGAGGAGGCGTAGGCTTTACCTCGTCCGGTCGCAGTCCGCGTATGGAGTTGTCCGTCGAGACCGACGCGCGGCTGACGACCGTCGACGTGACCGACCGCGTCGCCGACGCGGTGCCTGCCGACCTCGCGTCCGGGCTCTGTACGGCGTTCGTCCGCCACACCACCGCCGGGCTCCTCGTCCAGGAGACCGAGCCGCGGCTCCGCGGGGACGTCGAGGCGTTTCTCGCCGACGTCGTCCCTGACGAGGGCCACGCCCACGACGAACTCGACGGTAACAGCGTTGAGCGAAGCTCAACGAGCTTTGCGGTGTAACCGCAAAACGCCGACTCCCACCTCCGGGCGTCGCTGCTGGGGCCGTCGGTGACGGTCCCCGTCGAGAACGGCGACCTCGCGCTGGGACGCTGGCAGTCGATCCTGCTGGTCGAGTGCGACGGGCCGCGGACGCCGGGTGTCGGTGACGGTCGTCCCGGCGACGGAGTAGCGCCGACGGGCGTGCGAGGGCGTCGCTCGCCGGTCGCGGGGAGCGAAGATCGAACCGCCTTTGAGGGATCGATTCCTAGGATAGTCGATGAGAGTCGCACAGCTGGGATCGGGGACGCCGGAGGTCGCGGTCGTCGCCGGCGTTCACGGCGACGAGCCCTGCGGCGTCCGCGCCGTCGAGCGACTGCTCGAGGAGCGGCCGGCCGTCGAGCGACCCGTCAAGCTCGTCGTCGCCAACGAGGCGGCCCTCGAACGGCAGGTCAGGTTCGTCGACGAGGACCTCAACCGCGCCTTTCCCGGCGACCCGGACGCGAAGAGCCACGAGAAGCGGCTGGCCCACGAACTGACCGAGGAACTCGGCGACTGCCTGACGTTCTCGATGCACTCGACCCAGAGCCACGCCGAGCCGTTCGCGATCGTCAACGGGGTCACCGAGACGGCCCGCGAACTGGTCCCGCGATTGCCGGTGACCGCGATGGTCGAGACGGGCGCGTTCGCCGAGGGGCGGCTGTTCACCGAGATCGAGACGGTCGAGGTCGAGTGTGGCCTCCAGGGGACCGACGCGGCCGCCGAGAACGCCGACCGGCTCACCCGGGCGTTCCTGACAGCCGTCGGCGTCCTCCCCGGCGACACCGTCGTCCGCGACCTGCCGGTCTACCGGCTGACCGACCGCATCCGGAAGGACAGCGCGGACACTTACGAGGTGTTCGTCGACAACTTCGAGCGCGTCGAGGCGGGCGACACGTTCGCGGCCGCCGACGGCGAGGAGCGGGTCGCCGACGACCCCTTCTACCCCGTTCTCATGTCGCCGTACGGCTACCGCGACGTCTTCGGCTACGCCGCGCGCAAGCTCGACGTGCTTGAGCCCTCGCGGGCGGTCGACTGCGACTGACGCGGGCGCTGGCAATGCCGGCACCACGCCTACCCGCGAGGCCGCCGACCTGATTCGCATGGTCCGCACCTCCACGGTCGTGATCCTCGTCGGTATCGGGCTGTTGTTCGTGCCGATCCCGCCGGTGGCGACGGCGCTCGGCGCGCTCGTGATCCTCGTCGGCCTCGCGCTCAGGCTGTTCGGCGGCGGCTGACCGGGGCGGCCGCGGGCGATCGGTGCGGTAGCGCCGTTCAAGAAGTCATAAATCCCTCCTCCGGCTTTCGTCCCACATGGACGCCTACGAGTTGATCACGCGAAACGCCGAGGAGGTCGTCACCGAGGCGGAGGTGCGCGAACTCGCCGCCGACCCCGAGGGCAAGCGCGTCTACGTCGGCTACGAGCCCTCGGGTGTGCTCCACCTCGGGCACCTGCTGACGGCGAACAAGCTGATCGACCTCCAGGAGGCGGGGATGGAGGTCGTCGTCCTGCTGGCGGACGTCCACGCCTACCTCAACGGGAAGGGGACGTTCGAGGAGATCCGCGAGACCGCAGAGCGGATGCAAGCCCAGTTTCTCGCCTACGGTCTCGACGAGGAGAAGACGGAGTTCGTCTACGGCTCGTCGTACCAGCTAGAGGAGGAGTACGCCCTCGACCTCCACGAACTCGAACTGTCGACGACGCTCAACCGGGCCCAGCGGGCGATGGCCGAACTCCAGAGCGGCGAGACCGCGAAGGTCAGCCACGTCGTCTACCCGCTGATGCAGGCGCTGGACATCGAGTACCTCGACCTCGACCTCGCCGTCGGCGGACTCGACCAGCGGAAGGTCCACATGCTCGCCCGCGAGGAGCTTCCGGGGCTGGGGTACGAGGCCCGGCCCTGCCTGCACACGCCCATCGTCGCCGACCTCACGACCGGCGAGGGGAAGATGTCCTCGAGCGCGGGCGTCACCATCTCGATGGAGGACTCCACCGAGGACCTCGAAGAGAAGGTCAACTCCGCGTTCTGCCCGCCGACGCGCGACCCCGAGGGCGACCTCGAGAACCCCGTCCTCGAACTGTTCGAGTACCACGTCTTCCCCCGCTTCGAGGAGGTCGTCGTCGAGCGCCCCGAGAAGTACGGCGGCGACGTCGCCTACGGGGCCTTCGAGACGCTGGCGGCGGACCTCGAAAGCGGCGACCTCCACCCGGCGGACGCGAAGTCGACGCTGGCGCGCTACCTCGACGAACTGATCGCCCCCGGCCGCGAGAAACTCCGCGAACTACGGGACTGAATACGGCCGCCGACGCGCACCTTATCCCCGTCCCCGCCGGACTGACTCGTGGGCACACACCGCATGATAAACAGGGACGATTTTCACCGGACAGCGGCCGCCTGCGAACGCTGCGGGGCGACGTACGCGGCGCGGAAGTTCTCCGACGGGTCGATTCGCCTGATCGGCCGCAGCAACGAGTGTCGCTGCGGCGGGCGCGAGTTCGTCGACCTGAGCGAGGCGGAGCGGCCGAACGGCTCCGGACGGACCGCGACCGACTGAGCCGCCGCCGACCGCCCCGTTTCGGCCGATTCAAGTGCCGTCGTCCCCCTCTCGAACGCATGAACGACACCCGCAGGGCGATCCTCGAGGCGCTCGCCGACGGGCCGGTCGCGGGGCCGGCGCTCGCCGCGGACCTCGGCGTCTCCCGGGCCGCCGTCTGGAAGCACGTCGAGGCGCTCCGGGAGGCGGACTTCGAGGTCGAGAGCGGGGCCGACGGCTACGAACTGGTCGACGCGACGGCGTACAGCGCGCCGGCGATCGAGTTCGGTCTCGACGCGCCGTTCTCGGTCGAGTTCCACGAGTCGATCGGGAGCACGAACGACCGCGCGCGGGAACTGGCCGCCGACGGCGCCGCGGACGTGGCCGTCGTCGCGGACGAGCAGACCGGGGGGCGCGGCCGCCTCGACCGCGAGTGGGCCGCACCGAGCGGCGGCGTCTGGCTCAGCCTCGTCTGCCGGCCGGCGGTCCCGCCGGCCGACGCGCCGCTGTACACGCTCGCGGCCGCCGTCGCGACGGCGCGCGCGGCGCGCGAGGCGGGCGTCGACGCCCGGATCAAGTGGCCCAACGACGTGATCGTCCCCGAGGACGGCGACTATCGCAAACTCGCGGGCATCCTGACGGAGATGGAAGGCGAGACCGACCGCGTCGAGTGGCTCGTCGTCGGGGTCGGCGTCAACGCGAACCTCGACCCCGACGGCCTCCCGGACGGGGCGACGAGCGTCCGCGCGGAGGCCGGCGACGTCGACCGCCGGCGGTTCGTCCAGCGCCTGCTCGCGGAGTTCCACCGGCTGCGCGCGGACCTCGACGGCGTCGTCCCGGCGTGGCGGGACCTCGCGGCCACCCTCGGCCGCCGGGTGCGCGTCGAACGCGCCGACGGGGCGGTCGTCGGGACCGCCGTCGACGTCACCGAGTCGGGCGCGCTGGTGGTCGAAACCGACGAAAACGAGCGCGTGACCGTCGCCGCGGGCGACTGCGAGCACCTCAGGCCGGCCTGAGCGACCGCTCGGCGAGAGCCGACGCGACGGACGCTGGCCGACCGGTCACTCGACGGGGACGTCCCGCTCCCCGCGCCCGCCCGGCGCGGCCGCGCGGACGTCCTCCGTGACCGCGGGTTCGTCGCCGCCGACGCGCACCGTCAGCACGGGCACCGGCGCGGAGCGGACGACCCGCTCGGCGACGCTGCCGAGCAGGAGGCGGTCGATCCCGCCGCGGCCGTGGGTACCCATCACGACGAGGTCGCAACTCACGGCGGCGGCCTCCGAGACGATGACGCGGCTGGGCGACCCCTCGAGTACCTTCGTCTCGACGGTGACGTCCTCCGGCGCCAACTCCTCGACCCGTTCGACGGCGACCTCGCCCTCCTCGCGGAGGGCGTCGCTGATGCCGTCCCAGGCGGTCTCCATCGGCAGCCCCCCGTAGCTCGCGGCGTTTACGACGTAGATCGCCCTGATCGTCGCGTCGTGTGCTCTCGCGAGGTCGATGGCGTACTCGACTGCGCGTTCGCCCTCGACCGAGCCGTCGGTCGGGACGAGGATGCGATCGTACATCGCGGTAGCAAATGACATACCACGGCGAACCGTAATAACGTTATCCCGGCTCGCGGGTTCGATTTTCGGGTAATCCGCTCGTACTCCCGGACGGCGCCGGTCAACGGGCGACTACCACGTCCCGGACGTCGTCGACGCCGGCCCGGCGGACGACCGCCCGGACCGGGTCGCGGGCGTTCGCGAGGTTGTCGGAGTCGCCGTCGAGGACGACCAGCCGGGCGGGGCGGCCCGCTTCGAGGAGGCCGTACTCGAGGCCGGCGAGTTCGGCGCCGTTGACCGTCGCCATCCGCAGAACCTCGGCCGCGGGGAGGTCCGTCAGCTTCGCACAGAACTCCATCTCGCGGAACATCGACGGCGAGTTGAGCATCACGTTGTCCGTCCCGAGCGCGACGGTCGTCCGCTCGACGAGGTCCTCGACCGGCGGGAGGCCGACGCCGGTGACGAGGTTCGAGCGCGGACAGACCGCGATCGGAACCTCTGCGTCGGCGATCCGTTCGAGGTGGTGGGGTTCCGGGTGGACGACGTGGACGAGGAAGTCGGGATCGAGGTCGAGCGCGGGCGTCAGGTCGCTCGGGTCGGCCTCGCCGGCGTGGATGCCGAACGGCTTGCCCGCCTCGCGGGTCGCCGCACGCTCGCGGTCGAAGACGCCGTCGTTGGCTCCGCTGGCGCCGAAGCCGTCGCCCTCGCGCATCGCCTCGACCGAGCCCCGGGCGAACGCGAGGGCGTCGACGTCGAGGTCGTCGGCGGCCTCCCGGAGCAGCCGGACGCCCTCGATGCCGCCCTCGCGGAAGTCGAGGCAGGCGGCGGTGCCGCCGCGGCGCATGAACCGCAGCGACGAGCGGATCGCCGCGACGAGCTCCTCGCGGTCGGCCGCGCGCAGGAGCCGGTGTTTCAGCCCGTCCGGCGGCGCGACGAGTTCCGCGAGCGTGAGGCCGCCGCCGGCCTCCTTGGCGATCGAGTCCCCGACGTGCGTGTGGGCGTTGACGAACGCCGGGACGATCAGGTCCGTGGAGCCGACGGGTTCCGCCTCGATCCGGTCGATCCGACCCGCGTCGTCGACGACGAGACGACCCTCGACCGGCTCGAACTCGCGGCCCCGGAGGATCGTGCCGGTGAGTTCCATACCTCGGGTTTCGGCGTCGAGCCCTTGAAGCGTTCGTCATCGGGACGCCGACGGTCAGTCGACGAACTGGTCGAGCGTCGCGTACAGGCCGTCGCGGACCTCGCTGACGAGCGAGCCGTCGATGTCCAGTCCGAGGACGTCCACCGCGGCCCGGCCCACCCGGTCGCGGGCCGGCGCCGGCGAGTAGACCCCGAGACGCCACTGGGAGTACTGGGCCGACCGCAGGGCGTCGACCAGCGGCGACTGGTGGCCGAGCCGGCGGATCTCGCCGTTTACCATCACCCGCGTCGTCGACTCGGTCATCGACGGCCGGCCGGGCACGTCGAGGATCACCGACTCGGCGTCGACGTCGGCCTCGGCGGCGATCTCGCGCTCGAACTCGCGGATCGACTCGTGGTCGGCCTCGATGATCCCGCCGGGGACGTCGTCGATCTCGGCCCAGACGGCGCGCTTGTAGAGGTCGCGGTGATCCAGTCGGCGGGAGAACGCCTCGGTCGCGGCCGTCGAGCGCAGCGCGACGATCAGGTCGTGGTCGTCCATCCGCTGGAGCGTCTCGGCGTCGACGTCGTCGGATTCGAGCAGGCGCTCGGCGGCCCGCCGGAGCATCGCCTTGCTGATCCGGGCGACGCTGTGGCTGTAGACCGTCGGGTTCATCAGCGCCCGCGCGACCAGCAGGCTCTCGGCGGTCTGGACGTTCCCCTCCCCGAGGACGAGTTCGCCGTCGACGAACCGCAGTTCGCGCACCAGTCGCCCGTGGTCGATCGTCCCGTACGGCACCCCCGTGTGGTGGGCGTCGCGGACGAGGTAGTCCATGCGGTCGACGTCGAGTTCGCCCGAGACCAGTTGGCCGAACCGGCCCTCGCCGGCGACCAGATCCGCCACGTCCGCGGGATCGAGGCCGTGCTCGCGAAGCACCTCGCCGACCCGCCCCGACGCGAGCAGGCCGTGGACGTCGTCGTGGTACCGGCCGGTGTGACGGTGGGTCAGCGCTTCGAGGTTGTGGCTGAACGGGCCGTGGCCGACGTCGTGCAACAGGGCGGCGGCCTGGACGCGCTCGGCCTCGACCCCGCCGACGCCGAGGCCGTCGAGCGCCTCGCAGGCGAGGTGGTAGACCCCGAGGCTGTGCTCGAAGCGGGTGTGATTCGCGGAGGGGTAGACCAGCGAGACCGTCCCGAGTTGCTTGATCCCCCGGAGCCGCTGGACCGCCGGGGTGTCGAGGAGGTCGCGGGCGACGCCGTCGACCGCGATGTGGTCGTGGACGCTGTCCTTGATGATCTTCATGCCCCCGATTCGGCGTTCTCCCACAAAAACCGTCGTGCCGCGGGGACGGGGTCGAACGTCCCTGCCGGCGCGTGCAGTGTCACGCCGGTCACTTTTGCCGTTCACGCCCGTGTACCGACCATGTGCGCGTTCCACGAGTGGGACGGCCGCCGTTCCGTCTGGGCGGGTCTCGGACTGGCAATCGCCGTCGCGATCGGATTCGCCCTCTACAGCTACCTCGGGACCCTGCTCTTCGCGATCTTCCTCTACTACGCCACCCGTCCACTCTACCGCCTGCTCGATCGGCGCGTCGCCCACCCGAACGTCACGGCCTCGATCACGATCCTGCTCGTCGTCCTGCCGATGCTAGCCGTCGTCGGCTATGCGGCCCTCGCGGCCCTCCGCGAACTCGACCAGTTCCTCGCCGCCAGCGACCTCGAAGCCTACCGGTCGGCCCTCGAACCGTACCTCTCGATGGCTCGCGAACGGGACGTGGGTCGCCTTCGGGAGGCGCTCGCCTCGGACACCGGCCGATCGGTCACCTCGGCGCTCCAGCAGGGGATTCCGGCCGCCTTCGGTCCACTCTCGTCGATCGCGGGATCCGTCTTCGGAATCCTCGCGCGGATCTTCCTCATGATCACGTTCCTCTTTTACCTGCTGCGGGACGACTCGAAGCTTCGACGGTGGTTCTCGAGGAGCGTCGACCACGACGAGGACCTCGTCTCGTTCCTCGAAGCGGTCGACGACGACCTCGAGACGATCTTCGTCGGCAACCTCGCGATCGTCGGGGTCGCGGCCGTCATCGCCGCCGGCACCTACCTCGCCCTGAACCTGTTCGCGCCCGGCGGTCAGGTCGTCGCCACGCCGGTGTTGCTCGCCTTTCTGATCGGGATCGGGACGCTGATCCCGGCCGTCGGGATGAAGATCGTCTACGTCCCGTACGGGCTGTACCTCCTCGTCCTGTCGCTCGCGGGTCCGGCGCCGCTCTGGCAGCCGATCGCGTTTTTCCTCCTCTCGTTTACCGTCGTCGACACCGTTCCGGACTTCTTCGCCCGGTCGTTGCTCTCCGCACGGAGCGGGATTCACATGGGGCTCGTCCTCCTCGGATACTTCCTCGGGACGCTGGCGTTCGGCTGGTACGGCCTGTTTCTCGGGCCGATCGTCGTCGTCCTCGCGGTGCATTTCGCCCACCGGAGATTTCCCCCACTCGCGAGCACGCTCCTCGCCGAGTGATGCGCCGGGTGTTGCTAGCGAGATGACGGTGCTGGTGGCGACGCGGCGAACGTCCCGAACGGGCTTGCCATCACGTTCGAGATCACATCTCAGCGTAATTCGAGCGGTCGATGCGCATCTGGACCGACATCGTACTGCGCGACGAAACCGATCCGAAGCGGGGACGATCGGGAAGAATCGGCCTCGATGTTGTCGGATCGACCCAGTCGCTACTCGGTCGCGATCCACTCGCCACGGTCGTCGCTCTCCTCGATCGCCGCGAGGACCCGCTGGGCGGCGAGGCCGTCCTCGAATCCGGGTTCGAACGCGCCGTCGTCGGCCACGGCCGAGAGGAACTCGTAGTTCTCGTGGACGAACGTGTGCTCCCAGCCGATGACGTGGCCCGGCGGCCACCAGTGGTCGACGTAGGGGTCGTCCTCGTCGGTGACGAGGATCGTCTCGTAGCCGCGGTCGCCCTCGGACAGCAGTTCGAGTTCGTTCAGCCGTTCGAGCGAGAACCGCAGGCTCCCCTTCGAGCCGTTGATCTCGATCGTGTGGTCGTTCTTGTGGCCGTTCGCGAACCGCGAGGCTTCGAGCGTGCCGACGGCGCCGTTCTCGAGTTCGATCTGGGCGGTGTAGGCGTCGTCGACGGTGACGGGGCGGGTCTCGTCGCTCCCCTCGACGGGCCGCTCGTCGACGAAGGTCGTCAACTGGCCGCTGACGCGCGCGACGTCGCCGACGAGAAAGCGCACGAGGTCGACCGTGTGCGCGCCGAGGTCGCCCAGCGCGCCCGAACCGGCCATCTCGGCGTCGTTGCGCCACGACCACGGCGCCTCGGGGTCGACCAGCCAGTCCTGGAGGTACCGGCCCCGGACGTGGTGGATTTCGCCCAGTTCGCCGGCCTCGATCAGTTCCTTCGCGTACCGGATCGCGGGGACGAACCGGTAGTTGAACGCCGCCCCGGCCGGCACCCCCGCCTCGCGGGCCGCGGCGGCCATCTCCTCGGCCTCGTCGAGCGTCGGCGCCAGCGGCTTCTCGCAGAACACCGGGGTGCCGGCTTCGAGCGCCGCGATCGACGGCTCGGCGTGGACGTGGTTCGGCCCGAGGTTGTAGAAGACGTCGACCGACTCGACCACGTCGGCCCAGTCGGTCGAGATCTCCTCGAACCCCAGCCTGTCGGCCGCCGCCGCGAGCGCCGCCTCGTCGCGGCCGACCAGCACGCCGCGCTCGACGTCGGGGGCGTCCGGGAAGAACATCGGCAGCCGCGCCATCGCGTTCGCGTGGGCCTTGCCCATGAAGCGGTACCCAAGTACGCCGACTCGTAGCGTCATACGTGGACGTTCACGCGGACGGTAGTTAGCGTTTTGTGGTACGCTTACGTCCCGCCCCGACCGGAACCGCGATAGGAACACTGAAGGCGACGCCGTAGCGAGTACGACCGATAGACCGTGTCGATGGGCGTCGCACACTTCGCGCTCGGGGCCGCGCTGACGACGCTCGTCGTCGCGGCGTCGCGCCCGGAAACGCGGTACCCGCGAACGATCGTCGCGGTCGGCGGCGGGTGGGCGATGGTCCCGGACGCCTACAAGGTGCTCCCGCTCCCGCTCCCGGTCGCCGAGGAGCACCTGGCCGCGTTCCACGCCTCGCCGCTGGCGGACGTCTTCTGGCTCCACCGGACGCTCGACCGACTGGACCCGACCAACTCGGGCCGGGTCGCGGCGGCGCTGCTCGCGTGCTTCGTCGCGGCGACGCTCCTCTCGGAGTGGCGATCCGGCCGGTCCGGTCTCGCGTCCGGACGCGAGGCGACGCCCGTCGAGAGCGACTGAGTTCGGCTTCGGTCGCCGGGGCCGACTACTCGCGCCGTTTGAGCCGTCGGTACAGTTCCATCGCGTCGTCGAAGTCCTCGTCGCCGTCGTTGTCGATGTCGTACCGGCCGGGCATCGGCTCGGGATCCGTGACGGGGACGGTCTTGCGGACGGTCAGCGTCGCCGTCGCGCCGTCCTCGCCGTCGTCCCCGCCGTAGACCCAGTCGGAGCCGACGGCGATCTCGTACTCGCCGGCTTCGACCACGCGCACGCGGTGGCCGGGCACGTCGCCGGGGATCACCTCGAGCGTCGAGAGGTCGAGATCGATCTCGACCGTCGTCGACTCGCCGGGGTCGAGGTCGACGCGCGCGAAGCCCATCAGCCGACGGTGGGGCTGGAGGACCGACCCGTACGACTCGGTGTTGTACACCTCGACGACGTGCTCGCCCGGTCGTTCGCCGACGTTCTCGACTGCCACCGTCGCCGTGACGGTCGCCTTTTTGGCCGGGTTCGCCACCGAGTCGGGGTCGATCGAGAGGTTCGAGTACGCCCAGTCGGTGTACGAGAGGCCGTGGCCGAACTCGAACTGGACGGTCCCCGCGCTCGCGCCGACGGACTGTCGCGGCGGGTAGTCGTCGTAGAACAGCGGCACGTGGCCGACGTTCGCCTCCCAGGTGAACGGGAGCCGCCCGGACGGGTTGTAGTCGCCGAACAGCGTGTCCGCCACCGCGACGCCGGCGTCGCTCCCCGGCTGACCGGCGAAGAGGACCGCGTCGAGGTGCTGGAACGTCGCCTCCGTTCCGCGGGGACTCCCGGCGAGGACGACCCCCACGAGCGGGGTGTCCGCGCCCGTCTCGGCGGCCAGCAGTTCGACGAGGTCGCGCTGCGCTTCGGGGAAGCGCATCTTGTCGCGGTCGCCGAAGCCCTCGTTGTGCGGCCCCTCGCCGAGCACGACGACCACCGCGTCCGACTCGGGCGCCGCCTCGCGGATCGCGGCCTCCTGCTCGTCGGTCACGTCGAAGAAGCCGTTGTCGAAGGTCTCGTAGATGCTCGCGTAGGGTGCGGCCGAAAACTCGGTCGGCACGTGTGTCAGGCGGTCGCCCAGCCGGTCGGCCAGCGCCCCTTCGAGGGTGCTCTGGCGGGGTCGCGGCCCGTCCTCGGTCGGGTACCCCTCCTCGATCCCCTGCCAGCCGAGCGTCCAGCCGCCGTGTTGCATCAAAAAGCGGTTCGGCATCCCGTCCTCCACGCCGGGTCCGGTCAGGAGGACCCGTTCCGTCCCGGAAAGTGGGAGCGTCCCGTCTTCGTTCTTCAGGAGGACGAGCGACTCCTTTGCCAACCCCTCGGAGACGTCCCGTGCGCCGCCGACGAGGTCACCGATCTCGTCCTCCGGCGCGTAGGGGTCGTCGAACAGCCCGAGTTCGGCCTTGAGTTCGAGGATGCGCCGCACGGACTCGTCGATCCGCTCCTCGGGGATCTCGCCGCTCTCGACGAGGTCGACGGTCGTCTCGATGAAGTCGGCGGGGGCGACCTCGCCGCCGCACATGTGCATATCGACGCCGGCCAGAATGCCCTCCGTGATCGCCCGTCGCCACCCCTCCTCGGTGTCGGGCAGGTACTCGTGGTTGGTGATCAGCCGCAGGAAGTCGTCCCAGTCGCTCAGGATCACGCCGTCGAAGCCGTAGCGGTCGCGTAGCACCTGCGTCAGCAGCCAGTCGGAGGCGTGGGCGGGCTTGCCGTTGACCGCGCCGCTGTTTACCATCACCGTCTTCGCCTCCGCGAGCGCCCGGGCGTACGCGGGCAACTGCCGCGTGCGGAGGTCGCGCATCGACGTACGCGCGTGGGCGCGGTCCTTCCCCGTGTTGGGGGTTCCGTAGCCGGCGAAGTGTTTGACCGTCGCGGCGACGCGGCCGTTGTCCTCGAAGCCCCGCGCCCGGGCCGCGGCCATCTCGCCGAGCAGCATCGAGTCCTCGCTGTGACCCTCGAAGAACCGGCCCCAGCGCATGTCACGCAGGAGGTCGGTCGTGGGCCCGAAGTTCCAGTGACCGCCCATCGCCGCGACCGCCTCGCCGGTGTGGGTCGCGGCCGCCTCGACGAGGTCGAGGTCCCGCGTGGCGCCCATGTTCAGCCGCTGGGGAAAGCTCGTACAGCCGTCGAGCAGGCAGTTCCCGTGCAGCGCGTCGCCGCCCCAGAGGAACGGGATTCCGTGCTCGGTGTTCTCGACGGTGTGCCGCTGGAGGCCGTTGAGTCCCGCGACGAACTCCTCGCCGTCCCAGGTCGGCCCCGAGGCGCCGCCGTTGAGTATCGATCCCACGTGGAGGTCGGTGAACAACTCGCCGACGGTGTCCGGTTGGTCGTGCATGAGGAACGGATCGTCGGGGTCGAACCCCTCCTCCGGGTCGTCGACCGCCACCTGCGTCATCTGGCCGACCTTCTGTTCGAGGGTCATCGACTCGATCAGGTCCTCGACGGTCCGTTTCGTGCGCTTTGCCTCTCCCGTCGTCGCACCCGCGGCGCCGGCGCCGACCGCGGACGCCGCGGTCGCCGCGCCGGTCGCTCGCATGAACGTCCGCCGGGACGCGTCGACGCCATCGGCGTCGGCCGTTCGATCATCGGACATGGAACGGCATACCACAATACAGATCTAGATAAATATTTGGTACGTTATCAGTTCCGGAGGACATTCTGCGTAGCTGACCGGTAGTTCGATCGGGATCGGCCATCGCCGGTGTACGCTCGCGTTACCGCGACGGACTCGACGGCGTTCCGGCGCGAACGAGGACGACGGACCGCAGGCCGGGAACGCGCTCAGTCGTCGGCGGGCGCGGGCGCGCGCTCGACGTCGACCTCGCCGGCGTCGAGTCTGGCCTCGACGTTGCGGGCCGCCTCGACCATGTTGGCCATCTTGCCGTAGGCGACCTCGCGGGGCAGGAGTTTCAGCCCGCAGTCCGGCGAGACGACGAGTTGCTCCGGCGGGACGACCTCCAGTCCCTTCGTGATGTTCTCCTCGATCCGTTCGACGGACTCGACCTCGGCGACGTGGGCGTCGGTGACCCCGAGCGCGAGGTCCTTCGTGAACGCGGGGTCTTTGAAGACGTCGAGTTGCTCGTAGTCGCCGTTGGCGAGTTCGAGGTCGAACTCGTCGACGGGGAACTCGAGCATCTCGGGGTAGATACGCGAGTAGTCGCCGTAGCAGACGTGCAGGCCGACGCGGACGTCCTCGGGGACGTCGTCGACGATCCGCTCCAGACACTCGCCGACGATGGCGTGGTCGTCGGGCGTCGTCGCGAGGGCGGGTTCGTCGATCTGGATGTAGCGGGCGCCGGCGTCGACGAGTTTCTCGATCTCCTCGTTGACGAGGTCCGCGAGGTCGTACGCGAGGCTCTCCTCGTCGTCGTAGGCCTCGTTGAACGACCAGTTCGCGAGCGTGTACGGCCCCGTGATCGGCACCTTGACGGGGCGGTCGCTCGCGGCGGCGGTGAACTCGTACTCGTCGACGAGCCACGTCTCGTCGTACTCGACCTCCGACACCACGGAGGGCTTGTCGAAGTAGTTGTGCCCCCAGACCTTGACGGGGCCGTTGAACTCGTAGCCCTCGATGCGGTGGGCGAAGTACTCGACCATCTCGTTGCGGCGCATCTCGCCGTCGACGACGACGTCGAGGCCGGCGCGCTCGTGCTCGTCGGTGATCAGGCGCGCGGCGTCGTCTTTCGCCTCCCGCCAGTCGTCGGCGTCGAACTCGTGGTCGGGGTCCTCGTACAGGTCCGTCGCGCGGTTGAGCCACTTCGGCTTGGGATAGCTACCGACGACGGTCGTCAGGAGGAAGTGGTCGTTCGGGTGGTCCTCGGGTCGGAACTGGTCTTTCGTGCTCATGCGGGGGTCACCTCCGGGAGGGTCGCGGCCTCGGCGAGGGCGGCCAGTTTCTCCTCGAACTTGCCGTAGGGCAGGTAGAACGTCTCGGTGTTGGTCGTCAGGTAGACGGTGTCGAACTCCGTGACGGGGAGGTGCTCGAACACCCAGTCGGCGCGCTCGCGGATCGCCTCGGGTTCCTCGACCAGCGTGTTCTGGCCGTCGGCCAGTCCGAGCGCGACGTCGCCTTTCGTCCCGTACTCCTGCAGGAGGTAGCGGTTCGCCTCGTGGTCGGCGACGAAGTCGTAGCCGACCGCGTCGACGTCGGCGTCGAGCAGGTGGGCGTGGACCTTCTCGTCGAGGGCGCCCCAGTAGGGCTGGACGACGACGTCCGCGTCGGTCGCGGCCGCGACGGCGTCGATGGCCTCGCTTGCGCGCTCGTCGGCGCCGTCGTCCGGCGGGGTCTCGACGAGCGAGGGTTCGAGCAGGAACAGCGTCTCGTGGTCGGGGAACGCCTCGACCTCGCCGGCGAGGAAGTCGGCGACGGCCGCGAGAAACGCCGCATCGTCGCCGTAGTGCTCGTCGGTCGCGAGGTCGGAAAGCGAGTACGGGCCGGGGAGGACCGCCTGTAGACCGCCGTCGGTCAGGTCGGCCGCGGACTCGAGTTCGCCCGCGACGTCGCCCGAGAAGCCGAGGTCGTCGGTGACGACGGGTTCGCGGTAGAAGTTGTTGTTGTCGTAGTAGCGGACGATGCCGCGGGTCTCGACGGCGTCGTGGACCGCGAGGGGGTGTGCGAGCATGTCGTCCCAGCGGAGTTGCCCCTCGACGACGCGGTCGAGGCCGGCCTCGCGCTGGAGGTCGATCACGTCCTCGCGCGCGTCCTCGTAGACGGCGGTGATCTCCTCGCCCTCGTCGCCGCTTATGAGGTCGCCTTTCTGGTGGCCCTTGCGGTCCGAGAGGTCGTCTTTCGCCCAGTCCGGGAGCGGGAACAGCCCCGGAGTGGTCGAGACGTAGTCGGTCATGCGTACTCGCGGCTAGGCTATGCCACTGTTTAATATTTTCCATCCTCGCGAATACGCGAGAGTAATCCAACGACGAACTCGACGGGCGGCGACCGCGGCTCTCACCGGACCAGTTCCAGCACCGTCAGCGTCTCGAACGGGAACGACTCGTCGGCGACGGCGACCGCGCCGAAGCCCGCCTCGCCGGCGCGCTCGACCACGTCGTCGACGCCGGTGAGGCTGCTCACGAGCAGGAACACGACGCCGTCGGGCGCGAGCACCCGACCGACCGCGTCGAGGAACGGGTCGATCACCGCCCGGCCGTCCGCGCCGCCCGAGAGGGCACGCTCCATCCAGTCGTCCCACTCGGCGTCGGGGTCGGTCGGCAGGTACGGCGGGTTGAACGCCACCGCGTCGAACGCGCCGTCGGCGAACGGCGAGACGAGGTCGGCACGGACGGCTTCGAGGCCGCGCTCGCGTGCCTGCTCGCACGCGTGCGGGTTCAGGTCCGAGGCGATCACGCGGGCGTCGGTCCCCGCGGCGATCCGCTCGGCGACGTACCCCGAGCCGGTACCGACTTCGAGGACGAGGGCGTCGTCGTCGAGTCGGTCGACGGCCGCCTCCGCCAGCAGCCGCGAGTCCTCGGCGGGCTGGTAGACGTCCGTTTCGAGGCCGCGGCGGTCGGCGAGGTCCATCTAGTCGTCCTCCGCGGGCGTTTCGGCGACGCCCGCCTGTCGGTCGTCCTCGGGTCCCCTCCCGCCGTCGTCGACGCGGAAGCCGCCGGTCTCGGCCCGCCCGGAGAGTTCGCGCTGCGGGAAGGGGATCTTGATCCCCTCCGCCTCGAACGCGCGCTTGATCGCCCCGATGGCGGCCGTGCGGGCCCGCCAGCGCCGGCGCGAACTCGGCTTGTCGATCCAGAAGCGCACCCCGAGTACGATCGCCGAGTCGCCGAACGCCTTCGCGACGACCTGCGGCGACGGCGCGTCCATCGCCTGCTCTACCTCCTCGATCGCCGCCTCGGCGAGTTCGGCCGCCCGGTCGAGGTCCGCGTCGTAGTCGACGCCCACCTCGACTTCGACGCGCAGGCGCCCGCGCCGCGAGCGGTTCGTCACCATGCTCGACCCGACGAGGTCGTTCGGGACCATCACGTACTCGCCGTCGAACGACTGGATCCGCGTGTTGAAAATCGAGATGTCGGTGACGATCCCCTCGTCGCCCTCGATCTCGATCCAGTCGCCGATCTCGAACGGCCGCGAGAACATGAGGACGAACCCCGCGAGCATCGTCCCGAGGGTCTGGCGGGCAGCCATCCCGATGACGACGCCGAGCACGCCGGCCCCGACGATGACCCCGCTCAGGTCGTCGATCCAGGTCGCGAGGACGGCGACGAGCGTGACCGACCAGATGACCGCCTGCGTCAGCCGGTTCGTCACCTCCCGCTGGTGGTCCGTCACGGCGGTCGCGTTGCTCAGCAACTCCTGGAGGATCCGGCGGATGAACCGCGAGACGACCATCGCGACGACGACGATCACGAGCGAGAGGATCGCGTTGGGCAGAACGGACTCTCCCAGCCCGAGGCTGGCGTAGGCGTCTTGCACCCGGGTCGTCTGCCCCCAGACGCCGAGGGTCACCGCGATGGTCAGCGCGGTCGTCCCGGCGAGGACGACCGTCGAGACGACGTCGGCGTACAGCGGACGCGTCCGCTCGGCGACCCGCTCCTGGAGGTCGCGGTAGGAAAGCAGGACGAACAGCAGCGTGCCGACGGCGGCGAACGTCACCGCCAGCCGCTGCTCGGTCGTCGGGAACTGCCTGGCGAGGGCGTCGAGGGCGCTGACTAGCTCGGACATGGCCTTCGTTCGGGAGTGGATTCACTCATCGTCGTCCTCGATCCCCCCGACGTCGGCCGCGAGCCGCGCCAGCGACGCGAACTCGGCGGGCGTCACCGCGCCGGCGCGCTCGCCGAGCAGGTCCTCGTCTGCCGCGTCGACGACCGCGTCGGGGTCGTCGAGCCCCGAGATGTGCGCCGTGTTCCGGATCGCGTTGCGCATCGTCTTGCGCCGCTGGGTGAACAGCGCCTTCACGAACCGCAGGAAGAACGCCTCGTCGGCCACCTCGTAGTCGGGCTCGCGGGGGGTGAGCCGGACGACGGCGCTCTCGACGGCCGGCGGCGGCGAGAACGCCTCCTTCGGCACCGTCTCGACGATTTCGGCGTCGGCGAAGTGCTGGGTCGACACCGAGAGCCGGCCGTACTCGGACGTTCCGGGGTCGGCGACCATCCGCTCGGCGAACTCCCGCTGGTACATCAACACGAGCGGGCGCTTCTCGGGCAGCAGCCGGAAGGTGACCTCGCTCGACACGCCGTACGGGAGGTTCGAGACCGACGCCGTGAACGGGGGGAGGTCGACCTCCAGTGCGTCGCCCTCGATCACGGTGAGCCGGCCGCTCGCGAGTTCGTCGGCGAACTCCTCGCGGAGGAACCCGGCCAGCGTCCGGTCGCGCTCGACGACGGTCACCTCGTCGCCGGCCGCCAGCAGGCGGTCGGTCAGCGCGCCCGTCCCCCCGCCGACCTCCAGCAGGTGGGAGGCGTCGGCGTCCCCGAGGTACGTCGGCAACCGGTCGAGGACGCGGTCGTCGACGAGGAAGTGCTGGTCGCGGTCCGGGTCGCCGCGCACGCCGGCCCGGGCGAGCAGCCCGTCTGGGTCTCTCATCGCCGCCGGCTACGCGCGGGGCCGCCGTAAACGCACCGTCTCGGGCGCGCGACTGTGCGGGGCCCGATTCGCCGGTTCGGGGGAAACCGCGCCCGTCTCACTCCGCGCGCTCGCGCCGGCCCACGAACGTGCGGTACTTCAGGTCGTCGTCGCGCAGTTCCTCGAGGATCCGCTCGACGAGGATCTCGTCGGGGTCGTGCAGCCCCGAGACGCGCTCCTCCAGGTCATCGAAGCTCTCGAACGGCTTGCGCTTTCGCTCCTCTAGGATGCCGTTTCGTAGCTTCTTCCCGATGCCGGGCAGGAGATTCAGCTGGTGGAGCCGCAGCGTGATCGGCTGGGCCTCGTTGTAGAAGTCGACGAACCGCTCCTCGTCCTCCTCGACGAGGTCGTGGACGACGTACTCGATCTCGGACTGGGCGCCCGAGGAGAGGTCCCCGTACTCGACGGACCGACACTGGACGACCGCCTCGCGCTCTTCGGTCGGTTCGACGACGACGCGCCGACCGATGGTCACGCGGACGTCCTCGTCGAAGGCGACCTCGTACAGCTGGAAGTCGTCGACGCCCATCGCGTATCCCGCCGGCGACTTCTGGTACCGCGGACGGTCGTCGCCGGAGAGGCCGTGCGGGAGGTAGTCCAGCACGACCGCGCGGCGAACGTCGCCCTCGTCGCGTTCGGAGTCACTCATTGCAGGAGAGTACGGCGACCGGTCACTTAAATAGTCTGCCCGAGTTCAGACGTAGCGGGCGACCACGTCCAGAATCTCGTCGAGTTCGTCCCCGGAGAGCGAGTAGCGCTGCTGGGCGAAGACCGACCGCAGTTCGTCGCGGTTCCGCGGCAGGAGGTTGGCGATCTTGTACGCCGTCGCCTCGTCGACCTTCTCGAGTTCGCGCAGTTCCTCGACCAGTTCCCGGGACTCCTCGGGGTCGAGGACCGCAAACCGGTTGACGTGTTCGATCGCCCGCGCGAGTTCGTAGCGGAGTTCGCGGTCCTCGTCGAGGGCGCGCTCGGCCTCGATGTCGGCGAGTAGCTCCTTGACCTCCGGAACCGTCAGGTACTCCTCGTCGACGATCTCCTTGAAGATCGTCATTCCTGGTCGGGCAGGTTGTCCTCGCCTTTCTGGCCCGTGAGGTGGGCAGCCGTCACGATCAGCGTCTTCTCTTTGCCGCCGTCGGTGACGCGTACCTTGAACGCGCTGCCCTGCTTGCCGACGACTTCGCCGGTCTGACCGTCGAAGCGCGGGTGAAAGCGTCCGTTGGAGACGCTCGGGTCGATCTTGAGGTGGACATTCTGGCCCACGTCGTACTCCTGGATCGCCCGCTGTGGCGGGGAGGTGCCGCGCTCTCGGGGATCGTTGGCGAGTTTCTTCCGGGTTCCCTGGCGAGGTCCATTGGAGTTCGGCATAGTCGTACGCCCCTCTTGTCCGGTGACCGTTATAAAACGCACGTTCCGCGTCCGTGCGCGCCGGTCGAGGCGCTCCTCCCGTCGGAGGATACCACGCTTCAAACAGGCTTATCCGCGCCGGCCGAGTGCTCCGTGCCATGCCCGGCGCAGCGATCGAGCGCGGCGACCGCGTGACCCTCCGTACGGCCGAGTCCGAGGACGTCGAGTTCCTGCAGCGGGGGTGTACGAACCCGGAGATCCGGTATCCGCTGGCCTCCAGAGTGCGAACTCGCGACGAGATCGAGGCCGCGCTGGCCGAGAGCGACGACGACAGGCTACTCGTCTGCCTCGACGCGGACGGTGCCGGACCCGGCGCGCCCGAGGCCGACGAGACCCGTCCGATCGGGGTCGTCAACGTCGAGGACGTCGACTGGAAGCGCCCCGAACTCAGCTACTGGCTCGTCCCGGAGGTCCACGGCGAGGGCTACGGCTCGGAGGCCGTCGCGCTCGCCGTCGACTACGTCTTTCGCACGTACGGAACCCCCGCGGTCAGCGCGCGGGCGTTCGCGTTCAACGACGCCTCGCGAGGGCTCCTCGAGTCGCTGGGCTTCGCGGAGGAGGGACGGCTCCGGAAGTTCATGTTCGTCGACGGAACGCACGTCGACTGCGTGATCTACGGCCTCCTCCGGACGGAGTGGGACGGCCCGGACCGGGGTCGTCGCTGAGGCGGCGACCCGTCGACGCCGGCGGAGAAGGCAAGCGTAACTTACCTCCGCGCCGTCGCCCCGCGTATGGACGACGACCAGCGGATCGAGACCCGCGCGATTCACGCCGGCCAGGAGCCCGACGAGGAGACCGGCGCGCTGATGACGCCGATCTACGCGAACTCCACCTACGAGCAGGACGCCCCCGGCGACCACCGCGGCTACGAGTACTCCCGGACCGGCAACCCGACCCGCACGGACCTAGAGGAGAACCTCGCGAGCCTCGAAGGGGCGGAGTACGGCCGCTGTTTCGCCAGCGGCATGGGCTCGATCAACACCGTCCTCAACCTGCTTTCCGCCGGCGATCACGTCGTCACCGGCAACGACGTCTACGGCGGCACCCACCGCATCTTCACGCAGGTCTACGAGGACTACGACGTCGACTTTTCGTTCGTCGACATGACCGACCTCGACGCGATCGAGGCGGCCTTCCGCGAGGAGACCGAACTGCTCTGGCTCGAGACGCCCACCAATCCCCTCATGTCGATCGTCGACGTCGAGGGTGCGGCCGAAATCGCCCACGACCACGACGCGATCTGCGCCATCGACAACACGTTCGCGACGCCGTACCTCCAGCGACCGCTGGAACTGGGCGCCGACGTCGTCTCCCACTCGCTGACGAAGTACCTCGGGGGCCACTCCGACGTCGTCGGCGGCGCCCTGCTGACGAACGACCCCGACCTCGACGAGCAGTTCGGCTTCTACCAGAACGCCGTCGGCGCGACGCCCGGCCCGTTCGACTGCTTTCTCGTCCTCCGCGGGACGAAGACCCTGCCCGTCCGGATGGAGCGCCACTGCGAGAACGCCCGCGCCATCGCCGCGTGGCTCGAGGACCACCCGGACGTCGAGCGCGTCTACTACCCCGGCCTCGAGAGCCACCCCGGCCACGAGGTCGCCGCGGAGCAGATGGACGACTTCGGCGGCATGCTGAGCTTCGAACTCGACGCGGGCATGGAGGAGGCGAGCGCGGTCGTCTCGAACACCGAGGTGTTCACGCTGGCGGAGAGCCTCGGCGGCGTCGAGAGCCTGATCGAACAGCCGGCGCCGATGACCCACGCGGCGATCCCGCGTGAGGAGCGCATCGAGGCCGGCCTCACCGACGCCCTGATCCGCGTCAGCGTCGGCATCGAACACGTCGACGATCTGATCGCCGACCTCGAGGCGGCGATCGACGCCGCGTTACGCTAGGGTCACGCCGGCGGTTCGACGCGGAACGTCCCGTCGGCTTCGATCGTCACCCGGTGGTCGGCGATCGTCACCGAGACGTCGCCGTCGATCTCGACCGCGTCGTTTCGACGGGCCGCACACAGCGCGTCGATCGTCTCCGGATCGCAACACTCGTAGATCGGACGCATCTCGAGCGGGTCGCGGTCGGTTATCTCGGCGATCGCGAGGACGAGTTCGACGCTCACGTCCGCCTCGGGCGAGGGGACGAGAACGTACGCCTCGGCGTCGGCGTCGTACTTCAGGTCCGGGGATGGTCGATCGGTCATCGTGGAACTCATGGTCGTCTCTCGCTCGGGCCCGCCCGACCCGTCGGACGGGAGGGGTACCCGACGTCGTCCACCCTACCTCTCGTCGGCGCTTATATTCACCGCCGCAACCAGTACGACCCCCGACGTCGATTCCGGAGGTGAAACTCGTTCGGCTCCGACAACGGTGTCACTCGTGAAACGACGACCGGAGCCCCGAACGGGGACGGCAGTTCAGGGGGCTTTGTGCCGCGATTCCGCGAGGTACCGGTCGTAGAGGCGACGGGCCCACCGGATCGCCTCCGGGGAGTCCGCCTCCACGAACACCCGCGCGATGCCGTTCTCGTCGTGGGCGGCCATCCCGATTTTCCCGTCGAGGAGGAACAGTTCGAACGGGACCGAGTCGTGGACGTACACGTCGAAGTTCCCCGTCTCGATCGCCCCCCTCGCCTCCGACTCGTACTCCGCGAGGACGATGTCGAGGATGTCGGCGTCGAAGATCGCCTCGACCTCGGTCCCCTCGAGGATCTCGCGGTGAGCGACGTCGACGTAGAACGGGGAGATGACCGACGTGAAAAGCCGGAGGGAGTCGGCCTCCTCGATCAGGTCCATGATCCGGCGGACGGTAAAGTGTGGCTGGCGCGGCTTCGGCACCGTCACCGTCGCGTCGGCGAAGTGTTCGATCGGGACGTCCTCGACGTCGACGAGGTTCAGGAACGGTTCGAGCGAGATCGCGGCCGCGATGCGCCGCCCGTAGACGTCCGTCTCCCGGGCGACGACGTCGCCGACGCCGGTGAGTTCGAACCGGCCGTTCGACTTCTCGATCAGGTTCAGTTCCTCGAGCGACTTCGTCGCCCGGTGGATCGTCGACCGGGAGACGTCGAGGGCGGCTTCCAGTTCGCTGGCGTCGGCGGGCCCCGATCGTAGTTCGGCGAGGACGTTCGAGCGGCGAACCGCCTCGATGAGCAGGTCCCGATCGATCCCCGCGGGCCAATCGTCCTCGTCGGGTGGCGGTTCGACGGTGTGGGTCTCTCGTGGTCCGGTAGCGGTCATCACTTCAGTCCCTCGCTGGCGACGTGGTACCGGCGGACGGTCTCGAACCCCTCGAGGTACGACTCGACGTCGACCGATTCGATGACGGGTTCGAGCGCCTCGACGGCGGCGAAGTCCTCGTGCCACTGCCGGAGGTAAAAATCCTCCACATCGTTTTCGTCGATCCGTCGGGCGATCGTCTCGACCCGCTCGTCCGTCGGTTCGTCCCGCAGCGCCTCGAGTTCCGCCAGCGTGACGACCCCGCGATCGAGCGCGCGGGCGATCACGCCCGAACTCAGGTCGCCCTCCGCGAGTTCGCGCTTCCACGTGGTGAGCCAGTTGCCGATCCGCGCCATCCGCTGGGTGCGCGCGAGCACCCGCCGCAGCGGCGCCAACTCCGTCGCGTCGAATTCGGGCGAGTGCAACAGATCGACGTCGGCGCAGACGTAGACCAGCATGTTGTGGGCGTCGTAGCGGCTGACCTCCTCCGGGGCGAGGAGTTCGAGGTGCCGGTTCGCGAGCGCGGAGAACTCGATCGCGGTCAGCGCCTGCCGGAAGTCGAACCGGAGCACGTCCGCGAACTCCGGGGCGCGGGGGGCGTCGGCGACGATCCCATCGAACCGGTCCCAGACGGTCGCCGCGAACGAGACGAGGTCGGCGTCGACCCCCTCGCGGTCGGGGCGCGGATGCAGGTGGTCGAACGGGACCTTCGACGCCTCCTCGAACGTGGCCCGGTCGCCGTGGGACTCGGCGACGTCGTCGACGGCCGAGACGTAGATCGACGCGAGCAGTTTGGCGGTCCGCACTCGCTCGGCCGCCGCCGGATCGACACAGGAGAGCCTGACGTGCGGAAAGAGCCGGTGGAGCCACCGCCAGATGAACGAGTCGCGGTCGCCCGCGACGCGCGCGTACTCGTCGAGTACGGGTTCGACGGCCGCCGGGAGGTCGTGGGTCGCCACGTCGTCTCGCAATCGCTCCACGTCGCTCTTCGAAAGGGAGCGGAACTCGTCGCTCATTGACAGCCGTGACGTGGAAGGGGACGGAGTTAGGTGTGTCGCCCGATCTAGATGTGTGGCCCTCACTCGCGGACGACGTGTCCGTCGAGGTAGTTGCGGATCTTGTCGTTCGTCGACTGCGCCCGCTTGCGGAACGTGAGCACCCGGTCGCCGTCCTCGCGCCGGTCCGTCTCGACTTCGAGTGAGAGCCCCTGACCGCGGAGGTGTTCGACCAGCGCGTCGATCGCCTCGTCGTCGCCCCGGACGGTGTGGCGCTCGCCGACCGTGCCGCCCTCGTCGACCGTCCGGAGGGAGTCGCGCATCGAGAGCAGGATCGCCTCGCCGAGGTCGTGGGCCCGCTCGCGGGCCCGCTCGTCGGATTCGTCCCACTCGACCGACTGGAACGCCTCGCGGATGAGCCGCCGGAACATAAACGCCTGCCCGTAGTCGAACGGCAGCGAGAACGCGAACGCGAGGTCGCCCCGGTTGGCCGCCGAGGTCGTGTACTTCAACTGGGTCCGCGCGTCGGCCGACTTCATCACGACGCCCTCGCGACCCTCGGCGTCCAGTTCGGCGACGGCCTCGCGGACGGCCGCGGCCGTCTCGTCGACGTCGTAGACGCCGAACAGCCGCGTCTGCGGGACGCCGAACGACTCGTAGCGCTCGCGGCGCTGGCGGACCGACAGCGGGTCGCCCGACTCGCGGTCGCGCCAGTCGAACGCGCGGAAGGCGATCGAGTCGACCGCGGGGTAGTCGTGGCTCGTGTAGGGGTTCTCCGGGCCGATCACCTCGCCACAGAGCATCGCCTCCGGATAGGCCTCGAAGATCGGTTCGAAGTCGACGTCGAGGCGCCGGTCGAGCAGCCACGTGGTGTACGGACAGATCAGCCCTCCGCGGGTGAACGCGAGGACGTCGCCGTCGACGCACGCGACGCGGACGTTGTACCCGTTTAACTTCTCCTCGACGGCCACCTCGGCGTCCTCGAAGTGGTTCGGGACGCCCTCCGAGAGGACGAGCGTCCGGGGCACCTTCGGGAACCCGCGGACGACGACCCCCTCCAGCAGGACCGTCCCGCGCTCGACGCCGCGCCGGTAGTCGGGGACGTGTCGGTACTCCCGGCCCTCGTACTCGCGACGTTGGAGGTGCTCGGCGAGGTCCTCGAAGGCCTCCTCCCCCATCCCGAGTCGCCTGTGGTACGGCTCCGCCACGGTCTGTCACCCGGTCGGGGGTACGCGTCCCGCGCCCATAACGGCTGTCCGCGGTCGGGTCGAAGAGTCGAAACCGTCATCGGCGCGCGCCGACAACGTCCGCCAATGCGACTCGAACTCCGCGTCTGCCAGCACTGTCTCGACGGCGACCACGGCGACGAGCGCCGGACGGCGATCCTCAACGACATGGTCGCCTGCGCCGAGCGGGTCAAGGAGTACAAGGACGTCCTCGGACTCGAGACCGTGAACATCCAGAAGGTAACGGGGACCGACGGCGGGAAACCGGAGACGCTGCCGGTCGTCACGGCGACGATCCAGAACGACCAGATCGTCCTGAACGACACGCAACTGGTCGCCGAGGGCGAGGACGGCACCATGCTCGTCTACCCAAACCCGGGGGACATACTGAAGGTGCTCGCGGGCAACCTCGACGAGGTCAGCAAGGTCGTCGACGAGGACGTCACGGTCGACCTCTCCCCGGAGGCGGCGCGACTGCTCTCCTGACTGCCGGCGCGGTCCACTTATTTGCCGTCGCGGACCCAAGGTCGCGACATGGCAGCCGATCCGTTCAAACAGCGGTTCGTCCTCGACACCTCCACGTTCCTCACCGAGGAGATCCGTCGGGGAGACGAGTCCGCCGAGGAGGCGATCCACCGCCTCCTCGACCTGATCGCGCGGGCTCGCCTCCACCTCGGCATCTCCTGTTACGTGCCGCCGACGATCCACGACGAACTGACGACGATGCTCGCGGACCGCGACGTCGACGAGGACCTCTTCGCGAGGCTCAACACCTGGGTGATCCGCAAACACCCCGACCGGTACGCGGTCACGATCCCCGCGAACGTCGTCTACAGCTTCGTCGACGAGATGAGCGACCGCGTCGACCGCGGCCTGCGCGTCTCCGAGGAGGCCGTCAGGCGCGCGGAGGCCTCCGCGAACGAACCCCTCGACGACCACGAGTACAAGACCGAGGTCGACGCGGTGATCGCAGACCTGCGCGAGAAGTACCGGCGGGCGATGCGACGGGGCGTCCTCGACTCCCGGGAGGACTTCGACCTCCTGATCCTCGCCCGCGAACTCGACGCGGGCGTCGTCACCGAGGACACCGGCATCGTCGCCTGGACGGAGGACTTCGGCCTGCGCTATCTCAGGGGCCGGGAGTTTCCCGCCCTCCTCGAACAGTACCTGGAGGCCGTCGACGCCGGCCTCCCGGAGTCGAGTTCGAACGCGAGTTCGGACGGCTGACCGCGACGCCCGCGCGAAAAAACCGTTTAGATCCTCAGATCCGGCCGACGTTCTCGACGCCGACGCTCTCGACGCCGTCGACCGCGGAGAACTCCTCTTCGACGGCCTCGGTGCCGCCGGCGCCGTCGGGGACGATCACGGTCGGGTAGAGGGCGACGAGGCCGAACGCGACTTCCTCGCGCTCGACGCCGTTGATCTTCGCCCCTTCGGGGAGGGAACTCTCGAGGCGCTCCTGGAGCGCGTCGAGGTCGATCTCGGGGCTGTTCGGCATGACCTTGATTTTGGCGGCGACTTTTCCCATGGTTACGGTCCGGTGAACCCGCAGTCGGGGCACTCGTAGAGGTTGCTCTGCTTGCGGCACTTCGCACAGCGGTAGATCTGCGTCCCGCAGTCGGGGCACTTGAACGACGCGGCGTTCGTCCCCGCGATGTTGATCCCGCAAGAGACACAGGAGCGCGTCCCTCGCTCGTCCGTCGTACTCATACCCACCCTTTTCCGCCCGCCGCTTTTAACGATTGTCTTTCCCACTCCGGGCGCGAACGTCGGCGGCGGTCGGCGTCGAGTTCGCGGCCCCGCTCACGAACTGAAGATCAACGGTCCGATCAGGACGCCCATGAGGTGGACCCGGCGAGCCCCGAACCGGACCGGGACCAGTCCGACCGTCGCGGCGACGGCGAAGACGGCGACCCCGAGCGGGCCGGTGAACAGAAACGAGAGGGCGACCAGCAGCGAGAGCACCGCGGCCGAGAGCTTCCAGTACTCGGTCCGGCCGACCACCTCGAGGTAGGCGTCGCCGACGACCAGCGTGAGCGCGAACGCCAGCGCCCCCGCGAGGAGGACGGCCGCGACCAGCACCGGAAGGTCGACCGGCGCGTCCGCCCGCTCGAAGGCGACCATCACGCCGGTCCGCGGCCGGCCGATCGCCGCGAGCGCGAACAGGGCGAACACCGCGTTCGCCGTGTTGCAGACACGCCAAACATTATTGTGTCAGAACCTGACTGTCCAGATAGTTCATGGCTACGACGCCGCGCGACCGACTCAACCGCGAGAAGAACACGATCGACGAACTCGCTGACGTCGGCGAACTCTCGCGAGATGTTCGCGACGCGCTCCTTGAGTGGGCTGACGCGCTCGATGGCGAGACGACGCGCCGAAAATACTTCGACGCCGACGGGAGCGAGAAGACCTACGCTCCGCGGTCGATCGAGGCCTACCTGCAGAGCCTCCGGCTGTGCGTCGAGCGCGGCTGTGATCTCCTCAAGTGTTCGGCCGAGGAGTTCAACGCGTTCATCGATGGCCAGCACGACGACCGTGGCCTCTCGAAGACGACGCTCGCCCGCTACCAGTCCGCCGCACGGACCTTCTACCGCTATCACGATACTCTCGGAGTCGACCCCGACGATATCCACGTCTACAGCGAGCGGTCGCCGCCGCGCCACGACGAACAGGATATGTTCACTCACGATGAGGTCGACGCACTTCGCGAGGCGTGCGAGACGCCGCGAGACCGGGCCTTCCTCGAGTTGCTCATCTTCACCGGTCAGCGCATCACCGCACTTCAGACGCTTCGCATCCGGGACGCCGACGTCCAAGAGGGCGTGATCTACCTCAACGACGACGTCGACGGACTGAAAGGCGCTGCCGATCGCGGTCGGAAGCGACCGATGTTCGGCGCGCGGAAATACGTCCGTGACTGGCTGCAGTACCATCCTCGAAAGGACGACCCCGACGCGCCGCTGTTCGTCGGCGATCCGAAGAACCACCGGACGAACCTCGACGAGCCATGGAGCGATCCCGGGATCCGCCAACACCTGAAGCGCATCGCCGATCGGGCTGGCGTCGATAAGCCGGTGAATCCGCACAACTTCCGACACTACTTCGTGACCGTCATGAAGCGCGACTACGATCTCGACAGCGACACGCTGCGGTCGTTGCTCGGTGTCGCACCCGACAGCACGATCCTCGAGACGGTCTACGCGCACGTAACGAACGACGAGTACGTCGAGAAGGCCGAGATTGCAGTCGGCTACCGCGAACCCGAGCGCGAGAGCCCCATGACTCCCGACGCCTGTCCGACGTGTGGCGAACTCCTCAAAGATCACTGGCGTCGGTGCCCGTCCTGTGACGAACTCTTTGGCCCCGACATCGAGCAGCTGGCCGAGGAGACTGACGCGGCGTCCGACGACGCACTTGACGAGGCGCTCGATAGCGACGACCCGCTGTCTGCCGAAGAACGTCAGGCCGTCCGAACCGTCCTCGAGGCGATCGACGACCCAGTCACCCTCGCTGACGAACTCGAGAGTTCGAACTGACATCACTCCTCACCTCGCGCGAGTTTCGGGAGCGTCTCGAGGCCAGCTTCTTCGCAGTCGTCCGGGTTCGGTTCTTGTCCGTCCGCGATCGCGAGCGTGATCCGGGCGAGTGCGCCGAGTTTCCCGTCACGTTCTGCAAGCTCTTCAGTGCCGGCACGGACGTCGTCGTCGTTGCGAATTGAATCAAACGGCGTATTGCTCGTACTCATTCGGAGGTCACCTGATTGCGGACGTACTGCTGTTCGTCACGCGGGCGGTCGCCCAGCGGGACGGTCGAGACGAGCGCGCCCATCCGCGCGAGGACGAGCATATCGCTCTCGCGGTGGTAGCGCGCGACGGCGCCGTTGGCCGCGCTCGGGTAGTGGACGGGCTCGCCGTCGTGCCACGCTGTGACGACGTCGCACTCGGTGTGGGCGGGCGCCCGGCGGGCCCACTTGCGGTAGACGTGGTCGCTGACGTGCCCGATGGCCATCTCGACGGCCCGGTATCGCTCGCGGATCGCCTCGTCGATCGCGGGGTCGGTCGCGGGGTTCCAGCGCCGGCGAGGGTCGGCATCGCTGTCGGCGTCGGTGTCAGTGGCCATCACACGATCACCCCCACGACGTAGGCGCCGGCGAGGACCGCGAGGTAGGCGGCGAGGAACCCGATCGTGCCCTTAGGGGTCAGCTGCGCGCGCTCGCACATCAGACACCACCCCCGCGCTTGCTGCGCTTCTCACGGATCGTCTGGGCGTCCGCCTCGCGGACGAGGTTGTCGCAGTTCGGGCAGGCCCGCGGGGCGCCCTCCTCGTCGGGCTCAAAGACCCGGGTGAACTTCTTGTCGAGGTGGGCGCCGCAATTCGAGCATCGGTTCGCGTTACCTGCCGACCCGGAGTAGTCGCGAAAGGCGACGGCGCCGCCATCGTTCGCGACCGATCGCTCAGGCTCCTCGGCCACTTCGTCGACGGCCTCCGTCTCCTCGTCGCCGGCCTCGTCGACGGCGGCAACGCCCTCGAACTCGTAGTCGGTCAGATTCGAGAGTTCGATCCCGTCGGGTCCGACGACGTCGGAGAGGCCGTAGACGCCGAGCGCCCGGAGCGTCCGCTCGGGGCTCCAGCCGGTCGCGTCGACGATGTCCTGGAGCGTCTCCCCCTCGCGAACGATCTCCTCGAACTCGCCGGGTTCGAGGTAGCCGAGGTGTGCCTGCGGGACGCCGTGGTCCTCGGTGCGGTGGACGTAGTACTCGAAGCTGGTTTCGCAGGCGACGCCGCAGGCGCACTGGTAGCGTCGCGACGACCCAGCGTCGGCGCCGTCTTCGGCCTCGGTTTCGGTCTCGTTCTCGGATTCAGCACCGGTCTCTTGGGCGCCGTCCGCCGCCGCGCTCTCGTCCTGGTCGTCGTCGCCGGCGGCGCCGGATCCTTCGGCGCCGTCGTCCGCGTCCGCCTCCGCGAGGTCGACATCGGGTGCCTCTGACGTGGCCTCTGACGTAGTGTCGTCCTCGGTGGAGGGGTCGCTCTCCTCGCTGTCCTGCTGGCGTTTCCGTGCCTCGACGAACGGGTCCTCACCGGTGTCGTCGTCCTCGTCCTCGGGCTCGTCGTCCGCGTCGCCGCCGCCCTTGTGCGCACGGCCCTTGTGGATCGCGAGACCGCGTTCCGATCCCGTGTAGTCACAGCCGGGGACGTCACAGGCGTACTCGTCGGCCTCCTGATCAGTGTCCGCGTTCTGGTCGTCAGCTACCGACTCGTCGGCACCGGTCGCCGGCGCGACCGCCCCGATCGCGAGGTCGCCGTCGGCCGGTGCGATCACGACCAGTTGGCCTGTGACCGTCTGGTCGTCCCAGTCGAGGACGTGCGCGCGGTCGACGTCGACCGCCGTCTCTTCGAGGGCCTCGACGACGTCGGCGAGCCGATGGAGCGCGTCGTCGACGTGGCTCATGCGGACTCACCTCCGACGTCGGTGTCGGCGGCGGGGCCGAGGGCGCCAGCACACCGCTGGCACTCTCGGAGGTCCCACGCCTCGGCAGTCTCGCGCTGCCACGTCTGGACGCGGTGGTCGGCCTGCGCGACGTACCGGCAGTCGGGGTCGGTGTGGTAGACGCGCCGACTCGCGCTGTGGCAGGCCACGTAGACGACGCCCTCGTCGTCACGCATCGCGACCACGCTCCGTAACCCGGTAGAGGTAGCCGTCCGGGTAGCGGCCGTAGAGGTCGTAGATCGCCTCCCGCCATTCGTCAGCAGAGGCGAACCCGCTCAGGTCGGCGTGGGCTTCGAACCGGCTGCACGGCAGGCCGGGATCGACGGGCCCGATCTCCTCGACGAGGACGTCACCTTCCTTCGGGCTGGTCCGGCTCTTTCGCCACCACGTCTCGCCCGTGGTTCGCCGGCCCTGCCGGAACGAGACGACCTCGCCCTCGTTGACGAGCTGCGAGCGCGCGATCTCGTTCGCGAAGATGATCGGACCGACGTTCGCGCCGTTACTCGGCATCCCGACCACCCCGCTGCTCAGCTCCCGTGCAAATGTCACGGAGCGTTCGTTGCTTTGCGCACTGGATAGAAGGAACTGAGTCGGGATCTGAAGCGACTGCTGGCCTGAAGAGTCGTCCCAGAAGAGTTATTACTTGACACTGGCAGGGCGAAATATGGAAACGCCATTGGCAATCTTCCTTCTTGTTTTCGGGGCCCCTGGTGCGATCTGGCCGTATAAGCTCGCGCGGTTCGAGGAGCAACTTGACTCGATCGGGAGCAAGCGGTCCTGGTCCGAAGTCGAACCAGCAGATTGGAAAGTGGCACTCACCCGAATTATGGGAGTTGGAATGGCGATCGTCGGAGCCCTGGGCCTGATTGCCGGGTGACAACGAACGATAACTCTCGCTCGTCGCTGTATTACGACCGCCGTCGGTGACGAGTTCGTGATCGCGATCGTCGGGCTCGTCGAGGCCGGCCGCGGCGAGGACGTCCGCAGGCGACCGGCCGAACTTGCTCGTGTCCACCTCGCGCCGGATGCCGAGCGCCTCGAAGGCGCACTCCTCGCAGAGCCGAGCCTCGAGGTCGGCGTCGGTGAAGTGACCGAGGTCGTACGCCTTCGGCGCTCCGATACGGGGCTTGTGCCGGCAGGGCGTCGCCGGCGCCTCGCGGTCGGCGTCCGTGGGGACGTGGATCGCCTGCGCGCGCTGGCTGGGGAACCGGACCCAGCAGTCGACGCGCTCGCGAACGGCACCGACGTCGATCGCCGGGTCGAGTCGCCGACCACCATCCGCCCGCAGTTCACTCGCGCGCTCGAACTCCCCGCCGTCGGGGAGCCGCTGCTCGTCGCTCTCGCGGTCGAGGGAGGCGACACAGGCCTCGCAGGCGTCGGCGCCGTCGACGAACCGCGGGTCGTCGCGAACGCCGGCGACCGGCGTCTCGAGGATCGTGCCGCAGGCCGCGACGTGGCGCTCGCCCTCGAAGTACATCGAGGCGTGCCACATCTCGGTGAGGTCCTGGACCCAGCACTCGACGTCATCGTCGAGGTTGTCCGCAGGCGTCCCGTGGCGCCGTTCGAGCGCCTCGTGGCGACACTCCCGGCAGAGGTACGAGCGACCGCCACAGACGTCGCAGTCACTCATCGCTGCCGTCACCCCGATTGATGTCGACGGCGTCGATCGGCGTGAACTCGAGTTCGAAGTCAAAGGCTTCGCCGTCGAGCGGGTTGACATGCGTACAGACGAATCCGTTGCACCGGGAGAGGTGCATCACCTCGTGGAGGTGGTCGACCGGGATATCCTCCGGAACAACGACGCAGGCGCGCGTGTTCCGGATATTGGTGTAGCAGACCGTTTCCGTCTGGACGCCGTTCGCGAAGGCGTAGTAAGCGTTACCGTCACTCATCGGCATCACCGCCGGTGGGCTGGGCGAGCAGCAGGTCGTCGTCGCCGTCGTCGACGAGGATGGTCTCGCCGCCGAGGTCGAGCGAGTCCCCGACCGACCGATCGACCGCGCCGACGACCTCGTAGCGGAGCGTCATGCGACCACCTCGTCGGTAAGGAACTCCTGCGGTGCTGGGACGACGCCGTCGGGCAGCGCGGGGAACTCCTCGATTCGTTCGGGGCCGTCACCGAGATCGAGGCGGACGTCGCGCTCCGGGTGCGGCCCGCTGTGCTGCTTGAAGAACACCGCGACGTCCTGCTCCCGGCACGCGGTGACGAGGGCGCGCGCCCACGCGGGATCCATCTCCCGTCGGTGGTCGGCGGCGCCGGATTCGCCACCGATGATCGCCCAGTCGATCCCCGCGAGGTCAGGGTCCGTGACGGGCTCGACGAGCGGCTCGAAGCTGACGAACCGGGTCGTCGCGTCCTGCTCGCGAAGCCAGTCGAGGCGGTACTCGCGGCGCGCCGACTCGACGCTCACGCCCAGCATGACGTTCTCCGGCAGGCCGACCGGGACGTCCCGATCGGCGTCCGGCCCGTGCTTCGTGAGAACCTGAAACGCGGAGGCGGGCATGTCCGCGCACGCCTCCAGGACTGCCCCGACGAACGCGTCGGGCACCTCGGCGTGCAGCAGGTCAGACATGCTGTTGACGAACACCCAGCGCGGGTCGCGGAGGCGGTCGCCGAGGTAGTGCGTTTTCAGCTGGACGTTCGCCTCTGCATTGACGTGCGTCCAGTCGGCCTCGGTGTGGCCGTAGCGCCGGCTCACCGCCTCGGCGTAGCAGTTCCGACACCCCTCGCTCGTCTTCGAGCACCCGTGGACGGGATTCCACGTCGTGTCCGTCCACCGGATGTTGGTCTCGGTGAACGACATCAGGCGCTCACCCGCTCGCGGTCGCCGTCGAGCGTCTCCTGTTCGGCCTCGGTCTCGTCCTCTTCGGGGACGAAGGCAATCGGGACGATCTCCTCGTCGACGAACCGGGCGAACTCCTCGATCGGCCACTCGGCGGGCTCCCAGACGGCGAAGTATCCAGAGCCGTAGAGGACCAGCCGGACGAACTCGCCGCGCCAGAGGGTCGTCAGCGCGACGCCGACGTCGGACTTGATGGCGTCTTTTTTGAGCGCACCTTGCCCCCACTGGATCGAGACGTCGTCGACGTTGTACTCGCGCGAGGCCATCTCGATCGTGTAATCGCGGTCGGCGTCGCGCTGGTTGCGGACGAACTGCGCGGGTGAGAGGGCGACCGGCTCGATCTCGACGCCCGTGCGCTTGACGAACGCCGTAAACGGCCAGTCGACGTCGAGGTGTTCGTCCTCCTGCCGTGGGGAGTGCGTGCGCTCGGCGACGAGCCAGCCGCCGCCAGTGACGTCGCCGATCCAGTCCGAAGCGACCGTGCGCGTGCGCGTCTCGCGTTCGACCTCGATCTCGTGGCCGTCCATCGAGACGATCTCCTCTTCTTTCGGGACGCGCCCGGCGACGGTCCCACGCTGGACGGTCAGGTCGTCGAGGTAGCTGACTGCCGACTCGACGTGGAGTGCGCGGTGGGTGTCGTGGTAGTTCGCGAGCGGCTCGGCGGCCGGCTCGACGAGGAACGCGAGGGTGCCGGCGATCACGCCTCGTCACCCCTCACGGTCTCACCGGCAACGCGCTCGGCGACGTCGATCACTTCGGCGAGGGCCGCGGCGTTCGGCCCCGGACGGTACGCGCGCTCGCGGTCGTCGACACACTCGACGGCGCCGACGTCTTCGAGCGCGTCGAGGTGGGTCTGGTAGAGCGCGACGTAGACGGCCTTGCGCTCGGCCCCGTCGAAATCGGGGCCGAACTCGACGGCGGCGACGTACTCCGCGAGCTGCGAGATCGTCACGACGTCCTCGGGCCCGTGGTCGCGCGCGAGATGCTGGACGAGGTGGCGTCGCCGCCGGTTGCGGACGGCCGCCAGCAGGTCGTCGACGTCGACGTCCTCGGCCTGCGGCCCGGCCTCCGAGCCGAGGCCGAAACGCTCGCGGAGGGTCACGCCCCGTCACCTCCGATCTGGTCGGCCGCGGCGAGCTCGCGCGCGGCCGCAACGGCGTCCGCGTCGATCCCGGCGTCGGTCGCGTAGCGTTCGAGGACCGCGACCGCGTTCTCGTCATCCTCCGCCGCGCGGGTGAACAGCTTCTCGAGCAGGTCGATCGCCAGCGCGTTCTGGATGCGGTCGAGGTCGGCGTTCGCCTCCTCGACGGGGACGCGCGCCAGCCGCGAGCGCGGAAAGTCGTAGGTCCCGCTGAAGGTGGCCGTCGGTGCGTCCGGCAGGTAGACGCAGGTGTAGACCGGCTCGTCGTCACCGACGCCGAGCAGCGGGTGGCTCTTGTACGCCGCGAGGTCGAAGTCCTCGCGCTCGCGGTAGGCGGCGACCGAGTCGGCCGCGATGGCGACGACCTGCATCTTTCCCCGCTCGACGAGGTCGTGGACGACGTCGCCGGGGCGGACCTCCGCGTCGACCATCAGGCGTCACCCCCGATGTGGTCGGCGACCTCCTCGTCGGTCGCTTCAACGATGTGCTCGCGCAGGGCGCCGGTCCACTCGCGTTCGCCGGCGGTGACGTCCTCCGGTTCGCCGTGGATGTCGCACATCGCGACCTCCCGCAGGCCGTACTTCCCGAGCAGGACGATCGTGTGCGTCGCTGGTTGGCCGCACTTCGTCGGGACCGTGCGTTCGACGTCGGGGTCGGCGTCGTCCCAGTGCTGGCACTCGGCACTCGCGAGCGCGGAGTGCGCGCCGACGTACTCCGGTTCGAGCATCGGCTCGACGTCGTCGGCGTCGACGAACCCCGTCATCGCGCATCACCCGCGGCGATCGCGTAGGTGGTGGTGAGCCACTCGTCGTCGCCGGCGCCGACGATGTGCAGCTGGCCGGCCGGCGTCAGCGTCGCGACGGGGCGGGTGTACTGCGCGTCGCGGGCGTCCGCCTCGGCGGCGTCGAACTCCGTGACGATGCGGGTCCGCCGGGTGTGGGTGGTGTCACCGGTCTCGACATTATCGGCCCTAACAGTTTTGGCGTCGCTCTCTTGGTCTGATGCGATACTCCTATCATTGCGGGACGTGTCGTCCCGCGTGGCGTCGTACGTCATGGGTATTGACGTGTGGTGAGCATCCACCTGCGCGCCCGGAGTCGATTGGTACCCGAGGCCGAGCGCGCAGGCGGCGCCTACTCTTCAACCGGTTCGTCACTGTCGCCGTCTAAGAGCCTCTGAAGCGTGTCGTCGAACGTCTCACCCGGCTCGCGTGCGCGGTTGATCCGCTTCCAGTTTTCTTCAGAGACTCGGATTCTCGTGTCCGACGACATCACCACCAACCTTCTTTTCCATGGGGCATAAAATTACCGGATGGACAATTAACCCGGACGTTACCATGGTTAACAATGGCCGTTTTAGCCCATATTTTATATAGGTGCAGGCTATAACAGGCAGGTATGGGCCGAAAAGCCGACACCCACATTCGTGTAACCGAGGAGACATGGAAGCGCCTTAACAACCGGAAGCGCCCTGGGGACAGTTTCGATGACGTCATCGAGCGGTTACTTGAAGACGTTGAAGCGAATGAGGAATCCGAGGGAAACGACACCGAAACGGACGGCGGAGACACCGCAACAGCAGCAGCTGATTGAGTCTGTTCTCCTCGCTGGTTTCGCTCCTCGGTAGTCGCGGCCATCCTACGCTCCTTTACATCGTCGTGATGGCGTGCGGCGATCATGCGTCCGCTTCCCGCTCCTCCGGTTCGGGCACGACGATCTCGATGCGCTCCCACGGGATCACCTCGCTGGTCTTCTTATCGACGAGCTCTCGGTGTTCGGGGTCGACGTCGTCGCCGTTCTCCGCCTGGCGCCGGCAGCCGCGACACCAGATGTGGTTGTTCGTCTGGTCCCAGTCGATGTGGCCGTGGGGGCAGACGTACCGATAGCGGACGTGTGCTTTGGTTCGGTCGAGCACCACCCGGGCACGTTGTTTCGTCGCCATACCAGAGGCGTCCACACGTGACATAAAAGCGGTTTTTCTCCCCCAGAGCGAAAGTGATTCTCTCGGAAATCCCGCTCTGTCGGGCAGTAGGAGGTACCTGTGGCAGAAATACAACCCGACCTGAGAGTCACGGAAACTGAAAGTAGTCGGGAACCCAAGCTCTATAGTCAATCCTGACGGGGATTTCGTCTCTCCGCGTGCCACGAGGGCTCATAAGTCGCCTGCTTGACCCATACAAGCTCGAAGAATCGTCGACCTCGCCGTAGTATTCATCTAGTTAGTCGCTACCTTTATCATATTTTAATTTGGATACATCACCATGTTTGGACAGGGCGACCAAACGTATCAAAAAGTGGTTGAACTAGTTGAAGCATGGCGACCGTCGCAGGATTACGGGCATGAAAGAGAGTTTCAGAAAGAACTAGCTAATTATCTTGACAAACAGCTGAACGAGCAGACCGCCGGTGGAATGGACGACCTTCTGGGTGAGGTTGGAGGTGGCGGCAACTATGTGGTCTACCGGGAACGCGGAGCTTCCCGTGGAGATGTCGTTGTTGACGATATCGTCGGCATCGAGATGAAGCGCCATTTTTCTAACTCACAAAAGAAGAAACTCCGAGGGCAGTTGGAAGACTATGCCGACAACTATCCCTATGTGATCGCCCTTGCGTGCGGCATTGACGATATCAATGGGTGGCGAGAGTTAGAAAACAAGTTTACACAGGGTCGCGGGATGGGAATAGGGATGGACCAGACACAGTTTACGTTTATCATCAAACGACGTGAGAACTTTGGTGAACCGCACGACTTCGGTGGCAGCGGCGGTTTCGGCGATGTGTTTGGGATTTGATCGACATGGCCAACGATGAGTCACTACAGGATCTACCTGACTGGATTGTGCTGCTGATGCTGGTTGTCTTCCTTACGGGTGCTGCTATCGTTCTATACTTTTAATTGATCTATATTCTCCCTCTGCAACTATCTCCGGTTGAGGGTATCACCACGGCCACTGCTGCCTCTTTTGATACGACCGGCAATCAGAGAAGAGTCCCGCTGCGGCGGTCAGGGCCCGCGCCAGGTCTTCGACGCCGGCCGCGGGATGATCGCCGTGGGTACCTCGAGGCCGACGTACGAGACGATCTCCGGCCCAAGTGTGACCGAGTCTAGACCGTTATAGGCCACGAGAGATGTAATACTGGATGAGTAAACTTATTCGCTTACCTCACTGCACTGGGTGTACGACTGTACTTCAGACGCTAATGTCTCATCTGGCGTAATTTGCCATATGACGCGGACGCACGAGTCACCTTCATCAATCGTAGCGGTGGTATCTCGGCTATAATTGCCCCCGTCAAATGAAGCCGAAACTGTATATGCGCCTGGTTCACCGCCGGGATCTTTGATCTCCTTCGCCATATCTGGTTGAATCTCGTAATCCTCCTGGAACACTGTCTCTTCGTTTTCTTCGACTTGGACTGAAATTGTGTGGTACTCTTGATCGTCATTGCGAATTCCAATTGAATGAAGTGTGACAGCCTGCTGACCACGGAAGTGAGTCTGACACCCCGACAAGGGGACGGAGAGAGTTGAAGCTAACACCAGCAGATTGCGGCGGGAGGGCATACCTGTGGGTGACGTCTACTTTTATAATAAAGACCTAGGCTGAAATAGAATCTCTTACCCTCCTCAGATACCCGGATACCGAGTCTCAGTTAGTTCCATTAACATTCTTAAATGAATTGGGGGAGAGAGTAGCGCACACGACCGATGGACTAGCGGAGCTCTCCGGAGCTAAACTGTCGTTCTTCTTCGAGCCGCTGACAACCGACGACCAGAGAGTCGGGGATCTCGTCCGCTTGTGCGTGTAGCGCTTCGAATACGATACCGACCTCTTCGAACCGAGGACCGCGGGAAACGACGAACGGGTCTGCCTCCCAGTCGATGAAATCCCTGTCCGCTAGCATCGGGAGATGCTGGTGGAGAAGTTCTCGTCTGAGTGTTTCGGGGTCGACGGGAACGTTAGGATTCATCGCGCTCTCCGGCAGTGGAGTCGAGTGGTCCGGTGGCGTGTCCAACAGTGAGACGATGATCTGGCGGCGCGGTTCGGCCATGACAGCCGCGAAAACATCGTCCCATTTGTCGATGACACGTTTCCCATTTACAAGTCTAATTTTCATCATTCTAAATAATCACCATCGGTTCCCTTAAGTGAATTGGCCACTGCAACGGTTGCAGACGCCCAGTTTTCACAATCTACAAATCACCTGCACTGAACATTTGAGCCCTTCTGAAGACACCCTCCAAAGTGTAGAGTTGCGTCTCTTACACCTCTAACTCGATATATTGCGTCCGCCACGCTCGACGGTCGCGGATTTCCGCCTCGCCCGCGTCGGTGAGCTCGTAATAGTTCGTCCGACGGTCTTGCCGGCCTTTTTCGACCAAACCCTTCTCGACAAGGATATCGAGATTTGAGTACAGGTGCCCGTGGTCGATTGTAGTCTTGTAGTACGTGTCGAGTTCGTCTTTCACCGCCTGTCCGGATGGGTGGTCCATCCCTGCGATGACGTACAGGAGGTCACGTTGAAAGCCGGTCAGGTCGTCCATAGGGTAGTCACACACGAGCGAGGTGCTACTGACACCACCTTTGTTATGTGATCAGTATGGTATATTTCGAGGCGTTTTCTTGCGTAGCGGGGGTGCTCCTCGCCGATCACAAGGAGCGTTGCCAGAGAGGAGTGATCTGCCGTGAATAATACACATGCGCGGTATGCAGTCTCCCGTCTCAGATGGGGGGCTGTGGAGTTCACTCGGGAGATAGAACTGACTTGTTAGCTCCCGCAGAAGCCATAAGACGTTGAGGTGTGTTTGTCTTTCCTATGGGGGGCGCTTCGGAAGTAGGGGCGGAGTTAAGCGAGAGGGAGAGCCGCTCGTTGCTCACGTCACACGACCACGGCGTCTTGAGCATTGCGAGTAGGGACCGGAGCTATGGTCTCCCGATATCATATGCGTATGATGAAGCCAATGACCGTCTCATTTTTGGGTTCGTAAATACCCCCGAGAGTAAGAAACACCAATTCGCCGTCGCGACCGAGGAAGCGACGCTGACGATCTACGAGTACGACGACGTCGACTCCTGGAGAAGCGTTATCGTCACAGGGCCGATCGCACCTATTCCGGACTCCGAAGTCTCTGTGCAGCTAGCTCCCATTTTCTTCGTCGAGGAAGATGAGACAGGCGAGTCCCAATTAGTAGAACTCGACGAGTTCGACCGAACGTGGTACGCGCTCCAGATTGACGAGATCTCCGGTCGGCAGAGTGGATACTCAATACATTAAGATCAAATATTCTATCTGAATTCGCCAACCTTTTTATAAGAGAGGGTGCTGGCTACATGAGTATGACCGGGGGAGAATCACAGGGAAATGAGATCGCCTCTGCACCCGATTCAATGCTAGTCAGCAGCACGAGATGGTCTCAAGAGCCGGGACAGACGCCGGTCTACGCAATCGCCTCTGCAGTTGCAGACGCGGCTGACTCCGACCCGCTCGAATTGCCCCCGCTCAACGAGGCGATCGACCCCGATGCCCTCAACACACTGTTCACGACACCATTGGAGCCCGCCGGAATACAGGTTACGTTCCGGTATGCTGGCTATGAGATCCGAATCGAGGACACCGGAAACGTACGCGTCTACGCTAGAAGCGACTAAGATCCAGACGTCGAGCGCTCAGAAGCCCCAATACTAACCACGCGTAGTATCGAACTGCGGTGAAAAACAGCGTCTTCTACGGCCCGCGCCAGGTCTTGCTGGCCGGCCGCGGGATGATCGCCGCGGGTGCCTCGAGGCCGACGTTCGAAACGATCTCCTCGCCCGTGACCGTCCACCGCGGGCCCTCGCCATCGACGTCGCGCCAGACTTCCTCGCGGCGAAGCCAGCCGCCAGCGTCACGCGGCTCGAACACCAGCCGGCGGGGGCGGGCGTCCGGCGGTGTCCACCGGATCGTGATCGTGTCACGGGCGGCCATCAGTCGTCCACCTCCTCGCCGGTGACGATCCGCATGTAGCGCTCGGCGTTCTTCTTCCGCCGGGCGCGTTCCTTGCCGGCGTGCAACGGCTCGCCGTGCCACGTGACGCCGCCGTTCTCGATGTCGCGCCGGCGCTTCATCAGGTCCACTCGCGGGTAGACCACCGGCCAGAGCGCGCTCTTCTCGGTCTCCCACAGCGAGGCGAGCGTCTCGCCCGAGAGGTTCGCGACGTCCGTCCCGTCGACCTGGACGAGGCCGTAGTTCGCACCCTCGCCGTCCGGCCGGCGCGACGTCGTCCCGACGCGGTAGATGCCGGGCTCGAAGTCGAGATCGTCGCGGTCGCGGAACTGGATCATGTCCCCACACCGCGGCTCCGGGACGTTCTCGGGGAGGCCCGCGGGCCGGTGCTTCAGGTTCTCCCACAGGCGCTTCGGCGTGTCGTCGCTCACGCCGGGCTCACCTCCGTCCCGTCGGGGCACCGGTGCCATCCGTCAACGCGGTAGAGCGCGCCGCAGTTCGGACACCGCTCGAGGTGCTCGTCGGGCGTGCCGATCTCGTCGCGACCGTCGGGCGTCTCAATCAGGTCAGTGACGCGCATCGTTAGAGCCCCCGCTTGATCTCGTCCTCGGTCGCCCGCCGCCAGTGCCGCGGGTCGTTCGCCGGGTGCTCGGGCGCGAGATATCGCCGGCTCTTGAACCGCGTCTCGCAGGTGAGCGTCCCGCCGACGCAGACGTGCAGGAAGCGGTAGGGCTGGTCGCGATCGCGCGGCGCCGCCCAGCCGCCGGGGAGGTCGTCGGGCCCGACGTAGACGATTCGGTCGCCGTATGCGAGCTCGTCAAACGAGTCGAGCGGCACCTTCGTCACCCGGCCGCCGTCGGTCGCGACGAACCGCGGCTCGCCCTCGGAGACGTGCGCACTCAGCTGCGGGTCGACGTCGACGCCGGCAGGAATCGGACGCCGTCCGGTCGCGAACTGGACACGCCGGACGTGCTTGCATCCGCCCGTGGGTCGGCGATACTCCGCGTCGGGGCATTCACACGCGCCCGTCCGCGCGTCGACGAGGTACTCCTTCCCCGACTGCGAGACGACCACGTAGAGGTCCTCGGCGCCCTTCGCGGGCCCGTAGTCCTCGAGCACCGTCAGATACTGTTCGAGCGCGCGCCGATCGCGCTCGTCGAGGTCGACGTCGGTCTGGATGGTGGCCGCCATCTACATCCCCTCCGTGAGCGCGTCCTGAAGCGTGTCGGCCGCCGAAACCGGCCGCTCGGCCCAGCCGCACACCTCCTCGTCAACGAACTCGATCCAGCGCCGGAGGGTCTCATCGTCTTCGATCGCCTCAGTGTGGAGGGTCGGTCCGCGCACACGGAAGCGAGGAATCGCCTCGCTGTCGTCGCGCTCGCGGTCGCCCGCGGTGACGACGATGCGCCCGCGCTTGCGGTCGACGTGGTGGAACCGCCCCTCGGCGTCGCGGCCGACGTAGGCGTAGTTCCACGACCGCCGCTCGAAGACGACGTCCTCGTCGTCGTGGTCGTAGTCGTCGGGCTGTCCCTGAGTCGAAACCGTTTCGTGGGTAGTCTGCGTAGTTGCCATCTGCCGTTCACCGGCACGGTCGAACGCGCTCCAACGCGTCGGCCATTTTCCGCGGCCGTCCCGTGCTCAGTTACTACTCTATTCCCCAGCGGCATATAGATTACGGATAGTAAGCTATTACCTGCAGGTCGTAGCTTACTTGTCGTTACCCGTAGAATAGTAGGCCATGAGCATGAAAGACTCACCAGTGCTCAGTAACGACGACCTGAACGACACGGATCGATCGATCCTCGGGCTACTACGCGAGGGGCGCGTCACGCCGCCGTACGTGGCTGACGAACTCGACAAGAGTCGGGAGTACGCCAGCGAGCGACTTATCCGAATGCTCGAACACGGTCACGCCGAACGCGTTGCTCCAGGCCTTTACGAACTCGTCGACGACCCGCGCGACGACGTCGAACCACCTGCCGATCCCGCCGACCTCCAGGAGCGAATCGCCGACCTGGAGGCGTCGCTGACCGAGGCGCGCGAGGACCGGCAGGCGTACAAAGAGCGCCTCGACGACTGCCACGACCGGCTCGCCGAGGCGCCCGATCGGCAGGAGCTCGCCCGCGCGATCGAGGACCTCGAACACGCGCTCGCGAACGGCGGAATGGACGTCGACGTCGCCATGCAGCGACTCCGCGAGGCTGCGGGGGGAGCCGATGAGTGACTCCGACGACCGGCTCGAACGGCTCGAGGAACTCGCCCGCGAGCGCTGGGGTGAGAACTGGGCGATCGAGCAAACCCACTGGGCCGACGGCACGACCTCGGAACACGTCTACCATATGCGTGGTCCCGTCGACGTCGAGGGAATCGACGGACGGGTCCTCGAGAAGGATCTCCTCGTTCTCGATGATGAGGGCCGGCACGTCGTCGAACGAGTTCGAATGCAGACCGGAACCACGGTCGATCGCGAAGTGGTTTCCGATCCGTACGATCTGGTCGATGAGTCAGTGCCGTTCGGGTTGTGGGCCACCGGTCACGATGGCCAGTGGCACCGGGTCGTCGAGCTCGGTACCGATGAAGTGACACTCGCATGTGGCGAGGTCCTCAAGGAGGCCAAGATTAGTCGACGACCGACCGATAGCCAATCCGGTACAGACGATTCGCCCGTCGAGAGATGCAACCGCTGCCTGCAAGCGGAGCACGACGGCTGACCACGGCCGACCGACTGCTGCCTTCTCCTCGCGAACACTCGGATATGCCTACGGACCCGGTCGACCGCGTCGTCGCGATGGTCGACGCCCAGACGAGCCCGAAGCAACCGGACGCCGTCCGCCTCGAGACGATTATGGTCGTCGCCCAGCATTCGAATCTCTCGACCGACGAGGCGCGCTCGGCAATCGACCTGGCCCTCGAGGAGGACCGCCTCGAAGCGGTCGATGGTCGCCTTCGCGGCGCGGCGTAGCCTCGTCGGCGGCGAACTCGTTCGCCAGTCGGCGTATCGCCTTCTGGTCGAACCGTCGACTCGCAGGGGGTGGCACATCAGCTGGGACAACAACCTTCTGCCAGTCAGGGGTGTCCAGAGCACTACCATCTCCGTCCCACTCCCCTCTCTGCTACAGGGTTATACGCGAGGTCGCGGCCAACGCCGGCGATGCACGTTAGCTCGGTACGGGACTGGGGAGTCTTAAGGGTTCGCGGGAGCCGTCGCGATTACCGGGGAGTCTAAACGAGGTGCCGACGGATTATAGTAAGGTTTTATTAAGCTCACTGCTGTGGGTGGTTCTGCAATGTCTGAAGGTAATTGCCGATCGATCGATCGACGTACGTTTATGAGATCAGCCGCCGTCGCAGGTGCTAGCGCCGGTGCAGTCGGTGCTACTTCCGGACTCGCGTCGGCTTCGCATCTTACGAACGATTCAGCCGACTATCAGGACCTGACTATTTACGTTTACGACGGACCTAATATCACAACTCAGGATAGTGAATTTTATGACGGCTGTATCGATGCCGCGCACGACTTCGCGCAGTATCTCGAAAGCTGGTTCGCTTATGTCGGTAATGTCGATGTGTATACAGCACGAGAACACGGTTGGTCTTCGCTTCAGATAGACCGCGAAGTTCTTTCCCCTGATGACGTGCGTAATGCGGCTTCCAGCTATCGCCGTTCGCCGGAAAATATGAATATCGCCATCATCCGGAACACTGATACGTATCTCGGCCAGTCGTGGGGAAGCCTGTATAATTACGAATCAGATCCGAGCGGTGATGATATCCAGACAGACGAAGGTATTTTCGCCTTTGCCAATGCTGACCACGCGGATATCGGCTTCGACATCGACACTGGAAGCCAGACCGGTTACGACTACGGATATAATATCTTTATTCACGAACTAATCCACGGTCAGACCTTTAACACCGAAATTTACGATAACAGCGGGTATTACGACCATCGTATGGGTATTACGGTCTGTTCGGAAAGTTACACCTCGAATACTGGTATGGCCACGCCTTCCGTTATGGCTACCGGCTACACTTCGCAGGCTAAAAGCACGGATGACGATGAATATCCGGATGGTGAAGAAGACTGTGAAGGACGTGACTGGGAACGGTGGGCATACGTGAATAAACCTATGCCGATTATGTCGAAATGTACGGCACAGGTTGTAGGAGATTTCCACTATGGCGACGGAATCGGTACGGCGGGTGATGCCGTTATGAAATCGTCGATTCCTGCGAACGAAAACCCGTGGCGATAGGCTAGACTCGAAGCGATTAGGTTTTTATTCGTTTTCTTAATGTCTTATCCAGTCCGAGGCACGAATTTAGCTCGTGCTGAAACGATCCGAAATGGCTACGACAGCGACGATTCTACTAGCGGAATCATCAACAGTTTCACCAGACCTGAACACGCATTTATCACGCCTTCCTAGGCTCCTGCAAAACTAATACGAGCATGGGCGCAGCGATCGTCCTGGTCGGACTGTTCTCTGACCCTCCTTATAACTGAACACCGAATCCACCAACCTCACTTGCCTTATTGATTTCAGGTTTATATCCGAAGCCGCGGCCAACGCCGGCGATGCACGTCGAGACCTCACCGCTGGAGGACTGGCTCGTGATCGTCGCACTGCAGCGTCTCGCCGACGACTACGAGGACGTCGATCCCGATCTTGCGCGGCGGGCGCGGTGGCTGGCCGTCGCGATCGCAGAAGAACACAATATAGGTAAGTGAGAGCGGTTAAGCGAGTAATAGATTGAGTCGATCTGTGAAGGGATGATTATTCTAAGTTACAAAAAATCCGTTTGAAAGGACGTGTAGTGGTCGATTCGGTCCTCGAAAGATTGTTTCAACGGACCCTGTTTCATCTCTTCTCGGGTTTTCGGTCTCCTGCGACTCTCGAAGGCCGACTCCATCGCGACCTTCTCGATGGTTTCAATCCCGTGCTGGGTTTTCTGGTCTCTGCGACAATGTGAGCGACCTCCTCGAAGAGGCCTGGAACGAGGTTTCAATCCCGTGCTGGGTTTTCTGGTCTCTGCGACGGACGTCGTCGCCGACACGGGCGAGCTGCTCGTCCTGTTTCAATCCCGTGCTGGGTTTTCTGGTCTCTGCGACACGGCCACTCTGACGATGTAAGATCGGTTGCGGTATGTTTCAATCCCGTGCTGGGTTTTCTGGTCTCTGCGACCGCCGGGCGCCGGGATTAACAGGTTACCGCTCGCTACGTTTCAATCCCGTGCTGGGTTTTCTGGTCTCTGCGACCCCCGCACCACGCGAGGTAGACAACGACGATCTCGGGTTTCAATCCCGTGCTGGGTTTTCTGGTCTCTGCGACGATCGCTCGCGCCGAGACTTTCGCCGTTCGATGTATGTTTCAATCCCGTGCTGGGTTTTCTGGTCTCTGCGACTCTCGTCGCCCTCGACGTACGTCCGCCGCGTCCCCTGTTTCAATCCCGTGCTGGGTTTTCTGGTCTCTGCGACAATCGACCATCGCGGTAGGATTTCGAACTATCGTTTATTGTTTCAATCCCGTGCTGGGTTTTCTGGTCTCTGCGACTTCGGACGATGGACGGTCTTCACGATCACATTCAGAAGGTTTCAATCCCGTGCTGGGTTTTCTGGTCTCTGCGACATCTTTAAAATCGGATCGGCCCCGGAGCGTTTTGTTTCAATCCCGTGCTGGGTTTTCTGGTCTCTGCGACGACCCGAGCTGGTTCGACGACGCGCGCGCGTTTTTGTTTCAATCCCGTGCTGGGTTTTCTGGTCTCTGCGACCGACGGCGGGCGACGCGCTCGCCGGCCCGTGGCTCGGTTTCAATCCCGTGCTGGGTTTTCTGGTCTCTGCGACCTCCGGCACGGGAGCGTTCGTCTCGACGTAATCCGTTTCAATCCCGTGCTGGGTTTTCTGGTCTCTGCGACTCTATTGATCTGTGTATCACAGGAACGATGGTAGTTTCAATCCCGTGCTGGGTTTTCTGGTCTCTGCGACTGCATCGACGCCGACGGCGGCCTCTACTCCTGCGAGTTTCAATCCCGTGCTGGGTTTTCTGGTCTCTGCGACGGCGCGGACCCACAGCACCAGCCCGAGGAGGATATGTTTCAATCCCGTGCTGGGTTTTCTGGTCTCTGCGACCGCTTGCCGAGGAGACGATTCAGCGGACGACGACCCTGTTTCAATCCCGTGCTGGGTTTTCTGGTCTCTGCGACCGACGGATCGTTACTTGTGTCCGATCGTGAGAAACGGTTTCAATCCCGTGCTGGGTTTTCTGGTCTCTGCGACATCCCTCTCCCCGAGTTCGATTCCGACGTTTTGGTGTTTCAATCCCGTGCTGGGTTTTCTGGTCTCTGCGACCTCTCGGCCGCGAAGTCCATGCCGGCCACGTAGTCGGGTTTCAATCCCGTGCTGGGTTTTCTGGTCTCTGCGACTCCCTGCCCGGCCCTCGGTTGCCAGCGGAGTAGCTAAGTTTCAATCCCGTGCTGGGTTTTCTGGTCTCTGCGACACCACGAGGGACCGTGCAGCCATCTCTGCGCCATCGTCGTTTCAATCCCGTGCTGGGTTTTCTGGTCTCTGCGACGAGACGTTAACCGGCGTGTCGGTCGTCGACGTCGTGTTTCAATCCCGTGCTGGGTTTTCTGGTCTCTGCGACAGTTGCTCGATCCCGGGGGTGGTCGTCTTCTTGTTTCAATCCCGTGCTGGGTTTTCTGGTCTCTGCGACAACGCGAACTCTGGTCGATCTCGCGCACCCAGGAAGTTTCAATCCCGTGCTGGGTTTTCTGGTCTCTGCGACGTATCGGTCGTAGACCGCCGTTACGCGCCACTCTCGTTTCAATCCCGTGCTGGGTTTTCTGGTCTCTGCGACCGTCGGCGTCCACCTGCTTGATGTCGATCGCGTAGAGTTTCAATCCCGTGCTGGGTTTTCTGGTCTCTGCGACTGCCGTTTGCCGTGAGCGTATCGGTTCCGACGCTTTGTTTCAATCCCGTGCTGGGTTTTCTGGTCTCTGCGACCAGGTGGGTCACCGTGTGCTCCCCACAGCATACCCGGTTTCAATCCCGTGCTGGGTTTTCTGGTCTCTGCGACACCAGACCTCGTTCAACATCCCCGACGACTTCGCCGACGTTTCAATCCCGTGCTGGGTTTTCTGGTCTCTGCGACGGGTTGTGGATACTCGCGCCGTGGAAACTCGCGGCTCTGTTTCAATCCCGTGCTGGGTTTTCTGGTCTCTGCGACGACACGGTCGCGGTGGCCGCGACGGACGAGGTCTTGTGTTTCAATCCCGTGCTGGGTTTTCTGGTCTCTGCGACTCCGTACGGACGGAGGTCAGAATGAGTAACAACGAGTTTCAATCCCGTGCTGGGTTTTCTGGTCTCTGCGACCCACCCAACACTCGTTGTTCTGACACCGGAACTCATGTTTCAATCCCGTGCTGGGTTTTCTGGTCTCTGCGACATCCACCCTCCATACTCCGCGACCTCTCTCACAATTGTTTCAATCCCGTGCTGGGTTTTCTGGTCTCTGCGACGTCGCCCTCAAGGTCTCCGGGTTGGATGTGGAGCTGTTTCAATCCCGTGCTGGGTTTTCTGGTCTCTGCGACGTGGCCCGAAGTGCTCCGCTGGTATGCCACGCAGTTTCAATCCCGTGCTGGGTTTTCTGGTCTCTGCGACTTCGTCACGCCGGCGGGCGCGTTCGAGATTGAGAGTTTCAATCCCGTGCTGGGTTTTCTGGTCTCTGCGACGTCCTCGCGCGAGGGCATCGTATAGCTGATCCAGTAGGGTTTCAATCCCGTGCTGGGTTTTCTGGTCTCTGCGACGATTGGCGCGAATGGGCGTACCTGCAAGCAGATAATTGTTTCAATCCCGTGCTGGGTTTTCTGGTCTCTGCGACAGGGGGTCGAGATACAACCAGAGGAATCAAAAACGTTTCTTGTGGTCTGAAATCCTCACCTGCATTCGTCGACTGGGGCTGTACAGTGAGTTAATAAAGGTTCACGAAGAGAGACCGTCAGATTACGTTCGACTGTTCGTCGGGTGGCTCACTCCCGATATCCGTCGTCGCGTCTTGGCAGGCACTACAGAGTCGATAGATCCGAATTCGGTCTCCGTCGCTAGAATTGATGTATGACTCAAGTTCGTCTACCAGCTCGACGCGTTGGGCACTGTCTATCTCGAGTTCGAAGACACTGTACTGTTGCCAAGCACCGTATCGTTGTAGCGTCCGATACACACGGCGGCGATTTGTATCGTCGCTGACGTCGTATGCGATCACGAGACGCATGGTTATCGTACAAACGAAAATGAGTGATACTTGTCGAGCTCGCTAGTGATTGTCTTTCGCAAGAGAATTGCTTGCTGGCGAATTGCCTTACGTCGCGTGACGGTGTACTCAAAGTGTGGGTGGGTCAGTTCTTCTTTCATGAACTCGTCGAACTTCGCGCAGTAGGTCTTGAACGCGTCGCCGTTGAGTCGGTTGTCCTTCCGGAAGTCGTCGTGGGTAATCGTCCCTCGGTTGACTAGCCGCGTGACGAAGGCATCGCAGAAGATCGGTCGAAACTCCTCCTGGAGGTCCAATGCGAGTGATGGGCGGCCGTGGCGATCAGCGTGTAACACACCGAGAAACGGATCAAGATTATATTGTCGAAGTGCAGCCAGTACCTCGTTTTTCATGAAGACGTAGGTCAGTGATAACAACGAGTTGATGTGATCTTCCGGTGGTCGTTTTGTCCGTTTTTCGAACGTCCAGCCGTCGATGAGCGTCTCGTCGAGTCGCTGGAAGTATCGCTCTGCAGCTTCACCCTCCACGCCACGGATGTCGTCTTTCGTCGTCGCGTCCTCCACCCGGACACCAAGGTCCTTGAGGACATCCGTTCCGTACACGCCCTTCCGGGAGAGCAGCGTTCGTGCGTTGCGAACCTTCGCCTGAATCATCTGTCGAGCGATAGCGATCTCATCATCCCTCGAGAGGGCGTACTGTGCTCGACGGACCTCCGCGATTGTGTTCTTCTCAGGAACAAAGCTTCCTCGGTACTTCCCGTTCTCGGTGAAGTAGTTGAGGACGATCCCGTGTTCGTTTGCCTTCGCGACGAACGGCGTCGAGAAGTTGACCCCGCCGAAGACGTTGATTGTATCTAGCTGCTCGATCGGATATCCAGCTAATTTTCGGTCTTCATCTTCCTCGGCGTCGACGTTCCAGATCACGACCTGCCCCCCGTCGATCCGGACTTGGGTACCTTGTTTGGTCACGAAGATGACCGAATCCTCGAAGATCGCTTCTGATTCTTTCATTGCTGGTCCTCCCAGCCTGTGCCACGGACTTTATCATGTTCCATTCGGGCGGTTTCAGCCGGTAGGCAGTATTCGCGTGCAGAACAGCCGTCGCATTTACTCGGATTATCCGTGAATGGTGGGATCGAACTGACAGTCATCGAGTTGATGCGGGAGACGGTTTCTTCCACGGTTTGTCGATGGTTGTCCGAAATTCGGATCGCGTGTCGTTCGTCTGTCGAGTAGAGATAAATATATCCGACATTGACTTGCTCATCGATCGCAGACTCAAGCAACATACAGTATCCAGCCAACTGAACCTCATCACTCAGATAGTAATCCCCACTCTCGGCCCGTTTCCGCTCGACAGGGGTAAGCGAACCATGATCACTCTCGACGAGGTCAATCTTTCCATGCAATCCGAGCTCTTCCGATCGGAAGTACCGTTCCGTGGTCCAACCGCCACGGCGTGACTGGGTAGCGTGTTTCGATCGCCCGTCAACGAGCTCAAACGGCGAACCGATCTGATCGTGATATCGATGATAGTAATATCGTCGTGAACAATAAACGAACTCCTGTAACGCACTAACGTGCACGAGTTCATCCCTGAATCCCGATCCTATCATATGGAGTTAATAGATCCGGTATCATCCGTCAGCCGGTTCTTTTGTTCGAGAACGTGACAATGAAGGTAGAGAGCATCAGTTCCGATAGCGAGACTATGCACAGCTTTGTTCTGTACCTGAATCGGATAAAGGAAGAAAAAGTCGTCGAGGCCGTACTGTCGTTTCACGCGACTAGGAGAGCCACTAACAGCATAACACAGTAATCCTTCTTCTTCGTCGTCAACTCGCTCACCTCGTTTGCGAAGTCGTTCGTTGACCTTCGTGATTGAAGGAACGCGCGATCCAGTCCCATTCGGATCGACGTCGATTCGCAACCCAGATTTTGTCTGTGGTTTCCGTCCTGTATTCGAGGTCTGGTCCAGCCACGCGTTCAGCGTGCCACCCGTAAAATACACGTTGCGACCGTAACCTTCGTCGTTGGTCTGGATCGTCCCGTCGTAGATACAGAACCCGTCGACATATCGATGGCTACGGTCGATACTGTCTCTGTGTCTATCTGGAATGATCCGCTCGAACGTTCCGCGGTCGACGAATTCTACGTTGCCGTACCTAAGGAGGTAAAACAGGTCGTAGACGGTGACGTACTCTCTCGTCCGGTCGTAGACGAGTGACTGAATGCTATCTCCTCGGTACCACTGTAGTTTCGTCAGTACTCGCCAGTTGAGGGCACCGGTGAACGCCTCCATATCTCGGAGCGAAAACTCCGTTTCCGATCCGATGCCAAAGTGCCGTTTGATACGGTCAAGTGTCGATCGCTTGATCTCTTGCACTTCGTCTGGCGGAGCGTTTCGTAGCCGATCATTGAGGTGTTCGAACGCCTCTGCCGCTGAGTATCGTGCGTCGAATGTCTCGGGACGACGTGGTTCGGGGTATGCGTCGTCCAGCAACTCATCAAGTTCCTGTCGGGTAAGTGTCTCGCTGTCGTGGTTCGACAACATATCGGCAATCCCTGCTGGCACGTAACACCGGGCTTTCCGTAAACAGGTCTCCGAGCGCAACCGTCCGAGTCGCTGGAGAAAGCTATCCTTGTCATGACCGGCGAAGAGAATTCGGTCAACATCGAAGTCAATACCGACCTCAACGGCCGAATTGCTGACCAAAACGTCGAACTGATTGAGTTTTTCGCGCTTGTCGCCCCTGTCGAAGCCGTCAATCCGTTCAACGCGGCCGTCAAGCGTGTTCTGGAGCCACCTGTGGACGGCTTCGACCTCGTGAATACCGTCGAGCATGATGACCGTTCTGCCCCTGCGACAGAACGACAGCGTCTCCTCCTCATCGCTTTTGAGTGTCTCACCCGTGCCGAAGGTTGGCGCCGTTCGGACATTGAGTTCGATAGGTGGCATTACTCCGTACCAATCGTCGCCGGGTGGATCGGTGAACGATGCCAGTTCACAACAATTTTCTTTGGTGATCCGCACGTACGGTGCCTCCATCGCGTGTTCGAAAAGTCGTTCTTGGCGTTCGTCAGGTGTCGCACTAAGAAACGCCACCTTCCGGAGCGCGACGATCTCCTCGTCTTCCGCTTGCATCTCGTCAAGCAGAAAGCGAAGAGTGTTCTGCTCCTTGCGACCGGCTCGATGAAATTCATCGACGATCGCGGCTTCGAAGTCCTTGTATTCACGTGATCCTCTTCGATAGAGGTTGCGACGCATCATCACGAGAAGGTCTGGGTTCGTCAACAGGATACGCTGATCGTTGTAGCGTCCCTCCTGTTGAAGCCAGTCGTCAAGGACTCCTCCATGCGAATTAGGAGCGAACTGGTCACTCCTTTCAGCTAGCCTGTCCGCGGTCACTCTCAACACGGCAACGTCGTGATTTACTGCATCGTCGACTGCACGTTGGATGGCATCTTGCTGATCTGCAATGAGCGCGTTGGTGGGGTAGATCGCGATTGTGTCGAGTTGTTCGTCGAGGACTGGGGCCAGCCACGACGATGTTTTTCCACCACCAGTTGGACTATCGTTTACCGCGACAAATCGATCGCGTTCTTGAAATAACCACAACATTTCCCGCTGGTGGGCGAAGGGAGCGACGTCGAACGGATAGGGATGATCGTACGTTCGGAGTGCAACGCCGGCGAGATTGAGCGTTGTCATCGTTTGGTCGCGAGGAAGATGAGTCCGGCAGGAAAGTGAATAGGGTCGTTCTCGCCCCGGTCGATGCTGATGTACTCGCCGGTGTAATCGCCCTGCATCACGAGTGGCGTGGGCTTCATCGCCTTCGTAATGACATTACCCTCTGGAGGATCGGGATGATCGTACGCGCCGATCGGATGATTCAGTCTAAACTTTCCGGTTTGTCGGGTTGAAGGGCGTCGTTTGACATCGAGTCTGGCTTTCCCTCGTTTTTTGCCCAGCCTGACGTAGCTCGGCAACCGTCGTTCGAGGTCGGCTACCGATCGTCCGCGCGGGATGATGAAAAACCGGAGCGGCGTCCCGTGAGCGAGTGACCGTCGTCGCCCATATGAAGGCAGGTTCTGTTTGGCGTTCGGGTCATCTTGAGCCGAGTAGTTCACCTCCGCGTATTCGTCGCGCGTCGCATTGTAGGTGGTCGTCACGTAGTTCGGTGCGGCTTCGTCGGTTGGCGCAGCAGGCGAGACGTAGATGTCGGTGATATCCGCAGTGTCCTCGATATAAGTCGGTTCGTATGAGGTATCCACGTAGCGACCACTCGCGAGACCCAGCGCGTAGTAGAGAGCCGTGTTGAGGATGTACGGCTCCGTATCGGCCAGTCGTCCGACCTCTCGCGAGGTGAACGTGACTTCCCCGCGCGTCCGAAGAATCGCTTCGAGAACCTTCATGCCTTTACTCCGCCTGATCGAGGAATGTCCTCGAGTGTTCTCGCTGCTCTGCCAGCAAGTCGCCGAGCTCCTCGCTCGTCGCCTTATCGAGAATCTCGGCGACCGTTCCATCGGACACTCGTTCTAGGTCTAAGCCATCGGCGTCGATAGCGCCCTCAAACGCGGCCTGAACGTGATCTGCGGTGCGTGACGGATCGAGTGTTTCGGCCATCACCACGTCAGTAACCGAATCGTAATCGGTCCGTTCATCGTCTCGCAACCGCGAGATCGCTTCTCGCGTCAACTCTAGGTTCGCTGGCCCTTCTTCGCTCCCAACATACATGCCGAGAATTCGGTTATTGACTCGTCCGAGTCGGGACGTTGTCGCTCCATAGCGTTTGTTCTTGGCAGTAATTCCGAGTACGAACGCGACCTCTGCTGGAGTCGCGTCTCGAAGCGTCACGACGCTGGGAAACATCGTTCCGGGCTCGAAGAAGTCGGGTTCCCGGATCGTTGCCTCCGCGGATTTGGCGAAATCGTCACCGGGCGCATTCTGGAACTTCTCGTCAATTACGACGCTCGCGTCGCGTAATGAGTAGGCCGTGTCGTACATGACCCGCGAAGTGATCGAAATGTCGTTCCCTTCATTGTTACTCGCGGCGCTTCCATAGAGGATGCACTCAATGCAGTCTTGACACATCTCGTTAACTTGCATCGTACACTCGTCTTCGTCATCATCGAAGAGGTCGAGGTCGCGCTGTAGGGCTTTCCCGAAGCGTCGGTCGCTCCCGGTCTGTTTTCGCATGAACATGAGACCGGGAGCGTAGTCCTGAGGTCCATTAGTGGTACCGAGGGGAACAGTTGCGATGTCAGCGTCCTCTCCATTGGTCGTGAAAACTGCATGACTCTCGAGTTCACGAAGGACGAGTAGATTAACGAAATTGCTCCGAGGACGGAGCGTCATCTCGTCTGCGGGAACAGTACCAGGTTCAAGTTCGGGATAGGTGTCTTGGTCGATCATTAGTTGTCGGTATTTGCGGAGTCGTTTTCGAACTGTTCGCGCTGCAGCCGGAGCGTCGCCGCGTAGAACCCGTCTGCGAGATTGTTCGCCCGGCGCTTCAACCGCGACGGCTTGCCGTCGAACATCCCGATTAGGACCTCATCGACGAAGAATTCGGCATATCGTTCGACGCGCTCATTGTAAGCGCCACCGACATCACTGTCTTCGTATGGGACGCGATAGACCTGTTCACTTCGTTCGGGAACTTTCCCGACTCGACCGGCAACTGCATCGATCGCGTCCTGTCGGGAAATTTCAAGCGGTCCGAACTCTTTGACTGCCTTGACGCTCTCGCGGAATACACGTTCGATCGCGTACGGTTTGTCGTTTCCCGGCGCGGGCCGTATCACGTCGAACGAACGCGCTGCGAGTTCTGCAATTGTATCGCTTGTCTCTTTCATTTGTCGTGTATTTTGGTGGTGTTAGTTGTCGAATCTATACCAGTTTCCTGATCGAGCACCCGTGCTTCCTCCAGCAGATAGCGAGCGTCACTGCCATCATCGGCCTGCGCGATGCGCTTGAGCAGGTGTGATCCGGGGAGCAGCTGATTCCGCGTTACCCGGAGGAACTTCGCGAACAGCGCGTCGTTTCGCTTTTTATTGTTACTATCCATCGCTCCATACCCTAATTTGACAAGTGCTGACGCAGCTCGCAATCGGGATTCAACTCGCGACAGTGGTATTTCTGTGCTGTAGAAATCATGGACCTGTGTAAACCCGGCCCCAACGCGAGCGTACGTCTGGAAGTCTCGACCCCTGATGTCGGGGATCGGAGACTCCGAGACATATACTCGAAGACCGGCGTATGCTGCGACAGCAAGGGCAACATACACACCGAAGAACTGGAATTCCGCCTCGTTGTCTTGCGGTTTGTAGTACCCGAGAGTGCGAGCACCGTACTGCGTTCCCGGATTAAATCCCTGATCGAGCGTTTCAACCATCGGACGACCGCTTTCCTCATCGAAGAGCGCGTTCTCGAATCCCTCAACGTTCGCCGCCTCAGGGTCGTCCGTCAGCCACAGTATTGCTTCCGCCAGCCGTCCGAGTTCGATTTGGCTCTCCCCAGTAAATTCGCTCATGACGTCGCTGTAGCTACGCCACGATAGCGGTGTGTAGAAGTAATCAGGGATCAGGTGAACAAAGAGTCGACCCTCTTCTCTTTGAGATGCACCGGTTTCCCGTAACGAGAGTTCTATCTGACATGGAATACAAGTGAGCAGATTGTCGGGTTTGCCGGCATCCACTGGCACATGATTGGAATACCCCGCTTTGAGTGTTGTTAGTGACTTAGGGGTCTCGATATCGGCCTTTCGCGTACTCGTTGTACCACGGTTGCAAAGCACACACGTTTTCCCCCGCCGGGTATTATGATATTCCTCGAATGGGTCACTGAGGGTCTCGCTGCCTACAGCGATTGGACATCCATCGATAGATACCACGTCAGATAGGTACGCTGCGAGTTCTTCGCGTAGATTTCCGGCATGGAAGTCTTCGACGATCTCGGCCCAATTTTCAGCACGCCGACTGAGACCTGAATTGGCTCGTTCTTTCAATTTAACTGGATCGGTCAAATCTTCGTTGAGCAGAGCTTGTCCAATTCCGTAAGCATAGTCCCATCTTCCTCCGGCAGTCAAAGAGAAGTCTGACTTATCATTATCATCCTCTTCAGATGCTTTCAGCAACCCCTCAAGAACTTCATCAGAGATGGATAATATCTTACATGTTTCTTTCAGTTGAGAATCTGCATTATCTTCAATCAGTGGATCGACGAACGCACGCCGTACGGTATATACGAATCTTGCTATTCCGACTGGCCTACGCGTGCGTTCAATATTTAGTGGGATATATTCCTCAAGACTCTCCATCGTCTCTACCATGTTTTCGGTGGGCTCTTCATCTGGATTTGCGTCCGAAACAGATTTTTGAGCTACCGCAGCAAGCACGGTTTCTGCACCAGCGTAGAAGAAATCTTGATCATTGATCCCGTAGAAATCCTTCGCATATCGGGTAGACAGATTCGACCTAAGTTCGCTTGCAGACGCGAATGCGGAATGTGATTTCTGTGTATTTTCTTGAAGTTGCTCTAAAATTTCATCGACCAGTGTTTGATCTACCTCTGGCCGATTCACATCTTCTGGCGCGAGGTAGACGCATCCGTCCTGATAGATCGCCACCGGCTGATAGTCGAACGCGCCCAAGCGTTCGGAGACCGCCGCGTTCAGGAGATTCGTCAAGACCCCTTTCACGTCATCGATGACGTGGCAGCGGAGTTCAAATTCCGATTTGAGATAGGCGCGGTTGATCGCTGTCTGGACAGATTTAGTCGTTGCTGCTTCGGGTGTGTCACACGATGCAAATGCGTCCGCAACTCGTACGAACGGACGCAGATCGTCGAACCGGCGCGTCGTCTGGTCGTAGTTGGCCGTCCAGTCGTCATGGTGGTCGATCGCACATGATCGGAAATCCTTGGTAGTCAATTCCGGCGCAAAGTCGTCGAGTCCAAACGCTTCGACGTACTGTTGCACTTCCTTAGCCGAAATGTCGAACCGGGATTCGGGGTCCACGTCACGCTCGGAATTGAGCTTGTGGATATCGTGGATCGTGAACAATGCGATCGTAGCTCGCAGATCTGCTTCGTCAAGTGTGTATCCGCCGAGCGATCGGGCGGCCTCATTCAACTGTGCGAGTACGAATACACCGTTCCTGACATGGTTGAGTAATGACTGGTCCGTTTTCCCCAACTCAACACTCTTCGCAGCCTCGAATCCCCACCCAGTGTCGACGATTCTAGGATCGACGGATGTCCGGAAGTCTTCCAGCACCGTCTCCTCCACCGATCGCTCGACTTCGGTCCCGCCGCCCGACTGTGGACGGAGATTTCCGAGGATTGAATCGAGGACGTCCTCGTCCGAGCGGTCGTCAGTCATCGGAGATAGTCACCTCCACGTCTCCACACCCTCGCGCGACGGCACTTCCAACACCTGAGTACTTCCCGAACAGCGCAAGCGTCGTTACGGCGTTCTCTACCGCCTCACTCGCGTCCTTGAACTCGTACTCACACAGGCCGGTGAACCCTTGCTTCATGATGCTTCGGGTCTCCCTATCGTCGGTTTCACCGCGACTCACCAGTACCGAGTGGGTGTCGTAGCGATCAGGATCGGGTTTCTCAAGCACGTTTCCGGCAATCTCCTCCTGTGAGAGATCCAACTCGAGTTCCTCGGGTGCGGTCCGGTTCCACTTTCCGAGTAGCGAGGTAAACACTGGAATCCGATGCGGGAACATCGTCGTCACGTCGCCGGCTTCCTCGATGCAGGTCGGCGTCTGGAACCGCATTTCGAGCGTCGGATCGTCCACGCGTGATGCACGTCCAAGGATCTCCTCGTGGGTCTCGTTCTCGCTTTCGAAGGTCTCGACGTGGAGCAACCCGTGGGAAAGTTCGAGCGAGTTACCCTCGAGGACGACGGCGTTGACAAGCGCCTGGAAGATTTCGACATCCGACGGGTCGACGATGCCGAGCGAGAGCCGGTATTGCTCACCGTTCCGGACAGACTTGTGATAGGGACGGTTGCTGTTCCCGAATGGACCGAGTAGCCCACTGCTGTGGACACTCCCCAGAGGCGCGTCGTGGACGCGCTGGCTCACGTCGGCGTCAACCGAATCGAGGGCATCGAGCAAGGCACCATACACCGAGTAGCCGTCGGAGTATGGCACTGGAAACGTCGACTCGGCTCGAAGCGTCAAGTCGACGCGCCGGAGTGCTGTTTGCGGTCGGGCGTGCTGCGATGACACGGCACTCTCTACCGACCGGGAGGTGATAAAGATATCGGAGATTAGATATTTCTTGTACAGCGATGAGACTAGTACCGGTCAGTTGCACCGCGACGAAGTGAGGGACACCGACGGACCGAGTCGCTGACCGTCGACCTGTCGGTACACCTTTAGTCGCTCTCCACGACGAATTCAGCAATGCGGACGTACGTGTCGACGCTGGGGTTTGACGAGACGCGGGTTACGCGACCAGTGTTGCGTAACGGACTTGAGGACGGCGACGTCGTTCGACTGTTGCGGCCCGAAACGGAGCGTGAAGACGATCGTGCAATGGCTGCGGTCGATCATGTGCGAGAGACGCTCCAGAAGATCACGCCGGGCGTGAAGGTTGCAGTTGAGCGCATCGATACGAGCGACGTTCCCGACGCGGTGCAACAGTGTGGTGCGATCATTGACGACGCCGACGGTTCGGTGATCGTCAATTTCGGCGGTGGAGCACGCGAGGTGTTCCTTCCGCTCTCGATGGCTGCCACGATGTATGCTCACCGTATCGAACAGGCGTTCCAGTACACCGATATCGACCAACAGGTGGCGGAGATTGAGCTTCCCCACCTTACCGCAACAATTCCTGAGCATGCACGTCCGACGTTACGGGCGCTCGCGATGGCTGATCAACAGCTATCGATCTCTGAACTCACCAGTAAAACTGATCACGACTCGAGTACGATTGCCCGGCACGTCGCCGTCCTCGAGGACGACGGTCTGGTCACGACTCAAAACAGTGGGCGAGCAAAGTACGTCGAGGTAACACCGACGGGGTGGTTGCTCTCGGAGGTTACTCGAGAATAACTCTTCGTCAACCTTTTTGAACCCTGTGTACAGCCCCGGTCCACGAACTGCTAGCCGAAAATGATGTGATGATAGACGTTTATAGTTTGCATAGACGTATTTCGACCCCCAGTCGCAGGAGTCAGAAAACCCAGCACGGGATTGAAACTCGTCAACAAACGGTTCGTCACTGTCCGGCACGATTGTCGCAGGAGTCAGAAAACCCAGCACGGGATTGAAACACCATTAAGATTCACCGGGATCAATGCAACCGATGTAGTCGCAGGAGTCAGAAAACCCAGCACGGGATTGAAACAGCTCGTCCGGCTCGTCGACCGCCGGGAGCCGCGTGTGTCGCAGGAGTCAGAAAACCCAGCACGGGATTGAAACAACTCTCCTATAATCAGAGCGGCGACGACAATCGCGGTCGCAGGAGTCAGAAAACCCAGCACGGGATTGAAACGAAGTTGCCGTCATCGTCGCGCTGCTCAGTGTCGAAGTCGCAGGAGTCAGAAAACCCAGCACGGGATTGAAACAGTTCGAGGTCGAATGCGACTCGGTTAACATCCTCGTGTCGCAGGAGTCAGAAAACCCAGCACGGGATTGAAACCGGTCGAGTAACTCGGTCTCGTCGTGGCCCCACTCGTCGCAGGAGTCAGAAAACCCAGCACGGGATTGAAACCCACACCAAAACGGCGAGGAGCGCCCGTGTGAGTCCGTCGCAGGAGTCAGAAAACCCAGCACGGGATTGAAACAGACTATAGTAACAGTCGGTCGCCCACGTCCGCCGAAGTCGCAGGAGTCAGAAAACCCAGCACGGGATTGAAACGATCTTGTCGGGATGCTCGCGGAAGTCATCCGCGAGGTCGCAGGAGTCAGAAAACCCAGCACGGGATTGAAACCTGTCGGAGTTGACCGAGACGATCGTGGTCACTGATTGTCGCAGGAGTCAGAAAACCCAGCACGGGATTGAAACGCCAGACCGTCGCCACCAACGACGTCCCGACGATGTCGCAGGAGTCAGAAAACCCAGCACGGGATTGAAACGCCGGCCTCGTGAAAGACGAGAGCGACGCCGAGGCGGTCGCAGGAGTCAGAAAACCCAGCACGGGATTGAAACTCATCTGGGGGTTCGACCTGCCGTTCGGAGGTGACCGTCGCAGGAGTCAGAAAACCCAGCACGGGATTGAAACAGCCTCCAGTGCTCGCGAACGGGTCAGCGAGTCCATGTCGCAGGAGTCAGAAAACCCAGCACGGGATTGAAACCGGCCGGCGTCGGTCGGTCGATAGGCGTTCGTCCGCTCGTCGACCGGCTGTCGCAGGAGTCAGAAAACCCAGCACGGGATTGAAACTAGCTGTTCCCGGCCCCGACAACGAACTTATCGCGGAGTCGCAGGAGTCAGAAAACCCAGCACGGGATTGAAACTAATCGTAGCTGATGCCGCCGTGACTGTGGCTGTGTCGCAGGAGTCAGAAAACCCAGAACGGGATTGAAACGGGCGATTGGCGGTGTATCTACCGGCCGCGTCGGTAGGTCGCAGCAGGGAGAAACCCAGAACGGAATTGGAACCCGTCAATGTCCAGAAGGCGGTTTAGGCGACCGCCCGTCTCACTAAGCAGAAAGCCTTGGTAGGTTGAATCAGTAGACCAATTCGCCTATCGCCGTACTGTTCGCAATTGTAGCGCTTTGTTACGATTGATCAGACCCGCTCGCTCGCCGTCTCGACCGTCGAGCGGATCTGCTCGATCGTCTCCCGGACGCGCTCCCGCGAGCCCAGCCGCAGCGAGAGGCGTTCCGGTGAGACCGTCAGGTCGTAGACGCTCATCGCCTCGCCCGGGACCCCCTCGAGATCGAGCGCCTCCAGGAGGCCGTCGAGGGCCGCGCTCGCCGGAATCTCGACGTCTGCCTCCCAGCGGGGGTCGGCCGCTGTGTCGACGATTAGTTTCGCCGCAAGTTCGCAGCCGCGTTCGGTCGTGATCCCGGAGATCGTGGCCGTCCGATCGTAGCGCGGGTCGCCGTCGTAGGCGTCGGCCTCGTAGGTGCCGGAGACCTTGTAGTTGTACGAAATCTCGATCTCCTGCCCGTCGGTGATGCTCCCGTCGGCGAGGAACGTGATCGTCCCGGTCGTGTTCTGGATCGTGTAGTCTTGAAGGTATTCGAACCTCTCGCCGCTGTCGGCATCTCGGACGGTCTCAGTCCCCGAGATGAGGTTCGTGTGCTCGAGTTCGATCGACGTCCCCAGGTCGGCGGTGATCGTCTCGGTCTCCGAGCGGCCCCCACCGAGAACGGTCGCCCGTAAGGTGCGATCGCCCCGTTTCGTCACCGAGTAGTTTGCGAGCGAGGGTGCCTCGGTGCTCGAGCGCTGGCCGGCCTGCGCCCAGTGGATCTCGGTGCCGTTGGCGTCGCTATACCGCACTTCGAACAGCGAGTCGGACTGCTCGGCGATCTCGACCAGGACGTCCAGCAGGTCGGTATCCCAGCTCGCGTTGACGACCAGCGGCGTGTCGTCGCCGTCGAACGACAACTCGTAGCTCTCGACGCGCTGGGGCGCATAGCCATACCGGGGTGACTGACTCCGGACGCCGTCCGGTTCGTAGCCGTCGAACGTCACGCGCGCCCGGAGACTGGCGCCGAGGGCGTCGAAGTCCGTCGAGACGGACGTCGCGTTCGTCACCTCGGTCCACGACCGGCCGTTGTCGTTCGAGAGCGCGATCGCCTGCGCGCCCGACGTATCGGTCCACGTGGTGTCGAGATACCCCGTCGTGACCGAGTAGACCGTCTGGGCATCGTCCGACTCGACCGTCACCGGCTTGTAGTCTACCGGCTTGTCGAGTGCCTTGCCGTCGGTCAGTTCCCCGTTCTCGTCGAAGTCAGTGCTGTCGTAGTATCGCATATCGTGGAGCGAGGCGGCGTCGAAGTAGATCAGATCGCCATCCCAGTAACACTCGACTTCGAGTCGGTACTCGCCCGGTGGGATGTCGCCGCCGTCCCACCCAGTGTAGTCGACGTCGTCGAACTGCGTCGAATCACCGAACCAGCCGGGGCTGCTGCCGTAGCCGATGTCTTCGAACGTGGCCTTGCCCAACGATGTACCGTCAGAGTCGTCGACGACGTGGACGCGAAAATACGCCGGGCTTGAGCCGTCGGCGCTGACGCGCGCCGCGATCCCGACCTCGCTCGCCGGGATCGTGTACTCGACGGAGAACGAGGTCGATTCGAGCCCGTCGCCGCTGGCACTGAAGGTGTACGTCTCGCCCATCGAGTAGATCGGATCCGAGATGTACCCCGCGTTCCCGGACAGATAGAACTGGGTGTCGCGGAGGAAACTGGTCTGCGCGTTCTCGAAGCCGCCGTCGCGGAAGACGACCGGCGTCGTCGCCTTGGGCGAGAAGACCTCTGCGAACTCCGTCCCTGTCGAGGCACTCTGGAGCGGTTCGTCGACCACCTCGTCGACGGCGGGGGCGTCGACGACCGCCGCGTATGACGTCTCGGTCGTGATAAGGTCGTCGGCGAGCGTGTGGGCGGCCTCCTGGTCGACGTCGCGCTGGATCCGGCGTTCGAGTTGCGTCCCGCCGACGCCGACGAGTTCGGCCCGCCCGGGCTCGATGACGACGTCGCGGAGTTCGTCGATCGGCTGGCGCTCCCCATCCCGGTAGACCCGCATCGGCGCGCCCTCGTACGACTGGAGCGCGTAGGCGTCGTCGCGCGGGATCGGGATGCGGGCTCGCGGGAGGTCGTTCACCCGCGGTTCAAGCCGGGCGCCGTCGAGGATGCGGGGGGTGAGCGTCTGGCCCGAGGGATGGTCGAGTTCGACGTGCCAGCCCCGCGGTGGCGCCGCCGACTGCGCGAGGCCCGCCGACGCGGTGGTGAGCGTGAGACTCGTATCGGCGTAGACGTACTGGGTGACCGCGCGGACCGTGTAGGTGAACTCGCGGTCCGGGTAGAGCCCGTCGGAGTCGTCGGTATAGCTCTCGGTCACCGTATCGAGCGTCGCGATCAACTCGCCGTCCTCGGGGTCGTCGTAGACGCGGTCGCGCTTGCCGTCTTCGCGCCGCCGCCAGATCTGTTGGCTGCCGTCGAAATTGGATTCGACCGTCCAGCCGAGCGTCACCGAATGCTGCCCGATTGACGTCCCCTGGAGGCCCGAGGCGGGGATGAGTGCTGTGATCTCGGCGGCCGTGTGCCATGCGCCGGTGACGTCGGCAGTCTCCGAGCGGATGCCGACGTCGTACTTCTCCCCGTCGAGAACGTTGGTGATGACGTACTCGAGTGGATCGGCGTCGAACGGGACCGTCGCCTCGTTCGCCGCGTCGTACGTGCTGTTGACCGACCGCTTCCACCGGATGCGGTACTGGCCGGTGTTGAGCCCGGCGTCGAACTCTTCGGCGAGGAGTTCGCCCTGGACGCTCCCATCGAGGACGAAGCCGTCGACGTCCGGGAGGGTCGTCGTCCCGCTGGCTTCGTTTGACTGGTCGGTCGAGCGACTGCCGTCGATCTCGACGTACGAGACGATGAGATAGTGGTACGTCGTCCCGTTGTTGATCCCCGTGTCGGTGTAGGAGACGGTCCCCTGCGGGAGGTCGGCGACGAGCGTATCGGTCGCGGGATCGACGGGTGACGACATCGAGCGGTAGATCTCGTGGCCGTCGACGTCGGGGTCGGGCTCGGTCCACGAGAGGTCGACCTCGGTGTCGCGTGTCGCGTCGACGGAGAGGTCGCTCGGTGCCGTGACCTCGATGTCCCACTCGATCGTGATACTCCCGTCCGTGCCGTCCGCGTCCACCGATCCGCCCGCCGACCCAGCGCCGGTCGTCGTCGTCGCGCTGGTGAGGTCGTCGATGTACGCCGACCCGCCACCGCCGCCGCCGGTCGTCGTAGCTCCGTGACCCCCGCCGCCGCCGTACCAGCCGCCGCCACCGCCAGCGCCGCTGTAATCCGGATACACCACGTCCTCGCCAGCACCACCCGCTCCGAACACCCCGTCGTCCGCGCCGGGCTCTCCAGCGCCGCCCGAAGTCTGGGTACCACCCTGACCACCGCCAGTGGAGCCGAAATGGTCGCCGCCGGCATTGCCCTCAAGTCCGCCGCCGTCACCGCCACCCCCTGTATCAGCAGACTCCGCCGCATTACCGGCACCGCCGCCGCCACCCGCGACCGCGACACGATCGTCGAGCGTCGTTCCGCCGATGCGGATGTCACTCGCCCCGCCGCCTGAAGCACTTCGTCTGGCCGACTGTCCATCCGCAGAGCCAGCGCCAGCGCCACCGTTGAACGTACTGCTCTTTGATTCCGCTTTACCCCCCTCGCCGACTCGGATCGTGAGAGTTTGACCGGCGGCGAGGCTGTCGGGGAGGTATCCTTCGGCGTACCCACCGTCACCACCGCTATCATGGCCGCCACCACCACCGCCCGCGCCGTTGAGTTGAACCCAGATGTTCGTCGCGTTCGGGTGGAGATCGAGCGTGTACTCGCCTGACGTATCGTACGTTTTGGAGAACTCCGCCATCTACCGCCGCACCTCCGAGCGGGGGACGAGCGTCTTCGCCGCGTTCGGATCCGTAATCGACGAACTGGCGATCGACGACAGCCACGTCTCCAGATCGGTCGGGATCGGCCCCGTCTCGTTCTCCGGGATCGAGAACAGCACCTCGTCGTAGCCCTTCGCGACGATCGCGTTCAACGCGAACAGCGAGCCGTCGACGTCGAACAGCAACTGGACGACGTCGCGCACCATCGAGACCGCCGTCAGGTCGACATCGAGCAGCGTGACCGTCGCCGGCTGGGTGCCCGCGAGGCCCGTGTCCGACCAGACGCCGTTCGTATCGTCCCACATCTCGGCGCTCATCGTCCCCGCGGTCTCGTCCGGACGTAGCCGCAGCAGGCCGTTATCGAGGACGATCTCGTTGGTGATGTCGTGGCCGGTGGAGTGGATCGTCTGCCACTGGCGCGGGCCCTGACTGCCGTCGCCCGTCGTCATGAACTTCTCCGCGTTCCCGCGCGTGTCGTAGGCGCGCACGCCGGTGCGGACGTCGTCGGCGTAGCTGACGTCGTAGATGAGCCACGGGTCGCTGACGCCGACCGCGGCCTCACCGTCGGCTAGGTCGTAGACGTCGACGTCAAGCGGCTCGGCCGCCCGCGTCTCGAGGGTGGTCGCCTGCGCGATGGCCTTTGACTCCGGATCGAACCAGCGGACCTTGCTCGCCGTGGTGGGCACGGCGACGAGCGCCTGCGTATCGGTCCCGAACTCGTGATCGAGTTGGCGCTGGGTCGGCTCGATCGCCCGGAAGTGCCGGCCACGTGCGCCGGCGTGAGTCAGCGAGAGGGTGTATCGCCAGACGCTTCGGTCGTTCGCGTGCAGCGGCGCGACGTCGGCGCTGGCGATCTCGTAGTAGCCCGCGTTCGGGTAGCCGCCGCTGCGGCGGTACAGCGGGAGCGCTCCAGTCGAGGCACCCGACAGTTCGTCGAGTTCGGTCGCGAGCATCGTCGAAACGTCCTCGCCCCAGCGGTACTGGCCTTCGAGCGTGAGGTCGGCTGCCTGCGAGGCGATCGACTCGACCATCGCGCTGTCCTCGTCGAGCAGACCCGCCTCGGCGAGTTGCTGGCCGAGGCGGTCGCGTTCGTCCGTTGCTGCCGACTCGGGGAGCGGGCTGTTGTACAGGTACTTCATGGGTCAGTGGGTCAGAAGTCCGGGATCAGTTCGGCGAGGTCGTCGAGGCCGTCGTTGATCGCACCCTGGAGGTCGACGTCCGGGAAGACGGCCGTCCATTCGAGTTCGAGTGTCACCTCGATCGCGCCCGGGTCGTCCGGGTCGTAGGTGACCGTCGCCTCGGTGATCGCGACCGGCAGCGGCTGCCCGAAAACGCCGGCCTCCGTCGAGTGTGAACCGTCGGTCCACTCGCCGATGTGGAGTCGACAGCCGCCGCGGCTATCGCTGCGGCTCTGCGTGACGTACCACTCGAAGACCTGCTTCATCGCCACCGGGTCGGCGCCCGTCGCGTCGGTCTTCGCGATGTCGTCGGGGTTGGTGGGATCGGTCGAGCCGTCACCCCACTGGGCGCCCTCGGCGCCGGCTTTGAAGCTCAACTGTTCCTGGTAGCCGCCGGCGCCGCCGTCGACGTGGTAGCCCTTGCGATCCTCGAGGTCGGCCTCCTCGACCTCGTCCGGGAGGAGGTCGACGCCGATGTCGTACGCCTCGCGGAGGTACTGCCCGCGGTTGCTTAGGAGGTACTGCTTTTGGACCGTCCCCGTATCGGTGAGGTCCTCCTGGAGTTCGAAGACGCCGGTCGTGCTATCGTCGAGGTCGATCTCGAGGACAGCCGTGTCTCTAAGTCCGGGCATGAGTCTCGGTATGGAAAACGGGGCCGCAGTGACCGCGCGGCGACGGGGATCGGGAGGCTACTCTGGCGTATCGGGCGCAGGGTCTTCTGTCGGCCGCCAGGTAAGCAAGAGATACATCCCGACCGAGACCGCTGCGACCACCACGAAGGCAACGACACCGCCGCCGATATACGCTGTCACGATGCCGAAAAAGACGACCGCGAGTGCGGCGAGTAACAGGCGGCGAACCCAAACGAGTGTGGTCACGCTGACGTTCATAACTGGCGCCTTGTTTGCCTGCGCTCATAAATATCACCGCCGCGTAAGTTGCCGTTCGAGATCGTCCACGTCCGACTGGACAGCGTCGATCTCGCTTTCGAGTTCGTCGTACGCCGAGTCCAGTTCGCGTTCAAGCTGAGAGATCGCGTCGGCGACCCCGCGGAGTTCGTCGACGATCAGCTCCGTGTTGAACGTCTGCGTGACGTTGATGGTCGGCACTGCCGCCCTGCCTTGGCCGCTTGGCTGCCCACCTAGCGAACCACCGCCAGAGCCGGGCGACCCCATCCCGATGCCCGGGATGTCCCCGAACGGCTCGAACCAGTCTTCTGTCTCGGCATCGATGTCGCCGAGGATACCGACACCGGGAACGCGTCGCAGTTTCTCATCTCGAAAGCGCTGCCACGCTGAAGGTGACGCTGAGTCGCCAGCGGCAGGTTGGCCGTTGGTCGCTGTGCGGACCGACATGTCGACCGGAATCGACTCAGGAGCGTCGACCGAGATCGGATCGATCTCTTCGACCGGGAGCGGGTCGACGTCTTCGACCGGGATCGCCTCCGGTGCGTCCAGCGGGATGTCCTCCGGGTGATCGAGCGGGACGTCGTCCGGATGGTCGAGCGGAATCGAATCGGGATGCTCGACCGCGAACGGACCGGGGTCCTCGACCGGGAGCGCGCCCGGCTCCTCGACGGCGATCGGCACCCAGTCGGGTTCCTCGATCGCGAAGTCCTCCGAGAGCGCCTCGCCGACGGCGTCCCCGACGGCCGACCCCACGGCGGCGCCGATGCCAGTCGCGAGGCCGCCACCGATACCGCCGGCAGCGCCGCCGGCGCCACCGAGCAACCCACCGAGGATGCCACCGCCGAACAGTTCCGACAGCATCCCGCCATCGCCGCCGACCTTGTCCTCGATCGCGTAGGCGACCTCGAGCAGTTCCTCGAGGTCGTCGGTCCGCTGGATCTCCATCCGGTACGAGCGACGCGCACGCCGGCGCTGGCGGCCGCTGGCCCCGCCGTCGGTCGCCATCTCCGGCGGCCGCCCGCCGGCACCCGCACCGGGCTGAACCGCGGCGTCGCCGACGGCCTCCTCGATCTGCTCGCGGACCCGCCGGAGGTCGCGTTCGCGAACGACCAGGCCGACGGTCGCCTCGGTTTCGAACTCGCTCATCGAAGGCCACCTCGGGCGGCGTCGAGCATCGCGAGCAGGCGGAGGTCACGGACGGGGTACTCGCGGGCCTCGCGCGGGTCGTGCCCGTTGCGCATCGCGACCGCGAGCAGGTAGTCCGTCATCACTCCTCGGTCTGGCTCTGTTCCGCCTGTTTCTCCGTTAAGAAGCGCGCGAAACTCCGCTCGTCGTTCCAGTTTCCCACCGCACTCAACTCGTCGATCTGGCTTTCAGCCCAGCGACCGAACGCGAGGGCGTCGATGGTCGCGACGTTCGCGACCGTCTCCTGGAGCGCCGCGTCGGTCGGGTTCTCCGGGTCGTGTTCGAGGTAGGGCGCGTCGTACGTCCCGAGGGCAATCTGCCAGATGCGCTCGGCGCCGGGCTTCGAGCCGCGACCGTCGAACTCGTCGGCGATGCGGGCCTCGTCGCCCAACGTGAGCGCCTTGAACGTGAGCGTCTCGACGTCCCACGCCTCGAGCGCCCACCCGATGCCGCGGCGGTGGGTGTCGAGGCGGTTGCCTCGCGCCCGCAGTGTCTGGTAGAGGTCCGTCGACGGATCGAGATCGACCATCCGGTCGGCGATCTCCTCGCACGCCTCGACGAGGCGGTCGGCCTCCTCCTCGAGGACGACTTCGCGTGTCTCGGGTTCGGCCATTTAGACCACCGCGACGTCGGCGACGTGGTACTCGACGGCCTCGGACAGGTCCTCGTCGGGGTTGACGAGATCGTTCCAGCCGTAGGACGTCGGCTGCAGGCCCGTCAGATCGTAGCTGATCGTCGTGCCCTGGCCGTTCTGGAACGAGAGGCTGCCGGAGACCTTGCCGATGGTGTCCTGCGGGGTCGTCGCGCCACCGTAGGCGGCCTGCAGCTGGGCGTTCTCCGTGAACGTCGCATCGGTCGAGAGCGACGGCTCGATCGCCCCGACGACCGCGTCGAACGGATGCCGGGACTGTCCCCGACGGAAGCGTGCCAGCCCGGACAGCGACAGCGACGCCGTCTGCATGAGCGTCTGGTCGACGGCGTCGACGGTGAGGTCGGCGCCGTGCCACGTGAAGACGTCGGCGTCCGAGGGCTGCGTGATCGACGACGGCGCGGTGACGTCGTCCGGTTCGTCGCCGTAGAGCATCGTCAGCTCGACGGTGACGTCGGCGCCCTGCTGGTAGTTGATCGTGGCGTCGACGACGATCGCCCCAGTGGGGGTTCGCGCCTCGTTGCCGTCGACGTGATCGACGCCGAAGTACCACGTCGACGAGGGCGCCGCCATCGGACTCGACGGGAGTGCGGTGCCGCCGTCGGCGAAGACGAGGTCGTGGAAGTTGTCGTCCGTGAGGGTGAACGACACCGAGGCGGCGCCCTCGAAATTGCCCTCGCGAGAGCCAGCCGGCGTCGGATCGTCCGGCTGGCGGATCCGTTCGAGGGCGTTCTCGACCGAGAGGTCGCCGACGGTGACGTCGACGCCCGGCTGGTACCACTCCGGCGTGCCGTCGCTGTCTTCGTCGACGAGCGACCCGCCGTAGGTCTGTTCGAGCGCGTACGCCACGGTCGCAGAACCCGCGCCGGTCATACTGTACCTCCGTCAGTGGTAGTGTATCGAATCATGAGTCTGGATTGCTGTAGCCGACGAAGCGGACGTCCCAGTCCCGTCGGAAGTAGTCGCGATGGTCGTGACTCTGGTCGGTCTCGTTCTCGACGAACAGCGAGTGATAGGCGACGGAACCGATCGCGTCCTGGTCGACGTCGTTGATCGTCGGATACGAACGCTGCGCTAAGAGAGCGTGCTGGGCGTAGCGGACCAACTGCTCGACGTCCGCGGCCGAGTCGACATGACCCCACTCGCCACCCCGGGACGTCAGGCCCTCGAAGCGAACACTGACGACGGTCTCGACGCGGTTGCGGTACTCGGTCCCGGTTGGCGTTGGCGAGCGCGAGCCCAGTGCGGCGCCGATCGCCGAAGCCTTCGAGAGGTCGAGCGATCGTGTCCGCTCGCCGGTCTCGAGGATCTCCGGCTCGTCGCGGTTGATGCGGTAGAGCAGCGGGTCGCCGTCATCGTCTGCTGGCCAGCTGCCCGGCCATCCGGTCTTGATGGTGTCGAGGACCCAGGTGACTTCATCCTGCACGTCAGCTCACCTCCTGGCGGAACTGTTCGAGCGCGTCACGGATCGCCTGCGACTCGGGGATGCCGCCCGTCTCGCTCCCCCAGTTGACCTTTTGCCTGACCATCAGCGGGTCTTCGCCGTGCTGCTCGACGACGTCCGCCGGGGCGTCTTCCCAGATGAACGCGAGCAGGGGCGATCCTTCGATCGTATGCGGCTCCACTCCGAACTCAAATAGCGCTGACAGCCCCGGCCACTCGATCCGGAGCGTGACGCCGTCGCCGTCGCGCCCGACGAACGGGCCCTCGGCCTCCTCCCAGACGTGCTCGATGTCGTAGCCGTTCCGAGAGGCGTAGGCCTCCCAGTTCTCGCGGGCGGTCTCCTCGAGTGCCGGCCCGAGGTCCTCGCGGAGGCGCTGCTCGATGTCGTCGAGGACGGCCTCGCGGAGCTTCGCCTCGAAGCCGCGTTCGAGGTCGAGGCTCATCGGCTGTCCTCGTGGATGCCGAGGAGTTCTTCGGCCTGTCGTTCGAGTGCCTTAAGTTTCGACTCCGCTGGCACGAGGTTGCCGTTGTCCGGGATGCCGAGGGCGGTCTCGTCGTCGGTGAGCAGCTGCGCGGCTGCCTTCATCGCGACGGCGCGCCGGACCGTCTTCGTGGTCCCCTCGATGCCGTATTCGTAAGTCGCAACCACCGCGTTGCGGTAGTCCGTGACGTCTTCATCGTCGAGCGACTCCGTGTCGAGGTAGAGCGTTGTCCAGCCGTCGGCGTCGTCGACCTGGAGGAAGTAGTCCTCGCCGCGGCCCTCCGTGTGATCGCTTGAGGCAACCCAGTCGTCGAAGCCGCCCGCGTTGTTCAGCACCAGCAACTCGGTCAGCTGGGTGACGTCTCGCCGGAAGAGCGAGACCGGCGTGTAGGAGCCGATCCGCGTCGAGGGCGTGATCTCCTCGTCGGCGAACATGATCGTCCCCGTCGAGATATCCTGCTCGTCGGATTCGTGGACCAGCGGCGCCGTCGGGATCAAGCCGTCGGTGTCCTCGTCGAGGCCGGTCGGCTCGTACCAGTGGCGGTTCGTCTCCTCCTGAAGCCACTCGGTCTGGGCGGTGATCGCGTCGATCGCGATCTCGCGGTCCTGCGCGGCGTCGCCTGGAAGGTCGGCCGCGCGCAGCGCTCGCCGGAGGTCCTCGACGGTGCAGTAGCCGACGTCGGCCATGGCTTACTCCTCCCGGCGTGCGTCGATGAGGGCGTACGCGCCGTCGCGATCCTTCTCGGCCCGCTCGGCCGCCTCGATCGCGTCGAGGCGATCGTCGTAGTCGCCCGTTGCGAGTTCGACCTCGAGTTCCTCGAGGGTGTACCCGCTCGGGTCGAGACCCGCGGGTTTCCCCTCGTCGGGCGGGTCGTCACCTCCGTCGTCGCCGGCGGCGTCATCACTGGCGTCGGCATCGGCGGCCGCCTCGAGGCGCGGATCGGGGTCGACGAACTCGAAGTAGCCCGTCTCGTCGACGAGGTACGCCGCCTGCTCGTCGTCGACGTCGACGACGGGATCGTCCTCGTCGGCGGAGACGCCCGAGCGGTTACGGTACTGTGCCGGCCCGTCGTCGAGAAGGCGAACGCGGACCATCAGGATCGCCCCCGAACGGCGAGGCGGACGCTCTCGCCCGACAGGTCGGTCGCATCAGCAACCTCGGTGAGGCCGCCGCCGGCGTCGGACTCTTCGCGAACGACGAGCGCCTCGGTGGCGTCGTCCCACTGGACGACGTACCCCGAGTCGGTGGTGCCCGACTCGATCGTCACGTTCTCGATCGAACCGAGGCCGACGTCGGTGGGCGTGAGCGGCTCGCCGCCGGCGGTGTACGAGGAGTCGAACGCCGCCTCGACGGTTTTCTCGCGCTGGATGCCGCCGGTCCAGCGGTGGTCGGTTTCGGTGTAGGTGATCCCCATGTCAGATCACCTCTACGCGGTCGGCGACGCGACGTTCTGTGCGAGGCCGACGCCCTTGGTATCCTCGATGACGTAGTCGATCCGCGCGAGCAGGTTGTAGATGCCGTACAGGTCGCGGCGGACGACCGCCTCGCCCTCGTCGGTGAAGCGCATGTTGACGTCCCGCTGGACGATCCAGACGAGGTTCTCCAGCGGCGTCAGCATGATCGTGTCGTCGGGCCAGTTGACTGGCGTCTCGATCGGGATGCCCAGCGGCGTCGGCTCCTGGCCGGTCATCAGCATCGCGTCACCAGCCGACGTCGAGCGGTCGGTGAGGTAATCCTTGAACTCCTCCTTCTGGTCCTCGGACATGAGCCAGCGGAGGTTGCTCGCATCCCGCCGGTAGCGCGGGTCGAGCGACATCTTCAGTTCCTTGAAGAGGCTCTTGTCGATCGCAGCGCTCTGGTGGTCGTAGGTGTTCGTGTCGGTGTCGGTCTCGGCGTAGGTGAGCCACCCGTCGACGATGGTGATGAAGTTCTCGTCGGTGACGCCGCTGGCGCTCGTGTCACCGTTTCCGCCGAGGTCCTCGAGATCGGCCGACATCTGGTTCGCAAAGAGCTCGACCAGCGTGTCAGCAGTACCTTCACCCTCGATGGTGTCTTCGACGGTCTCCATCGAGACTTCCCACGGGAGTTCGACCTTCTCGGTGTCGTAGTCGACCTTGCCCGTGTTTGGCGTGTTCAGGCTGCCCTCGGTGGCCTCGGTCGCCGAGCGCAGGAGGCGCTGGCCGACGCCGATCTTGTCGATCTGGCCCTTCGGGGCGTCGACCGGCTCGAACCGGACCTGCCCGAGGATCTGCGCCTGCGCCTGCACCTCGCGGAAGAACTCTTCGAACTGCTGGCGGTTGAGGAGGCCGCCCGCGCTGAAGTCACCAGTCGTTACCTTGTCGAGCGATCGCTGTGCCTGCGTCATGATCAGTCACCTCCCTCGGCCGCGCCGATGCCGAACGTCTGGTCCCACGCGGACGAGAACTTGCGGTTGGTGTCGGTCGATTCCGTGGTCTGCGCCGGCTCGTCGAGCTGCTGGCTCTGGCCCGAGGCCTTCGCCAGACTCTCGATCCGATCGGCGTTCTTCTCGGTCTGTTCCTGGATCGCCTTCGCCCACTCCGGGGGCCCCTCGTCGACGTCCTCGTTGGCGTCGGTGCTCTTCTCCGGGTCGTCGGGCTCGTCGGCGTCCTTCTCGGGCTCGTCGCCGTCGTCGACGAGTTCCTCGATTCGCTTGCTGTTCTCCTGGGTCTGGTCGTGGATCGCCTTCGCCCACTCCGGGGCGTCGGCGAACGTGTCGTCGGGGGTGTCGGTGTCGGTGTCGTCTGCGCTCATGGTCGTGTCGTCCGGCGTCTCGCCGCCGGTAGCGGATTCGAAACTCGGGTCGACTGGCGCCGTCTCCTCGTCGTCCTCGCCGTCCGCGTCCTCGTCGTCGTCGGGTGTCGCCCACTCGCGGGCGGTGTGGTCGTCGAGCGTCCAGTCGATCTCCTCGCGATCGGTGAACCGCGTCATGCCGTGATCGACGCCGGCGTCCTGGAGGACGTCCAGCGAGGCGTCGATCGTCGCGAACAGCGCGTTGCGGTTCGCCCGCGAGAGCGTCCGTCCCTCTTTCGCTGCGGTCGCCTCTGGCGAGGGAGCGCCGTCATCGGTCGACTTCGCAGCGGCCTGCGGGGCCGACTCGGCGTCGGGCCCGCCGGAAGAAAAGGCGTTGAGCGCCGCCCGGCCCATCCGACGGAGGACGCCATCGGACGCTTTGTCAGCTGGGTGCTGATCGGCGCCTTCCTCGGCGGCTCGCTGGAGGTAGCTCCACATCCGCGTGGCCGCCTCCTCGTCGTGGCCGCGGTCGGCCATCACCTCGAGGAACTCGTCTTTCCCGCCGACGCGGTCGAGGACGTTCTTCTCGCGGCTGTAGGTCTGGACGCCGGCGGCTTTCACCGAGGCCATGACGGCGTCGGGGACCGCCGGGATGTCGACACTCGACACTTCGGCGATCGTCGCCGCGACGATCTGCCACGCCGGCTCGTCGTCCGGGTAGCCGTCGGCGACAGTGATGCCCTCGGGCAGTTCGGACTGGTCGTATGGGCCTTCCCACTTGACGTCGATCGCGCCGATCGAGTACCCCGAGAGGATGCCGTCGGCGACGAGACTCCAGAGTTCGTCGTCGTCGAAGCGCCACGACTGGATCCACGAGCCGGCGGGGAACTCCTTGCCGCCGATCGTCTCGGCTTCCTCAAGGACGCGGTTCTCGACGAGCGTGACGTGCTCGGGCGGAAAGACCGCGTGCATCACGCCTGGGACCGAATCGACGTCGTCGTCGTCGGCCGCCTGGAGGCGGGCCATGAAGTCGTCCGCCAGCTCGCGGATCTGCTCCGACGTCAGCCAGTCACCCTGGAGGTCGACCTTCGACGGCACGAGGACGCCGCCGGTCGCGACGCGCCGCTCGTCGTCGGTGGCCTTGAACTCGACGCGTTTCTCGAACGTTTCGCCCTTCTGTACCGGCATGGTGCTACTCCTCCTCGTCGTCGGTGGCGGCGTCGGCGGTCTTCTCGAGCTTCTGGGCTCGATCGGTCCCGAGAAGACCGCGCTTGGCGCCGCGCTCTTTGTCGCTGTTTTTCATGTCTGAGAACTCCAGTCCCGATCGGGCCCTCGCACCGGGTCGGGTGCGTCCCGGCGGTCATCGGTATCGCCCTGCTGCGGTCGGTCGGCGATTGGTGATCGGCGACGATCAGACCGCGTCGGTCACCGCCTCGACCCACGCCCCGCAGTTGGGGCAGTTCTCGCGATCGAGGTCGAGCTGTGACTTACAGCGGCCGCAGAACACGGGGTCGGTGTGGGGCATCAGATTACGCCTCCAGGAAGGCTCGGACGGCGTCATTCCGATCGGGTGCCGCCCGGCCCTGCTGGGGCCAATCCGACGCCGTCAGCTCCTCGTACGGGTAGGCCATCCGGATATTGTGATAGTGGTAGCTACCGTGGCTCGAAGCGTTTTTGAGCGCCTCCCACGTCTCCGGCTCGACGAACCGATAGACGTAGATGCGGTCCTGCGGGTCGCCGATGAACCGGATGTACAGGTCGCGGGTGTCGTAGTCGTACAGCCCGGCCCGCAGGTTCGACGAGTCGAACTGCACCATGTCGATGTCCTTCGAGACGTCGATCGCCGGGTTCTCGCCGATCTTCATCCGCGGCGGCGGCGCCGCGTCCGGTCGCTCGGCCTCCTCGGCGCCGCCACCGTCGCCGTTGCCGCCGCGCCTGTCAAGAGCCGCGAGCAACTGGTTGCCGCGGTCGTCTTCGAGTTGGCCGAGGTCCTCGCCGGTGATGTTCGCGATGACCTCGCGGGCCTCGTTGACTGTGATCGCACCCTGCGACGACTGGATCAGCTTCGAGGCGTAGTCGGCGTCGATCAGCCGTGTGTCGACGCCGCGCGTCTTGAACCGGATCGTGTAGTCGGTGACGCCCAGCGCCGCGTGGACCGTCTCGTAGAGTAGCTGGGCGTACGCCTCCTGCTTGGGTCGGATGACCGTCTCGATGTAGCCCTTCCGCTGGGCCTGCGCATCCGTCGAGAACGCCCCGCTTTTGATCTGGCCCGCCTCGATCGGCGGAACCTCGTGTGTCTTGAGGATCTCATGCTCGTTGCGATCGCGGAAATCCTGAAAGCTGGCGTCCTCGTTGATGCCAACGGTCAGTGGCTCGACGCGGATCGCGAGGTCGTCCGCGTCGTCGTCCATCGTGATCCCGTCGGTCGTCTCGAGCAGCTTCTCGACCTCAAGGATCACCGTCCGGTGGTCCTGGTCTTTCATCCCGTGTAGGAGGTCGTGGATGTCCTGCCGGGCGCCCTGCGTGAGTTCGCCGCCCTCGACGATGATCGCCAGCCGCGGAACGGCGTTGTTCTCGAAGAAGTCGATGTTGAAGTCGCGCGCGGCGTCGTCGGCCTCGATCGTCGGAAGGCCCGGAATGATGTCTGGCGCGCCATAGTAGGTGTACAGCGGCGAGTGATTGCGCTTGAAGATCAGTTCATTCGCTTGGTTCTGTGAGTTGATGTCGGGCCCTGAGTCACCGCTTTCGGCGTCGACGAACTGCGGCGCCTCGTCGGCATCCCCGTCGGTCTCGTAGGTGACCGTCGGCGGTTCGTCACCGGCCCCGTCGGCGATCGTCGGTTCGAGCCCGCGATACCGATCGCCGAACGCGCCGTAGTAGGTAATCCGCCCCTCGCGAAGCTGGGCGTAGCCGGGTTCGTCCTTGCGCCGGCGGACCGTCATCGCCGGGACGTACGCCAGCCCGATCGGCGTACCGTCCATCGTCGTCAGCACTTCGAGCGAGAGCCAGCCGATGCCCTCGTAGTCGATCCAGCCCATCTCGAGGACGTCTGCCGGCGTCGATCGCTCCGAAGAGACCGGGCCGACCTGCCACGTCGAGTCCGCGCCGAACCAGAAGTTTTCCGCTACCTCGCGCTGCGTCTCGTCCGGGTCTTCGATGTCCGGGTGCGGAACGATCTCGAGGCCGTAGCCGGCGACGTTGCGCGCCTTCGAGTAGACACACTTCGCGTGGGTGGTGTTCACCTCGAGGAGCTTCGCCAGCTTCGCCGGGTCGAACGGCGGCAGGACCGCCCCACCGCGGATCTTGCCCTTGGCACGCTCTTCGAGTTGCTGTGTTTCTTCGGCCTTCTCGGTGATCGACCGCGTGATCTCCGAGTAGGCTCCCTTGCCGACGTGGCCGGCCGGGCCGTCGTCCGTTGTGGTCGTGGTCGTAGGCGTGTCGTCGTCTGTGCTCATGGATCAGATCAGGTCTGCGTTAGATGCCAGAGACGCCCGTGTCGGGCTCGTCAGCTTCGTCGCCAGCGTCGTCGCCGACGATGTTTTCGAGCCGCCGGAGCCCCTGTTCGGCCATGTACCACGCCGCGATCAGGTCCGGTGTATGGCCCTTGAGCTTCCCGTCGGTAAGTTCGAGCGAGAGCATCGCCGTGATGAAGTCCTCGGTCCCCGGGTGGCCGCGGTAGAGCTGCAGGCCGCCGTTCTCGACGAGCGTCCGTAGCCGCGGGATGCCGTTCTCCCACGAGTGCTTCTTCCCCGTCGTCGGGATGCCGGTAACCTTCGCCATCAGCGACGGCGAGAACTCGATCGCGTCGTTCGCGATGTACTGCTGGATACCGTTCGACTCGATCACGATCACTGCCGGGTCGTAGCGCTCATCCAAGTCGGTCAGCGTCGCCTTGACCTGCGACGGCGGCATCCCCTTCTCGGCGATCGCATCAAGGAGCGTCCGCCGGCCGTCGCGACCGACGTGCCACGCCTCGAACGCGATGTTATCGCCAGTGGGGCTCTGCGCTGGATCGAGCGAGACGATCGTCGCCTCGCCAGCACCGGGCGTCAGCTGCCGCGGGGGCGTCTGTCCGCGGATCGAACAGCCGCCGTCCTCGGCGAGTCGGTTGACGTCCGCCTCGTCGACGAGGTTACCCGATGCCCCCCGGATGACCATGCAGAACTCGCGGTAGAACAGGTGCGAGCTCATCTGCTCGTGTTTCTCCGCGAGGTACTGCGGGCCCCGTGCCTCCGGCCAGAGGACGTGGATCGTCTCGCCCTCGTGCCACGGATCCTCGACCTCGGTGTAGAGAGCTTCCGGTGGCCGGCGCTCGCGCCAGGTGTCGTCCTCACGGAACTCCTGGTCCCAGACCTCGAGGATCGCCGGGTACTCCGTGAAGTCGTAGGCGTCGCGATCGATCAGGTGCGAGTAGATGTCGTCCGGGCGCTTTCGAGTGCCGACGACGGCCGTCTTCCCTGAGTCTTTGACCATCGGGACGGTGACGCCCTCGATCCACTGGAGGATGTTCTGCGTCTCGCCGTCGCCGTGCTCCTTGATGACGTCGTCGAGGACGAGCAAGTGCGAGCGGTCGCCCTCGATCGCGCCGAAGAGCCAGCCGGCGTACAGCATCGCCCCGTTCTGAAACTCCTTGGCTTCCTTCGTGTCCTGGACGGGGTCGCTGTTGAGAGTGGTGAGCCACGGGTTGCGTTCGACCATCTTCCAGAACTCGGTGTCGGCCTTCTTGTGGGCCTGCCCCTGGGTGTTCGTGATCCAGTGGGCGCGGAAGCCGTCGATGTACTCGAGGCAGGCAATCAGATAGCCCAGCGTGAACGTCGTCTTCAGCGCGTCACGGTGGGCGAGGATGCCGATGTTCTGGTCGGACTCGAACGTCTTGGCCCAGTGCGTGTGGACGTCGCCGATCGGGACGTGTGGATCCCGCTCGGCCGCCATGTACCCCTCAGTGAGGCGGTTGTAGTAGACGTCCCACGGGCAGCCGTCGAACGGGTTGAGGACCTCGCGTAGTGCATGCGGGTCCTCGAACGTCCCGAGGACGACGTCGGGGTCGACGGACTCACTCGTCGCCATCGTCACCCTCCGTGTAGCGCTCCCGGAGTACCTCTCGCGCGATCTCCTTCGTCTCCTCGTCGAGGCCGACGGTCGACTCTGTCTCGATCGCGCCGTCGATCTCGACGCGGTCCTTGTAGACACCGAGGACGTCGCCCTTCGCCTGGAGGTGCTGGGACTGTTCCCGACGGGCCATCGACTGTCCCTTGAGGTCGTCGACGTCGCGCTCGAGGCCGACGAACTCAGTCGTGTACTTCGGCGAGCCGTCGACGGCGCGGAGCGGATACTCCTCGCCGGGCATCAACTGGCGCTTCTGGTCTGTGAACCGGATGATGATGTCGCGCTCCTCGGCCCACTCCGGCCAGTCCTCGTCATCGGGGTCGACGTACTCCCAGTCCTGCCACGTCATCGGCGATTCACGATCGGCCGGGACACGGTCCGTCTGTGGGACGACCCGCTGGATCGGCTCGTCCGTCAGCGCCCTCGATTCGGCCTCTCGAGCGCGCTGGTACAGCCGCTCTTCACGTTCGGCAATCTGGAGGCGCGTGTTTGCGTGTTCCTCCTCGATCATCTCGAGGACCTCGTCAGCTGGGTCCTCGTTGAGGTAGCCGCGGATGGTCGACCGCGCGTAAGAGCCGATTCCCTCGTCCTCGAAGCGCTGCTGGATCTCCTCGACCGAGAGGTTATCCAGATAGTGCCACTTGAGGGCGAGAGTGACGCGGCGTTGTTTCGTGCTCATAGGACGTCTAATCCGTTCTGCAGCGTCGACGGGTGGTATATACTTTAAGTGGGGCGCACGGTCAGTCGGTGAGACCGTACGGCGCGTCGTCGCGCGCCGAGAAGTCGTCTCGGTCACTCTCGTCTTCTCGTTCCGAATCGTGTGGGCTGATGCATCCGAGGGCGCGGGCGCAGGCGAGACAGAGCGGCTCCCCCTGGAGAGTTCTGGCTGGCGGGTCGTAGAGGTCCGACCCGACGCAGTCGGGCGCGGCGCCGGACGAGCAGGCCCACATCAGTCGTCGTCCTCCGAGCGGTTGCCGGCGGAGATCGTGATGCCGTCGAGGATGCGCTCGACCTCGAGGCCCCACATCCGCCCGAGGATGAGGAAGACGATCGAGGTGACGCCGACGACGATCTCGTACGGCGGAGGGTCGGCATGAGTGAACATCGGCCCGAGGACGATCCCGGCCCAGACCGCGAACAGCGTGAGCGTCGCGAGGGTTCGGTCGAGTGAGTCGTCGTCGGGCATCAGTGCTCTCCCCAAACAGACGAGTTCGATCTTCGCGCGGTCCAGCGGCGTGCGTGTGTTGGGTGGAACAGACATGGCATCGGTCAACGTTCACAGTGAGACGGTAGAACCGAGGACCGAACCGAGGAGGAGCCCGAGACCGAGGCCGCCGAGCGCGTAGTGGGGCTCCTGGCGGACGTCCTCGGTGATCTTCGCGTTCGAGAGTGTCGGCCCACGGTTGAGCCCGAAGGCCATCGCGAGGATAGCCCCGGCGTACTGTAGGTCGCCGGTGGCCGACGCGGCGATTCCGACGCCGAGGCCGACACCGGCGGCGTGGCTCTCGGCGTGGTAGCTCAGGAAGCCGTCGCGGTCGGTGTCGTCCTCGCTCGGCGCGCCGGCCTCACGGACGAAGCGGACGAGTCTCGAGAGGATGGTCGGCGGGTCTGAATCGTCGGTCATGTATGGAAACAGAGAGCGGTGTGGGTGCGCCGGGTCCCGTGCGGGAGGCCTTTCCGGCCAGACTCCGGCGCGGTCGGGACGGGGCCGTGTGTCAACGGGATGCTGACTCGGTCTCGGTCTCGATCGGAGAACGCCACCTATGTGCAGTCGGCCGTGGAATCCGTCCCGAAGCGATGCAGATGCCCTCGGCCCGACGTGAACAGGGACGACGTCGGGCGTCATCGGGGGCGGACGTCTCCGGGGTCGGCGGTGATCGTCGCGGCGCCGGCGTCGACGACGATCTGCTCATCGGAGGCGTTGAACGACGGCCGCCAGCGGACGTCGTCGACGACGCCCTCGACCGTCCGAGGCCCGAACTCGACGGTGACCCGCTGGCCCGGCGGGGGTAGCTGGGTCGACATGGTCGGCTCACCAGTGACGGGTGCGAGCCCGGCGGACGATCACCTTCGTCGCCCGCGAGAAGATCTCGCGGTCGTACCCGCGGATCTCCGGTTTCGATTTGAGGATGCCGACCGAGCGCTTGAGCTCGTCGCGCTCGGTCTCGCCGATCGGCTCACCCAGCTCGAGGAGACGATCCGCGAGGGCGTCGGTCCGCTGGATCGCCTCGCGTCGCGAGAGCGTCTCGTCCGGCGCCTGGCCGGCGATCGACCCGCAGGCATCGCACACGGTCCGCGTCGGATAGGAGGCGATCGCACCATAGGCCTCGCGGTCGTCGTCCTCGTCGCGGAGGTACCCCGGGATCGGGTCGTGGTCCTCCTTGTCCTGCCCCGCCGTCCCCCACGCGATGCGGCGGTGGTCGCTCTTGATCCGTCGGAAGCAACTGCTACAGCAGGATGGATCCTCGAAGACGTACCGCTCGAAGACGTTCGCCGGCTCGTCGCGGGCCTGAACCTCGTCGATGGTGTGTGCTGTCGTCGACATGATGCAGTGGGGAGAAACTCTCGGCTGTCGGCCGGGCCCGGACGTCATCGCGGCCTCGATCCGGGACCGTCTCGACACTGTCGCTACACTCACGTAAGGCGAGATGTCGGCTTAAAAAGCCAACAATCAGTAACAGACGTCCGGTTGTTTGATGCCCTTCTGGCGGTTATAATCATACGGGATGGCGATAACACACTCATTTGGCTCTGTTGAAATCCTCGGAGAGTTACAGGTTCAACCAGTAGTGTGGCTGGATGTAAGCCCTTCCAAAGTCGCAACTACTACGGGTCGTTGAGCGGGCATTTCACTTGGCTCGCCGAGCTGTTGCACGGTATTCCTCGACGTTCTCGAAACGGCGCTACATGCTCCACCAGCACATCGTCTTGCTCTGCCTCAAAGTTCGGAAGAACACGACGTATCGGACACTTCTTAACAAACTTATCGAGATGCCCCCGATTCGGAGTGCCCTCGATCTTGAGGAACTCCCGTCCCCTTCGACGTTGTGTAAGGCGTTCAACCGCCTTGACATGGCTGTTTGGCGCGTCCTGCTCAACCTCTCGGTCACACTCCTCTCGACTAACGGTGTCGTCGGTATCGATGCCTCCGGCTTTAACCGTAGTCACGCCTCGAACCACTACACAAAGCGAACGAAGTTGACGCTTCAGCAGTTGAACGTCACACTTTTCGTGGATACGAGAGCGAATGCCGTCCTCGATCTTCACGTGACGACGATTAGAAAACACGACTCGAAGATCGCGCCGTCGCTCATCAAGCGAAATACCAGTGAAGTAGCGATTCTCCTCGGCAACAAAGGATACGACGACCAGGAGATTCGCGCGTTAGCCGTGAAGATAGTGTTCATCCGCTCACGACACTGGTCGAAGCAGTTCCGTGAACTCGTTATCGGTTGTCTCACTCACCACCTCGACAGGATACTCTGAACGTTCAATAGAGGGAATAGACGTAAGCCAGACACAAGAGATATATGGTGTCAATTGTTTATGGTTATTAAATACACCGTCGTCAGCCGATCAAAAAAATTTGGCAGTCGTTGGTAGTTATGGAGTGTGAGATGCTGGTCTGCAGTGACTCAGAGGTCGTCGATGTTGTACTCGTAGAAGAAGTTGAAGGTCGATGAACTCGGGTAGACTTCCTCTCGGAAGTCGGTGGCACACCCGTTGAGTTCGTGACAGTAGAAGTCCGGACCGATGAACTGGGTATACATGTAGGTCGGCGCGACCTTGTCCCCGCTATCCGGCGCCTTCGAGTCCCAGGCCATCACGGTTCCGAGCTGGACGTCTTCATCGGCGGCATCGAGCTCGCCCCAGATGTTCCAGAAGCCGTAGGTGCTTTTGAGCTTCTTGTCGATCAACTCCGATTGAATTCTGAGCTTTGGCGTATCAATCGAGACGGACACGCCGACAGATTTCGGCGCCGAAGCGGAGATCGACGTATTGATCGAGGTTTCCTGTTCGTCTTGGTACGAGGGGGCGTATTCGTAGATGCCGAGGTCGTCCAGCTCGCTGCGGTTCCAGTTCTGAGTCAGTTCTGCCTCGTCGGTCTTCCAGCACTGGTACTGGTCGCCGAAGCAGTCATAACAGTAGTTGAATTCGTCTGGATTTGCGGCGAGCGGCCAGATAAAGCCCTTCTGTGACATGGCCCACTCTGACCGTTGGGCGCCACTGTATTCGTCAATGTAGTCGTATCGTTCCAAGCGGCTGGCTAGCCGGAATTCGCCGACTTTCGAGCCACAGTCGGAGTTGTTCTGATAGACGTGGACGTTGTCGTCGTAGCGAACGACGTCACCCATGGTTAGTCACCTCCGTTGCCGCTGTCGGTGTCGTTTTGTGCGGCTGCAGCTGCTTTCTTGTCGACGATTTTGTGAATGTCTGCTTCGATTCCTTTCTTTATTTGGTCGTTGGCAGGCGTGAGATCGCCGGGGATCTTCTCAGCCGAAATGTAGGGTTCGCCTTGTTCCATCGAGACAACCACGCCGAGGACCTTGTTCTCTTGCTCTTGGGGCCCGCCTTCGTAGGTTGCTGGGCGGGGGAGGGCGAGATTATTCGTGTCGGTATTGGTCGCGATGATCTTGGTGTAGAGGGCGTCGATGGTGTTTTGTGTGACTGGTTTGTTCAGGCCGCCTTTTGCGAATCCGACTTTGGAGTCGGGGACGACGTTTGGAATGTTTTGTTGTTGTTCGTCGACTCTGTATGATCCGGCTCGGTTTTCGAAGCCGGTTGCTGCGGTAGTGTCGACGGCGGAGAGGCCTGCGAAGGTGGTGAGGCCGGCGCCGCTTAATTGAAGTATGGTCCGTCGGTTCAGGTTGGAGTTGCTTTCGTCGACCACATAACCAAAGGCTATTTCCATCAGCATAAAAGTATGGGTGATTGATGCTAACACTTCTAAATAATATATCAATCCATATGGGCGGATTGACATCCGTCTTTAGCTAAGACTCACACCCGGTTGCGTAGCGGTAGCGAGTGTCGCTTACAGTATCGGTCGCTGCTGGTGGATCTTCTGTGCGTCTTCGATTAGCCGCTTCAACAGCAGCGGTGGCGAGTACCCGAGGTACTCACCGAGCTCGTGAAGAATGAGCTGGGTGTGCGACCGGAAAGGCGGCCGGAAGCATGTTCGCGTTCCACATCGGTCAGGAGGTCAAACGGTCTGGACCAATCACGCGCTGGTTACGAGAGTCGAGATGGGGCATCATGGAGTGGTCCGAAAAACGATCCGTTCAACTCGCACAGCGGTACGGATACGGCGGACTCGCACTGGCCCTCTCCGTTCCGTTTTTCCCCGATACGGTCTCGATCTACGCGTTTGCCGTTCTCGAACGGAATTACGCGAGATTCGCGATCGCGACGTTTCTCGGAAGCCTCGGCCGGCTTCTCGTCACCCTCGGATTCTTCGAGAGCCTCTCGACGGTATTCTGAACGCTACCGAAGCTTCGTATACGATCGGTGTGCGGCTACGACGCTGGCGAAACAGTCCGGTCGATAGTAGACGCGGCGGCGCTGGTCCGTCGGATCTCGGTAGGAAATCAGCAGCTCGCGGTCGACGAGATTGTTCGCTGCCTCCCGAGCACGGCGTGTCGAGAGCCCAGTTCGTTCGGCAAGCATCGTCTGGTTCAGAACTGTGTCCTCGAGGACGAGATAGACGAGCCGCGTCGCCGGCGTGTCGTCGACAATCTCTGGTGGAAGTTGCTCAGGCATCGCGATCACCCCGCCGGAACGCCGGGAGATCCAGGTGGTCATCGACATCGTCGACGTTGAGCTCGCGCTCGAGGACCAGTTTGACGTACTCGGGGACGTCGGCCCACGTGACGGCCATCAGGTCGGCCTGCGTCCGGCCCTCAAGGTAGTGCCCGCAGGAGACGCCAGTGACAGTGCCGTCCTCGATCGCGAACGCCCACTCGAGGCCGTACTCGTAGCCGTGGGCGTCGCGGTCGTCGTCGATCCAGACGACGTGCGAGTACAGCCGGACCGGCGGCTCGACGGCCGCGGCGTCGTCTTCGTCGTCGTCGTCCCAGTGGCCGTCCGGGATCGAGTACTTAGCCACCGACCCCACCCCCTTCGTTTCGGGTGGAGATTGTACATAATGTAATCTCCTGCGTGAGTGGTAGCGACCGGGCCGAATCCCGCTCTGTGTTTAACTGCTTGCAAGTGTCGCCGGGGGCACCACAGAGGTAGGTTTCCCACGCTAAGTTGGCCCCATTCGGGGCCATCGTGGGGGGAGAGCCTGACGCCGTCACGAACACCATCATCACATCACCACCTATTCCCCTTCCAGTCAGCCTCCCCCTACGCATCATCCTCACCTCGCTCGCGGAGCTGCTGGACGCGCCGGTTCGCCAGCCCGATCAGGTCCCGCCGCGGGCCGTCGACGGTTCTGCGATAGCTATCGATCTTCTCGCGCAGTCTCCACCGGTCGTCGATCCCGAGGCGGACCCGCCCTTCGGCGTCGCGGACCCGGACGAGGTCGCCGTTCGCACGAGCGGCGGTGATCGCTCGATGGACCTCATCGAGTCCGTAGCGCCCGCGATAGAGGGTTCCGATCACCGACGGCTGCGAAGCGAGCGGTGGTTGCATCCGCCCGGAGTTGAAGTCGACTGCGCGAATAACGGCCTCGTAGACTTCCTTCGAGCGTTTGCGTCGCTCTGCGTCCGTCTCCCCGATCGTCTCACCCTGCATCGTCCACCTCCACGGGGGCGTAACTCGGTTGCGGGCCCTTCGGGCCGAGGCCCAGCACTCGGTCGACCTCGCCGGCGTCGGCGAGGCGCTTGAGGTGTCGTGAGGCCGTGTCCTTCGAGACGCCGAGAGTGTCCGCGACGGCGTCGATCGGGACGCCGCCGTCACCCGGCAGGCGCTCGCCCGCGGCGTAGAGGTCGGCGACCGTGTCGACGAACTCCTCGTCGCTGACCAGCCGCGAGTAGTCGTACGTCATCGCGACCCCTCCGCGTCGAGTTCGCGCTCGCGTTCCTCGATCGCCTCGAGAACGATCTCCCGGCCGCCGAACTCGCGGATCTCGACCGCCCGGTACGCCGAGAGCAGGCCCTTGTCCTGGATCCCCCGGATGCGTGCCAGCGGGAGGTAGTGTTCGGAACAGGCGAGAAACCGTGCCGGGTCCTCGCCGACCGCCGCCTCGACGTCGGGGTAGCGTGGGCGGTCCGACTGCTGAGCGCGGCGGGTGGCGCTCACGCCGAGATCACCTCCTCGTCGCCGACGGTAGGCAGCGGCGCCTGCTCGATCGCCGGGCCCATCGCGATGGCCGTCTCGGCGTCGGGGCGATCCATCGCGGTGAGCCGACCTGCGAGGGCGACCCACGAGCCGAGATCGGCGTCGTCGACGAGTCGCCATGGGTCCGCCGGATCGCCGGGAAGGTCGAACAGTACCCCACCGAGCGGGTCGTCGGGATCGGCATACCGTTCTGGTGAGAGGGTAGCGACGAGCAGCGCATCGACGGCGTCGACGAGCAGGGCGCCCTTGAGGAGCGCCGGGCGGACGTCGTCGCCGCGCTCGTCGGCGAACGGCAGGGCAAGGCGAAGGCCGGCGCCGGTCGCCTCGACGAGTCCCAGCGACGTGAGACGGTGACGGTGGGTGCGGACCGACCGCGTCGAGACGCCGGCGGCGTCGGCGAGGGCGCGCTGAGTGAGCGGCGCCTCGGCCACGAGGAGGGCCGACACCACTTTCCCGACCGTCGGTGGGAGGTCCGGCAGGAGGTCGGCGGCGTCGAGCGTCCCGAGGGCGTAGCGAAGTTCGCCGAGCCGGAGGTCGCGAGGCTGATCCTCGGCGCCGAGTTGGTGCAGCGCCCTCGCCGCGGCGTACGGATCCGGAACGAGTGCGTGGACGAGGGTTACGCTGGCGTCGGTCGGGCGGATCCGCTTCGGCAGGAGGAGGCGGTTCGCGACCGCCACGTGGGCCGCCCGGCCGACCTCGGTGATCGGGACCGAGACGACGAACTCCGGAGCGTCCTCGTGAAGTTCCTGCGGCCTGGCCAGACACTCCTCGAGGGCCGGCCGAAGCCGGTGGACGTCCTCGCCGCGGACGACGAACGATCCGATGAGCCGGCCGACGGGATCGGCGGCGTCGACCTCCGGCGTGAACGCCGCTGCCCGCTTCTCGGGACGAGACTCGAACAGGTGGCGGTAGGCGTTGTGGACGCCGGCGTACCGCGACTGGATCGCCGCCGAAATCGCCATCGATTTTGCGAGGGCGTCGAGGTCGTCGCGATCGACGCCGGCCGGGACGCGCACCTCCCGGACGAGGTCGACACCAGCGACGTCCAGGAGGTGAACGATCGACCCCGCCAGACCGTGTGCCGAGCGCATGATTGCCGCCCGGAAGGCGTCGCGGTCGTCGTACTCGCCGTTTCGGAGGTCGACTGTGAGGTCCTGGAGGCGCTGGCCCCACGCGACGAGCTCGTCGCGAAGGACGGTCGGATCGGCGAGGGCCTCGTCCGAGAGCGCGCCGATACAGCGAGCGTCGCGAAGAATCGCCGGCGGTTCCCGATCGACAACCTGTTCGAGCCGCCGCGACGGGAGAACCGCGTCGAGGAACCACGGCGTCGCTAACGCCACTGCAACGCTCACCACGTAGGGCAGGGGCTCGGCGGCCCGCACGGCCACTACGGCCTCGTCGCGGTCGGCGTCATAGCTCACCTCGTGGGTTCGGCCGTCACCGTCTGGCAGGCGGCCGCGTACAAGCGTCACGCCGCCGGGGCGGCCGCAGGCTGCCGCCGCGGCGTGGCCAGGCCGGCCCATCCACCCGACCTCGTACGGTTGGGGGCCATCCTCTCCCTCCCCTCCCGTGCGCGGGGTTACACGGCACTGGGGAGAGGACTTTCCGGTCTCGCTAACGCTCTCATCGAGGCGTCGCTGTCGGCCGATTTTGGCGTCGAACGTCTCGAGAACGCGCCGGCCGGCCTCAAGGAGCTCGACCTTCCGATCCTGTCGAGGTCCGAACGTCGCGACGAGTTCGAGGTCGGCGAGCCGGCCGACACACTGGCGGACGCGCGAGTCGTCGATCGCCGGGAACAGGCCATAGAGTTGGCCGTAGGCCAGTGTCTCGCTGGGTTCGTCGGCGAGCGCCCGGAGGACCTGGACGTCGCGCCCGTCGGGATCGAGGCGGGCCGTCGCCGCGTCGACGACCTCGGCCAGCGGCCCCACGTCACGGTGTGCATCCCGCCACTCGCTAACGCCGGGGAGGTCCTCGCGATGCTGAGTTCGCAGGAACGCCTCGGTGACGCCGCTCGCGACGAGGCGGACGTCGAACGCGCGCGCGAGGATCGAGAGGAGCCGGCAGACGTCGACGCGCTTGCGCCGGTCGGCGTCCTCGAACGCGCGGTCGACGATGAACGCGAGCGTCCGAGTGGGGGTTCCGGTTTCGCTAACGCACTCGAACAGCCGCGCCGTTGCGAAGAGATCGGCCGTCGAGGAGTGGACCTGACCGAGGTTCGGGAGGAGCTTCGCTGTGAGCCACAGTGCCGACCGACGATTCCCGAGGCCGACGTCGCGGATCCACGACCACAGCCGTCGCGGGACGTCCCGCTCGTCAAGCGCGGCGTAGAGTTCGGGGACGGTCTTGCCGGCGGCGAACGCGCGCAGCGCGCGGACGAACGTGTCGGCAACATCGTCGTAGGAGATGACTTCCTCCCAGAGGGCGGTCACCGGCTGGGTGTCGAGATCGATCGCGGCCGCGGCAGACGCCGGGACCTGCTGGGTCGGGGTGAGCCCCGGCACCGTCACGCCGGAACACCCCCTGAGTTTGATGTAGCAGTATACGCTATCCCTCCACCCGAGACAGAAATATCGCGTTTTCGGCAGTTCTGGACGCTCTCTTCGCCGTTACCATGCGACGACGAACACCGCGTTCGCCGTGTTGCAGACACGCCAAACATTATTGTGTCAGAACCTGACTGTCCAGATAGTTCATGGCTACGACGCCGCGCGACCGACTCAACCGCGAGAAGAACACGATCGACGAACTCGCTGACGTCGGCGAACTCTCGCGAGATGTTCGCGACGCGCTCCTTGAGTGGGCTGACGCGCTCGATGGCGAGACGACGCGCCGAAAATACTTCGACGCCGACGGGAGCGAGAAGACCTACGCTCCGCGGTCGATCGAGGCCTACCTGCAGAGCCTCCGGCTGTGCGTCGAGCGCGGCTGTGATCTCCTCAAGTGTTCGGCCGAGGAGTTCAACGCGTTCATCGATGGCCAGCACGACGACCGTGGCCTCTCGAAGACGACGCTCGCCCGCTACCAGTCCGCCGCACGGACCTTCTACCGCTATCACGATACTCTCGGAGTCGACCCCGACGATATCCACGTCTACAGCGAGCGGTCGCCGCCGCGCCACGACGAACAGGATATGTTCACTCACGATGAGGTCGACGCACTTCGCGAGGCGTGCGAGACGCCGCGAGACCGGGCCTTCCTCGAGTTGCTCATCTTCACCGGTCAGCGCATCACCGCACTTCAGACGCTTCGCATCCGGGACGCCGACGTCCAAGAGGGCGTGATCTACCTCAACGACGACGTCGACGGACTGAAAGGCGCTGCCGATCGCGGTCGGAAGCGACCGATGTTCGGCGCGCGGAAATACGTCCGTGACTGGCTGCAGTACCATCCTCGAAAGGACGACCCCGACGCGCCGCTGTTCGTCGGCGATCCGAAGAACCACCGGACGAACCTCGACGAGCCATGGAGCGATCCCGGGATCCGCCAACACCTGAAGCGCATCGCCGATCGGGCTGGCGTCGATAAGCCGGTGAATCCGCACAACTTCCGACACTACTTCGTGACCGTCATGAAGCGCGACTACGATCTCGACAGCGACACGCTGCGGTCGTTGCTCGGTGTCGCACCCGACAGCACGATCCTCGAGACGGTCTACGCGCACGTAACGAACGACGAGTACGTCGAGAAGGCCGAGATTGCAGTCGGCTACCGCGAACCCGAGCGCGAGAGCCCCATGACTCCCGACGCCTGTCCGACGTGTGGCGAACTCCTCAAAGATCACTGGCGTCGGTGCCCGTCCTGTGACGAACTCTTTGGCCCCGACATCGAGCAGCTGGCCGAGGAGACTGACGCGGCGTCCGACGACGCACTTGACGAGGCGCTCGATAGCGACGACCCGCTGTCTGCCGAAGAACGTCAGGCCGTCCGAACCGTCCTCGAGGCGATCGACGACCCAGTCACCCTCGCTGACGAACTCGAGAGTTCGAACTGACATCACTCCTCACCTCGCGCGAGTTTCGGGAGCGTCTCGAGGCCAGCTTCTTCGCAGTCGTCCGGGTTCGGTTCTTGTCCGTCCGCGATCGCGAGCGTGATCCGGGCGAGTGCGCCGAGTTTCCCGTCACGTTCTGCAAGCTCTTCAGTGCCGGCACGGACGTCGTCGTCGTTGCGAATTGAATCAAACGGCGTATTGCTCGTACTCATTCGGAGGTCACCTGATTGCGGACGTACTGCTGTTCGTCACGCGGGCGGTCGCCCAGCGGGACGGTCGAGACGAGCGCGCCCATCCGCGCGAGGACGAGCATATCGCTCTCGCGGTGGTAGCGCGCGACGGCGCCGTTGGCCGCGCTCGGGTAGTGGACGGGCTCGCCGTCGTGCCACGCTGTGACGACGTCGCACTCGGTGTGGGCGGGCGCCCGGCGGGCCCACTTGCGGTAGACGTGGTCGCTGACGTGCCCGATGGCCATCTCGACGGCCCGGTATCGCTCGCGGATCGCCTCGTCGATCGCGGGGTCGGTCGCGGGGTTCCAGCGCCGGCGAGGGTCGGCATCGCTGTCGGCGTCGGTGTCAGTGGCCATCACACGATCACCCCCACGACGTAGGCGCCGGCGAGGACCGCGAGGTAGGCGGCGAGGAACCCGATCGTGCCCTTAGGGGTCAGCTGCGCGCGCTCGCACATCAGACACCACCCCCGCGCTTGCTGCGCTTCTCACGGATCGTCTGGGCGTCCGCCTCGCGGACGAGGTTGTCGCAGTTCGGGCAGGCCCGCGGGGCGCCCTCCTCGTCGGGCTCAAAGACCCGGGTGAACTTCTTGTCGAGGTGGGCGCCGCAATTCGAGCATCGGTTCGCGTTACCTGCCGACCCGGAGTAGTCGCGAAAGGCGACGGCGCCGCCATCGTTCGCGACCGATCGCTCAGGCTCCTCGGCCACTTCGTCGACGGCCTCCGTCTCCTCGTCGCCGGCCTCGTCGACGGCGGCAACGCCCTCGAACTCGTAGTCGGTCAGATTCGAGAGTTCGATCCCGTCGGGTCCGACGACGTCGGAGAGGCCGTAGACGCCGAGCGCCCGGAGCGTCCGCTCGGGGCTCCAGCCGGTCGCGTCGACGATGTCCTGGAGCGTCTCCCCCTCGCGAACGATCTCCTCGAACTCGCCGGGTTCGAGGTAGCCGAGGTGTGCCTGCGGGACGCCGTGGTCCTCGGTGCGGTGGACGTAGTACTCGAAGCTGGTTTCGCAGGCGACGCCGCAGGCGCACTGGTAGCGTCGCGACGACCCAGCGTCGGCGCCGTCTTCGGCCTCGGTTTCGGTCTCGTTCTCGGATTCAGCACCGGTCTCTTGGGCGCCGTCCGCCGCCGCGCTCTCGTCCTGGTCGTCGTCGCCGGCGGCGCCGGATCCTTCGGCGCCGTCGTCCGCGTCCGCCTCCGCGAGGTCGACATCGGGTGCCTCTGACGTGGCCTCTGACGTAGTGTCGTCCTCGGTGGAGGGGTCGCTCTCCTCGCTGTCCTGCTGGCGTTTCCGTGCCTCGACGAACGGGTCCTCACCGGTGTCGTCGTCCTCGTCCTCGGGCTCGTCGTCCGCGTCGCCGCCGCCCTTGTGCGCACGGCCCTTGTGGATCGCGAGACCGCGTTCCGATCCCGTGTAGTCACAGCCGGGGACGTCACAGGCGTACTCGTCGGCCTCCTGATCAGTGTCCGCGTTCTGGTCGTCAGCTACCGACTCGTCGGCACCGGTCGCCGGCGCGACCGCCCCGATCGCGAGGTCGCCGTCGGCCGGTGCGATCACGACCAGTTGGCCTGTGACCGTCTGGTCGTCCCAGTCGAGGACGTGCGCGCGGTCGACGTCGACCGCCGTCTCTTCGAGGGCCTCGACGACGTCGGCGAGCCGATGGAGCGCGTCGTCGACGTGGCTCATGCGGACTCACCTCCGACGTCGGTGTCGGCGGCGGGGCCGAGGGCGCCAGCACACCGCTGGCACTCTCGGAGGTCCCACGCCTCGGCAGTCTCGCGCTGCCACGTCTGGACGCGGTGGTCGGCCTGCGCGACGTACCGGCAGTCGGGGTCGGTGTGGTAGACGCGCCGACTCGCGCTGTGGCAGGCCACGTAGACGACGCCCTCGTCGTCACGCATCGCGACCACGCTCCGTAACCCGGTAGAGGTAGCCGTCCGGGTAGCGGCCGTAGAGGTCGTAGATCGCCTCCCGCCATTCGTCAGCAGAGGCGAACCCGCTCAGGTCGGCGTGGGCTTCGAACCGGCTGCACGGCAGGCCGGGATCGACGGGCCCGATCTCCTCGACGAGGACGTCACCTTCCTTCGGGCTGGTCCGGCTCTTTCGCCACCACGTCTCGCCCGTGGTTCGCCGGCCCTGCCGGAACGAGACGACCTCGCCCTCGTTGACGAGCTGCGAGCGCGCGATCTCGTTCGCGAAGATGATCGGACCGACGTTCGCGCCGTTACTCGGCATCCCGACCACCCCGCTGCTCAGCTCCCGTGCAAATGTCACGGAGCGTTCGTTGCTTTGCGCACTGGATAGAAGGAACTGAGTCGGGATCTGAAGCGACTGCTGGCCTGAAGAGTCGTCCCAGAAGAGTTATTACTTGACACTGGCAGGGCGAAATATGGAAACGCCATTGGCAATCTTCCTTCTTGTTTTCGGGGCCCCTGGTGCGATCTGGCCGTATAAGCTCGCGCGGTTCGAGGAGCAACTTGACTCGATCGGGAGCAAGCGGTCCTGGTCCGAAGTCGAACCAGCAGATTGGAAAGTGGCACTCACCCGAATTATGGGAGTTGGAATGGCGATCGTCGGAGCCCTGGGCCTGATTGCCGGGTGACAACGAACGATAACTCTCGCTCGTCGCTGTATTACGACCGCCGTCGGTGACGAGTTCGTGATCGCGATCGTCGGGCTCGTCGAGGCCGGCCGCGGCGAGGACGTCCGCAGGCGACCGGCCGAACTTGCTCGTGTCCACCTCGCGCCGGATGCCGAGCGCCTCGAAGGCGCACTCCTCGCAGAGCCGAGCCTCGAGGTCGGCGTCGGTGAAGTGACCGAGGTCGTACGCCTTCGGCGCTCCGATACGGGGCTTGTGCCGGCAGGGCGTCGCCGGCGCCTCGCGGTCGGCGTCCGTGGGGACGTGGATCGCCTGCGCGCGCTGGCTGGGGAACCGGACCCAGCAGTCGACGCGCTCGCGAACGGCACCGACGTCGATCGCCGGGTCGAGTCGCCGACCACCATCCGCCCGCAGTTCACTCGCGCGCTCGAACTCCCCGCCGTCGGGGAGCCGCTGCTCGTCGCTCTCGCGGTCGAGGGAGGCGACACAGGCCTCGCAGGCGTCGGCGCCGTCGACGAACCGCGGGTCGTCGCGAACGCCGGCGACCGGCGTCTCGAGGATCGTGCCGCAGGCCGCGACGTGGCGCTCGCCCTCGAAGTACATCGAGGCGTGCCACATCTCGGTGAGGTCCTGGACCCAGCACTCGACGTCATCGTCGAGGTTGTCCGCAGGCGTCCCGTGGCGCCGTTCGAGCGCCTCGTGGCGACACTCCCGGCAGAGGTACGAGCGACCGCCACAGACGTCGCAGTCACTCATCGCTGCCGTCACCCCGATTGATGTCGACGGCGTCGATCGGCGTGAACTCGAGTTCGAAGTCAAAGGCTTCGCCGTCGAGCGGGTTGACATGCGTACAGACGAATCCGTTGCACCGGGAGAGGTGCATCACCTCGTGGAGGTGGTCGACCGGGATATCCTCCGGAACAACGACGCAGGCGCGCGTGTTCCGGATATTGGTGTAGCAGACCGTTTCCGTCTGGACGCCGTTCGCGAAGGCGTAGTAAGCGTTACCGTCACTCATCGGCATCACCGCCGGTGGGCTGGGCGAGCAGCAGGTCGTCGTCGCCGTCGTCGACGAGGATGGTCTCGCCGCCGAGGTCGAGCGAGTCCCCGACCGACCGATCGACCGCGCCGACGACCTCGTAGCGGAGCGTCATGCGACCACCTCGTCGGTAAGGAACTCCTGCGGTGCTGGGACGACGCCGTCGGGCAGCGCGGGGAACTCCTCGATTCGTTCGGGGCCGTCACCGAGATCGAGGCGGACGTCGCGCTCCGGGTGCGGCCCGCTGTGCTGCTTGAAGAACACCGCGACGTCCTGCTCCCGGCACGCGGTGACGAGGGCGCGCGCCCACGCGGGATCCATCTCCCGTCGGTGGTCGGCGGCGCCGGATTCGCCACCGATGATCGCCCAGTCGATCCCCGCGAGGTCAGGGTCCGTGACGGGCTCGACGAGCGGCTCGAAGCTGACGAACCGGGTCGTCGCGTCCTGCTCGCGAAGCCAGTCGAGGCGGTACTCGCGGCGCGCCGACTCGACGCTCACGCCCAGCATGACGTTCTCCGGCAGGCCGACCGGGACGTCCCGATCGGCGTCCGGCCCGTGCTTCGTGAGAACCTGAAACGCGGAGGCGGGCATGTCCGCGCACGCCTCCAGGACTGCCCCGACGAACGCGTCGGGCACCTCGGCGTGCAGCAGGTCAGACATGCTGTTGACGAACACCCAGCGCGGGTCGCGGAGGCGGTCGCCGAGGTAGTGCGTTTTCAGCTGGACGTTCGCCTCTGCATTGACGTGCGTCCAGTCGGCCTCGGTGTGGCCGTAGCGCCGGCTCACCGCCTCGGCGTAGCAGTTCCGACACCCCTCGCTCGTCTTCGAGCACCCGTGGACGGGATTCCACGTCGTGTCCGTCCACCGGATGTTGGTCTCGGTGAACGACATCAGGCGCTCACCCGCTCGCGGTCGCCGTCGAGCGTCTCCTGTTCGGCCTCGGTCTCGTCCTCTTCGGGGACGAAGGCAATCGGGACGATCTCCTCGTCGACGAACCGGGCGAACTCCTCGATCGGCCACTCGGCGGGCTCCCAGACGGCGAAGTATCCAGAGCCGTAGAGGACCAGCCGGACGAACTCGCCGCGCCAGAGGGTCGTCAGCGCGACGCCGACGTCGGACTTGATGGCGTCTTTTTTGAGCGCACCTTGCCCCCACTGGATCGAGACGTCGTCGACGTTGTACTCGCGCGAGGCCATCTCGATCGTGTAATCGCGGTCGGCGTCGCGCTGGTTGCGGACGAACTGCGCGGGTGAGAGGGCGACCGGCTCGATCTCGACGCCCGTGCGCTTGACGAACGCCGTAAACGGCCAGTCGACGTCGAGGTGTTCGTCCTCCTGCCGTGGGGAGTGCGTGCGCTCGGCGACGAGCCAGCCGCCGCCAGTGACGTCGCCGATCCAGTCCGAAGCGACCGTGCGCGTGCGCGTCTCGCGTTCGACCTCGATCTCGTGGCCGTCCATCGAGACGATCTCCTCTTCTTTCGGGACGCGCCCGGCGACGGTCCCACGCTGGACGGTCAGGTCGTCGAGGTAGCTGACTGCCGACTCGACGTGGAGTGCGCGGTGGGTGTCGTGGTAGTTCGCGAGCGGCTCGGCGGCCGGCTCGACGAGGAACGCGAGGGTGCCGGCGATCACGCCTCGTCACCCCTCACGGTCTCACCGGCAACGCGCTCGGCGACGTCGATCACTTCGGCGAGGGCCGCGGCGTTCGGCCCCGGACGGTACGCGCGCTCGCGGTCGTCGACACACTCGACGGCGCCGACGTCTTCGAGCGCGTCGAGGTGGGTCTGGTAGAGCGCGACGTAGACGGCCTTGCGCTCGGCCCCGTCGAAATCGGGGCCGAACTCGACGGCGGCGACGTACTCCGCGAGCTGCGAGATCGTCACGACGTCCTCGGGCCCGTGGTCGCGCGCGAGATGCTGGACGAGGTGGCGTCGCCGCCGGTTGCGGACGGCCGCCAGCAGGTCGTCGACGTCGACGTCCTCGGCCTGCGGCCCGGCCTCCGAGCCGAGGCCGAAACGCTCGCGGAGGGTCACGCCCCGTCACCTCCGATCTGGTCGGCCGCGGCGAGCTCGCGCGCGGCCGCAACGGCGTCCGCGTCGATCCCGGCGTCGGTCGCGTAGCGTTCGAGGACCGCGACCGCGTTCTCGTCATCCTCCGCCGCGCGGGTGAACAGCTTCTCGAGCAGGTCGATCGCCAGCGCGTTCTGGATGCGGTCGAGGTCGGCGTTCGCCTCCTCGACGGGGACGCGCGCCAGCCGCGAGCGCGGAAAGTCGTAGGTCCCGCTGAAGGTGGCCGTCGGTGCGTCCGGCAGGTAGACGCAGGTGTAGACCGGCTCGTCGTCACCGACGCCGAGCAGCGGGTGGCTCTTGTACGCCGCGAGGTCGAAGTCCTCGCGCTCGCGGTAGGCGGCGACCGAGTCGGCCGCGATGGCGACGACCTGCATCTTTCCCCGCTCGACGAGGTCGTGGACGACGTCGCCGGGGCGGACCTCCGCGTCGACCATCAGGCGTCACCCCCGATGTGGTCGGCGACCTCCTCGTCGGTCGCTTCAACGATGTGCTCGCGCAGGGCGCCGGTCCACTCGCGTTCGCCGGCGGTGACGTCCTCCGGTTCGCCGTGGATGTCGCACATCGCGACCTCCCGCAGGCCGTACTTCCCGAGCAGGACGATCGTGTGCGTCGCTGGTTGGCCGCACTTCGTCGGGACCGTGCGTTCGACGTCGGGGTCGGCGTCGTCCCAGTGCTGGCACTCGGCACTCGCGAGCGCGGAGTGCGCGCCGACGTACTCCGGTTCGAGCATCGGCTCGACGTCGTCGGCGTCGACGAACCCCGTCATCGCGCATCACCCGCGGCGATCGCGTAGGTGGTGGTGAGCCACTCGTCGTCGCCGGCGCCGACGATGTGCAGCTGGCCGGCCGGCGTCAGCGTCGCGACGGGGCGGGTGTACTGCGCGTCGCGGGCGTCCGCCTCGGCGGCGTCGAACTCCGTGACGATGCGGGTCCGCCGGGTGTGGGTGGTGTCACCGGTCTCGACATTATCGGCCCTAACAGTTTTGGCGTCGCTCTCTTGGTCTGATGCGATACTCCTATCATTGCGGGACGTGTCGTCCCGCGTGGCGTCGTACGTCATGGGTATTGACGTGTGGTGAGCATCCACCTGCGCGCCCGGAGTCGATTGGTACCCGAGGCCGAGCGCGCAGGCGGCGCCTACTCTTCAACCGGTTCGTCACTGTCGCCGTCTAAGAGCCTCTGAAGCGTGTCGTCGAACGTCTCACCCGGCTCGCGTGCGCGGTTGATCCGCTTCCAGTTTTCTTCAGAGACTCGGATTCTCGTGTCCGACGACATCACCACCAACCTTCTTTTCCATGGGGCATAAAATTACCGGATGGACAATTAACCCGGACGTTACCATGGTTAACAATGGCCGTTTTAGCCCATATTTTATATAGGTGCAGGCTATAACAGGCAGGTATGGGCCGAAAAGCCGACACCCACATTCGTGTAACCGAGGAGACATGGAAGCGCCTTAACAACCGGAAGCGCCCTGGGGACAGTTTCGATGACGTCATCGAGCGGTTACTTGAAGACGTTGAAGCGAATGAGGAATCCGAGGGAAACGACACCGAAACGGACGGCGGAGACACCGCAACAGCAGCAGCTGATTGAGTCTGTTCTCCTCGCTGGTTTCGCTCCTCGGTAGTCGCGGCCATCCTACGCTCCTTTACATCGTCGTGATGGCGTGCGGCGATCATGCGTCCGCTTCCCGCTCCTCCGGTTCGGGCACGACGATCTCGATGCGCTCCCACGGGATCACCTCGCTGGTCTTCTTATCGACGAGCTCTCGGTGTTCGGGGTCGACGTCGTCGCCGTTCTCCGCCTGGCGCCGGCAGCCGCGACACCAGATGTGGTTGTTCGTCTGGTCCCAGTCGATGTGGCCGTGGGGGCAGACGTACCGATAGCGGACGTGTGCTTTGGTTCGGTCGAGCACCACCCGGGCACGTTGTTTCGTCGCCATACCAGAGGCGTCCACACGTGACATAAAAGCGGTTTTTCTCCCCCAGAGCGAAAGTGATTCTCTCGGAAATCCCGCTCTGTCGGGCAGTAGGAGGTACCTGTGGCAGAAATACAACCCGACCTGAGAGTCACGGAAACTGAAAGTAGTCGGGAACCCAAGCTCTATAGTCAATCCTGACGGGGATTTCGTCTCTCCGCGTGCCACGAGGGCTCATAAGTCGCCTGCTTGACCCATACAAGCTCGAAGAATCGTCGACCTCGCCGTAGTATTCATCTAGTTAGTCGCTACCTTTATCATATTTTAATTTGGATACATCACCATGTTTGGACAGGGCGACCAAACGTATCAAAAAGTGGTTGAACTAGTTGAAGCATGGCGACCGTCGCAGGATTACGGGCATGAAAGAGAGTTTCAGAAAGAACTAGCTAATTATCTTGACAAACAGCTGAACGAGCAGACCGCCGGTGGAATGGACGACCTTCTGGGTGAGGTTGGAGGTGGCGGCAACTATGTGGTCTACCGGGAACGCGGAGCTTCCCGTGGAGATGTCGTTGTTGACGATATCGTCGGCATCGAGATGAAGCGCCATTTTTCTAACTCACAAAAGAAGAAACTCCGAGGGCAGTTGGAAGACTATGCCGACAACTATCCCTATGTGATCGCCCTTGCGTGCGGCATTGACGATATCAATGGGTGGCGAGAGTTAGAAAACAAGTTTACACAGGGTCGCGGGATGGGAATAGGGATGGACCAGACACAGTTTACGTTTATCATCAAACGACGTGAGAACTTTGGTGAACCGCACGACTTCGGTGGCAGCGGCGGTTTCGGCGATGTGTTTGGGATTTGATCGACATGGCCAACGATGAGTCACTACAGGATCTACCTGACTGGATTGTGCTGCTGATGCTGGTTGTCTTCCTTACGGGTGCTGCTATCGTTCTATACTTTTAATTGATCTATATTCTCCCTCTGCAACTATCTCCGGTTGAGGGTATCACCACGGCCACTGCTGCCTCTTTTGATACGACCGGCAATCAGAGAAGAGTCCCGCTGCGGCGGTCAGGGCCCGCGCCAGGTCTTCGACGCCGGCCGCGGGATGATCGCCGTGGGTACCTCGAGGCCGACGTACGAGACGATCTCCGGCCCAAGTGTGACCGAGTCTAGACCGTTATAGGCCACGAGAGATGTAATACTGGATGAGTAAACTTATTCGCTTACCTCACTGCACTGGGTGTACGACTGTACTTCAGACGCTAATGTCTCATCTGGCGTAATTTGCCATATGACGCGGACGCACGAGTCACCTTCATCAATCGTAGCGGTGGTATCTCGGCTATAATTGCCCCCGTCAAATGAAGCCGAAACTGTATATGCGCCTGGTTCACCGCCGGGATCTTTGATCTCCTTCGCCATATCTGGTTGAATCTCGTAATCCTCCTGGAACACTGTCTCTTCGTTTTCTTCGACTTGGACTGAAATTGTGTGGTACTCTTGATCGTCATTGCGAATTCCAATTGAATGAAGTGTGACAGCCTGCTGACCACGGAAGTGAGTCTGACACCCCGACAAGGGGACGGAGAGAGTTGAAGCTAACACCAGCAGATTGCGGCGGGAGGGCATACCTGTGGGTGACGTCTACTTTTATAATAAAGACCTAGGCTGAAATAGAATCTCTTACCCTCCTCAGATACCCGGATACCGAGTCTCAGTTAGTTCCATTAACATTCTTAAATGAATTGGGGGAGAGAGTAGCGCACACGACCGATGGACTAGCGGAGCTCTCCGGAGCTAAACTGTCGTTCTTCTTCGAGCCGCTGACAACCGACGACCAGAGAGTCGGGGATCTCGTCCGCTTGTGCGTGTAGCGCTTCGAATACGATACCGACCTCTTCGAACCGAGGACCGCGGGAAACGACGAACGGGTCTGCCTCCCAGTCGATGAAATCCCTGTCCGCTAGCATCGGGAGATGCTGGTGGAGAAGTTCTCGTCTGAGTGTTTCGGGGTCGACGGGAACGTTAGGATTCATCGCGCTCTCCGGCAGTGGAGTCGAGTGGTCCGGTGGCGTGTCCAACAGTGAGACGATGATCTGGCGGCGCGGTTCGGCCATGACAGCCGCGAAAACATCGTCCCATTTGTCGATGACACGTTTCCCATTTACAAGTCTAATTTTCATCATTCTAAATAATCACCATCGGTTCCCTTAAGTGAATTGGCCACTGCAACGGTTGCAGACGCCCAGTTTTCACAATCTACAAATCACCTGCACTGAACATTTGAGCCCTTCTGAAGACACCCTCCAAAGTGTAGAGTTGCGTCTCTTACACCTCTAACTCGATATATTGCGTCCGCCACGCTCGACGGTCGCGGATTTCCGCCTCGCCCGCGTCGGTGAGCTCGTAATAGTTCGTCCGACGGTCTTGCCGGCCTTTTTCGACCAAACCCTTCTCGACAAGGATATCGAGATTTGAGTACAGGTGCCCGTGGTCGATTGTAGTCTTGTAGTACGTGTCGAGTTCGTCTTTCACCGCCTGTCCGGATGGGTGGTCCATCCCTGCGATGACGTACAGGAGGTCACGTTGAAAGCCGGTCAGGTCGTCCATAGGGTAGTCACACACGAGCGAGGTGCTACTGACACCACCTTTGTTATGTGATCAGTATGGTATATTTCGAGGCGTTTTCTTGCGTAGCGGGGGTGCTCCTCGCCGATCACAAGGAGCGTTGCCAGAGAGGAGTGATCTGCCGTGAATAATACACATGCGCGGTATGCAGTCTCCCGTCTCAGATGGGGGGCTGTGGAGTTCACTCGGGAGATAGAACTGACTTGTTAGCTCCCGCAGAAGCCATAAGACGTTGAGGTGTGTTTGTCTTTCCTATGGGGGGCGCTTCGGAAGTAGGGGCGGAGTTAAGCGAGAGGGAGAGCCGCTCGTTGCTCACGTCACACGACCACGGCGTCTTGAGCATTGCGAGTAGGGACCGGAGCTATGGTCTCCCGATATCATATGCGTATGATGAAGCCAATGACCGTCTCATTTTTGGGTTCGTAAATACCCCCGAGAGTAAGAAACACCAATTCGCCGTCGCGACCGAGGAAGCGACGCTGACGATCTACGAGTACGACGACGTCGACTCCTGGAGAAGCGTTATCGTCACAGGGCCGATCGCACCTATTCCGGACTCCGAAGTCTCTGTGCAGCTAGCTCCCATTTTCTTCGTCGAGGAAGATGAGACAGGCGAGTCCCAATTAGTAGAACTCGACGAGTTCGACCGAACGTGGTACGCGCTCCAGATTGACGAGATCTCCGGTCGGCAGAGTGGATACTCAATACATTAAGATCAAATATTCTATCTGAATTCGCCAACCTTTTTATAAGAGAGGGTGCTGGCTACATGAGTATGACCGGGGGAGAATCACAGGGAAATGAGATCGCCTCTGCACCCGATTCAATGCTAGTCAGCAGCACGAGATGGTCTCAAGAGCCGGGACAGACGCCGGTCTACGCAATCGCCTCTGCAGTTGCAGACGCGGCTGACTCCGACCCGCTCGAATTGCCCCCGCTCAACGAGGCGATCGACCCCGATGCCCTCAACACACTGTTCACGACACCATTGGAGCCCGCCGGAATACAGGTTACGTTCCGGTATGCTGGCTATGAGATCCGAATCGAGGACACCGGAAACGTACGCGTCTACGCTAGAAGCGACTAAGATCCAGACGTCGAGCGCTCAGAAGCCCCAATACTAACCACGCGTAGTATCGAACTGCGGTGAAAAACAGCGTCTTCTACGGCCCGCGCCAGGTCTTGCTGGCCGGCCGCGGGATGATCGCCGCGGGTGCCTCGAGGCCGACGTTCGAAACGATCTCCTCGCCCGTGACCGTCCACCGCGGGCCCTCGCCATCGACGTCGCGCCAGACTTCCTCGCGGCGAAGCCAGCCGCCAGCGTCACGCGGCTCGAACACCAGCCGGCGGGGGCGGGCGTCCGGCGGTGTCCACCGGATCGTGATCGTGTCACGGGCGGCCATCAGTCGTCCACCTCCTCGCCGGTGACGATCCGCATGTAGCGCTCGGCGTTCTTCTTCCGCCGGGCGCGTTCCTTGCCGGCGTGCAACGGCTCGCCGTGCCACGTGACGCCGCCGTTCTCGATGTCGCGCCGGCGCTTCATCAGGTCCACTCGCGGGTAGACCACCGGCCAGAGCGCGCTCTTCTCGGTCTCCCACAGCGAGGCGAGCGTCTCGCCCGAGAGGTTCGCGACGTCCGTCCCGTCGACCTGGACGAGGCCGTAGTTCGCACCCTCGCCGTCCGGCCGGCGCGACGTCGTCCCGACGCGGTAGATGCCGGGCTCGAAGTCGAGATCGTCGCGGTCGCGGAACTGGATCATGTCCCCACACCGCGGCTCCGGGACGTTCTCGGGGAGGCCCGCGGGCCGGTGCTTCAGGTTCTCCCACAGGCGCTTCGGCGTGTCGTCGCTCACGCCGGGCTCACCTCCGTCCCGTCGGGGCACCGGTGCCATCCGTCAACGCGGTAGAGCGCGCCGCAGTTCGGACACCGCTCGAGGTGCTCGTCGGGCGTGCCGATCTCGTCGCGACCGTCGGGCGTCTCAATCAGGTCAGTGACGCGCATCGTTAGAGCCCCCGCTTGATCTCGTCCTCGGTCGCCCGCCGCCAGTGCCGCGGGTCGTTCGCCGGGTGCTCGGGCGCGAGATATCGCCGGCTCTTGAACCGCGTCTCGCAGGTGAGCGTCCCGCCGACGCAGACGTGCAGGAAGCGGTAGGGCTGGTCGCGATCGCGCGGCGCCGCCCAGCCGCCGGGGAGGTCGTCGGGCCCGACGTAGACGATTCGGTCGCCGTATGCGAGCTCGTCAAACGAGTCGAGCGGCACCTTCGTCACCCGGCCGCCGTCGGTCGCGACGAACCGCGGCTCGCCCTCGGAGACGTGCGCACTCAGCTGCGGGTCGACGTCGACGCCGGCAGGAATCGGACGCCGTCCGGTCGCGAACTGGACACGCCGGACGTGCTTGCATCCGCCCGTGGGTCGGCGATACTCCGCGTCGGGGCATTCACACGCGCCCGTCCGCGCGTCGACGAGGTACTCCTTCCCCGACTGCGAGACGACCACGTAGAGGTCCTCGGCGCCCTTCGCGGGCCCGTAGTCCTCGAGCACCGTCAGATACTGTTCGAGCGCGCGCCGATCGCGCTCGTCGAGGTCGACGTCGGTCTGGATGGTGGCCGCCATCTACATCCCCTCCGTGAGCGCGTCCTGAAGCGTGTCGGCCGCCGAAACCGGCCGCTCGGCCCAGCCGCACACCTCCTCGTCAACGAACTCGATCCAGCGCCGGAGGGTCTCATCGTCTTCGATCGCCTCAGTGTGGAGGGTCGGTCCGCGCACACGGAAGCGAGGAATCGCCTCGCTGTCGTCGCGCTCGCGGTCGCCCGCGGTGACGACGATGCGCCCGCGCTTGCGGTCGACGTGGTGGAACCGCCCCTCGGCGTCGCGGCCGACGTAGGCGTAGTTCCACGACCGCCGCTCGAAGACGACGTCCTCGTCGTCGTGGTCGTAGTCGTCGGGCTGTCCCTGAGTCGAAACCGTTTCGTGGGTAGTCTGCGTAGTTGCCATCTGCCGTTCACCGGCACGGTCGAACGCGCTCCAACGCGTCGGCCATTTTCCGCGGCCGTCCCGTGCTCAGTTACTACTCTATTCCCCAGCGGCATATAGATTACGGATAGTAAGCTATTACCTGCAGGTCGTAGCTTACTTGTCGTTACCCGTAGAATAGTAGGCCATGAGCATGAAAGACTCACCAGTGCTCAGTAACGACGACCTGAACGACACGGATCGATCGATCCTCGGGCTACTACGCGAGGGGCGCGTCACGCCGCCGTACGTGGCTGACGAACTCGACAAGAGTCGGGAGTACGCCAGCGAGCGACTTATCCGAATGCTCGAACACGGTCACGCCGAACGCGTTGCTCCAGGCCTTTACGAACTCGTCGACGACCCGCGCGACGACGTCGAACCACCTGCCGATCCCGCCGACCTCCAGGAGCGAATCGCCGACCTGGAGGCGTCGCTGACCGAGGCGCGCGAGGACCGGCAGGCGTACAAAGAGCGCCTCGACGACTGCCACGACCGGCTCGCCGAGGCGCCCGATCGGCAGGAGCTCGCCCGCGCGATCGAGGACCTCGAACACGCGCTCGCGAACGGCGGAATGGACGTCGACGTCGCCATGCAGCGACTCCGCGAGGCTGCGGGGGGAGCCGATGAGTGACTCCGACGACCGGCTCGAACGGCTCGAGGAACTCGCCCGCGAGCGCTGGGGTGAGAACTGGGCGATCGAGCAAACCCACTGGGCCGACGGCACGACCTCGGAACACGTCTACCATATGCGTGGTCCCGTCGACGTCGAGGGAATCGACGGACGGGTCCTCGAGAAGGATCTCCTCGTTCTCGATGATGAGGGCCGGCACGTCGTCGAACGAGTTCGAATGCAGACCGGAACCACGGTCGATCGCGAAGTGGTTTCCGATCCGTACGATCTGGTCGATGAGTCAGTGCCGTTCGGGTTGTGGGCCACCGGTCACGATGGCCAGTGGCACCGGGTCGTCGAGCTCGGTACCGATGAAGTGACACTCGCATGTGGCGAGGTCCTCAAGGAGGCCAAGATTAGTCGACGACCGACCGATAGCCAATCCGGTACAGACGATTCGCCCGTCGAGAGATGCAACCGCTGCCTGCAAGCGGAGCACGACGGCTGACCACGGCCGACCGACTGCTGCCTTCTCCTCGCGAACACTCGGATATGCCTACGGACCCGGTCGACCGCGTCGTCGCGATGGTCGACGCCCAGACGAGCCCGAAGCAACCGGACGCCGTCCGCCTCGAGACGATTATGGTCGTCGCCCAGCATTCGAATCTCTCGACCGACGAGGCGCGCTCGGCAATCGACCTGGCCCTCGAGGAGGACCGCCTCGAAGCGGTCGATGGTCGCCTTCGCGGCGCGGCGTAGCCTCGTCGGCGGCGAACTCGTTCGCCAGTCGGCGTATCGCCTTCTGGTCGAACCGTCGACTCGCAGGGGGTGGCACATCAGCTGGGACAACAACCTTCTGCCAGTCAGGGGTGTCCAGAGCACTACCATCTCCGTCCCACTCCCCTCTCTGCTACAGGGTTATACGCGAGGTCGCGGCCAACGCCGGCGATGCACGTTAGCTCGGTACGGGACTGGGGAGTCTTAAGGGTTCGCGGGAGCCGTCGCGATTACCGGGGAGTCTAAACGAGGTGCCGACGGATTATAGTAAGGTTTTATTAAGCTCACTGCTGTGGGTGGTTCTGCAATGTCTGAAGGTAATTGCCGATCGATCGATCGACGTACGTTTATGAGATCAGCCGCCGTCGCAGGTGCTAGCGCCGGTGCAGTCGGTGCTACTTCCGGACTCGCGTCGGCTTCGCATCTTACGAACGATTCAGCCGACTATCAGGACCTGACTATTTACGTTTACGACGGACCTAATATCACAACTCAGGATAGTGAATTTTATGACGGCTGTATCGATGCCGCGCACGACTTCGCGCAGTATCTCGAAAGCTGGTTCGCTTATGTCGGTAATGTCGATGTGTATACAGCACGAGAACACGGTTGGTCTTCGCTTCAGATAGACCGCGAAGTTCTTTCCCCTGATGACGTGCGTAATGCGGCTTCCAGCTATCGCCGTTCGCCGGAAAATATGAATATCGCCATCATCCGGAACACTGATACGTATCTCGGCCAGTCGTGGGGAAGCCTGTATAATTACGAATCAGATCCGAGCGGTGATGATATCCAGACAGACGAAGGTATTTTCGCCTTTGCCAATGCTGACCACGCGGATATCGGCTTCGACATCGACACTGGAAGCCAGACCGGTTACGACTACGGATATAATATCTTTATTCACGAACTAATCCACGGTCAGACCTTTAACACCGAAATTTACGATAACAGCGGGTATTACGACCATCGTATGGGTATTACGGTCTGTTCGGAAAGTTACACCTCGAATACTGGTATGGCCACGCCTTCCGTTATGGCTACCGGCTACACTTCGCAGGCTAAAAGCACGGATGACGATGAATATCCGGATGGTGAAGAAGACTGTGAAGGACGTGACTGGGAACGGTGGGCATACGTGAATAAACCTATGCCGATTATGTCGAAATGTACGGCACAGGTTGTAGGAGATTTCCACTATGGCGACGGAATCGGTACGGCGGGTGATGCCGTTATGAAATCGTCGATTCCTGCGAACGAAAACCCGTGGCGATAGGCTAGACTCGAAGCGATTAGGTTTTTATTCGTTTTCTTAATGTCTTATCCAGTCCGAGGCACGAATTTAGCTCGTGCTGAAACGATCCGAAATGGCTACGACAGCGACGATTCTACTAGCGGAATCATCAACAGTTTCACCAGACCTGAACACGCATTTATCACGCCTTCCTAGGCTCCTGCAAAACTAATACGAGCATGGGCGCAGCGATCGTCCTGGTCGGACTGTTCTCTGACCCTCCTTATAACTGAACACCGAATCCACCAACCTCACTTGCCTTATTGATTTCAGGTTTATATCCGAAGCCGCGGCCAACGCCGGCGATGCACGTCGAGACCTCACCGCTGGAGGACTGGCTCGTGATCGTCGCACTGCAGCGTCTCGCCGACGACTACGAGGACGTCGATCCCGATCTTGCGCGGCGGGCGCGGTGGCTGGCCGTCGCGATCGCAGAAGAACACAATATAGGTAAGTGAGAGCGGTTAAGCGAGTAATAGATTGAGTCGATCTGTGAAGGGATGATTATTCTAAGTTACAAAAAATCCGTTTGAAAGGACGTGTAGTGGTCGATTCGGTCCTCGAAAGATTGTTTCAACGGACCCTGTTTCATCTCTTCTCGGGTTTTCGGTCTCCTGCGACTCTCGAAGGCCGACTCCATCGCGACCTTCTCGATGGTTTCAATCCCGTGCTGGGTTTTCTGGTCTCTGCGACAATGTGAGCGACCTCCTCGAAGAGGCCTGGAACGAGGTTTCAATCCCGTGCTGGGTTTTCTGGTCTCTGCGACGGACGTCGTCGCCGACACGGGCGAGCTGCTCGTCCTGTTTCAATCCCGTGCTGGGTTTTCTGGTCTCTGCGACACGGCCACTCTGACGATGTAAGATCGGTTGCGGTATGTTTCAATCCCGTGCTGGGTTTTCTGGTCTCTGCGACCGCCGGGCGCCGGGATTAACAGGTTACCGCTCGCTACGTTTCAATCCCGTGCTGGGTTTTCTGGTCTCTGCGACCCCCGCACCACGCGAGGTAGACAACGACGATCTCGGGTTTCAATCCCGTGCTGGGTTTTCTGGTCTCTGCGACGATCGCTCGCGCCGAGACTTTCGCCGTTCGATGTATGTTTCAATCCCGTGCTGGGTTTTCTGGTCTCTGCGACTCTCGTCGCCCTCGACGTACGTCCGCCGCGTCCCCTGTTTCAATCCCGTGCTGGGTTTTCTGGTCTCTGCGACAATCGACCATCGCGGTAGGATTTCGAACTATCGTTTATTGTTTCAATCCCGTGCTGGGTTTTCTGGTCTCTGCGACTTCGGACGATGGACGGTCTTCACGATCACATTCAGAAGGTTTCAATCCCGTGCTGGGTTTTCTGGTCTCTGCGACATCTTTAAAATCGGATCGGCCCCGGAGCGTTTTGTTTCAATCCCGTGCTGGGTTTTCTGGTCTCTGCGACGACCCGAGCTGGTTCGACGACGCGCGCGCGTTTTTGTTTCAATCCCGTGCTGGGTTTTCTGGTCTCTGCGACCGACGGCGGGCGACGCGCTCGCCGGCCCGTGGCTCGGTTTCAATCCCGTGCTGGGTTTTCTGGTCTCTGCGACCTCCGGCACGGGAGCGTTCGTCTCGACGTAATCCGTTTCAATCCCGTGCTGGGTTTTCTGGTCTCTGCGACTCTATTGATCTGTGTATCACAGGAACGATGGTAGTTTCAATCCCGTGCTGGGTTTTCTGGTCTCTGCGACTGCATCGACGCCGACGGCGGCCTCTACTCCTGCGAGTTTCAATCCCGTGCTGGGTTTTCTGGTCTCTGCGACGGCGCGGACCCACAGCACCAGCCCGAGGAGGATATGTTTCAATCCCGTGCTGGGTTTTCTGGTCTCTGCGACCGCTTGCCGAGGAGACGATTCAGCGGACGACGACCCTGTTTCAATCCCGTGCTGGGTTTTCTGGTCTCTGCGACCGACGGATCGTTACTTGTGTCCGATCGTGAGAAACGGTTTCAATCCCGTGCTGGGTTTTCTGGTCTCTGCGACATCCCTCTCCCCGAGTTCGATTCCGACGTTTTGGTGTTTCAATCCCGTGCTGGGTTTTCTGGTCTCTGCGACCTCTCGGCCGCGAAGTCCATGCCGGCCACGTAGTCGGGTTTCAATCCCGTGCTGGGTTTTCTGGTCTCTGCGACTCCCTGCCCGGCCCTCGGTTGCCAGCGGAGTAGCTAAGTTTCAATCCCGTGCTGGGTTTTCTGGTCTCTGCGACACCACGAGGGACCGTGCAGCCATCTCTGCGCCATCGTCGTTTCAATCCCGTGCTGGGTTTTCTGGTCTCTGCGACGAGACGTTAACCGGCGTGTCGGTCGTCGACGTCGTGTTTCAATCCCGTGCTGGGTTTTCTGGTCTCTGCGACAGTTGCTCGATCCCGGGGGTGGTCGTCTTCTTGTTTCAATCCCGTGCTGGGTTTTCTGGTCTCTGCGACAACGCGAACTCTGGTCGATCTCGCGCACCCAGGAAGTTTCAATCCCGTGCTGGGTTTTCTGGTCTCTGCGACGTATCGGTCGTAGACCGCCGTTACGCGCCACTCTCGTTTCAATCCCGTGCTGGGTTTTCTGGTCTCTGCGACCGTCGGCGTCCACCTGCTTGATGTCGATCGCGTAGAGTTTCAATCCCGTGCTGGGTTTTCTGGTCTCTGCGACTGCCGTTTGCCGTGAGCGTATCGGTTCCGACGCTTTGTTTCAATCCCGTGCTGGGTTTTCTGGTCTCTGCGACCAGGTGGGTCACCGTGTGCTCCCCACAGCATACCCGGTTTCAATCCCGTGCTGGGTTTTCTGGTCTCTGCGACACCAGACCTCGTTCAACATCCCCGACGACTTCGCCGACGTTTCAATCCCGTGCTGGGTTTTCTGGTCTCTGCGACGGGTTGTGGATACTCGCGCCGTGGAAACTCGCGGCTCTGTTTCAATCCCGTGCTGGGTTTTCTGGTCTCTGCGACGACACGGTCGCGGTGGCCGCGACGGACGAGGTCTTGTGTTTCAATCCCGTGCTGGGTTTTCTGGTCTCTGCGACTCCGTACGGACGGAGGTCAGAATGAGTAACAACGAGTTTCAATCCCGTGCTGGGTTTTCTGGTCTCTGCGACCCACCCAACACTCGTTGTTCTGACACCGGAACTCATGTTTCAATCCCGTGCTGGGTTTTCTGGTCTCTGCGACATCCACCCTCCATACTCCGCGACCTCTCTCACAATTGTTTCAATCCCGTGCTGGGTTTTCTGGTCTCTGCGACGTCGCCCTCAAGGTCTCCGGGTTGGATGTGGAGCTGTTTCAATCCCGTGCTGGGTTTTCTGGTCTCTGCGACGTGGCCCGAAGTGCTCCGCTGGTATGCCACGCAGTTTCAATCCCGTGCTGGGTTTTCTGGTCTCTGCGACTTCGTCACGCCGGCGGGCGCGTTCGAGATTGAGAGTTTCAATCCCGTGCTGGGTTTTCTGGTCTCTGCGACGTCCTCGCGCGAGGGCATCGTATAGCTGATCCAGTAGGGTTTCAATCCCGTGCTGGGTTTTCTGGTCTCTGCGACGATTGGCGCGAATGGGCGTACCTGCAAGCAGATAATTGTTTCAATCCCGTGCTGGGTTTTCTGGTCTCTGCGACAGGGGGTCGAGATACAACCAGAGGAATCAAAAACGTTTCTTGTGGTCTGAAATCCTCACCTGCATTCGTCGACTGGGGCTGTACAGTGAGTTAATAAAGGTTCACGAAGAGAGACCGTCAGATTACGTTCGACTGTTCGTCGGGTGGCTCACTCCCGATATCCGTCGTCGCGTCTTGGCAGGCACTACAGAGTCGATAGATCCGAATTCGGTCTCCGTCGCTAGAATTGATGTATGACTCAAGTTCGTCTACCAGCTCGACGCGTTGGGCACTGTCTATCTCGAGTTCGAAGACACTGTACTGTTGCCAAGCACCGTATCGTTGTAGCGTCCGATACACACGGCGGCGATTTGTATCGTCGCTGACGTCGTATGCGATCACGAGACGCATGGTTATCGTACAAACGAAAATGAGTGATACTTGTCGAGCTCGCTAGTGATTGTCTTTCGCAAGAGAATTGCTTGCTGGCGAATTGCCTTACGTCGCGTGACGGTGTACTCAAAGTGTGGGTGGGTCAGTTCTTCTTTCATGAACTCGTCGAACTTCGCGCAGTAGGTCTTGAACGCGTCGCCGTTGAGTCGGTTGTCCTTCCGGAAGTCGTCGTGGGTAATCGTCCCTCGGTTGACTAGCCGCGTGACGAAGGCATCGCAGAAGATCGGTCGAAACTCCTCCTGGAGGTCCAATGCGAGTGATGGGCGGCCGTGGCGATCAGCGTGTAACACACCGAGAAACGGATCAAGATTATATTGTCGAAGTGCAGCCAGTACCTCGTTTTTCATGAAGACGTAGGTCAGTGATAACAACGAGTTGATGTGATCTTCCGGTGGTCGTTTTGTCCGTTTTTCGAACGTCCAGCCGTCGATGAGCGTCTCGTCGAGTCGCTGGAAGTATCGCTCTGCAGCTTCACCCTCCACGCCACGGATGTCGTCTTTCGTCGTCGCGTCCTCCACCCGGACACCAAGGTCCTTGAGGACATCCGTTCCGTACACGCCCTTCCGGGAGAGCAGCGTTCGTGCGTTGCGAACCTTCGCCTGAATCATCTGTCGAGCGATAGCGATCTCATCATCCCTCGAGAGGGCGTACTGTGCTCGACGGACCTCCGCGATTGTGTTCTTCTCAGGAACAAAGCTTCCTCGGTACTTCCCGTTCTCGGTGAAGTAGTTGAGGACGATCCCGTGTTCGTTTGCCTTCGCGACGAACGGCGTCGAGAAGTTGACCCCGCCGAAGACGTTGATTGTATCTAGCTGCTCGATCGGATATCCAGCTAATTTTCGGTCTTCATCTTCCTCGGCGTCGACGTTCCAGATCACGACCTGCCCCCCGTCGATCCGGACTTGGGTACCTTGTTTGGTCACGAAGATGACCGAATCCTCGAAGATCGCTTCTGATTCTTTCATTGCTGGTCCTCCCAGCCTGTGCCACGGACTTTATCATGTTCCATTCGGGCGGTTTCAGCCGGTAGGCAGTATTCGCGTGCAGAACAGCCGTCGCATTTACTCGGATTATCCGTGAATGGTGGGATCGAACTGACAGTCATCGAGTTGATGCGGGAGACGGTTTCTTCCACGGTTTGTCGATGGTTGTCCGAAATTCGGATCGCGTGTCGTTCGTCTGTCGAGTAGAGATAAATATATCCGACATTGACTTGCTCATCGATCGCAGACTCAAGCAACATACAGTATCCAGCCAACTGAACCTCATCACTCAGATAGTAATCCCCACTCTCGGCCCGTTTCCGCTCGACAGGGGTAAGCGAACCATGATCACTCTCGACGAGGTCAATCTTTCCATGCAATCCGAGCTCTTCCGATCGGAAGTACCGTTCCGTGGTCCAACCGCCACGGCGTGACTGGGTAGCGTGTTTCGATCGCCCGTCAACGAGCTCAAACGGCGAACCGATCTGATCGTGATATCGATGATAGTAATATCGTCGTGAACAATAAACGAACTCCTGTAACGCACTAACGTGCACGAGTTCATCCCTGAATCCCGATCCTATCATATGGAGTTAATAGATCCGGTATCATCCGTCAGCCGGTTCTTTTGTTCGAGAACGTGACAATGAAGGTAGAGAGCATCAGTTCCGATAGCGAGACTATGCACAGCTTTGTTCTGTACCTGAATCGGATAAAGGAAGAAAAAGTCGTCGAGGCCGTACTGTCGTTTCACGCGACTAGGAGAGCCACTAACAGCATAACACAGTAATCCTTCTTCTTCGTCGTCAACTCGCTCACCTCGTTTGCGAAGTCGTTCGTTGACCTTCGTGATTGAAGGAACGCGCGATCCAGTCCCATTCGGATCGACGTCGATTCGCAACCCAGATTTTGTCTGTGGTTTCCGTCCTGTATTCGAGGTCTGGTCCAGCCACGCGTTCAGCGTGCCACCCGTAAAATACACGTTGCGACCGTAACCTTCGTCGTTGGTCTGGATCGTCCCGTCGTAGATACAGAACCCGTCGACATATCGATGGCTACGGTCGATACTGTCTCTGTGTCTATCTGGAATGATCCGCTCGAACGTTCCGCGGTCGACGAATTCTACGTTGCCGTACCTAAGGAGGTAAAACAGGTCGTAGACGGTGACGTACTCTCTCGTCCGGTCGTAGACGAGTGACTGAATGCTATCTCCTCGGTACCACTGTAGTTTCGTCAGTACTCGCCAGTTGAGGGCACCGGTGAACGCCTCCATATCTCGGAGCGAAAACTCCGTTTCCGATCCGATGCCAAAGTGCCGTTTGATACGGTCAAGTGTCGATCGCTTGATCTCTTGCACTTCGTCTGGCGGAGCGTTTCGTAGCCGATCATTGAGGTGTTCGAACGCCTCTGCCGCTGAGTATCGTGCGTCGAATGTCTCGGGACGACGTGGTTCGGGGTATGCGTCGTCCAGCAACTCATCAAGTTCCTGTCGGGTAAGTGTCTCGCTGTCGTGGTTCGACAACATATCGGCAATCCCTGCTGGCACGTAACACCGGGCTTTCCGTAAACAGGTCTCCGAGCGCAACCGTCCGAGTCGCTGGAGAAAGCTATCCTTGTCATGACCGGCGAAGAGAATTCGGTCAACATCGAAGTCAATACCGACCTCAACGGCCGAATTGCTGACCAAAACGTCGAACTGATTGAGTTTTTCGCGCTTGTCGCCCCTGTCGAAGCCGTCAATCCGTTCAACGCGGCCGTCAAGCGTGTTCTGGAGCCACCTGTGGACGGCTTCGACCTCGTGAATACCGTCGAGCATGATGACCGTTCTGCCCCTGCGACAGAACGACAGCGTCTCCTCCTCATCGCTTTTGAGTGTCTCACCCGTGCCGAAGGTTGGCGCCGTTCGGACATTGAGTTCGATAGGTGGCATTACTCCGTACCAATCGTCGCCGGGTGGATCGGTGAACGATGCCAGTTCACAACAATTTTCTTTGGTGATCCGCACGTACGGTGCCTCCATCGCGTGTTCGAAAAGTCGTTCTTGGCGTTCGTCAGGTGTCGCACTAAGAAACGCCACCTTCCGGAGCGCGACGATCTCCTCGTCTTCCGCTTGCATCTCGTCAAGCAGAAAGCGAAGAGTGTTCTGCTCCTTGCGACCGGCTCGATGAAATTCATCGACGATCGCGGCTTCGAAGTCCTTGTATTCACGTGATCCTCTTCGATAGAGGTTGCGACGCATCATCACGAGAAGGTCTGGGTTCGTCAACAGGATACGCTGATCGTTGTAGCGTCCCTCCTGTTGAAGCCAGTCGTCAAGGACTCCTCCATGCGAATTAGGAGCGAACTGGTCACTCCTTTCAGCTAGCCTGTCCGCGGTCACTCTCAACACGGCAACGTCGTGATTTACTGCATCGTCGACTGCACGTTGGATGGCATCTTGCTGATCTGCAATGAGCGCGTTGGTGGGGTAGATCGCGATTGTGTCGAGTTGTTCGTCGAGGACTGGGGCCAGCCACGACGATGTTTTTCCACCACCAGTTGGACTATCGTTTACCGCGACAAATCGATCGCGTTCTTGAAATAACCACAACATTTCCCGCTGGTGGGCGAAGGGAGCGACGTCGAACGGATAGGGATGATCGTACGTTCGGAGTGCAACGCCGGCGAGATTGAGCGTTGTCATCGTTTGGTCGCGAGGAAGATGAGTCCGGCAGGAAAGTGAATAGGGTCGTTCTCGCCCCGGTCGATGCTGATGTACTCGCCGGTGTAATCGCCCTGCATCACGAGTGGCGTGGGCTTCATCGCCTTCGTAATGACATTACCCTCTGGAGGATCGGGATGATCGTACGCGCCGATCGGATGATTCAGTCTAAACTTTCCGGTTTGTCGGGTTGAAGGGCGTCGTTTGACATCGAGTCTGGCTTTCCCTCGTTTTTTGCCCAGCCTGACGTAGCTCGGCAACCGTCGTTCGAGGTCGGCTACCGATCGTCCGCGCGGGATGATGAAAAACCGGAGCGGCGTCCCGTGAGCGAGTGACCGTCGTCGCCCATATGAAGGCAGGTTCTGTTTGGCGTTCGGGTCATCTTGAGCCGAGTAGTTCACCTCCGCGTATTCGTCGCGCGTCGCATTGTAGGTGGTCGTCACGTAGTTCGGTGCGGCTTCGTCGGTTGGCGCAGCAGGCGAGACGTAGATGTCGGTGATATCCGCAGTGTCCTCGATATAAGTCGGTTCGTATGAGGTATCCACGTAGCGACCACTCGCGAGACCCAGCGCGTAGTAGAGAGCCGTGTTGAGGATGTACGGCTCCGTATCGGCCAGTCGTCCGACCTCTCGCGAGGTGAACGTGACTTCCCCGCGCGTCCGAAGAATCGCTTCGAGAACCTTCATGCCTTTACTCCGCCTGATCGAGGAATGTCCTCGAGTGTTCTCGCTGCTCTGCCAGCAAGTCGCCGAGCTCCTCGCTCGTCGCCTTATCGAGAATCTCGGCGACCGTTCCATCGGACACTCGTTCTAGGTCTAAGCCATCGGCGTCGATAGCGCCCTCAAACGCGGCCTGAACGTGATCTGCGGTGCGTGACGGATCGAGTGTTTCGGCCATCACCACGTCAGTAACCGAATCGTAATCGGTCCGTTCATCGTCTCGCAACCGCGAGATCGCTTCTCGCGTCAACTCTAGGTTCGCTGGCCCTTCTTCGCTCCCAACATACATGCCGAGAATTCGGTTATTGACTCGTCCGAGTCGGGACGTTGTCGCTCCATAGCGTTTGTTCTTGGCAGTAATTCCGAGTACGAACGCGACCTCTGCTGGAGTCGCGTCTCGAAGCGTCACGACGCTGGGAAACATCGTTCCGGGCTCGAAGAAGTCGGGTTCCCGGATCGTTGCCTCCGCGGATTTGGCGAAATCGTCACCGGGCGCATTCTGGAACTTCTCGTCAATTACGACGCTCGCGTCGCGTAATGAGTAGGCCGTGTCGTACATGACCCGCGAAGTGATCGAAATGTCGTTCCCTTCATTGTTACTCGCGGCGCTTCCATAGAGGATGCACTCAATGCAGTCTTGACACATCTCGTTAACTTGCATCGTACACTCGTCTTCGTCATCATCGAAGAGGTCGAGGTCGCGCTGTAGGGCTTTCCCGAAGCGTCGGTCGCTCCCGGTCTGTTTTCGCATGAACATGAGACCGGGAGCGTAGTCCTGAGGTCCATTAGTGGTACCGAGGGGAACAGTTGCGATGTCAGCGTCCTCTCCATTGGTCGTGAAAACTGCATGACTCTCGAGTTCACGAAGGACGAGTAGATTAACGAAATTGCTCCGAGGACGGAGCGTCATCTCGTCTGCGGGAACAGTACCAGGTTCAAGTTCGGGATAGGTGTCTTGGTCGATCATTAGTTGTCGGTATTTGCGGAGTCGTTTTCGAACTGTTCGCGCTGCAGCCGGAGCGTCGCCGCGTAGAACCCGTCTGCGAGATTGTTCGCCCGGCGCTTCAACCGCGACGGCTTGCCGTCGAACATCCCGATTAGGACCTCATCGACGAAGAATTCGGCATATCGTTCGACGCGCTCATTGTAAGCGCCACCGACATCACTGTCTTCGTATGGGACGCGATAGACCTGTTCACTTCGTTCGGGAACTTTCCCGACTCGACCGGCAACTGCATCGATCGCGTCCTGTCGGGAAATTTCAAGCGGTCCGAACTCTTTGACTGCCTTGACGCTCTCGCGGAATACACGTTCGATCGCGTACGGTTTGTCGTTTCCCGGCGCGGGCCGTATCACGTCGAACGAACGCGCTGCGAGTTCTGCAATTGTATCGCTTGTCTCTTTCATTTGTCGTGTATTTTGGTGGTGTTAGTTGTCGAATCTATACCAGTTTCCTGATCGAGCACCCGTGCTTCCTCCAGCAGATAGCGAGCGTCACTGCCATCATCGGCCTGCGCGATGCGCTTGAGCAGGTGTGATCCGGGGAGCAGCTGATTCCGCGTTACCCGGAGGAACTTCGCGAACAGCGCGTCGTTTCGCTTTTTATTGTTACTATCCATCGCTCCATACCCTAATTTGACAAGTGCTGACGCAGCTCGCAATCGGGATTCAACTCGCGACAGTGGTATTTCTGTGCTGTAGAAATCATGGACCTGTGTAAACCCGGCCCCAACGCGAGCGTACGTCTGGAAGTCTCGACCCCTGATGTCGGGGATCGGAGACTCCGAGACATATACTCGAAGACCGGCGTATGCTGCGACAGCAAGGGCAACATACACACCGAAGAACTGGAATTCCGCCTCGTTGTCTTGCGGTTTGTAGTACCCGAGAGTGCGAGCACCGTACTGCGTTCCCGGATTAAATCCCTGATCGAGCGTTTCAACCATCGGACGACCGCTTTCCTCATCGAAGAGCGCGTTCTCGAATCCCTCAACGTTCGCCGCCTCAGGGTCGTCCGTCAGCCACAGTATTGCTTCCGCCAGCCGTCCGAGTTCGATTTGGCTCTCCCCAGTAAATTCGCTCATGACGTCGCTGTAGCTACGCCACGATAGCGGTGTGTAGAAGTAATCAGGGATCAGGTGAACAAAGAGTCGACCCTCTTCTCTTTGAGATGCACCGGTTTCCCGTAACGAGAGTTCTATCTGACATGGAATACAAGTGAGCAGATTGTCGGGTTTGCCGGCATCCACTGGCACATGATTGGAATACCCCGCTTTGAGTGTTGTTAGTGACTTAGGGGTCTCGATATCGGCCTTTCGCGTACTCGTTGTACCACGGTTGCAAAGCACACACGTTTTCCCCCGCCGGGTATTATGATATTCCTCGAATGGGTCACTGAGGGTCTCGCTGCCTACAGCGATTGGACATCCATCGATAGATACCACGTCAGATAGGTACGCTGCGAGTTCTTCGCGTAGATTTCCGGCATGGAAGTCTTCGACGATCTCGGCCCAATTTTCAGCACGCCGACTGAGACCTGAATTGGCTCGTTCTTTCAATTTAACTGGATCGGTCAAATCTTCGTTGAGCAGAGCTTGTCCAATTCCGTAAGCATAGTCCCATCTTCCTCCGGCAGTCAAAGAGAAGTCTGACTTATCATTATCATCCTCTTCAGATGCTTTCAGCAACCCCTCAAGAACTTCATCAGAGATGGATAATATCTTACATGTTTCTTTCAGTTGAGAATCTGCATTATCTTCAATCAGTGGATCGACGAACGCACGCCGTACGGTATATACGAATCTTGCTATTCCGACTGGCCTACGCGTGCGTTCAATATTTAGTGGGATATATTCCTCAAGACTCTCCATCGTCTCTACCATGTTTTCGGTGGGCTCTTCATCTGGATTTGCGTCCGAAACAGATTTTTGAGCTACCGCAGCAAGCACGGTTTCTGCACCAGCGTAGAAGAAATCTTGATCATTGATCCCGTAGAAATCCTTCGCATATCGGGTAGACAGATTCGACCTAAGTTCGCTTGCAGACGCGAATGCGGAATGTGATTTCTGTGTATTTTCTTGAAGTTGCTCTAAAATTTCATCGACCAGTGTTTGATCTACCTCTGGCCGATTCACATCTTCTGGCGCGAGGTAGACGCATCCGTCCTGATAGATCGCCACCGGCTGATAGTCGAACGCGCCCAAGCGTTCGGAGACCGCCGCGTTCAGGAGATTCGTCAAGACCCCTTTCACGTCATCGATGACGTGGCAGCGGAGTTCAAATTCCGATTTGAGATAGGCGCGGTTGATCGCTGTCTGGACAGATTTAGTCGTTGCTGCTTCGGGTGTGTCACACGATGCAAATGCGTCCGCAACTCGTACGAACGGACGCAGATCGTCGAACCGGCGCGTCGTCTGGTCGTAGTTGGCCGTCCAGTCGTCATGGTGGTCGATCGCACATGATCGGAAATCCTTGGTAGTCAATTCCGGCGCAAAGTCGTCGAGTCCAAACGCTTCGACGTACTGTTGCACTTCCTTAGCCGAAATGTCGAACCGGGATTCGGGGTCCACGTCACGCTCGGAATTGAGCTTGTGGATATCGTGGATCGTGAACAATGCGATCGTAGCTCGCAGATCTGCTTCGTCAAGTGTGTATCCGCCGAGCGATCGGGCGGCCTCATTCAACTGTGCGAGTACGAATACACCGTTCCTGACATGGTTGAGTAATGACTGGTCCGTTTTCCCCAACTCAACACTCTTCGCAGCCTCGAATCCCCACCCAGTGTCGACGATTCTAGGATCGACGGATGTCCGGAAGTCTTCCAGCACCGTCTCCTCCACCGATCGCTCGACTTCGGTCCCGCCGCCCGACTGTGGACGGAGATTTCCGAGGATTGAATCGAGGACGTCCTCGTCCGAGCGGTCGTCAGTCATCGGAGATAGTCACCTCCACGTCTCCACACCCTCGCGCGACGGCACTTCCAACACCTGAGTACTTCCCGAACAGCGCAAGCGTCGTTACGGCGTTCTCTACCGCCTCACTCGCGTCCTTGAACTCGTACTCACACAGGCCGGTGAACCCTTGCTTCATGATGCTTCGGGTCTCCCTATCGTCGGTTTCACCGCGACTCACCAGTACCGAGTGGGTGTCGTAGCGATCAGGATCGGGTTTCTCAAGCACGTTTCCGGCAATCTCCTCCTGTGAGAGATCCAACTCGAGTTCCTCGGGTGCGGTCCGGTTCCACTTTCCGAGTAGCGAGGTAAACACTGGAATCCGATGCGGGAACATCGTCGTCACGTCGCCGGCTTCCTCGATGCAGGTCGGCGTCTGGAACCGCATTTCGAGCGTCGGATCGTCCACGCGTGATGCACGTCCAAGGATCTCCTCGTGGGTCTCGTTCTCGCTTTCGAAGGTCTCGACGTGGAGCAACCCGTGGGAAAGTTCGAGCGAGTTACCCTCGAGGACGACGGCGTTGACAAGCGCCTGGAAGATTTCGACATCCGACGGGTCGACGATGCCGAGCGAGAGCCGGTATTGCTCACCGTTCCGGACAGACTTGTGATAGGGACGGTTGCTGTTCCCGAATGGACCGAGTAGCCCACTGCTGTGGACACTCCCCAGAGGCGCGTCGTGGACGCGCTGGCTCACGTCGGCGTCAACCGAATCGAGGGCATCGAGCAAGGCACCATACACCGAGTAGCCGTCGGAGTATGGCACTGGAAACGTCGACTCGGCTCGAAGCGTCAAGTCGACGCGCCGGAGTGCTGTTTGCGGTCGGGCGTGCTGCGATGACACGGCACTCTCTACCGACCGGGAGGTGATAAAGATATCGGAGATTAGATATTTCTTGTACAGCGATGAGACTAGTACCGGTCAGTTGCACCGCGACGAAGTGAGGGACACCGACGGACCGAGTCGCTGACCGTCGACCTGTCGGTACACCTTTAGTCGCTCTCCACGACGAATTCAGCAATGCGGACGTACGTGTCGACGCTGGGGTTTGACGAGACGCGGGTTACGCGACCAGTGTTGCGTAACGGACTTGAGGACGGCGACGTCGTTCGACTGTTGCGGCCCGAAACGGAGCGTGAAGACGATCGTGCAATGGCTGCGGTCGATCATGTGCGAGAGACGCTCCAGAAGATCACGCCGGGCGTGAAGGTTGCAGTTGAGCGCATCGATACGAGCGACGTTCCCGACGCGGTGCAACAGTGTGGTGCGATCATTGACGACGCCGACGGTTCGGTGATCGTCAATTTCGGCGGTGGAGCACGCGAGGTGTTCCTTCCGCTCTCGATGGCTGCCACGATGTATGCTCACCGTATCGAACAGGCGTTCCAGTACACCGATATCGACCAACAGGTGGCGGAGATTGAGCTTCCCCACCTTACCGCAACAATTCCTGAGCATGCACGTCCGACGTTACGGGCGCTCGCGATGGCTGATCAACAGCTATCGATCTCTGAACTCACCAGTAAAACTGATCACGACTCGAGTACGATTGCCCGGCACGTCGCCGTCCTCGAGGACGACGGTCTGGTCACGACTCAAAACAGTGGGCGAGCAAAGTACGTCGAGGTAACACCGACGGGGTGGTTGCTCTCGGAGGTTACTCGAGAATAACTCTTCGTCAACCTTTTTGAACCCTGTGTACAGCCCCGGTCCACGAACTGCTAGCCGAAAATGATGTGATGATAGACGTTTATAGTTTGCATAGACGTATTTCGACCCCCAGTCGCAGGAGTCAGAAAACCCAGCACGGGATTGAAACTCGTCAACAAACGGTTCGTCACTGTCCGGCACGATTGTCGCAGGAGTCAGAAAACCCAGCACGGGATTGAAACACCATTAAGATTCACCGGGATCAATGCAACCGATGTAGTCGCAGGAGTCAGAAAACCCAGCACGGGATTGAAACAGCTCGTCCGGCTCGTCGACCGCCGGGAGCCGCGTGTGTCGCAGGAGTCAGAAAACCCAGCACGGGATTGAAACAACTCTCCTATAATCAGAGCGGCGACGACAATCGCGGTCGCAGGAGTCAGAAAACCCAGCACGGGATTGAAACGAAGTTGCCGTCATCGTCGCGCTGCTCAGTGTCGAAGTCGCAGGAGTCAGAAAACCCAGCACGGGATTGAAACAGTTCGAGGTCGAATGCGACTCGGTTAACATCCTCGTGTCGCAGGAGTCAGAAAACCCAGCACGGGATTGAAACCGGTCGAGTAACTCGGTCTCGTCGTGGCCCCACTCGTCGCAGGAGTCAGAAAACCCAGCACGGGATTGAAACCCACACCAAAACGGCGAGGAGCGCCCGTGTGAGTCCGTCGCAGGAGTCAGAAAACCCAGCACGGGATTGAAACAGACTATAGTAACAGTCGGTCGCCCACGTCCGCCGAAGTCGCAGGAGTCAGAAAACCCAGCACGGGATTGAAACGATCTTGTCGGGATGCTCGCGGAAGTCATCCGCGAGGTCGCAGGAGTCAGAAAACCCAGCACGGGATTGAAACCTGTCGGAGTTGACCGAGACGATCGTGGTCACTGATTGTCGCAGGAGTCAGAAAACCCAGCACGGGATTGAAACGCCAGACCGTCGCCACCAACGACGTCCCGACGATGTCGCAGGAGTCAGAAAACCCAGCACGGGATTGAAACGCCGGCCTCGTGAAAGACGAGAGCGACGCCGAGGCGGTCGCAGGAGTCAGAAAACCCAGCACGGGATTGAAACTCATCTGGGGGTTCGACCTGCCGTTCGGAGGTGACCGTCGCAGGAGTCAGAAAACCCAGCACGGGATTGAAACAGCCTCCAGTGCTCGCGAACGGGTCAGCGAGTCCATGTCGCAGGAGTCAGAAAACCCAGCACGGGATTGAAACCGGCCGGCGTCGGTCGGTCGATAGGCGTTCGTCCGCTCGTCGACCGGCTGTCGCAGGAGTCAGAAAACCCAGCACGGGATTGAAACTAGCTGTTCCCGGCCCCGACAACGAACTTATCGCGGAGTCGCAGGAGTCAGAAAACCCAGCACGGGATTGAAACTAATCGTAGCTGATGCCGCCGTGACTGTGGCTGTGTCGCAGGAGTCAGAAAACCCAGAACGGGATTGAAACGGGCGATTGGCGGTGTATCTACCGGCCGCGTCGGTAGGTCGCAGCAGGGAGAAACCCAGAACGGAATTGGAACCCGTCAATGTCCAGAAGGCGGTTTAGGCGACCGCCCGTCTCACTAAGCAGAAAGCCTTGGTAGGTTGAATCAGTAGACCAATTCGCCTATCGCCGTACTGTTCGCAATTGTAGCGCTTTGTTACGATTGATCAGACCCGCTCGCTCGCCGTCTCGACCGTCGAGCGGATCTGCTCGATCGTCTCCCGGACGCGCTCCCGCGAGCCCAGCCGCAGCGAGAGGCGTTCCGGTGAGACCGTCAGGTCGTAGACGCTCATCGCCTCGCCCGGGACCCCCTCGAGATCGAGCGCCTCCAGGAGGCCGTCGAGGGCCGCGCTCGCCGGAATCTCGACGTCTGCCTCCCAGCGGGGGTCGGCCGCTGTGTCGACGATTAGTTTCGCCGCAAGTTCGCAGCCGCGTTCGGTCGTGATCCCGGAGATCGTGGCCGTCCGATCGTAGCGCGGGTCGCCGTCGTAGGCGTCGGCCTCGTAGGTGCCGGAGACCTTGTAGTTGTACGAAATCTCGATCTCCTGCCCGTCGGTGATGCTCCCGTCGGCGAGGAACGTGATCGTCCCGGTCGTGTTCTGGATCGTGTAGTCTTGAAGGTATTCGAACCTCTCGCCGCTGTCGGCATCTCGGACGGTCTCAGTCCCCGAGATGAGGTTCGTGTGCTCGAGTTCGATCGACGTCCCCAGGTCGGCGGTGATCGTCTCGGTCTCCGAGCGGCCCCCACCGAGAACGGTCGCCCGTAAGGTGCGATCGCCCCGTTTCGTCACCGAGTAGTTTGCGAGCGAGGGTGCCTCGGTGCTCGAGCGCTGGCCGGCCTGCGCCCAGTGGATCTCGGTGCCGTTGGCGTCGCTATACCGCACTTCGAACAGCGAGTCGGACTGCTCGGCGATCTCGACCAGGACGTCCAGCAGGTCGGTATCCCAGCTCGCGTTGACGACCAGCGGCGTGTCGTCGCCGTCGAACGACAACTCGTAGCTCTCGACGCGCTGGGGCGCATAGCCATACCGGGGTGACTGACTCCGGACGCCGTCCGGTTCGTAGCCGTCGAACGTCACGCGCGCCCGGAGACTGGCGCCGAGGGCGTCGAAGTCCGTCGAGACGGACGTCGCGTTCGTCACCTCGGTCCACGACCGGCCGTTGTCGTTCGAGAGCGCGATCGCCTGCGCGCCCGACGTATCGGTCCACGTGGTGTCGAGATACCCCGTCGTGACCGAGTAGACCGTCTGGGCATCGTCCGACTCGACCGTCACCGGCTTGTAGTCTACCGGCTTGTCGAGTGCCTTGCCGTCGGTCAGTTCCCCGTTCTCGTCGAAGTCAGTGCTGTCGTAGTATCGCATATCGTGGAGCGAGGCGGCGTCGAAGTAGATCAGATCGCCATCCCAGTAACACTCGACTTCGAGTCGGTACTCGCCCGGTGGGATGTCGCCGCCGTCCCACCCAGTGTAGTCGACGTCGTCGAACTGCGTCGAATCACCGAACCAGCCGGGGCTGCTGCCGTAGCCGATGTCTTCGAACGTGGCCTTGCCCAACGATGTACCGTCAGAGTCGTCGACGACGTGGACGCGAAAATACGCCGGGCTTGAGCCGTCGGCGCTGACGCGCGCCGCGATCCCGACCTCGCTCGCCGGGATCGTGTACTCGACGGAGAACGAGGTCGATTCGAGCCCGTCGCCGCTGGCACTGAAGGTGTACGTCTCGCCCATCGAGTAGATCGGATCCGAGATGTACCCCGCGTTCCCGGACAGATAGAACTGGGTGTCGCGGAGGAAACTGGTCTGCGCGTTCTCGAAGCCGCCGTCGCGGAAGACGACCGGCGTCGTCGCCTTGGGCGAGAAGACCTCTGCGAACTCCGTCCCTGTCGAGGCACTCTGGAGCGGTTCGTCGACCACCTCGTCGACGGCGGGGGCGTCGACGACCGCCGCGTATGACGTCTCGGTCGTGATAAGGTCGTCGGCGAGCGTGTGGGCGGCCTCCTGGTCGACGTCGCGCTGGATCCGGCGTTCGAGTTGCGTCCCGCCGACGCCGACGAGTTCGGCCCGCCCGGGCTCGATGACGACGTCGCGGAGTTCGTCGATCGGCTGGCGCTCCCCATCCCGGTAGACCCGCATCGGCGCGCCCTCGTACGACTGGAGCGCGTAGGCGTCGTCGCGCGGGATCGGGATGCGGGCTCGCGGGAGGTCGTTCACCCGCGGTTCAAGCCGGGCGCCGTCGAGGATGCGGGGGGTGAGCGTCTGGCCCGAGGGATGGTCGAGTTCGACGTGCCAGCCCCGCGGTGGCGCCGCCGACTGCGCGAGGCCCGCCGACGCGGTGGTGAGCGTGAGACTCGTATCGGCGTAGACGTACTGGGTGACCGCGCGGACCGTGTAGGTGAACTCGCGGTCCGGGTAGAGCCCGTCGGAGTCGTCGGTATAGCTCTCGGTCACCGTATCGAGCGTCGCGATCAACTCGCCGTCCTCGGGGTCGTCGTAGACGCGGTCGCGCTTGCCGTCTTCGCGCCGCCGCCAGATCTGTTGGCTGCCGTCGAAATTGGATTCGACCGTCCAGCCGAGCGTCACCGAATGCTGCCCGATTGACGTCCCCTGGAGGCCCGAGGCGGGGATGAGTGCTGTGATCTCGGCGGCCGTGTGCCATGCGCCGGTGACGTCGGCAGTCTCCGAGCGGATGCCGACGTCGTACTTCTCCCCGTCGAGAACGTTGGTGATGACGTACTCGAGTGGATCGGCGTCGAACGGGACCGTCGCCTCGTTCGCCGCGTCGTACGTGCTGTTGACCGACCGCTTCCACCGGATGCGGTACTGGCCGGTGTTGAGCCCGGCGTCGAACTCTTCGGCGAGGAGTTCGCCCTGGACGCTCCCATCGAGGACGAAGCCGTCGACGTCCGGGAGGGTCGTCGTCCCGCTGGCTTCGTTTGACTGGTCGGTCGAGCGACTGCCGTCGATCTCGACGTACGAGACGATGAGATAGTGGTACGTCGTCCCGTTGTTGATCCCCGTGTCGGTGTAGGAGACGGTCCCCTGCGGGAGGTCGGCGACGAGCGTATCGGTCGCGGGATCGACGGGTGACGACATCGAGCGGTAGATCTCGTGGCCGTCGACGTCGGGGTCGGGCTCGGTCCACGAGAGGTCGACCTCGGTGTCGCGTGTCGCGTCGACGGAGAGGTCGCTCGGTGCCGTGACCTCGATGTCCCACTCGATCGTGATACTCCCGTCCGTGCCGTCCGCGTCCACCGATCCGCCCGCCGACCCAGCGCCGGTCGTCGTCGTCGCGCTGGTGAGGTCGTCGATGTACGCCGACCCGCCACCGCCGCCGCCGGTCGTCGTAGCTCCGTGACCCCCGCCGCCGCCGTACCAGCCGCCGCCACCGCCAGCGCCGCTGTAATCCGGATACACCACGTCCTCGCCAGCACCACCCGCTCCGAACACCCCGTCGTCCGCGCCGGGCTCTCCAGCGCCGCCCGAAGTCTGGGTACCACCCTGACCACCGCCAGTGGAGCCGAAATGGTCGCCGCCGGCATTGCCCTCAAGTCCGCCGCCGTCACCGCCACCCCCTGTATCAGCAGACTCCGCCGCATTACCGGCACCGCCGCCGCCACCCGCGACCGCGACACGATCGTCGAGCGTCGTTCCGCCGATGCGGATGTCACTCGCCCCGCCGCCTGAAGCACTTCGTCTGGCCGACTGTCCATCCGCAGAGCCAGCGCCAGCGCCACCGTTGAACGTACTGCTCTTTGATTCCGCTTTACCCCCCTCGCCGACTCGGATCGTGAGAGTTTGACCGGCGGCGAGGCTGTCGGGGAGGTATCCTTCGGCGTACCCACCGTCACCACCGCTATCATGGCCGCCACCACCACCGCCCGCGCCGTTGAGTTGAACCCAGATGTTCGTCGCGTTCGGGTGGAGATCGAGCGTGTACTCGCCTGACGTATCGTACGTTTTGGAGAACTCCGCCATCTACCGCCGCACCTCCGAGCGGGGGACGAGCGTCTTCGCCGCGTTCGGATCCGTAATCGACGAACTGGCGATCGACGACAGCCACGTCTCCAGATCGGTCGGGATCGGCCCCGTCTCGTTCTCCGGGATCGAGAACAGCACCTCGTCGTAGCCCTTCGCGACGATCGCGTTCAACGCGAACAGCGAGCCGTCGACGTCGAACAGCAACTGGACGACGTCGCGCACCATCGAGACCGCCGTCAGGTCGACATCGAGCAGCGTGACCGTCGCCGGCTGGGTGCCCGCGAGGCCCGTGTCCGACCAGACGCCGTTCGTATCGTCCCACATCTCGGCGCTCATCGTCCCCGCGGTCTCGTCCGGACGTAGCCGCAGCAGGCCGTTATCGAGGACGATCTCGTTGGTGATGTCGTGGCCGGTGGAGTGGATCGTCTGCCACTGGCGCGGGCCCTGACTGCCGTCGCCCGTCGTCATGAACTTCTCCGCGTTCCCGCGCGTGTCGTAGGCGCGCACGCCGGTGCGGACGTCGTCGGCGTAGCTGACGTCGTAGATGAGCCACGGGTCGCTGACGCCGACCGCGGCCTCACCGTCGGCTAGGTCGTAGACGTCGACGTCAAGCGGCTCGGCCGCCCGCGTCTCGAGGGTGGTCGCCTGCGCGATGGCCTTTGACTCCGGATCGAACCAGCGGACCTTGCTCGCCGTGGTGGGCACGGCGACGAGCGCCTGCGTATCGGTCCCGAACTCGTGATCGAGTTGGCGCTGGGTCGGCTCGATCGCCCGGAAGTGCCGGCCACGTGCGCCGGCGTGAGTCAGCGAGAGGGTGTATCGCCAGACGCTTCGGTCGTTCGCGTGCAGCGGCGCGACGTCGGCGCTGGCGATCTCGTAGTAGCCCGCGTTCGGGTAGCCGCCGCTGCGGCGGTACAGCGGGAGCGCTCCAGTCGAGGCACCCGACAGTTCGTCGAGTTCGGTCGCGAGCATCGTCGAAACGTCCTCGCCCCAGCGGTACTGGCCTTCGAGCGTGAGGTCGGCTGCCTGCGAGGCGATCGACTCGACCATCGCGCTGTCCTCGTCGAGCAGACCCGCCTCGGCGAGTTGCTGGCCGAGGCGGTCGCGTTCGTCCGTTGCTGCCGACTCGGGGAGCGGGCTGTTGTACAGGTACTTCATGGGTCAGTGGGTCAGAAGTCCGGGATCAGTTCGGCGAGGTCGTCGAGGCCGTCGTTGATCGCACCCTGGAGGTCGACGTCCGGGAAGACGGCCGTCCATTCGAGTTCGAGTGTCACCTCGATCGCGCCCGGGTCGTCCGGGTCGTAGGTGACCGTCGCCTCGGTGATCGCGACCGGCAGCGGCTGCCCGAAAACGCCGGCCTCCGTCGAGTGTGAACCGTCGGTCCACTCGCCGATGTGGAGTCGACAGCCGCCGCGGCTATCGCTGCGGCTCTGCGTGACGTACCACTCGAAGACCTGCTTCATCGCCACCGGGTCGGCGCCCGTCGCGTCGGTCTTCGCGATGTCGTCGGGGTTGGTGGGATCGGTCGAGCCGTCACCCCACTGGGCGCCCTCGGCGCCGGCTTTGAAGCTCAACTGTTCCTGGTAGCCGCCGGCGCCGCCGTCGACGTGGTAGCCCTTGCGATCCTCGAGGTCGGCCTCCTCGACCTCGTCCGGGAGGAGGTCGACGCCGATGTCGTACGCCTCGCGGAGGTACTGCCCGCGGTTGCTTAGGAGGTACTGCTTTTGGACCGTCCCCGTATCGGTGAGGTCCTCCTGGAGTTCGAAGACGCCGGTCGTGCTATCGTCGAGGTCGATCTCGAGGACAGCCGTGTCTCTAAGTCCGGGCATGAGTCTCGGTATGGAAAACGGGGCCGCAGTGACCGCGCGGCGACGGGGATCGGGAGGCTACTCTGGCGTATCGGGCGCAGGGTCTTCTGTCGGCCGCCAGGTAAGCAAGAGATACATCCCGACCGAGACCGCTGCGACCACCACGAAGGCAACGACACCGCCGCCGATATACGCTGTCACGATGCCGAAAAAGACGACCGCGAGTGCGGCGAGTAACAGGCGGCGAACCCAAACGAGTGTGGTCACGCTGACGTTCATAACTGGCGCCTTGTTTGCCTGCGCTCATAAATATCACCGCCGCGTAAGTTGCCGTTCGAGATCGTCCACGTCCGACTGGACAGCGTCGATCTCGCTTTCGAGTTCGTCGTACGCCGAGTCCAGTTCGCGTTCAAGCTGAGAGATCGCGTCGGCGACCCCGCGGAGTTCGTCGACGATCAGCTCCGTGTTGAACGTCTGCGTGACGTTGATGGTCGGCACTGCCGCCCTGCCTTGGCCGCTTGGCTGCCCACCTAGCGAACCACCGCCAGAGCCGGGCGACCCCATCCCGATGCCCGGGATGTCCCCGAACGGCTCGAACCAGTCTTCTGTCTCGGCATCGATGTCGCCGAGGATACCGACACCGGGAACGCGTCGCAGTTTCTCATCTCGAAAGCGCTGCCACGCTGAAGGTGACGCTGAGTCGCCAGCGGCAGGTTGGCCGTTGGTCGCTGTGCGGACCGACATGTCGACCGGAATCGACTCAGGAGCGTCGACCGAGATCGGATCGATCTCTTCGACCGGGAGCGGGTCGACGTCTTCGACCGGGATCGCCTCCGGTGCGTCCAGCGGGATGTCCTCCGGGTGATCGAGCGGGACGTCGTCCGGATGGTCGAGCGGAATCGAATCGGGATGCTCGACCGCGAACGGACCGGGGTCCTCGACCGGGAGCGCGCCCGGCTCCTCGACGGCGATCGGCACCCAGTCGGGTTCCTCGATCGCGAAGTCCTCCGAGAGCGCCTCGCCGACGGCGTCCCCGACGGCCGACCCCACGGCGGCGCCGATGCCAGTCGCGAGGCCGCCACCGATACCGCCGGCAGCGCCGCCGGCGCCACCGAGCAACCCACCGAGGATGCCACCGCCGAACAGTTCCGACAGCATCCCGCCATCGCCGCCGACCTTGTCCTCGATCGCGTAGGCGACCTCGAGCAGTTCCTCGAGGTCGTCGGTCCGCTGGATCTCCATCCGGTACGAGCGACGCGCACGCCGGCGCTGGCGGCCGCTGGCCCCGCCGTCGGTCGCCATCTCCGGCGGCCGCCCGCCGGCACCCGCACCGGGCTGAACCGCGGCGTCGCCGACGGCCTCCTCGATCTGCTCGCGGACCCGCCGGAGGTCGCGTTCGCGAACGACCAGGCCGACGGTCGCCTCGGTTTCGAACTCGCTCATCGAAGGCCACCTCGGGCGGCGTCGAGCATCGCGAGCAGGCGGAGGTCACGGACGGGGTACTCGCGGGCCTCGCGCGGGTCGTGCCCGTTGCGCATCGCGACCGCGAGCAGGTAGTCCGTCATCACTCCTCGGTCTGGCTCTGTTCCGCCTGTTTCTCCGTTAAGAAGCGCGCGAAACTCCGCTCGTCGTTCCAGTTTCCCACCGCACTCAACTCGTCGATCTGGCTTTCAGCCCAGCGACCGAACGCGAGGGCGTCGATGGTCGCGACGTTCGCGACCGTCTCCTGGAGCGCCGCGTCGGTCGGGTTCTCCGGGTCGTGTTCGAGGTAGGGCGCGTCGTACGTCCCGAGGGCAATCTGCCAGATGCGCTCGGCGCCGGGCTTCGAGCCGCGACCGTCGAACTCGTCGGCGATGCGGGCCTCGTCGCCCAACGTGAGCGCCTTGAACGTGAGCGTCTCGACGTCCCACGCCTCGAGCGCCCACCCGATGCCGCGGCGGTGGGTGTCGAGGCGGTTGCCTCGCGCCCGCAGTGTCTGGTAGAGGTCCGTCGACGGATCGAGATCGACCATCCGGTCGGCGATCTCCTCGCACGCCTCGACGAGGCGGTCGGCCTCCTCCTCGAGGACGACTTCGCGTGTCTCGGGTTCGGCCATTTAGACCACCGCGACGTCGGCGACGTGGTACTCGACGGCCTCGGACAGGTCCTCGTCGGGGTTGACGAGATCGTTCCAGCCGTAGGACGTCGGCTGCAGGCCCGTCAGATCGTAGCTGATCGTCGTGCCCTGGCCGTTCTGGAACGAGAGGCTGCCGGAGACCTTGCCGATGGTGTCCTGCGGGGTCGTCGCGCCACCGTAGGCGGCCTGCAGCTGGGCGTTCTCCGTGAACGTCGCATCGGTCGAGAGCGACGGCTCGATCGCCCCGACGACCGCGTCGAACGGATGCCGGGACTGTCCCCGACGGAAGCGTGCCAGCCCGGACAGCGACAGCGACGCCGTCTGCATGAGCGTCTGGTCGACGGCGTCGACGGTGAGGTCGGCGCCGTGCCACGTGAAGACGTCGGCGTCCGAGGGCTGCGTGATCGACGACGGCGCGGTGACGTCGTCCGGTTCGTCGCCGTAGAGCATCGTCAGCTCGACGGTGACGTCGGCGCCCTGCTGGTAGTTGATCGTGGCGTCGACGACGATCGCCCCAGTGGGGGTTCGCGCCTCGTTGCCGTCGACGTGATCGACGCCGAAGTACCACGTCGACGAGGGCGCCGCCATCGGACTCGACGGGAGTGCGGTGCCGCCGTCGGCGAAGACGAGGTCGTGGAAGTTGTCGTCCGTGAGGGTGAACGACACCGAGGCGGCGCCCTCGAAATTGCCCTCGCGAGAGCCAGCCGGCGTCGGATCGTCCGGCTGGCGGATCCGTTCGAGGGCGTTCTCGACCGAGAGGTCGCCGACGGTGACGTCGACGCCCGGCTGGTACCACTCCGGCGTGCCGTCGCTGTCTTCGTCGACGAGCGACCCGCCGTAGGTCTGTTCGAGCGCGTACGCCACGGTCGCAGAACCCGCGCCGGTCATACTGTACCTCCGTCAGTGGTAGTGTATCGAATCATGAGTCTGGATTGCTGTAGCCGACGAAGCGGACGTCCCAGTCCCGTCGGAAGTAGTCGCGATGGTCGTGACTCTGGTCGGTCTCGTTCTCGACGAACAGCGAGTGATAGGCGACGGAACCGATCGCGTCCTGGTCGACGTCGTTGATCGTCGGATACGAACGCTGCGCTAAGAGAGCGTGCTGGGCGTAGCGGACCAACTGCTCGACGTCCGCGGCCGAGTCGACATGACCCCACTCGCCACCCCGGGACGTCAGGCCCTCGAAGCGAACACTGACGACGGTCTCGACGCGGTTGCGGTACTCGGTCCCGGTTGGCGTTGGCGAGCGCGAGCCCAGTGCGGCGCCGATCGCCGAAGCCTTCGAGAGGTCGAGCGATCGTGTCCGCTCGCCGGTCTCGAGGATCTCCGGCTCGTCGCGGTTGATGCGGTAGAGCAGCGGGTCGCCGTCATCGTCTGCTGGCCAGCTGCCCGGCCATCCGGTCTTGATGGTGTCGAGGACCCAGGTGACTTCATCCTGCACGTCAGCTCACCTCCTGGCGGAACTGTTCGAGCGCGTCACGGATCGCCTGCGACTCGGGGATGCCGCCCGTCTCGCTCCCCCAGTTGACCTTTTGCCTGACCATCAGCGGGTCTTCGCCGTGCTGCTCGACGACGTCCGCCGGGGCGTCTTCCCAGATGAACGCGAGCAGGGGCGATCCTTCGATCGTATGCGGCTCCACTCCGAACTCAAATAGCGCTGACAGCCCCGGCCACTCGATCCGGAGCGTGACGCCGTCGCCGTCGCGCCCGACGAACGGGCCCTCGGCCTCCTCCCAGACGTGCTCGATGTCGTAGCCGTTCCGAGAGGCGTAGGCCTCCCAGTTCTCGCGGGCGGTCTCCTCGAGTGCCGGCCCGAGGTCCTCGCGGAGGCGCTGCTCGATGTCGTCGAGGACGGCCTCGCGGAGCTTCGCCTCGAAGCCGCGTTCGAGGTCGAGGCTCATCGGCTGTCCTCGTGGATGCCGAGGAGTTCTTCGGCCTGTCGTTCGAGTGCCTTAAGTTTCGACTCCGCTGGCACGAGGTTGCCGTTGTCCGGGATGCCGAGGGCGGTCTCGTCGTCGGTGAGCAGCTGCGCGGCTGCCTTCATCGCGACGGCGCGCCGGACCGTCTTCGTGGTCCCCTCGATGCCGTATTCGTAAGTCGCAACCACCGCGTTGCGGTAGTCCGTGACGTCTTCATCGTCGAGCGACTCCGTGTCGAGGTAGAGCGTTGTCCAGCCGTCGGCGTCGTCGACCTGGAGGAAGTAGTCCTCGCCGCGGCCCTCCGTGTGATCGCTTGAGGCAACCCAGTCGTCGAAGCCGCCCGCGTTGTTCAGCACCAGCAACTCGGTCAGCTGGGTGACGTCTCGCCGGAAGAGCGAGACCGGCGTGTAGGAGCCGATCCGCGTCGAGGGCGTGATCTCCTCGTCGGCGAACATGATCGTCCCCGTCGAGATATCCTGCTCGTCGGATTCGTGGACCAGCGGCGCCGTCGGGATCAAGCCGTCGGTGTCCTCGTCGAGGCCGGTCGGCTCGTACCAGTGGCGGTTCGTCTCCTCCTGAAGCCACTCGGTCTGGGCGGTGATCGCGTCGATCGCGATCTCGCGGTCCTGCGCGGCGTCGCCTGGAAGGTCGGCCGCGCGCAGCGCTCGCCGGAGGTCCTCGACGGTGCAGTAGCCGACGTCGGCCATGGCTTACTCCTCCCGGCGTGCGTCGATGAGGGCGTACGCGCCGTCGCGATCCTTCTCGGCCCGCTCGGCCGCCTCGATCGCGTCGAGGCGATCGTCGTAGTCGCCCGTTGCGAGTTCGACCTCGAGTTCCTCGAGGGTGTACCCGCTCGGGTCGAGACCCGCGGGTTTCCCCTCGTCGGGCGGGTCGTCACCTCCGTCGTCGCCGGCGGCGTCATCACTGGCGTCGGCATCGGCGGCCGCCTCGAGGCGCGGATCGGGGTCGACGAACTCGAAGTAGCCCGTCTCGTCGACGAGGTACGCCGCCTGCTCGTCGTCGACGTCGACGACGGGATCGTCCTCGTCGGCGGAGACGCCCGAGCGGTTACGGTACTGTGCCGGCCCGTCGTCGAGAAGGCGAACGCGGACCATCAGGATCGCCCCCGAACGGCGAGGCGGACGCTCTCGCCCGACAGGTCGGTCGCATCAGCAACCTCGGTGAGGCCGCCGCCGGCGTCGGACTCTTCGCGAACGACGAGCGCCTCGGTGGCGTCGTCCCACTGGACGACGTACCCCGAGTCGGTGGTGCCCGACTCGATCGTCACGTTCTCGATCGAACCGAGGCCGACGTCGGTGGGCGTGAGCGGCTCGCCGCCGGCGGTGTACGAGGAGTCGAACGCCGCCTCGACGGTTTTCTCGCGCTGGATGCCGCCGGTCCAGCGGTGGTCGGTTTCGGTGTAGGTGATCCCCATGTCAGATCACCTCTACGCGGTCGGCGACGCGACGTTCTGTGCGAGGCCGACGCCCTTGGTATCCTCGATGACGTAGTCGATCCGCGCGAGCAGGTTGTAGATGCCGTACAGGTCGCGGCGGACGACCGCCTCGCCCTCGTCGGTGAAGCGCATGTTGACGTCCCGCTGGACGATCCAGACGAGGTTCTCCAGCGGCGTCAGCATGATCGTGTCGTCGGGCCAGTTGACTGGCGTCTCGATCGGGATGCCCAGCGGCGTCGGCTCCTGGCCGGTCATCAGCATCGCGTCACCAGCCGACGTCGAGCGGTCGGTGAGGTAATCCTTGAACTCCTCCTTCTGGTCCTCGGACATGAGCCAGCGGAGGTTGCTCGCATCCCGCCGGTAGCGCGGGTCGAGCGACATCTTCAGTTCCTTGAAGAGGCTCTTGTCGATCGCAGCGCTCTGGTGGTCGTAGGTGTTCGTGTCGGTGTCGGTCTCGGCGTAGGTGAGCCACCCGTCGACGATGGTGATGAAGTTCTCGTCGGTGACGCCGCTGGCGCTCGTGTCACCGTTTCCGCCGAGGTCCTCGAGATCGGCCGACATCTGGTTCGCAAAGAGCTCGACCAGCGTGTCAGCAGTACCTTCACCCTCGATGGTGTCTTCGACGGTCTCCATCGAGACTTCCCACGGGAGTTCGACCTTCTCGGTGTCGTAGTCGACCTTGCCCGTGTTTGGCGTGTTCAGGCTGCCCTCGGTGGCCTCGGTCGCCGAGCGCAGGAGGCGCTGGCCGACGCCGATCTTGTCGATCTGGCCCTTCGGGGCGTCGACCGGCTCGAACCGGACCTGCCCGAGGATCTGCGCCTGCGCCTGCACCTCGCGGAAGAACTCTTCGAACTGCTGGCGGTTGAGGAGGCCGCCCGCGCTGAAGTCACCAGTCGTTACCTTGTCGAGCGATCGCTGTGCCTGCGTCATGATCAGTCACCTCCCTCGGCCGCGCCGATGCCGAACGTCTGGTCCCACGCGGACGAGAACTTGCGGTTGGTGTCGGTCGATTCCGTGGTCTGCGCCGGCTCGTCGAGCTGCTGGCTCTGGCCCGAGGCCTTCGCCAGACTCTCGATCCGATCGGCGTTCTTCTCGGTCTGTTCCTGGATCGCCTTCGCCCACTCCGGGGGCCCCTCGTCGACGTCCTCGTTGGCGTCGGTGCTCTTCTCCGGGTCGTCGGGCTCGTCGGCGTCCTTCTCGGGCTCGTCGCCGTCGTCGACGAGTTCCTCGATTCGCTTGCTGTTCTCCTGGGTCTGGTCGTGGATCGCCTTCGCCCACTCCGGGGCGTCGGCGAACGTGTCGTCGGGGGTGTCGGTGTCGGTGTCGTCTGCGCTCATGGTCGTGTCGTCCGGCGTCTCGCCGCCGGTAGCGGATTCGAAACTCGGGTCGACTGGCGCCGTCTCCTCGTCGTCCTCGCCGTCCGCGTCCTCGTCGTCGTCGGGTGTCGCCCACTCGCGGGCGGTGTGGTCGTCGAGCGTCCAGTCGATCTCCTCGCGATCGGTGAACCGCGTCATGCCGTGATCGACGCCGGCGTCCTGGAGGACGTCCAGCGAGGCGTCGATCGTCGCGAACAGCGCGTTGCGGTTCGCCCGCGAGAGCGTCCGTCCCTCTTTCGCTGCGGTCGCCTCTGGCGAGGGAGCGCCGTCATCGGTCGACTTCGCAGCGGCCTGCGGGGCCGACTCGGCGTCGGGCCCGCCGGAAGAAAAGGCGTTGAGCGCCGCCCGGCCCATCCGACGGAGGACGCCATCGGACGCTTTGTCAGCTGGGTGCTGATCGGCGCCTTCCTCGGCGGCTCGCTGGAGGTAGCTCCACATCCGCGTGGCCGCCTCCTCGTCGTGGCCGCGGTCGGCCATCACCTCGAGGAACTCGTCTTTCCCGCCGACGCGGTCGAGGACGTTCTTCTCGCGGCTGTAGGTCTGGACGCCGGCGGCTTTCACCGAGGCCATGACGGCGTCGGGGACCGCCGGGATGTCGACACTCGACACTTCGGCGATCGTCGCCGCGACGATCTGCCACGCCGGCTCGTCGTCCGGGTAGCCGTCGGCGACAGTGATGCCCTCGGGCAGTTCGGACTGGTCGTATGGGCCTTCCCACTTGACGTCGATCGCGCCGATCGAGTACCCCGAGAGGATGCCGTCGGCGACGAGACTCCAGAGTTCGTCGTCGTCGAAGCGCCACGACTGGATCCACGAGCCGGCGGGGAACTCCTTGCCGCCGATCGTCTCGGCTTCCTCAAGGACGCGGTTCTCGACGAGCGTGACGTGCTCGGGCGGAAAGACCGCGTGCATCACGCCTGGGACCGAATCGACGTCGTCGTCGTCGGCCGCCTGGAGGCGGGCCATGAAGTCGTCCGCCAGCTCGCGGATCTGCTCCGACGTCAGCCAGTCACCCTGGAGGTCGACCTTCGACGGCACGAGGACGCCGCCGGTCGCGACGCGCCGCTCGTCGTCGGTGGCCTTGAACTCGACGCGTTTCTCGAACGTTTCGCCCTTCTGTACCGGCATGGTGCTACTCCTCCTCGTCGTCGGTGGCGGCGTCGGCGGTCTTCTCGAGCTTCTGGGCTCGATCGGTCCCGAGAAGACCGCGCTTGGCGCCGCGCTCTTTGTCGCTGTTTTTCATGTCTGAGAACTCCAGTCCCGATCGGGCCCTCGCACCGGGTCGGGTGCGTCCCGGCGGTCATCGGTATCGCCCTGCTGCGGTCGGTCGGCGATTGGTGATCGGCGACGATCAGACCGCGTCGGTCACCGCCTCGACCCACGCCCCGCAGTTGGGGCAGTTCTCGCGATCGAGGTCGAGCTGTGACTTACAGCGGCCGCAGAACACGGGGTCGGTGTGGGGCATCAGATTACGCCTCCAGGAAGGCTCGGACGGCGTCATTCCGATCGGGTGCCGCCCGGCCCTGCTGGGGCCAATCCGACGCCGTCAGCTCCTCGTACGGGTAGGCCATCCGGATATTGTGATAGTGGTAGCTACCGTGGCTCGAAGCGTTTTTGAGCGCCTCCCACGTCTCCGGCTCGACGAACCGATAGACGTAGATGCGGTCCTGCGGGTCGCCGATGAACCGGATGTACAGGTCGCGGGTGTCGTAGTCGTACAGCCCGGCCCGCAGGTTCGACGAGTCGAACTGCACCATGTCGATGTCCTTCGAGACGTCGATCGCCGGGTTCTCGCCGATCTTCATCCGCGGCGGCGGCGCCGCGTCCGGTCGCTCGGCCTCCTCGGCGCCGCCACCGTCGCCGTTGCCGCCGCGCCTGTCAAGAGCCGCGAGCAACTGGTTGCCGCGGTCGTCTTCGAGTTGGCCGAGGTCCTCGCCGGTGATGTTCGCGATGACCTCGCGGGCCTCGTTGACTGTGATCGCACCCTGCGACGACTGGATCAGCTTCGAGGCGTAGTCGGCGTCGATCAGCCGTGTGTCGACGCCGCGCGTCTTGAACCGGATCGTGTAGTCGGTGACGCCCAGCGCCGCGTGGACCGTCTCGTAGAGTAGCTGGGCGTACGCCTCCTGCTTGGGTCGGATGACCGTCTCGATGTAGCCCTTCCGCTGGGCCTGCGCATCCGTCGAGAACGCCCCGCTTTTGATCTGGCCCGCCTCGATCGGCGGAACCTCGTGTGTCTTGAGGATCTCATGCTCGTTGCGATCGCGGAAATCCTGAAAGCTGGCGTCCTCGTTGATGCCAACGGTCAGTGGCTCGACGCGGATCGCGAGGTCGTCCGCGTCGTCGTCCATCGTGATCCCGTCGGTCGTCTCGAGCAGCTTCTCGACCTCAAGGATCACCGTCCGGTGGTCCTGGTCTTTCATCCCGTGTAGGAGGTCGTGGATGTCCTGCCGGGCGCCCTGCGTGAGTTCGCCGCCCTCGACGATGATCGCCAGCCGCGGAACGGCGTTGTTCTCGAAGAAGTCGATGTTGAAGTCGCGCGCGGCGTCGTCGGCCTCGATCGTCGGAAGGCCCGGAATGATGTCTGGCGCGCCATAGTAGGTGTACAGCGGCGAGTGATTGCGCTTGAAGATCAGTTCATTCGCTTGGTTCTGTGAGTTGATGTCGGGCCCTGAGTCACCGCTTTCGGCGTCGACGAACTGCGGCGCCTCGTCGGCATCCCCGTCGGTCTCGTAGGTGACCGTCGGCGGTTCGTCACCGGCCCCGTCGGCGATCGTCGGTTCGAGCCCGCGATACCGATCGCCGAACGCGCCGTAGTAGGTAATCCGCCCCTCGCGAAGCTGGGCGTAGCCGGGTTCGTCCTTGCGCCGGCGGACCGTCATCGCCGGGACGTACGCCAGCCCGATCGGCGTACCGTCCATCGTCGTCAGCACTTCGAGCGAGAGCCAGCCGATGCCCTCGTAGTCGATCCAGCCCATCTCGAGGACGTCTGCCGGCGTCGATCGCTCCGAAGAGACCGGGCCGACCTGCCACGTCGAGTCCGCGCCGAACCAGAAGTTTTCCGCTACCTCGCGCTGCGTCTCGTCCGGGTCTTCGATGTCCGGGTGCGGAACGATCTCGAGGCCGTAGCCGGCGACGTTGCGCGCCTTCGAGTAGACACACTTCGCGTGGGTGGTGTTCACCTCGAGGAGCTTCGCCAGCTTCGCCGGGTCGAACGGCGGCAGGACCGCCCCACCGCGGATCTTGCCCTTGGCACGCTCTTCGAGTTGCTGTGTTTCTTCGGCCTTCTCGGTGATCGACCGCGTGATCTCCGAGTAGGCTCCCTTGCCGACGTGGCCGGCCGGGCCGTCGTCCGTTGTGGTCGTGGTCGTAGGCGTGTCGTCGTCTGTGCTCATGGATCAGATCAGGTCTGCGTTAGATGCCAGAGACGCCCGTGTCGGGCTCGTCAGCTTCGTCGCCAGCGTCGTCGCCGACGATGTTTTCGAGCCGCCGGAGCCCCTGTTCGGCCATGTACCACGCCGCGATCAGGTCCGGTGTATGGCCCTTGAGCTTCCCGTCGGTAAGTTCGAGCGAGAGCATCGCCGTGATGAAGTCCTCGGTCCCCGGGTGGCCGCGGTAGAGCTGCAGGCCGCCGTTCTCGACGAGCGTCCGTAGCCGCGGGATGCCGTTCTCCCACGAGTGCTTCTTCCCCGTCGTCGGGATGCCGGTAACCTTCGCCATCAGCGACGGCGAGAACTCGATCGCGTCGTTCGCGATGTACTGCTGGATACCGTTCGACTCGATCACGATCACTGCCGGGTCGTAGCGCTCATCCAAGTCGGTCAGCGTCGCCTTGACCTGCGACGGCGGCATCCCCTTCTCGGCGATCGCATCAAGGAGCGTCCGCCGGCCGTCGCGACCGACGTGCCACGCCTCGAACGCGATGTTATCGCCAGTGGGGCTCTGCGCTGGATCGAGCGAGACGATCGTCGCCTCGCCAGCACCGGGCGTCAGCTGCCGCGGGGGCGTCTGTCCGCGGATCGAACAGCCGCCGTCCTCGGCGAGTCGGTTGACGTCCGCCTCGTCGACGAGGTTACCCGATGCCCCCCGGATGACCATGCAGAACTCGCGGTAGAACAGGTGCGAGCTCATCTGCTCGTGTTTCTCCGCGAGGTACTGCGGGCCCCGTGCCTCCGGCCAGAGGACGTGGATCGTCTCGCCCTCGTGCCACGGATCCTCGACCTCGGTGTAGAGAGCTTCCGGTGGCCGGCGCTCGCGCCAGGTGTCGTCCTCACGGAACTCCTGGTCCCAGACCTCGAGGATCGCCGGGTACTCCGTGAAGTCGTAGGCGTCGCGATCGATCAGGTGCGAGTAGATGTCGTCCGGGCGCTTTCGAGTGCCGACGACGGCCGTCTTCCCTGAGTCTTTGACCATCGGGACGGTGACGCCCTCGATCCACTGGAGGATGTTCTGCGTCTCGCCGTCGCCGTGCTCCTTGATGACGTCGTCGAGGACGAGCAAGTGCGAGCGGTCGCCCTCGATCGCGCCGAAGAGCCAGCCGGCGTACAGCATCGCCCCGTTCTGAAACTCCTTGGCTTCCTTCGTGTCCTGGACGGGGTCGCTGTTGAGAGTGGTGAGCCACGGGTTGCGTTCGACCATCTTCCAGAACTCGGTGTCGGCCTTCTTGTGGGCCTGCCCCTGGGTGTTCGTGATCCAGTGGGCGCGGAAGCCGTCGATGTACTCGAGGCAGGCAATCAGATAGCCCAGCGTGAACGTCGTCTTCAGCGCGTCACGGTGGGCGAGGATGCCGATGTTCTGGTCGGACTCGAACGTCTTGGCCCAGTGCGTGTGGACGTCGCCGATCGGGACGTGTGGATCCCGCTCGGCCGCCATGTACCCCTCAGTGAGGCGGTTGTAGTAGACGTCCCACGGGCAGCCGTCGAACGGGTTGAGGACCTCGCGTAGTGCATGCGGGTCCTCGAACGTCCCGAGGACGACGTCGGGGTCGACGGACTCACTCGTCGCCATCGTCACCCTCCGTGTAGCGCTCCCGGAGTACCTCTCGCGCGATCTCCTTCGTCTCCTCGTCGAGGCCGACGGTCGACTCTGTCTCGATCGCGCCGTCGATCTCGACGCGGTCCTTGTAGACACCGAGGACGTCGCCCTTCGCCTGGAGGTGCTGGGACTGTTCCCGACGGGCCATCGACTGTCCCTTGAGGTCGTCGACGTCGCGCTCGAGGCCGACGAACTCAGTCGTGTACTTCGGCGAGCCGTCGACGGCGCGGAGCGGATACTCCTCGCCGGGCATCAACTGGCGCTTCTGGTCTGTGAACCGGATGATGATGTCGCGCTCCTCGGCCCACTCCGGCCAGTCCTCGTCATCGGGGTCGACGTACTCCCAGTCCTGCCACGTCATCGGCGATTCACGATCGGCCGGGACACGGTCCGTCTGTGGGACGACCCGCTGGATCGGCTCGTCCGTCAGCGCCCTCGATTCGGCCTCTCGAGCGCGCTGGTACAGCCGCTCTTCACGTTCGGCAATCTGGAGGCGCGTGTTTGCGTGTTCCTCCTCGATCATCTCGAGGACCTCGTCAGCTGGGTCCTCGTTGAGGTAGCCGCGGATGGTCGACCGCGCGTAAGAGCCGATTCCCTCGTCCTCGAAGCGCTGCTGGATCTCCTCGACCGAGAGGTTATCCAGATAGTGCCACTTGAGGGCGAGAGTGACGCGGCGTTGTTTCGTGCTCATAGGACGTCTAATCCGTTCTGCAGCGTCGACGGGTGGTATATACTTTAAGTGGGGCGCACGGTCAGTCGGTGAGACCGTACGGCGCGTCGTCGCGCGCCGAGAAGTCGTCTCGGTCACTCTCGTCTTCTCGTTCCGAATCGTGTGGGCTGATGCATCCGAGGGCGCGGGCGCAGGCGAGACAGAGCGGCTCCCCCTGGAGAGTTCTGGCTGGCGGGTCGTAGAGGTCCGACCCGACGCAGTCGGGCGCGGCGCCGGACGAGCAGGCCCACATCAGTCGTCGTCCTCCGAGCGGTTGCCGGCGGAGATCGTGATGCCGTCGAGGATGCGCTCGACCTCGAGGCCCCACATCCGCCCGAGGATGAGGAAGACGATCGAGGTGACGCCGACGACGATCTCGTACGGCGGAGGGTCGGCATGAGTGAACATCGGCCCGAGGACGATCCCGGCCCAGACCGCGAACAGCGTGAGCGTCGCGAGGGTTCGGTCGAGTGAGTCGTCGTCGGGCATCAGTGCTCTCCCCAAACAGACGAGTTCGATCTTCGCGCGGTCCAGCGGCGTGCGTGTGTTGGGTGGAACAGACATGGCATCGGTCAACGTTCACAGTGAGACGGTAGAACCGAGGACCGAACCGAGGAGGAGCCCGAGACCGAGGCCGCCGAGCGCGTAGTGGGGCTCCTGGCGGACGTCCTCGGTGATCTTCGCGTTCGAGAGTGTCGGCCCACGGTTGAGCCCGAAGGCCATCGCGAGGATAGCCCCGGCGTACTGTAGGTCGCCGGTGGCCGACGCGGCGATTCCGACGCCGAGGCCGACACCGGCGGCGTGGCTCTCGGCGTGGTAGCTCAGGAAGCCGTCGCGGTCGGTGTCGTCCTCGCTCGGCGCGCCGGCCTCACGGACGAAGCGGACGAGTCTCGAGAGGATGGTCGGCGGGTCTGAATCGTCGGTCATGTATGGAAACAGAGAGCGGTGTGGGTGCGCCGGGTCCCGTGCGGGAGGCCTTTCCGGCCAGACTCCGGCGCGGTCGGGACGGGGCCGTGTGTCAACGGGATGCTGACTCGGTCTCGGTCTCGATCGGAGAACGCCACCTATGTGCAGTCGGCCGTGGAATCCGTCCCGAAGCGATGCAGATGCCCTCGGCCCGACGTGAACAGGGACGACGTCGGGCGTCATCGGGGGCGGACGTCTCCGGGGTCGGCGGTGATCGTCGCGGCGCCGGCGTCGACGACGATCTGCTCATCGGAGGCGTTGAACGACGGCCGCCAGCGGACGTCGTCGACGACGCCCTCGACCGTCCGAGGCCCGAACTCGACGGTGACCCGCTGGCCCGGCGGGGGTAGCTGGGTCGACATGGTCGGCTCACCAGTGACGGGTGCGAGCCCGGCGGACGATCACCTTCGTCGCCCGCGAGAAGATCTCGCGGTCGTACCCGCGGATCTCCGGTTTCGATTTGAGGATGCCGACCGAGCGCTTGAGCTCGTCGCGCTCGGTCTCGCCGATCGGCTCACCCAGCTCGAGGAGACGATCCGCGAGGGCGTCGGTCCGCTGGATCGCCTCGCGTCGCGAGAGCGTCTCGTCCGGCGCCTGGCCGGCGATCGACCCGCAGGCATCGCACACGGTCCGCGTCGGATAGGAGGCGATCGCACCATAGGCCTCGCGGTCGTCGTCCTCGTCGCGGAGGTACCCCGGGATCGGGTCGTGGTCCTCCTTGTCCTGCCCCGCCGTCCCCCACGCGATGCGGCGGTGGTCGCTCTTGATCCGTCGGAAGCAACTGCTACAGCAGGATGGATCCTCGAAGACGTACCGCTCGAAGACGTTCGCCGGCTCGTCGCGGGCCTGAACCTCGTCGATGGTGTGTGCTGTCGTCGACATGATGCAGTGGGGAGAAACTCTCGGCTGTCGGCCGGGCCCGGACGTCATCGCGGCCTCGATCCGGGACCGTCTCGACACTGTCGCTACACTCACGTAAGGCGAGATGTCGGCTTAAAAAGCCAACAATCAGTAACAGACGTCCGGTTGTTTGATGCCCTTCTGGCGGTTATAATCATACGGGATGGCGATAACACACTCATTTGGCTCTGTTGAAATCCTCGGAGAGTTACAGGTTCAACCAGTAGTGTGGCTGGATGTAAGCCCTTCCAAAGTCGCAACTACTACGGGTCGTTGAGCGGGCATTTCACTTGGCTCGCCGAGCTGTTGCACGGTATTCCTCGACGTTCTCGAAACGGCGCTACATGCTCCACCAGCACATCGTCTTGCTCTGCCTCAAAGTTCGGAAGAACACGACGTATCGGACACTTCTTAACAAACTTATCGAGATGCCCCCGATTCGGAGTGCCCTCGATCTTGAGGAACTCCCGTCCCCTTCGACGTTGTGTAAGGCGTTCAACCGCCTTGACATGGCTGTTTGGCGCGTCCTGCTCAACCTCTCGGTCACACTCCTCTCGACTAACGGTGTCGTCGGTATCGATGCCTCCGGCTTTAACCGTAGTCACGCCTCGAACCACTACACAAAGCGAACGAAGTTGACGCTTCAGCAGTTGAACGTCACACTTTTCGTGGATACGAGAGCGAATGCCGTCCTCGATCTTCACGTGACGACGATTAGAAAACACGACTCGAAGATCGCGCCGTCGCTCATCAAGCGAAATACCAGTGAAGTAGCGATTCTCCTCGGCAACAAAGGATACGACGACCAGGAGATTCGCGCGTTAGCCGTGAAGATAGTGTTCATCCGCTCACGACACTGGTCGAAGCAGTTCCGTGAACTCGTTATCGGTTGTCTCACTCACCACCTCGACAGGATACTCTGAACGTTCAATAGAGGGAATAGACGTAAGCCAGACACAAGAGATATATGGTGTCAATTGTTTATGGTTATTAAATACACCGTCGTCAGCCGATCAAAAAAATTTGGCAGTCGTTGGTAGTTATGGAGTGTGAGATGCTGGTCTGCAGTGACTCAGAGGTCGTCGATGTTGTACTCGTAGAAGAAGTTGAAGGTCGATGAACTCGGGTAGACTTCCTCTCGGAAGTCGGTGGCACACCCGTTGAGTTCGTGACAGTAGAAGTCCGGACCGATGAACTGGGTATACATGTAGGTCGGCGCGACCTTGTCCCCGCTATCCGGCGCCTTCGAGTCCCAGGCCATCACGGTTCCGAGCTGGACGTCTTCATCGGCGGCATCGAGCTCGCCCCAGATGTTCCAGAAGCCGTAGGTGCTTTTGAGCTTCTTGTCGATCAACTCCGATTGAATTCTGAGCTTTGGCGTATCAATCGAGACGGACACGCCGACAGATTTCGGCGCCGAAGCGGAGATCGACGTATTGATCGAGGTTTCCTGTTCGTCTTGGTACGAGGGGGCGTATTCGTAGATGCCGAGGTCGTCCAGCTCGCTGCGGTTCCAGTTCTGAGTCAGTTCTGCCTCGTCGGTCTTCCAGCACTGGTACTGGTCGCCGAAGCAGTCATAACAGTAGTTGAATTCGTCTGGATTTGCGGCGAGCGGCCAGATAAAGCCCTTCTGTGACATGGCCCACTCTGACCGTTGGGCGCCACTGTATTCGTCAATGTAGTCGTATCGTTCCAAGCGGCTGGCTAGCCGGAATTCGCCGACTTTCGAGCCACAGTCGGAGTTGTTCTGATAGACGTGGACGTTGTCGTCGTAGCGAACGACGTCACCCATGGTTAGTCACCTCCGTTGCCGCTGTCGGTGTCGTTTTGTGCGGCTGCAGCTGCTTTCTTGTCGACGATTTTGTGAATGTCTGCTTCGATTCCTTTCTTTATTTGGTCGTTGGCAGGCGTGAGATCGCCGGGGATCTTCTCAGCCGAAATGTAGGGTTCGCCTTGTTCCATCGAGACAACCACGCCGAGGACCTTGTTCTCTTGCTCTTGGGGCCCGCCTTCGTAGGTTGCTGGGCGGGGGAGGGCGAGATTATTCGTGTCGGTATTGGTCGCGATGATCTTGGTGTAGAGGGCGTCGATGGTGTTTTGTGTGACTGGTTTGTTCAGGCCGCCTTTTGCGAATCCGACTTTGGAGTCGGGGACGACGTTTGGAATGTTTTGTTGTTGTTCGTCGACTCTGTATGATCCGGCTCGGTTTTCGAAGCCGGTTGCTGCGGTAGTGTCGACGGCGGAGAGGCCTGCGAAGGTGGTGAGGCCGGCGCCGCTTAATTGAAGTATGGTCCGTCGGTTCAGGTTGGAGTTGCTTTCGTCGACCACATAACCAAAGGCTATTTCCATCAGCATAAAAGTATGGGTGATTGATGCTAACACTTCTAAATAATATATCAATCCATATGGGCGGATTGACATCCGTCTTTAGCTAAGACTCACACCCGGTTGCGTAGCGGTAGCGAGTGTCGCTTACAGTATCGGTCGCTGCTGGTGGATCTTCTGTGCGTCTTCGATTAGCCGCTTCAACAGCAGCGGTGGCGAGTACCCGAGGTACTCACCGAGCTCGTGAAGAATGAGCTGGGTGTGCGACCGGAAAGGCGGCCGGAAGCATGTTCGCGTTCCACATCGGTCAGGAGGTCAAACGGTCTGGACCAATCACGCGCTGGTTACGAGAGTCGAGATGGGGCATCATGGAGTGGTCCGAAAAACGATCCGTTCAACTCGCACAGCGGTACGGATACGGCGGACTCGCACTGGCCCTCTCCGTTCCGTTTTTCCCCGATACGGTCTCGATCTACGCGTTTGCCGTTCTCGAACGGAATTACGCGAGATTCGCGATCGCGACGTTTCTCGGAAGCCTCGGCCGGCTTCTCGTCACCCTCGGATTCTTCGAGAGCCTCTCGACGGTATTCTGAACGCTACCGAAGCTTCGTATACGATCGGTGTGCGGCTACGACGCTGGCGAAACAGTCCGGTCGATAGTAGACGCGGCGGCGCTGGTCCGTCGGATCTCGGTAGGAAATCAGCAGCTCGCGGTCGACGAGATTGTTCGCTGCCTCCCGAGCACGGCGTGTCGAGAGCCCAGTTCGTTCGGCAAGCATCGTCTGGTTCAGAACTGTGTCCTCGAGGACGAGATAGACGAGCCGCGTCGCCGGCGTGTCGTCGACAATCTCTGGTGGAAGTTGCTCAGGCATCGCGATCACCCCGCCGGAACGCCGGGAGATCCAGGTGGTCATCGACATCGTCGACGTTGAGCTCGCGCTCGAGGACCAGTTTGACGTACTCGGGGACGTCGGCCCACGTGACGGCCATCAGGTCGGCCTGCGTCCGGCCCTCAAGGTAGTGCCCGCAGGAGACGCCAGTGACAGTGCCGTCCTCGATCGCGAACGCCCACTCGAGGCCGTACTCGTAGCCGTGGGCGTCGCGGTCGTCGTCGATCCAGACGACGTGCGAGTACAGCCGGACCGGCGGCTCGACGGCCGCGGCGTCGTCTTCGTCGTCGTCGTCCCAGTGGCCGTCCGGGATCGAGTACTTAGCCACCGACCCCACCCCCTTCGTTTCGGGTGGAGATTGTACATAATGTAATCTCCTGCGTGAGTGGTAGCGACCGGGCCGAATCCCGCTCTGTGTTTAACTGCTTGCAAGTGTCGCCGGGGGCACCACAGAGGTAGGTTTCCCACGCTAAGTTGGCCCCATTCGGGGCCATCGTGGGGGGAGAGCCTGACGCCGTCACGAACACCATCATCACATCACCACCTATTCCCCTTCCAGTCAGCCTCCCCCTACGCATCATCCTCACCTCGCTCGCGGAGCTGCTGGACGCGCCGGTTCGCCAGCCCGATCAGGTCCCGCCGCGGGCCGTCGACGGTTCTGCGATAGCTATCGATCTTCTCGCGCAGTCTCCACCGGTCGTCGATCCCGAGGCGGACCCGCCCTTCGGCGTCGCGGACCCGGACGAGGTCGCCGTTCGCACGAGCGGCGGTGATCGCTCGATGGACCTCATCGAGTCCGTAGCGCCCGCGATAGAGGGTTCCGATCACCGACGGCTGCGAAGCGAGCGGTGGTTGCATCCGCCCGGAGTTGAAGTCGACTGCGCGAATAACGGCCTCGTAGACTTCCTTCGAGCGTTTGCGTCGCTCTGCGTCCGTCTCCCCGATCGTCTCACCCTGCATCGTCCACCTCCACGGGGGCGTAACTCGGTTGCGGGCCCTTCGGGCCGAGGCCCAGCACTCGGTCGACCTCGCCGGCGTCGGCGAGGCGCTTGAGGTGTCGTGAGGCCGTGTCCTTCGAGACGCCGAGAGTGTCCGCGACGGCGTCGATCGGGACGCCGCCGTCACCCGGCAGGCGCTCGCCCGCGGCGTAGAGGTCGGCGACCGTGTCGACGAACTCCTCGTCGCTGACCAGCCGCGAGTAGTCGTACGTCATCGCGACCCCTCCGCGTCGAGTTCGCGCTCGCGTTCCTCGATCGCCTCGAGAACGATCTCCCGGCCGCCGAACTCGCGGATCTCGACCGCCCGGTACGCCGAGAGCAGGCCCTTGTCCTGGATCCCCCGGATGCGTGCCAGCGGGAGGTAGTGTTCGGAACAGGCGAGAAACCGTGCCGGGTCCTCGCCGACCGCCGCCTCGACGTCGGGGTAGCGTGGGCGGTCCGACTGCTGAGCGCGGCGGGTGGCGCTCACGCCGAGATCACCTCCTCGTCGCCGACGGTAGGCAGCGGCGCCTGCTCGATCGCCGGGCCCATCGCGATGGCCGTCTCGGCGTCGGGGCGATCCATCGCGGTGAGCCGACCTGCGAGGGCGACCCACGAGCCGAGATCGGCGTCGTCGACGAGTCGCCATGGGTCCGCCGGATCGCCGGGAAGGTCGAACAGTACCCCACCGAGCGGGTCGTCGGGATCGGCATACCGTTCTGGTGAGAGGGTAGCGACGAGCAGCGCATCGACGGCGTCGACGAGCAGGGCGCCCTTGAGGAGCGCCGGGCGGACGTCGTCGCCGCGCTCGTCGGCGAACGGCAGGGCAAGGCGAAGGCCGGCGCCGGTCGCCTCGACGAGTCCCAGCGACGTGAGACGGTGACGGTGGGTGCGGACCGACCGCGTCGAGACGCCGGCGGCGTCGGCGAGGGCGCGCTGAGTGAGCGGCGCCTCGGCCACGAGGAGGGCCGACACCACTTTCCCGACCGTCGGTGGGAGGTCCGGCAGGAGGTCGGCGGCGTCGAGCGTCCCGAGGGCGTAGCGAAGTTCGCCGAGCCGGAGGTCGCGAGGCTGATCCTCGGCGCCGAGTTGGTGCAGCGCCCTCGCCGCGGCGTACGGATCCGGAACGAGTGCGTGGACGAGGGTTACGCTGGCGTCGGTCGGGCGGATCCGCTTCGGCAGGAGGAGGCGGTTCGCGACCGCCACGTGGGCCGCCCGGCCGACCTCGGTGATCGGGACCGAGACGACGAACTCCGGAGCGTCCTCGTGAAGTTCCTGCGGCCTGGCCAGACACTCCTCGAGGGCCGGCCGAAGCCGGTGGACGTCCTCGCCGCGGACGACGAACGATCCGATGAGCCGGCCGACGGGATCGGCGGCGTCGACCTCCGGCGTGAACGCCGCTGCCCGCTTCTCGGGACGAGACTCGAACAGGTGGCGGTAGGCGTTGTGGACGCCGGCGTACCGCGACTGGATCGCCGCCGAAATCGCCATCGATTTTGCGAGGGCGTCGAGGTCGTCGCGATCGACGCCGGCCGGGACGCGCACCTCCCGGACGAGGTCGACACCAGCGACGTCCAGGAGGTGAACGATCGACCCCGCCAGACCGTGTGCCGAGCGCATGATTGCCGCCCGGAAGGCGTCGCGGTCGTCGTACTCGCCGTTTCGGAGGTCGACTGTGAGGTCCTGGAGGCGCTGGCCCCACGCGACGAGCTCGTCGCGAAGGACGGTCGGATCGGCGAGGGCCTCGTCCGAGAGCGCGCCGATACAGCGAGCGTCGCGAAGAATCGCCGGCGGTTCCCGATCGACAACCTGTTCGAGCCGCCGCGACGGGAGAACCGCGTCGAGGAACCACGGCGTCGCTAACGCCACTGCAACGCTCACCACGTAGGGCAGGGGCTCGGCGGCCCGCACGGCCACTACGGCCTCGTCGCGGTCGGCGTCATAGCTCACCTCGTGGGTTCGGCCGTCACCGTCTGGCAGGCGGCCGCGTACAAGCGTCACGCCGCCGGGGCGGCCGCAGGCTGCCGCCGCGGCGTGGCCAGGCCGGCCCATCCACCCGACCTCGTACGGTTGGGGGCCATCCTCTCCCTCCCCTCCCGTGCGCGGGGTTACACGGCACTGGGGAGAGGACTTTCCGGTCTCGCTAACGCTCTCATCGAGGCGTCGCTGTCGGCCGATTTTGGCGTCGAACGTCTCGAGAACGCGCCGGCCGGCCTCAAGGAGCTCGACCTTCCGATCCTGTCGAGGTCCGAACGTCGCGACGAGTTCGAGGTCGGCGAGCCGGCCGACACACTGGCGGACGCGCGAGTCGTCGATCGCCGGGAACAGGCCATAGAGTTGGCCGTAGGCCAGTGTCTCGCTGGGTTCGTCGGCGAGCGCCCGGAGGACCTGGACGTCGCGCCCGTCGGGATCGAGGCGGGCCGTCGCCGCGTCGACGACCTCGGCCAGCGGCCCCACGTCACGGTGTGCATCCCGCCACTCGCTAACGCCGGGGAGGTCCTCGCGATGCTGAGTTCGCAGGAACGCCTCGGTGACGCCGCTCGCGACGAGGCGGACGTCGAACGCGCGCGCGAGGATCGAGAGGAGCCGGCAGACGTCGACGCGCTTGCGCCGGTCGGCGTCCTCGAACGCGCGGTCGACGATGAACGCGAGCGTCCGAGTGGGGGTTCCGGTTTCGCTAACGCACTCGAACAGCCGCGCCGTTGCGAAGAGATCGGCCGTCGAGGAGTGGACCTGACCGAGGTTCGGGAGGAGCTTCGCTGTGAGCCACAGTGCCGACCGACGATTCCCGAGGCCGACGTCGCGGATCCACGACCACAGCCGTCGCGGGACGTCCCGCTCGTCAAGCGCGGCGTAGAGTTCGGGGACGGTCTTGCCGGCGGCGAACGCGCGCAGCGCGCGGACGAACGTGTCGGCAACATCGTCGTAGGAGATGACTTCCTCCCAGAGGGCGGTCACCGGCTGGGTGTCGAGATCGATCGCGGCCGCGGCAGACGCCGGGACCTGCTGGGTCGGGGTGAGCCCCGGCACCGTCACGCCGGAACACCCCCTGAGTTTGATGTAGCAGTATACGCTATCCCTCCACCCGAGACAGAAATATCGCGTTTTCGGCAGTTCTGGACGCTCTCTTCGCCGTTACCATGCGACGACGAACACCGCGTTCGCCGTATCGACGCCGCTGGTCGCGACGACGTACCCCCGGTCGGTGGGGCCGCCGGGGAAGAGCGCCAGCACCGCGACCGCGGCGATCGCCGCCGAGATGCCGGGGACGTAGCCGACGACGGCCCCCGCGAGGGCTCCGGCGAGCGCCGAGACCCCGACGAACGCACGCGACGTTCGGATCTCGCCGCCGTCCTGCGGGGGGATCCCGCCGCCGCGGATCGCGTCGATCAGCACCGGCGCACCGAACAGTCCGGCGAACAGCGGTGCGAGCATCCCGCCCGCGTCGAGTGGCGCCTCGGGGGAGAGGTCGAGCGTCGCCGCGCCGAGGGCCGCCGCGAGCGCGAACGAGAGGGCGCCGCCGATCCGGGCCGGGCGGCTTCGCTCCGAGGCCACGAGTCCGAGCGCGACGAGCGCCAGCAGGAGCGGGAGGTGCGAGCGTACCGTCGGGTAGGCGGCGGTCACGGCCCGCGTGATCGGGATCGCGAGCGGCGCCGCCGCGAGCACCGCGAGCAGGCTGCCGAGCGCGGACAGCCGGATCGCCTCGTGCCCGCGCCCGTCGAGGAGCAGCCGGTGGCCGGGCAGCGCCGCGGCGGCCATCTCGGCGTCCGGCACCCCCAGCGCCATCGCCGGCACGGCGTTGAGAAAGGTGTGGACGACGCCCGCGGCGAGCATCGCACAGCCGACCAGCAGCGGGGGGCCGGGGACCGAGGGGGCGACCCCCGCGAGCAGCAACGCGAAGTTGTTCGCGTGCAGCCCCGGCACCAGCCCGCTGACGGTCCCGAGGGCGGCGCCGCCGAGCACCCAGCCGACGACGCGGACGGTCAGCGGCGGATCGACGACGAACTCGACGCTCGCGGCCATCGGTCGGTCTGGCCGCCCCTTCGGATATAAAGTCGCGGACGGGGACGGCGGGTCACCCTTCGGACGGCTGGAACGGCGCGGCGACCGGGTCCGGGAGCGAGAGCGAGAGCGAGTCGGGGTCGGCCAACGCGGCGACGCGGGGGACGACGGCGTCGGCCGCGTCCCCGTCCGCGTCGGCGGACTCGCCCGCGACGTGGATCGCCCGAAAGCCGGCCGCGCGGGCGCCGCAGACGTCCTCCTCGTAGCTGTCGCCGACGTGGACGTGTTCGTCGGCGGGCAGTCGCTCGCTCGCGATTTCGAAAATCCGGGGTTCGGGCTTGCGAACGCCCACGGCGCCGGAGACGATCACCGCGTCGACGACGTCGGCGAGGCCGTGGCGTTCGAGTTTCGCCCGCTGCTGGCGCTCGTCGCCGTTCGTCAGCACGGCGGTCGGGTACTCGGCCGCGACGCGTTCGACGACCCGTCTGGCCCCGTCGGGGACCGTCGTCGCCGCGAGTTCGGTCTCGCAGTGCTCGCGGGCGAGCGTCGCCGGCGGGGCGTCGAGGTCGACCGTCTCCACGACGGCCTCGAACGCGCGCCGATAGGGCGCCGGTTCGCACCGTTCGAGCGCGGCGAACAGCCGGCTCTCGTAGGCCTCGTAGGCGTCGTCCGTCGGCTCGCCGTACGGGGAGACGGTCGTCGCGAACTGCTCGTCGAAGGGGACGTCGTAGCGCAGGAGCGTCCCGTCGAGGTCGAAGGAGACGGCGGTCGTCACGTCCGGGTCGTGCCGGCCGCGGGAGAAGTAACTACCGGAGCGGCGTCGAAAGAAAGCGTGGTGTCCGAGTCGTCGCGTGGACGGCTCAGCCGAAGAGTTCGCCGAGGCCCTCGCCGCTGGCCTCCTCTTCCTCGTCGTCCTCGTCGTCGTCCGTCGTGTCCGGGACGTCGCTGGTCTCCTCGGCTTCCTCTTCCTCGGCCGCCTCGGGCGCGGCGCCGCCGGCCGCGGCACCCCCCGTGGCGGGGACGGCGGCCGCCTGGGCGACGGCGTCGTCGATGTCGACGTCCTCGAGCGCGGCGACGAGCGCCTTGACGCGCGATTCCACGACGTCGGCGCCGGCGGCTTCGAGCACGCCGGTCAGGTTCTCTTCGTTGATCTCTTCGTCCGTCTCGTTCAGGATGAGTGCTGCGTAAACGTATTCCATGGTTGTGTCCTCCGTTGGTGATTATCCGAACATCGCGCCGAGGCCTTCCGCGCCGTCGTCGTCCTCGTCGTCCTCGTCTTCGTCGTCGGCGTCGGCGTCGGCGTCGGCGTCGGTGTCGTCGTCCTGGTCGTCGGCCGATTCGTCCTCGTCGGGCGCGGCCGCGGTTGCGGCGGCCGGCGCCTCGACGTCCTGGAGCTCCTCGGGCAGGGCCTCCTCGTCCTCGACGTTGGCCGCGAGCGCGCGAAGCTGCGCGTCGGCCTTGCGGACGAGGTCGGGCATGAGGTCTTCGTCCTCGATGGCGGCCTGCAGGCCGAGACTCTTGGCCTCGCCCGTCGCCTTCGCGACGAGCGTCGGCATCACGCCGGCGGCCGGGTAGCTCGCGTTGACCGCGAGGTTGCGGGCGCGCGCGGCGGCCGTCCCGACGTCGCTCTCGTAGGCCTCGACGTCGATGTCGAGGTCCTCGGGGTCGAAGATGACGCCGTCGGAGTAGACGGCACGGAGGTCGAGGCCGACCTCCTTGGGCTCGATGCCGAGTTCGTTGAGGACGTTCGCGAGGTCCGCGGAGACCTCCTCGCCGGCGTCGAGCACCTGTGAGTCCTCGACGACCTTGATCGAGCCGTCCTCGATGCGGGCGTTCGCTCCGACCTGCTGGAGGTCGCCGACGAACGGGCCGGGGTCGACCCCGGTGTCACCCTCGGGGATGACGATGTCGTTCGGGGCGACCTCGCCCTCGTTGATCGGCGCGGGCGTCTTCGACGCCTCGAGCTCCTTGTAGAGCGCGAACGGGTTGTCGTTCGTCGCGATCAGACCGACCTGCCCGTCGACGTGCTCGACGAGCTCCTCGACGCCGTCGGCGGCGGCCTCGAGCGCGCGCTCCTGTAAGGTGTTGCGGCTGACGCGGAGCACGGCGGTGCCGTGCAGCCCGCGGCGCATGTCCTGGAGCTGCTTCGAGGGGATGCCGGCGATGCCGACGACGCCGACGCTCTCGTAGCTCTCGATGAGTTCGGAGAGCGCCTCGACCTCCTCGCGCTTCCACTGCGGGAGGTTCTCGGTCTTGCGTTCGGCTTCGGCGCTCATCTCAGGCCACCTCCACGGACGGGCCCATCGTCGTCTTCACGTAGACGGAGTCGATGTTCTGTGGCCCCTTCTCGAGGTCGGCGTGCAGCCGGCGCAGGATGACGTCGATGTTGTCGGCGATATCCTCCGCGCCCATGTCCTCGGCGCCGACGCGCGTGTGGAACGTGCGTCGGTCCCGGGAACGAAGCTGCACGGTGTTCTTGAGTCGATTGACCGTCTCGACGACGTCGTCGTCGGGCGAGAGCGGGTCGGGCATCTTCCCGCGCGGACCCAGGATGGTACCCAGGTGGCGGGCGATGTCCTGCATCATCGCCTCCTCGGCGATGAAGAAGTCCGTGGCGTCCGCGAGGTCCTTGGCCTCGTCGTCGTCCAGATCGGCCACGTCGTCACCCGAAAGCACCTGGTCCGCGACCTCCTCGGCGCGGACCGCGGTCTCGCCTTCGGCGATGACGACGATCTGAGTCTCTTGGCCGGTTCCGGACGGCAGGACGATGGACTCGTCGACACGATTCGACGGTTCGTTGAGGTCTAGATCGCGCAAGTTGATCGCGAGGTCCACCGTCTCGGTAAAGTTCCGATCCGGCGACTCCTCGAGTGCGCGAGTCACTGCTGCTTCGATATCCGAATCTGCCATCGTTCACCTCCGTAGTACGCAGGGACTGCTCCTACGGGTCAGTGAAACAGGCGTTGCCTGTCTCACCCGGAACAAGAGCCATCGGTGACTTAAACCCGTCGAACTATGCGCTTCCGTACGCCCGATCGGGCCGGTCGCCGCGCTACTCCTCGATCGCGTCGGTCCCCTCGACGTCCTCGGGTTCGGGCAGCGGCTCCTCGTCGTCGCCCCGGAGCCACTCCAGTTCGATTTCGAGGCTCCGCTCGACGCCCTCGTCGCCGGGTTCGTCCTCGAGTTCGAGTTCGAACCCGACCGTCTCGGGCGGGTCGATCGTCGCCGTCTCGTCGCCGAGTTCGAACTCCAGCGGGTCGCTCCCCCGGAGGTTGGTCGCGAACGTCTCGAGGCGGTCGGCGATCTCCTCGCGCGAGAGGTCCCGCTCGAACTCGAGTTCCGTGTCGTCGGTGTCCGTGTCGTCGGTGTCCGTGTCGTCGGTCGACATACGCTCGGGCGTACGGGAGAGGACACCCTAAGTGCGTCCCTTGTGAGCGACAGGTCGACCACACCCCCCGGTTCCGCGGGCCGTCTCGCGCCCGCGGGAAGAACTATCCACCGACAGATCGGGGTTGAATGAGCGTATCCGGGGCAGTAACCGTAATGGGTCATTTGTACCGAAATTTACTTTAGGGTGAAGTTCCACCGTACATCCATGGGGCCAGTAGAGTTATATGGGATGATAGATCCAGTGCTCGGGCCACTGGTCACGTACGAGTCGCTGGTCGGCAGCTATCTGGGGCTCGACCTCGCCGAGCGCGCGGCCGTCCACTTCGGGGTCACGGTGGTACTCGGCACGCTCGCCCTCGGGATGCTCCCGAGATACGGGACGGAGACAGTCCGCCGCTCGCACCGTAGCCCGATCATCTCGACGTGCGTCGGGATTCCGGGCGTCCTCGCGCTGGGGACGTTGCTCTACACGGGGGCCATCCTCGGCGAGACGAACGTCGGCGTCGTCTTCGCGATCCCGCTCGTCGCCGTCGGCGCGACGCTGCTGCCCGCGTGGACCGCCCTCGGCTTCGTCTCGCTGGGCGGCGTCGTCGCGTCCAAACTCGGTACGGATCGCCTCCCGGTCTGGGTGCTCGTCGGCGGCCTCCTGAGCGCGTTCGTCGTCGTCGGGCCGGCCGGAACCGCGGTCGGCGGCCTCGCCTCCGTGCTCGGCGTCGGTGCCGGCGCCCGCGTCCTGTTCGCCCGCGACGGGTTGAGCAGGGAGCGCGAGCGCGTCGTCCCGCCCGCGAACAAGATCTGACGTTCCGTGGTCCGACGGCGTCCGTCGCCGCGGACGCCCGAAAGACGTTTTACCGCCCCTGTGGAGCTATCGGCCGATGGACACGTCAGCCGGCCGACTCGCCCTCGGCTCGCTCGGCCCGCTTCACTGGCTCGCGATCGCGCTGGCGGTCGTCACCGGCGTCGTTCACCTCGTCCTCGGCGTCGACTTCCTCCCTCACCCGATGGGGGCCGCCTTTCTGATCGCCGCGGTCGGCTTCTTCGGCGGCGTCGCGCTCGTGCTGGTCGGCTACCGCCGTCGCCTCCTGTACCTGCTCGGGGTCCCGTTTACGGCCGGGCAGGTCGTCCTCTGGTATCTGCTCAACCGACCGGCCGGGGTCGCCGACCTCTCGGGGGCCGAGGCCGTCGACAAGGTCGCACAGTTGCTGTTGATCGCCGCACTGACCGTCCTGTACGCCCGTGATCGCTGACCCCGACCGCGACGGCCGCCGGCGCCGTGGTGAGCCCCGATGAGCGACGGGCCGGTCGGCGCGAGTCGGCACGCGGCGTGGCGGTCGTGGTCGCAGGCGACGGCGGGCACCTGCGCGGGCGTCGCGCTGGCGCTGGCGTCGCTCGAGTGGCTGTGGGCGGCGGGGCCGAGGGGGAGGTTCGTCCTCGGCGTCGCCGCCGCGGTGGCGGTCGAGTCGGCCGTCTTCTGGCGCGTGATCGAGACCATCCCCCCGAGTCGCGTCCGGCGCCCCCTCGGCGCGCTCGCGATGGGTGCCGTCTGGCTCGCCTTGCTACCCGCGGACGTCGGGGTCGACACGCGCACGCTGGCGACGGCCGCGGCCGTCCCCGTCCTCCTCGGGTTCTGGTGGGACTGGCCGGCCGTCAGCGGGCGTCGCGGATCGCAGTGAGAGCGCGGGCAACGATCAAGTAGCCGCCCGGTGAAGTCGGTCAGACGTGATCGATCGGAGACACGACCGGCCGGGACGGGGGCGCCGTCCCCGCGGTGCGCTCGCCCGCCGCCGAGGAGACGACGAACGATGACCGCCCGACGGCTCTGCTTCACCGGCCCCCGCTCCGTCGAGGTGCGCGACCGCGAGGTTCCCGACCCGGGGCCGGAGGAGGTCCGCGTCCGGACGGTCGCCTCGGCGATCAGCGCCGGCACCGAGGGGCTACTCTACCGCGGGGAGGCCCCCGCCGGCCTCGCGGCCGACGAGACCCTCGACGCGCTCGACGGGGACCTCTCGTACCCGCTCACCTACGGCTACGCCGCCGCCGGCGAGGTCGACGCCGTCGGCGAGTGCGTTCCCGAGGCGTGGCTCGGCCGGCGGGTGTTCGCGTACAACCCCCACGAGAGCCGCTTCCTCGCGCGGCCGGAGGACCTCCTCGCGATTCCCGACGGCGTCCCGACGCGCGAGGCGACCCTGCTCGCGAGCGTCGAGACCGCGGTGACGTTCCTGCTCGACGGCGAACCCCTGCTCGGCGAGCGGGCCGTCGTCTTCGGTCAGGGTATCGTCGGCCTGCTGACGAGCGCGCTGCTCGCCGAGATGCCCCTCGACGCCCTCGTGACCGTCGAACCGTGGGCGCGGCGGCGGGCCGTCTCCGAGAAGTTCGGCGCCGACCGGACGCTCGATCCGGCCGACTGCGAGGTGGCCGACGCCGTGGAAGCCGCCGCCGGCGGCCGGGTCGATCTGGCCTACGAGCTCTCCGGGAACCCGGACGCGCTGGACGACGCGATCGCGGCCACGGAGTTCGACGGCCGGGTCGTGATCGGCTCGTGGTACGGGACGAAACCCGCGACGGTCGACCTCGGCGGGCGCTTCCACCGCTCGCGGATCGACCTGCGGAGCAGCCAGGTGAGCACGATCCCGCCCCGTCACGGCGGCCGCTGGTCGCGCAGACGCCGCCACGAGGTCGCCTGGGACCGGCTGGAACGGCTCGACGCGGATCGGCTCCTCACCCACGAGTTCCCGCTGGAGGAGGCCGCCGACGCCTACCGACTGCTGGCGGCGGGCGGCGAGGACGCCCTGCAGGTGCTTTTCACCTACGACTGACCGGCGGTCGCCGGCGAAGCGACGGTCGACGACCGATCGCCGGCCGCGACGGTCGCCCGTCGACGACAGTCTCACGGACTGTCGATCGACGCCCTGCTTTACGCCGGCGCTCGCCGTAGCCCGGGGTATGTACGCCGTGTCCGTCTCGCGCTCGTTCGTCGCCCAGCACTACCTCACCGTGCCCGATCCCGGACCCGAGGGGACCCTCCACTCCCACCGCTACGCCGTCGAGGCGACGTTCCGCGGGCCGGACCTCGGCGAGCACGGTTACCTCGTCGACATCGACGACGTCTCGGAGGCGATGGACGCCCTCGCGGAGCGCTACCGCGACCGGACGCTCAACGACCTCCCCGCGTTCGAGGGGGCGAACCCGAGCGCCGAGCGCTTCGCGCGGATCTTCGGCGACCGACTGCTCGAACGGCTCGACCCGCCCGCGGCGACCGAACTCCACGTCGACGTGGCCGAGGACGATATCGCGCGCGTCGCACACGTGCGCTCGATCGAATGACGAGGGCGAGCGACCGGGAGACCGACGACCGACGCGCCGACGCCAGCGGTGACGGGAGCGGGTCGAGAGGCGACGCGCTCGACGTCGGCCTCGTGGTGTACGGCGGGCTGGACCGGACGTCGGGCGGGTTCCGGTACGACCGGAAACTCGTCTCGCACCTCGAAGGCCGGGGCGACCGCGTCGAGGTGATCGCGCTGCCGTGGCGGACCTACCCCGAGCACCTCGCCGACGCCCGCTCGGAGGCGCTCCGGGCGAAGCTCAACCGGCCGGTCGACGTCCTGGTGCAGGACGAACTCTGTCACCCGTCGCTGTGGCGTCACAATCCGCACCTCGACCGGCCGGGCGCCGTGGTCTCGATCGTCCACCACCTGCGGACCGACGAGGTCGGACCGACGCTCCGGCCCGCCACCCGCGCGATCGAGCGGCGGTACCTCCGGACGGTCGACGCCGCGATCTGTGCGAGCGCGGACACCCGCGACCGGACGGTCGCGCTCGCGCCGCTGCCGACGCTCGTCGCCCGTCCCGGCGGCCGGGTCGAGGGCGCGGCGGTCTCGCCCGAGGCGGCCGCCGGACGCGCCCGGGAGGGGCCGCTCCGGATCGGGTTCGTCGGCAATCTCGTGCCCCGGAAGGGCGCGACGACGCTCCTCGCGGGGCTCGCACGCGTCGACCGCCCGTGGGAACTGACCGTCGTCGGGAGCCACGAGGCCGACCCCGGGTACGCCCGCGAGGTCCGCGAGGCGGCCGCCGAGCGCGGGATCGGCGAGCGCGTGACGTTCGCCGGGGAGGTCGACGACGCGGAACTGGCGTCTCTCCTCCGGCGGCTACACGTCCTCGCCGTGCCGTCGCGCCACGAGGGGTTCGGCGCGGTCTACCTCGAAGCGATGGAGTACGGCGCCGTCCCGGTCGCGAGCGCGGCCGGCGGGGCGAGCGAACTCGTCGCGGACGGGGAGAACGGCTTCCTCGTCGAGCCCGACGACCCGGATCGGATCGCCGCGGTCGTCGACCGGCTGGCCGCCGACCGGACCGAACTCGCCCGCCTGAGCCGGGCGGCGCTGGAGACCGCGAGCGAACACCCCGGCTGGGCGGAGACGATGGAGCGCGCGCGGTCGTTCCTCGTCGACATAGCCGGGGGGAGGGAGCCGGGGACGGACGGCCGAGACGGGGGCGATCACGCGTGACGGGATCGACGCGCGGCTATCTGGAAGCCAAGCGGACGGTCGACGACCGCGCGCTGAACCGTCGCGTCCTCGACCGGTTCGCGGCCGAACTCGGGCGGCTGGCCGGGGCCGACGGCGAGGCGAGCGACGGACCGACGGGAGAGGAGGTGCGGATCGTCGAACTCGGCGCCGGCGTCGGGACGATGATCGCCCGGCTGGCGTCGTGGGGGCTGCTCCCCGACCGGGTCACCTACCGCGCGGTCGACCGCGACCGGGGCCGCGTCCGCCGCGCCCGGGAGCGCGTCCCCGCGTGGCTGGACGAAGCCGGCTACGACGTCGAGGCCGACGACGAGCGGATCGTCGCGACGTCGGGCGAGCGACGCCTCGACGCGACGCTGGCGGTCGCGGACGCGTTCACGATCGACGACGAAGCCGACGCGGTGATCGCGGCGGCGTTTCTCGACCTCGTCGACCTCGACCGGGCGCTGCCGGCCGTCGCCGACCTGCTGCGACCGGGCGGCCTGCTGTACGCGCCGATCACGTTCGACGGCGGGACGGCGTTCGCCCCGTCCGAGCCGGCGGACGACCGGATCGAGCGTCTCTACCACCGGCACATGGACGAGGTGCGGGACGCGCCGGGGAGCAGCCGCGCGGGTCGCGAACTGCTCGCGGCGCTCCCCGGGTCCGGGGCCGCCTCCGGGTCCGAATTCGAGGTCCTCGCCGCGGGCGGCTCCGACTGGGTCGTCCGCCCGGTCGATGGAGCCTACCCCGCCGACGAGGCGGCCTTCCTCGGGCACCTGCTCGAAACGATCGACGGCGCGCTCGCGGACTATCCGCCCGCGGTACTCGACCCGGCGGTCCGGGAGGCGTGGGTCGAGCGGCGGCTGGCGGCGCTCGAACGCGGCGACCTCGTCGCTGTGGTCCACAACCTCGACGTGCTCGGACGGCGGACGTGAGCCGAGAGCCAGAGCGTCGCCGGAACCGGCATCGGCCGGGTCCGGACGCGTCGCTCGTCGACGATCGCTCGAAAACCGTCAGTCGCGGAGATCGAGAGGGACTAGGCTTTGGCTTCGCCGGCCAACACGTCGTCGTACTCGCCCGCGTCGACCTTCTCCTTGAACTCGCGGGCGTCCTCGCCCTCGATGGTGACGCCCATCGAGGCGCAGGTGCCGACGACTTCCTTCGCGGCGTTTTTCGTGTCGTAGGCGAGCAGGTCGGGGTGTTTCTGCTCGGCGATCTTCTTGACCTGATCGATCGAGAGGTCGGCGACGAAGTCCGTCTGGGGCTCGCCGCTGCCGGTCTCGAAGCCGGCCTCGTCCTTGATCAGCGCCGCCGTCGGCGGGACGCCGACCTCGATCTCGAAGGAGCCGTCGTCCTCGTAGTCGACGGTGACGGGGACTTCGGTGCCGTCGAACGCGGCGGTCTGGTCGTTGATCTCCTGGACGACCGCCTGTACGTCGACGGGCGTCGGTCCGAGCTCGGGACCGAGCGGCGGGCCGGGGTTGGCCTGGCCACCCGGAACGAGCACTTCGATGGTTCCAGCCATACCCGACAGAACCCGCGCGCGAGTTTTAAGGGTTGCTTTTTCGGGCAATCGCCGCCCGCGAGGGCGTGGGGCCGCGACGCCGGCGAGCGCCGCGATCAGTCGACGCTACCGTCGCGCCAGTCGGCGAACGCCGCGAGCACGCCCCCCTCGTCGAAGCGCTCGACGCAGGGGACGTCGTAGGGGTGGATGGCCTCGACGCGCTCGACGAGGGCGTCGAAGGCGTCGTCGGTCGTCTTCGCGAGCAGGATCTCCTCCTCGTCGCGGTGGATCTCCCCCTCCCAGCGGTAGGTCGACTCGCAGGGGACGCGGTTGACGCAGGCGGCGAGGCGTTCCTCGACGAGCGTCTCGGCGATTTCGGGTGCGGCCTCGGGCGGGGCCGTGACGTAGACCGTTGGCACGCGCTCGGCTACGTGCGGTTTCGACAAAAGCGTGCTGAACTGGGGGCCTGCGGTGGAGTTATTTCGACTCACCCACCCCACCGTGTCGAGTGTTCCCGTGGCGGGGGCCGGTTCGCGGGGGCGACGGGACGGACCGACGGTCCGGGCGACCGGACACACCCCCACCCCACCGCGTCGAGTGTTTCGGGGGGAAGCGGGTGGGGGTGGGCGAGAAGGCGACGAAGCGGGGCGCGAGTCGGAAACGAGAGCGGACGGAAGCGGGGTTACCGCAGGCCCAGTCTGGCGGCCGTCCGCGAGGCGTGCGGCGAGAGGTCGACGTCGTCCAGTTCCTCGACGACGTCGATCGCCAGTTCGAGGGTGACGTCGAGGTCGTACTCGTAGTACTGGCCGCCCGAGCGGCCGTGGTTGCGGGTGTACCGCTTGAGGATCCCCTGCATCGCCAGATCCGAGAGGTGGTCGTGCATCCGCCGGCGCACGAGCGGCTTGGTGCCGAAGCGTTCGGCGATCTCGGCGTACTTCGGGTAGATCTCGCGGACCCGGGCCGGCGTGTCGTCCTCGATGGCGATCGAGAGGACCGCCGCCAGCGAGAGGTGGCCGTGGCGGGTCAGTTCCATCATTCCCTGTCGGATCTGACCGCGTTCGAGGGCGCGCTGGGCCTCCCTGACGTGGGGTTCGGTGATCGTCGTCTCGTCGTTCGACCGGGTGATGTCGCCGGCCTTGTAGAGGAGGTCGAGCGCCTGCCGGGCGCTGCCGGTGTCCTGGGCGGCCAGCGCCGCACACAGCGAGAGCACGTTCGAGCCGTAGGCGCCGTCGTAGAGGGCGTTTTCGGCGCGCTGTTCGAGGATCGCCCGGAGTTCGTCGGCCGTGTACGGCGGGAAGTGGACCTCCTCCTCACAGAGGGTGTCCTTGACCTTCGGCGAGAGGCTGTCGTGGAAGCTGAGGTCGTTGCTGATCCCGATGATGCCGGGTTTGACCGCCGAGAGGTAGCCGTTGGCCCGCGCCCGCGGGAGTTCGTAGAGGATGCCGTCGTCGTCGCCGATGTGGTCGATCTCGTCGAGGACGATCAGGACCGTGCCGCCGACCGACTCGAGTTCGTCGTAGAGCATGTCGAAGATCGTCTGGCGGGGGTAGCCCGTCGTGCTGATCTGTCGGGACGGGGGCCGGAGTTCGTTGACGAGGTTCGCCGCGACCTGATAGGACGACGAGAGGTTGTTGCAGTTGAGCCAGACGACCGTCAGCGTGACGTCGTCGTAGGCCTCGACGTCGCGTTCGAGATGCGAGAGGAGATAGCGGGTGACGGCCGTCTTCCCCACGCCGGCTTTCCCGTAGAGGAAGAGGTTCCGCGGCTGGGCGCCGTTGATCACGGGCTGGAGGGCGGCCATGTAGGCGTCGATCTCCTCGTCGCGCTCCTGGATCGACTCCGGCTGGTAGTCCTCGCGTAGCACGTCCTCGTCCGAGAAGATCGACGTGTCCCGGTCGAACAGCGGCATCGTTCGATCCGGGGGACGGCAAACACATAAAACCACCGTGTCGAGTGCGTCGAGTGTTCCCGATATGCCGGTGGATCGCCACCCCACTACGTCGAGTGTTTCGGCTCGGTAACTGGTTCGTCGACGCTTCGCCGACGCCGGGCCGAGCGCGTGACTCGTCCGTCGCCGCCGGACCGACAATGACCTTTCGGTCTGGATCGGGTGACCGTCCCCGTTCCCGACACTTTTCACGTTGGGGTCCGCGGACGTCACATGGACGACCGCACGACGCGGGGCGACCTCGCGGCGGAGTTCGAACGGTACGCCGGCTGGGCCGCCGACGTGACGCCCCTGTACGGGACGCTGGCGGCGGCCGCGGCCGAGGACGAACGGCTCCTGGGGATCGCCGCGGACGCCCGTCCCGGCCAGCCAGCGCCGCAGTTGCTCCTCGCCGCGGTTCACTCGCTGCTCCTGGACGGCGTCGACCACCCGCTCGCCGATTACTACCCGTCGTGTGGGGGCGAGACGACCGACCGACGAACGGGAGCGAACGAAGGGGACGACGGGGGCGTCGTCGCTCGTTTTCGGGAGTTCTGTCTGGCGAACGAGGAGCGCTTGCGGGACCTGCTCGCGACGCGCCGCGTCCAGACGAACGACGTCGGGAGGACCGCGGTGCTCCTGCCCGCGTTCGAGCGCGTGGCCCGAACGGCCGAGACGCGGACCCTCGCACAGATCGAGATCGGGACGAGCGCGGGGCTAAATCTCAACTGGGACCGGTACCGGTATCGGTACCGGTCGGGCGAAACCGACGACGCGGGGCCGTCCGACCGTCTCGACCGCACGGACTCGGCGGTTCGGACCGCAGGCGACCCGGACTCGCCCGTCGAGGTCGGGGCCGCCGTCCGGGGCGATCGACGGCCGCCGATTCCGCGGCGGTTCCCGCGGGTCGTCCACAGGACCGGCGTCGACCTGAACCCGCTCGATCCGACCGATCCCGCGGACGCTCGCTGGCTCCGCGCGCTCGTCCACCCCGATCAGCCCGACCGGCGCGAACGGCTCGACGCCGCGATCGACGCGGCGAGGACTGCCCGGCCCGACCTCGTCGAGGGGGACGCCGTCGAAACGCTCCCGCGGCTGCTCGCGGAGGCCCCGGACGACGCCGCGCTCGTCGTCTTCAGCACGCACGTCCTCTACCAGCTAGACGACGAGACGGTGGCCGACCTGCGGGCGACCCTGCGCGAGCACGGTTTCGAGCGGCCGGTCCACTGGCTCTCGATCGACCCCGACGAGGACCTCGGGAAACCCGTCTACCGTCACGTCCGGTTCGTCGACGGCGCCGCCGAGGAGTCCCACCTCGCGCGGTTCGAGTCCTACGGGGAGTGGCTCCGGTGGATCGGGCGGTGATGGGATCAGGCACTGAAGGGAGCAGGCGGCCACGGGCCCGCGCCCGCCGAAGCACTCGACGCGGTGGGGTGAGGGAGTCCCGGCGGCTCCGTCCTGCGATTCGGCGTCGGAGACGGGGGGTCGACCCGCCCTCGACGAAACACTCGACGCGGTGGGGTGGGTGGGTCGCGACCGAGACGCCCGACGCCCGCTCGCCGCGGAACACTCGACGCGGTGGGGTGAGGGCGCGGGATGTGGGGGTACGGCGGGCGCCGGGGCCGGCGCGGAACGGACTCGGGAGTGGAGCGGAGAACGGACCCGGGAGTGGAGCGGAGAACGGGGACAGAGGGCGAGACGATCGCTCCGGATCGTCGGACTCAGTCGAGATCGAACGGGTTGAACGCGCCGTTGATGTCCCACTCGTGGATGCAGTGGGGATCGCCGGCGAGGCGTTCGCCGTTCTCGCGGGCGATCTGCCAGGCGTCGAGGCCCTCGTCCCATCGCTCGGTTCGGTTACAGCATTCACAGACGCGTTCGGTCGGCTTTCGAAGCTGCGCGCTCATTACCCGAGTGTGAGAACCCCACGCACATAACGCTGGTCGTGTCCGGCAACGTCTGCCTCCCTCACGATCGATCCGGTCGGACCGACAGAGCAAAGGATCGCTCCGGTGACCGGTCGAGTGTGCCATGATCGCATCCGACACGCCCGACGCGCCGGAGGGTCGATCGCCGTGACCGCCTCGCCGACGACCGCGGAGCGGCTGGTCGAGACGCTCGACGCCCTCGACGTCGAGTACGTCTTCGGCTACCCCGGCGGGCGGGTGATCGAACTGTTCGAGGCGATCGGCGAGACCGACGCCGACGCGACGGTCGTCCGCCCGCGCGACGAGCGCGAGGCGAGCGTGATGGCCGAGGCGTACGGCCGGCTGACCGGCTCGCCGGCCGTCCTCGCCGGACAGGGGCCGTGGATCGGCAGCCTCGGCGCGATCGGCCAGATGGAGGCTCGACTGGGATCGACGCCGATGGTCGTCCTGACCGAGGCCTCCGAGCGCGGCGAGTACTCGACGCTCGCGCCCTACCAGCAGTCCCGCGGCGACTACGGCGGCCTCTCGCTGCCGAAGATCCTCGACGCGATCACGAAGGAGTGGTGGTTCCCCCGCACGCCCGCCGAGACCGTCCGCAGCGTCCAGCTAGCGTTCAAACACGCCACTGCCGGCCGGAACGGCCCCTGCGCGGTCGTCCTCGACGGGGACGCCGTGGCCGACGAGGTCCCCGCCGATCCGACGCCGCGGCTCTGGGGGGACCGGCGGCAGGTCAGAAACTGGCGCTCGCGCCCGACCGAGGGCGACCTCGAAACGGCCCGCGAGGCGCTCGCGGGCGCCGAGCGGCCCGTGATCGTCGCCGGGAACGGGGTGCACGCGAGCGCCGGCGGCGCGCGCTCGGTCGCCGACTCCGACGCCACCACCGCCTACGACGAACTCCTCGCGGTCGCGGAGGCCTACGACGCCGTCGTCGTCACCTCCTATCTCGGGAAGTCGACGATCCCAGAGACCCACGAGCGCGCGGCGGGCGTGATCGGCTCGTTCGGCCACGAGGGGGCAAACCGCGCCGTCAGCGAGGCCGACGTCCTCCTCGTCGTCGGCTGTCGGCTCAACCCGATGGACACCAACTGGGGGGCCGAGTCGTTCGTCCGTCCCGACGAGCAGACGATCCTCCACGCCGACGTGGACTCGCGCAACGCCGGCTGGGTCTACCCCGCCGACGTCGGCCTGATCGGCGACGCACGCGAGACGCTCGCCGCCCTCCGGGAGGCGGCCGCGGAGCGCGGCGGCGGCGAGAACGACTGGGCGCTCGATCGCGCCGCGGCGGCCCGCGAGGACTTCCACGCCCCCGAGTGCGACGCCGGCGCGGTCCCGATCAGGCCCCAGCGGGTCGCGAAGGCCGTCGAGTCGGTCCTCGACGAGGGGACGGTCGTCACGGCCGACTCGGGCAACAACCGCTTCTGGCTGCTGCACTACCTCCAGACCCGCCACGCCGCGAGCTACGTCGGCAGCGGCGGCGTGGGCGCGATGGGCTGGGCGGCGCCCGCGGCCGTCACGGCGGCCCTCCTCGGCCGGGACGCCATCTGCGTCGCCGGCGACGGCGGCTTCGCGATGACGATGACCGCCATCGAGACGGCGGTCGACCACGGCGTCGCGCCCGCGTTCGTCGTCATGAACGACGCCTCGCTCGGGATGGTCCGCCAGATGGACCCGGAGATGCCGGGCGTCGAGTTCCGCGACACCGACTTCGTCGCCGTCGCCCGCGGCCTCGGCGGCGACGGCGTGCGCGTGGACGACCCCGCCGACCTCGACGGCGCGATCCGCGAGGCGAAGGCGGCCGCCGTCCCGACGGTCGTCGACGTCCGCATCGACCGCGAGGAGCCGATGGCCGACCGCCTCTCGTCGTCGTTCTACGAGGAGGTCGGCGGGTTACACGAGTGAGCGGCCGGATTCCGGGCGGCCCGGACACGGGGTGTGGTACGACGTCGCCCGCGTTCCGACGTCGCCCGCGTTCCGACGTCGCCCGCATCCCGAATCCGTGGGAACGCTTTTCACGTTCTACAGGGACGTTCGTGACAATGTCGAACTCGGATTCGACGGTACTCGTCACGGGCGGTACGGGTTTCATCGGCTCCTACGTCGTCGAGGACCTGCTCGAGGCCGGTCACGACGTCGTCGCGTTCGACCTCTCGACGGACGCGCGGATCCTCGAGAAACTCGGCGTCGCCGACGACGTCGAAGTCCGCCGCGGCGACGTCTCGGAGGCGACCGACGTGTTCCGGGCCGTCCGGGAGACGGGCGCGACGCGCGTGATCCACCTCGCGGCGCTGCTGACGACCTCGGCGCGGGAGAACCCGCGGGCCGCCCTGCGGGTGAACGTCGAGGGGACGAACAACGTGTTCGAGGCCGCGCGAACCCTCGACGAACAGGTCGAGCGGGTCGCGTGGGCCTCCTCGGCGGCCGTCTACGCTCCCCCGCACAACTACGCGGGCGACGGCGAGGCCGACGGCTGGGTCACCGAGGAGGACCTCGTCTACCCCGACACTCTCTACGGCGCGACCAAGGAGTACAACGAGCACCAGGCCCGCGTCTACGGCGAGGATTACGGCGTCTCCCACGTCGGCCTGCGGCCGACGGTCGCCTACGGCCCCTACCGCGAGACGGGCGGGTCGGCGTTCCTCGCCAATATAATCGAGAAGCCCGCGCTCGGCGAACCGTTCTCGGTGGAGTACGGCGATCAGGTGATCGACTGGCAGTACGTCCGCGACATCGCGCAGGCGTTCCGCAAGGCGGCGTTCGCCCCCGAAGCGGACCTCTCCCGGCGGATCTACAACGTTCGCGGCACCGTGGCGACGATCCGCGAGGCGGCCGAGACGGTCGAACGGATCGTCCCCGACGCCGACCTCGACGTTTCCGACGCGGGCGAACTGCCGTGGACCCAGAAACTGGACCAGACCGCGGCACGGGAGGACCTCGGCTACGAACCCGAGTACGGCCTCGATGACGGCTTCCGGGAGTATATCGACGTGCTGCGCGAGGAGGCAGGACTCGACCCGCTCTGACTCGGCCGGCGTCCGCGCCCGAACCGGGACCTTGCGACGGCGCGGTGCACGCTTTAGCGCGCCACGGGCGGACGTCGAGTATGCCGGAGGCAGACATCCAGACGTTCGAGACCGAGGACGAGTACCACCACGTTCGCTTTCGCGACCCGGACCGATTCTCGGACATCCGGACGCCGGACTGGGCGAGAAACGCCGCGGAGTCGGTCTCCGACGGCGCCGAGGTCAGGACGGGGAAGGTAAAAGGGAGCGACGACTGGGAAGTCGAGAGCGTGCTCGTTCCGAACGACGTCGACGAGGACGACGCGAAATCGCGGGCGAAGGAAATCGTCGAGAAGATCGAGTCCTGAGGCTGCGGACGGCCGCGTTCGACGCCGACGTCCGAACCCGCGCGGTCGACTCGCGCGGGCGCGCGAGTTGCCGTGCGTCGACCGGCCGAACCCCGATTTTCAGTTCTGGTACTGGGGGCCAAACTTCCAAGAGGGCTGCCCGTTTCCCGGAGGTCATGGTACACGGTCTCGACATCGGAACGGGGGCGCTCCGTGCAGTCCGGGACGGCCCCGACGGCCCCGCGGTCGACGCGGCGCCGCCGGTCGCGCTCCCGGCCGACGCGGACGCCCTCGACGCGGCGGGACTCGACCCGGCCGACCTGCTGACGGTCGAGCGCGAGGGGACGACGTACGTCCTCGGCGACGACGCGCTCGCGGCCGCCGACGCCCTCGACGCGGAGGCGACGTCGCTGCTCTCGCACGGCTACCTGTCGGTCGACGACGGCGCGGAGACGGCGTTCGACGCGCTCGTCGCCGACCTCCTCCCCGACGGCGGAGACGAACGCATCTGTTACACGACGCCCGGCCCGCTGGTCGACGAGGCGGAGGCGACCGACGCCCACCGCAGGGCCGTCGAGTCGGTCCTCGGCGACCGCGAGTTCGACCCGACGCCGATCACGAAGGGGTTCGCCGTCGTCTACGACCAGCTAGAGACGGACAACTACACCGGCCTCGGCGTCTGCATCGAGGACGAGACGACGAGCGTCGCGCTGTCGTACTACGGCGTCCCGGCGCTGGCGTTCGCGCTCGCGAAGGGCAGCGAGTGGGTCGTCGAGCGGGCGGCCGCCGAGACCGGCCACGCCCGCGAACAGGTCAGGTCCGTCCTCGAGGAGTTCGCGCTCGACCCGAACGCGGCGACCGACGATATCGAGAGCGCGCTGGCGCGGGCGCTCGACGACCTCGCCGCGGAGTTGATCGACGCCATCGCCGCCGAGGCCGCCGAGCGCGACGTCCAGCAGGGGATCGCCGTCCCCGTCGCCGTCGCGGGCGACCGCGCCGTCGAGGGCGTCGAGTTCCTCCTCGGCGGCCGGTTCGACGCGGCCGACCTCCCCTTCTCCGTCCGCGGGGTCAGACTCGCCGACGACCCCGCGGAGAGCACGGCCCGGGGCGCGCTCGAAGCCGCCCGCGACGACGTCGACGCCTACGAGGCGGTCACCTGGTCCGAGGCGGCGGGTGCGGCCGACGGGACCGAGGACGACGACGCGGCCGCCGCGTCGCTCGCGTTCGACGAGGGCGAGACGATCGACGCACCGGGCGACGTCGACGGCCGCGCCGACGAGGCGATCGACCAGCTGTTCGACCGCCTCGCCAACCGCGACGAGGAGATCGAGAACGTCGCCGAGGAGGTCGAAACCCTCGGCGAGGACCTCGAGTACGTCGAGGAGCGAAGCGCCACCGTCGACGAGGTCGCGGCCCTCGACGAGCGCCTCGACGAGGTCGCCGCGGACCTCTCGACCGTCGCGGACGACGTCGACGACCGCGCGCCGGCCGACGACGTCGAGGCCCTCGAAGCCGACCTCGACGACCTGTCCGGGGCCCTCGACGACCTCGATGCCGCCCTCGACGCGCTCGACGACGAGGTTTCGGACCTCGAGGACGAAGCCGCGTCCGACCGCTCGGAACTGCGGGGGGATCTGGAGTCGCTCGAAGGGGACCTCGCGGACGTCGAGGCGAGCCTCGACGAGACCGACGACGCGCTCTCGGCGGTCACCGCGGACGTGGCGTCGCTCGACGAGCGGACCAGCGATCTCGACGAGCGAACCGCGACCGTCGAGGAACGGGCCGACTCGCTCGACGACCGGTTCGAGGAGGCGTGCACCCGCGTCGAGGACGTCTCCGGGCGGGTCGAGGAGCAGTCGACGCGGCTCGGGGGACTCTCCGGCCGGCTCGAAGAGCTGTCGGAGCGCACCGACGCCCGGTTCGACGACCTCGAAGCGACCGTCGAGGACGGACTGGCCGACCTCGAGGACGGGGTCGAGTCGACCGCGGACGACCTCGCGGACCTGCGGGCCGACGTGACCGACCTCGAAGGGGCGGCCGCGAGCGAGGCCGCCGTCGAGGGCGTCCGCGAGGACGTCGCCGACCTCGACGCGGACCTCGACGCGCTCGACGACGACGTCTCCGACCTCGAAGAGTCGGTCGCCGCCGTCTCCGCCACCGTCGAGGGGCTCGACGGCCGGGCGGCCTCCCGCGACGCCGTCGCGTCGCTCGAATCGAACCTCGACGACCTCGACGAGGCGGTCGCCGACCTCGAAGCCGACGCGGCCGCCGAGGCGGACCTGATCGAGGTCCGCGAGACGCTCGCGGCGACCCGCGAGCGCGTCGGGGCGCTCGACGAGGACCTCGACGCGCTGACCGACGACGCGGACGCCCTCGAAGACCGGGTCGTCGGCCTCGAGTGTGCCGCCGCCGACCGCGCCGACGCGTTCGTCGAGGGCCGCCCGCAGCGAGTCGGCCCGCTCCTCGAACGCGTCGGCGACGTCTCCGACCGCCTCGACGCGCTGGCGACGGACGTCGAGTCGGCCCTCGACCGGATCGACGCCGTCGAGAGCGACGTCGACGCCGTCGCGTCGCTCGAATCGAACGTCGCGGCCCTCGAGGAGCGGACGGCGGACCTCGAGGCCGCGACGGCGACGGTCGACGACCTCGAAGCGGCGGTCGCGGCCCTCGAAGCCGACCTCGACGCGCTCGATCCGGCCGACGACGGGAGCGCGACCGGCGAGGAGGTCGCCCTCGAAACCGTCCAGTCGGACGTGTCGGCGCTCGAAGACCGCCTCGAGTCGCTGGACGCGAGCCTCGACGGCCTCGAGTGCGACGCCGTCGCCGACGACCGCGTCGCCGCGCTCGAAGGGAGCGTCGCTCGCCTCGAGGAGCGGTTCGACGCGGTGATCGAGCAGGAGGAGGTGCCCGACGCCGGACTGGCCGAGGAGTTCGACGCCGTTCGGGCGGACCTCGACGAGGCGATGGCGGCCATCGACGCCCTCGAGGGGGCGGTCGCGGCCCTCGAAGACCGCGAGTCGCCGGCCGACGACGGGAGCGCGACCCGCGACGCGGACGAGATTACGGCGCGCGTCACGGCCATAGAGGAGCGCCTCGAAGCGGCAGAGTCGGGAGCCGACGGCGACGGCGGCGAGGCGGCCGTCGCGACCCCGGTGCTCGCCGGCGGGGGCGCCGCGGGCATCGTCGCCGGCGCGGTCACGACCCTCTCCGGCGACGCCCGACTGGGGCCCGCGGCCCTCGCGCTCGGCGTGGTGTTGCTCGCGCTCTCGGTCGCGGTCGCGAGGCGGTAGCGAGGTCGCGTCGCAGTCCTCCCCGTCTCGATACTCACTCCTCGACGACGGCGTCGTCTTTGACGTTCGGCGCGCCGACGACGAGGACGGTGCTCGGCTCGACGGCCCGCAACTGGCGCCACGAGTGCGGCGGCACGACGACGACGTCGTGCGGTTCGAGTTCGAGCACGTCGCGGTCGTCCCCGCGCTCGACGGTCATGGAGATCGCCCCGTCGAGGACGACGTACAGTTCCTCCTGTTCGGTCTGCCGGTGGAAGGCGTTCTCCTCGCCGGCCTCGTACTGCCAGACGTTGGGCCGCATCTCCTCGGGCCGGAGTTCGTACCCCACCGGCAGGAGCGTGGGCACCTGCCCTTCGAGTTCGCGCGGTTCGACGTTTTCGAGCGTGACCATCGAGTACATGGGCGCGGCCGGGGGTTCCACGGACGCCGGTAAAAAGGCGCGCCCGGCGCCGTCGGGTCGCGACGCGGCCGACTCACTCGCGCTCGTAGCTCGCGATCCGGCCCCACGTCGACTTCTTGCCCCACAGCCCCGAGCGCATGCACTCGAGTTCGACGATCTGGGAGTTGTCGACGAAGAGGTTCACCTTCGGGCCGAACTGCTTGATGTACCACTCGAACACCTCGGGGTCGGCGGCCTCGAAGACGCAGTTCTCGATCCCGAGTTCGGTGGCGATCTCGAAGGCGACGTCGGTGCGCCACTCGCGGACCCGCTCGGTGATCCCCTCGGACTCGACCATGATCTTGTACGCCCCGGCGTCGAGGTGCCGCCGGCCCTCCTCGATGGCGCTCGTCGGGTCGATCGACGACTCGGACTCGAGTTCCTCGACGCTCGAGGCGCCGCCGGCGCCGAACTGGACGTTGATCTCGGGTTTCGCCTTCAGGTCGTGGTCCTGGACGAGTTCGGTCAGCGCGACCGCGTCGTCGACGTCGATGGCGAGGAAGCCGCTAGATACCTCGACGATGTCGAACCCCAGTTCGGCGGCCTCCTCGACGTACCGCTCGACCTGGTCGTGGTCGCGGATCAGGACGTGCTCGACGAAGCCGCCGGTCGAGACCTGGACGTCGTGTTCGTGACAGACGTCGATCAGCTCCGTCACGGCCGCCTCCGGCATCAGCGCGAACGATCCGCCGGAGAACTTGTAGATGTCGACGTACTCGCCCATCGTCTCCAGGATGTCCCGCAACTCCCGCGGCCCCATCGGGTCGTAGTAGGGCCCGCGGATCTCGGTGATCCCTTTCTCCCTCGGTTTCCCCTCCCGGTCGTTGACGTGCAGGAAGTCGAACGCGCGCTCGGACATACGACGCCACGGACCACGAGCAGGGACTTGAAGCTGACAGGCTCACTCCGCCGCGACCAGCTTGTAGCCGCCGCCGTCGACGTCGATCTCGGACTCGTCCTGGTCCTCCCCGGAGGTCGGCGGGTTGGGCGCGCGCTCGGCGTAGTAGATCGCGCCGTCGTGGACCAGCGGCGTGCTCGTCACGACCCCCTCGTGGTCGACGCGCCAGACCTCCTCGCCGCTTTCCTTCTCTACGGCGTAGAGGGTGCGGTCCTTCGAGCCGAAGACGACGCGGTCGGCGCAGACGGTCGGACAGCCGGTGAGCGCCCCGCGCGTGCCGAACCGCCAGCGTTCCTCGCCCGTCCCGGGGTCGAGCGCGTAGAGGTTGCCGTCGTGGCTGCCGGCGAACACCGCGGGGATCGTCGGATCGATCGCCGGGCCGGTCATCGACAGCCAGCCGGTCTCGAACGACCAGTCCTCGGTGCCGTCCTCGAGGTCGACGCGGTAGACGCGCCGGTCCCACGAACCGAAGAAGGCGCCGCCGTCGTAGGTGGCGATCGGCCCCTTTATCTGGCCGTTCGTCCCGTTCTCGGGGCTGGTCTCGAACGTCCACGCCAGTTCGAGCGTCTCGGTGTCCCAGCCGTAGAGGACCCCGTCGTTGGCGCCGACGACGAGACGCTCCGCGTCGAGGTCGAGCGCCGGGGTGGAGTGGGGGTGGTCGGTCGGCAGGCTCTCGGCGTCCTCCCACAGGACGGCGCCGGTCTCGGCGTCGACGGCGAACATGCTGCCGTCCGGGTCGGGGTACTCGACGGCCATGAAGACGACGCCGTCGTAGTAGAGCGGGCTCGCGCCGATCGAGCCGCCGAGTTTCCGCCGCCACACCCGGTCGCCGGTCTCGGCGTCGAAGGCGTAGAGCGCGCCGTCGTAGGCGCCGACGTAGACCCGGCCGTCGGCGACCGCGGGGGTGCCGTGGACGCCGCGACCCCACGTGTCGGTGTACGCCTCCCAGCGGACCTCGCCGTCGGGCGAGAGCGCGGTGACGGTACCCGTGTCGCCGGGGAGGACGACCCCGCCGTCGGGGAGGGGGGTGGCGCTCGCCTTCGCTGCGGTGTGCTCGCCCGTGTTGACCTCGGGCAGCCGCCACGCCCGCTCGACCGCGTCGGGGACGGTCTCGTCGGGGTAGTACCCCCAGCGTTCGAGCGAGCCGCGAAACTGCGCGACGCCGTCCGGAGTCGTCTGCGAGGTTCCGTCGCGCGACCCTTCGAGCGGCGCCGGGTCCCCTTCGAGGGCCGTCCGCGTGACGGGAGCGAGACAGCCCGCCGATCCGACCGTCGCGGCGCCGAGCGTCGCCAGCAGCCGCCGGCGGGAGGTGTCGTACGTCATCGCTCGTGGTATCCCGTCCCCCGACGCATCAGCGTTCCGCTCCCGTCGCAGGTCTGCGACGCGCTACGCCAGCAACGCCGTCAGGTCGGCCACGTCGCGTTCGTCGAGCGAACGGATCGTCCCGACGAGGTCGTCGCGGCGGTCGTCGCCGAGGCGCTCGCCGGCGACGGCGTCGAACTTCTCCTCGAGTTCGTCCCACCCCATCGGGTCCCGCGGGTGGCCGCGGAAGGCGTCTTTCTCGACGCGGTAGGTGGTGCCGTCGTCGGTCGTGACGTCGATCACGGCGGGCATCTCCCCCGCCTCGAAGCGCTCGGTGAGTTCCGGATCCTCGGTCACGTCGACGAGGCGCAACAGCCGCTGGACGTCGTCGCGGCGGATGCGCTCGGGTTCGTACTGTTCGAGCGAGAGGTCGCGATCGATCAGCGCCGCCGCGAGCATGTACGGCAGCGAGTGGTCCGCCTGCGCCCGCGTCTCGACCTCGTAGCGGTTGCCCTCGCCGCCGCCGATGATGAGTTTCGCGCCGCCGAAGGTTTCGAGTTTGATCGCCGCGACCTCGTCCGGACCGATGTCCTCGCTCCGGGCGAGTTCGATCACGCCCTCGACGGCCGACTGCGCGTACGTCTCGGCGACGTACCGTTTGGTCATCACGTCGTGGACGCGCTCGCCGGGCGAGAGGTCGACCTCGAACGGGCCGGAGATCACCTGCTGCCAGCCCTTCTGGCCCTCGAAGAGGTCCCGCGGCCCCTCCATCCCGTTGCGCGCGAGCATCGCCGCGTAGACGGCGTTCCGGGCCGCGTTCGCCGACGCGATCCCCTTCCACTCGTTGATCCCGCCCGTCCGGGTCACCCGGAGGGCGTTGTGGGCGGTCCCGGCGATGGCGATGGCGTCGCGGGTCGCCTCGACGTCGAGGCCGAGCGTCTTCGCGGCGCCCGCGGCCGCCGAGACGACGGTGTGGGTGACGTGGTCGAATCCCTTCTCGCGGACGGGGGCGTTCCACGCCAGTTCGCCCTGGATCTCGTAGGCGACCGCCAGCCCCGCGAGCAGCGCCTCGCCGGAGCGGTCGGCGTACTCGCCCGCGGCGACGACGGCCCCGAGATTGTCGCTCGGGTGGGGCGTCTCCCCCGGCGCGAGAAACGAGTCCATGTAGTCGAGGTACCTGGTGAGCGCGGTGTTGTGCATCGCCGCCTGAACGGGCGAGGCGCCCCGGTCGCGCCGCCAGAGGGTACAGGGGCCGCCGTCCTCCAGATCGGCCACCGTCCGGTCGACGACCCCGGTCGACTCCGCCTCCGCGGCGGCGACCGCGATGCCGACCGAGTCGAGCACGCGCCGCTTCAGCGCGTCGCGGACCGCCGGAGAGAGGTCGCCGTACGACGTCTCCTGAACGAACTCGGCGAGTTCGCGCGTCGTCGTCATGGTCGCCGGTTCCACGGACGGCGACAAACCTCCTTGCACGCCTCGCGGTGACCGTCACGCGGCCGTGAACGACCGCCTCGCGGTCAGGTCGACTCCGCGGGGCCGACGACGAGCAGCGCCGCGCTCAGGACCGTCGCGGCCGCGACCGACGCCGCGAGCAGCCAGAACGCGGGCCGGAAGCCGACGGTCTCCGAGAGGGCGCCGACGACCGCCGGGGCGACCGCGCCCGCGCCCATCAGCAGCGTCCGGACGATGCCGAGGCTCCCGCCGGCGATGTCGTCGGGGACGGCCGCCATCAGGTACGCGCCCCTGACGGGTCGGAAGCCGTGGGAGCCGACGCCGACGGCGACGAGCGCGGCCCCGAGGACGACCGCGGAGCCGGTGCCCGTGAGCGCGACCAGCGCCACCATCGCGGCCGCGGCGACCCCGAGCGCGCAGACGATGACCGGGAGCGTCCCGACCCGGTCGCTGACCTCGCCCGTCGCCAGTTGAACGAGGCTGACCGCGAACAGCGCGCTGTAGAGCAGGCTCGCCGTCGCCGGCGCCAGCCCCGCCTCGTCGGTGAGGTACAGCGGCGCGAACGCGACCAGCCCGTTGTAGGTAAACGAGAACAACACCGTGACAGCGACGAACGTCGAGAACCGGACGTCGAGAAAGAGCCCGGCGTACTGCCGGACGCCGACGTCGCCGAGGCCGTCGGCGCTCGTCGCCGCCCCCGAGGAGTTCGGGAGCCGCTCGGGCACCCGCAGCGCGAACGCGGCCGTCAGCGCGAGGCCGGCCACCCCCGCGGCGAGGAAGACCGCACGCCAGCCGGCCCCGAGGGCGAAGGGGACGCCCGAAGCGACGACGACCGCCGCGGGCGCGGCTACGCCCCCGAAGGTGCCGAACGTGTCGAGGATGCCCAGCGCCCGGCCCGTCCGGGCGGGGTAGGCCCGCGAGAGCAGCCGGACGGCGACGGTCTTGTGCGCGCCGGTGCCCGCGCCCATCACCAGCATCGCGCCGACGAGGACGGGAAACGGCGAGTCGACGGTCAGCGAGAGGGCCGCGGCCGCGGCGACGACCGCGCCCGCGACGATCACCGTCACCGAGCCGAGGCGGTCCGCGAGCACGCCCGAGGGGAACTGCGTCGCCGCGTAGACCAGCATGAAGCCGGTGAACGCCGCCCCGAGTTCGGCGTTCGAGACGCCGTAGGTCGCCTGGAACGGCCCGAAAAGCGGCGGGAACGCGTACCGGAGGAACTTCGCGAGAAACCAGATCGCCGCCGTCAGAGCCAGCGCGTCGTACCGCGAGAGGCGACGGAGCGTCGGGATCGGCATACGGTCCGGACACGGCGGGGCGGCGACGAGAATCCTCCGGTTCCGGCGGCGTTCGCGGGTAGCCGTCGGTCCCGGGGCGCCGGGCGCGACCCGATCACCCCGTCGTCTGCGAGTACTCCTCGACCCACTCCTGTAGCGTGATCCCCATCGTCGCCTGCGTGATGGCGTTCGAACTCGCCGAATTCGCGCTCTTGACGAGTTCGGCTTCGAGCGTCCGCTCGGGGACCTCACCGAGGAAGTGCGGGATGGCCCGCTGGACCGCGAGCGGGCAGCCGACCTCGTGGGCCAGCGCGTATCCCGAGATGGAGTGGGGGATCTCCTCGCCGCAGTACGTGGGATCGGGATCGACGAGGCCCGCGTCGACGTGGTCGACGTACTCGTAGCACTTGCCGACGTCGTGGAGCAGGCAGGCGGCGACGAGGACGTCGACGTCCGGGTCGGCGCCGTGGACCTCCCGCTGGACCTCGGCCGACCGCAGGGCGACCGTCGTCGTCCCGCGGACGTGTTCGACGTTGCTCACCTCGTGGATGTTCCAGGCGTACGGGACGTCCTCGACGTCCCGCCAGCCGCCGCGTTCGAGCCCCAGCGTCCAGGCCTCGACGACCCGCTCGCGGAGGTCGGAGTCCCCGATCTCGGCGAGTTCGGGGAACGCCTCGCGCACCTGCGTCTCGTAGTCGCGGTCGCCCGCCGGCATCGTCAGTAGCCCTCGACCCCCTCGGTCGCGTCCTTCCGGACGGTCTCCCGGCCGATGAACCGGGGGCGCTCGTCGATGGCGAGGAACTCGTCGACGTCCTCGCGGGCCTTCGCGGCGACCGCTTTGGTCGGGTCGTAGTCGCGACTGCCGGGCGACCCCAGCGCGTCGTGGAGGTCCTCCAGAGTCTCGAAGTAGAGTTCGGCGACGCCGTCGAACTCCGCGTTCTCGGGGTCGGTCGGGTAGACCGTGTGGTACCGCACCACCCCCTCGATGTCCCTCGCGAGCGGGGTGTGCTGGGTCTCCCAGTAGTCGCGGAACTCCTCGTGGGTCAGCCCCTCCTTGCGGACGAGGAACGCGGAGTGTTTGTAGAGCCCGTTCGTGTCGCCGCCGACCGCGTCCTTCTGTACGACCTCCTCGCCGATGAACCGGGGGCGCTCGTCGATGGCGAGGAACTCGTCGACGTCCTCGCGGGCTTTCGCGGCGACCGCTTTGGTCGGGTCGTAGTCGCGGCTGCCGGGACTGCCGAGCGCGTCGTGGAGGTCGTCGAGGCTCTCGAAGTAGAGTTCCGCGACGCCGTCGAACTCGCTGTGTTCGGGATCGGTCGGCACCACGGTGTGGTAGCGGACGACGCCCTCGATGTCGCGCGCGATGGGGGTGTGGTGGGTCTGCCAGTAGTCGACGAACTCCCCGTGGCTCGTTCCCTCCTTGCGGACGAGGCAGGCGACGTGCTTGTACATACGACCGGGTGCGACGTGGTACAGCAAAAAAGGTGAGGGACCGGCCGACCGCCGCCGCGAACCCGCGGCCGTGGCCCACCTCAACGTATTTCAGGGCGGCCGTTGGCCCCTCGTGGTATGCCGTACCACGACATCGAGGCGGCCCCGCGGGACGAACTCGCGGCGCGCCAGCGCGAGCGCCTCCGCGAGACCGTCCGCCGGGCGTACGAGCGCGTGCCGTTCTACCGCGACCGACTGGACGAGGCGGGCGTCGCCCCGGGCGATATCGAGTCGCTCGCCGACCTCGAACGCCTGCCCTTTACGACCAAGGAGGACTTCCGCGAGGCGTACCCGGACGGGCTGTTCGCCGTCGACTGGGCCGACGTCCGCCGGATCCACGCCTCCTCGGGGACGACGGGGAAGCCGAAGGTCGTCGCCTACACCGAAGGCGACCTCGACGTCTGGCGGCAGGTGATGGCGCGCTCGCTGGCCGCCGCGGGCGTCGAACCGGGCGGGACGGTCCAGAACGCCTACGGCTACGGCCTCTTTACGGGCGGACTCGGCTTCCACGACGGCGCGGAGGAACTCGGGACGACGGTCGTCCCCACCGGCGCGGGCGAGACGGCGAAACAGCTCCAGCTACTCGAGGACCTCGAAGCCGACGTGCTGGCGTGTACGCCGTCGTACTGCCTCTACCTCGCCGAGGCGGCCGCGGAGCGGGGGATCGACCCGCGTGACCTCCCGCTGTCGACGGTCACCATCGGCGCGGAGCCGTTCACCGACCCGATGCGCGAGGAGATCGAGTCGGCCCTCGACGTGACCGCGGTCGACGTCTACGGCCTCTCGGAGGTCATCGGCCCCGGCGTCTCCGTCGAGTGCGCGCAGGCCCAGGACGGCCTCCACGTCTGGGAGGACCACTTCTACCCCGAAGTGATCGACCCCCAGACGGGCGAGGTCCTGGCGGACGGCGAGGAGGGCGAACTCGTCCTGACGACGCTGACGAAGGAGGCCCTGCCGGTGCTTCGCTACCGGACGGGCGACGTGACGACGCTCACCGCCGAACCGTGCGAGTGCGGGCGGACGGCCGTGCGGATGGACAACGTCGCCGGCCGGACCGACGACCTGCTGGTCGTCCGGGGCATCAACGTCTACCCGAGCCAGATCGAGGCGGCGATCGTCGACCTCGAGGCGGTCGCGCCCCACTACCGGATCGACCTCCGGCGGGAGGGCCGCCTCGACCGGATCGAGATCACGGTCGAACGCCACGAGTCCTACGACGGCTCCCCCGCGGCCCTCGAGGAGCGGGTCGCGTCCCGCCTCGACGACGTCCTCGGCGTCACTCCCGACGCCCTCCGGGTAGTCGAGCCGGGTGAACTGGAGCGGACGACGGTCGGGAAGGTCACGCGGGTGTACGACCACCGGGAGTGAGTTTATGAGGGACGTTCGTGATGGTTGGGGCATGTACGAGCCCGGCTTCATGGAGGGCACCCGCGGGACGCAGGCCGTCGACTGGGAGGAGCGCATCGACGTGAAGCGGCTGCGCGAGGAGCGCGAGGCGCGGGCGCTCGAACGGCTCCGCGAGTCGGCGCTGGGATCGACGCTGCTCGTCTCGGACCCGAACGTCCGGTACGTGACGGGGCTGGCGATGACCGGCGGCAGCGGCGCCGACCACTACACCCTGCTGACCGAGGCCGGCGACGTCGTCCACTGGGACACCGCCGACCACGCGAGCAACCAGCGGTTCAACTGCCCGTGGCTCGACGACGTCCGGTACGCCTGTCCGGGGCTCGGGAACGTCCCGCGGGCGTCGGGCAGCGACTCCGCGCGGGAGTTCCTGACGGAGAAGATGGCGGAGACGGTCGTCGAGGCGCTGGAGGAGTACGGCGTCGCCGACGAGCCGGTGGGCCTCGACGTGGGGAACACGGGGCTGGTCCGGGCGTTCGAGAGGAGGGGCGTCGAAGTCGACACCGAGACGGCAAACCGGCTGCTGTGGGACGCCCGGAAGGTAAAGACCCGCGACGAGATCGAGTGTCTCCGGCAGGTCGCGGCCATCTGCGAGGCGGGCTTCCAGCGGATCAAAGACGAGGCGAAACCGGGGATGCGCGAGTCCGAACTCTGGGGGAAGGCCGTCGAGGAGTGCTGGCGACAGGGGGCGTTCGTCGGCGGCGGCTACCTCACCTCGGGGCCGAACACGTGGCCGAAACACCAGGCGAACGCGACCGACCGGATCGTCCGCCCCGGGGACCTCGTCTACGCCGACTTCTACAATATCGGCTACCTCGGCTACCGATCGTGTTACTACCGCACCTTCTCTCTGGGCGAGCCGACCGACGCGCAGAAAGAGGCGTACGAGACGGCCGTCGAGAACCTCTACGCCGTCCTCGAGGAGATCGAACCGGGCGCGACGACCGACGAGATCGCCGCCGCGTTCCCGGACATGGCGGGCGAACACGCCGACTTCTACGGCGCCGACGAGCACTGGCAGCTGACGACGAACCACTGGGCCCACGGTCTGGGGTTACAGCTGTACGAGACGCCGCTGATCTGGCGCGGCCTCTCGCCCGAGCACCCGATCGAGATCGAGGAGGGGATGACGATGGCCGTCGAGACCCAGGAGCCCGCCGACAGGCAGGGCGTCCGCGTCGAGGAGATGGTCGTCGTCCGGGAGCACGGCGTCGAGGTGCTGAGCCGGTGGCCGGTCGAGGAGATCACGACGATCGAGTACTGAGTCCCTCGAACCGGCGCGCCGCCGTCCGACTCGCCTCGCGGCGTACGAACGACTTTACACGTTCGCCGCAATATCTGCCTCCATGAAGCTCGGCACCGGCCTGTTCACGTGCCAGCGCCGCCCCGACGACGACCGCACCGGGGAGCAGTTGTACGCGGAGATGCTCGACCTGGCCCGCGCGATCGACGACGCCGGCCTCGACAGCGCGTGGGTCTCCGAGCACCACTTCGCCGACGACGACTACCTCTCCGGGACGATGCCGGCGCTGGGCGCGCTCGCCGCGGCGACCGACGGGATCGAGATCGGCCCCTGCATCGCGCTCGCGCCGCTGTACGACGGGGTCAGGCTGGCCGAGGACGCCGCGACGGTCGACCTCCTCTCGGGTGGCCGGCTGACGCTGGGGCTCGCCATCGGCTCGAACCCCCGCGAGTTCGAGGCGTTCGGCGTCCCGCGCGAGGAACGCGTCGAGCGCCTCGAAGAGCAGGTTCGACTGCTGCGGGCGGCGTGGTCGGCGGGGTCGCTCGACTACGACGCCGCGTTCCACGACGTCTCCCCCGAGGTCTCGGTGACGCCGAAACCCGACGGCGAGGTGCCGATCATGCTCGGCGGGAAGGCCAGGCCGGCGGTGCGTCGGGCCGCCCGGATCGCCGACGCCTGGTGTGCGCCGTCGTCGCTGTCGGTCGAGGGCGTGCGGAAACGGGTCGAGGACGTCCGGGCGGTCCGCGAGCGGGAGGGGATCGACGGCGAGTTCGACGTCTACGTCCTCCGGCACGGCTTCGTCGGCGACTCCCGCGAGGCCGCGTGGGAGGCGATGCGCGACGGTTACTTCTACATCCAGCGCCGGTACGCCGAGATCTTCTCGGGCGAACCGGTCTCCGAACTCCCGGCCGAGCGAAAGCGGGCGTTGAGAGAGCAGGCGATGGTCGGCACTCCCGACCACGTCGTCGAGGAACTCGAAGCCTACCGCGAGGCGGTCGGCGACGACGTCCACGTCATCTTCCGCACCTACCACCCCGGCATCGGAACCGACGCCATGCGCGAGTGCATCGACCGCCTCGGCAGCGAGGTCGTGCCGGCGCTGCGCTGACGGGGACCTGTCCCGGCCCCGGTCGACACGAATGCGCACATTCATCGGCCGCCGTCTCGAAACCGGGACATGGGCTTTCACACGTTCCCGATCGAACGGGCCGACGCCCTCGAGGACCCGTCGCGCTACCGCCTCTGTTCGCGCGAGGAACTGGTGGCGATGCTCGCGCCCGAACCCGACCACGTCGTCGCCGACCTCGGCTCGGGCACCGGCTTCTTCGCCGACGACGTCGCCCCGTTCGTCGGCACCCTCCGCGCGGTCGACGTCCAGTCCGCGATGCACGACCGGTACCGCGAGAAGGGCGTCCCGGAGAACGTCGACCTCGTGACGGCCGCGGTCGCCTCGCTGCCGTTCGACGACGACGGCCTCGACGGGGCGTACTCGACGATGACCCACCACGAGTACGCGAGCGACGAGGCGTTCGCTGAACTGGCGCGGGTCCTCCGGCCGGGCGGGCGACTCGTGACCGTCGACTGGTCGGCGGCCGGCGACGACGAGGCGGGTCCGCCGGTCGAGGAACGGTTCTCCGCGGCTGAGGCCGTCGCCGACCTCGAGGCCGCCGGCTTCGAGGTCGAGGAGGCCCGCGAGCGCCCGGCGACGTTCGCGGTCGTGGCGACGGCGCGATAGTGGACGAGCGTCCGAAAATATAGTCGATATAGATCCGATTAGACCGCTAGATCGGCCGTATATCGTTCGAACAAAACGGTTATGCCCTCTCCGTGCCACTCGATCGCATGGTCTACATGAGCCCCTACAGGCCGTCGAGATCGTACTACGAGTGTCTGGACTGTGGTCACCGTGCGTTCGAGGCGCACACGCCCGGCGCGTGTCCGCGGTGTCGCGGCGCCGTGAAGACCCTCTCGGTCGCCCAGGAGTGATCAATCGAAATCCGGCAGGTCCTCCGGCGGTTCGTACGCGGCCTCCCAGTCGACGTACTCCGCTTTCAGCAGGTCGCAGGCGATCTGACCGAGTTCGGTCAGTTCGGCGTTGATCGCCGAGACCGTCCCCCACGAGTCGAGGTCGGGGTGGGTCTCGCGCTCGCGCCAGTCCTCGGGGATGCCCGGCGCGTGGTAGCCGACGCGGTCGGCGAAGTCGTCCCAGACAATCCCGAAATCAAAGCCGCCCTTCTCGAGAAGCTACGGAACTAATCTACACCGTCCCGTTTGACCAGTGTATCGGCCGCTTGGGTGACGAACTCTTGCCACGTCAAACCCAACTCGTCTGTCACCCGTTCTCCACCCTCAAAATTCAGTATCGTCTAACGTCGCGTTCAGCGTTCGGATCATACATAGCTTTCAGACGTCGATTATTTTAACCCAATATAAATTTCAAAGAAATAGTGACTGTTTCAATTACATTTATGATAGTTCGATAATGATAGATGAATGCAGATGGCAAAGGAATCAAATAGAGCCACGATAGTACTACCCCATCAATTAGGTAACGTAACCGAAGAGGATACTAATGCATAGAAGAACCTTCCTTACAACAAAAGGGGTCGCCGCAGTCGGTAGTCTAAGCACCGTTGCGTTGGCTGGATGTGCTGATTCTGGCGATGAGCCACCATCAACCGACAGTTCCAGCGCTGACACCGACGACACAGATAACACAGACAACACCGACGGCACAGATGACACCGACGACACCGACGGCGATAGCGATGACGGGTCCGAGACAGCAGGTAACGAGTTTGGTGAACTGGTCGACAGTCAGCCGACAATCGAGGGTGTCGACGCCAACCCTGACGATCCGACTGGACAACTCGACGTTTCGTTTTACGCAGAGGTATACGACACCCTTGAAGACGGTGATCAGTTCTGGGAAGCCGAGGACGGCGAAGCCTTCCTTCTCGGTCAGTTCCGGATCGAGAACGTTGGTGAGGAAAGAATCGACTTTGCCCCCGGAAACATCACCGTTAACGCGGATGGTGAAGAAGGCGAGTGGACGGTCCTGGTCGATGGTAGTCGCCTAAACATCGCACTCGATCCCGGTGACTCCGTGAACGAATGGCAGGTTTACGAAGTATCCGATGGGGTCGAAGAGGTGGAAGTAACTATCGAAACGCTCAATCCAGTCACAGCAACGGTCGAATACGACGACAGCATCGAGATAACGTTCCCGGCGGCGTAACGGATACCTCCCGCTGTCGGCTCGTTCCGTTCGATCGAGCCTGCTTCAAGTACCGCCGCTTCGCGTTGATCGATGGGAACGACGGTCACTTCGTGAGTCGGCTGCAAGAGAGTTCGAACCCGGCCGTGACGGGAGAATTGCAGGAATGGCGCGGCCGCGCCATTTCCACGGAAGGCGAGCAGATCCACGACGGTGTGGCTGACCTGTACCACGAGTACATCGACGTGAAAGTCGAAGTCGAGTTCGACCGAAGACCGTACGCGGCCACGCAATCACGCGATACGATAGTGAGACTCGTTATAGGCGCGAGGAGGATAGCCTACACGCGAATCTGTGGGGGCAATCCGGCGTCACCTATTCTTATGAATGCAGGTCGCTTAGCCAACGTATGGCCCTGGACGTGGAGACTCCCGACCCGCCCGAGTTGCGGGACGTAGATCCTAACGAGTACGACGACGCCGAAATAGTCGGTGAGACGGATTACAAGCGGGACGAGATATCGACCCTGTTGAACGACGGCGCGTGGCAACAGGCGTGGGACATCTGGGCCGAAGACACCGATCTCGAGGAAACCGACTACGAGGTAGTGGCCGATCTGAATTTGATACGACAATTTGACTTTTTTTGGGATTCGTTTGCCGACAGGGTAGGCTACCACGCACCTGGGATCCCCGAAGATTGGCGAGAACGCGAGTACCACTCGGATCTGGATTCGTGGGGAAGCGTATCGTCGATCAATGCCGAACTGACCGAACTAGGGCAAATCGTCTGTGAGGTACTGAAAGACGACTACATCGATTGGGAATCCGACTACGAACCACCGGACGATCTGCCCGATTTCGATTAGAACAACGGCCGGGCCGCCCGAGAAGAAATCGTAGTCCGCGAAGAGCGCGAGGTCGCCGGCGACGGCGTACCCCTCCTCGTCGAGGTCGGCTCGACCTCGAGTGTCATGCTCGCGCGTAGGCGGCGGCCCCGAATAAGAATTCCCACGCGGCCGTCCGGCAGAACGCTCAACAGCACGCCGCCCCTTCGTCCCGACATGGCTCCCTTCGAGGCGGCGATCCTCGACGTCGACGGCACCATCGTCCGCGGCGACGCGTTGCTCCCCGGCGCGGTCGACGGGCTACGAGCGCTCGACGCGGCCGGCGTCCCCCGGCTGCTGTTCTCGAACAACCCGACCCGCGGGGCGGCCCACTACGGCGACCGCCTCGGGGACCACGGCATCGAGGTCGACCCCCGAAACGTGCTCACCTCGGCGACGGTGACGGCCGAGTACCTCGCCGCGAACCACGCCGACGACGCGATCTACCTCCTCGGCGAGTCCCGGCTCCGGGCGATCCTCGAAACCCGGGACCTCGTCGTGACGGCGGAGCCGACGGCGGCGGACGTCGTCCTCGGCTCGATCGACCGCGGGCTGAGCTACGACCGCCTCGGCGAGGCCCAGACCGCCCTCGAACGGGGCGTACCGTTCTACGGCACGGACCCCGACTCGACGATCCCGACCGAGAACGGCTCGATGCCCGGCTCCGGCGCGATCCTCGGGGCGCTGGAGGCCATCGCGGGCCGCCCGCCGGACGCCGTCCTCGGAAAGCCCTCCGACGTCGCCGCGGCGGCGGCGATCGACCGTCTCGGCGTCCCGCCCGAGCGGACGCTCGTGGTGGGCGACCGCCTCGACACCGACGTCGAACTCGGCCGCCGGGCGGACATGACGACCGCGCTCGTCACGACCGGGCTGACCAGCCGCGCGGACGTCGCGGACGCCGCCGCGGGGCCCGACTACGTCCTCGACTCGCTTGCCGAAATCGCGGACCTGCTCGACTAGGTGTTGCTACGCAGGCTCGGCGGCGACCTGCTGTCCGTCTCGACCGGGCAAGAGCGTGGAATCTCATCGCAGTGGTGGTGCCCGGCGGGGAGGTGGTGGAGCGGCCGCCCGCGAACACCTCCCGAGGTGCTCGGTGTAGCGTCGGGTCGGCTACCGATCGCGCTACGTCAGGGGCTGTACTCCGGCGACTGGACTTCGATCGTCTCCGCGGCGTTGTCGAGTTGCTCGCCGATCACCGCGACGAGGTCGTCGAGGGTGACGATCCCGGTCAGCTTCCCGTTTTCGTCGACGACGGGGAACCGGCGAACGTTGTGTTCCTCGATCGCTCGCGAAATCTCGATCGCCTCCTCGTCTTCCCGGATCGTCGCCGGATCGGCCGTCATCACGTCCTCCACGGGGACGTCCGAGACGTCGTCGTGCCGGTGGATCGCCAGAGCGGCGTCACGGTCGGTGACGATCCCGACGGGAGCGTCGTCGTCGGTGATCACGACCGCCCCCACGCCTTCGGAGTCGAGCAGTTCCGTGATCTCCCCCAGCGAACGTCCTTTGCTCGCCGTTACGACCTCCTCCGGACCGAGTTCGCCAACGGACATAATTCAGGTACACCGCTCCACGCGGGGGGTATTCAAGGCAGGGCTTTCGACTGTCGGCGGTCGGCGTACGAGTTCGGCGGACTGTCCCGATCCCGGACGCGATGTTACGTATCCGGAGACGACCCGGGAGTCGTCAGGACTGGCGTCGGCGCGGTGCGGACGATCTTTTCGGTGACGCTCCCGAGTAGATAGCGGTCGACGCCGGTGCGTCCGTGCGTTCCCATCACCACGAGATCGACGTCGTGGTCGTCGAGGTAAGCGCGGATCCCGCGATGGATCGCGGACTCGAACTCGATCGACTCGACGACCGACTCGACGGACCGTTCCTCGGCGTACGCCGCCGCCTCGCTGATCGCCTGCTTCGCGTGCCCTTCGATCGTCTCGACCTGGTGTTCGGCGTAGACGTCGGCGCCGAGGCTCGTCACGTCGACGACCGACAGGAGGTGAAGCGTCGCGTCCGCCGCCGTTACGAGTGTCACCGCGTGTTCGAGGGCCGCGGTCGCACAGTCGCTCCCGTCGGTCGGGACGAGCACGTTCCGTGGCGGATACCGAGCGGCGGTGTCCTCCGGGCGGAGCGTGAGAACCGGCGTCGTCGCCCGGCGGACGACGCGTTCGGTCGTACTCCCGAGAACCAGCCGCTGCAGTCCGGTTCGCCCGCGCGTCGGCATGGCGATCAGGTCGATGCCGAACTCCGCGGCGTACGTCGTGATGGTTTCGGGAACCGCCCCCTGGAGAACCTCGGTCGCGGTCGGGACGTGGCGCTCCGCCGCGCGATCCGCGAACTCGTCGACGATCTCTTCGCCCTCGCGTTCGAGTACGTCGATGACCTCGCCTTCGATCCGCGTGACGCTGTCGTGGGTCGTGTCGGCGACGTTCAGGAGGTGAAGCGTCGCTCCGTGTGCCGCGGCGAGATCGAGGACGTACTCGAACACCGTCTCGGCTCCCTCGCTTCCATCCGTCGGAAACAGAACGTGATCGTACATGTAGTGGTCATCGGCGTGGACCCGGAAAAACGCTCCTCCCTCCCGCCGGCGACGGGTCCCGAAACCGGGCCTCCAGCCTCGATGTCGCGTTCTTCCGAGGACCGACGACCGGTGCGTGGACTCCCTCGTGGCATCCGCGGCCACAGTTCGACGAGACGTGGCCGTCGGGAAGGGCATCGTCGCGACCGACGACGGCCCGGCGACCGGCGTCGAGGCCGTCCCGAGGTGAGCGATGCCGACTGACGGCACCGACTCCGCAGGCGGTACCGACGGTTCGCTCTTCGCCGGTAGTGGCGCTCCGTCGTGCTAGAGCGACCGGCTGCGAGCCGTCAGTGCCGTTTCGAGGGCCTCCGTCGGGTCCCCATCTTCGAGGAGGGAGACCACGTCGTCTTTTACCTCCTCGGGAATCATCTCTCGTTCGAGGAATTCGGCCGTGATCCGTTCAGCATCCTGTACAACCGGATCTTCGTCCTTCTCCGCCATAATTTCTCACGATTCATGAGTTATGATAGGGGCGTAATAACTCTAACTCAATGTTTCAATCGAACAGACAGTTCGGGGAGCCCCCGGCCCATCGCTCGGGAGACGCGGGCGTCGGGCAGTAAGGTGGTTCCGACGGCGAGCGCCGTACGAGAGTCGAGCCAGAACACTCTCGGGAAAGCGCCCGCGAGTTCGAAGTCGTCGAAGGGAGCCGGCGCCCACGCGGGGCTGGGTATGGCCGGCTCGCTTTCGTCGAACGCCTCGAAGCCGAGTCGGTCGGCACGGCACCTCTACCGGGGACGCGACGAGAGGGGCTGTATCCGGGTCAGAGGCATCCGACGTGTCTCTCGGAGAGGGGCCGTCGTCGCGGCCGACGTTGCTGCACCGGTCGAGGTGGCGCTCCGATCGCCCACCTCGACCGTGCGATCGCGTTCGCCGCTGCCTGCCTCGCGGTGCTCGCCGGCGCCGCGGGGGTGATCTGGGAGCGGATCGCGGTCCGCTCCGACGAGGAGACGATCCGGTTCGGGGAGTCGGTCAGGGCCTGACGTACGCGTAGCCCTCGCTTTGCAGGCGCGTGAGTTCTCCAGCCCCCGACGAGACGGGCTCGACCCCCTCGACGAGGTCGGCTTCGTCGAGGTCCATCAGGTCGAGCGTGTTCCCGCAGGCCTTGAACGAGACGCCGGCCTCCAGCAACGACCGGACGTGGTCGCTCCCCTCGCCGTCGGCCGTGAGCGGTTCGATGCCGTGGGACTGCGCGACGACGGCGACCTCGCCCACCTCGACGGAGTCGTCCTGCGTGAGATTCTCGGCGATCGTGAGCGCCGTCTCGCGCTTTTCCGCGTCGTCCTCGATCAGGTGGAATACGGTTTGCACGCGTCGAACTCGCGCGAGCGAGCGCGAAAACGGTGGTGCATGCACTGTTCGTGCGCCCACTCACCGCAGGTTCGACTCGCCCGACAGCGCCTCCTCCCGGAGTCGCTCGCCCTCCGCGGTGCTGACGGTCAGGTCGGGCACCGTCGTCGGTTTGCGCTCCTCGTCGATGGCGACGAAGACGAAGTACGACTCGGTGGTCTGCTCGCGCTCGTGGGTCAGGAGGTCCTCGCGGTAGGCCCGGATGCGGACCTTGGCGCTGGTCTCGCCGGCGTCGTAGACGTAGGCGGTGATGAACGCGGTGTCGCCGACGGGGACGGGCCGCTCGAAGTTCATCTGGTCGACCCGGGCGGTGACGCAGGTCTCGCCCGCAAAGCGCATCGCGGACATCGCGCCGATCTCGTCCATCCACTTCATCACGTTCCCCCCGTGGGCGACCTCGAGGATGTTCGCGTGGTTCGGCTGGACCATCTCGCGGTTCTCGATGTAGGTCTCCATCAGGTCGGTCATCGGCGACCGTTTCGCCAGCGGCCCAATCAGTCTTGCCCGTTCGCCGGCGCGTGCGACGGCGCGTCACGCATCCCGCGACCCCGTATCTCGCGTCCCGCGGTCCGCGTCCGTGTCACGGCCTCCCGGAGCGTTCGATACTGGTAAAAGTCGCGGCCGAGTTGAACCGGTAATGAGCGACGCAGGTGACGCGAGCGTTCCGGAACCACCAGACCCGCCGGAACGCGACCGCGGTACCGTCCACGTCCTCGGGACGGCCCACGTCTCGCAGGCGAGCGTCGACGAGGTCCACGAGACGGTCGAACGCGAGGAGCCGGACGTGGTCGCCGTCGAACTCGACGAGGGACGGTACCGGCAGATGCGCGGCGGTACCCCGGACGACATCGAGGCCCGCGACCTCCTGAGCGGCAACACGGTCTTTCAGTTCCTCGCGTACTGGATGCTCTCGTACGTCCAGTCGCGTCTCGGGGAGCGCTTCGACATCGAACCCGGCGCGGACATGCGCGCGGCCATCGAGGCGGCCGAGCGCGGCGAGCGCGGCGTCGCGCTCGTCGATCGGGACATCCAGGTGACGATGCAGCGGTTCTGGACGCGGCTCTCGCTCGCCGAGAAGGTGAAGATGATAGGCGGCCTCGCGCTCGGCATCACCGACCCCCGGACGATCGCTGTCGCCTTCGGCGGCGGCCTCGGGCTGTTCGTCGGCCTGATCTTCGCCGCGTTCGTCGCGCCGCTGGTCGGCCTCGGCGGGACGCTCGCGCTCGGCGTCTCCGACCCCGGGACGCTGACGGCGGTCGGCGCGGTCGGCGCCGGCGTCGTCGGCGGCCTCCTGCTCGGCCTGCTCTTTCTCCCCTCGCTCGAAGCCCCCGAGAAGTACACCGGCGGCGCCGTCGACGGCTTCGCGCTCCGGCTCGCGGCCGGCGTCGCGGTCGGCGTCGTCGCGTCTCTCGCGGTCGTCTACACGGGAGCGTACGTCGGCCCGCTCTCGGCCGCGGCGTTCGAGACGGCCGGCGCGCTCACGATCCGGGGGACCGTCGGCGGTCTCGCGGGGCTGGGCGCCGGCGTCGCCGTCGGCGCCGTCGTCGGCGTAGTACTCGACGCGGTGGCCGAGGACACCGAGGAACTGGACGAGATCGACATCGAGGAGATGACCGACGGCGACGTCGTCACGGCGATGATGGAGGAGTTTCGCCGGTTCAGCCCGCGTGGGGCCAACGCGTTGATCGACGAGCGCGACGCCTACATCGCCCACAAACTGCACGCGCTCCGCGAGCAGGGGTACGACGTCGTCGCGGTCGTCGGCGCCGGCCACGAGGCCGGCATCGAGACCTACCTCGAAAACCCCGGGTCGCTGCCCCCGCTGGAGTCGATCACCGGCACCGTTTCCGGTCGGCGGTTCTCGCCGGTGAAGGTCGTCAGCTACCTGTTCATGGTCGGCTTCGTCGGCTTCTTCTTCCTGCTGCTCATGGCCGGCGTCCAGAACACCTTCCTGCTCCGGCTGTTTCTCGCCTGGGTCCTGTTCAACGGCGTCTTCGCGTTCGCGCTGGCGCGGCTGGCCGGCGCCCGCTGGACCAGCGCGGGCGTCGGCGGCGCCGTCGCGTGGCTGACGAGCATCAACCCGCTGTTGGCTCCCGGCTGGTTCGCCGGCTACGTCGAACTCCGACACCGGCCGGTCAACGTCGGCGACATCGCCACCCTCAACGAGATCGTCGGCGACACCGAGCGCCCGCTCGACGAGGCGATGCGTGCGATGTTCGACGTGCCGCTGTTTCGGCTGATCATGATCGTCGCGCTGACGAACCTCGGCAGCATGGTCGCGAGCCTGCTGTTCGCGGTCGTCGTCTTCCCGTGGCTCGCGGGCGGGGAGTTCGGCAGCGTCGACGCGCTGCTCTCGGAACTGCTCCGGGGCGCGCGAAACAGCCTCGAACTGCTCGTGGGGGCCCTGCGATGAGCTACCCGACGCGTTCGTCGATCGAGTTCAGCGACCGCGAACTGGTCGACCTCGCGGCCGCGTGGGTGGCGCTGAGCGTCGCGTTCGCGCTGCTGTTGCGGCCGATCCACCGCGGCGGGATCTCGCCCGCCGACTTCGTCGCGACCGTCGGGCTGAGTTTCGTGACCGTCGGCGTCGCCTTCCTGTTGCACGAACTCGCTCACAAGGTCGTCGCGGTCCGCTTCGGACAGACCGCCGAGTTCCGCGCCGACTACGGGATGTTGTTCCTGGCGATCGTCAGCGCGCTCGTCGGCTTCCTCTTCGCCGCGCCCGGCGCCGTCTACCACCGCGGCCGGATCACCGTCCGCGAGAACGGCCTGATCGCGCTCGCCGGTCCCGTGACGAACATCGGCCTCGCCGCCGCGTTCCTGCCGCTCGTGGTCGTCCCCGGACTCGGCGCCGTCGGCCACCTCGGGGTGTTGATCAACCTCTTTCTCGCGGCGTTCAACATGCTCCCGTACGGGCCACTCGACGGCAAGTCCGTCTGGCGGTGGGACACGTCGATGTTCATCGGCGTCTTCGTCCCGAGCGTGGTCGCACTCGTCGCGGCGTTTCTCGTCCTCGGATTCCCCTGACTGCCCGTTATATTTCGGGTGATGCCCCTCGCTGTATTTATGCTGACGCGGCCGGTAGCCATACGTATGGGGTACGTAGTCAAGGTCCCGAAACTCGGTCTGGAGATGGACAGCGGGACCGTCACGGCCTGGTTCGCCGACGAGGGCGACGAGGTCGATGGGGGGGAGGTAATCGCGGAGATCGAATCGGAGAAGACCTCCGCGGAAGTCGAGGCGCGAGAGGGCGGCGTGTTGCGCCGCCGTTACATGGAAGCGGGCGATTCCGGGCCGCCGGGCGCGCCGATGGGGATCGTCGCCGGCCCCGACGAGGACCTCTCGGAACTGGAGGCGACGGTCGACGAGGGGGCGGTAGCGGACGACGACGCGGGCGCGGACGACGCGGCGGCCGAACCCGCCGCGGGAGGTGAGGAGGGGACCGAGCCGACCGCGGCCGGCGACGTGAAGGCGTCGCCGCGGGCCAGAAAGCGCGCGGACGAACTGGACGTCGACCTCGCGACGGTGACGGGATCGGGGCCGGGCGGGGCGATCACCGAAGCGGACGTCGAAGCCGCGGGGGACGACGGAGCCGAGGCGGTGAAGGCGTCGCCGCGGGCCAGAAAGCGCGCGGAGGAACTGGGCGTCGACCTCGCGGCGGTGTCGGGGACCGGCCCGCAGGGATCGGTCACCGCGGAGGACGTCGAGGCGGCGGCCGAGTCGACGACGACGCCGGCGACGGGGGACGGCGTCGAGGAGCGCCCGCTCGACGGGATGCGCCGGACGATCGCTTCCCGACTGGGGAAAAGCTACCGCGAGGCGGTCCACGTCACCGAACACCGGGAGGCCGACGCCGAGGCGCTTCGCGCCGCGGCGAAGGCCGCGGCCGCCGTCCACGAGGAGTCGGTCACGGTGACCGACGTCCTGCTGACGGCCGTCTCGGCGACGCTCGACGACCACCGCGCGTTCAACGCGACGTTCGAGGACGACGTCCACCGACTCCACGAGGAGCACAACCTCTGTGTCGCCGTCGACGTCGACGACGGCCTCATCGCGCCGGTGATCCGCGGCGCCGACCGCCTCGGGGTCGCCGACCTCGCGCGCAAGCGGGCGGCGGTGACCGAGCGAGCGCTCTCGGGTGAGTACACGATGGACGACCTCAGCGGCGGGACGTTCACCGTCTCGAACCTCGGCCTGCTCGGGGTGGAGGCGTTCGACCCGGTCATCAACCCGCCGCAGGTGGCCATCCTCGGCGTCGACGCGCTGGCCGAGCGCCCCGTCGCGAGCGACGGCGAGGTGGTCGTCCGGCGGACGCTCCCGCTCGACCTCTCGTTCGACCACCGGATCGTCGACGGCGCCGACGCCGCGCGCTTCCTCGAGACGCTCGTCGGCCACATCGAGGAGCCGTGGCCGTTGCTCGAAGGCGTGAGTCCGGCGGACGTCCCGTCGGACGTGGACTGGCGCGGCGCCGCGGGCGCGATCGAACTCCCCGAGCGCGACGTGACCGCGAGCGTCGCGCCCGACCTCTCGGGGACCGTCGCGGCGGGCAGCGAGGAGTGGCCGTTCGACGTGACCGCCGACCTCGGCGGCGGTCGCGCGCCCACGCCGGTCGACTACTTCCTCGGCGCGCTGTCGGCCTGTCTCGCCGACAGCATCGGCATTCAGGCGGACATGCGCGACGTCGCGTTCGACGGGATCGACGTGCGGGTCGTCGGTTCGCCCCGGGACGGAAACGAGTCCGTCGAGGGGATCGAGATCGACGTGGAAATCGACGCCGACCCCGACGTCGACGACGCGACCCTCGAACGGATCGTCGCCGGCGGGGAACGGAGCTGTCACGTCGCCGAGTTGCTCCGGGAGGACCTCGACGTCGACCTCGCGTGGCATCGGCGGTAGAACGTCAGCGGGGTGGGCGGGAGTCGGCGTACCGGCGGGCGGTCACGCCCGCTCGGTCGCGAAGACGTCGGCGTCGGCCGCCTCGAAGGCGGCCTCGACGTCGACGAGTCGCGGCCCGTCGTCGCGAACCTCGAACGCGACCGTCGCGTCGGAGACCTCCCGCTCGCGTTCGCCGTCCGCGGTGACGACGCCCCGATCGACGGCAAACGAGAGCGACTCGCCCGCCTCGAGTCGCCGGCAGTCGGCGACGCCCAGTTCCGAGACGACGCCCGGGACGGTGATCGCCCGGACGCGGCGGTCGGCCGCGTCGGCCGATTCGAACCGCAGGCCGACGCCGCCCGAGTCGTCGGGCCGGGTCGGGAGCAGGCCGCCGGCGACGCCGGAGAGGCCGATCTCGGCCGGCGAGGCCCGCGAGACCGCGCCGCCGACGAACTCGCTCGCGTCGAGGATCGCCCGCGTTCCGACGAACTGTCTGTCGAGAAGTCCCATCGTCGCGAGTCCGCGGACCGTCCCGGCCCCGGCCGCGCCGTCGATCGTCGCCCGGACGGTCCCGTGTCGGCGGGTCGTCGCCGCGGGGTCGGCCGCGCCCGTCGCGACGAGGGCGGCCGCGCCGCCGGCGACCGTCCCGTCGACCGGCGTCGGCACGACGTTGTTCGTCCCGGTCGAGACGGCGACGACCGGGACGTCGCCGATGGCCGTCGACACGTCCCGGGTCGTCCCGTCGCCGCCGAGGACGACGACCGCGTCGGCGACCTCCGCGAAGCGACGCGCCGCCCGGCGGGTGTCCTCGAACGTGCCGGTGATCGGCATCTCGAGGGTGCGAACCGAGCCGTCGCCGCCGTCCGCGTCCGCGTCCTCGGCGATCCGCTGGCCGAGTTCGGCGCGGTCGGGCATCACGAGCGCGTCGACCGGATCGCGGCCGAGCGCCAGCCCCGAGAGGACGCACTCGCCGATCCGGCGCTTCGCGTAGTTGTCGCTGACGCTGGCGCCGCCGGTGAGCCGGCGGATGTCGCGACCGGCGGCCGGGTTGACGATCAGTCCGACCGCGGGGCGGTCCGACCGGGGCCGCCGGCCGGGGTCGGTCATGGCTCGTCAGCGGCCATCAGACCAGCCGTTCGATCGCGGCTCTCACGTCTTCCCCGCCCGGGAGCACCTCCTGCTCGAGCGGCGGGCTGAACGGAACGTGCGTGTCCGGCACGCCGACGCGCTCCGGCGGCGCGTCGAGGCTGAAGAAGCCGTTCTCGAGGACGCGCGTCAGCACCTCGGCGTGGGTGCCGTAGGAGAGCGGGCTCTCGTCGGCGACCACGAGGCGGCCGGTCTTCTCGACGCTCTCGACGAGCGTGTCCGTGTCCAGCGGGTACAGCGACCGGAGGTCGATCACCTCGACGCTCACGTCGCCGTCGAGGTCGTCGGCGACGTCGAGCGACTCGCCGACCAGCCGCTGGGTCGCGACGACGGTGACGTCCTCGCCCTCGCGCTCGACGCTCGCCTCCCCGAGCGGGAGCGTGAAGTCGGGGTCGGTCGGGACCTCGCCGGACCGCTCGTAGATCATCTTGTTCTCGAAGAAGAACACCGGATCGTTCGAGCGGATCGCGGACTTGAGGAGCCCCTTCGCCGCCGCGGGCGTCCCCGGCGTCACCGCGAGCAGCCCCGGGAAATGGGCGATCCACGTGTGGACGGTCCCGGAGTGCTGGCTCGCCGCGCCCATGCCGCCGCCCTCCGTGGTGCGGACGGTGACCGGCATCTCGGTCTTCCCGCCGAACATGTACCGCATCTTCGCCATCTGGTTCATCACCTGTTCCATCGACACGCCGAGGAAGTCGGCGAACATGATCTCGACGATGGGGCGGGAGCCGGTCGCCGCCGCGCCGACGCCGGCGCCCATAAAGCCCGCCTCGCTGATCGGGGTGTCCCGAACGCGTTCCTCGCCGAACTCCTCGTAGAGGTCGCCGCTGACGTCGAAGACGCCGCCGAAGACGCCGACGTCCTCGCCCATCAGGAACACGTCCTCGTCGCGGTCGAGTTCCTCGCGCATGGCCTCCCGGATCGCCTCCCGGACGGTCATCGTTTCCGTGTTCGCTACCTCGCCCCCGGTGTCGGATTCGGTGCTCATTGGCGTTCACCTCCGTCCACGCCGCCGTCGGTACGTGCGCTCCCGCCGGCGAACTCCTGTAGTTCGGGGACCGCGACCGCGTACATGTCCTCGTACGCCTCGCTCGGATCGGGGTCGGTCGCCTCGTCGACGAACTCGATCGCGGCCTCGATCTCCGCTCTCGCCTCCTCGTGGATCTCCTCGATCTCGTCTTCGGTCAGCACGCCGGCGTCGAGGAGCCGTTGCTCGAACGTCTCGATCGGACCGCGGTCGCGCCAGCGATCGACCTCCTCGTCGTCGCGGTACGGCTCCTGGTCGCCCTCGAAGTGGCCGCGGAAGCGGTAGGTGTTCGCCTCGATGAGCGTCGGCCCGTCGCCGTCGGCCGCCCGCTCGCGGGCCTCCCCGACCGCCTCGTAGACGGCGGTGATGTCCATCCCGTCGACGGTAAAGCCCGGAATGTCGTACGCCTCGGCCGTCTCGCTCAGGTCTTCGAGGTTGTGCTGTTTCTCCACGGGCGTCCCCTCGCCGAACTGGTTGTTCTCGACGAGGAACACCGCGGGGAGGCTCCACGTCGCCGCGAGGTTGATCGCCTCGTGGACCTGTCCCTGCGCGACCGCGCCGTCGCCGAAGAACGCCAGCACGACCCGGTCCCCGTCGCCCATCGACGCCGTGAGCGCCGCCCCCGTCGCCAGCGGCGGGCCGGCCCCGACGATGCCGTTCGCGCCGAGCATCCCCGCGTCGACGTCGGCGATGTGCATCGAGCCACCCTTGCCGTTGCAGTAGCCCTCGCGCTTGCCGTACAGTTCGGCCATCATCCGCTTCGGGTCGAGCCCTTTCGCGATGCAGTGACCGTGTCCTCGGTGGGTGCTCGTGATGTAGTCGTCCGGCTCCAGTGCCGCACACGCCCCGACGCCGACCGCCTCCTCGCCGATGTAGAGGTGAACGAACCCCGGGATCTCTCCGTCTGCGAACCGCTGGCCGGCCGCACCGTCGAATTCACGGATCAGCAACATCCGCTCCAGTGCCTCGCGTTGTCCGGCTTCGGTTTCGATATCTATCGTCGCCATCCCACGTACAGGGTCTCCTTCAATCTCATTAACTACCATTATAATTCTCGTTCCGTGGTAACTACCGCAAACTACCACCGCGTCGTCCCCCGATCGGCGGGTCGAAGCCGGGACCGGTGACCTTTTGCCGACACCCCGAACTCTATCCGACATGACCGAGCCAGCCGACGACGGCGAGGGGGACGGACTCACCTACGCCGGGACGGGCGTGGACATCGAGGCCAGCGAGGACGCCACCGCGGCGCTACTCGACGCGTTCGGCAGCGACCTCACCACGGAGTACGCCGGCCTGCTCGACATCGGCGACCGCTACCTCGCGCTGGCGACCGACGGCGTCGGGACGAAACTGCTCGTCGCGGAGGCCGTCGGGGACTTCTCGACGGTCGGCATCGACTGCATCGCGATGAACGTCAACGACCTCGTCGCCGCCGGCGTCGAACCCGTCGCGTTCGTCGACTACCTCGCCGTCGACGAACCCGACGAGGACCTGACCAACGAGATCGGCGAGGGGCTGGCCGCCGGCCTCGAACGGGCCGACCTCACCCTGCTGGGCGGCGAGACGGCCGTCATGCCCGAGGTCGTCTCCGGCTTCGACCTCGCGGGCACCTGCGCCGGCCTCGCGGCGAAAGGCGACATCCTCGACGGCGAGGCCGACGTCGGCGACGTCCTCGTCGGCGTCCCCTCGAACGGGATCCACTCGAACGGGCTGACGCTCGCCCGCGAGGCCGTCACCCGCGAGCACGAGTACGACGACCCGTTCCCGTACGACGACGAGCGGACGATCGGCGAGGAACTGCTCCGGCCGACGCGGATCTACGCGGACCTGCTCGACCCGATGCGCGACCACGGCGCCCGCGCGGCGGCCCACGTCACCGGCGGCGGCTGGACGAACCTCCTGCGGATGGGCGAGCGACGGTACGTGATCGACGACCCGCTGCCGGCCCAGCCGATCTTCGAGTTCGTAGCCGAGGAGGGTGGCGTGAGCGACGAGGAGATGCACCGGACGTTCAACATGGGCACTGGCTTCGTCGTCGCCGTTCCCGAGGAGCGAGCCGAGGCGCTCGCTGCCGAGACCGACGGACGGATCGTCGGCCGCGTCGAGGCGGGGAACGCGGTCGAGATCCGCGGGCTGTCGCTGTCCTGAGCGGGTCACGCGCCCGCCGAAACGACTATCCCGCCCGCGTCTGACGTTCGACGCGATGAGCGCGGCCGAGTGGCTCTTCCCGAACTGGAGCGATCCGGCGACCATCGCGGCGCTCGTCGGCGCGCGGTTCCTCCTCAACGCGACGCTGGCCGCGATGGTCGCCCGCTCGGCCGGGCACCGGTCGTCCCCCGCGGCCGCGGCGGCCGGCCTGACCCTGTTCTCTACGTCCGTGACCGTCCTCGTCCTCCGCCCCGGCGGACCGGGGCTCCACGCGAGCTACGTCGAGTTGCTCGCGCAGGTCGCGCTGCTCGCGCTCGCGGGGTACGCCGTCCGCGCGAACCCCTCGCCGGCGCGGGCGCTCGCGACGGCCGTCGCGGTCGTCGGGGCCGCGTCGCTTCTCCTGCTCTCGATCCCGGTCTACGGCGAGGCGACCGTCGCGCCCTGACTAGATCCTAGATCGACGCGGCGACCGCGCGGATCGTCTCGTACTCCTCGTCCGAGTAGGCGATAAAGCGGACGTCCGCGAGCGTCCCGGCTTCGTAGGCGTCGATCTCCTCGCAGATGATCGCCGCGCCGTCGTCGAGGTCGAAGCCGGCGACGCCACAGCCGAGCGCGGGGAACACGAGCGACTCGCAGCCGAGTTCGTCGGCGCGTTCGAGCGCGTTGCGGGTGGCGTCGCGGATGCTGTCGGCGGTCGCCTGCCCGTCCCCGTAGTGGGGCATCGCGGCCGCGTGGATCACGTACTCGGCGTCGAGGTCGTAGGGGCCGGTGACCGCGACCTCCCCGAGGTCGACCGGCCCCTTCGACCGTGCCTCCTCGTCGATCTCCTCGCCCGCCGCCCGCCGGAGCGCGCCGGCGACGCCCGACCCCATTCGGAGGCTCGTCCCGGCGGCGTTGACGAGCGCGTCCGCCTCCTGTGCGGCGATGTCTCCCTGAACGACGTCGAACTCCATGCGCGCGGGTACGCCGCGACGGCCCAAAAAATCGGCCGTCGGCGGCGGTCGTTCCCGCGAGTCCGGTCCGATCACAACGCTTTTAGTTTTAGGCTCACCTAACTCCTGTTGATGGACGTCCCCGCAAAGAGGGAAGACGCGACGGAACCGGACGGCTTCGAGCCGACGGACGCGGTCGTCACGTGCCACGAGACCAGCCCCGGAAAGCTCGTCTTCACGGAGCGACACAACACCGACGGCTGGATCGCCACTGACCTGACCGTCGACCTCGAGCCCTGAGTCGCCGCCTTCTCGCGATCCGTTCCTCCGAGGTAGCCGTCGCTCTCGCTCTCGATCGGGTGCAGAAAAGTTAGGTTCCGTTCGCCGACCGTGTTCGCGCGACCCGTCGACCGATCAGTGGGTCGCCTCCTCGAGTACGAGGGTGTCGTCCTCGAGGTAGTGTTCGAAGTGGTGGGCGTCCTCCTCGACCTCCACGAGAATCTCCCGCAGGATCTGCGAGGTGGCGTGGTCGCCGAGGTTGTTCGCGAGTTCGACGCTGTCGCGCATCGACTCGACGATGTCGCCGTACATCTCGAGGTCGTGCTCGAACATCGTCCGGACGTCGTAGACGTCCTCGCCCTCGAACTCGACGGTGGCGCGGCGTTCGAGGTTGGTCGGCCCCGAGACGGGGACGCCGCCGAGCGCCTGCGCGCGCTCGGCGATGACGTCGGCGCCCTCCTCGACGTTCTCGTACGCTTCCTCGAGGAACTCGTGCAGCGGCAGGAACTCGGCGCCCTCGACCACCCAGTGGTGCTTTTTCAGCTGGTGGTAGAGGACGTACGCGTTCGCGAGTTCCGTGTTCAGCGCGTCGACGATCTGTTCGGCCTTCTCCTGGTCGAGCCGAAGCGCGGTCTCCTCGACGGTGTCGGCCTGTTGACGGACGGTCTTCTGGGTGCTCATCTCGTTCGATGATACAGCAGCATTCCACTTAAAGGTTTGCCCTACGAGGAATTTCTTTTCCCGAATCGGAAAACTAAGTTTTTAGTTCGGCCTAAAACGTTTGTGGAACCCCGCATACTGGGGGTACACGCTCGCGCCGTCGCCCGGAACGAAGCACTGACGGCCCCTGCCGTCGGACGTGTGGGAAAATGACCCACGAGGTGCTGGTCGCCGGCGAGACGCTGATCGACTTCCTCCCGGAGCGTCCGGGCCCGCTCTCGGCCGTCGACGGCTTCGAGCGACGGCCGGGCGGCGCGCCCGCGAACGTCGCCGTCGCGCTCGCGCGACTGGGGGAGGTCCCCCTGTTCTGGACGCGCGTCGGCGACGACCCGTTCGGGCGCTACCTCGCGGACGTCCTCGCCGACCGCGGCCTCCCGGATCGGTTCGTCGAGCGCGACCCCGACGCGCAGACGACCCTCGCGTTCGTCACCCACGACGAGGCGGGCGACCGGACGTTCTCGTTCTACCGCGACGACACCGCCGACACCCGACTCGAACCGGGGACCGTCGGCGACGACGTCCTCGCCGACCTCGCGTGGGTCCACGCCGGCGCCGTCGCGCTCTCCGGCGGCAGTTCGCGCGCGGCGACCCTCGACCTGCTCGAACGGGCCGCGGCCGCCGGCTGTACGGTCTCGTTCGACCCGAACGCCCGGCCCGAACTCTGGCCCGACGAGGCGACGTTCGCGCGCGTCGTCCGCGAGGCCCTCGCACACGTCGACGTCTGCAAGGGGACCGTCGAGGAGTTCGGGACGCTCGGCTTCGAGGGGTCGTCGCCGGTCGAGGTCGCCCGCGCGGTCGTCGCCGACGGCCCCCACACCGCCCTCGTCACGCGGGGGAGCGAGGGCGCCGTCGCGGTCGCCGGCGAGGACGCCCCGTGGCCGTCGGGGGTCGTCGACCACCCCGGCTACGCGGTCGACGCCGTCGACACGACGGGCGCGGGCGACGCTTTCGTCGCCGGCGCGATCGCCGCCCTGCGCGACGGCGAGGACCTCGCGGAGGCGCTCGCGTTCGCGAGCGCGGTCGCGGCGACGGCGACCACGGCCGCCGGGGCGATGGCGGCCCTCCCCGACCGCGAGGCGGTCCGGTCGTTCCGCGCGCGGGCCGACGGCGACTGACCGGCGGCGGCGCGTGGCTGCAAGCCGTTCGGCTATCGGTCGCGCGCCCGTTCGCGCGGTATGGAACCCGATCCCGACCTCCGCACCCCCGTGCCGTTCGCGAAGGCGGTCGTCGCGGGCGTTCGAGAGCGGAACGTCCCGTTCATGGCCGCGAGCATCGCCTACCAGGCGTTCGTCTCGCTGATCCCGCTGCTCGTGCTGGTCTTTTTCCTCGTCTCGGTCGTCGGCGACGAGCAACTCGCCGCGACCGTCGCCGAGACCACCGAGGGGTTCCTCCCCGAGAGCGGCACCGAACTGCTCGAAGACGCGATCGCCGGCTCGGTCGCCACCGCGGGCACCTCCGTCATCGGCCTCGTCGTGTTGCTCTGGGGGTCGCTGAAGATCTTCCGCGGCCTCGACACCGCGTTCTCCGAGGTGTACGACTCGACGGCCGAGCGGTCGTTCGTCGGCCAACTCCGCGACGCCCTCGTCGTGTTCGGCGCGCTCGGACTCGCCTTGCTGGCGGCGGCCGTCGCCAGCGGCGCCTTCGCGTTCTTCCCCGACAGCGTCCTCCTCGCCGTGGTGAACCCGCTGTTGCTCGTCGTCGGGCTCACGGTCGCGTTCTTCCCGATGTACTACGTCTTCCCGAACGTCGACGTCTCCGTCCGCGAGGTGCTCCCCGGCGTCGTCGTCGCGGCCGTCGGCTGGGCGGCGCTGCAGGCGCTGTTCCAGGTGTACGTCGCGTTCGCGAGCGGCTCCGAGTCCGCGGGGGCGATCGGGGGCGTCCTGCTGGTGCTGACGTGGCTCTACTTCGGCGCCCTCGTGTTGCTCGTCGGCGCCGTGGTGAACGCGACGGGAACCGGCCGACTCGTCGTCGAGGCGGACGCCGAGGAGACGCCGGAGATCGGCCCCGACTCGGCCGAGGTGGAACGCGAGCGCCTCGCCGAGCGGGTCACGGACCTCGAACGCGAGCGGGACCTCCTCGCACACGACCTGCACGCGGCGCGGGAGCTACGGGACCGCCTCGAACGGCGCTCGCGGCGGCTGGAGGCCGAACGCGACCGACTGGAGCGGGAGACCGAGCGCCTGCGTGCGGAGCGCGAACTCCGGCGCGAACCCGGCTGGCAGCGACTCGCGCGACGGCTCGCCGGGCGCGTCTCGGTCCTCTCGATCGGCGTCTCGCGGTCGGACGAGTGAGATCGGGAGACACTTGTCGCTCGCCGTCGCACTCGCTTGCGTGACCCACCCCGCCCGGTCGGCCCGGCGTCGGATCCAGCGCGAGCACCGGGGGACCGTCCGCGCCGTCGACGCCTGTGCGGACGCCGTCGCCGACGCCTGGGACGGCCCGCTGGCGACCGACCGGGCGGCCGTCGTCGACCCGCTCCGCCGGCGGCTCGCGGCCCGAGGCGTGCTGGAGACGCTCCCGCGGGTCCTCGCGGACGCCGTCGACGCGGCGGGCTTCGAGCTCCCGGCGACGCCGGTGCCGTCGCCGCCGTACGTCGCCGTCACCAGCCGCGGGCCGATCCTCCGGGCGACGGTCGACCCCGGACGGCTCGTGATCCGCCTCGACGCCTTCGAGGTCGTCCGCGACCCCGACCCGGGCTACCGCCGGCTCGACGGCGTGGCGCTCTCGGTCGCGCTCGCGTGAGCCGGCCGGGCCGTCACAACCCTCACGAACGTCCGGTAGCTTTTCTACGCGCGGCGTCGTCCGTCGCGCTCATGCACCCGCGTACAGCGTCGTTCAGGGCCCAGGCGCGGCAGGAGTACGGCTTCGATCCGGCGGTCGAGGAGTTCCCCGAGGGGACCGAGACCGCCGCGGACGCCGCGGCGGCGGTCGGCTGCGACGTCGCCCAGATCGCCAGTTCGCTCGCGTTCGACGTCGACGGCGACCTCGTCGTCTCGGTCACCAGCGGCGCGAACCGCGTCGACGAGGCCGCCCTCGGCGCGCAGTTCGACGCGCCGGCCGACGCGGTCTCGCTGGCCGATCCGGACCGGATCGAGCGGGTCCTCGGCTGGTCGATCGGCGGCGTCCCGCCGTTCTGTCACGACCGGCCCGTGCCCGTGGTGCTCGACGAGACGCTGCTCGCGTACGACACCGTCTGGGCCGCCGCGGGGACGCCGGACGCGGTGTTTCCGATCGACCCCGAGCGACTCCGGACGCTCGCCGGCGCCGAGGCGGTCGCCGTCGGCGAGTGAGCGACGGCTACGACCGTCAGGGAAGCCGAACCGTCCGTGGTGGCTTTTTGCGCGCCGGCGTCGACAGGCGACCGCGATGCCTGCACGGAACCGCGACGGCGAGGGCGACGTCGTCGAACCCGCCGCCGTGTCGCGACGACGCCTGCTCCGGCGGTCGGTCGCGGCCGGCGCGGGCGCGACGACGCTCGGGCGCGTCGGAGCGGCGCGGATCGGGTCGCGCCCGCAGGCGGACGCGCCCACGGTGTACGTCTTCAACACCGGCGACGGCACCGCGAGCCTGATCGACCCGTCGGCGCCGGAGGTGGTCGCGACGGTCCACCTCGGGACGACCTCCTCGTTCCCCTCGAACCAGTACGCGCCGCGGCTGGCGGACTCCCGGGAGGAGGTCCTCTGGCTCACCGTCGACGGCGGCGTGGAGGCGGTCGGGCTCTCGGGGCTGGAGACGGTCGCGAGCCACGAGACCGGCGCGGCCGCCAACTGGCTGGAGCGGACGCCCGACGGCGAGCACCTCGTCGTGAGCGCGCGGGAACCGGTCCACCGGAACTACCGGCTCGACGCCGACCCGGCGTCGGCCTCGTTCGGCGAGGTCACCGCCGAGATCGACCGCCGCGACGAACCCGCGATCGAGGGCGAGGACGGGCCCGGTCCCTGCGACGTGACGATCCACCCCGACGGCGAGTACGCCTACGTCCCCGACCGCTACGGGAACACGCTGACCGTCCTCGGGATCGACCCGTTCGAGATTCGGACGCAGGTCGCGGTCGACCCGGTCGACGACGCCGACCACGCCCGGCCGTGGATGGCGACGGCCTCGTGGGACGGCGACCTGCTGACCGTCGAGAACGAGGAGGGCGAGCGCGGCACGGAGAGCGTCTGGGACGTCAGCGATCCGGCCGGCCCGGTCGAGCGGACGCGGCTGACTGCCGACGACGGCCTCGGCGAGTCGCCGCTGACGAGCGAGATCGGCCCCGACGGCGAGGTCGCCTACGTGTTCACCCCCGGCACGGCGGACGTCACGGTCGTCGACCTCGGCGACGGGGCGGTCGTCGACCGCCTCGACCTCGGCGGGGAGGCGTTCACCGGGACGTGGGGGCCCGACAGGGAACGGCTCTTCGCGCCGGTCCAGACCGAAGACGAGGTCGCGGTGATCGACCACGAGCGCGGGACGGTCGCGGAACGGCTCCCGGTCGGCGCCGCGCCCTACGGCGCGACGGCGAGTTCCGCGCGCCCGCGGACGGACGCGCTCGACGAGGTGCTGGCGCGTCTCGCCGCCGACGGGGTCGTCTCGAACGGTGCCGCGACACACTGCATCGGCCGCTGTGGGTGTCCGCCCGACGGATAGCGACCCTCGATCGGCCGGTTACTAGCTCGCGTCCGATAGCTGCCACGAGTTATTAACTCGGACATTAGGTATAATAACTCTTTTACGACGGGGGCCGCATTCTCCGGTATGAACCTGACACGGCGCTCGGTGCTGCGCAACGGCGCGGGCGCGCTCGCGCTCGGTTCGCTGGCCGGCTGTCTGAGTTCGCCCGAGGAGGGTGCCGACGGAGCCGACGGGGACGACACCGGCTACGCCGCGTTCTTCGCCATCTGGGACTGGACGACACACGTCGGCGGCGACCGGTTCGCCTTCGAGAACCCGGTCGGCGTCGGCCAGAGCGGCCACGGCTGGAGCCCCGGGGGCAACCTCGCCACGGAAATCGCCTCGACGGACGCCTTCGTCTACCTCGACATGCCGGAGTTCGCGTGGGCACAGGACATCGCGAACCAGATCGAGGCCGACTACGACGACGTCGCCGTGATCGACGCCCTCGACGCCGTCCCGGCGGCCCAACTGCTCGACCCGACGGACGCTCGCGGGCACGACCACGACGAGGACGGCAACGACGGCGAAGGCGACCACGCCGGCGAGGGCTTCGACCCCCACGTCTGGACCGACCCGGTGCTGGTCGGCGAGATGGTCGACGGGATCGCCGACGGGCTTGCCGCGGCCGACCCCGACGGGGCCGACGTCTACGCGGCCAACGCCGACGACTACCGCGAGCGCATCGACGACCTCGACGCGGCGTTCCGCCGGCTCGTCGACGACGCCGCCCGGGACGTGGCCGTCTTCGCGGGCCACGACTCCTTCCGCTACCTCGAACGGCGCTACGGCTTCGAGTTGCACTCGCCGGTCGGGGTCTCGCCCGACGAGTCCCCGAGCCCGACCGAAATCGCGGACACGATCGACCTCGTCGACGGGGAGGGCATCGACACGATCCTCTACGATCCCTTCGCGGCACCCGGCGACGAGATCCCCCAGATCGCGGCGTCGATCATCGAGAGCAGCGACGCGACCGACGCCGTCCCCATCAGCCCCGCCGAGGGGACCACCGCCGAGTGGAACGAGACGGGCTGGGGCTGGCTCGACCAGATGCGGGAGCTGAACCTGCCGTCGCTGCGAACCGCCCTCGACGCGGAGTGACCATGTCGGCGCCGACGCGAACTGGAAGAACTAAACGTCTCGCGCGCGGAGGATCGGGCGACTCCACCGTGCCCCCGGTCGTCGAACTCGAGGACGTGTCGTTCGCCTACGACGAGACCGACGTGGTCCGCGACGTCTCGCTGACCATCGAGGCGGGGGACTTCCTCGGGCTGATCGGCCCGAACGGCTCCGGGAAGACGACGCTGTTGCACCTCATGCTCGGCCTGCTCGAACCCGACGAGGGCCGGATCGAGCTGTTCGGCCGGCCGATCGACGAGTTCGATCGGGGCGAGCGGATCGGCTACGTCTCCCAGCAGGCGACCTCGCGGGGCGGCTCGATGCCGGTCACCGTCCGCGAGGGCGTGACGATGGGACGGTTCGCCCGCGCGGGCCGCTCGCGGCTGACCGCGGAAGACCACGAGATCGTCGACGAGGCCCTCGAAACGGTCGGCATCGCCGACATCTCGGACCGGCGGATCAACCGCCTCTCGGGCGGCCAGCGCCAGCGGGCGTACATCGCGCGGGCGCTGGCCTCGGAGGCCGACCTGCTCGCGCTCGACGAGCCGACCGTCGGCGTCGACGCCGAGTCCCGGGACGCGTTCTACCGGCTGCTGGACTCGCTGAACGAGTCGGGGATCACGATCATCCTCATCGAACACGACGTCGGGGTCGTCACCGACCGCGCGAACCGCATCGCCTGCATCAACACGGAACTGTACCACCACGGCGACACCGAGTCGTTCGTCGAGAGCGACGCGCTGGCCGAGGCCTACGGCGCGACCGGACAGGTCGTCCACCACGATCACTGATGAGCGGGAACGTCGAGCGGACGGGAGAACGTGGGATCGCCGAGAGCGTCCGCTCCCTGCGAAAGCGACCGCGGCGAGCGGCCGAACTCGCCGGCCTCGCGGTCACCGCCGCGCTCGCGCTGGCGATGCTCGGCTTCGTCGCCTGCTACTGGCTCCGGGCGTACCCCGTCGCGGGACCGCTGTACGAGCAGTACCTGATCGTCGGCGAGTGGATCGACCTCTACCTCGGGACGAACGTCTTCGAACACCCCCTCATGTGGCAACAGCTGTCGACGGGGGTGCTCGTCGGCGTCGTCGCGCCGCTCGTGGGGACGTTCCTCGTCCACCGCCAGATGGCGCTCATCGGCGAGACGCTCGCGCACACGGCGTTCGCCGGCGTCGCGATCGGTTTCGCCGCGGGCTCGGTGACCGGCTGGGGCGGCTCCCAGCGGGGGCTGGCGCTGTACGCGGCGCTCGTCGTCGGCGTCCTCGGCGCGCTCGGGGTCCAGTGGCTCTCCGAGCGGACGGACGCCTACGGCGACGTCCCCATCGCGATCATGCTCACCGGCAGCTTCGCCCTCGGGACGATCGTCGTCAGCTACGGGCCGGGCCAGCAGGGGTTCACCATCGACGAGTACCTCTTCGGAAACCTCTCGGTCGTCACCCCCGCCGGCGCCCGGCTGATGGCCGTCCTCAGCGTCGTCGTCGTCGCCGCCGTCGCGCTCGCGTACAAGCAACTGGTGTTTATCACCTTCGACGAGCAGGCCGCCCGCGTCGCCCGGCTGAACGTCACCGGCTACAACACCCTGCTGGTCGTGCTGACGGCGGTCGTCGTCGTCGGTTCGATGCAGGTACTCGGCGTGATCCTCGTCGCCGGGATGCTCGTCATCCCGGTCGCCGCCGCCTCGCAGGTCGCACGCGGCTTCCGGGAGACGCTGTACCTCTCGGTGCTGGCCGGGCAGGCCGCGATCGTCGGCGGCTTCGCGGCCGCGATCCGCTGGGGACTCCCCTCGGGCGGGTCGATCGTCCTCGTCGCGGTCGCGCTCTACCTGCTGGCGGTCGCCGCCTCGAACCGATCGACGACGGCGATATCGACGCATTGATCCGGCCAAACCAACGGGGTGGACCCACGAATCGGGAACGGGAGAACACGTTTAACTCCGCGCTCGGCCAAGCCACGAGTGATGGGAAGGTTACACGAGTTGTTCGCACCCGAGACTGTCGCCGTGGTCGGCGCGACCGACCGCGAGGGGGCCGTCGGTCGGGCGATCCTCGAGAACCTCCGGACGGACTTCGCCGGCAAAGTGGTGCCGGTGAATCCGAACCGCGATGAGGTACTCGGCCTCGAGTGTCACTCCGACGTCGCCAGCGCTCCTCCCGTCGACTTATCCGTGATCGTCGTCCCGCCGCCGTACGTGATCGACGCCATCCGCGACTCCGCGGAGGCCGGCGTCGAGAACGTCGTCGTCATCACCGCCGGCTTCTCCGAGACCGGCGGCGAGGGCGCCGCACGCGAGCGGGAACTGCGCGAGGTCGCCGCCGAGTACGACCTCAACCTCGTCGGGCCCAACAGCTTAGGGGTGATGAGCACGCGCGCCGGCATGAACGCCACCTTCGGGCCCGAGAACGCCCTCGAAGGGTCGGTCTCGTTCATGAGCCAGTCGGGGGCGTTCATCACCGCCGTGCTCGACTGGGCGAACCAGCAGGAGATCGGTTTCCGGGACGTCGTCTCGCTCGGCAACAAGTCCGTCCTCGACGAGACCGACTTCGTCCACGAGTGGGGCGAGGACGACGGCACCGACGTCGTCATCGGCTACCTCGAAGGGATCGACGAGGGGCGCGCGTTCGTCGACGCCGCCCGCGAGGTCAGCGAGGACACCCCGATCGTCCTCGTCAAGTCCGGCCGGACCGACGCGGGCGCGGCCGCCGCCTCCTCGCACACCGGTGCCATCGCCGGCAGCGAGCGCGCCTACGAGGCCGGCCTCGAACAGGCGGGCGTCCTGCGGGCGAGTTCGGTCCAGGAGCTGTTCGACTGGGCGCGCGCGCTCTCGGGACTGCCGACGCCCGAGTCCGACGGCGTCGCCGTCGTCACGAACGCGGGCGGGCCGGGCGTGCTCACGACCGACGCGGTCGGCGACTCGCGCCTCGATATGGCCTCGTTCACCGACGAGACGATCGAGACGCTCTCGGAGGCGATGCCCGACGAGGCGAACGTCTACAACCCGATCGACGCCATCGGCGACGCCGACGTCGAGCGGTTCGAGGAGGCCCTCGACGTCGCGCTGGCCGACCCGAACGTCGGCTGTGCGGTCGTCGTCTCGGCGCCGACGGCGGTGCTCGACTACGACGACCTCGCCGAGGCGGTGATCGAGCGCAGCGAGGAACACGACAAGCCCGTCGTCACCTGCCTGATGGGCGGCGAGCGCACCCGCTCGGCGGAGGCGGTCCTCCGCGACAGCGGCATCCCCAACTACTTCGACCCCGCGCGGGCCGTGTCGGGGCTCGACGCGCTCGCGACCTACCGCGACGTCAGCGAGCGCACCTACGACGAGCCGACGGCGTTCGACGTCGACCGCGAGCGCGCCCGCGAGATCCTCGAACGGGCGCGCGACCGCGAGGACAACCGGCTGGGCGTCGAGGCGATGGACCTGCTCGACGCCTACGGCATCCCGATCCCCGAGGGCGAAATCGTCGACGACCCGGCGGACGCGCATGCGGTCGCCGAGTCGATCGACGGCGACGTCGTGATGAAGATCGTCAGCCCGGAGATCACCCACAAGTCCGACATCGGCGGCGTCAAGGTCGGCGTCGGCGACGAGGACGTCTACGACGCCTACGAGGACCTCGTCGCCCGGGCGCACAACTACCAGCCCGACGCGACGATCCTCGGCGTGCAGGTCCAGGAGATGCTCGACCTCGAGGGGTCGACCGAGACCATCGTCGGGATGAACCGCGACCCCCAGTTCGGCCCGCTGCTGCTGTTCGGGCTGGGTGGCATCTTCGTCGAGATCTTGAAGGACACGTCGGTCCGCGTCGCGCCCGTCGGCGAGGACGAGGCCGCCGAGATGGTCGACGAGATCAAGGCGGCGCCGCTGCTGCGCGGCGCGCGCGGACGGGACCCGGCGGACGTCGACGCGGTCGTCGAGACGATCCAGCGACTCTCGCAACTGGTGACGGACTTCCCGTCGATCCTCGAACTCGACGTGAACCCGCTGGTCGCGGGGCCGGAGGGCGTACAGGCGATCGACCTCAGACTCACCGTTGACACGGAGGAACTATGAGCGACACCGACACCGATACCGACACCACCACCGACACCACCGAGACGGACACGATCCTCGTCACGTCACTGGAGAAGAGTACCGGCAAGACCGCCATCGCGCTCGCGCTCGCCCGACTGGCCCGCGAGCGCGGCGAGGACGTCGGCTACATGAAACCGAAGGGGACGCGCCTGCAGAGCAACGTCGGGAAGACCCTCGACGAGGACCCGATGTTCGCGCGCGAACTGCTCGACCTCGACGCGGAGATGCACGACCTCGAACCGGTCGTCTACTCGCCGACGTTCATCGAGCAGGCGATCCGCGGCCGCGAGAACCCCGACGAACTGCGCGACCGGGTCCGCGAGGCGTTCGAGACGCTCGCGGCGGACCACGACCGGGTGTTCCTCGAGGGCGGCGGGCGACTCGAACTCGGCGGCATCGTCGATCTCACCGACGCCGACGTCGCCGACCTGCTCGACGCCCGCGTACTGCTCGTCGCCCCGTACGAGGTGCCCGGCGACGTCGACGACGTCCTCGCCGCGGCCGAGGTGCTGGGCGACCACCTCGACGGCGTCGTCTTCAACGACGTCGCCGACGCGGTCTACGACCAGCTCGAGAACGAGGTCGTCCCGTTCCTCGAAGGACAGGACATCCCCGTCTACGGCGTGCTCCCGACCGAGCGGACGCTGTCGGGGGTCACCGTCGGCGACCTCGCGGACGAACTCGGCGCGAACCTCCTCGTCGAGGGCGAGACCGACGCCTACGTCGAACGGTTCAGCGTCGGCGCGATGGGCGCCGACAGCGCGCTGCGGCACTTCCGCCGGACGAAGAACGCCGCGGTCATCACGGGCGGCGACCGCGCGGAACTCCAGACCGCCGCGCTCGAAGCGCCGGGCGTGCGCTGTCTCATCCTGACCGGCGGCCACCGGCCGTCGGGGGCGATCCTCGGGCAGGCCGCCGAGAAGGACCTGCCGGTGTTGCTGGTCAACACGGACACGCTGACGACCATCGAACGGGCCGAAGACGTCGTCCGTAGCGGCCGCACCCGCGACGAACGGACCGTCGACCGGATGGAGGAACTCCTCTCGAACCACGCCGACGTCGACGCCATCCTCGGGGAGTGAGCGCGTCGAGACCGGGCGCTGTCGGCGCGCGGTCGACTCGTATAAGGGCGTCGGGGCCGTGGGGACGGCCGCTCCGGGCCTGACGGGCCGTCCCCGTGCCGGTTGTCAGAGGCACCCCGGCGACAGATCGTTCGCCCTCCAGCGATATATTCTCACGCGTCGCCGATCCCGCCACACGATCGTTAATTAGTGTTAAATGTTACTCTCGTTTATAAGGGGTCGCGTCGTCCGATCGCGGTCGGAATCCGTCGGACCCGCGTCGCGACCCCGCCGAGCGGGGGCGGCCGCGACGGGTCGGCCCGGGCGCGGCCGGTCGGGTGGCGTCTGACTAAGAGTTAAGAGTCAGCCTCGCGTGATCGTTCGGTATGGACGACACTCCCCAGGAGATCACGTCGCTCGTCGGGCGAGAGGTGTACTCGAACAACGGCATCTACGTCGGCGAGGTCGAGGACCTGCGTCTGGACGTCGACGGCGAGAGCGTCACCGGCCTCGCGCTCGGCACCCTCAACCCGGAACTGTTCGACGAGGAAGCCCGGAGCGCGCGGGGGGTCATCGTACCCTACCGCTGGGTGCGGGCGGTCGGCGACGTCGTCCTCGTCAACGACGTCATCGAGCGCGTCCGCGACCCCGATCAGGAACGAGAGGAAGTCGTCGTCTAACCGCCGTTCGATCCTTCGCTGCCGTCGACGCCCATCGCGTCGAACAGCGTCCGTTTCACCGCCTCCTCGGTCAACTCAAGTAACGTGTCGCGGGTGTCGTCGGAGATCTCGATCCCGGTGAAGATGCCGAGGGGGATCTCGGCGCTGGCCTGCGTGGAGTGGCCGGCGGTCTCGCCGATCTCCCCGTAGGCGTCGGCGAGGACGCTGCCGATGTTCATCCGGATGTCCTTCGAGCGGGCCGCGAGGAAGATCGTCTCCTCGGAGATGCCGAAGACGGCCGTCGTCGTCACCCCTTCGAGGTTGAGGAGGTGGCTCGCCGCCTGCGTGAGCGCCTCGCGGTCGCGGACGAACCCCGCGTTCGAGACGAGGTGGCTCCCCTGAACGTCGCGGTTGGCGATGGCCTCGGCGAGGACGTCCAGCGTCTCGGGGGACATCGACGGCGACTCCACCTGTTCGAGGGTGTCGTGGTTCGCGAACGGGTAGAGGTAGGCCGCGGCGGTGAGGTCGGCGGGGGTCGTGTCGCGCTTGAAGTCGAGCGTCTCGGCGCGGATGCCGTAGAGCAGGGCGGTCGCGACCTCCTCGGAGACGTTCATGTCGAACTCCTGGATGTACTTCGTCATGATCGTCGACGTCGAGGACATGTTCGGGCGGATGTCGACGAACGAGGGGTCGTAGTCGACCTCGGGTTCGCGGTGGTCGACGATGATGTCGACGTCGAACTCCATCTCGCCGGAGGTGGCGCGGTCGACGAGCGCGACCGTGTCGTACGCCGAGCGGTCCTCGACGTCGTCCCACTGGAGGAGGTCGATCCCGAGCAGGTTGACGAACGCCCGGTTCTCCTGGTGGCCGATCTCGTCCATGTAGATGATGTCCGCCTCGACCCCGAGATGGTCGGCGATGGCCTGCAGCGCCGCCGCGCTGGCGATGGAGTCGGGGTCGGGGCTGTCCTGAGTGACGATCGCGAGTCGCCCGGCGGTCTCCTCGATGATCTCCGCGAGTTTGCCCGCGTTGTACTCGAGTTCACCCGATTCGAGCGCGCGCAGGGCCGAGTCGGCGATCACCGTCGAGGGGTTGATCACGACGTCGGCGCCGAGGTCGGAGAGTTCGTCGCCCGAGACCGGGTCGCTCGCGCGCGCGACCACGAACTGCTCGCCGTCGTTCTCGCGGATGTTCTCGACGGCCTGCTTGTTCGCCTCGACGTCCGAGGCGAGGATGAGGACGACGCTCCGGTCGGCGACGAGGTCGGCGGTCTCCGGGTCGCCGATGTCGGCGGTGCGGGCGTCGAGGTCCTGGTCGCGCAGCGACTCGACGCGACTCTCGTCGCGGTCGATGATGAGGACGTCCTTCCCCTGATCGACGAGTTCCTCCGCGACGGCGTAGCCGACGCTGCCACAGCCCAGAATGGCGTAGTCAGATATCGACGAGATAGTGACCCCCGTGCTCATGGTGAGAGTGTGGTTGAACCCACCGTACTTAACGCTCCCGAAGATTGTTACGTTTTGGTTCTCGGACAGGACGCTCTCGGCGCGCAACCGGTTTGTCCCGCCCTCGCACGGAACTCGCTAAAGGAAACGTATTTCAATACCCGACCGAAACGTTCGTACACAGGGCCGGTAGCTCAGTTAGGCAGAGCGACGGACTCTTAATCCGTCGGTCGCGTGTTCAAATCGCGCCCGGCCCGCTTCTCACCGCGAGCAACTCCGCGAGCGGTGAGCATCGGATCCGGCGGGATTTGAACGTAGGGAGGTCGCGCGGAACGGAGTGAGCACGTCCGACTGTGTGTTCAAATCGCGCCCGGCCCGCTTTCTGCGACGAACGATTCGCGAGGAGCGAAGCGGCAGGCACGATTTGAACGCAGGGAGGCTGCGCGCAACGAAGCGAGCACGTCCGACCGTGCGGTCAGAGTCCGCCATCGGCGGACTCTGACGTAAATCGAGGTTCCGCGAACGAAGTGAGCGGGTTCTCGGGCGTGGTTCGAATCGCGGCCCGCTCTCATCACGGACGACCGCCCGAGCGGCGACGCCGTCACCGCCGTACGCCCCCGTGACCGATCGTCCGTCCGCGAAGACGCTGGAGGAGCCCCCGCACGCGAGCGAGCGCCGGCCCGAGGACGGGGTTCGCGGTCACGGCCACGTAGGCCGTCTGGGGATCGTACCGGCCGGTTTCGAGGGCGTGCAGCGCCACCGCCGTCGCCCGGTGGTTCCCGTCGGCGACGAACCACGGGGTCGCGCCGCGTCTGGTCCGGACGACAAGCGGGTCGAGTCGTCGCCCGGCGGCGAGGTCGTCGCGGTACGCGCGGATCGCCGCCGGGTCGATTCCCGCCTCCCGGAGCGGGGCGAACCCCTCCTCGCGGGCCCGCTCGGCCACGCCGAACAGGGTCCCGTCCGTGGAGGCGGCCCGCCACAGGGCGTCGTCCGGGCCGTTCACCGGCCGGAGCGCCGCGAAGCGATCCCAGTCGAGGTCGAGTCGGTACCAGCGGACGGGTCGCTCGCGCCAGACGAACGCCGCCGCCCCCGGCTTCGCCGCGAGGAGCGCGTCGAGCATCGCCGTCCGGTCCGTCGGGACCGACTCCGGATCGACGGGGGCCGCGCCGCGGTCGGCCTCCCGGGCGAGCCACGCCCGGAGGACGCGCTCCTCGGGGACAGGGACCGGTTCGGGCGCCGCTTCGCCGGGGGCGCTCGTCTGGCGCGTTCGGGACACGAGCCGAGTCACCGGCTCCCTACAGCGGCCAGCGGCATATATCCGTGGCCGGCGCCGTCGCGTACGGGCGGTTCGGGGGAGCGGCGCGCTCGCGGACGTATAAAGATTAGCGAGTCCGGGTCGATACCCCTTCCGTGGACAGTTAGGAACAAATTTATCTCACGAAAAATTATAAGTGGCAATACGAAAAATTTATGTTCCGGTGACTGTCCGTCTGGGGTGTATGGCACGCGAACCTGACGTACTGGATGACGAGACTGCCGACGCGGACGACACCCGCGAACGGCCGAACAGGGACGGTTCGATCCACCGTCGCGCGTACCTCGGGATGGTGGGCGCGGCCGCGGCCGGCGCGGCGACGGCCGCCGCGAGCGGAACGGCGGCCGCGGCGTCGGACGACTACGACGTGATCGAGGTCCCCTCGGGCCAACACGAGGTCATCTCGGTCGGCAGCGGCGAGACGTTCGAGAACGTCCTGATCGACTGTACCGCGTCGAACACGGCGGCGACGATCCACGCGCGCGGCAGCGACTGGACGATCCGCGACGTCGGCTTCCGCGGCGACCACGACCTCCGCAACGACCCGCCGTGTTTCGCGATCACCGCGGCCGTCGACGCCGGGTCGACCGGCCGGATCGAGAACGTCTACCTCGGCGACGGGTCGAGCGTCGGCGAGGACGACTGCGGCGTCCACGGCGGCAAGAACTGGGGGCGCAGCGCGCTGTGGGCGTCGAGCGAGCACGCCGGCACCCTCGAACTCGACCGCGTCCACTTCGCGGGGTGGCCCTCGAACGCGGCCTACGCCTCCGGCGCCGGGCCCAGCGGCGGCCCGGTCAAACTCGAGTCGTGTTACTTCCGGGGCAACGGCGTCAACCACCTGCGGCTGGGGACGAAGGGGAGTCGCGCCCGCGACTGCGTCTTCGTCCACGACGCGACCGGCTACCCCGGCGGCCGGGGTATCTGGGCGTGGTACCGGTCGAACCCCTCCGACATCGTCCTCGAAGACTGCCACTTCACGTGGGAGACCCCCGGGAGCATGACGACGACGGCCCAGGGCGGCACCGCGACCCTGCGCGACTGCGAGTTCGCCGGCGACCGGCCCACGAGCGAGTTCACCGTCGAAGGCGCCGGCTCGAATCCGACGACCGAGGTCCCCGAGGGCGTCCCCACGAGCGCCGAGGAGGCGGCCGCTGGCGGCTCCGTCGAGGGCGACGACGAGCCGCTCCTGTTGAACACGATCTTCTTCGACGGCCGCGAGAAGGGGTCCGACGAGATCACCAGCTACGAGTTCACCGTCTCCGGGGCGGTCGCGGCCAGCACCGACGACGGCGCGACGGTCGACGACGCCGCGGAGGTCGACGGCAACCGCGCGAGCGGCGAGGTCGCAAACTGGCTCGACGCCTACCGGTTCAGCGGCCGGCTGGAGTCGCTGTCGGTCGACGGCGAGGCGGAGGTCCGGGTCAACGGCGTCGCGGTCGACCCCGACACGTTGCTGGAGGACTGACGGGGCCGCGGACCGCGCCGTAGGTCCCGGCCGCGGCTCAGGCGAACACCGCGTCCCGGTTGGCCTCGAGGACGCTCCGGGTCGAGTGGATGTCGTCGACGACGGAGGTCAGCGCGAAGATCCGGTAGAGGGTGAACTTCCCGTACTCGTCGTGGGCGTCGATGATCCGGTCGAGCGCCTGCCGGTCGAAGAGGTCGTCGACGACGTCGTTGCGGTCGACCTGGTGGCGGATGCAGTCGACGGTGTCCGGGCCGACCGTCGAGCCCGTGTCGAGGTCGTTGAACGCCTTGATGAACGGTTTCACCGTCTCGAAGACGGACGGGTACCGCGAGAGGACGTCGTCGACGAGCGCCGCGAGGGCGTGGCGCGAGGAGTCGACGGGTGCCCCGTAGATGGGGTGGACCCGGCCGGCGGCGCTCGGCGCGAGTTGGCCGAGGAACGACCGGTAGAGCTTGTACCGCTCCTTCTGTTCCGGCGGGCAGTTCATCGCGTACCGGAAAAACGGCAGCGAGTAAAACGGCGTCACGCTCCAGAAGAACAGCCGGTTGCGGTCCTCGCCCTCGAACAGGAAGTTGACCGCCCGCCCGTACACGAGGAAGTGGACGTACTTCCCGGCGGGGGTCCGCTCCGGGAACGCGTCGACGTGCTCGCGGACGCTCCGCCTGATCTCGCCCTCGGAGAGCCGCGTCAGCTCCGCCACCCGCTCGACGTCGACGAGGCTGTTCTGTGCCAGCACGTAGTCGACGAGGTCGTCCTCGGAGAGCGACCGGACCGGGGTCAGGTCGGGGAGGGCCTTGTCCCCGCCGTCGCCGGTGATGTACGTGACGTCGGGGCCGAACTCGGCTTCGAGCTGGCGGAAGAAGTCGAGGATGAACGAGGTCATCAGCCCGATGTGGCCGTTTTTCGTCTTCACGAGCGTGTCGAGGTCCGCACCCGTCGGGTGGCCGACGTGGTAGGTCCGCCAGTCGACGTCGAAGTCCGCCGCCAGCCGCTCGGCGATTTCGACGTCGGACCGCGCGACGTACTCCTCGGACTCCATCGTGGCCGCCACGGGCGAGAGCCCGGCCGCCGCGTAGCCGGCGAGCACCGACCGGGAGTCGAGCCCGCCGCTCAGCGAGATCACGTCGCGGTCGGCGTACCCCGCGCGGTTCTCGCAGGCCGTCTCGAACCGCGAGACGAGTTCGGAGGCGTTGCGCGTCCGGCTCCGGTCGTCGTGGCGGTGCTCGTCGAAGTCGAAGGTGTGGAGCCGCGTCGTCGTGACCGCGAGCGAGTCGGGTTCGACCGTCAGCAGCGTCGCCGGCCGGAGTCGGCTGACGCCCTCGACGATCGTTCGATCGCCCAGCGTGTAGCCGAACAGGAGACACTGCGCGACGCCGAGGCGGTCGAACTCGACGTCGATGGATTCGAGGAGGTAACGGATCTCGCGCGAGAGGACGAACGCGTCCTCGTCGCGGTAGTAGTACGTCGGCAGCCGCGCGAGCGCGTCGTTGAGCACGGCGAGTCGCCCGCTCTCCACGTCGCAGGCGACCAGCAGGAACTCCCCGTCGACGTCGAGCAGCCAGTCGCGGATCGGCCCCGGATCCGGGTCGTCCGCCAGCGCCCGGCGGGCGACCTCGATGACCTCCGATTCGACGGCGTCGGCCGGCCGGTCGTAGAGCCGTCCCTCGAAGCAGACCCGGACGCCGTCGGCCTCGAACGTCCGGATCGGGTACTCGGGGTAGGCCGTGTAGCCGACCGAGTGGACGTCGGTCCGGTACGCGATGTGGGGGTTCAGCCGCTCCGTGTGCAACAGCGGCCGAAGCGACTCCGCGAACGACCCCTGGCGGGGCTCCCGTCGGGACAGCCTGCCGGTGATTCCGACCATGTCCGGACCCGACGCCGTTACCCGGTATTGTTATATCACGGCTTCGGACGGGTACAGCCCCGTTACCGTCGCGTCAGCCCGAGGGTCAGAGAACCCGACCGGAGCGCGGTCGGTCCCCGACGCCGCTCAGACGTCCCCGGGGTCGACCGCGACGCCGTTGACCCGGACCTCCGCCTCGCCCTGGCGTAACTCGAGGTTCGTCAGCGATCCCTCGAAGCGGAAGCTGTCGACGTGCTCGGGGTCGGTCACCCAGCCCGTGACGGTGCTGCCGTCGATCTCGTCCCACTCTTCTAGGGTTCCGCGGTCGGGGTTGTCGACGACGTCGCCGCTCGCGGTGAAGGTGTACTCCGTCGGCGTCCCCGTGCCGGTGATCGTGATCCGGTTCGGCGGGACGCCGTCGCCGTCGTCGGCCCCGAGGTCGTCGGGGTCGACGGCGTCGCCGTCGAGGTAGACGTCGAGGTTCTCCGCGCCGGAGAGTTCGAACCGCTCTATCTCGCCGGTGAACTGCCACTCGGTCCAGGAGTCGGTCAGGTACCACTCGGCCCAGCCGTCGCCGTACTGTTCGCCTTCCTCGACCCACTCGGCGATCTCCTCGGCGGGGCGGATCTCGCCGCTGACTTCGATCAGGTACTCGGCGGTCCCGTCGAGACGGAGGCTGTGCTCGCCGTCGTCCTCGTCCGCCGAGGGGTACGTCTCGGGGTCGACCTCCTCGCCGTCGACGTAGACGGTCACGGTGCTCGGGTCGTCCACGTCGAGGGTCTCGATCTCGCCGGTGACGTACCACGCGGTCTCGGAGTCGGTCAGGTACCACTCGACCCGGCCGTCGCCGTACTGGTCACCCTCTTCGACCCACTCTGCGATCTCGGGTGCCGGCTGCACCTCGCCGGAGGCCTCGATCACGTACTCGGCGGTCCCCACCAGTCGGACCTCGGTCCCCTCGGGTTCGGCGGGTTCGTCCTCGTCGTCGCGGTCGTCGCCTGGCTCCGACTCGCCGTCCCAGTCGCTCGACGGCGCCGGGCAACTCTCGTTCGCGGTGACGTCGCGGGTCGACGGCGCGACGCCGGTGAACTGCTGTCCGGAGACGTTGACGTTCGAGTCCTCGACGGAGACGTTGCTCGACCCGCGGAGTTCGATCCCGGGGCCGGACTTCTGGACGCAGACGCGCCGGAGCCGCGCCCCGTCGCGGTCGACGAGCCTGATCGCGGGTTTCGAGGAGTCGCCGACGACGCTCGTGTCCTCGATCACCGTCGCGCCGGAGCCGCCGTCGGCGAACTCGATGCCGGTGAAGCCGCCGTTCTGGTGGATCCGGCAGTCACGGATCTCGATCCCGTCGAGGCGACGCCGGGAGAAGACGGCGTGGGCGCCCTGCGGGCCGTTCATCAGGAAATCACAGCCTTCGACCTCGATGTCGCCGGGGACGTAGGAGTTGCTGTTGATCCAGATCCCCCGGGCCGCCCGGCCGCCGGACCAGCGCGCCCGCGGCACCGGCCCGCGCTGGTCGAAGACGGTGTCCCGGACCGCCGTGTTGCCGCCGATGCGGACGCCGACGTTGCTGTCCTCGATGAGACAGCCATCGATCGTCACGCGGCCGGGGATGTTCGCGACGTACAGCGTGTTGTTCGCGAAGTGCCGGAAGTGGCTGTTGCGAACGATCAGGTGGCCCTCGTTGCTCGGACCGGCCCACAACCCGCCGCGGTTGGAGGAGTCGCCCGGGTCGGCGCTCCCGTCGGTCGCGATCACGTTCTCGATCACGCCGGTCGCGCCGGCGCTGTCGACGTTGGGGTACAGCAGGTTCGACCCGGCCCGGTACTCCGGGTCGTCCATCTGCCCCTCGAAGACGACGTTCTTGAACTCCCAGTCGTTGCCACGGGGGTAGTTGATCGGCGCGGCGCCGGACGCCGTCAGGTCGATCGTGAAGTTGTCGAACGTCCACCGGTCGCCCTCGAAGAAGAGGTAGTTCCGGTTCTCGCTGCCGGGGACGACGATGGTCGCGTCCTCGCCGACCCACGTCCAGTCGTTCGCGGCGGTCCGGAACGACCGCAGCAGGTACCGCCCCGGCGGGAAGTAGATCGTCTTGCCGCTCCCGTGGACGCGGTCCAGTACGTCGTTGATCGCCCTGTTCCCGGTATCGTCGGCGCCGGCCTCGACGATGTTCACGTCGGCGTCCTCGGCCGCCGCGGCGCTGCCGGCCGCGCCGGCCATCACGCCGGCCGCGATCCCGGCCGCTTTCAGGTACGACCGTCGATCCAGCAGGGAGTCCCTGCGTACGTTGCGACTATCGGATTCACTCGTTCCCGAAGGTCCGCGTGCCATGCAGGTCAGGTTCGCTGTCGTGTTCTCATAGGGGTTGCCCAGCACCAGTTCACGAGTTAAGTGAACCGAACCGGTAGCCGGACGTTACTTATAAAATTTCTTGGTAAAACGAGAAGGATTGAACGAACGTTCGGCTATCCTGCCGGACGTGGCGAGATCGTCGCGGCCCGCCGCCGGCCGTCTCCCGCGTACAGTTAAGGCGCCGGCGTTCGAGACTGCGGCCATGCGCGTCGAAGACGACGACGGCGTCCTGCGAATCACGTTCGACCGACCGGCGGTGCTCAACGCCTTCTCGACGGAGACCGCCGAGGAACTCGCCGAGGCGGTGGCGAGCGCCTCCCCCGACGACCACCACGCGGTCGTGCTCACCGGCGAGGGCGACGCGTTCAGCGCCGGCGGCGACATTCAGGCGATGGCCGAGCGCGACGAGGGGCCGAGCGAGGCCTACGACCGGGTCACCGAGACGTTCGGGCGGGTCGTCGAGGAGATGCTCGAGTGTCGCGTGCCCACCGTCGCGAAGGTAAACGGCGACGCCGTCGGGGCGGGACTGGCCGTCGCGGCGCTGGCCGACTTCGCGTACGCGACCGAGGACGCGACGTTCTCGTGTGCGTTCGTCCGGGTCGGCCTCATCCCCGACACGGGCGGGACGTTCCTGCTGCCGCAACTGGTCGGACTGCGCACCGCGAAGCAACTGGCGTTCACCGGCGAGTTCTTCCCGGCCGAGCGGGCCGCGGCGATCGACCTGATCAACGAGGCGGTCCCCGCCGAGGAACTCGACGAGCGCGTCGCCGAGACCGTCGACCGCCTCTCCCGGCGACCGACGCGAACCATCGGGCTGGCAAAGCGGGCGATACACGAGAACCTCGGGCGGAACTGGTCGGCGGCGCTCGACTACGAGAACCACGTGCAGGTGCAGGCGTACACCTCCGAGGCCCACGAGGAGGGCGTCTCGGCGTTCCTCGAGGGACGGGATCCGGAGTTCGACTGACGGCCTGCAGGCACAGGCACCAGCGCCTTGGCCGGAATGGCCGTTCGTTCGAACGCCATGTCTCCCGACTTCACCGACGACGACGTCGGCAAGCGCGTCGTGAACGCGAACGGCGACGAGATCGGCGTGGTGACGGCGATCGAACACGGCACGCCACACGTCGAACCGGACCCCGGAATGACCGACACGATCAAGGCGAAACTCGGCTGGGAGGACCCCGACGAGAAGGCCTACCCGCTGCAGGAGGCCGCCGTCGACAGGGTCACCGACGACGAGATTCGCCTCAGGGGCGATCTCTCCGACGCCAGCGCGGGAATGGGATCGGACACCGGAATCTGAACTCGATCGGCCCGTCCGGAAGCCATCGATTTTTCGCCGGCGTTACCCGCCAGCGACGGCCTCGCCCCACGCGGATGCAGGCAGCAGGGGCTTTGCCGTCACGACCCACCTGACACGTGTCATGTGCGCACAATTCACGGACGACGACGTCGGCAAGACGGTCGTCGACGCCAACGGCGACGAGGTCGGACTGGTGGCGGTCGTCGAGGGCGACGTCGCCCACGTCGAACCGGACCCCGGCATACTGGACAGCATCAAGGCCGCGATCGGCTGGGACGAACCGGGTCCGGACACGGTCGCCCTCGAAGCGGAGTCGGTCGCGGAGATCACCGGCGACGCGGTCCGCCTGCGGGGGGACCTCTCCGAGAGCGTCGGCGCGGCGGGGGCGACCGACGAGGGCCGGCGGGCGGAACGGGTCGAGCGAGCGCGGGAGCGAACGCCGAGTACGGACGAGTCGCGGGAGCGTGATCGGGCCGCCGAGGGGATGGCGGGCGAGGAGCGTGGCGTCGACGAGGTCGAACCGAGCGACACCGAGGGCGAGGTCGACGCGGACGAACGGCCCCGCCAGCGCGGCGGTGAGGGGCCGACCGACGAACCCCCGGTGGACGAACCGGCCGACGACGAACTGGAGACGGACGCCGCCGAGGAGATCGAGGACCGCGACCGGGAGTCCGACCGCGGCGACGAGGACGACGTCGCGCCCTGACGGCCCGCTTTTTCGACACATACATCAGCCGTCGAGACGGAGTGGGTGACGAATGGCCAGGGAACTCGGAGGCGTCGAGTTCGTTCAGGGGGTACTCCCCGAGTCGCTGGCGCCCGTCGTCGCGCTCGTCACGCAACTCGGCGACGTCTGGTTCCTCGCGCTCGTCGTGACGCTCCTGTACGTCCGCGACGGCCGCGAGCGGTTCGCCGTCGTCGCCGCCCGGGCGCTCGGGGGGCTCGGCGTCCTCTACGCGCTGAAGTACTACTTCGCGTTCCCGCGGCCCAGCGCCCCGCTGGCGCCGGTCGAGGCGGTCCACCCGGCGATCCAGCCGCTGTACGCCGCGACGGGCTTTGCGGGCGGCTACGGCTTCCCGAGCGGCCACGCCCTGCTGTCGACGGTCGTCTACGTCTCGCTCGCCGGCGCCGTCGCGGCGGGGAGCGCCCGTCGGCGGTACGCCGCGGCCGCGGCCCTCGTCGGCGCCGTCTCCCTCTCGCGGGTCGCCCTCGGGGTCCACTACCTCGTCGACGTGCTCGCGGGCGTCGCCGTCGGCCTCGCCTTCCTCGGCGCGACGGCGCTTCTCCTCCGGCGGGCCGGACGCGAGCGGGGCGCCGTCGCGTTCCTCGTCGCGGTCGCCTGCGCGGCCGCCGGCGTCGGTTCGAGCGGCGCCGCCTTCGATCAGGTACTCTTGCTGGCGGCGACGCTCGGCGCGCTCACCGGCTGGGCCGCCTTCCGCGCGGCCGAGACCGCCGGCGAGGACGGCCGGCGCAGCGCCGTCCACGTCTGGACCGCGGGACTGGCCGTCGCGGCGCTGTTCGTCGTGACCGTCGGGGCCGCCGACCCCGTCCCCGGGCTGCCGGCGGCGGTCGGCCTCGCCGTCGCCGGCCTCGTCCTCGCGCCGATCCTCCGGTCGGCCGAGCGCGGCCGGCCGGTCGAGGAGTTCCTCGACCGCCTCGGGGTCGCCCTCGGCCGGGCCGTCGGACGGGGGGAGTGACCGCGCCCGCAGCTACAGCCCCAGAAACGACTCCGCGTTCTCCCAGAGGAGCTTTCGCTGGACGCCCTCGGGAAAGCCGAGTTCGGCGAACCCCTCGAGCCACGGCCGCGGTTCGAGCATCGGGTAGTCGGTACCGAACATGACCTTCTCGGGCAGGAGTTTCCGCGCGTAGTGGAGCACCTGCTCGTCGACGTACCCGGGCATCCACCCTGAGAGGTCCATGTAGACGTTGCCCTTCTGCTGACAGATCGCGAGTTGCTCTTTCTCCCACGGGAACGCGGGGTGGGCGATCAGGATCCGCAACTCGGGGTGGTCGGCCGCGACGGGGTCGATCAACATCGGATCCCCGTACTCGAGTTTGAGGCCGCGGCCGCCCGGGCTCCCGGCGCCGAGGGTCGAACTGCCGCCGTGGAAGACGACGGGGACGCCGAGGTCCTCGATCGTCGCCCACAGTTCCTCGTGGGCCGGCTCCGAGGGGTCGAACCCCTGGGCGATCTGCTGGAACTTGAACCCCGAGAGGTCGAGGTCCTCGACGCAGCGGATCGCCTCCTCGACGCAGTCGTCTTTCAGCGGGTCGACGCTCCCGAAGCCGACGAAGAACTCGGGGTACTCGTCGCGTACCTCGGCGACGTGGTCGTTGGGCACCGGCGGGTTCCCCGTGTTGGTCTCGGCGTCCCAGCCGAGCAACACCGCCCGGCCGACCCCCGTCTCGCGGTACTCCTCGATCATCTCCTCGTACGTGCCGGTCTCGAGGTCGGCGCCGAAGCGGTCGGCCGCGTCGCGCATCATCCGTCCGCCGGCGTCGCGCAGGAACGTCGCCGTCGGCTGGTGGGCGTGGGTGTCGATCGCCCGCGGTCCGTCGGCCGCCTCGAGCGCCGTCGGTAGCGACATACGCCGGGGTGCGACGCCCGGCGACAAAAATCACATGTACGATCGATCCTCGGGGTACTCGCGACCCGACTCCTCCTCGATCGCGGCCATCCGGTCGGCGAGCGCGGCGTAGTACCGCCGGAGTTCGGTCGACTGCTCGCGCAGGTCCCGCTCGTCCACGTCGAACCCGTAGACCCCTTCGAGCGCGTCGATGAGCGACAGCGCGGCATCGAGGTCCGGCCCCGGCGGGTGGATCGGCGTCACCAGCGCGCCCGCCGGCGGGGCGTCGCCGGCGAGGCTCCGGGCCATCACCTCCCCGACGACGCCGTCGAGGACGCCGCCTCGAAGCCCCTCGATCGTCGTCCCGTCGAGCCGTCGATCCCGGTACGCCGGGGTCGCGACGGAGAAGACGCCGTGTTCGTCGGGGCCGTGGGGGTAGGCCACGCCGTAGGGGACGACGATCTCGTCGACGCCGGCCCGCTCGGCCCACCCGAGCAGGGAGTCGACGAAGGACGCGGCCGCCCACACGGGGACGAACAGTTCGCCGACGACGAGCGAGAGCGGCGAGTCCGCGACGTCGTAGACGCGGGTGTGGTGCCGGGGCGTCCCGTTCGCGAACGGCGTGACCCCCGGCAGGCCGTCGGGAGCGAGGTGGCCGATCTCCTCGCAGTCGAACTGACGGACGAGGTAGTCGGTCGCGGTGACGCCGGCGAGTCCCGGTGTCGAGAGTCCGAGCACGAGGACGTCGCAGCGGCGGTCGTCGGGGCAGTGGACGTCGAACGACGCCTGCGGTGACATACGGTCCGTACGGGCGACGGCGTCAAAATCCCTCGGCTCGCTCCCGAACCGCGTCACGCCTCGGTCAGCCGAACGGCGAGCACCGGCACCGTCGACGACCTGACGACCTTCTCCGCGACGCTGCCGGCGAGGACGCTCGAGGCCCGTCCGGCCGTGGGTCCCCACCACGATCAGATCGACGTCGTGTTCGTCGGCGTACGCGAGGATCTCCCGGTGGGGAGTCCCCCTGACGACGTCGCCGACGACCCGGTCGACCCCCGCCTCGCGCGCGGCCGGCAACCTCGTCGACGACGGCGGCCGCGGCCCCCTCGAACTCCTCGATCAGCGTCACCGCCGCCGACTAAACCGTGTACGGCGACCGAATCGTTATTGCACAGGCGAATGTACGTCGGGCGTATGAATCGCGTCGCCCGGAACCGCGCTCCGTCTTCGTCTCCGTCGGACGACCACCGCCCGTCGCGTTACCGATGTCGGTCGACGAACTGACGCTCCGGGCCGATCAGGCCACCCGCCGCGCCGCGGACCTCTACCGCCGACTGGAGGGACGCGACGAGGAGTTCCTCGAACGCGAACGCAGCAAGCAGGTATCGAGGCGGCGGTTCAGCGCGCTCGTCGAGCGCATCCGCGAGAGCGGCACCCCCTACGGCGCGCACACGATCGTCTACCGGCCAACCGGGGAGGTGCTCCTCGTCCGCCACGAGGGCGTCGACATGTGGGTCCTCCCCGGCGGCCGCCTCGACCGCCACGAGTCCGCACTGGAGGGTGCGCGCCGCGAACTCGCCGAGGAGGCCGGCGTCGATGTCAGCTACGACGGTCTGGCGATTCTCACCCGGATCGACCTCGAAACGCGCGGCTACCGCACGTGGGGGGTCCTCCCGATCTTCGAGGCGCGCGCGGAGACCACCGACCCCGAGGTCGACGACCCGGACGGCGAAATCTCCGCGGCGCGCTGGTTCGAGACGCTCCCCGCGGACACCCGCGACCGCGAGGACCTCCTCGCGTGGCGCCGCGACCGCTTCTGACGCCGCCCGCGTTCACTCGGGGGACCGACTCCCCCGATTCCGACTCGGCGCGCCGCCCTGTCGCGACTCGTCTTCGACGTCCGCTTCGGACCGCAGGCCACGCTCGCGGTCGCCCCCGCTCTCCTCGCCCCGGCCGCTCTCGGGTTCGCGCCGGCGGTCGCCGGACCCGCGGTCCCGTCGGGGCATCGGCTGCTCTCGCTCTCGCTCCCGCTCCCGCTCGCCGCCCGGCCGCTCGTACTCGCGGCTCCGCCGGTCGGGTTCGCGCGAGGGCTGCCCGTACGGCGACCCGGTCCCGCCGGAGCGGGGGGCACCCGTCTGCCCCTCGGATCGTCGGTACTCCGGTTCGTTCCGCCGGCTTTCGCCCTGCTCGTAGGGCGGTTGCGTCCGCCCGTAGCCGCTTTCGCCGCCCGCGAACTCCGGGCCTCGCTCCGGCGGCTCCGATCCGGGGCCCATTCGCCCGGACTGGCGGCGATCCGGCGACTCCCACCCGGACTCGCGGGACCGCCGCCGGCCGGCCTCCTCGTACCCCCGACCCCCGCCGGGCCCGGTCTCGAACCCGCCGAACTCGCCGCCGCGGCCGCGTTCGGGGCCCATCGACCCCCGCTGGCCGCCCGCGACGCCTTGCATTCCACGCTCCATCCCCTCGATCATCTCCTGCTGGGCCGCCATCGGCCCGCCCATCCCCTCCTGCATCGCGCGTCCCATCTCGGGTGCGATCGACTCGACGCCCTGCAGGTAGTTGCGCAGGAGCGACTTCGTGAACTCGATTCCCTGTCGCTGGGTCGTGTCCTGCCACTCGAGCGCGCTCAGCGTCATTCTGGCGGCGTTTCGCTGGAGTTCGATCGCCTGCTGGAGCGCGCGCTGTCCCTGATCGGCCGTCCGTTGCTGGAAGGTAGACTGTCGGTCGTCCATGAGACTCACCTCTCGAGGACGCCGCGTCCCCGGTCGTCACCGACGGCCACCGAGAGCCGGATAAAGCCGGCGGCAGTTGCGTCCCCGAAGCCCGCCACCAACCGTTCGAAACGGCCGGGACCGGAGAACCCGCCGACGGCGTGGGGAGACAAATCGATCGCTACCGCGGGAATGCCCTCGTTTCGCGGCGGTAACGACCGTCACCCGTCGGGGTCGCCGTGGGTGACCCCCTCGCGTCGGTCCGCGTGCAGTCGGCGCAGCACCGCCCGCGCGTTGCCGGCCTCGTAGCCGAAGAGGACGTGCTCGCCGTAGGCGTCGGCGACCTCGGTCGCGCGGATCAGGTCGTCGACGTCGACGTTCACCGCGTACAGTTCGACGCTGAACGGCGTCTCGAGGGCGCTCTCGAAGCCGGCGGCGATCGTCTCCAGCCAGTAGGTCGTCCCGTAGGCCGTGTCGTACAGCGGCACGACGAACTCGTCGACGAGTCCGTCGAGCGCTTCGAGGTCGAGGCCGGCGCGCTCGTAGAGGTGGCCGGGGTACGGGTCGGGGTAGAGGGTGAAGTAGGTCTTTCCCGGAATCCGGTCGACGGCCTCCTCGACGAACTCGGTAATCACGCTCGCGCGCCACGCGAAGCGGTCGTCGTACTCGCTCTCGGCGAACCGTTCCTCGCAGACCTCACAGCGGCAGTACTCCGCCCGGGGGAAGCCGACGTCGTCGAGGCGGACGTCCTCGTTCGCGGCGACGCAGTCGTCGACGATTTCGAGCAACCCCTCGCGGTACTCCTCGCGGGAGGGGCAGACGTACGCCCAGTCGAAGTAGGGTTGCTCGCGGGTGGCCCGGTTGCCCGCGTCGTCGACGGGGACGAGCGAGGGGTCGGCGTCGGCGGCCGCGTTGTCCCCGAAACAGGAGATCATGTTAACCGCGTTCGGCTGGGGTTCGGCGGACCTGCCGGTGACGTCCTTGACTTCGTAGAATCCCAGATCGAACTCCGGCCAGTCGAGTTCCTCGGCGTTTCGCGTGACGACGCCGTACATGGCCGCCGGTACGGCCTCGACGGAGTAAGCCGTTCGGTTTCTCACTCCACGGTCGCGGGTTCGTACTCCACTTCGACCTCCGACGAGTCGCCGGAGAAGGTCTTCCACAGGAGAGCGATAACTGCCAGGGCGATGATGACTTTAACGGTGCGCGACATGTCCGTTCGACACTTCACCGTCTCCGTACTTAGGCATTCTGGGCGCCGTGAACGATCACCGTCGGCGACTGACTCGCCGACCGGTCGGTTCGGGCGCTCGCGGAACCCGCGCGAGTCGTCCGGCGCTGGGCCGGCGGGCCGCGCCGATCCGCGGGGACGTTCCCGGCGTTTCGTCGCCGCTCACCGGATTTGCGGTCCGGAACGCGTTCGATTCCTTCACGGCCGACCGCAAAGCAAAGAGTTATGCAGGGGCTGTTGCAATCAGTTGTAACCGCATGGCGGGTCGGTTGAAGACGGGAATCGACGTGTTGGACCGGAAACTCGACGGCGGGCTGCCACCGGGCTGTGTGGTCGCGTACACCGCCGAACCGGCCAGCCAGTCGGAGCTGTTGCTCTACGAGTTGACCGCCGCGCGCGGGACGCTCTACGTCTCGACGGAGCGCTCGAAGGACGTCATCGAGCACTCGTTCGCGGCGACGCAGGCACAGGTCGGCAGCCCGACGGTCAGGCACATCGACGCCGACGACCCGCTGGAGGAGACGACGCGGCTCATCGGCGCCCTTCCGGACGGGGCGAACCTGATCATCGACACGATGGACGTCCTGGAACGTGCCTCCACCGACGCCTACGTCGAGTTCCTGAACGCCCTCAAAGCGCGGATGGTCGAGACGGGTAGCATCGCCCTCTTGCACTGCCTGAAGGGGCGGGCAGAACCCGAGAACAGGACGCGAACCGAACACCTCGCCGACGCCGTCTTCGACCTCCGGACGAACGTGGAGGGGACGGAGATCGAGAACCACCTCTCGATCCCGAAGTACCGCGTCGGCGGCGGGCCAAACGAGACCATCAAGCTGGAACTCTCCGAGCGGGTCGAGATCGACACGAGCCGCGACATCGCCTGACGGCGCGACGGCTCGCCGTCCGCCGTCCGTTCGAACCGGGAGAGAACGTCCGCGAGCCGTCTTACTCCTCGTCGAGGTCGCCTTCGAGTTCCTCGACGATCTCGTCGGCGTCGACGTCGGCGTCTTCGAGCGCGGCTTCGAGGTCGGCGCCGCCGGCGCCACCGGCGCCACCCATGCCGCCCATCATGCCGCCCATGCCCATGCCCATGCCGCCCATGCCGTCGATGACCTCCTGGACGATGACGCGGTCGACGCCGACCTTGTCGATGACGTCCTGGGCGATCTGCTGCTTGGAGAACATCCACTGCTGGTTCATCGTCAACTGCGGCGTCGACTCGACGTACAGCGTCTCCTTCTCGACGGTCTGGGTCTCGAACTCGGGTTCGGCGTCGGCGGCTTCGCCGCCTTCACGAGACTCCTCCGGAGTCTCGCTGTCCTCGTCGTCCCCGTCGTCGGCCTCGACGGGAACCTCCTCTTCGACCTCGTCGGTCTCGATGTGGAGTTCGGGTTCGACGTCGAGGTACATCTCGAACAGGCCGGCGGCCTGCTGCTCGCGGTCGTCGACCTCGTCGAGGACCTCGAACTCGTACTCGACGTCCTCGCCGGCCAGCGGGTGGTTGAAGTCGATGCGGGCGCGGCCGCCGACGATGGTGTTCACGTAGCCGTGGCGGTTGTCGAGGTGGACGTGTGCGCCGGGGTAGCGGTCGTCCTCGTCGATCTTCTCGGCGCTGACGGTCTCGACCGCGTCGGGGTCGTACTCGCCGAAGGCGTCCTCGGCGGGGATGGTGACGGTGCCCTCGGTCCCGACCTCGGTGCCGACGAGTTCGTCCTCGACGGCCTCGAAGATGTGGCCCTCGCCGAGAACGATCGTCCGGGGGGCGAACTCGCGGTCGGCGTCGACGCCCTCCTCCTCGGCGACCTCGGGGTCGGTCGTGTCGACCAGTTGGTCGCCGTCGACGGTGCGTGCGGTGTAGGCGATCTCGACGAAGTCGCCGACCTGAAGCCCGTCGGCGTCTGCGTCTTCGGTCTCCGCTTCGACGTCATCGGCCTGCTCCTCGAGATCGGCCTCCTGATCCTCGGTCATACGTGGTACGTCCCGCCGTCTACATTTAAGGGATGCGTTTCCACACGGTCGAGAGCGACCCTTTCTTGAGCGCGCCGCCCCTCGACCCGCCCATGTACGAGGTCGAACTGAAGGTGCCCGCGGACCCCGACCGGGTCCGAGACAGGCTCGACGAACTCGGGGCCGACCGCCGCGGGACGGTCGTCCAGGAGGACACCTACTACGACGCCCCCCACCGGTCGTTCCCGGAGACCGACGAGGCGTTGCGGATCCGCGAGGAGGTGGCGGTCGACGAGGAGGGAGCCGACCCGGAGACCCGCGTGACCTACAAGGGGCCGCTGGTCGACGACGCCACGAAGACCCGCGAGGAGGTCGAGACGCGCGTCGCCGACGGCGAGAAACTGGCGACCATCCTCGGCCACCTCGGCTTCGAGCCCGCCGCGACGGTCCGCAAGGAGCGCGAGCGCTACGGCCTCGACGGCTACGCGGTCGTCGTCGACTCGGTCGACGGCGTCGGCGAGTTCGTCGAGGTAGAGGCCGCCGCCGAGGCGGACGACCTCGACGCCGTCCGTGAGGGCGCGGCGGCGGTCCTCGAACGGCTGGGACTCGACCCCGCGGACGGGATCCGGACCTCGTACCTCGAACTGTCGCTCGCCGAGTGACCGGCGACATTACTGGAGCGTATCTTCCGGGACGGCAAAGTTTTCGCAAGTTATAGAACGACCCCGGCTGAACGTCCGGCAATGAGCGAGCGGAACATCAGGGTCGAGCCGATCGATCGCCGAGCCGTCGAGGATCAGGAGGTAGAGATCGTCGAACGGAAAGGGATCGGTCACCCGGACTCGATCTGCGACGGGATCGCCGAGAGCGTCGCCGGGGCGCTCGCCCGCGAGTACATCGACCGCGTCGGAAAGGTGTTGCACTTCAACACCGACGAGACGCAACTCGTCGCGGGCGAGGCCGCCCCCGCGTTCGGCGGCGGCGAGGTCGTCGACCCCATCTACGTGCTGATCGTCGGCCGCGCCACCAAACACTACGAGGGCCAGACGATCCCCACCGAGCGGATCGCCCTGACGGCCGCCCGCGAGTACCTCGAATCCGAGATTCCCCAACTCGAGTTCGGCGAGGACGTCGTCGTCGACGTGAAACTCGGCGAGGGAAGCGGCGACCTCCAGGAGGTCTTCGGGGAGGACGAGGTGCAGGTACCGATGGCCAACGACACGAGTTTCGGCGTCGGCCACGCCCCCCTCTCGGAGACCGAGGAGATCGTCCTGAACGCCGAACGGCGACTCAACGGTGAGTTCGCCGCCGAGAACCCCTACCTCGGGCCGGACGTGAAGATCATGGGCAAACGCGAGGGCGATACGATCGACGTCACCGTCGCCGCGGCGATGGTCGACGAGTACGTCCCCGACATGGACGCCTACGTCGACGCCGTCGAGTCGGTCCGCGAGTACGTCGCCGAGGTCGCCGCCGACTACACCGACCGCGAGGTGAACGTCCACGTCAACACCGCCGACGACGTCGAGCAGGGGTCGATCTACCTCACCGTCACGGGCACCTCCGCCGAGCAGGGCGACGACGGCTCCGTCGGCCGGGGTAACCGCGCCAACGGCCTCATCACGCCCAACCGCTCGATGTCGATGGAGGCAACCAGCGGCAAGAACCCCGTGAATCACATCGGCAAGATCTACAACCTGCTCTCGACGGAGATCGCCGAGGAGGTCGTCGGCGAGGTCGACGGCATCCGCGACCTGCGCGTCCGACTGCTCAGCCAGATCGGCCGTCCGATCGACCGACCCCACGTCGCCGACATCCACGTCGTCACCGAGGACGGCGTCGAACTCTCGGACGTCGAGGCCGAGGTCACGGCCATCGCCGACGAGCGCCTCGCGACCGTCACCGACGTCACCCGCCGGGTCATCGAGGGCGACCTGACGACCTTCTGAGTCGCGGTCGCCGGTCTCCCCTTCCTCGCGTCGGACCGGCACCGTTTCGCGACTCCGGAAGAGCCAAGAGCGCCCGTCCGGTATCGCCGTTACGAATCGAAACACCTCGGAGCGATCGCCAGTGCCGGATTCGAGCGCCAGTCCCCGAAGCGTCGTCCTCGCCGTCGTCGCGAGCACCTTCTTCGTCGGCTTCGGCGGCGGGGTCATCTTCCCGATCCTGCCGACCCTCGGGGAGTTTCTGGGCATCTCGGCGTTCATGGTGGGGCTCATCCTCGCGGCGAACCGCTGGACGCGGCTGGTCGCGAACGCCCCGGCGGGCGTCCTCATCGACCGCGTCGGCACCCGGACGCCGTTCGTCGTCGGACTGGCGGTCGAGGGCGTCGCGACGTTCGGCTACGTCGTCGCGCTCGTCGCCGACGAGGTCGCGGTCCTGCCGGGCGCCCCCGAGTTCTGGTTCCTGCTGGCGCGCGTGCTCTGGGGGCTCGGGAGCGCGCTCGTCTTCGCGACGGCGTACACGATCACCGCCGACGTCAGCGAGGCCGACTCGCGGGGCACCAGCATGGGGGTCGTCCGCGCGGGGATCACCTTCGGCTTTCCCGTCGGCCTCGTCCTCGGGGGAATCGTCGGCGAGCAGTACGGGAACGCCGTCGCGTTCGTCCTCGCGGCCGCCTTCGCCGCGCTGGCGAGTGTCGTCGCCTACTTCGTCGTCCCGGAGACCCACGTCGAGGCGGCCGACAGGTCGGTCTCGCCGTGGGACCTCGAGTTGACGACGCCCGCGCTCACCGTCGGGCTGGTCAACTTCGGGCTCTACTTCGCGTACGTCGGCGTGCTGTTCTCGACGCTCGTGCTCTACCTCGAACGCGAGGCGCTCACCATCTCGACCGACGTCCTCGGCTACGCCGTCGCGTTCGGCCCGAAGGGCACCTCGGGGATGCTGATGGCGGTGACGGTGCTCGCGGGGTCGATCTTCACCATCTCGGGTGGCGCCGCGAGCGACACCGTCGGGGCGCGGGTCCCCGTGCTCGTCTTCTTCCTCGCGACCAACTGCGTCGGCTTCGTCGTGCTCGCGCTCGCGCCGTCGTTCCCGGTCGTCGTCGCCGCCTGCGCCCTCGTCGGCGCCGGGCAGGGCGGCGTCGGCGGCCCGCTGACCGCCCTGCTTGCCGACCTCACCCCCGAAGAGCGGATGGGGCGGGCGATGGGGACCAACAACGTCCTCGGGGACGTCGGCGGCGGCCTCGGACCGATGGTCTCGCTGCCGCTGGTCGAGGCCGTCGGCTTCGGGGCGATGTACGCCGCGAGCGCGACCATCGCGGTGGTCGCCGGTGCGGTCCTCGTCACGGGCGTCTACGCCCACACGGGCAGTCTGAGTCCGACCGTCGACGAGTCGATCCTCTAACCGGCCGGCCGTAAGCGCCGACGTCGCGACCGCTGGCTCGTAATCCCCTTATAGGTGTAACCGTCTATCCCCGTCCATGCATCCGCCGGGAGCCGACACCGTCCTCGTCCGCCACGGGGACCTCAACACGAAAAGCGCCACCGTCAAGCGGTACATGGTGGACCGCCTGCTGGAGAACCTCGAGGCGCTGCTGGCGGACCGCTCGGTTCCCGGCGAGGTCGAGAAGCGCTGGAACCGGCCGCTGATCCACACGACCGAGGAGGCGGTCGAGGAGGCGACGGCGACCGCCGCGGACACCTTCGGCGTCGTCTCCGCCAGCGCCGCCCGCCGGGTCGCCCCCGAGGAGGCGGCGATCTACGACGCCCTCGACGCGACCGCCCGGGAGCGGTACCGCGGCGGGAGCTTCGCCGTCGACGTCAACCGCGCCGACAAGTCGCTGCCGTTCACCAGCGAGGACGTCGCCGTCGGCGGCGGCGACGCCGTCTGGAACGCCGTCGAGGACGAGTTCGACCCCGAGGTCGACCTCGACGACCCCGACCTCACCTTCGGCGTCGAGATCCGCGAGGACGCGGCGTACGTCTACCTCGACACCGTCCCGGGGCCGGGCGGGCTCCCGCTGGGCTCGCAGGCGCCGGTCGTCGCGCTGGTCAGCGGCGGCATCGACTCCCCCGTCGCGGCCTACGAGATGATGAGACGCGGCTCGCCGGTGATCCCGGTCTACGTCTCCCTCGGCGACTACGGCGGCATCGACCACGAGGCGCGCGCGATGGAGACCGTGCGGACGCTCGCGCGGTACGCCCCCAACTTCGACACTCGCGTCTACCGCGTCCCCGGCGGCGAGACGGTCGCCCTGCTCGTCGAGACGATGGAGGAGGGGCGGATGCTCTCGCTTCGGCGCTTCTTCTACCGGATCGCCGAGCGCATCGCCGAGCGCGAGGACGCGAGCGGCATCGTCACCGGCGAGGCCGTCGGCCAGAAGTCGAGCCAGACCGCCCAGAACCTCGGGGTGACCAGCCGCGCCGCCGACCTGCCGATCCACCGGCCGCTTTTGACCCACGACAAACAGGACATCGTCGCCACCGCCCGCGAGATCGGTACCTTCACCGACTCGACGATCGACGCCGGCTGTAACCGCGCCGCACCCGACCGCGCGGAGACCAACGCCCGCCTCGATCGACTGCTCGACGTCGAACCGGACGACCTGTTCGACCGCGCCGACGAGGCGGCCGCGAACGCGACGCGGGTCGAGCCCTGATAGCGGTTCGGCGCGCTTCCCGGGTCGCTCCTTCTCGGGCGAACCGACCCTCGATCCCCGTCACGCGAGTCTGCAAACTGAACGGTTATCCGCACGACCTCTCACTACTGGTGTGTACGCGACTATGGCTCGCGAACGACCGACTCCCACCGAAGACGAGATCGAGGATCGACTCCGAGAGGTCGGAACCTACTCCCGCGCCGTCCGCGCCGGGTTCCTCGTCATCCTGAGCGCGTTCCTCCTGGCGCTCGGCGGCGTCCTCCCGGCGAACCTCGACAGCGCCTCGCAGGCGATCGAATCGATGCTCCTCCCGCTCATCTTCGTCGGCATGGGGCTCCTCCTCTACGGGATCGGGATGCACCTGCACCTCATGCACCTGAATCTGGTTCGCCAGCTACAGCCCCGGCCCGGCGACGAAGCGCGCTCGGCCGAGGGGCGCTCGGAGTGACGACTCCCTCGGCCGGGAGGCGAAACCACCAATACGGAGCGCACGCACCACCCATCAGTGACCCGCGTCTGTCTCATCGGCTCCCCCGAGGTGAACGTCCGGTACGAGTTGCTCTCGCGGGAGACCTCCCGCGAGGCGCTGTCGACCTACGACCTCGAACGGCCGTTCGAGAACGCGCTCGCGGTTCGCACGGTCAGCGTCGGCGCCGCGGTCTCGCTGCTCAACGACCTCCAGTGGTACCTCGTCCGGTTCGTCGACGAGGCGATCGTGCAGGAACCGAGCGTCACCGAGGGCGAGTGGCTCTCGCGGGACCTCGCCGTGGCGCTGCGAAACGGCGAGGTCGAACCCGAGGAGACCGCCGAGTTCCTGAAGGTGTACGGCGTCGAGGCGGCGGAGCCGATCGATCCCGACGGCGACGCGGACGCCGAGTCCGACGCCGACGCCGACGACGCGGACGCCGCCGCGGCCGGGACGACCGCCGCTGACCGCCTCGTCGAACCGCTGTACGTCCGCCGGACCGACGGCGAGGTCCCCGAGTACGACCTCCGGGACGTCGACGAGACGCTCGTCGTCAGGCTCACCGAGGAGGAGTTCTCGCCGTGAGCGGGACCGGCGTCGCGACGGTCGACGGCGTGCGGATCGCCTACCGGCGGGCGGGGACCGACGGCCCGCCGGTCGTCCTGCTCCACGGCGGCGGCGTCGACGACGCGACCCTCTCGTGGCGCCACGCCATCGACCACCTCGCCGACGACCACCGGGTGTACGCCCCCGACTGGCCGGGCTACGGCGACAGCGCCGACGGCGTCGTCCACTCGACCGAGAGCTACGTCGAACTCCTCGGGGGCTTTCTCGACGCCGTCGGCCTCGACGCCCCGTCGCTCGCGGGCATCTCGATGGGCGGGGCGGCCGCGCTCGGCTTCGCGCTGGACCGTCCCGACCGGGTGAATCGGCTGGCGCTGGTCGACAGTTACGGGCTGGGCGGCGATATTCCGGTCGGCCCGTTCTGGAGGGCCGCCGCGTACGTCCCGGGGGCGAACGCCGCGGCCTGGTCGGCGCTGGGCGTCTCGACCGCGGCGGCCCGGATCGGCCTCGGGAACGTCGTCGCCGATCCGGCCGCCCTGTCACACGGGTTCGTCGAGGACGTCCGGTCGCGAGCGAGCCAGCCGGGCGCCGGGCGGGCGTTCGAGGCGTTCCAGCGAAACGAACTCGCGCCCGACGGGACGGCCGTCACCAACTACGCCGACGACCTCGGGTCGCTGTCGGCGCCGACGCTGCTCGTCCACGGCGCCGAGGACCCGCTGTTTCCCGCCCGCTGGGCCGAGCGGGCGGCCGAGCGGATCCCGGACGCCGACCTCGCGATCCTCGAAGACTGCGGCCACTGGACCCCCCGGGAGCGACCCGAACGGTTCAACGAGGTCCTCGGCGCGTTCCTCGCCCGGGCGTGACCCGCGCGAGCGACTTCGTTCGACGCGACGGCGTCGACGAGCGTGCTCTCGCGGAGTAACGGTCGTCCGGTAGAATTAGTCGAACAGCCCGGTCGAGAGGTAGCGCTCGCCGCTGTCCCAGAAGACGGTGACGACCAGCGGGCAGTCGTCGACCTCGCCGCCGTCGGACTCCGCGGGCGGGGCCGCCTCGAACGCGTCGGGAACCGCCGGACACTCGCGGTCGGGGTCGGCGATGCGCTCGGCGACCCGCCGGGCGACGATGCTCGTCGCGCCGCTGGACTGGCCGACGAGGACGCCCTCCTCGCGGGCGAGGCGGCGACACTCCGCCTCGGCGTCCTCCAGTCGCACCGTCTCGACCGAGTCGATCAGGTCGACGTCGAGGTTCTCGCTGACGAAGCCGGGCCCCATTCCCTGGAAGCCGTCCTCGCCGGCCTCGCCGGTCGAGAGGACGGCGTTGCGCGCCGGTTCGACGGCGACGATCTCCACGTCGGGGAACTCCTCGCGCAGGCGGCGGCCGACCCCCGAGAGCGTCCCGCCGGTGCCGACGCCGGCGACGAAGGCGTCGACCTCGCGGTCGCCGACCTGTTCGACGATCTCCTCGCCGGTCGTCCGGTAGTGGGCCTCGGGGTTTGCGGGGTTCTCGAACTGGCCGAGCTGGACCGCGCCCTCGGCCTCGAGTTCGTCGGCGCGGGCGCGGGCGGTCTCCATGTCGCCGTCGACGAGTTCGAGGTCGGCGCCGTAGGCGCGCATGATGCGCCGTCGCTCCTCGGACTTCGAGGCTGGCATCACGATCGTGAGGTCGTAGTCCCGGGCGGCACAGACGAGCGCGAGGCCGATCCCGGTGTTGCCGCTGGTCGGTTCGACGATCCGGTCGCCGGGTTCGAGCACCCCCTCGCGCTCGGCCGCGCGGACCATCGCCTGCGCCGGCCGGTCCTTGGCCGACCCGCCGGGGTTGAACGACTCGACCTTGGCGGCGACGGTCGCACCGTCCGGCGAGTCCACCTGGACGAGCGGGGACCCGATGGTGTCCAGGATACTTCCCTTCATCGCGACTCCGTAGGGAGCGAACACGTAAACCCGTGGCGGATACCGACAGTTCGTGCCGGCGATCCGGTCGCCTGCGGGTTATGTGGTTCATAATAAGGTACCCCGACGAGGAAGCGTACTCGTATCCCGGTCGGTCGGCCGACACACCACCGAAACTCACTGCCACTGCGACCGCTCGACCGGCGGGGATATCGGCCAGCGGCCCGTTTTTCGCGCCCCTCGCGAGCGGGGCGGTTAAGGCGCTCGCGGCGCAACGCGAAGCCATGACGCTCGAAACCATGCGCCCGAACCCGACGTGGGACGGCGCGGCCTACGAGGAGACCGTCGACGCGCTCGCCGCCCGCCGCGAGGACCTCCGGTACCTCGTCTGGGGCGGCGACTGGTGCAAGGACTGCCGCGCGTTGCTCCCCGACTTCGGCGCCGCGCTCGAAGCCGCCGGCGTCCCCGACGACCGGATCGAGGAGTTCGCGGTCGATCGGGACAAGCAGGGCCCCGGGGTCGACGAGTACGGCGTCGAGTACATCCCGACGATCGTCGTCGAGGACGACGACGGAACCGAGGTCGCCCGCTTCGTCGAGAGCGAGGACCGCCCGCCGGCGGTCTACCTCGCCGAGGAGATCGAGTCGGCGCTCGGGACGGCCTGACCCCTAGAACGGAACGTCCTCGCCGCCCTCCCCGCCGAGCCACTCGATCGCCGCGGCCGCGTCGTGGGTCGGCGGCGAGCACGTCCGGCCGCGACAGACGTACAGCGTCGGTTCGCCGTCGCGGGCCTCCCGGCCGGCCCAGATCGGCGGCGCCTCGTCGAGGCCGAGCGCGTCGAGCCAGTCCGCGAGTTCCTCGTCGGTCGGCGGCCGCCGGGCGAGCAGCCTGTCGGGGACGTACCGCGTGGCGAACGCCTCGCGCCAGTCGTCGGGCACCGTCTCGGCGGCGACCGTCACTTCGAGCGCCCCCGACTCGAGGCGGTCCGCGGCCAGACAGAGCGTGCCGTGTTCGAGGGGGCTCGCTTCGAGGCGGTTCGCGTGCGTTTCGAGGACGGCCTCGGCGATCCCCTCGAAGTCCTCGTCGGCGACGCCGTCGAGTGCGAGCAGGACCTCGACGGCGACGCCCGCCGAGGCTGGCGTCGACTGGTCGCCGAGTTCCTGGGGCCGGGTGACGAGGGACTCGCCGCTGGCGGGCGTGAAGTAGAGGGTCCCCCGGTCGGCGTCCCAGAACTCGGACTCGATGCCCCGGGCGAGGTCGAGGGCGAACCCGAGGTGGTCGACCTCGCCCGTCGCCTCGTAACAGCCCAGCGCCCCGCGGGCGAGGAAGGCGTAGTCCTCGAGGTAGCCGTCGACGGCGACGTCCCCGTCCTTGTACCGCCGGAAGAGCCGCCCCGATTCGGCGTCCCACAGCCGCTCGCGGACGAACTCGAGGGCGTCGACGGCCGTCTCGGCGTAGGCGTCCTCGCCCAGCACCAGCGCGGCCTCGGCGAAGGCGGCGATCGTCAGCCCGTTCCACCCCGCGAGTACCTTCTCGTCGCGGTTCGGCCGGGGACGATCCTCGCGGGCCTCGAACAGCCGTTCGCGGGCGTCTTCGAGGCGGCGCTCGACGTCGGCCTCGTCGAGGTCGAACTCCGCGGCGAGGTCGGGGATCGAGGCGTCGACGTTCGGAACCGTCTCCCCCTCGAAGTTCCCCGACTCGGTGATCCCGAACCGGGCGCGGACGAGGTCGGCGTCGAGGGCGTCTTCGAGGACCGCGTCGACCGCCGCCGGCGTCCAGACGTAGAAGGCGCCCTCCTCGCGCTCGCCGGTCCCGGGGTCCTCGCTCTGGGCGTCGAGCGTGCTGAAGAAGCCGCCCTCCTCGTGGGTCAACTCGCGCTCGACGAACGCCAGCGCGTCGCGGACGACCTCGGCGTAGCGGTCGTCCCCGGTAAGCTGGTAGCCCGCGAGGTACGCCCGCGGGAGTTCGGCGTTGTCGTAGAGCATCTTCTCGAAGTGGGGGACCGTCCAGTCGCGGTCGACGCAGTAGCGGTGGAAGCCGCCGCCGACGTGGTCGTAGAGCCCGCCGGCGGCCATCGCGTCGAGCGTCTCGCGGACGACGTCGAGGTACGCGTCCCGGCCCGTCCGGTCGAAGGCGCGACAGAGCACCAGCAGGCGGGCGGGCTGGGGGAACTTCGGCCCGCCGCTCCCGAAGCCGCCGTACTCCCGGTCGGCGCTCCGGAGGGCGGCGTCGGCGGCCGACTCCAGCACGTCGCTGGAGGGGGGCTCGCTCGCGCGCACCGAGTCCGGCGTCTCCTCCAGCCGATCCTTCGCGGCCCGGGTCCACTGGTCGGCGCGGTTCGCCATCTCCTCGCGGTCGTCCGGGTCCGACCACGACGCCGCGATTCGACTACAGAGGTCGAGAAAGCCCGGCTGGCCCCGCTTTGCCTCCTTCGGGAAGTAGGTGCCGACGTAGAACGGCTTCCCCTCGGGGGTGAGCCACGCCGACAGCGGCCAGCCGCCGCTGCCCGTGACGAGTTGGCAGACGGTCATGTAGACGCTGTCGACGTCCGGTCGCTCCTCCCGGTCGACCTTGATCGGGACGAAGTGCTCGTTTAGCACCTCGGCGACGTCCTCGTCGGCGAAACTCTCCTCCTCCATGACGTGACACCAGTGACACGCCGAGTAGCCGATCGAGAGGAAGATGGGGACGTCGCGCTCGCGGGCCGCTTCGAGGGCGGTCTCGTCCCAGGGTTGCCAGTTCACCGGGTTGTCCGCGTGCTGGCGCAGGTAGGGGCTCTCCTCCTCGTCGAGTCGGTTGCGCCGCGTGGGAGAATCCATGTGACCCGCTAGGCGCGGTGGCGGCTAAAAGGCACAGGGACGCGGGGGGACTTCGCCTCGGCGTCGCCCGCGCGATTCGTTCCGTCGACGCGACTGGCGTTGCCGGCGATACGTCTCGATCTACCGTGACGACGCCCGTCGACGGGCGCGGACGGAGGGACGAAACGTCGGTCAGCGGAGCGACCGGGGCGGGGTCGCGAGCGACCGGGTCCACCGGGGAACCGACCGGCCGATCAGTCGAGGTCGCTGCTGAGCAGGTTCAGGTCGGCGCTGAACATCTGGGTGTCCTCGCCGAGCGACCCGGTGTCCCCCTCGTCCAGGCTCTCCTCCGTGAAGAGGAACGTCGTGACGCCCGCCGAGTCGTTCATGTCGTAGCGGAGGACGTACCCGTTCCAGTCGGTGGGGTCGGAGATCTCGTCGACTTCCTCGTCGTCGACGACCAGCACGTTGTCCGTCGTCGTCCGATCCAACTCGGCGATGATCTCGAAGTCCGCGCCCGGGAAATAGTTGCTCGAGAACACCAGCACCTCGTCGCCGTCCTGCGCGGCGGCCGAGCCGCTCGCTCCGAGCGCCGCGAGGCCGGCGGCGCCGGCGACGGCGCCTTTCTTCGCGAGCGAACCCTTCGAGTCGTCGACCGGTTCGTTGTCGTAGGTTTCGTCTGTCATGTCTCTCACTCGGTATCCCCTGTTCGGGGCGAGAAGGTGTTGGTGGAGTTTTCGTATAAGCGAAGTCGATCGTTACAGCACGTTACGACAACCTTCTCTCGGGAACGGTGAACGGTTCGGTCGTAAGCACAGTTTTTCGGGACGGTTCGTCGCCGCCGGAGCGGCCGGACGGCGGCGCACGTGCGATCGACGCTCCAGTCGCTCCCCGCTCGCCGACCGCGAGAGGAAAGGAAGATCAGCGCCGTGGCGGGATCGTCCGCTTACGCGGTCTCGTTGCCCTCGGTCTCGTTGTCGTCCATCTCCTCGTCGTCCTCTTCCATCTCCTCGTCGTCCTCCTCGTCCTCGTCGTCGCCGCCGTTGCCGCCGTTACCGTCGAGCGACACCTCGAGGAGGTTCAGGTCGTCGCTGAACATCCGGGCGTCCTCGCCGAGGGTCCCGCTGTCGCCCTCGCTGAGGCCGTCCTCGCTGAAGAGGAACGTCGTGACGCCGGCGGTGTCGCCGCCCATGTCGTAGCGGATGACGTGGCCGTCCCAGTCGGAGGGGTCGTCGATCTCGTCCACTTCCTCGTCGTCGACGCGCAGCACGCTGTTCGTCGTACTCTGTTCCATCACGGCGAGGACTTCGAAGTCCGCGCCCGGGAAGTAGTCGTACGAGAACGCCAGCACGTCGCCGTCGTCCTGGGCGGCGGCCGTGCCGGCCGTCGCCCCCGCACCGAAGGCGACGGCACTCGCGGCGAGCGCGCCCTTCTTCATGAACGAGCGTCGCGAGTCGCCCGATGGTCCGTTGTCGTAGGTTTCGTCTGTCATGTCTCTCACTCGGTATCCCCTGTTCGGGGCACACTACCGTTGATGGAATTTTCGTATAAGTGACGCCGATCGTTTCACCTTCTACGGAACGATACCTCCAGAAAATTCGGGTTTCGGAGCCTCTGTGGGACGAATGCCCGCAGAACACTCGGCGCGGAGACCGGCCGGCAGAAATGGTCGTTTATCCGTCGGAACGGCGCTCGACGCGGCACGCGTCCGCCGCCGGGACGTCGATCCGGCGCTGACAGTACTCGGAGCGGACACGTCGCGTCGGAGGATCACTCGCGGATCGAGCACGACGCCTCGAACGCGCGTCTCGGAGGTATGTCGCGGTTTCGCGGGCTCTCGGTCGGAGTTTCGTTCACGAAAACAGGTGCTTTCCTCGGACAGTTCGCCCGACGACGAGCGTCGAAGACGGGTCCGAATCGCTGACCGTCTCCCGTACGAGCAGTCGCTTCACGGTCCGCCTGCTCGACCGCTCGTGCGCCCGCGGAGGCGAACGAGCGTCGTCTCGACCGCGCCGGAGTAGAACGGAGGTGTCGGCGCCAGTGAGTCTACTGGCACCAGTCGTACTGCTCGCCGTCGTCGCAGGGAGCGGCCTCGGCGACGTGCTCGACGTCGCTCACCCCGTCGTCCGTCTCGTTGTCGGCGTCGAAGTCGTCGTCCTCGTCGTCCGCGGCGAAGTCGTCTTCGTCCTCGTCGTCTTCGTCCTCGTCGTCGCCGACGTCGGCGTCGTCGCCGAGTTCGGTCTCGAGGAGGTTCAGATCGGGGCTGTACATCGACGAATCGGACGAGAGCGTCGCCGTGTCGCCCTCGTCGAGGTCGACGTCCTCGCTGAAGAGGAACGTCGTGACGCCCGCGACGTCCTCCCCGTTCATGTCGTAGCGGATGATGTACGTGGTCCAGTCGGTGGGGTCGGAGATTTCGGACACCTCCTCGCCGTCGACCCGCAGAATGTCGATCGCCGCCGACACCTGGAGTTCGCCGATGACCTCGAAGTCGGCGCTCGGGAAGTAGTTGCCCGAGAAGACCAGTACCCGCCCTTCGGTGTCCTGCCGGGTCCGCGCGGCCGCGGTTCCCGTCGCGAGTGCGCCGGCGGCGAGGCCGCCGGCCGCGCCGAGCGTTCGTCGTCTCGTTTCGTCCGTTCGGTCAGTTCCTGTCATGTCTCTCACGTCAGATCACCCCCTCGGGGCGTCCGGCCGTTGCGGTACTCGTCGCATAAGTGACCGCCATCGTTTCGGGAGCCGGCGCGGGCGCGACGCCGCCGAACCGTTCGATTCGGCCCACGGCGCGACGATCCGTCGGTCGTCGCCGTGGGGATCTGACGGCCCCGGAACGAGCCGTTTACGGGGGTCACGCCGCCCCGCCGAGCGGGGCCGGCGAGGTGGTCCCGCCGCCGGACCGGCCCCAAATCCGTGATTGTGTCGTCGCCGGAGACACGCGAGAGGGTCAGTACCCCAGTCGGTCGAGCGTCCGGTCGAGTTCCTCGACGTACCGGCCGCCGAAGAGGTGGACGTGGACGAGCAGCGGGTAGAGCCGGTAGACGTACCGCCGGCGGTCGAAGAAGCCGTCGGCGACCTCGTGCCGGTCGCCGTAGGCCTCGAAGAACGCCCGGCCGAACGTGTCGGTCCAGTCGACGTACGCGAGTTCGACCTCCGGGTGGGCGTAGTAGGTCGCCGGGTCGAGAAACGCCGTCACGCGCCCGTCGCGCGAGAGGACGTTCGTCGTCCAGACGTCGCCGTGGATCAGCGACGGCGCGTCCGGTTCCACGAGCAGCGCGTCGAGGTCGTCCGCGAGCGCGTCGACGCGCTCCGCGAGGGCCGCGGGGAGCGCTCCGTCGTCGGCCGCCAGCGACGCGACGTGGCGGACCCTGTGATCGCGGAAGAACTCGACCCACGAGTCGGTCCACGGGTTCGGCTGGCACACGGGACCGGTGAGGGTGTCCCGGGGGAAGCCGAACGCCGGTCCCTCGACCCCGTGGAGCGCGGCGAGGTGGGCCGCGGCGTCGCGGGCGACCGCGGGAGAGTGGTCCGTCGACCCGGGGACGTACTCGATGACCAGCAGGTCGTCGTCGGCGTGGTAGACGGCGGGGACGGGCAGATCGCTCTCCTCGCGGAGGTACCGGAGCATGAACGCCTCCGGCTCCAGCGGCGTCTCGCCCGTCTTCGCGACGACCGTCCGCCCGTCGTCGAGGTCGACCCGGCGGACCGAGCCGATCATCCCGCCGTGCAGTTCGACGGCGCGCTCGGGCCGCGAGCCGAGCGCGTCCGAAAGCCGTCGTTCGAGGTCGTCCATCACGACGGCTCGCCGCGGACGTACTCGACGAACGCGAAGCCGTCGCGCTCGTCACGGTCGACCTCGCGCCACGCCTCGCGGTCCCGGTCGGGGAACCGGGTGTCGCCGTCGGGGTCGTCGTGGACCTCGGTGACGAGCAGGCGGTCGAGCGCGGGGAGGAACGCCTCGTACACCGTCGCGCCGCCGGCGACGAACGCGCGGTCGACCCCGCCGTGGCGCTCCTCGGCGGCCGCCTCCGCGGCGCGGACCGCCGACTCGATATCGCGGGCGAGGACGACGTTCTCGGGCGTCTCGACGTCGCGGCTCGTGAGGACCACCGACGTCCGTCCGGGGAGCGGTTCGCCGAGGTCGTCGCGGATGCTCTCGTAGGTGACCCGGCCGAGGATCACGGGGTGGCCGGTCGTCGCCTCCCTGAAGCGACGCAGGTCCGCGGGGAGGTGCCACGGCATCTCGCCGTCGCGGCCGATGACGCCGTTGTCGGCGACGGCGACGATGCCGACGAGTTCGAGGTCGGTCTCCGGACCCCGGTCGGGCGCGCTCATTCGGCGACCGCGAACTCCAGGCCGTCGTGGGCCTCGTAGTCGACCAGTTCGACGTCGTCGGCGCGCAACTCGTCGACGGAGACGTCCGCGAGTTCGAGGCGGGGGCGGGGCCCGGGCTCGCGCGAGAGCTGTTCGAGCAGGTTCGGGACGTGGTCGAGGTGCTCGTCGCCGTCGGCCTCCGGCGGCGCCTCGGCTTCGAGCCAGTCGCGGACCTCCCGGTACCCCTCGCGGTCGTCGACGTCGGCGAGTCGCGACTGGAGCCGACCGAGGTTCCCGGCGTACCACGCGCCGCGCTCGCCGCGGCCGCAGTAGACGTGGGCGTCGACGACGGTGTGTGCGAACGCCCCGGGTTCGAAGCCGGTCTGCTGTGCGACGACTTTCGTCAGGAGGGCGTAGGCCGCGATGTTGAACGGAATCCCGAGCGCGACGTCGCCCGAGCGCTGGGTGAGGTGGCAGTTGAGCCGATCCCCCTGGACGTTGAAGACGAAGGTGTAGTGACACGGCGGCAGCGTCGAGACGGCGGCGTTGGCGGGGTGCCACGCGTCGACGACGAGTCGCCGGGAGTTCGGCGCGTCCGAGAGCGTGTCGATCACGTACCGTAACTGGTCGAACGTCTGCCGACCGTCGGCCTCCTCGGTCACCCACCGGTGGCCGGCGTCGGGCCAGGACTCGCCGTCGAGGCGCGCCTCGCCCTCCGGGATCGGGAACCGGCGCCAGAAGCGGCCGTAGGCGGTGTCGAGGCGCCCCTCCTCGTCGGCCCAGGCGTCCCAGATCTTCGTCTCCTCGCGCAGGTTCCTGACGTGCTCCTCGCCCGAGAGGTACCAGCACAGTTCGTGGATCATCGAGTTCCACCGGTAGCCGTCCATCTTCTTGGTCGTCAGCAGGGGGTATCCCTCCCCCAGATCGACCTCGTAGTGCCGGCTGAACGACGAAATCGTGTCGACGCCGGTCCGGTTCGGCTTGTAGGCGCCCCCCGAGAGGACCGCGTCGACGAGGTCGAGGTACTGTCGCATCGTGGGTCCGTTCGGGGGCCGGCACAAAAGCAACACCGGAATCGACCGGTCCCGTTAGCGCGCGAGTTGATGCCGCTCGGGGACCTACGGGGACTGCTATGGCGGACCTCGTCACCGACGACTTCGCGGAAACGATCGTAAATACGGCCCGGGTAACGGTCGGCGACTCGCTCAGGTCGGTCGTCTACTTCACGCCCGACGACTTCGAGTTGCTGTACGTCCGGGCCGACCTCTACGCGGGCGACGAAGACGCGGTCCGCGAGGCGAAAGGCGCGTTCGTCGAGAACGAACGCGTCGGCTTCGCCGACGTGGAGACCTACGAGAGCCTCGCGACCGAACCGAACGTCGAACCCGACATCGGCGAGTACGAGTTCACCGTCCGCGTCTTCTCCGACGGCTTCGTCAGTCGCGTCATCGTCGGCGACCGGGGCGTCCTCGTCACCAGCGACGGGATCGAGATGGACCCGTTCGAGGAGATGGCCATCGCGCTCCGGAAGACCCTCGCCGACCCCTCGATCGCCTGAGACCACGTCTCCCGCGACCCTCTCGGCCGACCTCGCACCTCACGACGCCCGCGACGCGTGTCCCTGCCGACGGGGACGGGCGCGACCGGCGGTCGCCGCCGGTGCGTCAGGTCCAGGCGTCCGGTTCGATCGCGTGTTCGGGACGTTCGCCGGCGAGCGTCCGCTCGACCTGTCGGGCGAGCGTCCGGTTGAGGTCCGCGCGGGCCTCCGTCGAGTACCAGCCGGCGTGTGGCGTGAGGACGACGTCTTCGAGGCCCCGAAGCGGCGTCTCCTCCGGGGGCTCCTCCTCCAGAACGTCGAGGCCGGCGGCCGCGATGTCGCCCTCGCGAAGCGCCTCGGCCAGCGCGTCCTCGTCGACGATCCCGCCCCGGCCGACGTTGACGAGGACGGCGTGGTCGGGCAGGCGGGCGAACTCGCCGGCGCCGATCAGCCCCCGCGTCTCGGGGGTCAGCGGGGCGTGGACGGAGACGGCGTCGGCCGCCTCGAACAGTTCGTCGAACTCGACGAGGCGGCCGCCGTAGCCCTCGACGATCGCCTCGTCGACGTACGGGTCGTAGACGATCACCTCCATGTCGAACCCGGAGGCGTAGTCGGCGACCCGGCGCGCGATGGCGCCGAACGAGATCAGCCCCAGCGTCGACCCCGCGACGCGGCGGATCGGGCGGTCGGTCCGCCAGTCCCACCCGCCGTCCCGGACCTCGCGGTCGTACGCCGGGATGCGCCGGCGACACGCCAGCAACAGCCCGAACGCGTGGCTCGCGACCTCGTCGGTACAGTACTCGGGGACGTTCGTGACGATGATCCCGTGCTCGGCGGCCGCGTTCACGTCGACGTTGTCGTAGCCGGTCCCGGCGCGGGCGACAAGCCGCAGCCGATCCGCGCTCGCCAGCGCGTCCGCGGTCACCGGCGTGTGCACGTCGACGATCAGCGCGTCGGCGTCGGCCGCCGCCTCGCGGACGGCCCCCTCCGTGTGCGTGTCCCGGACCTCGACGGTCGCGCCGTCGAGGCGTTCGCGCTGGTAGTCGACGTCGACGAACGGCGTCTCGCTGATAACGACTCTTCCTGTCATTCGTGGCACCGCCCCGGACCGGGGCACGTCCGACCGGAGGGGCCGGACGGCAATAAAGCGGCGCCGACCCTCCCAGTTCGCGAGGACGTCGGTGGCCGCGGGCGGGGGCCGGGGGATGCCACGGAAAACGCAATGGACCTGGCCGTCGGAGCGTCGACCGATGGCCTCCGACGCCACCCCCGACGCGCGAGGCGAGATCGGCCGTCGGGCGCCCGGCCCGGACGGACTGCCGGCCGTCGGGAACCTCCACCGGTACCTGCGCGACCCGCTGGGGTTCGTCGAGCGCTGCGCCGAGGAGTACGGCGACGTGGTGGCGACGAACGTCGGCACGGCCGACTCGCACATGCTCGTCCACCCCGAGCACGTCGAGCGGGTGCTCGTCACCGAGGACCACCGGTTCCGCAAGGCCGAACTGGGACAGGGGCGGCTGGAACCGCTCTTCGGGAACGGGCTGGTCGTGAGCGACGGCGAGTACTGGCGGCGACAGCGCACGCGGATGCAGCCGGCGTTCCGGCCCGACCGGATCGCGACCTACGCCGAGATCATGGGCGAGCGCGCCGCGGCGACGGCCGAGGAGTGGGAACGCGGGGAGACGATCGACGTCACCGAGGAGATGCGCCGGCTCACCCTCTCGGTCCTCGTCCGGTCGCTGTTCGGCACCGACCTCGGCGCGCTCGAAGCGGAGATCCGCGAGGCGTTCACGATGGCGATGGGCCGGTTCGAGGGGGCGAACATGTGGCTGCCCGGCTGGCTCCCGACGCCGGCGAACCGGCGGTTCGAGCGCGGGCGCGAGCGCCTCGACGAGATCGTCTCCGCGCTGATCGAGTCCCGACGCGAGACGGCGGCCGACCGCGACGACCTGCTCTCGACGCTGCTCGTCGCCGAGGACGAGCGCGGCGAGGGGATGTCCGACGAGGGGGTCCGCGACGAGGTCGTCACGCTGCTGGCTGCGGGCCACGACACCACCGCGCTGGCGCTGACCTACGCGTGGCACCTGCTCGGCACGAACCCGGACGCGGCGGCGCGGCTTCGCGAGGAACTCGACGCCCTCGACGGCGAGCCGCCGACCCTGGCGGACCTGTCCGACCTCGAGTACACGGGGGCGGTCGTCTCCGAGGCGCTGCGGCTGTACCCGCCGACCCACGCCACCGCCCGGGAGCCGACCGAGGACGTGACGTTCGACGGCTACGTCGTCCCGGCCGGGGAGCCGGTGTTCCTGCCCCAGTGGATCGTCCACCGCGACGGTCGCTGGTGGGACGACCCCGAGTCGTTCCGGCCCGAACGCTGGCTCGACGACGACCCCGACCGCCCGGAGTACGCCTACTTCCCGTTCGGCGGCGGGCCGCGTCACTGCCTCGGCCACCGGTTCGCGACCGTCGAGGCGCAGGTCGTCCTCGCGACGCTCGCCCCGCGGTGGGACCTCGAACCGCTCGCCAGCGAACTCTCGCTTCGGCCCGTGATCACGCTCCGGCCGACCGAGCCGGTCGAAGCGATCGTCTGCGAGCCGTAGGGGATCGCTCGCTCGGACCGGCGCCGGCCGCGCCGCCCGCACGCCTACCCACGAACGTGTACACCCTCGGGTAGAGAAACAGCAAGGTTTACACTTTCGTGCGTTCCGATACCGACCATGCGCGAACGCGTGCTACTGATCGGCGGGGGCGGGCGCGAACACGCCATCGCGCGGGCGCTCGCCGGCGGCGACGGCGAGGCGGAGCTGTACGCCTGCGCGGGCAACCGCAACCCCGGCATCGCCCGACTCGCCGCGGAGTTCGAGACGGTCGAGACGACGGACCCGGAGGCGGTCGTCGACTACGCCGAGGCGATCGAGGCGACCCTCGCGGTCGTCGGCCCCGAGGCGCCGCTCGCGGCGGGCGTCGTCGACGCGCTCGAAGACGCGGACATCTACGCGTTCGGCCCGCGACGGGCCGAGGCCCGCATCGAGACGGACAAGTCCTTCCAGCGGGAGTTCATGGCCGAACACGACGTCCCCGGCTGTCCGGACTTCGCGGTCTTCGACGACCCCGAGGCCGCCTGCGAGTACGTCGACGCGTACGACGGCGACCTCGCGATCAAACCCGCCGGCCTCACCGGCGGCAAGGGCGTGAAGGTGATCGGCGATCAGGTCACCGCCGAGGAGGGCAAGGCGTACATCCGCGAGTCGGGCTACGACCGGCTCGTCCTGGAGGAGCGGCTGGTCGGCGAGGAGTTCACGGTGCAGGCGTTCGTCGCAAACGGCGAGGTCCGCACGGCGCCGGCCGTCCAGGACCACAAGCGCGCCTACGAGGGCGACGAGGGGCCCAACACCGGCGGCATGGGCTCGTACAGCGACGCCGCGCGCGAACTGCCTTTCATGACCGCGGCCGACTACGAGGCGGCCGTCGAGATAATCGAGGCCACCGTGGACGCGCTCGACGGCTACCGCGGCATCCTCTACGGCCAGTTCATGCTCACCGCCGAGGGGCCGAAGGTCGTCGAGTTCAACGCCCGCTTTGGCGACCCCGAGGCGATGAACACCCTGCCCGTCCTCGAAACGGACTTCCTCGACGTGCTCGTCGCCGCCCGCGAGGGCGACCCCCTGCCCGAACCCGAGTTCGCCCCGATGGCGACGGTCTGCAAGTACGCGGTCCCCGAGGGGTACCCGACGGACCCGACGGCTGGGGCGAAAGTCGAGGTGGACGAGGAGAGCGTGGCGCGGGCGGCCCGCGCCACGGACGATTCGAGCGGCGACGAGCCGCGAGAGAGCGCCGGCGACGCCCTGCTCTTCTACGCCAGCGTCGACGAGCGCGACGACGGCATCTACACGACGACCTCGCGGTCGTTCGCCGTCGTCGGCGTCGCCGACTCGATCACCGAGGCCGAGGAAATCGCCGAGGACGCCCTCGCGGTCGCCGGCGAGGAGGGCCTGCACGTGCGTCACGACATCGGCACGGCCGACCTCGTCCGGCGGCGGATCGACCACGTCGAGGAGCTTCGCGGGGACTGACTCGGCGCGTGCGACCGTCGCGTGGTTTCTTGTAGACCGCCGCCCAACCGCCCTGCAGTGACCGACGACGCCGACTCCCGACACGACCGCGTGACCGCCCACCCGACCCCGGGACGGGGCAACTCGCTGGCCCACTGGACGAGCGCGCGGCACCCGCTGCGGGTGGCGATCAACTACGTCGTCGTCTGGCTCGTGCGCATCTCGCCGAGCCTGCGGCTCAAACGCTGGCTCATGCGCCGGCTCGGGATGACGGTCGGCGAGGGCGTCTCGTGGGGGCTCGAGGCGACCCCGGACGTCTTCTGGCCGGACCTGATCACGGTCCGCGACCACGCCATCGTCGGCTACGACGCGACGATCCTCTGTCACGAGTTCCTCCAGGACGAGTACCGAACCGGCGAGGTCGTGATCGGCGAGCGGGCGATGATCGGCGCCGGGGCGATACTCCTCCCGGGCGTCGAGGTCGGCGAGGGGGCGAGCGTCGCGGCGAACTCGCTCGTCACCCGCGACGTCCCGCCGGGCGAGACCGTCGCCGGCGTCCCGGCGCGGCCGATGGGAACGCGCGTCGAGCGCGACGCGGTGGGGCTCGACGGCGGGGAGACCGACCCGGCGAGCGACCGCTGATTCCCGCCGTTCGAGAACCGGCCGGCGTAGATTTCTGAAACCTGCGCGAACTTTCAGTATGAGTTTCACGGACATCGAGACGGGACGGCGAGCGGTCGTGCTCGTCGTCGTCGCAGTGCTGTTGCTCTCCGCCGGGACCGGCGTCGTCGCCGCGGGGCCGATCCAGAGCGGGTTCGGGACGGTCGTCGTGGAGGAGGGGGAGACGTCCGACGGCATCGAGGGCGTCGCGGGATCGATCGTCGTCCGCGGCACGGTTTCGGGCGACGTCGCGGGGGTCGCCGGTACCGTCCACGTCGCCGAGGGCGGCACCGTCGACGGGGCGGTCGAGGTCGCCGCGGGGAGCGTCCGCGTCGACGGGACGGTGACCGGCGACGTCAGCGCCGGCGCCGGCCACGTCGAGGTGGGCGAGACCGCCCGGATCGGCGGCGACCTCGCGGTCGGCGCGGGCTACCTCTCCGTCGACGGGGCGGTCGACGGCGACGTCCGCGCCGGCGCCGAGACGATCGTTCTGGGGCCGAACGCGGACGTCGCCGGCGAGTTCCGCTACGACGCGGGCGAGTTCACCGAGGACCCCGCGGCGAGCGTCGGCGGCGGCGTCGTCCACGACGCGAGCCTCGGCGGGAACGGCGTCGGCACCGTCGAGGTCTTTACGGTCCCCCCGTGGCTGGTGACCGGCTACGAACTCGTCGCCAGCCTCCTGCTCGGCGCGGTCCTGCTCGCGGTCTTCCCCTCGTTCTCGTCCGGCGTCGCGTCCCGCGTGGCCGACGATCCGGTCACGTCCGGCGGCGTCGGCGTCCTGACGCTGATCGGCGTCCCGGTCGCGCTGGTGTTGGTGGCGCTTACGGTCGTCGGCATCCCGCTGACCGTCCTCGGCGCGTTCGGCTTCGCGCTCGCGGTCTGGGTCGCGGTCGTCTACGGCCAGTACGCCGTCGGCGCGTGGGCGCTGGGGCTGGCCGACCGGGAGAACCGGTGGCTCGCGCTCGCGGTCGGCCTCGTCGGGTTCGCCGTCCTCGGGGCCGTCCCCTTCCTCGGCGGCCTCCTCGAGTTCGTCGCGTTCCTGCTCGGCCTCGGGGCGCTCGCGCTCGGCCTCCGCGACGCGTTCCGGGAGCGCCGCGGCCGGACGTCCAGCGGTCGACAGGCGACTCTCGACGAGGTCCCGGGCGACGTCGCCGCCGGCGGCCCGGGGGAGGGGTCCTGACGTGGGACCGGCCGCGACCCGCCGCGGCTACCTCGCGGCGGCCGGCGCCGGGCTGACGGGCGCGCTCGCCGGGCGTCTCGACCTCGGACCCGGCGGTGAGGGCGATGGCGACTCGCTGCCCGACTACCTCGACGAGTACGTCCCGGAGTTGCTCGACCGCTACGACGTCCCCGGGGCGAGCGTCGCCCTCGTCGAGGGCGGCGACCCGACGTGGGCCGGCGCGTACGGCGAGGCCGACCCCGCGGCGGGGCGGGCGATGACCGTCGACACGCCCTGCCGGGTACAGTCGATCACGAAGTCGGTCACCGCGTGGGGCGTGCTGAAACTGGTCGAGCGCGGCGAGGTCGCCCTCGACGATCCGGTCGGGCGCCACGTGACGGGCTGGGAACTCCCGGACGCCGAGTTCCCGTGGGAGGGGGTGACCGTGCGACGGTTGCTCAATCACAGCGCCGGGCTGCCGGCGGGGGGCTACGAGAAGGTCCCGCCGGACGAGGAGCCCCCCTCGCTCCGGGAGGCCCTCTCCGGCGAGGCGGGTGCGCCGGCCGCGCGGCCGACCGACGAACCCGGGTCGTTTCGCTACGCGAACCCCGGGTACGGGCTGCTCGAACTGCTGATCGAGGACGTCACGGGCCGCGACTTCGCGGCGTACATGCGCGAGGCGATCCTCGAACCGCTCGGGATGGACGGGGCCACGTTCGTCTGGGACGACCGGATCGAGGCGGAACTGGCCGCCGAGCACCTCGTCGACGGGACGCCGGTGCCCCAGTACCGCGAACCCGTCAGGGCGCAGGGGATGCTGTACGCGACCGCCGCGGACGTCGCCCGCTTCGTCGCCGCCGGGACGGAGGGGACCGACGGCGAACCGCCGGGCCGGGGCGTGCTCGAACCGGAGAGCGTCGCCGAAATACACGACCCGGCCGTCGAGACGACGGGCTTCTACGAACTGGCGACCGACGGCGCCGGCCTGGGTCACTTCGCGGAGACCCTCTCGAACGGTGAACTGGCGGTGATGAACGGCGGCCAGGGCACCGGCTCGTGGAGCTGGTTCCACGCCGTCCCCGCGACGGGCGACGGCATCGTGATCCTCACCAACAGCGAGCGGAGCGTCCAGCTCATCGCCGACGTGGTCCGCGCGTGGGCGGACCGGCGCGGGCTGCCCTCGCCCGCCATCGCCAGCGCGGTGCGGTGGATCCGGCTGCCGGTCTGGATCCTCGGGGGCGTCGCCGTCGGCCTCGCCGCGCGACTCGGCTACGGCCGGTTCAGCCGCACGCGCTCGTTCGACCCGCTGTCGGAGCGCGACCGGCCCGCCCGCGCGCTCCTCGGCGGCCTCGCCGTCGCGACGCTCGGCCTGTGGTGGGGGCTCGGCCGGGAGACCGTGGCCTACTTTCTGCCGGTGTTCGCCGACTGGCTGGGGGTCGCGCTGTCGGCCGTGGCGGTGCTGCTGGCGCTGACGGCGCTGTACCCGCGAACTGGTCGGCGGTGAGCGACGCGTTCCGCCGACGGTTATCCCGAGACCTCTGTGGTAGTCGGTCAACGGCGGTACGCCTGACCGGTGAAACGCCTCGCCAGCAGGACCAGTGTCCCGCCGAGGACGGTCAGCGGCCACCTGAGCGGATCTCGTCGCGTTGGGACGCCCGTCTCGAACGGCGGGCCGTGGAGGGCAATCGTGACCAGCGATTCTCGCCCAGTGGGAAATTTAGCGCCATGGTTTGTGGCGCGTGGACGGACGCTCCGACATGGGTCGTTCGTCTCGACCATCCGTCACCTGCACGGTGGAGAGCGAGGCGTCGGCCGGCGGCTCGGGTTCGGGAGAATCGCCGGTGACGTGTCGGACGCCGACGCCGGCCCGGAGGCGCGAGGGCCGTAGCGCGAACCCGGGCGCCTTCCGATGCCGATACCCCGCGCTGACCGGTGCCGGGCTAACCGGCTCGCTCGCCCTGCTGGCGGTGCTGACCGTGCTGTTCCCGCGTACAGGGGGTGACGAACAGTGACTGACGACGCGACGCAGGGGGAGCGGTGGATCACGCTATCCCCGGGATCGACCAACTGTTACCTGCTCGACGCCGACGAGGGATACCTGTTGATCGATACCGGGTACGAGTGGGAGTACCGGAGCTTCGTAGAGCAACTCGCGGACGTCGGCGTCGACGTCGCGGAGATCGAGTACCTGCTCTTGACCCACCACCACGACGACCACGTCGGCTTCGCGAACGAACTGCTCGACGGCGTGACCGTGATCGCTCACGAAGCCGCCGACGAACTGCTCCGGGCCGGCGAGAACGACAGGTCCGGCGGCGGGCTGTTGAACAGGCGGGTCTACTACCTCGCGAAACTCCGATCGTGGCTCGTCCCCGAGTGGGACCTGACCTTTCCGCCGGTGGCGCTTCGCGACGACGATCTGCTGGTCGACGGCGACGACGATCGGCTGTTGGGCGAACTGGGAATCGACGGGACGATCCTTCACACGCCGGGACACACCCCCGACTCGATCTCCGTCCTGCTCGACGACGGTACGCTCTTCTGTGGCGACGCGGCGATGAGCAGGCCGCTCTGGGCGGGAATCAAGTACCACACGATCTTCATCGCCGACGTCGACCGGTACTACGAGAGCTGGCGGAAGATCCTCGACAGCAGTGCCGAGACGGTCTATCCGGCCCACGGAGACCCGTTCGACGTCGACCGACTGCGGGAAAATCTGGGCGCGTACAGCGACGAGGCGTTGATCGAGACGGACCCGATCACGTCGCAGGCGGACTTCGGCTGATCGACGTGATCGGCGACGGGCGACGAGTCGACGGCCCGACGAATCGGCGGGTCGCCCCGGGGAAGCGGCGGTCGCCGCGTCCGCGGCAGCGACTTCCCGGCGCTACAGCGACGGCCAGGCCTTGCGCGCGCGGTTCCAGGAGGTGAGGTCGGCGATCCAGCGGGCGGCGATGAGCTTCTTCAGGTTCTTCGCGGGGAAGCCGCCGAAGGTGGTGACGGGGAGGGAGACGCCGAGGGCGGGCTTGACGCCGTGGGCGACGGCCTCCTCGCCGACGGAGACGACGGTCCCCTTGTCCTCGTGTTCCCACGTGACCAGGGGCCGGTTCTGGATGGCCCGCGAGATGTTCTCGCCGGCGACCTCGGCGGCCTGCCAGGCGGCCTGGGCGGTCGGCGGCGCGGGCTGGTCGCCCTGGTCGACGATCGCCGAGTCGCCGATGGCGAAGACGCGTTCGTCGGAGGTCTGGAAGTTCGCCTCCGCCTCGACGCGGTTGTGCTGCTTGTCGAGGTCGGCGGAGTCGAGCGCGTCGCGGCCGGTGATGCCGCCGGTCCAGACGAGCACGTCGTACTCGAGGGGGTCGCCCTCGTCGAAGTGGATGACGCCCTCCTCGGCCTCGGTGATCGGGTCGTCGGTGTGGATCGTGACGCCCGCGTCTTCGAGGAGGTCGCGCAGCGCGGCCTGAATCTCGGGGTCGTTGCCGGGGAAGATCTCTTCGAGGGCCTCGACGAGGTGGATCTCGATGGGCGCGCGGTGTGCGTCGCGGAACTCGGCGACCTCGCCGGCGGTCTGGATGCCCGAGAGGCCGGCGCCGCCGACGACGACCTGGGCGGGTTCGCCGCGGGTGGCGTCGCGGCTCGCCGCCTCGATCGCCTCGTGGATCTCGAGGGCGTCGTCGAGACTCTTGAGCGTCAGGGAGTACTCTTCGAGGCCGGGGATGCCGTAGTAGGCGGTCTGGCTGCCGAGCGCGACGAGGACGTAGTCGTACTCGACGTCCTCGCCGTCTTCGAGTTCGACGACCCGCTCGTCGACGTCGAGGTCGACGACGCGGTCCTGGATGAAGCGGGTCGCCGGGTCGGCGATGTCGTGGACCGGGATGGTGATGTCGGACCGGACGGCGGGGTCACGGATCACGCGGTGGGCTTCGTGGAGGACGAGGTGGTAGTCGGTATCGGAGATCCAGGTCAGCCGCGCGGTGCCATCCAGTTCCGACTGGAGCTTCGTGACCGCCCCGGCGCCGGCGTATCCGGCGCCCAGGACGACGACGTTCTCGGTCATACGGCACTGTCAGAATCACTCCGATACAAAGGTGTTGAAACCCCGATCGGCGTGTGCACAGTTGTCACGGGCAGGTTCGAGGGGGCGAGCGGGCCGATTTCCGGCGGGTTCGGGACGACGCAACACTTAGGGTTAGACGTCTCTAAATCCCGACGAAATGATGCTGAGCGACGTGATGGAAGACTACCTGAAGGCGATCTATCAGCTCCAGCGGGGCCGCGACGAACGGATCGGAACCTCCGAGATCGCCGCCGAACTCGACGTCACGTCGCCGACCGTCACCAGCATGCTCGACAAACTCGAGGAGCGGGGGCTGGTCGACCGCGAGAAGTACCGCGGCGCGACGCTGACCGACGAGGGCGAGACCGTCGCCCTCGAAGTGATCCGCCACCACCGTCTGCTGGAGGCGTACCTCACCGAACACCTCGACTACGACTGGGCGGAGGTCCACGAGGAGGCCGACCGCCTCGAACATCACATCAGCGAGGACTTCGAGGCCCGGGTCGCCGCCGCCCTCGGGGACCCGGAGGTCGACCCCCACGGCTCGCCGATCCCCGGCGCCGACCTCGAACCGCCGGCGGCCCCCGCCGGCGAGTCGATCGTCGAGTTCGACGAGGGCGACGTCGTGATCGTCGAGGAGGTCGCCGACCGCGACCCCGAGATCCTCTCGTACCTCGCCGACCACGGCGTCGAACCCGGCGTCGAACTCGAAATCCTCGAGGTCGCCCCCTTCGGGATGGTGACCGCTCGTGCGAGCGGCCACGACGACCCCGTCTCGCTCCCGGAGGGGGTCGCCCGCCACGTCCGCGTCGCCGCCCCCGCAGAGATCGAACACTGACCGGCCGCCGGGAAAGACAACTACTTACTACTCCCGGAGTAACCGTCAAATTCGAAGGGATCGCCCGTTCGATACATCCCATTTAAGGAAATCGACCATCCCATTTAAGGAAATCAACTACGAAGGATTCCCCATGTCATCGATCGAACTCACTCCAAGTCAGAAGAAAATTTTGCGCGCATTGACGAATCTCCACTCCGACTCCGAGGACGCGATCAAAGGCGAGGACATCGCCGAACAGGTCGACCGGAACCCGGGGACGATTCGAAACCAGATGCAGAGCCTGAAGGCGCTCCAGTTGGTCGAGGGCGTCCCCGGCCCCAAGGGCGGCTACAAGCCGACCGCGGCCGCCTACGAGGCCCTCGAAATCCAGCAGATGGACGACCCGGCCGCCGTCCCCCTCGAACACGAGGGCGAATCAGTAGAGGGCGTCATCGTCGAGGAGATCGACCTCTCGAGCGTCCACCACCCCGAACTCTGCCGGGCGGAGGTACACATTCAGGGCCCGACGAACGACATCCACGAGGGCGACTCCGTCACCGTCGGCCCGACGCCGCTGTCGAAACTCGTCATCGAGGGCACCCTCGACGGCAAGGACGACACGAACAACATCCTCATTCTGCGGATCGACGCGATGATCGCACCGGCCGAGGAGCCGGAACACTGAGTTTCCGTCTCGTCTCTCGACTCCCGTCTCGATTCGCGTCGCGAACGAAACGCGCCGACCCGGAGCGTCTCTACGCGTCGTCCGACGTGTCGGGGACGACGTCGACGCTGGCGACCGCGTCGCCCGACTCGACGTCCATCAGCGTCACGCCCATCGTGTTCCGGCCGACCGTCGAGATTTCGCCGGCGCGCGTGCGCATGATCTGCCCGCGTTCGCTCATCACGACGAGGTGATCGTCCTCGGTGACGGCCTTCACGGCCGTCACGGGGCCGTTTCGCTCGTTCGTCTTGATGTCGATCAGGCCCTTGCCGTACCGCGACTGCGTGCGGTACTCCGAGAGGAGCGTCCGTTTGGCGTAGCCGTTGTGGGTGACCGTCAGCAGCGCGCGGTCGTCGCCCTCGTCGGTCGCGACGAGGCCGGCGACGGCGTCGTCGCCTTCGAGTTTGATGCCGTTGACGCCGCGGGCGTTGCGCCCCATCGGACGCACCTCGCTTTCGTCGAAGCGGATCGTCATCCCCTGTTCGGTCGCGATCACGAGGTCTCTGGTCCCGTCGGTGACCTCGACGTCGACGAGTTCGTCGCCGTCCTCGAGCGAGGCGGCGATGATCCCCGTCGAGAGGATGTTCTCGAACTCCTCGCCCGCCGTCCGCTTGACGTAGCCGTTGCGGGTGACCATCGTCACGTACTCGTCGCCGTCCAGGGCGTCCGTGTCGACGATGGCCGTGATGTCCTCGCCCGGGTCCAGATCGAGGATGTTGACCGCGGACTTCCCGCGGGCGGTCCGGCCCATCTCGGGGATCTCGTAGGCCTTCAGCCGGTAGACCTGTCCGTGGTTCGTGAAACAGAGCAGGTAGTCGTGGGTGTTCGCCCTGAAGGCCGTCGCGACGCGGTCGTCCTCCTTGACGTCGGCGCCGATGATCCCCTTGCCGCCGCGGCCCTGCGCCTCGAACTGGGCGAGGGGCATCCGCTTGACGTAGTCGTCCTCGGTCGTGACGACGACGACGTCCTCCTCGGGGATGAGGTCCTCGTGGGTGACCGTCCCCTCGTCCTCGACGATCGAGGTGCGGCGTTCGTCGCCGTACTCCTCCTTGAGGTCGAGCAGTTCCTCCTTGATGACCCCGAGCAGTTCCTCCTCGCTGCCGAGGATCCGTTCGAGGCGCTCGATCTCCGCCTGGACGTCCTCGTACTCGGACTCGATCTCGGCGGCCTCCATCGAGGTGAGGCTACCGAGTTGCATCCGGACGATGTGGTTCGCCTGCGCCTCCGAGAAGTCGAACGCCTCGCGCAGGCGCGTCTTCGCGGCGTCGCGGTCCTCGGAGTCGCGGATGAGGTCGACCACGTCCTCGACGTTCTCCAGGGCCTTCAGCCGCCCGTCGAGGATGTGGGCACGGTCTTCGGCCTCGGCGAGGTCGTACTCGCTGCGCCGGCGGATCACCTCGCGGCGGTGGGCGACGTACTCCTCTAGGGTCTCCTTTAAGCTGAGCACCCGCGGCTGGCCGTCGACCAGCGCGAGGTTGATGACGCCGAACGTCCGCTCCAGGTGGTGTTCGAGCAGTTGGTTCTTGACGACCTCGGTGTTGGCGCCGCGCTTGAGTTCGACGACGACGCGGACGCCGTCGCGGTCGGACTCGTCGCGCAGGTCCGAGATGCCCTCGATCTTGCCCTCGTTTACGTCGTCGGCGATGCGCTCGACGAGGCGGGCCTTGTTCGTCTGGTAGGGGAGTTCGGTGACGACGATACGCTCGCGGTCGTTGTCGTACTCCTCGACCTCGAACTCGGCACGCACGCGGAGCCGTCCCCGGCCGGTCGCGTACGCCGAGTAGATGGCGTCCCGGCCGACGATGTTGGCGCCGGTCGGGAAGTCCGGCCCCTTCACGTGCTCCATCAGGTCCTCGACGGTACAGTCGGGGTTCTCGATGACCTCGACGGTGGCGTCGACGATCTCGCCGAGGTTGTGCGGCGGGATGTTCGTCGACATCCCGACGGCGATGCCCGAGGAGCCGTTGACCAGCAGGTTCGGGAACGCCGCGGGGAGCACCCCGGGCTCCTGGAGGCGGTCGTCGTAGTTCGACTGGAAGTCGACCGTGTCCTTCTCGATGTCCTCGAGCAGTTCCTCGGCGATGGCGGCCATCCGGGCCTCCGTGTACCGCATGGCCGCCGGCGGGTCGCCGTCCATCGAGCCGAAGTTCCCCTGACCGTCGACCAGCGGATAGCGCATCGAGAACTCCTGGGCCATCCGGACGAGCGTGTCGTAGATGGCCTGGTCGCCGTGGGGGTGGTAGTCGCCCATCGTCTCGCCGACGATCGAGGACGACTTGCGGTGGCTGCTCCCGCTCGTGACGCCCATCTCGCCCATCGCGTAGAGGATGCGGCGGTGGACGGGCTTTAGCCCGTCCCGGACGTCCGGGAGGGCCCGACCCGCGATGACGCTCATCGCGTAGTCGATGTAGCTCTGCTCCATCTCGTCCTCGATGCGGACGTGCTCTACTCTGGCCGCGTCGACGTCCGTCGGTTCGGGTACGTCTGAACTCATGCTAGATATCCACCCACTCCGCCTCGGGGGCGTGTTCCTTGATGAACTGCTTTCGCGGCTCCACCGCGTCGCCCATCAGGACGGAGAACATCTTGTCCGCGGCGGCCGCGTCCTCGACCGTGATCTGCTTTAGAATGCGGTTTTCCGGGTCCATGGTCGTACTCCAGAGCTGTTCGGGGTTCATCTCGCCGAGACCCTTGAACCGCTGGACCTGCGAGGGGTTGCCGTTGCACTTCTCTTCGACGATCTCGTCGCGCTCGGCGTCGGTCATCGCGTCGTAGGTCTCCCCGCGGTAACGGATGCGGTACAGCGGCGGCTTGGTCGCGTAGACGTAGCCGCCCTCGAGCAGCGGGCGCATGTGCCGGTAGAAGAACGTCAACAGCAGGGTGCGGATGTGCGCGCCGTCGACGTCGGCGTCGGTCGCCATGATGATCTTCTTGTACCGGGCCTCCTCGACGTCGAACTCGTCGCCGACGCCCGCGCCGATGGCGGTGATCATGTTCCGGATCTGGTCGTTCTCGAGGATGCGATCCAGCCGGTGTTTCTCGACGTTCAGCACCTTCCCGCGGATGGGCAAGACCGCCTGGAACCCGGGGTTGCGCGCCTGCTTTGCGCTGCCGCCCGCGGAGTCGCCCTCGACGATGAACAGTTCGGCCTCGTCGGGGTCGCGGGTCTGGCAGTCGGCGAGTTTCCCCGGCAGGGAGGTCGAGTCCAGCGCCGACTTCCGGCGGGTGAGTTCCTCGGCTTTCTTTGCGGCCTTGCGGGCCTTCGCGGCCTCGACGGCCTTCATCACGATGGCCTGGGCGGTGTCGGGGTGTTCCTCGAAGTAGGTGCCAAGCCCCTCGTGCATCGCGCTCTCGACGATGCCCCGTACCTCGCTGTTGCCGAGTTTGGTCTTCGTCTGGCCCTCGAACTGCGGGTCCGGGTGTTTGACCGAGATCACCGCGGTGAGTCCCTCGCGGATGTCCTCGCCGCGGAGGTTCTCGTCGAGGTCGGACAGCAGGTCGTTCTCGTTGGCGTAGTCGTTGACGACGCGGGTCAGCGCCGTCTTGAACCCCGTCAGGTGGGTGCCGCCCTCGCGCGTGTTGATGTTGTTCGCGAAGGCGTGGATCGAGCCCTGTAGCTCCTCGGTGGCCTGCATGGCGACCTCGATCTGGACGTTCTGCTCTTCGTCCTCGAAGTAGATGACGTCCGGGTGCAGCGACGAGCGCGTCTCGTTCAGGTACTCGACGAACTCGCGGATGCCGCCGTCGTACTCGTAGGTCTCCTCGGCGGGGTCGCCGTCCTCGCGGTCGCGCTCGTCGCGCAGCGTGATCCGGACGCCCGAGTTGAGGAACGCGAGTTCGCGCAGTCGGTTCGAGAGCGTCGAGGAGGAGAACTCGCCGGTCTCGAAGATCTCCTCGTCCGGCCAGAACCGCTGGTAGGTCCCGGTCTCCTCGTCGGGGCGCATATCGCGGACGCGCTCCATCTCGCCGACGGGTTCCCCCCGCTCGAAGGCGTGGCGGTAGACGCCGCCGTCGCGGGTCACCTCGATCTCGAACCGCTGGGAGAGGGCGTTGACGACGCTCACGCCGACGCCGTGGAGGCCGCCGGAGACCTGATAGGACTTGTTGTCGAACTTGCCCCCGGCGTGGAGAACGGTGAGGATGACCTCGAGCGCCGGACGGTCGTACTCGGCGTGGGTGTCGACCGGGATGCCGCGGCCGTCGTCGGCGACGCTCACCGACCCGTCGTCGTGGATGGTGACGGTGATCTCGTCGCAGTAGTCGGCCAGCGCCTCGTCGATCGAGTTGTCCACCACCTCGTAGACGAGGTGATGGAGCCCTCGAGCGTCTGTAGAGCCGATGTACATCGCCGGACGCTTTCGGACCGCCTCCAGGCCTTCCAGGACCTGGATCTGTCCGGCGCCGTACTCGCTTTCCTGGGACATGAGAAACCTGTTTCCGGGTAGTGGACGATCCTTTATAAAACTCACGTACGCGCTCGCGCGCGAGGGCGGGGCGCGGGCGGCCCGCGAGACCACACGACGTGGGCGCGGGGGGAATACTTTCACCACGGTAGCGGGAATGTTTTAAGGACACCACCGCTACCGTGTCCGTGATGACGTCGTTTCAGTCGACGCTCGGCGAGGAGTCGGGGATCGCCGAAGAGCTGGCCGAAAACCAGCGATCGATCTCCATCGCCGAGTTCTTCGAGAAGAACAAGCACATGCTCGGCTTCGACAGCGGAGCCCGAGGGTTAGTCACGGCCGTCAAGGAGGCCGTCGACAACGCCCTGGACGCCGCCGAGGAGGCCGGCATTCTCCCGGATATCTACGTCGAGATCAGAGAGGACGGCGACTACTACCGGCTGATCGTCGAGGACAACGGTCCCGGGCTCACGAAGGAGTCGCTACCGAAAGTCTTCGGGAAACTGCTCTACGGCTCGCGCTTTCACCGGCGCGAACAGTCCCGCGGCCAGCAGGGGATCGGTATCTCCGCCGCGGTCCTCTACTCTCAGCTCACGAGCGGCAAGCCCGCGAAGATCACCAGCCGCACACAGGGGTCGAGCGAGGCCCAGTACTTCGAGCTGATCGTCGACACCGACGAGAACGAACCCGAGATCAGCGTCGACGAGACGACCTCGTGGGACAGGCCCCACGGGACGCGCATCGAACTCGAGATGGAGGCGAACATGCGCGCCCGCGGACAGCTCCACGACTACATCAAGCACACGGCGGTCGTCAACCCACACGCCCGGCTCGAACTGCGCGAGCCGAACGCCCACTTCAAGTTCGAGCGCGCGACCGACCAGCTCCCCGAGGAGACCGAGGAGATCCGCCCACACCCCCACGGCGTCGAACTCGGCACCGTGATGAAGATGCTCACGGCGACCGACTCCCACTCCGTCTCGGGGTTCCTTCAGGAGGAGTTCACTCGCGTGGGCACGAAGACCGCGGCGTCGATCATCGACGCCTTCCGCGACCGCCACTACGGCCGCGAGATGACCTGGCGGCCCCCGACGGCGGCCGAGTCCGCCGACGTCGCCGCCGCCGTCGAGGACGCCACGGCGAACAAGGGCCCGGAGGCGACCGCCGCCTTCGCCGACGCGGTCGCCGACGCGGTCGCCGACCGCGACCGGATCGCCCACCACGAACTGCGGGCGGTCGTCGCCGACGCCGCCGAAGCGGCCGAAGCCGACCACGGGACGACCTTCGGCGACACCGTCCGCGAGAACGCTCTCGAGGCCGCCTGGAACGAGATCGCCGGCCCCGGCGAACCGGAGGCCGACGCCGACGGAGACGCGGAGGCCGACGCCGACGACGAGTCGCGGCTCGTCGCCGACCTCTACGACCTTGCCGACGACGCGACGAGCACCCGCAAGGACGACGAGGTGGTCCACGCCTTCGCCGTCCGACTGGCGGGCAAGTTCGCCGACGAGGAGGACCACCGGCACCGCCTCACCCGCGACCGCCTGCGCTCGCACGTCGACCGCGCGGCCGAGTTGACCGAGGAGTACGACGAGGTCGCCTTCGGCGAGACGGCCCGCGAGAACGTCACCGACGCCGTCTGGGACGTCATGGTGACGGTGCCGGACGACCCGCCGCTGGTGCGCGAACTCGCCGACTCCCGGGACGCCGCGAGCGACCTCGTCGACGCGATGCGCACGACCGACATCATCGCGCCGCCGACGCGGTGTCTCTCGCCCATCTCGGCGGACCTGATCGAGGCGGGGCTGAAAAAGGAGTTCGACGCCGACTTCTACGCGGCGGCGAGCCGCGACGCCGAGGTCTCCGGCGGCGACCCGTTCGTCGTCGAGGCCGGCATCGCCTACGGCGGCGACCTCGAGGCCGAGGGGAGCGTCGACGTGCTCCGGTTTGCCAACCGCGTCCCGCTGGTCTACCAGCGCGGCGCGTGCGCGACCACCGACGTCGTCAAGACCATCGGCTGGCGCAACTACGGCCTCGACCAGCCCGGCGGCTCCGGCCTGCCGAACGGTGCCGCCGTGGTGATGATCCACGTCGCCTCGACGAACGTGCCCTTCACGAGCGAGTCGAAAGACGCCATCGCGAACGTCCCCGAGATCGAAGACGAGATCGAACTCGCGATCCGCGAGGCCGCCCGCGACCTCAAGAGCTACCTCAACAAGCGCCGCTCGATGCAAAAGCGCCGGAAGAAACAGAACGTCCTCGGGAAGATCCTCCCGGAGATGGCCGAGAAGGTCGCGCAGGTGATCGACCGGCCGGAGCCGGACATCGACGACGCCGTCGCCCGCATCATGAACAACGTCCTCGTCGAACGACACGTCGAGGAGAACGGCGACGGCTCCGCGGTCCGGGTCGTCGTCGAGAACAACTCGGGCACGAACGAGAGCCTCGAGGTCACCGACATCGTCAGCGCCGAGCCGTCGAGCCTCTCGGACGGCGCGACCGTCGTCGAGATGGACGGCGAGTGGTTCGTCAAGTGGGAGCCCGACGTTAGCAGCGGCGACGAGGCCGTCCTCGAGTACGAGGTGGCCGCGGACGCATCGTTCGACCTCGACGTGAAAGGGGTCGAAAGCGAGAAACTCACGGTGACCGAACAATGAGCGCAGACGACAGCCAGCAGGCCAGAGAACAGTTGATCGACCTCGCCGCCCAGTTTTACGACCAGTTCGAACTGGGCGAGATCCCCTCGATGGAGGTGCCGACGCGGACCAAGAGCAACATCGTCTTCGACGAGGAGAAAGGCGTGTGGGTCTACGGCGACCGCACCTCGACGCGCTCGGCGAACTCCGTCCGGGGGGCACGAAAGCTCCTCAAGGCGGTCTACACCATCGAGTTCCTCGCGACCCAGCTCGAAGAGGACCGCTCGTCGACCCTGCGTGAACTCTACTACCTCTCCGAGAGCTGGGACAACGAGGAGGCCCAGTTCAACAACCAGGACGAGTCGAACGGTCTCATCGAGGACTTGGAGATCGTCTCGGGGGTCACCCGCGAGGACTTCCACATGCGACCCGAGGAGTCGGGGGCGACGGTCATGGGACCGCTGTACCTGCGCGAGCAGACCCGCCGGGGCGAACGCGAGATCCACTGCCAAGAGGACGTCGGCGAGGGCGGCTACCAGATCCCGAACAACCCCGATACGATCGAGTTCCTCGACTGCGACGCCGAGTTCGTCCTCTGTGTCGAGACCGGCGGGATGCGCGACCGGCTGGTCGAGAACGGCTTCGACGAGGAGTACGACGCGCTGATCGTCCACCTCAAGGGCCAGCCCGCCCGCGCGACCCGACGGATCACCCGCCGGCTCCACGACGAACTCGACCTGCCCGTGACGGTCTTCACCGACGGCGACCCGTGGTCGTACCGCATCTACGGCTCGGTCACCTACGGTTCGATCAAGTCCGCCCACCTCTCGGAGTACCTCGCGACGCCCGAGGCGCAGTTCGTCGGCATCCAGCCCGCCGACATCGTCGAGTACGACCTGCCGACCGACCCGCTCAGCGACTCGGACGTCAACGCCCTGGAGAGCGAACTCGAGGACCCGCGCTTCCAGACCGACTACTGGGAGGAACAGATCGAACTCCAACTCGACATCGAGAAGAAGGCCGAACAGCAGGCCCTCGCCTCGCGCGGGCTCGACTTCGTCACGGAGACGTACCTACCCGAGCGCCTGACCGAGATGGGCGTGTTCTGAGGGGGTCTCCCGACGACCGTCGGCGGGCTCAGGGCTCGTCGAGGACCACCGGGACGCCGCGGTTCGCGACGTCGACGACGAACGCGTCGGCGTCGGTTTCAAGCGCCGGGAACGTGTCGTAGTGGATCGGCAGGACGAGACCGGGGGCCATCCGGCCGGCGAGGGCGGCCGCGTCGCGGCGATCCATCGTGAAGCTACCGCCGATCGGCGGCAGGAAGAGGTCGACGTCGAGTCCCTCGTGGACGGGGAGGGCGTCGGTGTCGCCGGGCCAGAACGCGCAGACGCCGTCGATTATCACGCCGTAGCCACAGCCCTCGCCTTCGGGGTGGTACGGCGTCCCGTCCTCGCGGGTGTACGGCCCGTCGGGCTCGTTGTACGCGGGCGTCGTGAACAGGTCCAGCGGCCCGAGGACGAACGACTCGTCCTCGCGGACGCGCTCGACCTCGAAGGGGAGGTCCGCCGGCTGTTCGTCCACGCGGTCGATGTCGGCGGCGTCGACGGCCTCGTGGACGAGCACGAGCGCGTCGTCGTGGGCCACCCGCCGGATCCCCTCGGGATCGTAGTGGTCGTCGTGGGTGACGAGCACCAGATCGCCGTCGCGGGCGTCGTAGCCGTCGAGCACGCCGTACCTCCCGGGGTCGGTGTAGACGACGGCCCCGGTCTCCCCTTCGAGGCGGACGGTCGCGTACCCGAGCCAGTCGACGGCGACGGCGCCGAAGCGGACGGTCATACCGTTCCGTTCGGTCAGGCGGCCGAAAAGCGTTCCCGTCCCGGACTAGGGAACCCGTACCGAGTGTTCGAGGGTTCCCACCCCCTCGACGTCGATCTCGACCGTGTCGCCGTCGGCCAGCGGGCCGACCCCCTCGGGGGTGCCGGTGGCGATCACGTCGCCCGGTTCGAGGGTGAGGTAGGTCGTGATCTCGGCGATCAGCTCCGGGACGGAGAAGATGAGCCGGTCGCGCGAACCGTCCTGTTTCACCTCGCCGTCGACCCGCGAGCGGACGGTGGCGTCGGCAGGTACCTCGTCGGGGGTGGCGAGGACGGGGCCCATCGGTGCCGCGCCGTCGAAGGCCTTCCCGCGGACCCAGTTTTGCTCCTCGCGCTGGTCGTCGCGGTTCGAGAGGTCGTTCACGCAGGTAAAGCCCGCGACGACGTCCATCGCGTCGCTCTCGGGGACGTGACGGCACTGCTCGCCGATCACGACGCCCAGTTCGGCCTCGTAGTCGACGCGGGCCTTCCCGGCGGGGGCGGTGACGGTGTCGCCGTGGGCGGCGACCGTGTTCGGCGGCTTGAGGAACAACAGCGGCCGGTCGGGGACGTCGGAGTCCATCTCGGCGGCGTGGTCGGCGTAGTTGCGGCCGACGCAGACGAGCTTCGACGGCTCGCACGGCGGCAGGACGTCGATCGCGTCGTCGTCGAGCGCGTAGCTCTCGGTGCCGAAGTGGACGTGACCGCTCTCGAGTTCGCCTCGCCGGACGGCTCCGGCCGGGTCGCGGAATCGGACGTAGCGCATGCCCGGTCGGTCGCACTCGGGGACGAAAAGCGTTGAGGCGGCGAGCCCGCCGACGGAGTGCGTGACGAGATGGCATCCTCGGCGCGGAACGGAACGCTTTTTACTAGGCCAGAGCAAGCAGGAGATGCGAGCTCCGTTGTCCTACGGAGCGCGGCGACGTAGGGCTCGGGGCGGAACGAAGTGAACGCTCCGTTGGTGTAGTCCGGCCAATCATTTCGGCCTTTCGAGCCGATGACCTGGGTTCAAATCCCAGACGGAGCACTTTTCGAGCGAACGTAGCAACGCGGAGTGACGCGAAGCAAAGCGCGCACGGATGGGATTCGAATCAGACCAGTCGCGCGCAGCGTAGCGAGCACGTCTGGCCGTGGTTCAAATCCCAGACGGAGCATTCTCCGACGAACAACCTCGTGAGTCGCACGTCTCGTTCCGTCACCCGTCGAGTCGCGCCGAGAAGAACGTCCACGGCTCGTCGTCGGCGTCGTCTTCGTCTTCACCCAGCTCCTCGGGGACGCCCCACTCGTCGACGATTTCGAATCCGGCGTCTCGCAACTGCTCTCGCGTCGTTTCGGCGCCGGCGATGTTCCACGTCATCGTCACGCCGCTGTCGAGCCAGTCCGTGTTCTCGCCGACCCACTCGGTCGTCCCCTCGCAGAGGAGCAGCCGACCGCCCGGACGCAGGACGCGTGCGAACTCGTCGACGACCGTCGGGTGGTCGTCCATCGGGACGTGGATCAGCGACCAGTACGCGACCACGGCGTCGAACGCGCCGGTCGCGAACGGCAGCGTCGTCATGTCCCCCCGGACGAGGGACGCGCCGGGGACGTTCCCCGCCGCCAGCCGTAGCTGTTCCCGCGAGAAGTCGACGCCGACGGCGTCGGTCGAGTCGCGCAGTCGGCCGAGGATCGGCGTCCCCTGCCCGCAACCGGCGTCCAGCACGCGGGCCGACGACGGGAGGGACTCGAGGAACGTCTCGAGACGCTCCGTGCCGGTGCCGTCTTCGCTCCGCTGTGCGGCGTAGACCTCCGCGAGTTCGTCGTAGGCCCGACGAACGTCGTCTCGCTCGACCATCGACCGGAACGGTCGCGGGCCACCGGTAAGTGCTTTCACCCGGTTGGCTACCCCGTCTCACTCCCCGGATACGATCGTCGCACGACTACCGCCGGTCGTCGCCCGGACCTGCCGGTGTGGCTGTCGGCGTCGAGCGGCGAGAAGACGGGGGGAGAGGCGATCCGGCGCGTCGACGGCCGGGTCGGTCGCCCGGTGCGCTCACCGGGACCGGTCCCGCTCGTCGCGGGACTGCCCGGCGACCGACTCGCCCGGAGTCGTTCGGCCGGCCCGGACCGTCGCGATGGCGGCCGGGGCGAGCGACGACGTGATCGAACGGGCCAACTCGGCGACGGCCTCGCGCTGGTCGTCAGTCAGGTCACCACGGGAGGCGAGACGGTTCAGCGCCCGCTCGACGTGTCGTTGTTCGATCTCGTCGACGTCGCCGTAGGCGTTCGGTGACGGCGCCCGCCGATCGCCGGTAGTGTCGGATCGTTCGACCGCCATCGGCCGACGGTTGGAACGATGCCCACCAGAACGTATCGGCGAACGTGTTCGGCCGCACCCGCGCGACTCCCCGCCCACGGACGGGAACACGTTCGGGGGTACATATTGGGGGCCGGAGCGAGTAGTCACGGCCGACATGAACCCGTTCTCGAGAGCGGCCTCCGACGGAGACGACGGGAGCTTCGACGACTGGGCCGAGTTCGTCCCGGCGAGCGTCCCCGAGCCCGGTCCGTTCCTCGACGGCCACGACGTCCTCGCGGGCGAGGACCACGTCGCGTTCCACGAGGTGACCCGCGAGGTGTTCGAGGAGCGTGGCGTCTACGACGCGACGTTCGGCTACAACCTCGCGCGGCTCAACCTCGACCGGCGCCACCCCGACGCCGGCTACCGCTACGCCGTCGACGCCGACGACCCCGCCGTCCTGCGCGCGGAGTTCACGCCGACGACGCCGTTCTGCCCGCAGGCGGCCGCCCTCGCGAAGGGGTCGTTCCGCGCGTGGAACGGCCTCGCCGACCGCCACGGGTACGACCTCGTCCGGGTGCGCGTCCACCCCAGCCACCACCGCGCCGCGGCCGTCGAGTCCGACCTCGCCGACCTCGAGGCGGAGGCACTCGAGTCGGGCCTCGACGACGCGGCTCTCGACTCGCTGACCCCCGATCCGACGGCCGGCGTCGCCGCCGCGAACGAGGGCGACGACTCGACCGACGGCGAGGGCTCCCCCTTCTAGGATGGCGACGGCGACGGTCAGCCGGGGCTCGCGCGCGTTCGTCGCCACCGGGGTCGCCTTCCTCGTCGCCTGGCAGGCCGCCGTCGTCGCGGGGCTCGGCCGGTCCGCGGCGCTGGCGCTCGGACTCTACGGCTTCGTCTTCCACGTCGTCTTCGGGAAGGCCTACGCGCTCGTCCCCTCGTACTTCGCCCGCGAACTCGCGTTCCCCCGGGCGCCGTTCGTCCACCTCCCGCTGGCCGCCGCCGGCGCGGCCTGCCGCTTCGCCGGCGAGGCGGGGCTCGCGTCCCCGACGGTCGCGTTCGCCGGCGCCGTCCTCTGGCTCGCCGGCGCGCTCGTCTTCGTCGGCGCGCTCGGCTGGACCGTCCGGGACAACCTCTCTGGCCGGGAGACCGGGACCGGCGCGGTCGACGAGCACCGCCTGACCGTCGACCGCGTCGCGAACGCGGCCGTTCCGGTCGTCCTCGCGTACCTCCTCGCCGGCGCCGCGCTGCCCGTACTCGACGGAGTCGGCCTCGCGCCCGCCGTCCTCCCCGCGAACGGCCCGCCGGCCTCCCACCTGCTCGCCGCGGGCGCGGGCGCCTTGCTCCTGTTCGCCGTCGGCTTCCGCCTGCTCCCGCGGTTTCTCGTCGCCGACCCGCGACCCGCGCTCGTCTACGCCGTCCTCCCCGCGGGGGCCGCGGCGCCCGCGCTGCTGGCGGGTGACTTCCTCGGCGGCCTCCCCTTCCGGCTCGGCGCCGCCCTCCAGGCGAGCGCCGTCGTCGGCTTCGCCGCCGCGTACGCCGACCTCTACCGGCGCAGCGAGCGCCGCCGCGTCGGCTTCCCGGCGGTTCTGGCGGCCGTGGGCTTTGGCGTCGTTGCGGTCGCGCTCGGCCTGTGGTTCGCGTTCGTCGGCGTCGACGCGGCCGCGCTCGACGCCCACTACCGCCTCGCCGTCGGGGGCTTCCTCGCGCTCTCGATCGTCGGCGTCTCCTACCAGTTCTACCCGCCGTCGGTCGCCACGCGCCGCGGCGTCGACGACCGGACCGCGGCCGCCTCCGTCGGGCTGTTCGCGTCGGGCATCGCCCTCGAAGCCGGCGGCCTGCTCGTCGACGCCCCCGCGGCGGCGGCGCTCGGCCGCTGGCTCGCGCTCGCCGGCGCCGCCGTCTACGCGGCGATTCTCGCGGTCCTGTTCGTCGAGCGGCCGGTGTGAGCCAGCCGGCTCACCGCCCGCTCTCCCGCTCGCGCCGGACGTCCCGCCACCGCCGGCCGTAGAGCCGCGGCGGGGCGTCGACCGCCGCGCCCCGGACGGTCGCCGGAACCGTCGAAAACGCCGCGGAACTGCTCGCCGGGAGCGGTCCGGGACTCCGGAGCGAGACCGCCGTCGGGTTCCGCGAGCGCCGCCGGCTCCGGTTCGCGTCGTACGCCGATTCGAGGGTGACGTGTGCGTCGACGGCCGCGGCGCGGGCCGCCCCGACCCGCTTTCGCGCCTGCTGTTGCACCGCGGCGTTCCGACTCGCGGTCCGGTTCTCGGCGGCGAACTCGTCGAGGTCGCGGGCGACGTCCGAGTCGGCCGACCCGGACGCGCCGTCGACGTCGACCACGTCGGCCAGTTCCACGTCGAGGCGCCGCTTTGCCCTCGCGAACTCGACGAGGTCGACGGCGTTCCAGAGTTCGCGCAGTTCGACCGCCTGCAGGATGGGTCGGACGTCCAGCGCGCGATCCGGATCGCGCGCCGCGATCGCGGCCGGAATCGCGGCCGCGTCGACCGCCTCCGGGATCGTCCGCGGGTCGACGACGTCCGGCGCCGCCGCGAGGTCGACCGTCCCGAGGAGGGCGGCAGCGGCCTCGACGACCTCCCAGAACTCCGTCGCCGTCTCCGATAAGTCCCGCTCGGACGCGCCGCCCTCGATCGCGGCCGTCAGCCGGTCCACACCGGCCCGAATCCCTCTCGACACCTCCTCCAGTTCGCTCCCGGTGGCAGCGTGGCTCATGATGCGTGATCTACGGTCTTACGCCGGACGCGGGCAAAAGCCTGCCGCGTGCGGCGTCGGGTCCGCCGTCAGCGCTCGGCGGCGTCGACGCCCTCGACGGCGCCGTCCTCGTCCGTCCCGAGGTCGCCCGCGAGGACGCCCGCCAGACCGGGACCGTGGCGGTGGATCGTCAGCAGGAGGTTGGCGACGAACAGGGCGAAGCCGACCGTCGCGAGGAGGCCGGCCGCGGCGCGGACGGTCGCCGCGAGCGAGAGCAGTTCGCCGGCGACGAGGCCGGCGGCGCCGACGAGGGTCGCGGCGAAGTCCGCGCGTTCGAGGCGGTCGTCGTAGAGGTCGTCGATCATCGGCACCTTCTCGAGGCCGATCCGGTCGCTGTAGCGCTCGATCCAGATGATAAAGGGGACGATGTGGTAGAGGCTGCCGACGACGACGAACGCGAGGACGCCGAACAGCAACAGGTTCCGCCCCTCGGGATGGCCGAACAGCGTCGCGTAACTCGCCGGGTCGTCCCACCACGCGGGCGCGGCCAGTCCCGCCCACGCGATCAGGGAGGCGACGACGACCCAGTAGCGCCGCGTCATCGGGCTGGGGTCGACCGTGGCGCGCGCGAGCAGTCGCGCGATCACGACGGCGAAGGCGACCACGCCGACGAGCAGCGCGAGGCCGCCGACGCGCGCCGCCGCCTCCCAGCCCGTCCCGCGGCCGACGACCAGCACCGCGAGGCCGCCGACCACGAGGGCCTCCTCGCCGAGCAGGAGCGCGTCGTCGACCGGTTCGAGGGTCGCCTGCGTGAACATCTTCGCGAGCTGGCCGAGCGCGCCGATCACCGTCAGCAGGACCGCGCCGTAGAGCGCGAGGGTCGCGTGGACGAGGATCGCCTCGCTTCGGGCGATCGAGAGCGGTTCGAAGACCGGCGTCGTGAAGTCGACCGCGAGGCCGAGGCCGAACGTCGCGACGAGCGCGAAGCAGACGAGCGCGAGCGCGAAGTGGCGCTCGATCGTATCGAACGGCCGAGCCCGCAGCAGCGTCCGGCCGACGTTGTAGACGAACGTCAGGATCCCGACGGCGAGCACCGCGGCGAACGCGGGCAGGAGTTCGAACGCCCCCGCGAGCAGGCCCGCGAGGAAGCCGACGAGCCCCGCGACGGCGAGCCAGAGCTGGGCGACCGCGAGCCGTCTGGAGTGGATCGTCACGCCGGACCAGACGGGGACGAACTGCGTCATCGCGCCCATGATCGTCAGCGCGATCCAGCCGACCAGCAGCGCGTGGCGGTGGGCGAGCGGCGCCAGCCCCGGCCCCCTCGCGACCGCGAGGGCGGCCCCGCCTCCGACGCCGACGACGAGAAACGCCAGCGCGACGACGAAGTGGCGCAGCGGGATCGCCATCGGCGGCTGCTGATCGGTCCGCAACCCCCCGGGAATCGCGTTCATACCCGGGCTTCGGCCGCGGGTCCCCTCGCGTTGGCGACGAACATGTTCGGAAGACAGCTCTCCCCGCGCCGGGACGTAGACGGGCGTAGCCGACCATGGCAACCGACGCTCAGGAGGCGCGAGCCGACACCACGACGGTCGACGTCCGCTGTACGGGCCACGTCCGAACCGCCATCGGGGAGCACGACATCGAGTTCACCTTCGAGGGGTCCAGCCTGCGGGAGTTCCTCGAAGCGTTCTTCGAGGAGCACCCCGTCGAGGACCTGCTGATCGCCGAGACGGAGGCCGACGCGACGGCCCGCGGCTGGGCGCCCGTCCCCGACGACCTCCCCGGCACGTGGCGCAAGAACCCCGAGGGCGAGCAGACCCGGCCGTACGCCCGCGTCACGATCAACGGCCGGTTCAACGAGCACCTCGACGGGTTCGAGACGGAACTCTCGGAGGGCGACCGCGTGGGGCTGCTCTACCCGTTTATCTTCTGTTGTTGAGGCCGTCGCGGCCGCGGGCGACCTACTCGTGGACGGCCGCGAGCAGGGCGCACGGCGTCCCGTCGGCGTCGAGGACCGACTGCAGCGCCGGCGTGGCGGGCGAGTAGCGGTCGCCGAGCGCGACGGTGCCCGCCTCGCGGTCCCACGCGACGAGGGCGACGTCGTCCAGCGGCGGTAACGCCTCGTGGACGAGGGCGACGAAGACGCGGCGGAACTCCTCGCGGCTCACGTCAATCAGGGCTTTCCCGCGTTCCCGCGCGGCGAGGTGGGTCGCGAGGTCGCGCGTGTCGACGGGGGAGTTGCGATCCGCGACGACCGCGAGGAGGCGTCGACGACGCCCGCCGGAGACGCCCTCAAAGGTCGCGTTGACGAGGTCGCGTGGCGTCGCGTTCGTGTCTGGCTCGTGCTAACCGCTCGTTGATGGGGAGTGGGAAAAAGCACGCCTCCAGAGAGTTTGGGCGACCGCCGGCCGACCGTCTTCGACGCGTACCGGTCGCCCGCGACGGAAACCCCGCGGCGCTCAGTCCGCGAGGCCGCCCGCGATCGGCCCGTCGTACTGGATCTCATCGTCGCGCAGGTAACACTGCGGGTCGGGCGCGAACAGGTCACCGGTCGTCGAGAGCGCGCGCAGTCGCGAGGCACCCCGACAGATCGACGCGTACCGGCAGGACGAACATTTCCCGGTGAGGTGCTTCTCGCGTTCGCGCAGCGCCGACAGCAGCGGGTTCGACTCGTCCTCCCAGATCTCGCCGAACGGGCGGTCGCGGACGTTCCCGAGGCTGTAGCCCTGCCAGAACTGTGTCGGGTGGACGTTGCCCTGGTAGTCGACGTCCGCGATCCGCTCGCCGGTCGGGTCGCCGCCGTTCCGTTCGAGGTACTCGTAGACGGCGGCGGCCTTCTCCGGCCCGAAGCGCTCGCGGGCGTACTCGACGAGGAAACCCGCGTCGGCGTAGTTGCCGACCAGCAGGGTCTCGATCTCCTCCCCGCGGTCGTGGTACTCGAGGGTGAGGTCACAGAGCCGACGGACGGCCTCGCGTTTCTCCCGGGGCGTGAGGTCGATGTCGGCGATTTCGGCGCCGCGGCCGCCGTAGTCGAGGTGGTAGAAACAGAAGCGGTCGAGACCGACGTCCGAGAGCAGGTCGACGACCCCCTCGAGGTCGGGGGCGTTCGCCTCGGTGATCGTGTACCGGAGGCCGGTCTTCAGCCCGACGTCGAGGCAGGCCTCGATGCCCCGCACCGCGGCCTCGAACGCGCCGTCTTTCCCGCGGAAGCGGTCGTTGCGCTCGGGGAGGCCGTCGACGGAGATGCCGGCGTACTGCAGGCCGGCGTCCCGGAGCGCGGCGGCCTTCTCGCGGGTGAGCAGCGTCCCGTTCGTCGAGAGCACCGGCCGCAAGCCGGCGTCGGCGGCGTAGTCGACGAGTTCGATCAGGTCGTTCCGGACGAGCGGTTCGCCCCCGGAGAAGAGCACGACGGGGGCGCCGTAGTCGACCAGTTGATCGAGAAACGCCTTCGCCTCGGCGGTGGAGAACTCCCCCGGCGCGGGTTCGGTCTGGGCGGCCGCGTAACAGTGTGCACAGTAGAGGTTACAGCGCCGCGTCACGTTCCAGACGACGACGGGCCGGCGCTGCTTGCGCTCGGTGATCTGGGGCTTCTCGGACTCGTCGGCCGCGTCGTAGCGCAGGCCGTCGCCCTCCGCGTCGAGGTCACAGAGGAGTTTGCTGATCGAGATCACGACTCGCGCACCTCCGGGCTCCCCTCGGTCTCCTCGTAGACGCGGGGTTCGGCGCTCGCCTCGTCCGATTCGGCCTCGCTCTCGTCCTCGCCGCCTGCGGTCCCGAGTCCCCGCGTCGAGAACCGCGCGACTTCCTCGGCCGGACAGACCCAGAGGTCGACGGCGTACCAGCCGAACAGCCGCGAGGCGTGCTCGTGGGCCTCCGTCGCGCTCTCGGCCGCGACGCTCCCGACGTGTCTGAGCGGGTCGGCCTCCTCGTCGCGGACGAACACCTCCCACTGTCCGACCGGCGTCCCGCGTCGGTCCCCCTCGACGCGCGAGCGGCGTGCTTTCTCTACCATAGATATACCTTCGAAACCGGATCGAAGACGGTTACGTAAACTCCCACGCGCCGGGAACCCGAGGGGATGGTGCCGAACATGTTCGCAGAACTTCCCGGGTCGCGGGAACGTCGGGGACGACTTTCCCGGTCGCGCCCCAAGGCGCCACCTATCATGCGCCCCGGTCGGATCGACACGTCGAATCGTCCGTTCGTCCTCATCTGGGAGCTCACGCAGGCCTGCGCGCTGGCCTGCGACCACTGCCGGGCCGACGCCCACCCCGAACGCGACCCCGGGGAGCTCTCGACCGAGGAGGGGAAGGCCCTGCTGGCGGACGCCGCCGAGTTCGGCGACGGCCAACTCGTCGTGCTCTCGGGCGGGGACCCCCTCGTCCGCGACGACGTCGAGGAACTGGTCGCCTACGGCGACGACCTCGGCCTGCGGATGACGATCACGCCGAGCGGGACGCACTCGCTCACCCGCGAGCGGATCGAGGCGCTCGCCGACGCCGGTCTCAAGCGGATGGCCGTCAGCCTCGACGGCGCCTCGCCCGAGGCCCACGACGCCTTCCGCGGCGAGGACGGCAGCTTCGAGGAGACACTGCGAGCGATCGAGGACGCGAGGGCTGCGGGCATCCCGGTACAGGTCAACACCACCGTCTGCCAGGAGACCGTCGGCGAACTCCCGGAGATCCGGACGCTCCTCGCGGAGGTCGGCGCGGTCATGTGGAGCGTCTTCTTTCTCGTCCCCGTCGGCCGGGGGCGCATCCTCGACCCGATCGACCCCGAGGAGGCCGACGCCGTGATGGCCTGGCTCGCCGACGCAGGCGAGACCGAGCCGTTCGGCGTGAAGACGACCGAGGCGCCACACTACCGCCGCGTGTCGATCCAGCGCCGCGTGGAGTCCGGCGACCTCGACCCCGAGGAGCGCGACTCGGGCGTCCGCCGTCGCAGCGGCATCGTCGCCGGCGACGGCTTCGCGTTCGTCAGCCACACCGGCGAGGTGTACCCCTCCGGCTTCCTGCCCGAGTCCGCCGGCAACGTCCGCGACCGGCCCGTCTACGAACTCTACCGCGAGACGCCGCTGTTCCGCGCGCTCCGTGACCGCGACCGGCTGAAAGGCAAGTGCGGCGCCTGTCCCTACCGGCACGTCTGCGGCGGCAGTCGCTCGCGGGCGTACGCCCACACCGGCGACCCGCTGGAGAGCGACCCACTCTGTCCGTTCGTCCCCGAGGAGTACGACGGCCCGCTGCCGTGGGACGACGGCGACTCGGTCCCGGACGCGGCGACGGGCGACTGAGCAACCCCGCAGGCGGCGGTCGGCGACGAGGCGTTCGGCCGCGCGCGACGGCCCCGTCCCGCGGCCACGGGCCGACGGACGTTCGCTGGAGCCGACCCCGCGTGCGCGGGGCTACGCGCGTCGAGCGGAATCCCGCCGAAAGCGTTCGCGGCCGGCCGTCACTCGATGACGACTAACGTGTCGCCCATGTCGACGCTCTCGCCCTCGCCGACGGCGACCTGCGAGACGGTGCCGCCGCGGGAGGCGACGATGTCGTTTTCCATCTTCATCGCCTCGAGAACGACCAGCACGTCGCCGGGGGCCACCTCGTCGCCCTCCTCGACTTCGACCGAGAGGATCGTCCCCTGCATCTCCGCGTCGACGCGCTCGCCGTCGCCCTCGACGGCCGTCGCGCCGCCCGAACTGCCGCCGGCCGGTTCGGGCCGGCTCGCCCCCGCGTCGGCGCCGCCGTCGCCGGTCGCGAGGGGGACGGCGCCGCGCTCCTCGAGGTTGACCTCGAAGCGCTTGCCGTTGACCTCGACGGTGAACTCGCGCTCGACGACCTCCTCGTCCTCCGGGGCGGTCGACTCCTCGGGACCCCACTGTGCCTGGGCGTCCTCGATGCGGCTCCGGTCGATCTCCTCGTCGAGGTACTTCGTGGTGTGCCTGCCGTCGACGAACGTCTCGTCGGTGAGCATCAACCGGTGGAACGGCAGGATCGTCGTCACGCCCTCGATCTCGTACTCCCGGAGGGCGCGCAGCGAGCGCGCGATGCACTCGTCGCGGTCCTCGGCGTGGACGATCAGCTTCGCGACCATCGAGTCGTAGTCGGTGACGATCCCGTCGCCCTGCCGGAGCGCGTCGTCGACCCGGACGCCGACGCCGCCCGGCGGATCGTAGGTGGCGAGTTTGCCGCCCGAGGCGGGCTGGAAGTTCTTCGCCGCGTTCTCGGCGTTGATCCGGAACTCCATCGCGTGGCCGTCGAAATCGACGTCGTCCTGGGCGAACGCGAGTTCCTCGCCCGCGGCGACGCGGATCTGCCACTTGACGATGTCGACGCCCGTGATCTCCTCGGTGACGGGGTGTTCGACCTGAATCCGGGTGTTGACCTCGAGGAAGTAGAAGTTCGCGTCCGGGCCCAGCGGGCCGTCGCGGCCGGGTTCCTCCTCGACGAGGAACTCGACGGTGCCGGCGTTGACGTAGTCGGCGGCGGCGACGCCCCGGCGGGCGGCCTCGCCGATCTGCTCGCGCAGTTCGTCCGACAGCGCGGGCGAGGGACCCTCCTCGATGACCTTCTGGTGGCGACGCTGGAGCGAGCAGTCGCGCTCGCCGAGGTGGCGGACGTTGCCGTGTTCGTCCGCGATGATCTGTACCTCGATGTGGCGGGGCCGTTCGAGGTAGCGTTCGAGGTAGACGGAGTCGTTGCCGAAGTAGGCCTCGCCCTCGCGCTGGGCGCTCTCGAACTGGTCTTCGACCTCGCTCTCGTCCTCGACGACCTTCATGCCGCGGCCGCCCCCGCCCCCCTCGGCTTTGATGGCGATCGGGTAGCCGTGCTCCTCGCCGAACTCGCGGACGACGTCGGGATCGGTGACGGGGTCGGTGGTGCCGGGGACGATGGGGACGTCGGCCTCGTCCATGATCGTCCGCGCTTTGGTCTTCTCGCCCAGCGACTCCATCGCGTCGCTCGACGGGCCGATCCAGGTGATCCCCTCGGCCTCCTCGACCTTGCGGGCGAACTCGGCGTTCTCCGCGAGGAAGCCGTAGCCGGGGTGGATCGCGTCCGCGTCGGCCTTGCGGGCGGCCTCGATGACCGCCTCGTGGTCGAGGTAGGAGTCGGCCGCCCTGGCCGGCCCGACGTTGTACGCTTCGTCGGCGTACCGGACGTGGCCCGAGTCCTTGTCGGCCTCGGAGTAGATGGCGACGGTGCCGACGTTCAACTCCTCGCACGCTCGCATCACCCTGACCGCGATCTCGCCGCGGTTGGCCACGAGAACCTTCCGGAACATTCCTGTTCGTCTCGTCGGAAGGCGACTACCTTACTTTTTCGCAACGAGTAGCGTCAACGCTCGATCGAGAGTCCGGTTTACGAGCCGACGCGGCTCAGAACCTGTCCGTCCGCCCCGCCGCCGTCCACGGGTCCGTCGGCGCCGTCGTCGGCACCCGGGCGTCGCGGTGTTGCTGGGCGCGCATTCGGCCGGCGAACCGCCAGCGAGCGTCCTGCCAGGTCTCCTCCTCGGCCGCCGCGGCGGCGGCCGCACGCTCGCGGTCGCGCAGGTGTGCCCCGATGGCGGCGACGATGGCGGCGGCCTCCTCGTCGGTCGCGTCCGCGGGGACGTCGAGGTCGATCCCGCCGGGGAGCACCTCGCCCAGCGGTTCGGGGTCGTCGACCGTGCCCATCTCGGGGGTGTCGCCTCCGCCCGACATCACAGCGGGATGTTGCCGTGTTTCTTGTCCGGGTTCGTCTCGCGTTTCGTCTCGAGCATCTCGAGATCGTCGATCAGCCGCGGCCGGGTTTCCGTGGGGAGGATGACGTCGTCGAGGAAGCCCTTGTCCGTCGCCGTGTAGGGGTTGGCAAACTCCTCGCGGTACTCCTCGATGAGTTCGTCCCGCAGCGCGTCGGGGTCCTCGGCCTCCTGGAGTTCGTCGCGGTAGAGGATGTTGACCGCGCCCTGCGGACCCATGACGGCGATTTCGGCGGTCGGCCACGCGTAGTTGACGTCCGCGCCGAGGTTCTTCGAGGCCATGACGCAGTAGGCGCCGCCGTACGCTTTCCGCGTGATGACGGTCAGCAGCGGGACGGTCGCCTCCGCGTACGCGTAGAGGAGTTTCGCCCCGTGGCGGATGATGCCGCGGTGTTCCTGGTCGGTGCCGGGCATGTAGCCGGGGACGTCGACGAAGGTGACGATAGGGATGTTAAAGGAGTCACAGAAGCGGACGAACCGCGATCCCTTCATCGAAGCGTCGACGGTGAGCGTGCCGGCGTTCACCCGGGGCTGGTTGGCGACGATGCCGACCGAGCGGCCGTCGAGGCGCGCGAAGCCGACGACGAGGTTCTGCGCGTAGTTCTCCGCGACCTCGAAGAACGAACCCTCGTCCGTCACCGACTCGATGACCCGCGTCATGTCGTACGGTTTCTGCGGACTGTCGGGGACGATCGACTCCAGGGCCTCGTCGCGGCGGTCGGGGTCGTCCCACGGTTCGACCCGCGGGGGATCCTCGACGTTGTTCTGGGGGAGATAGGAGAGCAGCCGTTTGATGTCGTCGAGCGCCTGCTCCTCGCTGTCGCAGGCGAACTGGGCGACCCCGGTCTTGTCGGCGTGGGTCATCGCCCCGCCGAGTTCCTCGTGGGTGACCTCCTCGCCGGTGACCGTCTTCGTCACCCCGGGGCCGGTGATGTACATGTGGCTCGTGTCTTTCACCATGAAGATGAAGTCGGTGATCGACGGCGAGTAGACGGCGCCGCCGGCACACGGGCCCATGATCGCCGAGATCTGCGGGACGACGCCGCTTGCCTCCTGGTTGCGCCGGAAGATTTCGGTGAAGCCGGCGAGGCTCTTGACGCCCTCCTGGATGCGGGCACCCGCGGAGTCGTTGAGGCCGACGATGGGCGCGCCGACCTCCATCGCCATGTCCATCACCTTGCAGATCTTCTCGGCGAAGACCTCGCCGAGCGAACCGCCGAAGACGGTGAAGTCGTGGGCGAAGACGAAGACGGTCCGGCCGTCGACCTCGCCGTAGCCCGTCACGACGCCGTCGCCGGGAATCTGCTTTTCCTCCATCCCGAACTGGCTCGTCTGGTGGGTCCGGAGCTGATCGAACTCGGTGAACGTGCCGTCGTCGAGGAAGTAGTCGATCCGCTCGCGGGCGGTCATCTTCCCCTTCTCGTGCTGGCGCTCGATGCGGGCTTCGCCGCCGCCGAGCAGCGCTTCCTCGCGCAGTTCCTCCAGCTCCTCGATGCGGTCTTCCATCGTCATCGGTTGCCCCTCCCGTGCCGAGTCATCGTGCGGGGCAACGAGCACGGACACAAAAAACGTTCTGCAACGATGGGGAGGAATCGTCCCGGCGGCTCCCCACCCCGGACCGGCCCGGAATGCGGTGTCAAATGTCGTGTTAACCCATACCTTGCATGACAATAACTACCGGAGTTTATATAGAATTAGCTATCTCTATCTACTATGCCACGTCACTGCGACAGGCGAACGGTAGTGAAGGGCGCGGGTGCGATCGGCGTCGGATCACTCGTCGCGGGTTGCATCGGAGACGGAGATTCGAACGGCGACGGCGGCGACGGCGACGATCAGGACTCCGCCGCCGAGGCCAGCCAAGGGCTCGACGGCCCGGACGTGCTGAACATCATCGGGTACCCGGAGAGCGGCATCCAGATCTTCCGGGACTTCTACTCGACGTTCGACAACGGGACCGACATCATCGTCCCGGACGGACTGGCCGACGACGCGCTCCCGAGCGAGGTCGGCAACCCGATGGACAACGTCGTCGGTACCGCCCCGTCGTCCGCGGGTCCGAACGAGGACACCTTCGAGGAACTCTACGAGGACGAGTACGGCGAGAGCGCCGGCGTGTTCAACTCGCACACGTTCGACGCCGTCGCGACGTGCGTGCTCGCGAACGTCGCCGCCGGCGAGAACGACGGCGAGGCGATCCGCGGCCAGATGCGCCGGATCGCCAACCCGAACGGCGACGAGTACGGCCCCGGCGAGTTACAGGAGGCCGCCGAGGCGGTCGCCGACGGCGAGGACATCAACTACCAGGGCGCTTCGAGCAGCGTCGACTACGACGAGAACGGCGACCCCGCGGACGCGGCGTACGACCTCTGGGACTTCAGCGAGGGCGCAGTCACGCCCTACGACATGATCGAGTTCGAGGGCAAAGACCCCGGCGGCGAGATGGCCGACGAGAGTCCGGGCGGCACCGACCGCGATCAGGTCAGCGTCGGCATCCTGCTGCCCGAGACCGGCGACCTCGGCGAACTCGGGTCGCTGATGATCCGCGCCGGCGAACTCGCCGCCGCGCAGTTCGAGGGCGCCTTCAGCATCGACCTGCAGGTCGAGGACACGGCCACCGACGAGCAGACGGCGCTGAGCAACGGCGAGGCGCTCATCGACGCCGGCTACCCGGCGATCGTCGGCGCGGCCTCCTCGGGTAACTCGGTGCCGCTCGTCGGCGTGACAAGCGACGCGGGCATCGTCCAGTGCTCGCCCGCGAGCACGGCGCTCAGCCTCACGAACATCGAGGACGACGGTTACTTCTTCCGTACCGCCCCGAGCGACATCCTCCAGGGACAGGTGATGGCGGAAGTCTGCGCCGAGGAACTCGGCGCCGAGACCGCCGCGACGCTGTACGTCAACAACGACTACGGCCAGCAGCTCTCCGACGAGTTCGTTCGGGCGTTCGAGGAGGATCAGGGCGGCGAGGCGCTCAACACCGTCTCGTTCGAGCAGACGCAGGGTTCGTACACGAGCGAACTCGAATCGGCGCTGTCCGGGTGAGACCGGGCGCCGGCAGTTCTTCGCACGTCGCCGGCCGAGCGGCCGGTCCGCCCTCGTCGCGGCTCAGCCGCCCAGAAAGTCCTGACGGACCTCCTCGTTCGCGAGGAGCGCGTCGCCGGCGTCCTCGTAGCGGTTCCGGCCCTGCACGAGTACGTAGCCCCGGTCGCACCGACCGAGGGCCTCCTTCGCGTTCTGTTCGACGACCAGCACCGCCGTGCCGTTCTCGTTGATCCGGTCGACGTGATCGAACATCTCGTCGACGAGGTCGGGGGCGAGGCCGGCGCTGGGTTCGTCGAGCAACAGCAGGTCGGGGTCGAGCATCAGCGCCCGGCCCATCGCGACCATCTGCTGTTGGCCGCCGCTCATCGTGCCGACCTTCTGGTCGCGGCGCTCGCGCAGGACGGGGAACTGCTCGAAGACGGTCTCGAACGCCTCGTCCGGGATCTCGTCGAGGATGTACGCTCCCATCTCGAGGTTCTCCTCGACCGTCAGCGACGGGAAGACGTTCTCGTTCTGCGGGACGTAGCCGATCCCCTCGCGGATGATCTCCTCCGGCGGACGGCCGGTGATGTCGTCGTCCTTGAACCGGACGCTGCCGCCCATGTACGTCGTCAGTCCGAAGACGGACTTCATCGCCGTCGACTTGCCGGCGCCGTTCGGACCGACGATGACGACGTACTCGTCCTCGTCGACCGCGAGGTCGACCTCGCTGAGGATCTGGAGGTCGCCGTAGCCCGCGTCGAGGCCCTCGACTTCGAGCATCGCCATCAGACCTCACCCCCGAGGTAGGCTTCGATTACCCGCTCGTCCGACGTGATCTCCTCGGGGGGGCCCTCCGCGAGGACCGTCCCCTGGTGCATCACGATGACGTGCTCGCAGTTCTCCATGATGACGTCCATGTCGTGTTCGACGATGAGGAAGGTGTAGCCGTCGGCCCGCAGGTCGTGGATGTGCCCGAGCAACTTCTTCTCGAGCGTCGGGTTGACGCCCGCGAACGGTTCGTCCAGCAGCAGCATCTCGGGATCGGTCATCAGCGCGCGGGCCATCTCGAGTAGCTTTCGCTGCCCGCCCGAGAGGTTGCCCGCCTTCTCCTCGGCGATGTGCTCGATCTCGAAGAACTCGAGGGTCTTCCACACGCGTTCCAGGAGTTCCGCCTCCTGGCGTTCGACCTCGTCCCGGACGATCGGCGTCACGGACCGCCAGAGCGCCTCGCCCAGCTGGTCTTTCGCCGGCAGCATCAGGTTCTCGAGGACGGTCATGTTCGGCATCTCCCGGGCGATCTGGAACGTCCGGACCAGCCCGTAGTCGACGACCTCGTGCGGGCTGAGGGTCGTGACGTCGTGGCCCTGGAAGGTGACGCGGCCGCCGTCGGGCCGGTGGATGCCGGTGATGAGGTTGAACGTCGTGGACTTGCCGGCGCCGTTGGGCCCGATGAGGCCGGTCAGGGTCCCCTCCTCGACCTCGAAGGAGGCCCCGTCGACGGCCGTGATGCCGCCGAAGCGCTTCTCGATGTTGGAGACGACGAGTTCCGCCTCCGGACGGCGCTCCTCGGTCGTCACCGCGGACGCCGCCTCCCCGGCCGCGTCCGCGCCGGTAGCGGGGTCGCCAGCCGTGTCGCTCATCAGTCGTCACCTCCCGGCTGTGCGGCGGGGGCTTCGGTTGATCGCCGCGTCAACGGCACGGCCGCGGCCGTCTCCTCGCGGTGGCCGAGCAGGCCGTCCGGCCGCCGCTGCATCAGCAGGATCAACACGACGCCCATCGCGACGAACTGCAGCGTCAGGAGTTCGTCGAACGCGTACCAGAGCAGCGGCGAGGGGTCGCCCGACAGCAGCGGCGCGACCGCCGCGTCGAACGTGTTGGGCGCGTCGCCGGCCTCCACGTTCGCGAGGATCACCCGGCGGGCGTAGTCGGGCCCCTCGAAGAGGACCGCGACGAACAGCCCGGAGCCGAGGATGCTGCCGGTGTTCGAGCCGGCGCCGCCGATGATCAGCGCGATCCAGATGTAGAACGTGACGTGCGGGCGGAACGCGGTGGGCGTTACCCCCTGTCGGCGGAACCACCAGAGCGTGCCGGCCAGCCCCATCAGCCCGCAGCCGAGCATGAACACCTTCACCTTGAACAGGTTCGTGTTCTTCCCGAGCGCCTGGGCCGCCTGCTCGTCCTCGCGGATCGCCTTCAGGACGCGCCCGAACGGCGACCGACTCGTCCGCTGGATGAGCCAGTAGAAGCCGGCGAGGAAGGCGACGAGCGTCATCGCGTACGCGAGCGCCCGCGCCTGTCTGGGGCCGAAGCCGAACCAGCTGTTCGTCAGGTCGACGAACGTCTCGAACGCCGGCAGTTCGAAGATGACGTTCATGGGGTCGGGGTAGTCGGCGATGATCCCGCGGCCGCCACCCGTGCCGAGTTCGACGCCGAAGATCGTGAACTCCTGGAGCGCGCTCGAGGTGAACGTCAGCCGGACGATCTCGGCGAACGCGATGGTGGTGATCGCGAGGTAGTCCGCGCGCAGGCGGAGGGCAGGGATGGCGACGACCAGCCCGGCCAGCGCGGCGGCGAGCACGCCCGCCGCCATCGCGATCGGGATCGGCAGGCCGAGGCCCGGGTACTGGGCGCCCCCGGACGGGTCCGGGGACTTCGCGAACATCATCGTCACGTAGACGCCGATGGCCATGAAGCCGGCGACGCCGATGTTGAACAGCCCGGTGTACCCCCAGTGGAGGTTCAGCGCGAGCGTCACCATCCCGTAGAGGGCGATCAGGTAGGTCAGCCGCCGGAGCGTGTTGGCGATCCCCGACGTCGAGTAGCCGAGCGACAGGCCGATGGCCGCGTAGGCGACGTAGATCGCGCCGATGACGACGACGATCTTCACGGCGTCGTGTTCCCACCACGCTGCGAGGGTCGGTCGGTCGGGTCCGTTCGTCATGCTGTGGTCTTCCCTCCGAAGATGCCGGACGGTTTGATGAGCAGTACCAGGATCATGATCAGGAACGCCGTGACGTTGGTGAAATCGCCCCCGGGCAGCCAGATCAGCGACACCCGCATCGCGAGGCCGATGACGAGTCCGCCCGCGATCGCGCCGTAGACCGAGCCGATCCCGCCGAGGATCACCCCGGCGAAGATCAACAGGAGCAACAGCCAGCCGAACTGGTAGTCGATGGTCCCGGTCCACAGCACCATGAGGTAACCGGCGACGCCCGCGAGGCCGCCGCCGATGGCCCACGTCCAGCGGACGACCTGCTCGTTCGGGATGCCGGTCACCAGCGCGAGGTCCTCGTTGTCCGACATCGCCCGCATGGCCTTGCCGAGTTTCGTCCGCTGTAACAGCAGGTGGACGCCGACCATGAGCCCCACGCTGGCGAACAACAGCGTCAGGTCGTGGGCGTCGATCGTAATGTAACCGTCGACGAGCAGGAACTCCCACGAGGGGAGGTCGAGCGTCGCCGTCGTCCCGCGGGTCCGCTGGTCGTAGACGAAGACGACGAGGTACCGCAGCGCGAACGCCACCCCGATGCTGGCGATCAGCAGCGGGATCCCGCCGGCCCCGCGCATCGGCTTGTAGACGACCCGGTCGATCAGGAGCACGAACGCGGCCGTCGCCACCCCGGCGAACAGCGCGCCGACGAGGACCGCAAGCGGCGTCGACGTCGCGGCGATGCCGAGTTGCGGTCCACCGACGCCGCGGGTGGGGCTGACCAGCACGAGTTGGCCGAACTCGTAGACGCCAGCGGTCCACCCGGCGACGAGGTACGTGACGCCCCAGCCGAGGAAGGCGCCGCTCGTGATGTAGTCACCGTGGGCGAAGTTCGCGAAGTTCAGGATGCTGTAGGTCATCGAGAGGCCGATCCCCGCGAGACCGATGATCAGTCCGTACATCAGTCCCTGCCACAGGTACCTGCCGGTCCGGGCGATGCTGTACGTGCCATCGAGGATCCCGAGCGCGAGGTCGCCGAGCAACAGGAGCCCGGCGAGTCCCACGACGATCGCGCCCGCTTCCTCGAGGCTCACGTCTCGACCCCGTCTTACCGCCTCGTCTATGGTAGACAATATCTATCCCTCCGTATGCAGGCGTATTCCCGCGGTGCCGTGTTATACGTTACGGGGAGACGTGGCTGGTGAAGACAGACAATGTAACGTAACCTGACCCGTTCGATTCCGATTCCGGCGTCACCGGAACTGGCAATAATCGCCATCTCCGGGGGTTCTCGACCGCGTCGGATCGCCGAAGTCCGCGCCCGTCCGGCAGTTCGGTCGGACTGTTGATACATAAGATCACGAAACTCATATATGGGGGGCATTTGTACCCCGTGTCATGGCGCAACGAGAAACATGGGCCACGCGGACGGGGTTCATCCTCGCCGCGGTCGGTAGCGCAGTGGGACTAGGTAACATCTGGCGATTTCCGTTCCTCGTCGGACAGGAAGGCGGCGCGGCGTTTCTGGTCGTCTACCTCCTGTTCGTCGCCCTCATCGGGTTCCCGGCGATGCTCGTCGAGTTCGTCGTGGGTCGGCGGACGAATCGCAACCCGGTCGGCGCACTGAAGGAACTCGGCGGCGGCGTCTGGCAGTACCTCGGCTGGGTCTTCGCCGCCACGGGATTCATCATCCTGTCGTACTACAGCGTCGTCGGCGGCTGGGTACTCAGGTACGTCCTGATCGGCCTTCAGGGCGGCTACGTCGGTGACATCGAGGGCGCCGGAGGGCAGTTCGTCGAGGCGGCGAGCGGACTCGACGCCGTGCTCGGCCACGCCATCTTCATGGCGGCCGTGATCGCCATCGTCGGCTTCGGCATCCGTCGCGGGATCGAATTCGCCGTGCAAGTGATGGTCCCGGCGATCATCCTCATCGCCTTCGGCCTCGCGGTCTACGCGTTCACGCTCCCGGGTGCCAGCGAGGCGTACGCGTTCTACCTCTCGCCCGACGTGGGCGAGATCCTCGCGAACTGGACCGATATCCTGCCGGCGGCGGCCGGACAGGCGTTCTTCACGCTGTCGCTCGGGATGGGCGCGATGATCACCTACGCGTCCTACATCGGAGACGACCGAAACCTCGCGGAGGACGGCCTGATCATCGTCGGACTGGACACGCTGATCGCGTTCACCGCCGGTCTGATCGTCTTCCCGATCTTCTTCACCGGCGGCGTCGATCCGGCCAATACGATCGGCGCGGGCGCGATCTTCATCAGCCTCGCGGCGGCGCTCGGCGACCTGTCGTTCGGCTGGCTCATCGGTACGGTCTTCTTCGGCACCATCGCCATCGCGGCGCTCTCGAGCGCGATCAGCCTGCTCGAGGTCGTCGTCTCGTACCTCATCGACGAGCGGGGAATGGAACGGTTCACCGCGACGGCGATCGTCGGAACGATCATCTTCGTCGTCGGGATCCCGACCGCGCTCGACCTCGTCTTCATCGACCTCTACGACCTGTTCGCCAACAACATCCTGCTGGTGTTCGGCGGACTGATGGTGTCGATCTTCGTCGGCTGGGTGATCTCGAACGTCGCGCTCGACGAGATCGGACGCGGCGTCAGGAACCTCGGTTCGTGGGGCGACGTCTGGATCTGGCTCGTCCGAATTCCCGTCATCGTCATCCTGTTCGTCACCATCTACCTCGGCGTCTTCGAGTACTACGAGTTCCTGACCGGGGACTTCGCCGACTGGCTCGGACAGAACCTGTAACCGTCGACCGCTCTTTTTTCACGCCTCGCCGTAGACCGGCACGGCCGCGCCGCTCGTGGCCGCCGCCGCGTCGCTACACAGGACGGCCATCACGTCGGCGATCTCCCGGGGCTGGACCCACGCGTCGTGGTCGGCGTCGGGCAGCATCTCCCGGTTGGCCGGCGTGTCGATCACGCTCGGCAGCACGCAGTTCGCGCGCACGGTGCCCGTATTCTCCTCGGCGAGGGTCTCGGTCAGCAGGCGGATGCCGGCCTTCGTGATCCGGTAGGGGCCGTCGCCCGCGCCGCCTTCGAGCGACGAGCGCGCGCTGACGCTGACGATCGCCCCCTCGCGTGCCTGCAGGTGCGGGAGGGCGTGTTTCGACGCCAGAAACGCCGTCTTCAGGTTCACGTCCACGAGGAACTCGAACTCCTCGAGGTCGGTCTCCTCGACGTGGCTGCCGCCGCGCCACGTCCCCGCGACGTTCAGCAGGTGGTCGATCCCGCCGTGGTCGTCGACGACCGATTCGATCAGTTCCTCGACCGCCGACTCGTCGGTGAGGTCGGTCTCGTAGAAGTGGTGGCCGGCGTCCGGATCGAGGAGCGCGTCCTCGGCGTCGGGTTCGACCACGTCGACGGCACAGACCGTCGCGCCGGCCGCCAGAAACGTCTCGACGGCGGCGCTGCCGAGCGCGCCGCTCGCGCCGGTGATCACCGCGACCGTCCCCTCGAAGTCGTACGAGACTGACATGGCTTCCCCTACGACCCGCGGTCTCAAAAACGCGGCTCCCGCCGCCCGCGACTACGGCTCGACGACGAGTTTCCCGAGGAAACTGTCCTCCATCACGGCCCGCTGGGCCTCGTCGACCGCCTCCAGATTGTAGGTGCGGGCGACCTCCGCGGTGAGGTCGCCCGCGGCCAGCAGCCGCGCCAGCCGCTCCAGGATGCCCGCCATGTCCGGCGCGTTGAACAGCACCATCAGCTGGATCCGCAGTTCCGTCGCCCGCGCGGCCGGGACGTTCGTAAAGCCCGCCTCGGGCCGCGTGTTCCCGATGCCGACGACGCGTGCGCCCTGCGCGGCGACGTCCGCGTCGAACTGCAGGTAGTCGTCGAGCCGGTGGTCGAGGATCACGTCGGGTTCGCCCGCCTCCCGGACCGCGTCCGCGAGGTCGTCTCGCGCGTAGTCGACGACGGCGTCCGCGCCGAGGGCCTCGAGGTCGGCGTGGTACTCGGGCGCGGCGGTCGCCGTCACCGCCGCGCCCGCCGCGGCCGCGACCTGAACGGCGGCGTGGCCGACGCCGCCGCTACCGCCGTGGATCAGGCACCGCTCGGCCGGTTCGAGCCCCGCGTACTGGATCAGCGCCCGCCAGGCGGTACCGCCGGCGACGCCGAGGGCGGCGCCGACGTCGAAGCCGACGCCGTCCGGGAGGTGCGCGAGGAGGTCCGCCGGCGCGGCGACGAACTCGGCGCACGTCCCCTGGTGGTCCTTCCCGAGTCCGGTGCCGAACACCCGGTCGCCGGGCTCGAAGCGCGTCACGGCCTCGCCGACGGCCTCGACGACGCCGGCGACGTCGCTGCCCGGAATCCACGGCAGGTCGCCGGGCTGGTACGACCCCTCGCGGAAGTAGGTGTCGACGGGGTTGACCGCCGCCGCCTCGACGGCGATCAGCACCTCGTCGTCGTCGGGTTCCGGCCGGTCGACCTCGTCAACTCGCAGTACCTCCGGTCCGCCGTGTTCGTGGAATCGAACGGCGCGCATGTCCCCCGATTCGTCCCGGGGGACAAAGCATACCACGGTTCCGGCAGCGCGTCTCGTCGCGACCCCGACGGACTCGTCGACGGCGCGAGCCGTCCGTGCCGACGGTACGTTAATACGTCGCGGGCGTCGTCTACTCGAACGACCGATGCGGCTCATCGCCCACCGCGGCTTCGCGGCCGCGGCCCCGGAGAACACCGTCGCGGCGCTCCGGTCGGCGGCCGAGCGCGCCGACGCCGTCGAGTTCGACGTCCGCCGCTGTGGCTCGGGCGAACTCGTCGTCGTCCACGACGAGACGGTCGACCGCGTCACCGACGGCACCGGCGCGGTCGCCGACCTCACACTGGAGGAGTTGCGCTCGCTGACCGTCGGCCGCTCGGACGAGCGAATTCCGACGCTCGACGAGGTCCTCGCGGCGCTCCCGCCGGGGGTCGACGTCAACCTCGAAGTGAAGGCCGTCGGCGTCGCCGCGGACGTCCTCGACGCGCTCGACGGGGTCGACAACCGCGTCGTCGTCACCTCGTTCCTGCTCCCCGAACTGCGCGCCGTCCGGGACCTCGACCCCGAGCAACCGACGGGGCTGCTGGCCGGTCGCAGCCTCGACCACCCGGTGACGACCGCGGTCGAACTCGACTGCGACGTCCTCGGGGCGAGTTCCCGTCGCTGTCTCGGGACGCGGCTCGTCTCCCGGGCGAAGCACCTCGGGCTCGAAGTCCACGCCTGGGACGTCGAGAAGCGACTGACGGCGACGCTGCTCGGGCTACGCGGCGTCGACTACGTCTCCTCGGACCGGCCGCTCCGGCTGTAAGCGGCTCTTCGAGGGGGCCGGCGAGGGCCGTTCGCACCTCGGGGCGGTCGCGGCTCCGGCTCACAGCCCCCTCTCCGGAGCGCCTCGCGGCGCGTCAGCTGTCGGGTACGGAACGGGAACGTCCCGCTGTCCCCTCTCTAAATCGCTGTCGATAGGCAACCGGCTCACGCACTATCGCACGTCGAACTCTCACATAAAATAATGTCGGTACCATCGCATACAACCATGACACCGTGACGATACGGCCTGCTGAATCTACTGCACACTCTCTCTCCGCGCCGAGTGTCGCTTTCACTCGTCGACGGTGCCACGTTCGCGCCCCGTCCTCGGCACGCTCGCCGAACCCGATCCCCGTCTGCGGGTTCGACGGGGCCGGAATGGCGTCATTCGAGGCGTTCGGCGTGTTCGTAATCCCCCGGTCTCGCTTCCGGTCGCTCCCCGTCGAGTTCGATTCGCCACCCGTCTAACACGGTTGGATCGGCTAGCGCGTTCGTGAGCGTGGTTCGCACGTCGAGCAGGTCGACACCGTAGTAGTCGTTCGGGACGCCGTGGAGGTACTGCAACGCCGTCTCGAAGAGGCTCCGCATCCCGTCGTCGTTCTCGAAGTCGAAGTGCTTGTACGCGCCCGCCGCGACCTGCACCATTCCGTGAGCGAAGGCGCTTTCGGTGGTTCCGGCCCCGTAGTTGTACCACTCCGATTCGAAACAGTCGTGTGATTCGTGGAACGCGCCGGCGTTGTACAGGCGGACGCCGTGGACCGTCGCCCGGCGGAGGGTGTCGTGCTCCCAGCGGCCCGCGGACGCGAGCCACCCCGTCGGATTCCCCGGCGGCGGTTCGACCGTCGGGTCGCGGGTGTGCTCGTCCATGCCCACGGTTGGCGCCGCCGCCGGGTAACTCCCTCGGTCCCCCGCACGTTCGGGGCGAGGCCTTATTCGGCTCCGGGTGGGACGGGACGCCGATGAGACATCCGAGCTGGCGCTGTGCGGGGTGTGGGGAACGCCTCTACGCGCACGTCGAGGGCGGCTACTGGTGTCCGAACTGTGGGCGCCGGGACGGCGAGGGCCGAGACGGGAACGACGACGGCGGCGGGAGCGACGAGCGCGAGCGCCGCGTCGAGGCACCGGCCTGACGCCCCCGCTTACCGTTCTCGTTCGTCCGGCGGCGACCGCTCCGCGAGCCACTGGCCGTAGGCCGCGGCGTTCGTCGCCGCGAAGAGCATGAGAGTCCAGACGCCGAGCAGCGAGAGCGTGAGTTCGAAGGAGAGTGTCATGGTCACTGGCTGTCGTTCGGTCGGCTCTCGGCCTCTCGCACACATCAACGAATCGGTTCCGGCGACCGAGGCGCGTCGAGCGCGTCGAAGATCGGTTTCCCGGGATGTTCGGTTGCGGTGACGTGACCCCCTCTTTCAGGAATCCCGCACGGAGTACGGGACGGGTCACTTCGCAGTAACGTAGGTGAGGAAGGCCAGAGCCACGGTCTGCAGTGCACGGAGGGTGACCACGGACCGCTGGACGGCCGGGGAATCGGCGTAGAGCATCCCGCTGCTGAAGAAGAAGTAAATGGCGACGATATTCTCGAGGAGCATCGCGACGCCGAACGCCGCCAGTCCGGCAGTCATCTCGGACCCGAACGTCCGGTAGTTGCGCAGCCAGACGACCGTCAGCGCCGCCAGGAGGAGGACGTTCACCCCCGAGAGGGCGGTCGCGACCAGTATCCAGGGCCCCATCGCCTCCGCCATTCACATCGCCTCCAGCACGGTTTCGAACTCCTCGCGGTGGCGCTCGAACCGATCGGTCAGGAAGTACAACTTCCCGTACTCGTCGCCGCCGGATTCGATCACGTCGTGTTTCTGTAACATTTCGAGGTGGTGTCTCACCGTGTTGTAGTCGACGTCGAGGCACTCCGCGAGTTGGTTGGCGTTCCGGGGTCGCTCGTCGAGAGCGGCGATGATCCGCGCACGGTTCTCGCCGCCGCGAGTGCCGACGAGGAGATACCAGAGTGCCTTCTCCATCCGTGCGTGCTCTCGGTTCGGGGTATCATCAATTCGGGGGTCGTTCCCCTACCGTCTTCGAGACCCACCCGGTCGCACCGCTCGGGAACGCCTCCGACGGCGCTTCGGGCTGAAGGGTTCCCTCGCCGTCGATCGCTCGCACCACGACGTCGTGAGTGCCGTCGGCTTCGAACTCGTACCGCCACTGTCGCCACACGTCGTCCCCGGGGAGCGGGTCCGAGAGTTCCGCGTCCCGCCAGGTTTCCCCCGCGTCTATCGAGACTTCCACGCTCTCGATGCCACGCGTCCCGGCGTACGCGTGGCCGGCGACCTCGACGTTTCCATCGTCGAGCGTGGCGTCGCTCCAGAGTTTGGCGACGGTGTTCACCGGGCCGGTCCCGTGCCACCCGCGCTGTTCCCAGTAGCCGTCTATCTCCTCGTCCAGAAGTTCGATCTCGGTGAGCCACTTGACGTTCGTCTCGCCCCAGTGTCCGGGGATCAGAACGCGCACCGGATGACCGTGGGACCGGGGGAGAGGCCGGCCGTTCATCTCCCACGCGAGGAAGCCGTCCTCGAGGGCCTCGATCGGGAACTGGACGAAGTAATCGTCCGCCGCGTGAACCATTGCACAGCCACACTCACCCCCGGGGTCGGCCTCCTCCAGGAGTGGTTTGATCGGCGTCCCGGTCCAGACGGCGTTGTCCAGTTTCCGGCCGTTCAGGGTCTCGCCGACACACCGGAGCGTAACGAACCGTCGCTCGGTGGGCATGTCCGTCAGTTCGTCGAAGGAAACTGTCACGTCGTCGTCGACTTCGCCGGTGATCGTCAGCGACCAGTCCTCGGGCGAGAGGGTCGGATCGAACGTCGCTATGTCGACGTTGTAGAACTCGTCGAACGTACTCACGAGTCCCGGGACGTCGCCACGGATGTCGAGGGACTTCGCTTCGGCCTCCTGTAGAAGCGTGGATACCTCTTCGTCGATCTCCCCCGTCTCGCCGGTGGCGGGCTTGCCGGGAGCCGTCGACCGGCCGAGGCCGATAGAGATACCGAGGAAGGTGAGGGCACTCGCGCTCGCGACGAGGACGCGCCGTCGCGACGGGTCCCGTCCGGAAGCGGCCAGCGGCACAGCGCCAGCGGTGGTAAACGCCGCCACGGGTCCAGCGGCACCGACCGCGAGTACCGGCTCTGCAGTAATCGAGACGGTCAGGCCCCACGCGAGGACGCAGGCCAGGCCACCGCCGACCACGGGCCGGCCGACTCGTCGAGCAGCGTAGCGTCCACCCAGTGCGGTGGCCGCGAGCAATCCGGTCGCGACGACGAGGGACAGGCCAACGTGCAGGAGGTGTCCCTGTTCGCCGACGTTCTGAATCACGAACGCGACGATCTCTCCGGGCGTCAGCCGGACGACCGCGGCATCGATCGGTGCGACGACGAACCGTCTCGTGTACCCTGCGACCGCGTACGATCCCGCGACGCCCGTACCTCCGGCGAGTACGGCGAACAGGAAGTCGGTACGTGAGGGGAACTCGCCGCCTCGGAGGCGCTCGGTCAGCATAGTGGCTTCCGGCAGCGGCAGTTACCCGCCATCGGCCGTCGTCTCGTTGTCCGTCGGATCGTCGTCGCTCCCGCCGTCGGTACGGTCGGCCAGTTCGAGGGCCGTGGCTCCACTCGCCGCGTGGACACACTTCGTCGCGTTCCAGTGGGCCTCATGCTACCAGTACGTGGCCGCCCCCGGGGAAGTAGATTTTTCAAGAAGGACGGAAGATCGATGGAAACTCCGTCGAAGATTGGCCCCAAATCTCCACCCGATCCCGTCGGGACGAGCGCCTCGCGGGAGCACACGGCATTCTCCCGATCGACGCCCAGTTCTGTCCGCTTCTCCGAACGATACGTGCTATCCGTTCGGCACCGTCTACACGGTCTGCCGGACTAGACTTCCCGAACCGTTTCTGCCGATCACGTGTCCCGATAGGCGTCCGGAGACCGCCGGAACGAAAATCGGGTCGTTTAACCCCCACGAGGGCGTACACCCGAGTCGCGTGCGAGGGTAGCCAAGCGGTCAACGGCGGCGGACTCAAGATCCGCTCTCGTAGGAGTTCGTGGGTTCGATTCCCTCCCCTCGCATCGCAGTGAGGCGCACGCCGCGCCGAACGAGATGCCACGGAGGAATCGAATTACGCCGAGGTTCTGCGCTTCGCGCAGGTTCTCGGAGGTGGTTCGATTCCCTCCCCTCGCATCGCAAGATGCGGAAGATCCGACGGAGCGATCTTCCCTCGCAATTCTGACCGGACGACCGACGAGCGCCGCGTCTCCGCCGTTCCGGGCGGCCGAACCGCCGGGGACGTACAACCGGTTCGACCTCGATCGTTTCCTGAAAAACGGTATACTATACATTTGTTATCGGTCGCTCGGGGGCCGTCGTCACCGTCGGGCCGTCGGCGAACGAAAACGGCGTCTACCCGCCGACTACTCCCCGGAACTGGCGGGGGAGTCGACCGGCGAGGCCGTCGGCCGCCGGGCCCGACGGGTGTCGAGTTCGAACGCGGGCGACTTCCAGGTCTCCCAGTGGGCGGGGTTCTCGGGGTCGCCGAGGGTGTGCAGGACCTCCACCCTGAGCGTGTACGTCCCGCTCGGGACCGGGCGGGCGGCGTCGCTCTCGCCCGCCCGGGTCGTCCCGGGCCAGGGGAACTGTCGGTAGTGGTTCGGCCCCTCGCTGCGTGGCAGGTACTCGTCGGCCATCGCGAGCCACTCCCGGCCGCTCTCCCGGTGCTCGGCGTACACCCGCATCTCCCGCGGGAAGTGCCCGAAGAACGCCTCGACGACCGGGTAGTCACCCTCCGCGACGGCGAACTCGTGGCCCGCCTCGACCGGTTCGGTGACGGGGTCCCCGTCCGCCTCGTCGACGATCGCCGCCAGCCGCGGCTCCCGCTCGACGAACTCGTCCGGCCCCTCGTAGTAGCCGAACAGCGGCAGGTCCAGGTACTCGCCGTCGTACCCCGCGTACGGGACGCGCAGCGTCGCCGCGTCCTCGTCGTCGGGGCGCAGTTCGACGTAGCCCCCGTACTGGTGGTTCGGCCAGCCGAAGCCGGGGGCGACGATCGTCACGTCGACCGCGGTCGAGTCGCCGGCGGGGACCGTCACGGTCTCCGGGGCCTCGACCGCGGCGCCCGGCAGGAGGAACGTCGGTTCGAACGTGCTGGCCGCGGTCCCGAGCGTGCCGGCGTGGTCGATCGCGTACTCGACGTCCGTGTCACCGTCGTTGTACACCGTCACCGTCACCTCGGTTCGGTCGGCGTCGCCGACGGCTATCTGCCCGGGCTCGACGCGCCGGTCGGCGCCGACCGCCTCGTCGATCCGGAGCATCCCGGCCCCCTGCCGGAAGCTGTGATCGAGGAAGCCGGCGCCGGGAGCGAGCGACCACGGCGCCGGCTCGGCGGTGTTCTGTAGCCGGTCGCGTACCGCGAACGGATCGAGGTCGGGTTCGGCTTCGAGCAGCAGCGCGACCGCGCCGGCGACGTGCGGCGCCGCCATCGACGTCCCCGACAGCATCGCGTACCCGTCCCGCTCCAGCGGGTAGGTGGAGGTGATCAGCCCGCCCGGCGCGGTGAGCGTCGGGCCGAACGCGAGTTCGACGTCCTGTCCGTAGGAGCTGAAACTCGACAGCAGGCCGGCGTTCGGGTTCGGCACCGACACCTCCTCGTCGGTGAAGCCGAGTCGCACCTCCTCGCCGGCGTCGACGAGGGCGGCGAGTTCGAGCCCGTCCGCGCGGCTGATGCCCGCCCCCCAGACGCCCTCGACGCCGGCGTCGAGGATCGTGCCGCTGAACAGGCCGGAGACGTTGTTGAAGATCACCACGCCCGTCGCCCCGGCCTCGACGGCGTTCAGGTACTTCCGCGCGAACGTGCAATGACCGCGCTCGATCAGCGCGACGTGGCCCTCCGGGAACGCCGCGAAGTCCTCGGGCTCGCAGCCGAAGTAGCCCGTCTCGCCGCCGATCTCGCTCTCGGCGGGCAGCGCCAGCGGCGCCGACTCCCCCGCCGTCGGCGGCAGTTCCGCGCCGCTGAGTTCGAGGTACGGAACCGACCCGTCGAGCGCGGTGACCTCGAAGGCCAGCGCGTCGAGGGAGGTGTTCTCGGCGCTGGCGACGCTGACGATGTCGTGGGCGTTCGCCGGCGCGCTCAGGCTCCACGCGCCCAGTCCGCCGTCGTTGCCCGCGGAGTTGACGACCGCGACGCCCTGCGCGGCGAGTTCGTTGCTGGCGGCCGTCGTCGGGTACTCCTGTCCCCACGTCAGGCTCGCCCCGAGGGACATGTTGACGACGTCCATCCCGTCCTCGTAGGCGTCCTCCAGCGCCGCGACGATGACGTCGGCCGTCGTGGGCCCGGAGGCGCCGAACACCTTGTAGGCCCCGAAGGCCACCGCGGGCGCGACGCCGGTGACGCCGTCGTCGGCGGCGGCGTTCGCCCCCGCGATGCCGGCCACGTGGGTGCCGTGGCCGTTGCGGTCCATCGGGTCGGGGTTCGGGTCGGGTTCGGCGTCCGGGTCGCTGGCGTCGAACTCGTCGCCGACGTAGTCCCAGCCGTGGCTGATCCGCGGGTGGTCGAACGTGCGGTCGGCGCCGGCCTCGATCGTCTCGTCGGGGTCACCGCCGCCGCCGAGGTCCGGGTGGTTGTAGTCGACGCCCGTGTCGACGACCGCGACGCTGCGGCCGTCGCCGGTGAGACCGAGGTTCTGCGCGCGGTCCGCGCCGGTCATCGCGAGCGCGGTGTCCAGTTCCGGCGACGCCTCTTCGGGATCGGGACGGTCGACGAGCGCGACCGGGTACACCGCGCCGACGGCGTCGAACCCGCTCATCGCGACGGCGTCGGCGAGGTCGGCCCGAACCGAGAGGCCGTTCCACAGCGCGGTGAAGTCGTACCGCTCGGTGAACCGGACGCCCTCGCGTCGGGCCGCCGCACGGAGGCGAGCGCGCTCGTCGGCGTGGTCCGCCGGCGTCCCCCCGCGGACCGTCGGCGGCGCCTCGAGTTCGACGAACCACCGATCCGCCGCCCACCGGTCGCCCCGCCCGTCGCGGTCCTCCCACGGCGGCGAGCGATCCGGATCGATCGGCTCCCCGTCCGGCGACGCGCCGTCCCCGAGCGCCGTCCCGGAGAAGACGGCGCCGACGCCCGCCACGCTGGCGAGTTTCAGCGCGGTTCGTCTGTCCAGTCGATACCCGTCCGCCGCGTCGGAACCGGACGACGCCGACGCCCGGTCGTGGTGGCGTTCGTTGCTCATAGTCGGTGGTGTGGCGGGCTGCCACACGCTCACGCGCGTCCCGACGTCGCAAAAGAACGTTCAGTTTTCTCACACTGTATTGGAGAGAGGAACGTTTATCACCGAGGTATCGCATCCCGTCGCGGGAACGGTCCGGATTCGTCGCTCTCGGCGTGACGGTTCGTCCGGCGGTTCGATCCCGGAGGACGACATATATCGTGAGTGATGGTTTCACCCACCCAAAATAAGGCCACCCTGTAGACGGCGCCGTCGGCTCGACCCCGTCCGTTTCGAGGGTCGTACTAGTACCCGTGTAATATAGCGCATAGTACCTATTCGTCTTACTACCGATTGTACGGACGATGGCCAGCAATCCCGACGAACTCTCCGGCGGAGTGGAACCATCCGACGACGTCGACGACCTTCCGGAAGGGCTACAGGAGATGGCCAAACACGAGGGGGAGATCGACCGGCGGGAGATGGAGGAGACCTACGAGGACCTCTTCGAGGACATCGTCGAGACGGAGGTCGACCGGCGGGCCGTCCTGGGGGCGTTCGCGGGCGGGGGCGGTCTCGCGGTCCTGAACGCGCTGTTCGCCCAGAAGCTGTTCTTCGGCGACGACTTCGAGTCGGGGATGAAGGCGGTCGCGTCCGCGAGCGACGCGCCCCTCGGCGTCCGGAAGGTCGACGACCCCCCTTACGAGGTCGACGACGACGTCTACGAGCGGATCGACGCGTCGAAACACGCGATCCGCCACCCCGACCTCTACGGCGAAACGTCCGGCGACATCGGCGAACCGGACGCGAGCGAGTCGGACCCGATAACCCAGATCGAAAACGCCTGGGTGGGTCGGGGCTCCGTGACGATCGGCAACATGGACCCGTACGAGGCCTCCAGCGTGGGCGAGGCGCGAGCGCTCTGGGCGATAAACGACGCCAGAGCCCGTCCCGGCTGGGGGGCACACGTGAACCGGGCGGAGACGACGTTCTACGAGAAACACGGCCTCGACGACGACGAACTGGCGACGCGGGCGCCGGACCTCACCGACCCGGCCGACCTGACCCACAAGGTCAAGAAACTCGCGCGGATGATGGGCGTCGGCGCCGTCGGCGTCGCGGACGTAGACGAGCGCTGGATCTACGAGACGACCCAGTTCGGCCAGACCGTCGAAATCGGGGACTACGACCGGATACACGGCGACGACGGTACCGTCTACTTCCCCGAGAGCTACGACAAGGCGATCGTCATCGCCATCGAGATGCCCCGGAACATGGGTCGGACGGGCCAGTCTCTCGCCAGCGGCCTCTGTTCTAACATGGGGTACGAACGCCAGGGGTACGCGCTGGAGACGATGTCGCTGTGGATCGAGCACATGGGCTACCGCGCCATCCCGAGCGGGAACGACCTCGCCGCCACCGTCCCGCTGGCGATCGACGCCGGCCTCGGCGAGCACGGCCGCCACGCGCGGCTCATCCACCCGCAGTTCGGCTCGAACCTGCGGGTGTCGAAGATCTTCACGGACATGCCCCTGGAGTCCGACGACTGGATCCGGTTCGGGGCGAACGAGTTCTGTGACGCCTGCAAGATCTGCGCCCACCAGTGTCCGGCCGGCGCGATTCCGACCGGCACGCAGACGTGGGAGAGCCCCTATCCCGGCACGCAAGAGCACAAGAACCCCGGCGTCCGCAAATGGTACAACGACGGCGCGCGCTGCCGGAAGTTCTGGGGCGAGAACGGCACGAACGACAGCGCCTGTATGAACGCCTGCCCGTTCACGCAGGGTCGAAGCTGGCTCCACGAGATCGTCCGCTGGCAGGCGGGCATCTCGGGCACCGTCGACGGGATGCTGGCGACGATGTCGCGCGCGTTCGGCTACGAGCAACCCCTCCCCGCGGAGGCGATCTGGGAGATGGACTGGCTCCCGTACGGCATCTACGCGGACCCCGGTCTCGGGACGTTCTAGAGGTGACAACGATGACGGCACACAACACGGAACTCGAAGACGCGGGCTACTGGCGGACGGTCGGATCGCTCACGAAGGCGAAACTGGCGCAACTCGGCGCGCCCGGCGTCGTCCTCGGCGTGATCTGGCTCGTCGGACTGTGGGTGTGGTACGACTGGGCAGCGGGCGCCTACCGCGAACAGGTCCCGCAGGCGGGACGAATCCTGCTGGGGATCCTGATCGCGTGGCTGCTGGCGGGGCTCGCGATCTACCTCTGGCGTGACCCCCACGGCGCCCGATCCGCGCTCGTCCGTCGGCTCGAGAGCTAACGCCGGAGTCGGCTATCGTCCCGCACCCCACGAACGTCCGTTTCGACGTCAAACCACATGCACACCACCAGTACTCCGAGACGCGACCGTCGACGCCGTCCCGCGACGGGAAGGGGGTGGCCGGCGTGAACCGGCGCGAGGCGCTCCGCTACGGCGGCGAAGCCGCGGCCGTCACCGCGCTGGGAACCCTGTTGATTCGAGCGGGCGTCGTCGGCGGCGACGCCGACGAGGCCGTCTTCCCGCCGAGCGTCGACGCCGACGAGCGACTGCTCGAACGCTGCATCAAGTGCGGCCGCTGCGTCCAGGTCTGCCCGACGTCGGCGCTGACGTTCGCCGACGTCCCCGACGGGCTGTTACACAGCGGCGTGCCGATCCTCGATCCCGAAAACGGCGGCTGTATCGCGTGGAACGAGGCGTGTCTCGACTGCGTCGACGCCTGTCCGACCGACGCGCTCCGGGACCTGCCCACGGACGACCGCGGCCGCCTCCCGGCCGACGAGGTGATCGGGGTCGCACAGGTCGACGCCGGCCGCTGTATCAACTGCTCGAACTGCGACCCGGTGTGTCCCACCGACGCGATCCGCGAACCCGGCTACGAGGACCGGGAGACGTTCTCGGTGGACACCGACCGGTGTCCGGGCTGTGGCCGGTGCGTCGAGGCCTGTCCCGTCGACGGGACGGCGATCGAACTGTACCCGCCCGACGAGGAGGCGGCGTACCCGGTCCGGAGGGGGTGACCGATGTCGCGCCTCTCCATCCGGACCGTCCGGAACGCGTTCTTCCTCGGCGTGCTCGCGTTGATCCTCGTCGGGTCGGGACTCGAAGTCGCGACCGGATCGCTCTCGGCGTTCGGGGTGGGGATGCTCCGGTTTATCTGTCCGGTGGGCTTTCTGGAGATCACGCTCGCCACGCGCTCGGTCGTGTGGGTCGCGCTCCCCTACACGCTGTTGACCCTCGGCGTCGTACTCGTCCTCGGACGGTCGCTGTGCGGGTGGGTCTGTCCGATGCGACCGATCGTCCACTGGGTGCAGCGGTCCCGGCCCCTGATGTGGGTCCACGGCGCGTCGCGTCGGCTCCCGGTATCGACGAGTTGGCGCGACGGCGTCGCGCTGCTTGCAGGGGTACTGGGGGTCACCGCGGTGACCGGCTACCCGTTCTGGAGTTCCTTCTGTCCGATCGGGATCATCTCGCGGAACCTGATCCTCCTCGGGAAACACCAGACGCTGTCGTGGAGCCTCGGCATCGCCGCCGCGTACCCGTTCGTCGTGCTGTTCGTCGTGGACTGGCCCCGCGTCTGTCCCGTCGGAAACGTCGGCGGCGTCGCGAACGTGTACACGTCGACCGAGACCGTTCGGTACGCGCCGGACGAGTGCATCGACTGTAACCGCTGTGTAACCGTCTGCCCGCGGGGAAACGACGTCCGGGGACCCCGAACCGAGCAGGACGCGTGTATCAACTGCTTCCGGTGCGTCGAGGAGTGTCCCACCGACGCCCTCGACGTGGACCTGCTCGACTTGCACCGACGGCGGTCGGCCGACGACGAGAAGCGATGACCGTCGGACGCCGACCGGCGACGTGCCCCTCACGACCCCGGCTACGACGGGGACTCCCGTCGTGAACCCCACTCGCTGGGAATGGAGCGTGGACTTGTAAGCGTGCCGCGGATAGTTACGTATAAGATGACTGACTGCAACGAAACTCCTCTCGACGTGATAACCGTTGAAGAGTGTCTCAACGCGGTGTTACGAATCACGCCGCACCCCGACTCGAACTGTCCGATACTCGATGCGATCGGCTCCAGCCGGGAGGTAATGCAGTCTATCTGTCACAACAACGAAGAGGAGTGCGACGAGTGTCGCGCGAAACTGCGGACGGGTGAGTCGGACGCGACGCTCGTCAAGACGAACGTCCACGAGAAGTGCATCTGTTCGGTGATCCGGTCCCACGACTGTATTTCGAGCGTCGACGCCTTCGAGGACGACGACCTGATCGTCTCGCTGTCGACCTGCGACCGGGAGCAGATCTTCTCTATTATCAGCTCGCTGAAGGACACTGGGGCCGAGGTCCGACTCCAGCAACTCACGACGGACGAACTCGACGAGGCGAACAGGTCGTTCACGCTGGAGGTGGACGGCTTCACGGACAAGCAACTGGAGGCCGTCGAAGTCGCGGTGAGCGCCGGCTACTACGACGTGCCACGCCGGACGGACCTCGCGGACATCTCGAATCGTCTCGGGATCACGCGCTCTGCGGTCTCGAACCGCCTCTGTGCGGCCGAGCGGAAACTCGTCCGCGAACTGTTCGAGGCCATCCGCTGACCGGCCCCGCGGCCGCGACGCGGGGACGACCCCGACCGCCGGAACCCCTACACCTTTTGTCGCCGGCCCGCTCACCCTCGACGATGAACGAGAGCGACGACGAGGACCACGCGGCCCGGGCTACGAGGGCCGCGCGGGCGGCCGAGGCCGGCGCCGCGGTCGCCGAGGAGGCGTTCCGGGAGGGGATCGCAGTCGAGACGAAAGGCGGGAAGACCGACGTCGTCACGCAGGCCGACCGCGACGCCCAGCGGGCCGTCATCGAGGCGATCCGCGAGGAGTACCCCGACGACCCGGTCGTCGGCGAGGAGGAGGACGAACTGAAGGCGGTCCCCGAAGCGGGGCCGGCGTGGATCGTCGATCCGATCGACGGGACGAACAACTTCGTCCGGGGGATCCGAGTGTTCGGCACGGCCGTCGCGGCCGTCGTCGACGGCGAACCGGTCGGCGCGGCGAACGTCTTCCCCGCGCTCGGGGACGCCTACCGGTCGGGGCCCGAAGGCGTCTTCCGCGACGGCGACCCGATCGCGGTCAGCGACCGGACGGACCCCGAGACCTGCGCCGTCGCGCCGACGCTGTGGTGGGCCCTCGACGACCGCGGGCGCTACGGCGCGGCCTGCAAAGCGATCGTCGACCGGTTCGCCGACCTGCGGCGGTTCGGCTGTGCGCAGGCCACGCTGGCGATGGTCGCCTCGGGCGCGCTCGACGGGACGATCACGAACCTGCGGGCGAACCCGTGGGACTCGGTCGCCGGCGTCCACATGGTCCGGGCGGCCGGCGGTACGGTCACCGACCTCGAAGGCGAGCGCTGGCGCCACGACAGCGTCGGCCTCGTGGCCTCGAACGGGGCCGTCCACGAGGAGGTGCTCGCGGCGGCCCGCGAGATCGAACGCGAGGCCGGAGACTGAGGCCGACGCCATCCCGCGAATCTGCCCCCGCCGGAAGGCCTTTTAGCCGGGCGTCCGCCCGTCGAGGTATGGACCTCGACGACACGGACCGCGCGATCCTGCGGATTCTCCAGGAGAACGCGCGGACGCCGTTCAGCGAGATCGCACGCCGGATCGACATGTCGAGCGCCACGGTCCACGACCGCGTCAACCGCCTCGAAGAGGCCGGCGTCATCGAAGGGTACCACGCGCGGGTCGACCCGAAGGCGGTCGGCCTCGACATCTCCGCGATCGTTGGCCTGCGGGTCGAACAGGGCCGCGAGACCGACACCCTCGAAGCGCTCGCGGGGATCGAAGGCGTCCAGGAGGTTCACCTGACGACCGGCGAGTGGGACGTGATGATGCGCGTCTACGCCGAGGACGCCGACGCGTTGCGGGAGTTGATGTTCGACCGGATCGCCCGGATGGACGGCTTCGCGCGCTCGCAGACGATGGTCGTCCTCGGGACGACCCACGACAGCGAGGAACTGCCGCTGTGAGCCACCGCACGGCGAGCGCCCGCGACCGGAATCGGAAACGGTAAACGCAAGCCCCGCAGGCGTATCGTGTATGGACGAGTACATCGACCGCGTTGGCGCCGAACGGCTCTGGGTCGCGGTCGTCGGAATCCTCGGCCTCACGGTCGTCCTCGGCGCGACGCTGTTCCCCCAGCGGGTGTACGTCGACCTCATCTGGCAGTACTACTGGGGACCGGTGGTCGCCGACGCACAGGGGATGAGTTGCGTCGCGTGGGCCGGCGGGACGGAGATTCCCTGCACTCAGGCGGGTCCGGGCGACGGCCCGACCGCCAGCCCGGGGTACACGTTCGTCTCCTACGCCGGCTACATCCCGACGCTGATCCTGCTGCTGGTCGGGATCATCTTCCTGATCCGCCGGCTCGATATCACCCGCTACCGCGCGGGCTTTTACGGCCTGTTCCCGTTCATGCTGTTCGGCGGGGCGCTCCGGGTCGTCGAGGACGCCAACGTCGCCGGCGGGACGCCGATCTCGCTGCCGTGGTCGGCGTTTCTCATCAGCCCGTTCATCTACGGTACCGTCTTCGTGCTCACGGTCGCCGCGCTGGTGGCGGCCGTCCGGCTCGAACGCAACGGCCACGTCCGGGGCTACGAGTACGCGCTGGCCGGCCTCGGGACCGCCGCCCTCGCGGTCACGGTCGGCTACCTGAGCTACCTCGCGGCGACGACGCCGTACACGTCCTTCTACCCGGGCATCCTCGTGGCGACGCTCGGCGGCGCGACCGTCGTCACGGCGGTCACGTGGGTCGGGATCGACCGGTTCGCACCCGACCTCAACCGGGGCACCGAGTACATGGGACTGGTCGTCATCTGGGCCCACGCCGTCGACGGCGTCGCGAACGTGATCGGCCTCGAGTACGCGACGTACTTCGGCTGGGAGCAGAACCTGATCCCGAAACACCCGATCAACGCGGCGATCGTCGACTACTTCGGCCACGCGGGGCCGTTCCTCCTCCTGAAGGTCGTCGCCGCCGTCTTCGTCGTCTGGATCTTCGACGAGACCATCTTCGAGGAGAGCCCGCGCTACGCCGTCCTCCTGCTGATCACCGTCGTCGCCGTCGGCCTCGGGCCGGGCACCCGCGACATGCTCCGGGCGACGTTCGGCGTCTGATCGCCCGCCGCCCGTTCTCGTCGGCCCCGCTCCGCGGAGCGAGGCGTTTAATCGCCGCGGCGCGAAACGACCGCCCATGACCGACACCGACGGGTGGTTCGCGGCGGGCGACCCGGACGACGTCGACGCGCTCGCCGCCGCCATCGGCGACGGCGAGACCGACGAGCCCCGCGACTGGCCCGAACGCGCCGTCGACGCCGGCTTCGCGGCCGACGAGGCGGGCTACTACGACGCCCTGCACGAGGCCTCGCTCGTGGCGACGCGGGCCGCCGTCGAGGCGCGCGAGCGCGCCGACGACCGCCAGCTGGTCCACGCCGTGCGGGCGATGGACGACTGCCGGCGGACCGCCAACGAACTCGCCGAGCGGCTGGCCGAGTGGGCCGGGACGGTCGACCCCGAGGCGGGAACCGGCGTCGAGTACGCCCGCGAACTGGCCGCCCGCGAGCCCGAACCGGGGCTCGAACGCGTCCACTCGCTGGCCGCCCGCGTCGCGGCCCTCGCCGACGAGGCCGACGACCTGCGGGCGTTCGTCGAACGGCGCACCCCGGCGGTCGCGCCCAACCTCGCGGCGCTCGCCGGCCCCGTCCTCGCCGCGCGACTGGTCTCGCTCGCCGGCGGCCTCGAATCGCTGGCGAAACAGCCCAGCGGGACGGTCCAGGTGCTCGGCGCCGAGGACGCGCTGTTCGCGCACCTCCGCGGGCACGCCCCCTCGCCCAAACACGGGATCATCTACACCCACGACGCGGTCCGCGGCACCCGACCGGAAGACCGGGGGTCGGCGGCCCGCGCGGTCGCGGGCAAACTCGCCATCGCGGCCCGGATCGACCACTATTCGGGCGACTACCGGCCGGAACTCGAGGCCGAACTCGCCGAGCGGATCGAGACGATACAGGCGCGCGCCGACGATACGGGAGGTGAGGGCGGTGAATGACGTCCTCCCCGCTGGCGTCGAGCGCCGCGAAATCGACGGCCGGGAGCGGCTGGCGACCCGCGGCGACCCCGTCTACGGCGAACCCACGGACGGCGAGTGGCGCGCGTGGGACCCGCGCCGGTCGAAGCTCGGCGCGATGTTCGAACTCGGGATGGAGACCGGCCTCGAAGGCGGCGAGACGGTACTCTACCTCGGGGCGGCCAGCGGGACGACCGCGAGCCACGTGGCCGACTTCGCGGGGCCGACCTACGCCGTCGAGTTCGCCGCCCGCCCCGCCCGCGACCTGCTCTCGGCGGCCGAACCGCGCCCGCGGCTGTTCCCGCTGCTGAAAGATGCCCGCAAGCCCGAGACCTACGCCCACGTCGTCGAGGCGGACGTCGACGCGGTCGTCCAGGACGTCGCGACCCGGGGGCAGGCCCGCGTGGCGCTCGAAAACCGCCGGTTCCTCGCCGACGACGGCCGCCTGCTCGTCGCGATCAAGGCCAGAAGCGAGGACGTGACCCGCGACCCCGCCGCCGTCTTCGCGGCGGTGCGCGAGGAACTCGAAACGGGGTACGAGATCCTCGAAAGCCGGCGGCTCGACGAGTACCACGCCGACCACCTCGGGGTCGTCGCCCGGCCGCGGTGAGTCGCCGCGGAGGCGCTGCCGACTCCAAACCGTATTTATCTCCCGGGCCGAAAGACGCGCAACGATGGAACGGGGGTCGCCCGAATCGTTCACGCGAATGGGCACGCTGGGCATCGAGGAGGAGTGCTTCGTCGTCGACGAGCGCGGCCGCCCGACGAGCGGGACCGACGAACTCGTCTACGAGGGAGAGCCGCCGGAGATTCTCGATGGGCGACTCGACCACGAACTGTTCAAGTTCGTGATCGAGACCCAGACGCCGCTGATCGACGACCCGGGCGAGGCCCGCGACGTGCTGTGTGACGTACGCGAGGCGCTCGTTTCCTACGCCGAGGCCTACGGCTTCCGGGTCGCCGCCGCGGGCCTGCACCCGCTTGCGAGGTGGCGCCAACTCGAACACGCCGAGAAGCCCCGCTACCGCTCGCAACTCGACCGCATCCAGTATCCCCAGCACCGCAACACGACCGCGGGCGTCCACGTCCACGTCGGCGTCGACGACGCCGACAAGGCCGTCTGGATCGCAAACGAGTTGCGGTGGTACGTGCCGATCATGCTGGCGCTCTCGGCCAACTCGCCGTACTGGAACGGCTTCGACACCGGCCTCCAGTCCGCCCGGGCGAAGATCTTCGAGGCGCTGCCGAACACGGGGATGCCGACCTACTTCGAGGACTTCGCCGCGTTCGACGACTTCGAGCGCCGGATGCTCGAATCCGGCGCGATAAACGACCGCGGCGAACTCTGGTACGACGTCCGTCCGCACACCGGCCACGGCACCGTCGAGATACGGACCCCCGACGGGCAGGCCGACCCCGACGTCGTCTACGCGTTCGTCGAGTACGCCCACGCGCTCGTGACCGCGCTGGCCGAGGAGTACGAGGACGGCACGTCCGCCCGCCGCCACCGCCGCGAACTGCTCGACGAGAACAAGTGGCGGGCGATCCGCTACGGCCACGACGCCGCGTTCCTCGACCGCGAGGTGGAGGGGACCGTCGACCTCGGCGAACTCGTCGACCGGGAGTCCGAGCGCCTCGGCGTCGACGGCATCCGCCGGGTCTACGAGCGCGAGAGCGGCGCGCACCGGCAGCGCCGACTGCGCGAGGAGGCGGGCGTCGACGCCCTCTGCCGGTCGTTGCTGCTCGAAGCCGCGTGAACTGACCCGCAAAGGTTTAACACCGCGGATAGCTTTCACCCCACGAGAGGAGCCATGGCTTCAGACGACACCGACGACCGTCCGGTGACCGGCGAGACCGGGGTCGACGACACCGAAGACGGCGGAATCACGCCGGTCGAGGGGGAGGGGCAGGAACCGACGGCGAGCGCGGCCGAGGAACTCGACGGCCGGATCGTCGACCTGCTCGCCTGGATCCTCGACACGGAGACCCGGGCGAAGATCTACGTTTACCTGCTCGCAAACCCCGGGAGCACCTCCGAGGAGGTCGCCCAGGGGACCGGCCTCTACCCGAGCACGGTCCGCGAGGCGCTCGCCGAACTGCACGACGAGGAGCGGGTCAGCCGCGAGAAGCGCGCGAGCGAGGGCGCCGGCAACAACCCCTACGAGTACACGGCGATCCAGCCGAGCGAACTCGTCGGCGGCGTCGTCGATCAGGTCCAGCGCGAACTCAACACGATCTTCACCCTCGACCGCATCCTCGACCGCGAGGAGGAGGGGGACCTCGACGAGGGCGTCGAACCCGTGACGATCACCGTCGACGACACGAGCGCGCCGGACGCGGCCGACGATCGGGCGTCGGCAAACGACGACGCCGACCCCGAGTCCGGTGCCGACGCCGGACCGGGAGACGAGGTCGACGAGGAGTAACGCACGGACGGCGTCGACCCGGCCGGAACGCGACGTCAGCGACCGGTGTCAGTCGAAGTCGGCTACTCCTCCTCGAGGCCGAGCACCGCGGGCCGTTCGAGTTCGAGGTCGTACCCCACCGCACGCACCGACTCGGTCGGCCAGCCTCCGGTGTCGGTCAGCGGTTCGACCTCGTCTTCCGAGACGAGGACGGTTCCCTCGCTTTTGGCCCCCTGAACGGTCGGGTTCCACGCGTAGGCCATCGGCGCCTCGACGGGCGCCTCGTGGTCCGGGGTGGCGATCCACTCCCGGCCGGCGAAGCCGGCCGCTCCGCCCTGGTGGTGGTGGCGCCACTCGCCCTCGTGGCCGAGGTCGGCGTACGCCTCCTGGATCGCCGCGAAGACGTCGCCGGCCGTTCCGCCCTCGGTCGCCGCCTCGCGGGTCGCCGCCAGCGCCGTCGCCTCGACGCGTGCGGCGGCCGCGTGGCGCTCGGCGAGCCACGACGGCGGGTCGAACGCGACCGCGCGGGTGCAACTGGCGTGGAGGCCGTGGCGCTGGGCGGTCACCGAGACGAGAGCGTACCCGCCGAGTCGGGCGTCCGTCGGCGTGTAGTGGCGGTACGCCTGCGCGCGCTCGGCGCCGCCGACGAGGACGACCGGCGCCTCGATCCCCCGGGCCGACAGCGCGACCGACAGCGCCGCGGAGACCTCGTGTTCGGCGTCCTCCGGTTCGAGTTCCCGGCAGACGGCCTCGACGGCGGCGGCCGTCTCGCGGCCGAGGTCGCGGTAGCGCTCGCGGTCGGTCTCGGTCAGCGGCTGGCGGAGCGTCGCGGGGTCGACGCGGTCGAGACCGGGCACGTCGACGTCCGCGGCGGCGGGGCCGTCGGTCCGCTCGGCGATCGCCTCCACGAGCGAGCGCTCGTGCCACGGGAACGTCTCGACGCGGACGGCGTCGCGGTCCAGATCCGGCAGTTCCTCGGCTTCGAGGCGGTCGGCCTCGATGGTGTTGGTCAGCAGCGTCACCTCGTCGCCGTCGTAGCCGACCGCGGCGACCCCGAGGTCGCTCTCACGGTCGACGACGGCGCTGCCGCCGGTGAGCCACGCGTAGGAGTTCGGTCGCACGAGCCAGACCGTCTCGAGCCCGTTCCGGTCGAGGGAGGCGTCGAGTCGCTCCAGTTTCTCCATGGCGGTCGCTGGAACGGCGGGGTATTGAATCCGACGAAGCCGTCGACTCGACGGGGACTCGGGAAACCTAAGTACGGCCGTTCCCAACCGTCGACAGAACGCCCGTGTCGTACGACAGCCACACGTCCGATTCTTCGACCCGTTCGCCGCTCGACCGCTTCGGGTTCGAGCACCTGCTCGCGGTGACGACGCTGTTCGTCGCCGGGACGATCGTCCTCGGCGTCGCCGCGCGGGTGACCGGCTCGGGGCTGGCCTGTAACGCCAACTGGCCGGTCTGTGACGGCGGCTTCCTGAACCTGCTGCCCCAGGGACGGCCGAGTTTCTACGAGTGGATCCACCGCGTCGTCGCGGGGACCGCCGGGCTCTTCATCGTCGGCACCGCCGCCGCGGCCTGGCGGGCCGGGGGCGTCGGCCGGCGCGTCACCGCCCTCGTCACCCTCGGGCTGGTCCTGACGCCGGTGCAGATCCTGCTGGGCCGCGAGACCGTCCTCTCGTACGAACTCGAGATCCTCTCGATGCACTTCTGGACCGCGATCGCCATCTTCGTCGTCTACGTCGTCGCCGCCGTCACCGTCTGGTCGACGCGGCTGACGCGGACCCACGTCACCGCGGCGCTCGGGCTCGCCGCCGTCGCGGTCCCGGTCCAGCTCGTGTTGAGCCCCCTGTTCATTCAGGGGTACACCGACGTCACCATGACGATCCAGATGGCCGCGACGCTGACGCTCGTCGGCGCGGTGATCCTCGCCGCGATGGTCGGCCCGCGGCGGTTCGCCGACCGGCGGCTCGTCGGCGTCCTGTTCGCGACGCCCGTCCTGACGTTCCTCGTCCTCCTGCTCGGCCGGCGCAGCGTGATGACGTTCGCGCCCGCGCTCGACCAGCTCTACACGCTCACGACGGCGGTCCTCTTCGCGGCCCTGCTCGCCGCGGCGTGGCTCGCCCGCCGCGGCGGCGACACCCGGAGCCCGCTGTCGGCCTGACCCGGACCCGTATCCTTACCGTCCCGGGGGTCGTCTTCGCGCCCATGTCGGACGTCGATCCGATGACCCGATTCCCGGTACCGTCCCTCGACGACCTCCCCGAGGACGTCGTCGACCGCATCGAGGAGGAGACCGAGCGGGCGGGCTTTACGCCGAACGTCTTCCTCGCGTACGCCTACCGCCCGTCGCACTTCCGGGCGTTCTTCCGGTACTACGACGCGCTCGTCGAGGACACCGAACTGACCCGCGAGGAGATCGAGATGATCGTCGTCGCCGTCAGCGGCGCGAACGACTGTTACTACTGCAACGTCGCCCACGGCGCCCTGCTACGTCTCTACGGCGACGACCCGCTGCTGGCCGATCAACTCGTGGCGAACTACCGGACCGCGGACGTCAGCGACCGCCACCGGGCCATGCTCGACCTCGCCGTGAAGCTCACCGAGTCACCCGCGGCCGTCGAGGCGGCCGACCTCGAACGGCTGGCGGCCCACGGGTTCAGCCGGCAGGCGATCTGGGACGTCGGGGCCGTCGCCGCCTTCTTCAACCTCTCGAACCGGATGGCCCAGCTGGCCGACATGCGGCCCAACGAGGAGTTCCACTCGCTCGGGCGGTGAGCCGCCGGCCGCACGGAGCGTGGCTCGTATAAACGGCTTCGACATCCAAGCTCCGTATTCATGTGTCTGACGGAGAATGTCACAGACAACGAGTCGTTCATGGATCGCCGAGACCGACGCCAGACCCCCGACGCGTGGCCCCCCAGCGGCGCCGCTCCCCCCGGAGACGCTTCGCATCGCCCGGTGACGACGGTGAGCCGCGGATGAGCCTGCTCGTGACCGTCGCCGTCCCCGCCGCGGAGTTCCCCCTCGGGACGACCCTCGAAGCGGACTCGAAACGCGCCCTCCTCGCCGAGACGGCGGTGCCGACCGGCGAGGAGGTGCTCCCGTACCTCTGGGTGCCGACGGAACTCTCCGCCTCGCCGGTCGAGGCGCTGGAGGCCGACCCCGACGTGGCGTCGGCGACGGTGCTCGACGAGGTCGGCCGATACGCCCTCGTCAAACTGGAGTGGGTCGACGAGGTCGACGGCCTCGTCGAGGCGATCCGCGAGTCGGACGCGATCGTCACCGACGCGATCGGGACGGCCGACCGCTGGACGTTCCGGCTCCGCCTGCCCGGCTACGACGACCTCTCGGCGTTTCACGCCCGCTGTGTCGACCGCGGGCTGTCGATCGAACTCGTCCGGTTGCGCGAGGCGGTCCCGCCCGAGCGCGACGTCGGGTTCGGCCTGACCGACGCCCAGCGCGACCTGCTGCTGGCGGCCTACGAGGCGGGCTACTTCGAGGTTCCCCGGCGGGCGACGCTGGTCGACCTCGGCGAACGCCTCGGCGTCTCCGACTCGGCGGTCTCCCAGCGGCTCCGCCGCGGCCTCGCCGCCCTGATCGAGTCGACCATCGCCGCCGACCCCCGGCCGGACCGGACCGGCGTCGAGCCGCCGCCGGACCGCTAATATTCCGGTATCGCGGCCGTTATGGGTCGCGACGCCGTTTGTCCGTCCGTGAAGAACGTCACCGACAGGATCAGCAACCCGTTCGGGATGCGCCCGCCGTTCGAGCGACAGGACCCCGGGAGCCCGCCCGCGGTCTTCGGCTACGGCGACGCCAACGCCGACTTCCACCTGATCGGCGACCACCCCGGCGTCCACGGCGGCGAGGAGACGGGCGTCCCGTTCACCGGGACCGAGCGGGGGGAGACCCTGCTCGACGTCTTCCGTGACCTCGGGTTCGTCTCCGGCCCGCCGGAGCGCCCCGCCCTGTCGAACCTCTTTTGCAGCTACCTCCACATGAACTGCCTCGCCGGCGGCCGCGAGCCGACCGAGGCGGAGTACGACGAACTGGAGCGGTACTTCGACGCGGAGTTGCGCGCGGTCAACGCCCACATCCTGCTGCCGGTCGGCGAATGGCCGACCGACCACGTCCTCCGGGAGTACACGACCCAGCGCCGTCGCTTCGGTGACGACCTCGACCTCGCCGCCCGCCACGCGAGCGAGGTCCGCGGCCGGGGCTTCCTCGTCGTCCCGATCCGTGACCCGGCCGCGTGGGACGACGGCGACCGCGAGGCGCTGCTGGAGACGATGCGGGGGATCCTCGCGTCGGACTACCGGCAGACGAAAGGCGTCGCGACGAGGATCGGGTAGGTCAGCGCCCGTACCGTTTGCGGATCTCGACGCGGACCGGGAGGCCGAGCGCGGCGACGAGCGGGACGACGACGAACGCGAGCAGGTCGCCGATCAGCGAGTCGGCGCCCGCCGCGGCGGCCACGAGGCCGGCCGCCGGCGCGAGCACGCCGAGGACGTAGAGGTACGACGGCGACCAGCCGGGCAACTGGTGGGTCCGGTGGACGATCACGCCGAACAACAGCGGCAGCAAGGCGGCGCCGGCCAGCAGCGGCCCGCCGACGAGCGTCGTCGCGACGGCGACCGCGAGCGCGATCACGATCGTCTCGTCGGTCGTCAGCCGGTCCCTGACCGGCCGGTCGCGCGCCAGCCGCGCGCCGACGACGAGCAGCGCCGAGAGCGCCACCAGCCCGGCGAGCGCGCCGTGCCACTGCGCGGTCGGGAGCGACGCCCCGACGAAGTCGGCCCCCGCGACGAACGCCGCCGGGGACTCGAGGCCGTGGTGACCGCTCGAGAGGAACGACAGGAGGCCGGCCGGGTCGGGACCGATCGCGCCGGCCTCCTCGACGACCCGGCGCAGCGCCGCCTCGTGTTCGAGCGCGTAGTGGCCGAGGCCGGCGAGGTAGGTCAGCACCGACGCCCAGATGAGCGGCCACGCGAGGTTGCGCGCCCGCCACCACCGGACGAGCGCGTCGACGGGTCCGTCGGCGTCGCCCGCCGCGGATCGCGAGCGCCGCGAGTCGGTCGCGCCCGCGCTCCGGGTCGTCCTCCCGCCGCCGGTCGACGAGGACGTCGACCCCGTCGACCGGGTCGTTCGACGGCCGCGGGACGTCGAGGTCGCACCCGCGGACGTGCGCGTCGATCCCGTCGAGGTCGCACCCGCGTCGGCGCTCGACCGCGAGCGGTCCGTCGACCGCCCCGACGCGCTCGACCGGTCGCGCGAGCGCAGTTCGTCCTCGTCGGGCGGCTCCCAGACGTCCGGCGAGGGCAGCCCTTTGGTCCGCTTGGCGACGTAGTCCTCGTGGCCCAGCCGGTCGTACGCCTGCCGCTCGACCGGGTCGCCGAGGATGTCGTAGGCTTTCTTGATCGCGGTGAACTGCGCCCGCGCGCGGTCGTCGTCGTTGTGGTCCGGGTGGTAGACCCGGACCTGCTCACGAAACGCCCGCTTGATCTCGTCTTGCGAGGCGTCGGGAGGAACGTCGAGAAGCTCGTAGAAGTCCTCGGTCATCGAATATCTGTCGTCCGGTTGGACGCTATCGTTGCGGAGAGATTCGCGCACGGGTACTTATATCTTGAATACTCGACGTGGGGGACGGGGCGGTTGGCACCCGCCGCTCACGCGAAGTCGCCGAGCGAGGACTGTCCGGACGGCCGGTCCGGCGACGTTTCCTCGGCCTCGCGCTCGTCGTCGGCCGTTCCCGGGTTTGCGTCCGGGTCTCCGTCCCCGTCGCCGCCCCAGCCGTCGAGACTGGCCTGCTCGGCGCCGGTAAACTCCAGGTTCGCGACGCGGACGCCGAGTTTGCGCACCGGCTCGGACTCGAACTCGGCGAACAGGTCGCGCGCGAGGCGGGCGACGAGGTCCGGATCGTCGACCGGTCCCGGCAGCGACCGCTCCCGGGTGTTGACGTCGTACGGCGGGGTGACGGCCTTGACGCCGACGGTCCGGTACAGCGCGCCCTCGCGGCGGGCGCGGTCGGCGACCGCCGCCGCGAGCGTCCCGACCTGCTCGTACTTCGGTTCGGGCGCCTCGACGGGGTCGGCGAACGCCGACTCCCGCGAGAAGCTCTTGGGCTCGCCCCGGGGCTCGACGCGGCGGTCGTCCTCGCCGCGCGCGCGGTCGTACAGCTCCCGGCCGCGCTCGCCGAAGCGCTCGACGAGCGGTCCCGGATCCGCGGCGGCGACGTCGCCCGCGGTTTCGAGGCCCATCTCCCGCAGTTCGCGCGCGGTGACCGGGCCGACGCCGTGGAGCAGGTCGACGTCGAGCGGCGCGAGAAAGTCCCGGACCTCGCCGGGGCGGACGACCGTGAGGCCGTCGGGCTTGTCGAAGTCGCTGGCGATCTTCGCCGCGCTCATCGTCGGCGCGGCGCCGACGCTGACGGTGACGCCCACCTCGCGGCGAATGCGGTCTTTGACGTGGCGGGCGAAGCCGTCGGCGACCTCCCACGCGGTGCGCTCGGTGACGTCGAGGTAGGCCTCGTCGATGCTCACCTCGCGGACGACGTCGGCGCAGTCGTGGAGGATCTCCCGTACGTCGGCCGCGACGGACTCGTAGTAGTCGAGGTCGACGGGCCGGTAGTGGCCGGTCTCCTCGCGGGCGAGGTCGGGGTCGTCGGCCGCGTCCACCCGCCGGGGGAGCCGTTCGAGCGCCGTCGAGATCGCCATCGCGCTCTCGACGCCGAACTCGCGGGCCTCGTAGCTCGCGGTGGCGACGGCGCCGACGGTCTCGCCGGGTTCGTAGCCCATGCCGACGACGACCGGCTCGCCGCGGAGGTCGGGCTCGCGCAGGCGCTCGCAGGCGGCGTAGAAGCAGTCTGCGTCGACGTGGAGGACGATCCGCTCGTCGTCCTCGCGCTCGACGCCGGGGAGGCGCGGCCCGTCGCGCATAGGCGTGGCTTCTCGCGAGTCGACGTGAACGTTGCGTCCGCGGCCCGGCCGGCTCAGCGGCCGACCGGTTCGACCGGTTCGACGCCGCGCCGGCGCACGGCGCCCCGCAGCAGTCCGCCGAGGCCGCCCGCGATCCCGCTCGGCACGGCGTACAGGAGCGCGACGACGACGCCGACGACCAGCACGCTCACGCCCGCGAAGAGGCTCCCGAGCGGCCCCGCGACGGCGCCGACGAGCGCCCCGAGCAGCGCGAGCAGGACCGCACTGACGATGCCGCCGAGCGCGCCCGCGACCAGCCCGTTCCAGACGCCGTTTCCGACCCCGTTCCCGGCGAGGTAGCCCGCTACCAGCCCGCCGACGACGCCGCCGCCGACGACGCCGACGACCGGCAGGCCGAGGCCCCCGAGGGTCCCGACGACGATCATGACGGCGAATCCGAGGATCACTGCTCTCCAGTTCGTGTCCATGGGGTACGGGGGCTGTCAGGGAGCTTAACCGATTTCGCCGGTTCCACCGACAGTCCGTCGGTCGGTCCGGAGACGCCGCGGGACGGTACCCCCTCCGGGCTACCGCGACGCCCGCGTTTTAGGTCCCGCCGGTCCGAGGAGGACACATGATCGACGACCTCGACCGGTTCGACTCGCGACGCTCGACCGTCCGCGCGAACCGCGGGATGGTGGCGACCAGCCAGCCGCTGGCCGCGCAGGCCGGCCTCTCGATCCTGCGGGACGGCGGGAACGCCTTCGACGCCGCGGTGGCGACGGCCGCGGCGCTGAACGTCGTCGAACCCACCTCGACGGGGCTGGGCGGGGACGTCTTCGCGCTCTACCGCACGGCCGACGGCGAGGTGGGCGCGATGCGCGCCTGCGGCGGCGCGCCCGCGGGGGCGACGATCGAGAACGTGAAGGCGGCGATCCGGGAGGCCGAGGACCCCTCGGCGTGGTACCCCGCGTCCCGCGGCTACGCCGTCGACGCCGCGGCCGACGCCGACGACCTCGGGATGCCCTTCCTCGGCCCGCACGCGGTCACCGTCCCGGGGACGGCCCGCGGCTGGGAGGCGACGGTCGAGCGACTGGGCCGCAAGACGCTGGCCGAGGTGCTCGACCCCGCGATCCGCTACGCGACGGAGGGGTTCCCCGTCTCCGAGGTGATCTCCTACTACTGGCAGGGCGCGACCGACCTCTTTACCGACGCACACGCCCGCGAGGCCTACCTGTTCGACGGCGAGTCGCCGGCGCCCGGCGAGACCGTGACGCTGGAGCGACTCGGCGAGTCGCTGCGGCAAATCGCCGCGGCGGGCGCCGACGTCGTCTACGAGGGCGAGATCGCCGAGGCCATCGCGGCCGAAGTGCGGTCGAAGGGCGGCTTCCTGACCGTCGACGACCTCGCCGGCTTCGAACCCGAGTTCGTCGACCCCGTGAGCACGACCTACGAGGGCGCCGAGGTGTACGAGTTGCCGCCGAACAACCAGGGGCTGATCGCGCTGGAGGCGCTCAACCTCGCGGCGGAGATCGGCGCCGGCGACCACCCCTACGACTCGCCCGAGCGCGTCCACTCCTTCGCCGAGGCGACGAAACTCGCGTTCGTCGACGGCCACCGCTACGTCACCGACCCCGAGTACGAGACGGTGCCGCCGCTTGCCTCGAAGGCGTACGCCCGCGAGCGCGCCGAGGCGATCGGCGAGTCGCCGATCTCGGATCCCGCGGTGGGCGTGCCGAACGCGACCGCCGAGGACGCCGACACCGTCCTGCTGACCGTCGGCGACGACGAGGGGAACCTCGTCTCCTACATCAACTCCCGGTTCGCGGGCTTCGGGAGCGGCCTCGTCGCGGGCGAGACGGGCATCGCGCTCCAGAACCGCGGGGCGTCGTTCTCGCTCGACCCCGACCACCCGAACAGCCTCGAACCGGGCAAGCGGCCGTTCCACACGCTCGTCCCCGCCGTCGCGCGGTTCGGCCCGGACGACTGGGCCGCCTTCGGCGTGATGGGCGGTTACATGCAGCCACAGGGCCACGTGCAGGTGCTCTCCAACATCGTCGACTACGACATGGGCGAGCAGGAGGCCCTCGACGCCCCGCGGTGGCGCTACCGCGAGGACGGCACCCTCGGCGTCGAGGAACGACTGCCGAACGCGGCGAAACTCGCGCGCAAGGGCCACGACGTCCGCGTCCTCCCGCCGTCGCTGTTCGGCGGCGCGCAACTCGTCCGCCGGCGCGAGGGGACGCTCGCGGGCGCGACCGAGCCCCGCAAGGACGGCCACGTCGCGGGCTACTGACCGCTCAGACCCCGAGCCGACCCCGGACCCACGCGAGTCCGGTCCTGAACGGGGAGGCGTTCGTGACCGTCTCCATCTCCGCCCGGGAGAGTTCGAAGTCGAAGACGTCGAGGTTCTCCGCGACGTGCGCCCGGCTTGAGGCCTTCGGGATCGCGAGGACGTTCCGGTGCTGGATCGCCCACCGGAGGGCGACCTGTGCGGGCGTCTTCCCGTACCGCGCACCGATCTCGGTCAGGGTGTCGTCGTGGATCACCCCGCCGTGGGCCAGCGGGCTGTAGGCCGTCAGGAGCACCCCCTCGTCCTGACAGTACCGTAGTAGCTCCCGCTGGGGATTGTACGGGTGAAACTGGACCTGATTGGTCACAAGCGGCGCGTCGGAGGCGGCCCGCGCGGCCGCGAACTGGCGCCGCGAGAAGTTGCTCACGCCGAGGTGTCGTGCCTTCCCTTCCTCGCGGAGGCGGTTCATCGCGGCCATCGTCTCCTCGACGTCGACCAGCGGATTGGGCCAGTGCAACAGCAGGAGGTCGACCCGGTCGACGCCGAGGCGGTCGAGACTCTCCTCGGTCGAGTCGAGCACGTCGTCGTACCCCGCGTTCGTGCCGAAGACCTTCGTCGTCAGGAACACCTCCTCGCGCGGGACGTCGCTCGCCGCCAGCGCGAGGCCGACCGCGCGCTCGTTGCCGTACCGCTGTGCCGTGTCGACGTGCCGGTAGCCGAGGTCGAGTGCGGTCTCGACCGCCCGCCGACACCGGTTTCCGGTGAGACGCCACGTCCCCAGCCCGATCGTCGGAACCTCGACGTCGCCGTTGGAGACGACTCGCGAGACCATACGTCGCCTTCGGACGCCAGCGACAAATACGGTCCCGTGCCGGAACCCGGCGGCGCTTTTTTACGCTCCGGCGGCTCAGGGACGGTATGAACGGCGCGATCGGTCCCCTCCAGTCGACGTCGATCCGGGTCCTCGCCGTCGGCTCGTCGTCGCCGCTGCGGGCCGCGGCGACCGCCCTCGACGGCGACGGCGACGGCGACGCCGAGGACGGGGACGAGGACGGGGCCGTCTCCGTCGAGGGGCCGCGGACGACCCTCGGAACCGACGCGGACGCGGTCGACGACTCGATCCACTGCCTGCTGACCGACGACCTCGACCTCCTCGAAGCGGTCGGCGGCGACGACCGGCCGGTCGTCTTCGTCGACGCGGCCGACGGCGCGACCGTCGAGGCGGCGCTCTCGGCGGGTGCCGCCGAGGTCGTGACGGCGGCCGCCCTCGAAGAGCCGACCCTCCTCCGACACCGGGTGCGGCGGACGGTTCGAAGCGAACGGGCCCGCGCGGCGCTCGAAGACCGGGAGGACTGGTACCGGACGCTGCTCGAACGCTCCTCGACGCTGCTGGTCGTCCTCGACGAGGAGTTCCGGCGGACGTACGTCAGCCCGTCCGTCGAGCGGATGGTCGGCTACGAACCCGAGGAACTGCTCGAAGCGCCCGTCGACGAGGTGTTGCACCCGGAGGACCGCGAGGAGTTCCTCGCGACGCTCGATGCCGTCGCCGAGGGCGACCTCGGCGCGACGGACACCTGCGAGTACCGCTGTCGACACGCCGACGGCTCCTGGTGTGTCCACGAGGCCGTCTTCACCAACCGGCTCGACGACCCGGCCGTCGAGGGGATCGTCCTCTCGATCCGCGACGTGACGGCCTACCACCGCGTCGAGCGGGAACTGCGGGAGTCGTTCGACCGGGTCACCGACGCGTTCCTCGCGCTCGACGACGAGTGGCGGTTCACGTACGTCAACGACCGCGCCGAGGACATCCTCGAACGCGAGGAGTCGGACCTGCTCGGCCGGACGTTCCTCGAGGTCTTCCCGGGCGTCGCCGGGTCGGCGTTCGAGTACGAGGCCGTCACGGCGATGACGAACCAGGAGCCCCGGACGGTCGAGGGTTACTACGAGCCGATGGACGCCTGGATCGAGGCGCGGGTCTTCCCGTCGGCGACGGGCATCTCGGTCTACTTCCGGGACGTCTCCGAACGCGTCGCCCGCGAGCGCGAACTCCTCGACCGCACCGAGCGTCTTCAGGCGGTCGTCGAGAACGTCCCCGTCGTGCTGTTCGTCCTCGACACCGACGGTCGGTTCACCCTCTCCGAGGGGCGCGGCCTCGAGAAGATCGGGCTCGGCGCTGGGGACGTCGTCGGCGAGTCGCTGTTCGACGTCTTCGAGGACTCCGGCATTCAGGAGGACGCCGCGCGAGCGCTCGACGGCGACCCGGTCTACAGCCACCGGGAGGTCGGCGACCGCATCTTCGAGACGTGGTACCGGCCGGTGACCCGGGGCGACGACCTCGAACGGGTCATCGGCATCGCCATCGACGTCACCGAGCGGGTCACCTACGAGGAGACCCTCGGCGCGATGCACGAGGCGACGCGTCACCTGCTCGCCGTCGAGTCCAAGCAGGCCGCCTGCGAGTACATCGTCGACGTCGCCGCCGACGTCCTCGACCTCACGAGCGTCGTCGTCTACCGGTTCGACGAACGCGAGAACGAACTCTACCCGGCGGCGTACTCCTCGGAACTGACGACGCACGTCGGCACGCCGCCGCGGTTCGGCCCGAACGAGAGCATCACGTGGGAGGCGTTCGTCGACGGCACCCCGCAGGTCTACGACGACGTCAGGACCGCGTCGGCGGTCTACGACGAGTCGACGGACGTCCGCAGCGGACTCTACGTCCCCCTCGGGGAACACGGCGTCCTCGTCGCGTTCTCGACCGAGTCCGGCCTCTACGACGACCAGACGGTCGAACTCGTCCAGTTGTTCGCCGCGACCGCCGAGGCCGCCCTCGACAGGATCGGCCGGACGCGGCGCCTCCACGAGCGCGAGCAGGAACTCAGGCGGCAAAACGAGCGCCTCGAACGGCTCAACCGCGCGGGCAACCTCCGCGAAGACGTCGAACAGCTCCTGTTGCGCGCGGACTCCCGCGAGGAGATCGAACGCGGCGTCTGCGAGCGGGTGACCGACGTCGACGACTGGGCGTTCGCGTGGATCGGCGAACCCGACCCGGGCGGGAACCGGGTCGTCTCCCGCGCGACCGCGGGGCTCGACCGCGGCTACCTCGACGCCGTGACCGTCACGACCGTCGACGACCCCGCCGCGGAGCCGACGGGCCGGGCCGCCCGGAGCCGGCGGCCGACCTACGTCGACAACGTCGCCGACGCGATCCGCGAGGGCGCCTGGCGCCCCGAGGCCCTCTCGCGCAGCGTCCAGTCCGTCTACGCCGTCCCGCTGCTCTACGACGACTTCCTCTACGGCGTCCTCTCGATCTACGCGACCCGGCGCGACGCCTTCGACGAGACCCACCGCGGGGTGCTCACGGAACTCGGCGAGACCGTCGCGTACGCCATCGACGCCGTCCAGCGAAAGAACGCGTTGCTCGGCGACGAGGTCACCGAGGTCGAACTCGCGGTCGACGACGGCGGCCCGCTCTCGGCGCTCTCCGGCGCCCTCGGGGCGACCGTCGACCTCCGGGGCGTGATCTCACAGGAGGACGGCTCGACCGTCGTCTTCGCGGAGATCGACGGAGAGGTCGACGCCGACGAGGTGAACGACGTCGACGGTCTCGACGACGCGGCCGTCATCGGCCGGGCCGACGGGCGGACGGTCGTCCAGCTTCGCCTCGTCGAGCCGTTCCTCGGCTCGATCGTCGACGCCCACGGCGGCGTGTTACGCGAGTTCGTCGTCGACGGCGACGAGGTGCGCGCGACGGTCGACGTCCCGCCGTCGATCGAGGTCCGGGAGTTGCTCTCGACGATCAATCGGCGCGGCCTCTCGGTCTCGCTGCTGGCGAGACGCGACCGCTCCAGCGCGGGCGACGGCCGGCTCAGGGGCCCCTACCGGGAGCCCGTCTCCGCCCTCGAGGACCTCACCGACCGCCAGCGCGAGGTCGTCCAGGCCGCCTACCACGGGGGCTTCTTCGAGTGGCCGCGGCAGGCGACCGGCGAGGAGGTCGCCGACTCGCTGGGCATCTCCCCGCCGGCATTTCACAACCACGTGCGAACCGCCGAGCGAAAGCTCTTCGCGGCGCTGTTCGACGGCGAGGGCGTCGGAGGTTAATCCTTTAACCGCCCTCGAAGAAGTCCGTTACACAGTTAATGGTCAACCTCTTTACTACCAGTGCTGAAGAACCGTCGTTGAACTGGGGGAGACACGAATGACAGAGACGAGTTCACCGATTTCGCCATCTTCGAGCGGAGACAGCTACACCGTACAGTACGATCGACTCGACGACGAACCGCTCAGCGTCGCCGTCGCCGACGCCGTCGCCACTTTCGCCGGCGTCGACGTCGTCGATCTCGAACCGCTTCACTACTCGATCAACGCCGACGCGCTAGAACGCCTGTTCGAACCCCGGGCTGACGGCCTCCGTTCGGGGGGATCGGTGACCTTCGAACACGAGGGCTGTCTCGTGACGGTCACCGCGGACGGAAAGATCCGCGTCGAGGCCGCCGACGACGAGTAGGTCCCGCTCTCCGTTTCGCCGCCGCGACGCCGGGTAGCGACGGCCGCGGCCGCGGCCGGGGACGACTCCGGACCGTCCCGGCGAAAACCGCGTCGCGAGGCGACGGTCGGTCGACTTCAGTCGACCGTCTCGAGGACCCGGTTTGCGAACTCCTCCGCGGTCATCTCGCCGTTGAGGTAGGCGATCGCCCAGGCGACCTCGACGTGGAAGGTGGCCAGTTCGTTCCCGTCGGCGTCGATGATCGTCCCGTAGACGACGTCGATCGCGTTCACGAACGCGTCGGGGTCCTCGATCGCCTCCGCGATGGCGGTGCTCAGTTCTTCGAGTTCCGCTTCCAGTTCTTCCTCGCTCAGGATCGTCGTGCTGACGACGACCTCGACCGCGTTCCCGTCGCGTTTGACCCGTTTCACCTCGACGTGGTGCTCTTCGAGGGAGAGTTCCTTCTCCGTGAAGCCGGGGATGTCGTGGTCGCTGCCGTCGCCGCCGTCGCCGGTCGTTCCGTCGCCGCCGTCGCCGGTCGTCCCGTCGCCGCCGTCGTCGCCGTCGTTCTCTTCGTCGCCGTCAGCGCTGGAACAGCCGGCCAGGACGGTTGCGAACACGGCACCGCTGCCGAGGAGGATCTTTCGTCGCTCCATATCAGGCCGATTGATAGAATCCGTGATTAGTAATCGCGCCGTACCTTTCTCTAGGCGCTCGCCCCGGTAGACGGCCGTCTCGGCGCCTCCATCGCCGGTTCGCGGTATCGTAACGCTAAGGGGTTCCGGCCGCCAGCGAACGCCACGGATCCGATCCGTCACAGCGGTTTCGAACGCCCGAACCTGCCGTTGCTCCTCGCGGCCGCCGCCGTCTCGTTCGTCACCGGGGCCGGCGTCGGTGTCCCCCTGCGACCGACCGTCGGCGCCGATGCGACTCGAATTCGCGCACGCGTGCGCTAGCGCCGGTCGTGTATTCTCCCGTTACAGGTCGCCGCCCCGGTTCTCCCCCGGACGGATGTCGGTCGTTACCGGCGGGTACGCGGATCGATTCGACCCGGCCTCCCGCTCGGCGCCGTCGCAGGTCGTCCCTTCCGGCGCCGCTCCGCCCGTAACCCGCCGGTACGGCTGGAAGCGAGCGGCTACACTCCCGGTCACGGCCAGTCGCCGGGAAGCACGTCGCGGTCGTCGTGTAACACCCGCAGGAGCGGCGCAACCTCGTCGAACTGCGGCCCGCGTCGGACGGTCCGCGTCTCCTCGTCCCGGACGACGTACCCCGTATCGACGAGTTTCGGCAGGTGGTGGTGCTGGAGGTCCGCGAGGAGGGGGTCGGGGGCCTCGTCGGAGCAGTACAACTCGTCGACGCGAACCGCGTCCCCGTCGCGTCTCCCCACGAGCGACAGGACGAGCGTTCAGGCACGATCCGCGCCGATTTTGACCAACACCTAAGGCGCGACAGTGCGACGCCAGCCCATGGTACTCGTACTCTCGGAGGACGAGGTCGGGGAGGCCCTCGACCTGGCGGGACTCGTCGACGTGGTCGGCGACGCGCTCGTCAAGCAGGCCGCGGGCGACGTCGAGCGACCCGACCGACCCCACTTCGCCGTCGGCGCGGGCCTCGACGGCGACGACCCGCTGGGGACGGGTATCGCGATGCCCGCCTACGTCCACGGCGACGACCAGTACGCGACGAAACTCGTCGGCGTCCACGAGGGCAACGCCGAACGCGGCCTGCCGACGATTCACGCGCAGATCGTTCTCGCGGACGCCCGCACCGGCGTCCCCGAAGCGTTCATGGGCGGAACGACCGTCACGAACGCCCGGACGGGCTGTATCGGCGCGCTCGCGGTCCGCGAACTCGCCCCCGAGGCGGCAACGCTCGGCGTCCTCGGGGCGGGCGCGCAGGCGCGCTGGCAGACCCGCGCCATCGAGACGGTCGCCTCGCTCGACGACGTGCGGGTCTACTCCCCGAGCGACTCCCGGACGGCGTGTGCGGCCGACCTGCGCGACGAGGGAATCCCGGCCCGGGCCGTCGAGCGCCCGTCGGCGGCCGTCGACGGGGCCGACGCGGTCGTGACCGCGACGACCGCCACCGAACCGGTGTTCCCGGCCGACGCGCTCGCCCCGGGGGCGGTCGTCGTCGCGGTCGGCGCGTTCACCGCCGAGATGCGGGAACTCGACGCCGCCGTCCTCGAACGGGCCGGCGCGGTCTTCGCCGACGTCCCGACCGAGGTCGCCGACACGGGCGACCTCCTCGCGACCGACCTCGACGCCGCGGACCTCGTGCCGCTCGGCGACCTGCTCGCCGACGGCTACGAGCGCGGCTCCCCGGACGAACCCGTCGTCGTCGAGAGCGTCGGCTCCGCGACGCTGGACGCGGCCGCGGGAACGACCGTCTACCGGCGAGCGCTGGAACGCGGGGCCGGGACGGAGATTTCGCTGTAACTCGCGGGAGCGGCGGCCGGTTACGCTCGCGGGGGCCGCACCGGCCGCGTCAGCCGCCGAGGAACTGCTTGCGGACCTCGGGGTCGTTCAACAGCGTCTCCCCCTCGTCGGCGTAGCGGTTCTCCCCCTGCGCGAGGACGTAGCCGCGGTCGCACCGCCGGAGCGCCGTCTTCGCGTTCTGTTCGACGATGAGGACCGTGACGCCGCGGTCGTTGATCGCGTCGATGTGGTCGAACATCTCGTCGACGAGGTCGGGGGCGAGACCAGCCGACGGTTCGTCGAGCAACAGCAGCGGCGGCTCCGGGATCAGCGCCCGCGCCATCGCGAGCAGTTGCTGCTGGCCCCCCGAGAGGTTGCCCGCCCGCTGGTCGAGGCGCTCTTCGAGGACCGGGAACTGCTCGACGACCGCGAGCAGCCGGTCTTCGGGGAGGCCGCCGAGCGGGTAGGCGCCGATCCGGAGGTTCTCCTCGACGGTCATCGTCGACAGCTCCCGGGTCCGCTGGAAGGTCCGGACGAGACCCCGTCGGGCGAGAGCGTGCGGGGGACTGGTCGTGACGTCTCGCCCGTCGAACGTGACGGTCCCGGCGTCGCTCTCGACGACGCTCGACACGCAGTCGAACGTGGTCGTCTTCCCGGCGCCGTTCGGACCGATCATCCCGACGATCTCGCCGGCCTCGACCTCGAAGGAGACGCCGTCGACGGCGACGAGGCTGCCGAACGAGCGCCGGAGGTTCTCGACCGTGAGCAGCGTCACGACTCCACCCCCAGCCTGTCGGCGTCACCCCAGATCCCCTCCGGGCGGTACCTGACGATGAGCATCAACAGCAGGCCGACGAGCATCAGCCGGACGGACGCGAACCGATCCTGCGTGACAAACGGGATCGCGTCGTTGAAGAACCGCGTCGCCAGCTGAAAGCCCATGATGATCGCCAGCCCGCCGACGACGCCGCGGTCGTTGCCCGCGCCGCCGATGAGCATTCCGACCCAGAGGACGACGGTCACGTCGATGGTGAAAAAGCCCACCGCGTCCGCGCCGTTGTAGAAGACCAGCAACGCGCCGGCAAGGCCCGCGACGGCCGCCCCGTAGACGAACGCCGCGACCTTGTACCGGAACACGCGCTTGCCGACCGTCTCCGTCACCAGATCGTCGGCCCGAATCGCACGGAGGACGCGCCCGTACGGCGACGCCGACAGCCGGTGGAAGACGCCGTAGAACAGGAGCGCGAGCGCACCGAAGACGAACAGCGTCGACACGAGTTCCGCTCCCCCGCCGACGTCGTGGCGTCCGATATCGGCCGGGGAACGCCGGTGAGACCGACCGCCCCGCCGGTGACGTCGCGGAAGGCGACGACCAGCCCGTGGACGATTCCGGCGACGCCCAGCGTGACGATTGCGAGGAAGTCGTCGCGAAGTCTGAGGGTCGTCGCTCCGAGCAGGAGGCCGAGCGCCGCCGCGGCGAGGACGGCGGCGACCAGCCCGACCGGCCACGGGAAGCCGAGGCCGACGGCCCGGTAGGGATCGTTCGCGACAGAAGTATGGGGTCGGAGGGATTTGAACCACCTCCGCTCGCGGCCTTTCAGGCCGCTCGCGGGTTCAACCTCCCTCAATCTCGACATACCGCCGTCGAGATTTCGGTCGGCCCTCCGACCCCACCTCACCAGTTCTTTGAACTGGCTCGGTAGGGCCGTCGGGGAACAGACTGATATCTCCACCGGCCTCGGAAGAGCCAGCAGAGGGGCGCACACGGAGACCGATCACGATGAAGCCGATCACAGAACGCGACCCCAGCGAAGAACTCACACCCCGAGCCGCACGGCGTCAGTTTTTGAACGCCAAGCGCGGGAACGTCAAAGAATCCAGCTACCGGGCCTACAAATTCCCCACCCGGCACTTTGTCGAATACTGCGAGAACGAGGGCATCGACGCAATCGGCCAAGTCAACAGCTACCTCATGGAATCGTGGGTACAGAAACGGGAAGCCGAAGACGTGAAGCCCATCACGGCCCAGCAGACCGTAAAACTCGTCCGGGTCTTCATCAAATGGTGCGAGAACTCCGGCCTGATCGAGCCGGGCGTCTACGACCGAACCCGCGTCCCCAACGTGAGCGAAAAAGAGCAAGTCAGCCAAGAGGTCTTACGGGCACACGCCGCTAACCAAATCCTCGACTACCTCTCGACCTACGAATACGCCACCCGACAGCACGCGCTCTTCCAGCTAATGTGGGAGACCGCCAGCCGAATCTCCGGGGCGATCTCACTCGATCTCGAAGACCTCGGAAGAGATCGAGAAGGCGACCCCGCACTAACGTTCGTACACCGAGAAGCCCAGGGAACCCCGCTGAAGAACAACGAGAAGAGCGAGCGGACAATCCAACTCTCGGAAGGCCTCTTCGACGTTCTCCAAGACTACATCGAAATGCGGCGGCCCGACGTGACAGACGAATACGGGAGGAACCCGCTCTTCACAACGGCGAATGGTCGGCTCACCCGCCAACGGGCCTACAAGAACACCGTCGCCCTCACCCGGCCCTGCGTCTACGCCGGTCAGTGCCCCGCCAACAAGGACATAGAAACCTGCGAGTTCACCAAAAAGAAGCGGGCCATGTCCTGCCCGGAGAACGTCAGCCTTCACCCCATCCGGCGCGGCTCGATCACCGATCACATCAACAGAGGGTGGCCGAAAGAGTTGCTGTCGGAGCGCGTAGATGTATCTGTCGAGGTACTGGAGAAGCACTACGACGCGAGAACGCAGGAAGACGCCTTGCGGAGACGGAAGCAGTACCGAGACCTTCTCTAACCCAGAAGGGGCCTTCTATAATCTATCTGAAAGATATATAATCTCAGCGACCGTCAGAAAAAGTATGTCGCTAAAACCGTCGCCGATGCAGGCCGTACTGGTTCAGGAGGCCGTCGTTCAGGCCATCAAGCGAGGTGACCTGAACCAGCACGAAGAAGAGCTAATGCAGAACTTCTGTAACGATATCGACCTCTACCTGGTCGGCGTCAGCCTGTAACTCCGAATCCTGGAAGGGTGCTTCTCGACCTGGGCTGAAACGCAGAAGGCCCCTTACAGACCCTCAAGGAAACTGTTATATCCGCCCCTCTCCTCTCCGAAGTGCGGGAGGCATCCCGTAATTGGTTGCATTTGGGTCTGGGGTCTGGTTGGCTCCAGTAACAGTCGTCGGTCGTCGGCTCACCCGGCTGGTTACCGGGAACGGCCTTTTACACGAATCACCAGTAACATAATTCAGAATCATTACCTATCGGGGCCGATCGCCCACACCCGAGATCGGCCCTAACGCGCGTGGAAAACCCAGATATTTTCGAGGCAGGTAACGTAGCGAATCAGCATCGTGAATCGAACGGTGTAATAACCGACCGGCCTGTTATCGACAATCAACGAAATACCGTCGGTGGCCAGCCACCGATCTCGACCAGCGGCCCGATCAGAGGTATCCGTCTCCGGCTCCAGATATGGTCTTCTCACATCTCTCAATCGTTCGAAGCCCAGCCGTAGCAGATACCAAGAACGGCTCTCCACGGAGTAGCCTTCCACGTCACCACCACTGCCACTACCACCAAGTCCCACCAGAGCCACGAGAACGCTTTCTGTTGAGTTTCTTTTTTCTCTGAATGCCTTTCTACATTCGAACCAGGAAATGTAACAGGAGCGAATCTGAGCCGTCTGAGGGGGCCGGCGATCTGGAGAGACTCTGTGTGCTAATGGGCTTCAATTATATTCTCTAATTAGATTATACACAACACTCATAAGGTTGGCAACCGAAGGTTGGGTGAGAAGAAGGTCGTTCAGGCTCAACAAGGGACTGAGACCGAGAACAGCTATACCGAGAACAGCTATACCGAGAACAGCTATCCGATCTCGATTCCTCTTCTTTCCGGGCCGAACCGAGTGTGGTAACAGATTCACATACCGACGTGTATCGGCTATACTCGGTACCACCAGCGGAACCGTACCCGGTACTCTCACCGGTATTACCCAAGGTTTACCGAAACAAGCAGGAACAGCGGCTATCTGGTTCGGTAAACCCCTGGTGAAACCACTGGTAGCCTGATTAGGTATACCACTGGTATTCTGATTGGGGCTTATTGCTGGTACCTGATTGAGGTAGATACCATAGGGTACCTTAGGAAACCCTATCCGAGTAACCGAGTATAGCCGGTAGGTGACTATAGTACCATGCCACGATAATAGCACACTGGCCCAGATCGGGGAACGACAATTGCCGTGATTTCCCCCACGTCGGGACTCGCGCCGGTTCGAGGGCCGACTGTCGCACTCAGAACCACGGGCTCACGGGCAAAATACGAGTCGGTCGGCTTCAAGACTGTACGATGGCGGCTACGTTCCCGAGATGAGAACGGTTGTCTCAGTAGACGAGACCCCGCCCCGAGATCGGCTCGAAGAGTGCGGGACTGGTATCGTCTACGAAAGCTGGGCCGCCGACTACGAGTTGGTAGAAGAGTTGTGTTCCCTGGTTGTGGTAGGGGCGTTCCCGCCGCGCGTGGCGTTTTCAGCGACTACCCGAACAACTCTTCTGAGTGCACATCAAGAGCTGCTTCATCCATCTTCTCACCGATCTTGTCTATACTCAGCCCCGTTTTCTCGGTTAAATCCATGTATGCGACAACGGATGCGCCCATGAATCGGCGCGCTTCAGCCACTACATCTTTCGGATGGTCAAATTCCTCATCTAACACCTTTAGCCGGCTATTTCGGTCTAACACATTTGCGAGATACTGATTTTCGTGAACAATGTCTCCCCTAAGTGAGTAAATGTCCTGTAGGAACTTTTGGATGTATTCTCTTTCGTAGGGTAGCCTATCGTACAGTATCTGACCTCCACGCAATTTGAGTCGAAAAGTGATTGAGTTTCCTGACCCGACTCCGTGGAGAAGGAGCCCTTCCAGCCCAATTAGACAGTCAAGGAGTTGATCTTCGTAGAATCGTTTCGACCAAATCTCGTTGAATCGCTGAATTGAACGGGTGAACTGCCCGTTCTTATCGAGACGAATCCGTTGGCAATGACGCTCCCAGAACTCAGTAAACTCTTCAACCGAGTCCGGATACAGCAGGTATGCTTCTTGCCGTTGTGTTCGGTCTTTGTTGGCGTCTCCGATTACTGTGAAGTCCGGAATTCCTTCTCTGAATTCCAGCCAATTGGGTTCACGCCGGAAGGTAGTGCCAACAATCAAATCACCTGTTTCTGGGTCAGGGTCAAAGAGTCGAAGTGCAGTTGCTAACCGCTCTCCGATCTCCTCACCCGGGTCATAGAGAGTCGCTTCAGGTTCGCGTGCCGCGATCTCTGCATGGATTTTGTACTCACAAGCGTCAATAGGGTTTAGATTGAACTGCTCTCCTCCACCTGCTGAAGATGTATGGATTCCCCGCCTTTCCGAATCAGTGATAGGACAGATACGAAGCGACTCAACTCGATAGTAATTGTGCCGTCTTCGACGAAGTTCGAATTCTGGAGATAATTCGATAACTGCCTCGTCGTCTCTTGGGATATTGAATAGGTGAAGTGGAATGATGATTTCGAAGGTTTTCAGTCCGGTCTCGTACTTCGGAAGCCAACGTTCCTCGTATGCTTGATTGAACCCTTCCTCCGTGACCACGTAACCTCCTGAGTAATCCATTACTGTACCAGCGAAGTTGAAAAGCGCGTTAACGTAGGAGAATAGATTAGGTTCCTCAGGGGGTTCGTAGTCCTCCGGTGCGCTGAGAAATACTACGTCTTCGTCACCGGGGTCAGCAGGCCCCTTGAGACCAAATCCGTTTCCGGTCTCGTGCATCCACTCTGCGGTCTCTTTGAAGAACTCCTGCTGGCGTGAGGAATAGAACGTAATAATCCGTGAAGGCTCATCGATGATCTTCTCTTTTCTGTCCATCCGATCTCCTGCAGCAATTCGAAGTTTGGGGACGAAATCTTGCTCCTCACGGATGGTTTCAACAAAATCTTCCACACACTCTCTGACCCGTGCCTTCAATTCGCTATCCGAACTGCCCATAGTAGGACAAGTAGCCAATTTGTCTTCAAATTGTGTTCCCGACCGCCACAATCCTTTGCCTACGAAGGACACCCGTGAGCGTGGGGATTCCTGTTGTCTTGTGATTTGAGAAATGAATAGTGATTATGTCGGATAGTTCTCAGCTCCTTGGAAGGTTAACTCCTCGGTGATACTGACCGAAGACGCTCGTTCCGCTTCTCCGCAGTCTCGATAAGTCTCTCATTCAGGTCATCGCCGTTCCTACCGTGATGGACTTCTCGGTGGCAGTTAGGACAGATAGCAATAACGTTCTCCGGGTCATCAACGCCGCCATCACTGACGCGGTAGAGATGGTGCACTTCCAGATACGGTTCGCCCTTTTGAGAAACAAACGGGGCTTCTTCTGAGCAAGCCTGACAAATCCCATCAGCCATCCGTAGTGCGAAGTCTCGAACGAGGTCGCTCCGAGTATAAGGCGTTCTCGTGCTGGTAGTTGTGGTGACAGACTTCCCGGGGGCACTCTGTTTTGCACGTTTGAACAATTCATCATCGGACAACGTACCGACTTCAGATTCGTCTAAGCTCGTCTCCAGACCACCTTGCGGTTCCAATTTGAACCGGACTGCATCACGCATTTCGTCGTTATCGTCTGGGGCACGCTCCCAATAGTGGTCTACGTACTCATACTCTCCATCATAGGTCACTACGTCTGCACCGTTCTGTTCACCGACCTTCTCAAAGACGAGTAGTGAGTCGCCGTTTTCTTTGTGTTTTAGGATACGCTCGTTCCCGCCGTCAAGCGTCATATCTCCCAACCGACCTTCACCAGAGTAGACAAACAATCCGTTGTCGAGGAACCGGTCACTGTACCCGTGTTCTTCGGAATCGGGGTCGGTGAAGATGAAGATAAATGATTCAGAGGAGGGTGTAGAAATCCCGTACTGTCGCTGACCCTTGAATTGGTTGTGGAGTTCTTTTCGCAGGTATCGCTCCCCAACCACGAAGTTCGGCTTCTGAGGTACGTTACTAATCTCCATATCCTAAGAATCAAACTAACCAACAATAGTTCTGACTACCGCGCGAACATCCCGGCAGTTAGACCTCCTTGGTCAATATCGATCTCCGCCTCTTTGATTCGCTTCATTGCATAGTCTCGGACTGTTGCCTGCGAATCACCGAATCTCTCTAACTCTCCTTCTGCTTTCAGCACAACTCCAACCGGCTCCCACTCCACATCACTGAATTCTTCGCCAACCCAGCCTTCAATCCCGCTGAATTGGGAACTAAGTCCTTCATTGAACTGCACCCAATTCAGCCAGCATTTGTTGGAGAGGTCATACCAATCGCCCTTCTTCACTTTTGCCTCTACTCGGTCGATTTCCCATTCTCCAGACCAATCGTAATTTCGATGAACTCGAATCCGGCTTGTGTTCTTCTTGAGACAATCTACCTTGACGAACAAGGTATTCTCTAAGGTTCTGTCCAATTCCGACTCCGTCTCAACAAGAGGGAGAGAATAGAAAACCGTCCTCGGTAGGATGTTGGCAAGTTTAAGAAGGGTATCCAACTGACCGGGGTGGTCGGTATGAAACGAGAATGGCCGCTTACGGTAATTTAGGATGTACGGTCGTTTGAATTGGAGAAATAGACTTTTGAGGAAAGGGAGTTCGACGTCGTATCCCAGAGCGTTCTCCAGTTGACTTGATGGGGCAACTGCGGCTGTCGATGTGTACGGTGGTTTAGTCAGTTCGAGCGCCTGTGAAATCGCGTTTAGAGTAAGTGAAATCTCAAAAGGGGTATCTGCCATAGATGGAACTTCTTAGCGGTATAATATAAAATTGAGGTCGAGGTGAACTCCCGAGCTATTCTATATGTCTCTGATGTAGTCCTGCCTCCTTTCTGCTTTCTCTGCGTTCGTCCCCTTACCGTAGTGCTTGTTCAGCACTTTCCCGGTCATATTTACTCGCTCACCAGTCACGTCCCCGGGCTGACCTGCATTCCGCGCCGCCCTGACATAGCTCCGACGAAGGGCATACGGGCTGACTGAGCTGGGACACGTGAGGCGTTCCAAGACATAGCCTCGCAGGCCTCAGGTTCCCGGTCGAACGGGCAGTTCCCACTGTTGTCGTAGCAGGGACGGGTCGCCGTGTAGATGTACCGTTGGATGGTCGTCTCTGCGACGCGCCCGGTCTGCAAGGCAAGGAGTGGCTTCCTGCCGTGTTTGTCCGTCACATCCTCTACGTTGCGTTCCGCCCAGTCGCAGGCGTGTTGCATGTAGTGGATTCCCTCAAGGCCTTCTCGCTTGATTTTGTCCTGTGACCAGAACACGAGATAGACGTAGGTTGGATGCCACTTATCGAGATCAACACTCATCGGGAGAGAAGCGGGGAAGGGGGGTTATTCGTCAGCCAGTTCGTAGTGGTCAGCCCAGCCCTCTCGAACACAGGTCATTCCTGCGCTATCGAGCCGATCACGAGCCGGGGTATCGTTTTCTCGTATGATTTCGACCATTTCTGGGTGGTATTCGCCGTCTTCGGCTATCCAGTTTATCCGGGCCTCACGGACGATCTCGCGCGGAACCATGTCGATCGTCGCGTCGATGAAGATTGAGTCGGGATGTGTGTCGTCAACCCAGTAATCGAGCGGTTCAACAGTCGCCCACCCGATTTCGGTGCCGTCGGCGTCGTACACGCGGAGCGTCCATGTCATACCCCGACTCGGTGAACAGAGTATATACCTGTCACGCCGAGGTAGTTTCCAAATATCCGAATTACCCTATCCAGCGGGACGCGACGAGTCGAAGTGTTGCCCATTGGGTATCCATCAGAAACCCTGCCCGGCCTCAAACAATCCCTGTCTCACCCTCACGAACCCTCTCCAGCAGGAACGCGCCGCCTCTTTGATCGAGGCCTCGGTGAGCCGTGGCGACGCCACGGGTAAGCGGGTCTCGGATGAGAGGGCTATCCGTCACCGGGAACCCTATTCGTCTTACTCATAACAATATACGCCGCCTTATATAGGGGGGCTGAACGCAGGGCGATTGTTGTTGAGGATATTGCGGAACTTGGGGATACCCTTCTCCAGAACGCGCTTCTCGACCCCGAGGGATTCGATGAGGTTCCGGAAGGGGTCTTGTGGCTCCAGCAGATCATCCTCCGTCGAGTCGGACGGGTACTTCCGGGTTGGGTAGTAGATCATGCCCTCGCCACGGTAGTCCACGCTGGCGACGAGAATACAGACGATGATGATGATATCTCGAACAGTGTAGTAGGGGCTGTACGTCGGAAAGTGGATGCCGTGCAGGAGATACAGTGCCCGATCTCGCTGGTGGCGAGATAGCTCCAGGTAGCCGGCGATCGCGTCGAACATCTCCCTGTTGTCCTTCTGCCGAAGTCGCTTGTTGTCCCCCCAGTTCCCGTTCCACAGCCCTGTGTTGTGGCCGTAGAATCGCCGCCACCGTTCTTCCAGGTTAATAGCGCCCTTGTAGAGACGGCGTCGCTGTGCGGCTGGTACGTCCTGAATATGAAATTTGGTGGCGTTCTCCGTGGCCGGCTCGCTAAGCGGGACTGCTTCGGTCTCGTCGTATGGCATGATCTGTCCGGGAGAAGAGGCGGCGGCGCTTCCCGCCGCTTGAGACTTCCCCCATCTGGATTGCGTAGGCGAATATAACGCTATCGCAAACGCCGAGAAAGGGTCTTCCGTGTGCGAGAAACACCCAGTGAGAAGAGGGCGATGACGATTCCTGGCGCAGAACTCTCTGAAGACACCAAGTGGTGGCCCTCTAACGGCGACTACCCGATAACATATCTGTTTTCGGAACGCTCCAAGCGCGAGTTGTCCGTCAACCGATGACTCGTGCCGCTACCGGAGTCTTTTGCCGGTTAGCGAGTACCACATTTTCGGCGTACGTGAGGGGGGCATAGTCGATAAGGGGATGGGTTCAACTCTCGATATCCTCGAAAGACTTTATAAGTCACCCGCTGTAGAGCCTGTGTACGCCACTCTCAAAGCCTAAAGAACTGGTGAGTGGGGTCGGAGGGATTTGAACCCCCGATCGACTGATATCTCCGGTGCGCCTCGGAACTCCAGAGGGTCATCACACGGACGCTGATCAGGCGTCCGATCAGTATATCAGTCTGGAGTGTCGTCCCGGGCGCGAGCCTCTGGAGTCAGTCGCCATGCCTGGCTTGGCCACGACCCCTCGGCGAGTCGTAGGGCGAACCCACCTAAAGTGGTTTCGATTTGTGGGCCAGCAACCGGGAGCGAGCGGCGCTATCGCTCCGTGTCGTCGCGACGCAATCGGGCCAGCAGGTAGCCGGTCCCGGTGATGCTCGCGAGCGCGGTGAACGCGCCCGGACCCGGACTTCCGTCCGCGTTCTCGTCACCGTCGGAGTTCGCCTCGGTGGCGTTTTCGACGGCGTCGACCTCGGTGCCGTCGGATTCGTTGCCGTCACCATCTTCGCCGTCGTCCTCGGCGTCGTCGACACTACCGCCAGTTCCGCTGCTGTCGCTCTCGCCGTCGCCGCCACTTCCGTCCGTATCGCCACCGTCGGTCTCGTCGCCGTCCCCCTCGTCCGCGGGGTCGTCGGCGTCGAACACCCGTCCGCCGAGACGACCCTCCTCGTCGAAAGCGAGGAATCGGACGGTGTCGGCCTCGCCCTTCGTCCGGATTCGGTGCGCCCCGGTCTCCCTCGAACCGCTTACGCTCGTCTCCCTGGAGTCGACGACGGCCCCGTCGTGGAGCAGTTCGGACCGCGCCGTCGCGAGGTCCGCGTCCCCGCTCGTCACGTCCCAGCGGACGCGGTACCACACCCACGGCGGGTTGCTCCTGTCGATCACCTCGAGGGAGGCGACCTCCGGGCCGGAACCCCCGTCCGCGCTCGCGTATCCCGCCAGCGGTCCCGTCAGTCCGACGGCCCCGACGGCCGCGAGCAAGCGCCGGCGGCCGGTCGACTCGACGCCTGCCGAAGCGGTCGAATCCGGCGGCCTGGAACCGAGTTCCGCACCGTCTTCGCGTCCACCGTCCGTTTCGTTCTGTGGGCCATCACTTTCTATCATATCTGTGTAGGACCTCAATTTTAGCCCACTTCCATAAATGTTATTTAGAATAGCTAACACTGTACTCGATCGGGTCGGCTAATTTACAGTAGCCCCTCGCGGAACGTAGCGTCACGACGGAACGATCGGCAAACGGGTGTCGCCTACCGAAGAGAGAGAAGGCATCCGGCCGGTGCTTACAGCCACGGGGCCCGGCCCTCGGCGGGCGTCACGTCGTCGCCCGGGAACGGCGCCTCCTCGCGGTCGGCCTCCCCGTCGCCACGCTCGCCCGCCCGGCCGCCGTCGGCGAGGGTCCCCGCGTCCGTCCTCGCCGGCGCCGGCGAGGGCGACGGCGATTCGGCTGGTTCGTCGGCCGCGTCGGTCTCCGAATCCGACTCGGGGTCGAACGCGAACAGCGCGGCGACACAGAGCACCGCCAGCGGGGCCTGCCCGAACGGCATCCCCAGCAACGACAGCGGCAGCAGGCCGAGCGCGACGGCGCTGCCGAAGCGGAAGCGGTCGATGTCGAGGTACTCGCGCAGGTACGGGCCGCCGAGGGCGATCGACAGGGCGAACGCGACGCCGACGACGGCCGCGAGCGTCGCGTTCGCGACCAGCGCGGGGTCGTCCATGACGACGAATTCGAACCCGCTCGGGTCGAGGCTGGCGACCAGTCCGAGGGCGATGACGATTCCGGAGCTGGGCAGGTACTCGCCGACGGTCGCGCTCGCGGTCTTGGCCGCGATGCCGGCGATCACGAGCGCGGCGAACCGCTCGAAGACGACGATTTCGAGGACGCTCGCGATCGCGGGCGCGAGCGCCGCCTGAACGGCCGCGAGGGCCACCAGCGGCACGCCCACGAGCAGGACGACCTTCATCTGCTCTGCCGGGGTGCCGTCCATCTCCGCGAGGATGACTGCGACGGTGGCGCTGCCGCCGAAGATCAGCAGGCCGACCTGCAGGGCGCCCAGCGGTTCGTCGAGCGCGCCCGCGAGGATCAGCGCGGGGAAGATGCCGTCGATCAACGGCAGCCCCATCACCAGCGCCAAGAGTCTGGTGTCACCGCCCACTAACCGCTCGAGACGGAGGGCGACCGGGTGTTGTGACGTGCTCATCGATCAGGTTCGATGGCCGTAACCCAAGGCCGAAGGGTGGTACCGAGAACGGTCCAGCAAGGGCTGACGCGATGCGAGCCAGTCCGTCGCTTGCCGGAGGCCTCGCGCTGTGAGTGTGCATTTCCCGTTAAAGAACGTCGTGGCGGAGTCGAGACTCGTCCGACCGACGGTACGGGATGCGCCGATACTCACAGCGTTCATACTCGGCAACAGTAGGCGATCGTTAATAAACGTTGTGTGGCAAATCGAGCCACGATCGAAAAAATCGTCACCGAATCCGGGCATCGGGCGACGAAATCGTGGTGAGCGGTGCCAACGACTGACGTACCGTCGCCGCCGGAGGGGGTACGTCGACGGCCCTCGGCGGGCGGTCCTTTTCGGTCGACGCAACGGTTGCCACCCGGCGGGCCGGCGTTCCGAGGGACTGCGGCGACGCCCAGTCGCGGGTGCCACGGACCGGCCCGCGCGCCGGTCGCCCGCTCCGCTCTAATCTCGCAACGTTTTTGGCCCGCGGTTCCGGACGGTTTACATGGCGAACGACGTTCCCGAGCACGAGCCCTACTCCTCGAAACTTCGCGTACCCGAAGCGCTGACGTTCGACGACGTCCTGTTGCGCCCGAAAGAGAGCCGCGTCGAACCCGACGACGCCGACCTGACCTCCCGCGTCTCGAAGAACGTCGAGGTCTCGGTCCCGATCCTCTCGGCGGCGATGGACACCGTCACCGAGAGCGACATGGCGATCGCGATGGCCCGCCACGGCGGCCTCGGCGTCCTCCACCGCAACATGAACGCCGACCGGATGGTCGAGGAGATAGAGCGCGTCAAGCGCGCCGACGAACTCATCATCCCCCTCGAATCGGTCGTCACCGCCGATCCCGAGATGACCGTCCGCGAGGTCGACGAGATGATGGTCCGCGAGGGCGTCGGCGGCGCGCCCGTCGTCAACACCCGCGGGGAGGTGCTGGGGATCATCTCGAGTACGGACATCCGTCCGCACCTCGAAGTCAACGAAGACGACCCCGTCACGGCGGCGATGACCGACGAGGTCATCACCGCCCCCGAGGACGTCGACGCCCGCGAGGCGTTCGACCTGATGTACGAGCACAAGATCGAGCGCGTCCCGGTCGTCGACGACGAGAACCTGCTGGTCGGCCTCGTGACGATGCAGGGTATCCTCCAGCGCCGCGAGTACGAGGAGGCCGTCCGCGACGACGACGGGCGACTCCGCCTCGGCGTCGCCGTGAGTCCGTTCGAGTTCGACCGCGCGGTCGCCGCCGACGAGGCCGGCGCCGACGTGCTGTTCATCGACACCGCCCACGCCCACAACCTGAACGTCATCGAGGGCGCCCGCGAGATCGAGGAGTCCGTCGACGCCGACGTCGTCGTCGGCAACGTCGGGACCCGCGAGGCCGCCGCCGACCTCGTCGACTTCGCCGACGGCATCAAGGTCGGCATCGGCCCCGGTTCGATCTGTACCACGCGGGTCGTCTCGGGCGCCGGGATGCCCCAGATCACGGCCGTCGCGCAGGTCGCCGACGTCGCCGCCGAACACGACGTCCCCGTCATCGCCGACGGCGGCATCCGCTACTCCGGCGACGCGATCAAGGCGGTCGCCGCCGGCGCCGACGCCGTCATGCTCGGCTCGTACTTCGCGGGCACCGAGGAGGCGCCCGGCCGCGTCGTCACCATGAACGGCAAGAAGTACAAGCAGTACCGCGGGATGGGGTCGGTCGGCGCGATGAAGTCGGGCGACGCGGACCGCTACCTCAAGGAGGACCCCGAGGACGACGAGGAGTACGTCCCCGAGGGCGTCGAGGCCGCGACCCCGTACAAGGGTACCCTCAAGTCCGAACTCCACCAGTTGGCCGGCGGGATGCAGTCCGGGATGGGCTACGTCGGCGCCGAGACGATCCCCGAGTTCAAAGAGCGCAGCGAGTTCGTCCGCGTCTCCGCGGCCGGCCAGACCGAGAGCCACGCCCACGACGTCGTCATCACCGACGAGGCACCGAACTACTCGCCGAACGAGTAGGGACCCGTCCGAGACGCGCCCGACCCTTTATGCGGGCGCGCCGTGCACACGCCGGCATGGACGTCGAGTCCTTCTTCGAGGAGATGCCGTTCGCCGACCTGCTCGGGGTCGAGGTGACGACCGTCGCGGACGGCCACGCCGAGGGCCGGATCGAGGTGCGCGAGGAACTGTCCTGGAACGCCGATCGGCTGGTGGCCCACGGGGGCGTGACGTTCACGCTCGCGGACACCGTCGGCGGCGCGGCGCTCGTCTCGCTGGTGGAGCGGCCGGTGCCGACGATCGACATGCGCATCGACTACCTCGCGGCGGGAACCGGGGACCTGCGCGCCGAGGCCGACGTCGTCCGGCAGGGCGGCGACGTCGGCGTCGTCGACGTGGCGGTGTACGCGACCGACGACGGGACCCACGTCGCGGACGCCCGCGGCGTCTACAAGACGGGGTGAGCCGACGGCTCCGGACGGCGGTCACGCGAGCGTCGAGGCCGGAACGCGGCGTTCAGCCGATCGTAAACGACGTGCCGCAGTCGCCACAGGTCAGCCGGAAGGCCCCCTCGTCGGTCAGTTCGAGGCCGTGGCCGACCTCGTCCCCGCACTCGCGACAGAAGACCAGCGACTCGATCTCGTCCCAGTCGTGTCTCGCGCCGGGGGCGCCGAAGGCGAACGCGACGACGCGCTCGTCGGCGGCCTCGTCGTTGTACCCCGTCTGGTACTCGCCGGGGGCAAAGCGGATCGCCTCGCCCGCTTCGACGGTGGCCGCGGCCTCCTCGTCGGCCGTGTCGAACGTCGCGGTTCCCGTCTCGACGTAGAACACCTCCTCCTGATCGTGGTGGGTGTGCAATCCGCCCGAGAAGGACTCGCCGGGATCGAGTTCGAAGTAGTTCATCGCGAAGTCCGTCGTGCCGAGCGCCTTCGAGACGGGCCGTCGGATCTCGTGGACGTTCATCGGGTTCGGAACCGCCTCGACGTCGTCGATCGAGACTTTCTCCATGTCCCGACGGTCGTCGGCCGGTGGCTAAAACCCCGGGGCCGCCAACCCGGGCCGCAGGACCACCGACCCGCTCAGCGGCGCCGGAACTCGGTCGAGAGCGCCGTGTGCGGCGCCCGTCGACTCAGGCGAACAACTGGTCGAACACCGCCGCCTGACCCCGCCGCAGGCGTTCGAGGAACGCCGACTTGCCGATCCCGAGTTCCGCCGCCACCTCCGAGGCGGTCGCCCCCTTCGGCACCGCGAAGTACCCCATCCGGTGGGCCGCCCGGATCGCCTCCTCCTGGGCGGGCGTGAGGTCCCAGCGCCTGGCGACCGCCCGCTCGTCCTCGTCGCCGAGGGGGTAGACGCGTTCGAGGGTCACCCCGACCGTCTCGCCCGCCGCTTCGAGCACCCCCTCCAGAACGTCGTAGCCGACGACGGCGCCGGCGTAACGCTCCTCGCCGCGCCGGTAGCGGATCGAGTCGACGAGAAAGCCCGCGTCGATCAACTCGTGGACCACGCAGGGCTGGCGCGAGAGACACCGGTAGTTGGTCCGGCCGTCGGTGTGCGAGGCGTGGAGGTAGCGGATGCGGTCGTCGGCGTCGAGGGCCTCCGCGAGCGCGGCCCCGTGGGGCGCGCTGAACCGCAACAGCGCGTTCCCGTCGCGCCGTCGCTGGGGCGGCCGGGAGTCGACGGCCGAGTCGGTCTCCCGGGTCGCCGCCGCCAGCGGGCAGTCGTCGCCGGTGACCGCGAACTCGACGGCGAGACACTCGGCGATCACGTTCGGGAACAGCCCGCGCTCACGTATAAATCCCGTCCATGGACGGGCCAAGAGGTACGCGAGCCGAACCCGAACGAATAATCATGGACCTCGATACCGTCACGGAGCGCGCCGGGCCGCGGGCGTTCGGCCCGGCCGACGACATGCCCGAGGAGTACCGGGAGGCGGCGACCCGGATGATCCAGTTCCACGCGAACAGCGAGATCATGGGCGCGTACCTCGAACGGCCGTTCATCCGGCAGGCGCCGTCGCTCGACCGAAAGCTCGCGTTCTCGGCGAAGGTACAGGACGAGATCGGGCACGGCCAACTCCTCTACCGGGCGGCCGAGTCGCTGGGGATCAAGACGCGCGAGGAGATGCTCGACGAACTCGCGGCGGGCGAGGGCAAGTTCCTCAACTGCTTTCACTACCCGATGGAACACTGGTGGGAGACGCCGATGATCGCCTTCTTCGTCGACGGCGCGGCGATGCGACGGCAGGCCACCCTCAAGCGGTCGAGCTGGGAGCCGTACGCCCACGCGATGGACAAGATCTGTTTCGAGGAGGGGTTCCACGTCAAACACGGCGAGGACATCATGCGCGAACTCGCGACGGGGTCGCGCAAGGAACGGGAGTTGCTGCAGGAGGCGTTCGAGGAGTGGTGGCCCCGGATCATCCAGTTCTTCGGGCCGACGGACACGCAGTCGACCCACCACGACTTCTCGGCGGCCGTCGGGCTGAAGCAGATGACCAACGACGAACTGCGCAACGCCTTCCTCACCGCGTACGTCCCGAAAGCGCGCAAGTACGGCCTCGAAATCCCCGACGAGCCCCGGATCCGCGAGCGCGACGACGGCACCTACGAGGTCGTCGAGGACGACCTCGACTGGGACGAGTTCTTCCGGGTCGCGAAGAACGAGTACGAGGGCAGCCACGAACAGATCGGCAAGCGCCGGCGGACCCAGGAGGCCGTCGAGTGGGTCCGCGAGGCCCTCGACGAACACGAGGGCGCGGCGACCGGCGAGACGGTCGCGGAGGCGGCCGATTGACCATGATCTGGGAAGTGTTCCGCCAGGAGAAGCCGGGAGGGTACCACACTCACTGCGGGGACGTCCACGCGCCGGACGCCGAGATGGCGAAGCTGTTCGCCGAGATCCAGCACGGCCGGCGCAAGCCCACCAACAGCCTCTGGGTCGTCCCGAAGTCGGCGGTCGAGGAGGTCGACGCCGAGGACACCAACTTCGGCGGGACGACCGACAAGTCCTACCGGTGGGCGATGACGTACAACCGCGTCGACGAGAGCTTCGCCGAGGAGGTCGCCGACTCCCAGCGCGAACAGGAACGCGCCGACCGCGAGCGCGAACGCGACGCGACCGCCGGAGGTGACGACTGATGGCGACCGTCGAACCCCTCCCCGGACCCGACGACCTCGACGCCGAGGAGCGCGAGGCCGTCGAGACGCTCCTCTACCGGCTGGCCGACGACGAGTTCGTCCTCGCGGAACGCTACACCGAGTGGCAGGTGCGCGCGCCCACCCTCGAATCGGACCTCGCGCTGGCGAACGTCGCTCAGGACGAGTACGGCCACGCCCGCCTCTGGTACGACCTGCTCGCGGACTTCGGTTACGACGAACCGGACCTGCTCTGGGAGCGCGACCCCGGCGCGTTCCGCCACGCGACGCTGGTCGAACGCCCCTTCGAGACCGGCGACTGGGCCGACGCCATCGTTCGCTCGTACCTCTACGACGAGGCCGAGCGTCTACGGCTGGCGGCGCTCGAAGAGTCCTCGTACCCCCGGATCGTCGACCGCGTCGGCAAGGTGCGAGGCGAGGAGGACTACCACCGCGAACACGCGACGAACTGGCTCGAACGGCTGGCCGAGACCGAGGACGGCCGCGAGCGCGTCGAAGACGCCGTCGACCGGCTGTTCCCGCACGCGCTGACGCTGTTCGAACCGGTCGATCCCGAGATCGAGCGCCGGATCGACGACCTCGGACTGCGGACCCGCTCGCTCGACGAGATGGGCGCGGAGTGGCTCGACACCGTCGTCCCCTTCTTCGAGTCGCTGGGCGTCGAGACGCCCGTCTCGGGGCGCGACGAGGTGACCGAGGCCGACCTCCCCGACGCCCGCGGCCGGGACGGGAGCCACACCGACGACTGGTTTACCCTCCACGACGAGTTCACCCGCACGTACCGCGAACTCGGGCGGACGGAGGCGGGCCGGATCATGGGTGATCCCGACGATGAGTGAGTTCGACCCCCGCGATCCCGCCGTCGAGTTCGATCCCGATCCCGACGCGGAGGCGACGCCCTGCGCGTACACCGAGTACGTCCGCGGCTCCGACCCCGAGGACCTGCCGGCGACCGGCGAGGGCGCGACGGGCCTCGAACGCGAGGTGTGGGACGCCCTCTACGAGGTCGAGGACCCGGAGATGCCCGTCTCGATCGTCGACCTCGGGCTGATCTACGGGGTCGACGTCGACGAGGGTGACGCCGCCGAAACGCGCGCCACCGTGCTGATGACGCTCACCTACACCGGCTGTCCCGCCCGGAGCATGCTGTTGAACGACGTCGAGGAGGCCGCCGCCTCGCCCGAAGGCGTCGACGCGGCCGACGTGGAACTCGTCTGGAGTCCGGAGTGGTCACTCGAGATGGTCACCGACCGGGGGAAGGCCGACCTCCGCGAGTTCGGCCTGAGCGTCTGACATGCGCCGGAGACTCGACCCCAGCGTCGACACCTCGGGTGCGGCCGCCGGCGCGGAGTGTCCCTACTGCGGGTCGGAGGACACCGTCCGCGAGCACCCGAAGGGGCCGTCGCTCTGTCGGTCGATGCACTTCTGCCGGGCGTGTCGCCAGCCGTTCGAGAAGTTCGAGTGACGGGTCCGTCGACCGACCCGAAAGGGGAGCGTTTACCAGTTCCCGCCCCCAACCGCCGGCCGTGAATCGCCGTACGGTACTCCGATCGACGGCCGCCCTCGGGACCGTGGGGACGGCGGGCTGTCTCGACGCCTTCCGGGAGCACTTTCAGGGCAGCCTCCGCCGGCCGGTGCCGGTGCGGATCTTCAGCGAGGCCGACCGGGCGTTCAACGTGCGCCTCGAGGCGTACGACAGCCGGACCGACCGCCAGACCTACGACGAGGCGTACACGGTCAGGCCCGACGAGCGCGTCAACGCGCCCCGACTCGACGCGGTCGCCCAGCGGTTCCGGGTGACGCGGTTCGGCGGCGACGGCGCGGACGACCTCGTCGAGACCGGCCGGATCACGGAGGAGACGAACCTCGTCGCGATCCGCATCTACGACGACGACCTGACGCTAGAGATCAGCGAGCGCGAGGGCGAGGGGACGACCAACGACACCGCGGACGGCTCGACCAACGACACCGCGGACGGGACGACCGGCGAGTGATCAGGGATACGGGTGGAACGCCCGGTCGAGCCGCGGCTCGTCCCCCCGTTCTTTCGGCACCTCCCGCGCGCGCTCGCCGAAGAACGGCTCGCCGGTGAACAGCGGCTGCGCGCCGGGGACGAGGACCCGGACCGCCTCGAAGCCGACCCCCGCCACGTCCCGGGTCGTCAGCCGGGCCGCGTGGGGCGTCAGTCCGACGTCGACGGTCCGCGAGACGAGTTCCTCGACCGCCTCGGCGCCCGTCGGGACCGGGTCCGGGCCGACCGACGCCGCCGGAATCGTCCGGTCGACGGCGACGAACTCGCGGGCGCGCTCGGGGAACGAGGCGTACTCGCCGATGGCGCCGCCGGCCTCGTCGGCGTCCTCGGGGCCGAGCCCGCGCAGTTCCATCCAGTTTTGCAGCGCCTCCGCGAGCGCCGACCGGGCGGCCGCGGCCGCGTCGAGGTCGGCGGCGGAGCCGACCGCGAAGTGGGGCCACTCCGCGTCGAAACCGTCGGCGTCGGGGTCGCGGTGGACCGCGACGGCGACGACGGGCACGTCGACGTCCTGCGTGACCAAAAGCGGCGTCGCGGTCAGCCCCTCGCTGCGCGCACGCTTCGCCAGCGCCTCGAAGCCGTCGTCGTCGACCGACAGCCCGACCGGATCGTACGTCGAGTACCACGCGAGCATCGTCGCGTCGCGCTCTACGACCTCGGTCAGCCCCGCGGCGAGCGCGTCGGCCGTCGAGGAGCCGAGGCCGAGTCCCGTCGTGATCGACGGGACGAGGCGGTCGCCGGGCTGGGGGAACTGCACCGCGGCGGCCGGGAGGTGGGCCTGCTCGCCCGTCGCGAGGTCCTCGCCCTCGACCCACCGGTGCTCGTCGGCCGGGTCGTACGCGGGGGCGTCGTCGGGCCGGACGAGGTCGGTCGGCGAGACCGGGTTCGCGAGGTCGACCTCGCTCGCGTGGACGAAGTCGTCCTCGCGGTAGACCCCCGCGCAGTAGCGTTCGAGGGCCTCGCCGACGGCCTTCATCAGCGCGGCGTTCCAGTCGACGGCGACGCCGGCGGCCTGCGTCGCCGCGCTCGCGTCGCTGTAGGCCGTCGTGTCCGCCGCCGTCGCGAGGTAGTACGGCGCGGGGAACGACTCGGCCTCGCCGATGGAGGTGACGAGACCGACTCGCTCGTCGATGGCGCGTTCGGCGGCGTCGACGGCCGCCTCCAGCGACAGCGACTCGTCGTCCGCGCGGTCGAGGCGGCGGTCCCGGCCGCCCTCCTCGCAGGAACAGCCCGGGACGGGCAACAGCCGTCGACGGGCGTGGGGCACCTCGCGGACGTGGCCGACGATCGACGGCTCCTCGCCGGCGAACAGCCGCACGCACTCCCGGCCGGCGACCGCGCCCGCGAGGCGGACGGCGCTGCGGTCGGCTTTCGGTCGGTCCGCCGTCTCGTCGACGGTCGAGGCGACGCGGGCGCGCAGGCACTCGTAACAGCCCGTCTGCGGGGCAAATCCCGCTACCGCGGCGTCGACCCCCGGCAGCGGGTGGCCGCCGACGCCGCCGACCTCGACGGCGATCCACGGCGTGTTCCCGTCCAGCGCGGCCCGGTTCGCCGCCCGCAGCGTCTCGCCGCCGGCGAGGTCGCTCACGACGGCGAAGCGGGCGTCGGCGACGTCGGCCGCCTCGGCCTCGCGAACGCCGACGTCGGCGTCGGCGAGCGCCGCGGCGACGGCGTCGAGGATCGGATCGTCCGCGACGACGTGTACGTCCATACGCCGCCCCACTCGCGCGGGGGAGAAAAACGCCCCGCTCGACGCCGCGGGCGCGGCCGGTCAGTCCTCGGCCGCCTCGTCGCGCAGTTCCTCGAGAACCGCCTCGGCGTTCTCGACGGCCCGCTCCTTCTTCGCGGGGTAGGCCTCGACCTTCGCGCGGACGGTGATGCCGTCGCCGAGGCGGACCGCCCCGTTGAACGCGGCCTGCTTGTCCAGCCGCAAGAAGAGTTCGCAGTTGTCGGTGACCCGCTGGTCGAGTTCCGCGAGCAGGCGGTCGAACCCTTCGAGGTCGGTCAGCCGTCCGAGGACGTGGCGGACGTCGTCGGCGTTCTCGACGCGCGCCGAGAGGACGAGGATGCGGTCGCCGTAGTGGCCCTCGGTTTCGGCGCGCTCTACCTCGAACTCCTCGGGGAGGAACGTCCGGAGCGCCGCCTCGACGCGCTTCTCGTCCTCGGTGGCGTAACAGAACGTACGGAGGTCGACGTAGTGCAGCGGGATCTTTGGCATCGGTTCGTGAGTCGGTGGCGGTCGGGCGGCGGTGCGCTTACTCCTCGTCCTCGTCCTCGTCCTCGTCCTCGTCCTCGTCCTCGTCGGCGGCCTCGATGGCGTCCTCGGGGACGCCGGTCTCCTGCCCCTCCTCGAAGCTGACGGTGTAGGTGACGTCGCCGAACATCGACTCCATCGTCTGGGTGACGGTGCCGACCTCGCCGTCGAACTCGCTGTGTTTGTCGTGCAGGACGACGCGGTCGTCTTCCTCGAAGCTCATACTCGCAGTTCCCCGGCGCGGCGTAAAAAGGGACTGATTCACACCAGGACGGTCAGGTGCGGTGACCCCACCGCTCGCCGGCCTCGTCGTACCGGGCGTCGACGATCCGGTCGAACTGCTCGTCGCTGAGCGAGAGGTCGACGGCGCCGACGTTCTCGTCTAGCTGGTCGACGGTGCGCGCGCCGACGATGGGGACGCAGGTGAAGTTCGGCTGTTCGATCAGCCAGCGCAAGGCGACCTGCGCGGGCGTCGCGTCGAGTTCGTCCGCGACCGCGCGGACCTCGTCGAGTACGTGCCAGCCGCGCTCGGAGAGGTAGTAGTCCTCGAAGCGATCGTCGAGCGAGCCGCGGGCGCCCTCCGGCCCCTCGAACGCCGTCGGGTCGTCCTCGTCGACGCGCTCGTACTTGCCGGTGAGGAAGCCGCCGGCCAGCGGCGAGTACGGGCAGACCGCGAGGTCCCGGTCGGCACAGACGTCGAGGTAGTCCGTGATGTCGTCGCGGTAGCCGGCGTGGAACAGCGGCTGGGTCACCTCGAACCGTTCGAGGCCGTCGACGTCGGCGGTCCAGAGGGCCTTCGTGAGTTGCCAGGCGGCCATCGTCGAGGCGCCGAGGTAGTGGACTTTCCCCTCGCGGACGAGTTCGGTGAGCGCCCGGAGCGTCTCGCGGATCGGCGTGTTCTCGTCCCAGCGGTGGATGTAGTAGAGGTCGAGGTAGTCGGTGCCGAGGCGGTCGAGCGTCCCCTCGATCTGCGCCCGGACGTGTTTGCGCCCGAGTCCCGAATCGTTCGGGCCGGGGTCGCCCCAGCCGTCGAACGGGAAGTAAACCTTCGAGGCGAGCACGAAGTCCTCCCGGTCGTGGTCTTCGAGCCACTCGCCGATGTACTCCTCGCTGGTACCGTGTGGCGTCCCGTAGACGTTGGCGGTGTCGACGAAGTTGATGCCGCGTTCCCACGCCGCGTCGAGCAACTCGTGGGCCTCCTCGCGGTCCGTCTCGACCACGCCGTCGGTTTCGCGGCCGAAGCGCCACGTCCCGAAACACAGTTGCGAGACCGTCGTCCCGGTCGACCCGAGTCGGGTGTACTCCATACGCGGGACCACGCTTGCGGCCGTCAAAACCGTACCGGGGTCGCGGTGGGACGACGGGAGTACCGGCCGCCGGAGCTAGACGCCGAGTTCCGAAAGCAGCGTCTCCGCGGCCGCCCGCGAGGACTCGGGGCCGCGGCCGGTGACGAGGTCGCCGTCGACGGTGACGCTCGTGTCCGAATCGAGTTCGGCGTCCCACTCGGCGCCGGCCTCTTTCACCTCGTCTTCGACCCAGTAGGGCAGTTTCCGGCCGTCGGGCATGCAGTCGTTCTCGTCGACGATCCCCTCCTCCCACGCGTTGGGGAAGCCGGTGACCTCCCGGCCGTTGACGATGAACGCCCCGTGGCTGTCGCGGGCGAACGCGAGGAGGCCGACGGCGTGGCAGACGACCATCGCCTTGCCCTCCTCGCCCTCGATGGCCTCGCGGAGGGCCGCGCGGGCGTGGCGGTCCTGATTGATGTCCCACTCGGTGCCGTGGCCGCCGGGGAAGACGACGGCGTCGTAGTCCTCGGCGTGGACGTCGGCCAGCGGGACGGGGTCGTTGAGTCGCTCGTCGGTCTCGTGGACCTCGCGGACGCGCTCGGCGGTCTCCTCGCCGACCTGTTCGGGGTCGATCGAGCGCTCGTCGATCACCGGCGGCCCGCCCGACGGCGTCGCCACCGTCACCTCGACGCCCGCGTTCGAGAGCGTTTCGAGCGGTTCGACACACTCCTCTCCCCAGTAGCCTTCCTCGCTGACGACGAACAGTGCTTTCGTCATGGACGGCCGTACGCGACCCAGAACTATAACGACCGGCCCACCCCTCGATTCTGCCGGAACCGACAGCCGGCGACCTGCCGGCCGCGGGCTCCCGGAGCGCGGGGGTGATCTTTTTCGCCGTTCGCGGCGAACCGTCCGAGTGCGGTGGTATCCATGTCAGGTCGACCCAACCCGTTTCAAGGACTCGAGGAACTGTTCGAACGGATGAGCCGGCAGTTCGAGAACGCGGCGCGCGTGTGGGACACGAACGCCGGGGGCGAAGGACAGTTCGAGATGTCGCTCGGCGGGTCGACGACCGGTCTCGACCTCGCCGACCGCGGCGACGAGTTCGTCGTCACCGTCGACGTCCCCGGCTACGAGACCGAAGACCTCGACGTCCGGCTCTCTGGCGACCGACTCCACGTCAGCGGCGAGCGCGAGCACGCCGTCGACGAGAGCGACGAGACGTTCATCCGGCGCGAGCGCCGGTCGCAGTCGTTCAGCCGGCAGGTGAGCCTTCCGGAACCCGTCGACCCCGACGGCGTGAGCGCGTCGGTCAACAACGGGGTCCTGTCGGTCACCCTCGAGAAGCGAGAGCCGAGCGAGGCGGGGCGCTCGATCGACATCGAGTGACGGGAGCGGGTCAGCGCGCCTCCTCGGCGCGGTCGTCGAGGTGGAGCGCGTCGAAGTACCGGCGCGTGATCCGGCCGGCGACGAACTCGAGGAGTTCCGCGTCGTCCCCGGAGTCGTCGGCGAACAGCCCGAGGCCGATCCGGCCGCCGGCCATGTCGTGGTGGCCGCCGACGGCGCCGAGGTCGCCGAAGGCGTCGTCGAGCGTCTCGCCCATGTTCACCCGCGGGTCGATCGAGCGGCCGCTCATCCGGATCGTGCCGTCGACCAGCCCGTAGACCAGCACCGTGTCGACCCCCTCGAGGTTCAGCAGGTAGTCGGCGGCCTGCGGGAGGGCGTCGGTCTCGGGCGTGCGGCCGACGCTCGCGACCATCGAGGAGCCCCGGCGCTTGCGCGTGGCGATCGCCCGACCGATCGCGTCGATCGTCGCCGGGGAGAACGCGCTGCCGTAGAGCTGTTCGAGCGTCTCCAGATCCGCGTGCGGGAAGACCGTGAGCGCGGCCTCGTACTCGCGCTCGGTCGGCTCGCGCAGGTAGTCGAGGCGCTCGCGGTGGAGCGCGAACAGCAGCGCCGAGGCGAGCCGCGTCGTCAGCGCGACCCCGAGTTCGAGCAGGTACTCGACGAAGATCGTCGCCGTCGCGCCGTAGTCGGTTCGCACGTCGACGAACGGCGCGTCGACGGTCTCGCCGGGGTGGTGGTCGACGACGATGTCCGGGTCGACCGACGCCGAGGCGATCGAGTTGGCGCCCGGCCGCGAGTGGTCGACGAACGCGATACACTCGTCGTCGTCGAAGTCGAGGGGATCGCCCCCGCCGACGTCGTGGACGCCGATGTCGAGGACGTTGACGAACGCGCGGTTCTGCTGGTGGGAGATCTCACCGCCGTAGAGGACCGTCACCTCCTCGACGTCGTGGGCGTCGGCGATCGTCCGCAGCGCCAGCGCGCTCGCCAGACAGTCCGGGTCGGGATTGTCGTGACAGACGATCGCCAGCGAGTCGCATTCGTCGAGCGCGTCCGCGAGCTCCGCCGCGCGGGACATGCATCCACATAGGGCGACGACGCGTTTGAACCCCCCGGCGGTTCTGCGGGCCGAACGCGCGGCAACACCGTGTTTACCGGTGTAAGTGTCTATTACTGCCCGTCGTCATGCCGACCGGCGCTTGATCAGGAACTTCATGTCGCCCTCGAAGACGACCTCGCCGTCCTGGTTCGTCATCGTCGTGTCGATGGTCACGAGGCCGGCGTCGTCGCGACTGGAGAGGTCCTTCGTCCCGGTCACGACCATCTCGAGGGAGATGGTGTCGCCCGTCCGGACGGGCGCGGGGATGTCCATGTAGTTCATCCCGAGGAACGCGAGTACGGTCCGTTCGAGGAAGCCACAGCGGTAGACGAACCCCGTCGCGAGGACGAACGTCATCGGGCCGTGGGCGACGCGCTCGCCGAAGTACTCCTCTTCGGCGTAGTGACGGTTGGTGTGTAGTTCCGTCCAGTCGCCGGCGAACATCGAGTGGAAGACGAAGTCCGCCTCCGTCACCGTCCGGCCGACGCTCTCGAACTCCTGTCCCTCCTCGAAGTCCTCGAAGTGGTGGGGCTCGTAGCTGTAGGGCATGCTCCGGGGGTTCTCCGGACACGATATTTAATCGTGAGGTTTTCCTCGCTCGCCGAAGACCGCCGCCCCAGCACGTATTTCCGCGACGCCGACGCACGTGGGGGTATGCGAGACGCTTACGTGGTCGGGGCGGGCCAGTCCGACTTCGGCGCGTTCCCCGACGAGAGCTACCGCTCGCTGTTCCGGACGGCGTTCGAGGCGGCCGTCGCGAGCGTCCCGAAGGGGTTCGACCCCGCGGCCGTCGACGAGGCGGTCGTCGGTACCCTCGGCGTCGGCGGTCGCCAACTCGGCCTGTCGGGCCCCGCCGTCACCGAACACGTCGGCCTCGGCGGCGTACCCTGTACGCGGGTCGAGAACGCCTGCGCGGCGAGTGGTTTCGCCGTCCGGCAGGCGGTACAGGCCGTCCGCTCGGGGATGGCAGACGTCGTCCTCGCGGGCGGCTTCGAGGTGATGACCGACGCGAGCGCCGACGCGACGAAGTACTGGCTCGGCGTCTCCGGCGAGACCGAGTGGGAACGGCTCTCCGGGACGACCTTCGCCGGCACCTACGCCCAGATGGCCGGCGTCTACGCCGACCGGTACGACCTCCCGCGCGAGCGCCTCTCGCAGGTCGCCGCGAAGAACCACGAGAACGGCGCGAAAAACCCCCACGCCCAGTTGGGGTTCGAGTGCTCCGTCGAGGACGCCGAGTCGGCGCCGGTCGTCGCCGACCCGCTCACGCTCTATCACTGCTGTCCGACCTCGGACGGGGCGGCCTGCGTCCTCGTCGCGAGTGAGGACGTCGTCGCCGAGTACGCCGACGAGCCGATCCGGATCGCGGGCGTCGGTGCCGGCAGCGACCGCGTCGGACTGTTCCAGCGCGAGGACCTCGCGCGGATCCCGGCCTCGGAGCGGGCGGCCGAGCGGGCCTACGAGGCGGCCAGGATCGGCCCCGACGAGATCGACTTCGCGGAGGTCCACGACTGTTTCGCCATCGCCGAACTGCTCGCCTACGAGGACCTCGGCTTCTGCGAGCGCGGCGAGGCGGGCGACCTCGTCGCCGCCGGCGCGACCGAACGCGGCGGCGACCTGCCGGTCAACACCTCCGGCGGCCTCAAGTCGAAGGGCCACCCCATCGGCGCGACCGGCGCCGGGCAGGTCGTCGAGGCGTTCGAACAGCTCTCGGGGACCGCCGGCGAGCGACAGGTCGCGGGCGCGACCCGCGGGCTCACCCACAACGTCGGGGGGAGCGGCGGCGCGGCGGTCGTCCACGTCTTCGAGCGCGAGGAGTCCGAGGAGGTGGGCGCGTGACCGCGATCCGCGCCGCGGGCGCCTACGCGCCCCGCTTCCGGATCGACGCGGAGGCGTTCGAGGCGGCGTGGGGCCGGTTCGACGCCCCCGGCGTCCGGGAGAAGGCGGTCGCCGCGGCCGACGAGGACCCGCTGACGATGGCCCGCGAGGCCGCGGCGCGCGCGCTCTCGGCGGCCGACCGCGACGGGTCGGCGGTCGACTGGCTCGGCTTCGCCGCCTCCCGGCCCCCGCTGGCCGAGGAGGACCTCACCGCCCGTCTGGGGGCGATGCTCGCGGTCCCGGAGCGGGCGACCCGACACGCCTTCGCGGGGAGCACCCGTGCCGGGACGCGGGCGCTGTGGGCCGCGGCGGACGCCCTCGAAGCGGGTGCGGCGGAGACGGCGCTCGTCGTCGCGGCGGACGCCCCGCGGGGCGACCCGGACGACGAAATCGACCACGCGGCGGGCGCGGGCGCCGCGGCGTTCGTCCTCGACCGCGAGGGGCCCGCCCGGATCGTCGACCGGGCCGAGTACGCCGCCCCCTATCCGGGGACGCGGTTCCGCGAGACGGGGTCGGACGAGACGACGGGACTGGGCGTCACGGCCTACGACCGGCGGGCGTTCGTCGAGACGATCGAGGGTGCGGTCGACGGACTCGCCGCCGTGCCCGACCCCGACGCGGCGGCGATTCAGGCGCCCGACGGGAAACTCCCCTACCGCGCGGCCGACGCGGCCGGCGTCGACGCGGGGGCGATCGAGGCCGCGGCGACGGTCCACGACCTCGGCGACCTCGGGGCCGCGAGCGTCCCCGTCTCGCTCGCCCGGGCGCTGGCGGCGGGCCACGAGTCGATCCTCGCGGTCTCCCACGGCAGCGGCGCCGGCGCGGACGCGTTCGTCGTCGAGGCGGAGGGCGACGTCCCCGTCGACGACGCGCTCGACCGGGGCGGCGACCCCATCTCGTACGCCGCGTACCTCCGCCGGCGCGGCGTCGTCACGTCCGGCCCGCCCGAGGGCGGGGGCGCGTACGTCAGCGTCCCCTCGTGGCGGCGGTCGCTCCCGCAGCGCTACCGACTCGAGGCCGGGCGCTGTCCCGACTGCGGGGCGCTCGCGTTCCCGCCGGAGGGGGCCTGCCCCGACTGCGGGTCGCTCGACCCGTTCGAGTCCGTCGCCCTCCCCCGCGAGGGGACCGTCGAGGCGGCCACGACCATCTCCGGCGGCGGCGCCCCGCCGGAGTTCGCCGAGCGCGTGGCCCGCGAGGGCGCGTACGCGGCGCTGGTCGTCTCCTTCGCGGTCGGCGACGAGCGCGTCAGGGTGCCCGCGATGGGGACCGACGCCGACCCCGCGGCGTTCGCCGTCGGCGACCGCGTCGAGGCGACGATCCGCCGGATCTACGAGCAGGAGGGCGTGACGCGGTACGGGTTCAAGGTCCGGCCCGCGTAGCGCGGACGGGAACAACGCTTAACCCGAACGCGGGTGGGGGTTCGTGCATGCACGTCGGCGTACTCGGCGCAGGCACGATGGGGCACGGAATCGCGCAGGTGGCCGCGATGGCCGGCCACGACGTCGTGATGCGGGACGTCCAGACGGAGTTCGTCCGCGACGGCCTGGAGTCGATCGAGGGGAACCTCCGCGAGGGGGTCGACCGCGGGAAGGTCCCCGAGGAGGACCTCGAAGCGACCCTCGAACGGATCGAGGGCACGATCGACCTCGAGGCGGCCGTCGGCGAGGCCGACCTCGTAATCGAGGCGGTCCCCGAGGAACTCGACCTCAAGCGACGGACGTTCGAGGAGGTCGCCGACCTCGCCCCGGCGGACGCGACGCTCGCCTCGAACACGTCGTCGCTGTCGCTGACCGAGATCGCGAGCACGCTCGACGATCCCGGACGGATGATCGGCCTCCACTTCTTCAACCCGCCGCACGTGATGGCGCTGGTCGAGATCGTCGTCGCCGAGCAGACCGACGAGTCGACGGTCGCGTTCGCCCGCGAGTTCGTCGACGACCTCGGCAAGGAGCCGATCACCGTCCGGGACACCGCCGGCTTCGCCACCTCGCGGCTGGGCGTGGCGCTCGGCGTCGAGGCGATGCGGATGCTCGAGGAGGGCGTCGCCTCGCCCCGCGACGTCGACCGGGCGATGGAACTCGGTTACAACCACCCGATGGGGCCGATCGAACTCGGCGACGTCGTCGGGCTGGACGTCCGACTGGACATCCTAGAGCACCTGCGCGAGGAACTCGGCGAGCGGTTCCGCCCGCCACAGATCCTCCGCCGGAAGGTCCGCGCCGGCAAACTCGGGCGCAAGACCGGCGAGGGGTTCTACGTCTGGGAGGACGGCGAAATCGTCGGCGTCAGCGACGACGGGAGCGGGGGGCTCGGGGGTGGCGCCGATGAGTGACGGCGGCGTCGAGGGCGACGGCGACGACGGCGACCCGGAGGCAGTCGCGGCCTCGCTCGAAACCGTCCGGGTGGACGTCGGCGCGCGCGCCGAGCGCGTGGCGACGGTCGCGATCGACCGCCCCGAGGCCCGGAACGCGCTGAACGCGACGGTACGAGAGGAACTGAAGCGGGCGCTCGCGGCCGTCGAGGCCGACGACCGCGTCCGCGCGGTGGTACTGACCGGCGCCGACGAGGCGAAGGCGTTCGTCGCCGGCGCCGACGTCACGGAGCTACGCGAGCGCGGCCCCGTCGAGCAGCGCGCGGCGAGCGCGCGCCCGCGGGTCTACGAGACCGTCGACGACCTCTCGAAGCCCGTGATCGCGCGGATCAACGGCCACGCGCTGGGCGGGGGCTGTGAACTCGCGCAGGCCTGTGACGTCCGGATCGCCAGCGAGCGGGCGAAACTGGGCCAGCCGGAGATCAACCTCGGCCTCGTCCCCGGCGGCGGGGCGACCCAGCGGCTGCCGCGACTGGTCGGCGAGGGACAGGCCATGCGGCTGATCCTCTCCGGCGAGTTGATCGACGCCGCGGAGGCCCGCGAGATCGGCCTCGTCGACGAGGTTCACCCTCCGGAGGACCTCGACGAGGCCGTCTACGACCTCGCCGGCTCGATGGCCGAGAAGAGCCCGCTGGCGCTCGAAGTCGCGAAGAAAGCCGTCACGGCGAGTTCCCGGATGGACCTCGAAGCCGGCATCGAGTACGAGGCCGAACTGTTCGCGGGGCTGTTCGCGACCCGCGACAAGGACGAGGGGATCGACGCCTTCCTCGAGGACCGCGACCCCGAGTGGGAGGGACGGTAGCGGTCAGTAGTGCCAGGGAAACTCCGAGAAGTCCGGCTCCCGCCCCTCGACGAAGGCGTCCCGGCCCTCCCGGGCCTCGTCGGTCATGTAGCCGAGTCTGGTTGCCTCGCCGGCGAACACCTGCTGGCCGACGAAGCCGTCGTCGGCCATGTTGAACGCGTACTTGAGCATCCGCATCGCCGTCGGGCTCTTCGAGTTGATGGTCTCGCCCCACTCCAGTGCGGTCTCCTCTAGCCGCTCGTGGGGGACGACCTCGTTTACCATCCCCATCTCGGCGGCCTCCTCGGCGGAGTAGGTCTTCCCGAGGAAGAACACCTCGCGGGCCTTCTTCTGGCCGATCTGTCGGGCGAGGTACGCGGAGCCGAAACCGGCGTCGTAGCTGGCGACGTCGGGGTCGGTCTGGAGGAACTTCGCGTGCTCCTCGCTGGCGAGCGTGAGGTCGCAGACGACGTGCAGGGAGTGGCCGCCGCCGACGGCCCACCCGGGGACGACGCAGACGACGACTTTCGGGATATGACGGATGAGCCGCTGGACTTCGAGGATGTGGAGGCGACCCTGCTCCGAGGCTCGCGCTTCTTCGCCCTCGTACTGGTAGCCGTCCTCGCCGCGGATCGTCTGGTCCCCGCCCGAACAGAACGCCCAGCCGCCGTCTTTCGGCGACGGGCCGTTGCCGGTCAGCAGGACGCACCCGACGTCGGTCTGGCGCTTGGCGTGGTCGAGCGCGTCGTACAGTTCGTCGACGGTGCCGGGCCGGAACGCGTTTCGCACCTCGGGGCGGTCGAACGCGATCCGGACCGTCCCCGAGTCGACCGCGCGGTGGTAGGTGATGTCGCGGAAGTCGAACCCGTCCACCGGCTCCCACCGGTCCTCGTCGAACAGTTCCGAAACCATGCCGGGGAATTGGTGACGGAGGCGTGAAATAGGTTCGCGTCGCCGCGTCGCTCCGGGAAATTTATCCCCCCGCCGACGTATCGTCGACCAGCCGATGGCCGAGACGTACTACGACGTGCTCGGCGTCCCCCGCGACGCTTCCACGGAGGAGATTCGGGCCGCCTACCGCGAGCGCGTCCTCGAAACCCACCCGGACCACAACGACGACCCCGACGCCGCGGAGCAGTTCGGACGCGTCCGCGAGGCCGAGGCGGTCCTCACGGACGAGGACGAGCGCACCCGCTACGACCGCCTCGGCCACGAGGCCTACCTCGGGGTCGAGTCGGACGACGAGGGGGTCGCCGGAACCGGCGGCGGGACCGGCGGCGACGGATCGTGGAGCGTCGCCGAGGCGGCCGCGCGGGCCGCCGAGCGATCCGCGAGCGAGGCCGACGACGGCGGACCGAGCCACCACGCCCGCCAGCGGTCCCGCCGCCGGCGAGCGACCTCGGGCACGGAGTGGCAGTTCGGGACGGACTCCTCGTCGGACGTCTCCGCCGGCCGAGCGCGGGCGAAGACAACTTCGACGGACCGGACGCGGACGACCGCCGGGGGGTCGCGCGCGGAGGGCGAGGGGTTCAGCTACAGCGTCCACGGCTGGGACGACGAGGTCGACTTCGCCGACGAACGACCGCCGATCGACCAGTCGATCGCGATCACCGCCGGCGCCGTGGCGCTTTTCTATCCGCTGTTGGTCTACGGGAGCCTCACACCGGCGTTCCCGCTGTGGGTCAACCTCGTCGTCGCGGCCTGCACGCTCGTCCTCGTCGGCTCCCTGCTGACGGTGCCGCGGGCCGCGCTCACGGCCTTCGGCGTCTGGAGCGTCCTCACGCCGCTCGCGCTCGTCTGGCACCCCGCGGTCGGGCCGTTCTCCCCGATCGGCCTGCTCGCCCTCGCGGCCACCTGGGTACCCCTCGGCTACGCGGTGGCCGTCTGGTGGGCCGTACGGCCCTGACGCCCCGACTCACTCGCCGTCGCGAACCCGCCGTTCGAGTTCCTCCCGGCGCCGGTGGCTCGCCTCGGCGTCGAACCCGACGGCGAGCACCTGCGTCCCCGGGCGCCGGAGCGAGCGCTCGTAGGCCTCGTCGAAGTCGGCCGGCGCGACGCGCTCGAACTCGACGTCGTAGAACTCCGCCAGCGCGTCGAACTCGAGGCCGTGGGGCGTCTTGAACTGGTCGGTAAACGGCGGGTCGAACGACTCGATCGGGAGTTTGTGGAAGATACCGCCGCCGTCGTTGTCCAGCAGGACGACCGTCGCGTCGACGCCACAGCGGTCGACCGCCAGCAGGCCGTTCGCGTCGTGGTAGAAAGCGAGGTCGCCCGTGACGAGCACGAGCGGGTCGTCGGTCGCGCTGCCGGCCCCGAGCGCGGTGCTCGTGATCCCGTCGATGCCGCTGGCGCCGCGGTTCGCGAGCACGGTCAGGGCCGCGCTCCGCGGTCGGCCGAACCGATCCGCGTCCCGGATCGGCATGCTGTTCGAGACGAAGACGGTCGCCGGGTCCGGGGCGAGGTCGAGCGCCGCGGCGACGACCGCCCCCTCGAACGGGTCGCTCGCGACCGCGTCGTCCGTCCGGGCGGCCTCGCAGACGCGCCAGTGGCGGGCCTCCGCCTCGCGGACGGATTCGAGCCAGTCGGCGTCCGTCCCCGCGTCGGCGTCCAGTTCGGCCGCGACCGACGCGAGGAACGGCCCCGGTTCGGCGGTGACGAGGTCGGTCGCGGTGAACGTCGCCTCGCGCCACTCGCCGGCGGGGTCGACGAGGAACTGCCGGGCCTCGGCGTCGCGCAAGGCGTTGCGGAGCCGTTTCGAGGTCGGCGACGCGCCGACGCGGACGACGACGTCCGGCGCCGGGAGCGCGTCGGCGTAGCCGTCGTAGCCGCCGCAGACGGGCGCGTCGTCGACGTGCGGACCGAACCGCAGCCCCGAGAGCGGGTCCGCGAATATCGGAGCGGCGGCGGCCGTCGCGATTGCGGCGACGACGTCGGGGTCGATCCCGTCCACCGCGGGCGGGTCGGCGGGGCCGGCGACGAGCAGCGGTCGCTCGGCGTCTTCGAGCGCGCTCGCGACCCGGTCGACGGCGTCCGCGTCGGCCGTCGTCCGTCCTCGCTCGGTCCGGACGAACGGCCCCTCGCGGCCCGCCCCCGCGAGCGTCTCGGCGAACTCGTCGGGGACGGCCTCCGGCACGTCGGTCGGTTCGAGGGGCTTGCGGAGCGGGCAGTTGAGGTGGACCGGCCCCGGCGGGACGCCGGTCGTCTCCGCGAGCGCCCGCGCGGCGGTCGTCCGGAGGCTCCGTACCTTCCGCTGGTCGGCCTCGGGGTCGGGAAGTTCGGCGTACCAGCGGACGGCGTCGCCGTAGAGTTTGACCTGATCGACGGTCTGGTTGGCGCCGCTGTCGCGCAGTTCCGCCGGTCGGTCGGCCGTCAACACGAGCAGCGGCACGCGTGCCTGACTGGCCTCGATCACCGCCGGGTGGAAGTTCGCGGCCGCCGTGCCGGAAGTACAGACCAGCGCGGTCGGCTCGCCCGTCCGGCGGGCCCGCCCGAGCGCGAAGAACGCCGCCGAGCGCTCGTCGAGGTGCGAGAAGACGCGGACGTCGCTCTCGGCGAACGCGACGGTCAGCGGCGTCGACCGGCTGCCGGGGGCGAGGCAGACGGCTTCGAGGCCGGCCTTCGAGAGTTCGTCGACGAGGACGCGACCCCAGAGGGTGGCGCGGTTCGGCGCGGTCATCGGCGGAGTTCGTCGAGGATCGGCCGGTACTTGAGCAACACTTCCTCCCACTCCTCGTCGGGGTCGCTGTCGGCGACGATGCCGTTGCCGGCGAACAGCGTGACCGACTCGTCGGTCGCGACGCCCGAGCGGATGCCGACGGCGAACTCGCCGTCGCCCGCGGCGTCGAACCAGCCGACGGGGCTCGCGTACCACCCCCGGTCGAACGTCTCGACGCTCCGGATCGTCTCCCACGCCGCGTCCGGGGGGACGCCGCCGACGGCCGGCGTCGGGTGCAGCGCCTCGACGATGTCGAGGACGTGCGCGCCGTCGGCGAGCGTCGCCTCGATCGGCGTCCGGAGGTGCTGGATCGTCGCCAGCCGCCGGACGGTCCGGTCGTCGACCGTGACCGCCCGGGCCAGCGGCGCGAGTTGCTCGCGGATCGCCTCGACGACGAGGCCGTGCTCGCGGCGGAACTTCTCGCTGTCGAGCAGACGGGCGGCCAGTTCCTCGTCGCCCTCGGGGCTCTCCCCGCGGGGGACCGACCCCGCGAGCGCCTCGGTCTCGACGCGGTCGCCGCGCTTGGCGACGAGGCGCTCGGGTGGCGCGCCGAAGAAGGTGCCCGCGCCGTAGCCGACGAGGAACCGGTAGCAGTTCGGGTACCGCCGGCGCAGGCGTTCGAGCGTCGCCGGCACGTCGATCGGTTCGGCCAGCGAGACCGACAGCGCCTGCGCGAGGACGACCTTCTCGAGGTCGCCCGCGTCGATCCGGTCGAGGGCCGTCTCGACCCCTTCGGTCCACTCCTCGCGGGTCGTCGTCCGCCGGGTCTCGACGACCCCCGGCGGATCGCCGCTCGGGCGCATCGCGGGCAGGCCGGCCAGCCGCTCGCGCCACGCGTCGAGGGTCTCGCTCGCCGCCGCCTCGGAGCGGGCGACGCCGGTCAGCCACGTCCCCGCCTCGCTCCGGACGACGAGCACCTCGGGGACGACGAACGTCGCCGCGTCGAAGCCGCGCCACGGCGGCGTCGCCTCGTGGCCGTCGTGGAACGCGAAGCCGCCGAACGCCCGCGGGCGGGCGACGGCGGGGCCGTCGTGGTCGAGGTCGTCGAAGAGCCGGCGGGCGTCGGCCCGGATGCGCTCGAAGCGCTCCGGGCCGGTCGCCGAGAGGCGGGCGGCGACGCCGCAGCCGACGACTTCGAGGCCGTCGGGCGTCGCCCACGCGACCAGCGAGTCGCCGTCGGCGTCGAGCACCGCGCCGAAGGAGACGTCTTCGAGTTCGCTGCTGCGACTGTGCAACGCGGCGTCCGCGCCCTCGGCGACTCCGGTCAGCCCCCGGTCTCCCGACGCTCTGTCCATCGCCAGACCCTCGGGAGCGGGCCGTCTTCAGCCTAACTATATCGTTCCTCTCGCCACGGATTCGCCGTCTCCGAGTAGCCCCGCCGCTCCCAGTAGCCGAGTTCGGGTTCCGTGAGGAACTCGACGCCGTCGACCCACTTCGCCCCCTTGTAGGCGTACCTGTGCGGGGTGACGACGCGGAGGGGGCCGCCGTGCTCGCGGGGCAACGGCTCGCCGTCGAACGCCCGGACGAACAGCACCTCCTCACGCGTGCACTGTTCGAGGGGCAGGTCGGTCGTGTAGTCGTCGAGCGCGGAGAAGAGGACGTGGACGGCGTCCTCGCGGACGCCCGCCCGCTCGGCGATTTCGGGGAACGGGACGCCCGTGAACTCACAGTCGAGTTTGCTCCAGCCGGTGACACAGTGGAAGTCCTGCCGCTGGGTCTCGCTCGGAAGGTCGCGGAACTCCTCCCAGGAGAACGAGAGCGGCTCCTCGACGGCCCCGGTGACGGTAAACTCCCACGTCTCGGGATCCCACGACGGCGTCCCGCTCTTCGAGAGGACGGGGAACTTCGAAGTCTCGCGCTGGCCCGGCGGGAGGCGGTCGTCGCCGAACTCCCGGTAGAGGTCCGTGACGTCTCGCATACGCGGAGGTAGGCCCCGACGTACGTAGGCGTAACGTTCCCCCGAATCGAGGTGGCTACGGCCGCCTCGACCGGCGGCCGGACGGCGCGCGGTAAATCCGGCATTCGCCCGCGGGCACCGGCGCCTAAACGGATCGTAACGGCCGCGGCGAGGGTACCAACAGCTCGGTACCACCCGAAACCCTCGCCACCGCTTAGTATCGGCTCGTGGACCGTTGGATCGCATGGCGACCAGACAGAAGATTTCCGAACGGGAGATGTCAGGAGAGGCGGCAGAAGAGGTAAGCGAACAGGCCATAGGGCCGGCGGCCCTCGCGTCGGCGGCGTCCGTGGGGCTCGCGTGGTACTACTTCTTCCTGCGCGGCGACCGCGAACGGGGGCTGTTCGTCGGCCTCTGGCCGCCGACGATCCTCGCGTTCGCCAGCTACTTCAACCAGCGCAAGATGCGCCAGCAGCTCAACACGATCACCCAGCCGGGGTCGACGCTCAGGAACGCCATCGACTCGATGATGGGGAACCGCTAGCGGGCCCGGCCTCGTCCCGACGCGGAAGCGTTCGATTTCCGGTTCCGCCCAAAGAAAGTTATCACGGTGTGAATTTTTCTTTTCCTTCGGTGTATTATCCCCGTCAAAGTTAAATACCCCCTCGCCGAAACCCGAATCAGATGCCGAAAGTAGAGATCACGATCCCGGAGCACCTCGAGATGCAGATCACGCAGATGGTCGAGCGCGGCGAGTTCGTCAATCGGGAGGAGGCCATCGAGGACCTCCTCTCGACGGGGATCAAAGCCTACAAGACCAGTGGGCCGATGGACGAGGAGGAGCCGGGGCTCGAAGACGACGGAATGATGGGCCACGACGACGAGTACGTCTTCTAGCTGCTCTTCTCTCCTCAGAACGCGACGAGCGGGATTCCGAACGCGACGGCGACGCCGACGACCGCCACGAGCGCGCCGACGGCGGTCTCCCTCGCTCCGAACTCGCTCATCGGCGCCGTCGTCCGCTCGGCGACGCGGTCGTGGCCGACCGTCGCCGCCGAGTCCCCTTCCCCTTCGTCCGTGGACTCGCTCTCGTCTGCCATACGCGAGGGTTTCCGGTTCAGCACCTTAAAACCGTCTACAGCGACGCCGCGACGACTCCCCGCAGACGTGTCGTTCGGAGAGTATTTATCCGAGGGGTACGAGTTTCGGACGATGCCCTCCAGTTTGCACTCCCGGCGGCGCCTCCTCGCCGCCGCGAGCGGTTGTCTCGGCGTCGTCCTCGCCGGGTGTACCGGCGACGATCGGCCGAGTTCGTCGTCGACGGGACGCGAAACCGCGGTCGGCCCGGGCGTCGAGCGCTCGTCGACCCACGAGTACGCGGTTCGTTTCGTCCGGAGCGACGCCGACGAGCCGTTCCTCTTCGAGGACGAGGAGACGGCCCGGGAGGTCGCGGAGACCCCCGAGGACGAACCCCTCCCGGTCGGCGTGACGTCGATCCTGTTCGTCACCGACGAGGCCGCGGCCGAGGAACTTCACGTCGAAGCCGACGAGGACGGGCGAGAGACCATCCGAACGTTCGTCGAGGGGACCGACTTCGAGAACGAGACGGTCGCGATCGACCAGCGGTCCATCGGCGACTGCTACCGCAGGGAGGTCGAGGCGGTCGAGGCCCGGGACGAGGAGTTCAAGATCCACTACTGTCGGTGGCTGAAAGAGCCGACGACTCGCTGTGAGGCCGACAGGGACGTGATGGAGGCGGTCCTCTGCAGGGTCGATCGACCCTACGAGGAGCGGCCCCGAAGCCGGGGCAGTTCCGAGAGCGCGATGTGCCGGTACGTGTCGGAACCGCTGGCCCCACCGAACGGAACCGAAACGAGCGAGTCGAACGGGACCGCCGACGGGGGTGACCAGGAATGACGGGCGAACGAACGCCGCGCTCCCGTCGGCGGGCGTTCCTCGCCGGCCTCGCCGCGAGCGCCGGCGTCGCCCTCGCTGGCTGTAGCGAGGTTCGCCCCTCGGAAACCGACTCGACGACGTTCACCGCCGCGGACGCCGAGGCCGTGCTGGCGGACGCGCCGTCGCCGCCGGCGGTCAAGTGGCCGGTGCCGGTCCGGCCCGAACGCGGCGCCCGCGAGGCGGCGATCGAACGGGTCGACGAACTCCTGGCCGACGTCCCGGAATCGCTCGGTCCCGACGACGTCCCCAACGGGGTCGTCCGCGAGTCGATCGCGGAGCATCGGGACGACGCCGTCCGAACCCGGGGAGAGGCCGCCGACGCGACGGGCGACGACCTGTACCACGCGCTGCGCGACCTTCGAGAGGCCCGCGAGTCCGCGCGGGCGTCGTCGACCACGCTGCGCGCCATCGACGAGGAGATGGAGGCGCTCGTCGACGACCTCGCGACCGAACGCGAGACCGTCCGGTCGGCGATCGAGGACCGGCGCGGGGGAATCGAGTACCGTGGCGACGACGCCGACGACGGACGGCTCCGGGCGGCGCTGTACTACCAGCAACTCGAGTCGGACCTCGACCGCGCCACCGCGTCGCTCGACCGGCGGCGCGTCGACGCGAACGTCATCGAAGTCGGCGAGACCGCGGGCGACGTCGAGTTCGCGACGGCGACGGCCGACGTCTGGGACCACTTCGAGGAGCGGTACGAGGCGGGACTCGACGACGCGACCACGTTCGAGCCGATCTTCGAGGCTGCCCTCGACCGCTCGATCGACCGCGCCGCGGCCGTCGACTTTCCCGAGCAGGACGGCGAGGAGTGGTACGACGCGGTCGGCGTCGGCGACCTCGACGACGATCGACTCGAATTCACCCTCTGGCGGTTCGGCGGTTCGGTCGTCGACGCTCGCGACGGGACGGAGACGGCGCGGGCCGACGGCGACCTCGGAACCGGGCTCTACCGCGCGCTCGAGTTCGAACGGACGTACCGGGCGTTCGAGCGCCTCCGCGACCGGATGGCGGAGGGGACGGTCGCGGCCCCCTCCGACGTCGCCGAGATCCGCGACGAACGCGAACGGGCGATCGAGGCGGCGGCCGCCGCGCGCGAGGAACTTCCCGTCTCCGAGCCGTCACCCGGTTCGTACGCCCTCTCGGAGACGTTGCGATCGTTCGAGTGGATCGACGGCACGGTGCGCCGTGCCGCCGACCACGACCCCGAGGTGGTCGTCTCGATCGACAAAGAGTACGGCCGCTACGCCCGCCTGCGTGCGGAACTCGAGGTCCTGCCCGAGGCCGTCGCGGCGTTTCGCGACCGGTTGCTCGCGGACTGACCGTCGAGGGAGCGCGAATCGCCCGATCCAGACGCCTTTACTACCCCGGGCGCGAACGTCCGCGCGAGACCCACAGCATGGTACTGACCAAGCGAATCATCCCGTGTATCGACGTCGACCTCGACGACGACGGGAACGCGGCGGTCTACACGGGCGTCCACTTCGAGGACCTGCAGTACACGGGCGACCCGGTCGAGATGGCCCGCGCCTACAACGAGGCCGGCGCCGACGAGTTCGTCTTCCTCGACATCACGGCCTCGGCCGAGGGCCGCGAGACGATGCTGGACGTCGTCCGCGACGTGGCCGACGAGGTGTTCATCCCCCTCACGGTCGGCGGCGGGATCCGCACCGTCGCGGACATCAAGGAGACCCTGCGTGCGGGTGCGGACAAGGTGTCGATCACCACGGGCGCGCTCGAACGGCCCGAACTCGTCACCGAGGGCGCCAGGGCGTTCGGCAGCCAGTGTATCGTCATCAGCGTCGACGCCCGCCGCCGGTACGACGAGGGCGGCGAGCACTACGTCGAGGTCGACGGCGAGTCCTGCTGGTTCGAGTGCACCAAGAAGGGCGGCCGCGAGGGCACCGGGATCGACGTGCTGGAGTGGGCCGCCGAGGCCGAGGCCCGCGGCGCGGGCGAACTGTTCGTCAACTCCATCGACAAGGACGGCACCAAGGACGGCTACGACGTCCCGCTGACGAAGGCCGTCTGCGAGACCGTCGACACGCCCGTCATCGCCTCCTCCGGCTGTGGCGGGCCCGAGGACATGCACGAGGTGTTCACCGAGGCCGGCGCCGACGCCGGGCTGGCGGCCTCTATCTTCCACTTCGGCGAGTACTCGATCCCCGAGGTCAAGGCGTACCTCGACGAGCGCGGCGTTCCCGTTCGCCCGTAGGTTCGGCCGTTCCCGCTTCGACCGCCGACGCGGCCGGATTCCCGTACCCTTATACCACCCCGGTCCCCCGTTCTAGGGGTGACGTGGCGGTGTACGTGGTGTGGGAAAGCCCACGCCGAGAACGATCCTCCCTGCGACGCGTGTGGCCACAACGTCTTCGAACCGGCCGAGGCCGACCCGTCGTCGCGGACCGTCGACACCGGCCCCCAGTACGTCTGGGTCTGTTCGGACTGCGGCCGCCAGCACGTCAAGAACAATCCGCCGTGTTCGCGCTGTGGCGGTCACGACCTCGAGAAGACGGCGTTCGACGCCACGGCCGCCAGCGAGGACCTCGTCGCGCCGGGCTGGGTCGAGGTCGCAAAGCCCTACCTGCCCATCCTCGTCGCCGTCGGCCTCGCGCTCGTACTCGTCGCGACCGGCGCCGTCTCCCTGCCGGGGCTTCCCTGAACCGGGCGCCCGCGGCGCTGTTCGCGCCGGAACCCGAAGAAGCGACGTACCAGCGTCGGCGGGCCGGTTCGAACCCTACGCCGTCTGCTCGTCCGCGGCCGTCTCGAACGCCTCGCGGAACGCGGCCGTCTTCTCGCGGATGCTCGCGGCGGCCTCCTCGAGGGCGTCGAGGGGGTCCACGCCACCGTCGGTCTTGATCGTCAGGATCGGGTCGGTCTGGCCGCCCGACTGCTCGGGGTTCATGTCGTAGGTCGCCGCGGCGACGGCGTCGTGTTCCAGCAGGGCACCTTTCAGCACGTTCATGAACGTGTGGTCCTCGCCGGCGATCTCGATCGAGAGTTCGTCCTCGCTGCTCTCGGTGACCCGCAGTTCCATGCCCACACGTCCGTTCGTCGGTCGCTTGTACCTTTCGAAGCCTCTCCCGTCCGAACGGCCGCGACTCGCCGGAGACACAACCCACAAGACGGCTCCGCGAAAACCCTCTGGGCGTGCCCGAACCCGGGGACGCCCTCGGACCGTTGCTCGCGGCGCTCGTAGTAGCGTCGCTTGTCGCGTCGGTCGAGGTCGTCAGGCGACTCTCCCCCGCGGGCCGGCGGTGGGGCGAGACCCTCCGCTCGCGGCTGCTGTACGGCGTCCCGTGGGGGACGCTCCTCGTCGTCGCGTTCGTCCTCGGGTTCTACCTGTTCGTTCAGGACGGCGTCTCCGACTTCGAGAACCCCGTCGCGCTCCCCTACCGCGCGTGGTCGTACTTCTACCCGCTCGGGATCGTCGCCTCGTCGTTCGCCCACGCGGGATCGGGCCACCTCGTCGGCAACCTCGTCGGGACCGCCGTCGTCGCGCCCATCGCCGAGTTCGCGTGGGGACACTACCCGCCCGGCGGGCGCGACGACGGCGACGGGTCCCGCTGGTGGTGGTACGACCCGCGGGTGCGCGCGTTCGCGATCGTTCCGGGCGCGGTCCTCGCGGTCGGACTGGTGACGGGGCTGTTCGCGCTCGGCCCCGTCATCGGCTTCTCGGGGGTCGTCTTCGCGTTCGCCGGCTTCGCCCTCGTCCGCTACCCGATCGCGACGGTCCTCGCGACCCTCGGCGCGCAGGGGGTCCTCTCGACGGTCTACTGGGCCGTCCGGAACCCGATCTACGTCTACGAGGCGACCCCCGGGGCGCCGTCGGCCCCGTCGTGGGCGACGATAGCGATCCAGGGCCACGCGCTCGGCTTCCTCGTCGGCGTCCTGCTCTGTGCGGCGATGCTCGAACGGCGGGGCCACCGGCCCGACCCGCTCCGGTTCTGGCTCGCGCTGGTATTCTTCGGCTTCGCCAAGTCGCTGTGGGCGATCTACTGGTTCGGCGGCCGGGACACGTACGTCCTCTACCGCGGGCCCGGCGTCGTCGTGGTCCTCGCGCTGGCGCTGCTCGTCACCGTCGCCGTCGCGGGTTCGGACCGGCCGCTGCTGCCGGCGGGTCTCCGGCGACGCCTCGCGGGCGACGCGGCGCCGACGGCGCGGCCCCTCTCGCTCGCGTTCGGCGGCGGATCGAGCCCCGGCGCCGGCGAACGGATCCGCGCCCTCGCCTCGGGGGGGCGCGTGCGTACGCTGGGCGGTCGACTCGCCGGCGCGACCCGTCGCCGGTCGGCGCTCGTCGCCGTGCTGTTCGTCGTCGCGCTCGTCGCCGGCCCCGCCGTCCCGGCGAACCTGTTCGTCGTCGAGGGCGAGTCCTCGGAGACGGCGGTGACGGTCGAGGACTACTCGGTCGAGTACGTCGAGGGCGTCGAGAACGAACTCGTCTCGGTCGTCGACCTCTCGCCGTACGGCCTGAACTCGACGGTGGAGTCGAGCGGCCTCGTCGTCTCCAGCGACGAGCGCAACCTCTGGATCGAGGCGGTCCCCGCCCGCCAACTCGAGTTCGCCGGCGAGGAGACCGTCCACGTCGGCGGACCGGGCTGGCGCGAGTCCGTCACCGTCGAGCGCGAGGGCTGGTCGGCGGTCGGCAACGAGACCGCCTACCGGGTCTGGATCGACGTCGACGGCGACCGGCACTTCGCCCACGCCTCCGACCCCGTCGACCCCGACGTGCGGATCGACGGCCGTGACGTCCGGATCGTCCCCGAGGAGGACGGCTTCTTCCTCGACGTGACGGGCGACGGCGAGGACGCCCGGGTCGAGATCCCCGCCGAGAACGAAACCGTCTCGGCGAACGGACTGCAGGTCGAACGCGAGGAGGACGTCGTCTTCGCACGCTCGGACGGGACGCGCGTGCCGATCGCGAGCGCGGAGGAGTACCGGGACGGGTGAACGGGTTCGTCGCGATCTCGAACCGTCGGGAGCTACGATCGCTCCCACTCGATCCGGAACACTTCGGCCGCGAGTTCGCGCGACTCGGCCTCGTGGAAGTCGAACCGGTGCTCGATGGGGAACGCCGCCCGGAAGGCGTGGGTGACGGTGCCGCCGGCGTCGGCGGCGAAGGCCTCGACGAACTCGCGGCTCCCCTCGTTGTGGATCGTGTACGAGACGGCGCCGACCTCGCTGGCCGTCTCGAGGAACGCGCGGTCGGCGTGGCGGTTCCCGCGCTGGGCGCCGAACGGGGGGTTCGAGAGGACGGTCGCGTCGGGGGCGCAAATGGGGGAGCGAGCGGCGTCGCCGCGCACCCACTGGAGGGCGTCGGCGGCCGGGGGGTCGCCGAAGACGGCCGCGGCGTTGTCGCGGGCGAGCGCCAGCGCGTCGGGGTCGACGTCGACGCCGACGACGCGGCCGGGATCGAAACAGGCCGCGGCGATGGCCAGCATCCCCGTGCCCGTCCCGAGGTCGACGACGGTCCGCGAGCGCAGGTCGCCCTGCAGGTCGGCGAGGTGGGCGACGTGAGCGGCGATTTCGGGCGGCGTGAGGTACTGTTCGAGCGCCGGCGACGGCTCCGCGAAGTCCGCGACGGATTCGAGTCGGCGGGCGACCGCGCGCCGCGAGGGCATCGGGTGGCCGTCAGCCCTCGAGGCTAATGGGTCCGTCGAGTTCGAGCGCCAGTCCCTCGCGGTCGGCGCGCTCGGCGCAGGCCGCGAGGGCGGGCCGGACCTTCTCGGGGTCGGCGACCTCCTCGACGGAGACGGTCACCGTCCCGACGCCGAGGAACGCGCCCGCGCGGACGTAGCCGCGGACGCGGTCGGCCTCGCGCTGGGTGTCAAGCGAGCAGTCCTCGTCGAAGCGGGCCGCGACCGTGAGGTCGGCGGGGAACAGGCCGTTGCGGTTCAACTCGCGTTTCAGGTCGCGCAGGTACTCGGGTGCGGTCGACTCGAGGGCGTCGGCGTCGAGTCGCACGGGGGTGACGTCCGCGGGTCGACAGCGTTCGATCGTCCGGTCCACGTCGGCGGGCGAGGTTGCGCTCATCGAAACTGCATACATGGGCCGCATACAAAAACTTTGGTAAATGCGCAATAGTAATTCCGGGGCGGGCGTCGGGGCCGGAACCCGGGGACTGCGACGGGCCGGAACGCGGTATCCGTCGGCGGTGAAAACTATCGTATAGAATTAACTGGATCGACTGATAGGTACGCACATGGAGGTTTGCCCACGGTGTCAGGCCCCGCTCGAACGGCTCTCGCTGGGCGACGTCGAGACGGTCGCGTGTAACCGCTGTGGGTACGCGAACGTGCCGGTCGACCACGAGAGCGAACCCGAGGACGCCGAGTCGTGGCGGGACGCGATCAACCGGTTCTACGAGAACTGAGGGGGCCTCCGCCGTCGAAACGTCGATCCGAGCGGGCGGGAGCGAGGGAGGGTTACTCGGCGGTCGCTTCGGCTTCCGGTTCGTCGTCGTGGTCGACGTCCTCGTCGGAGCGGGCGGCGACGAGGCCACCGCGGGCGACGCTGTAGAGGGGTTCGGTGGCGTGGCTGACGCCGCTGATCGAGAACGGGATGTTCGCGTCCTCGAGGTGATCGCGGAACAGCGCCTCGAAGCCGCTGGGACTCGAAGTGCCGCCGGTGACGACGACGGGCACGTCCAGACCCTCCTCGACGTCCTCGTCGTCGACCTCCGTGACGATGTTCTCGATGACGTAGTCCAGCAGGTTCTCGTAGTAGATAGAGAGGGCCCCTTCGACGCCGCCGACGTCGGTCGTGAAGTCGAGTTCGAAGTCGTCCTCCTTGATCGAGGTCACCTTGTCGACGGGCGTGCCGGTCGCGCGGGCGGCCTGCTCGTCGATCCAGTCGCCGCCGCGGGCGACCGAGAACTTCATCACGGGCACCGCGTAGTAGGCCAGACAGACGTTCGTCATGCCCGCGCCGAAGGAGATGCCGAGGCCGGTGAAGTTGTTGTCCGCGAGTTCGGAGTAGATGACGGCCATCCCCTCGTTGATCGGTTCGGCGTCGTACCCCATGTCGTTGAGGAACGACTCGATCGTCTTCTGGTGGTACAGCGTCGAGAGATCGGAGTCGATCGGGTCCGCGGGCGTAGAGAAGTAGAGTTTCTCGTCCGGATAGGAGGGCTCGCCGACGACCTGCTCGATGATGAGTTTCATCATCGGAATCGCGCTCTTCTCGTCCGAGGAGAGGATCCCCTGAGACATCGGCCGGCGCGTCTCCTTGTTGAAGATGTTCGCGAAGTTCAGGGCGTCGTCCCCCACGACGTACACCTTGTCGTCCTTGCGGATGTGGAGGACCTCGCTCCGCGAGAGCATCTGCTCGGCCATGTCGGAGTACTCGATCTCCACGAAGGAGTTTCGCTGCTGCACGAACACCGTGTCGTTACCATCCTGCTGTGCCGACAGGATGTTCATCGTCCCAACGTCTAGGCCCTTGGCCATGGTTGGCCAAGGCGTCTGACGGATTATAAATCTATGTGAATTGGTTGAATCAGAAAACAGTGGAGAAGAGGGCTGTATTTATATCGAACCGGCGATTCAATTTCCGCGACCCAGCCGTCGAAGCCGTTCGACCAGCCCCGCGAACGGTCGGCGGACCGACGCCAGCGCGCCGCCGTCGTCGGCCGTCTCCTCCGCCCGCCGCTGTTCTCTGAGTTCCTTCAGTTTCCGGGTCTGGTCGTCGACGGTCGAACTCGACGTGGTCGTCTTCGTCTCGCCGCCTTTGAGCCCCTTGAGGCCGGCGACCTGCTCGTCGACGCCCGACGACCGGGTGGTCTTGGCCTCGACGTCGACGTCGACGCTCTCGAACTCGTGGTCGGTGAAACTCAGCCGCTTGTTGTCGTTCTTCTCGACGCCGCCCCACGAGAGTTCGACCTCCTCCATCGCGGCGTCGATGTCCTCGCGGATCTCCTCGTCGGAGTAGCGTTCCTCGTCCGCCTCGTCGGCGGCCTCGAGTTCCTCGACCGTCCGCGCCATGTCGAGGTAGTGGGCGATCAGCGCGGCGCCGGTCGAGGCGGTGAGACTCGCCAGACCGACGGCGTACGTCGCGACGACGTGGACGGTGCTGAACGCTGCCTCGCCGCTCTCGTAGAAATTCCAGTTGTACGGATAGAGCTGAAGGAAGCCGACGACCGCCGCCACCGCGACCGCCGCACCGCCGATCGATGCGTAGCGCACCCGACGCTCGGCCGGCAGGAGGACGACGATGCCGAGCATCACCGCGGGCAGCGAGAGCATCCCGAGCGCGTAGGCCGGTTCGATCCACGCGAAGTACGCCGGCGTCCGCGCCTCGAACGTGCTTCCCCACAGGAACAGCGACAGCGCGACGATCGCCAGGCCGATACCGCCGAGGAACAGCCCGAAGCCGAGGTACACGTCCGTCCGACCGTCGGGTTCGCCGATGTACCGGCGGTAGAGGTCGAACAGGTACCCGTCCGTAGACCCTTCTGCTGGCATTGAGAGCCCCTTTCGATTCCAGCACCATGACTGTTGGGTCGAAAAAATAGCCGCCGAATCGCGACGAATTAACTCCGACGGCGGGCCGAACCGCTCAGTCGTGACAGCAACCGCCCGCCTCGCCGCCGAAGTCGACGGCGAGCGGCCCGGAGATGGCCTCGTTGAGTTCTTCGAGACGCCCCGCGAGGTCGGCTTTCGCCTCGAGGTACTCGCGCATCACCGGTATCGCGTGCAGTTCCTCCTGGGTCTCCCGCAGGGTCTCGAGGTCCTCCCGGGTCGCCGACCCCGCCTGCCGGGCGAGGGCGAACTCCCGGCGTCGGCGCTCGAACTCGTCGATCTTCGCCTGTGCGTGCTCGGAGTCGGCGACCGCCGCTCGCGCCGACTCGAACGCCTCGTACTCGGGCAGGTCCGCGATCGCCTCGCCGAGTCGTCGGGCCAGTTCGTCGGGGCGGCTTCGCTCGACGCTCATGGCCGCGGTACGGGCGTCCGCGGTTTCAACGTACCGCCGGTAATCGGCTCGTAGCGGCGGAAACGTGACCGTACGCCGAACGGTTCGGCGCGTTCGCGCCGTTCGTACCGTTCGCGACCGTTTGCTGCCCGCCGACTCCGCGACGATCCGCCGGCACGGCGCCGCCGTGACCGAAGCGTCGGCGTTATACGTCCGTGGCCGTTACGACGGGCAATGAGTCAGGAGTCGGAGTACAGCGAGGGCGACCTCCGAAACACCGGGATGCGGCTGAAACACGACCGCGAGTGGGACTACGAACTCGATCGGATCGTCGAGGCGATCGAGGAGCGCGACGCGACGAACGTCGGCCTGCAGTTCCCCGAGGGGTTGAAACGCCGCGGCCCGAGAGTCGCCGACGACCTCCGCGAACTCGTCGACGACGACGTCACCTTCCTCATCTCGGGCCAGCCCTGTTACGGCGCCTGCGACCTCGACACCTACCTGATGCGCCGGACCGACGTCTTCGTCCACTTCGGCCACTCGCCGATGAAAGAGTCGGAGAAGATCATCTACGTCCCCCTCTTCTCGAACGTCGACGTGACGCCGATCATGGAGGAGGCCCTCGACACGCTCGAGTCCCCCGAGGAGACCCCCGAAGTCGGCCTCGTGACGACCGCCCAGCACATGAACCGCTACGAGGAGATGGGCGAGTTCCTCGAAGAGCGGGGCTACGAGGTCCACAGTCGCCGCGGCGACGAGCGCCTGACCCACGAGGGACAGGTGCTCGGCTGTAACTACGCGAGCGCGGACGTCCCGGCCGATCAGGTGCTCTACGTCGGCGGCGGGAAGTTCCACCCGCTCGGACTGGCGATGGAACACCCCGACAAGCACGTCGTCATCGCCGACCCGGTCAACAACGTCGTCACCGCGGCCGACACGGAGACGTTCATGAAACAGCGCTACGCCGCCGTCCACCGCGCGATGGACGCCGAGACGTGGGGCGTCATCTTCTGTACGAAGATCGGGCAGGGCCGCTGGGAGGTCGCCCAGGACATCCTCGACGACAACGACGACGCCTACCTGATCACGATGGACGAGGTGACCCCCGACCGCCTCCGGAACTTCGACTTCGACGCCTTCGTCAACACTGGCTGTCCGCGGATCACGACCGACGACGGCCCGCGGTTCCACAAGCCGATGCTCACCCCCGGCGAGTACGAGATCGCAGTGGGGAACGAGCCCCTCGACGAACTCTCGTTCGACACCTTCCACGGCACCTGGTGACCGGCCCGCGACGGCCGCAGCCGGTCCGTTTCAGCGATCGCGACCGTCACTCCGGATCGAAATTCACCCGCAATATCGTACTATTGTCCTGCAACGTACGTACAAATCCTGCTGAAAGTCGTGAAATGTGTTCCTAACTGGCCCCAATTCCAAAATACCTTGGGGTGTCGCTTATTCCCCCGAGGGACCGATACCCGGTCGATGACTACCCGACAAACCGGACGGGAACCCGAGTGGTCCCGAAACGAGCTCTTTCGTTGTTACGCCGGCGGTAATAGGCGATATACGCTGGAGCTGCTCGACGGGCGCAGCTCCGCGACCTCGGTTTCGGACCTCGCGGCGCACTTGGCGGCGCGCGCGGGCGAGAAATCCCTGCTTTCGGTGACGGACGCGGAGCACCGCCGACAGTTGACGGAGCTCCGGCACCGCCACCTCCCGGCGATGGCCGATGCCGGCCTGATCGAGTACGACCGCGAGGCGGACGCCGTCCGCGCGACCGACCACCCCGGCGTCGGCGAACTGGGGCTCGACGAGGTCCCGGCCGGCGGCCCCGCCGACGACGACCTCGACGCCCTCTTCCGTGCGCTGGCGGACGAGCGCCGGCGGACGACGCTGGCAGTCCTCAGCGAGCAGCGCCACCCGATCCGCCTCGATACCCTCGCGCGCGACGTGGCCGCCCGCGAGGCGGGCGAACCGGAACGGGTCGTCTCGGGGGCGGCCGTCGACCGCGTCCGCGTCTCGCTCGTCCACTCGCACCTCCCGCTGCTGCGCGAGGCGGGGCTCGTGACGGCCGACGAGGCCGACCGGCTCTCCTACGAGGGGCACCCGGCGCTTCGCGCCCGCTGGCTCCGGCCCGAATCCGAGCGCGACTCCCGCGAGAGCGGCGTCCGAGCCGTCGAGGGCCGCGAGAACATCGTCGCCCACGGACAGTCGCTCTTCGAGCGCGCCGACGAGGAACTGTTCCTCATGATCACGACGACCGGGCTGCTCGAGGAGGGCTGTTTCGCCCGCCTCGAGGACGCGATCGACCGGGGCGTCGACGTCTCCCTCGGCACCCGCGACCCGACGGTCCGCGAGGTCGTCCGCGAGCGGCTGCCCGAGGCGGTCATCTGGGAGCCCCAGTTGGACTGGCTCAACCTCCCGCCGGAGCGCGACGCGATCGGCCGGCTCGTCCTCGCCGACCGCGAGGCCGCGCTCGTCGGCACCCTCGGGCGTGCCCGCGGGGACGACGAGTACGACGAGACCGCCATCGTCGGCGAGGGCGCGAACAACGGGCTCGTCGTCCTGCTGCGCGAGATGCTCGGCTCGCGGCTGGACCACCTCGACGCCCAGAGCGAGGACTTCCTCTCGATGCTGTCGCTGTAATCCCGACGCGGCGTCCCGTTTCCGTTCGATTTCCCGTCTGTACTGGACGATCGCCACTATTCGTTGACCGACTCGGGTTGTGCCGCATTCGCGCCTTCGACTCGGCAGCGGCCGAGTGTTCTACTCAAATTCTGTCAAAACGGGGTGCCGAATAGAGAGGCTGAGTTCAGCGGAATCTGAAGGCGACAGCAAGCGCACCGAGAGTGACGAAAACCAATCCCGAGAGAGTCAGGATACCGGCCACACCACCGATTTCGAGGGCGACAACTGTACCTCCCGCTGCTAACACACCAGCTACAAAGAGAGCAATCCGAAATCGGAGGTATCCCCCGAGGATTCGGGTGTTCCAAAGGAAGTGGAGAGGGCTGTGCATATTCGGATTCCTCGTTCCACTCACAGATAACTGATTCAACATACGCGCCCTGTATTCAGCACGGTCGCTACGATCCATCGTCGATAGCGGGTTTCAACAAGGCCGTTCCGTTATGTCCGGCCCGGCGTTGGAGTTTCGTCGCTTCGATATCCCCGCCCACGGAACCAGCCCCGCCGTGTCCTCGTGGTCCTGACGGCGTCCCTTCTCGCGTGTCCCGTCAGCCGTCGCCGCGCGCGGCCTCGAACGCCTCGATTGCGCGCTCGTGGTACTCGCCGTAGTCGACGACTGGAGCGGGGTAGTCGGGCGCAATGGCGGCGCGTGTCTCGTCGTCCAGCGTGGGCCACTCGTGGATGGCGTCGGTCGGGGCGTCCCGGAGTTCGGGGACGTGTTCCCTGACGTACTCGCCGTCCGGATCGTACTCCTCCGACTGGGCCACGGGGTCGAGGAAGCGGAAGTACGGCTGGGCGTTCGTTCCCGTCGAGGCGGCCCACTGCCAGCCGCCGGCGGCGTGGGCGGTGTCGTGATCCACAAGCTTTCGGCGATACCAGTCGTAGCCCTCGCGCCAGTCGATCAGCAGGTCCTTCGTGAGAAACGAGGCGGCCACCATCCGGACGCGATTGTGAACCCACGCCTCGGCACGCAACTGCCGCATCCCGGCGTCGACGAGCGGATATCCCGTCTCGCCGTCCTTCCACGCCCGGAGGCTCTCGGGGTCGTCGCGCCACTGGATTTCGTTCGGATACTCGCGGTAGTTCTCGGTCACTACGTCGGGACGCGCGTCGAGGACGTGCGCGTAGAACTCCCGCCAGGCGAGCCGTCGCCGGAACGTCTCGACCGACTCCCGGGCGTCCTCGTCGCCGGCGGCGGCCGCCGCGTCCTCGGTGGCTTCCCAGACCGTCCGGACGCCGACCGTCCCGAACTTCAGGTGCGGCGAGAGGCGCGAGGTCGACTCCCGGGCGGGGTACTCGCGGTCGTCCTCGTAGCGGTAGATCGTGTCCTCGCGGAAGTCGGCGAGCAGGTCGTGGGCGGCGTCGGTGCCCGCTGGCTGCACGTCGGCTTCGGGTTCGTCGAAGCCCAGATCGGCGAGTGACGGGAGCGCGCCGGCGGTCTCGGCGGTCTCGCCGAGCCACTCCTCGTCGAGGCTGTCGCGGGGGTCGACGACGTCACCGCGAACCGGCGTGGCGACGGGGGCGGCCTTCTCCCGGTCGCGCCACTCCTGCCAGAAATTCGAGAAGACGGAGTGGTGGCTCCCGTCGTCCGTCGTGATGGTCTCCGGTTCGTGGAGGAGAGTGCCGCCGAACTGCTCGACGTCGACGCTGACGCCGGCGTCGGCGAGCGCCGCCGCGACCGTGCGGTCGCGTTCGCTCGCCAGCCCGGAGTAGTCGCGGTTCCAGGTGACCGCATCGGCGTCGCAGGCCGCGGCGAGGTCGGGAAGCACCGCGCTCGGGTCGCCGCGGGCGAGGAGCAGTTCGCCGCCGCGCTCGCGGTACTGCTCGCGCAACGAGTCGAGCGCATCGAGCAGGAACGCCACCACGGGCGGCGCGCCGTAGGCGAGTATCTCGGGGTCGTGGACGAACACCGGGAGGAGGCGGTCGTCGCCCGCCAGCGCCGGGTTGTCGGTCACGCGAAGGTCGCGGCGATGCCAGTGGAGTCGCACACCGGACTCCTGGCGGGCGCTGGCGCCGCCCATCGCGAACATTCCGGCGAGGCCCGCCCCGCGGAGTGCGGTGCGTCGCGTTGCTCGCATCGATTCGGAGTCCGGTTCCGCAGTCGTATGGGGTGGCTCGTTGCTCATAGCTCGTGTCTCTCCGAGCAGCCCACGGCAGCAGTTGGGACCGACTCACACGCTCTCACGCCAGCGTGCCATATAATACGGCGACGAGACTCGAGAATAATTTCATGACGCGACGATAGTAGTAGCCGGATGATCGTCTCCGGGTTCTCGATCGGCTATCCGTACCGGGAGCGTGATCACGGGCCTCGCCCGTCAGTTCGGAGTAGTCCGCTGTGTCTCTCGCACGTTTCGCTCGATCTATGCAGTTGATAGAACGTGCGTGCAAGAGACGGAGCATACGACGGGTGTGGGGGAGCAATCGAGGCGACATCCAGTTCGAGAGACCGGACGCCGGTGAGTGATCGATCCGGTCACGGGACCTCGCTCGTCGGGTATACCGGGTGGTTCGCTCGAAAGGCCCAACGCGTCGGGGATCGAGCCCCGGAACTGTACCGGCCTTCGTCTGCAAGTGGTAGCACTATTACCGATATCGCCGTTCATGACAAGTGAATGACTAGAGATAGCGTGAGCAGACGGCGAGTTATACAGATCGGCGGTGGCCTCGTGGTGGTCAGTGGCGTCGGAAGTACCACGGCCGCCTCGAGTGACCACGAAACGAACGACCAGTCGACCGATGCCCGCGTCCGGACTCGAAGTGCACACCTCTCACCCGACGCACCAAACATCGACGTCTACGTCGACGGAGAGCGGGTCCGCGAGGACATCCCGTACGGGACGGTCACCCCCTACCGCGATCTCGACTCTGGAACGTACACGGTTCAGGTCGTCCCCGCCGGTGAAGACCCGTCCGCAGCAGTGCTCAAGGAGACCATCGAGATCGTCGACGTAGACTCCACCTTCGCGGTGATCGGCGAAGTGGCCGCCGAAAACCAGCCCCTGCAGGCGCTGCTACTCGAGGACGACAACAGCCCGGTCGATCCGGGTGTCGCTCGCGTTCGCGCCCTCCACGCCTCACCCGACGCGCCTGCGGTGGACGTCGTCGCCGGTAAAAACGGGGACGCGCTGTTCGAGAACGTCGCGTTCGGCGAATCCGGCTACACCGAAGTCCCGGAAGGCGAGTATACGCTCGCCATCTATCCTGCGGGTGACCGAGAGACCAGCGTCTTCGAGATCGACGTCTCCCTCGCCGGAGGGACCGTCTACTCCGCGTTCGCGATCGGCTACCTCGAGCCGGAGCGAGCACCCGCCGATGAGCCGTTCGAGATCCTCCTCACGGAGGATTCCCTCCCGGACGAAGAGAAGCCGAAAGAAGACGAACCCGAGAAAGAGCCCGAAAAGGAGAAGAAAGAGGACAAGAAATCTACGTGATACTGGTGGCTCCCTGCGTGGAAATTCTCGCTGCCATGGGGTAGTGAGTGGTTTCACGCAGGTACAGTCGACCGTATGAGCAACCGCGATACGTTTCTTCGGTTCGGTTGTACTCGCGCGCTGGTTCCAGCACGCCGTTTGTATCGACCACTGTGAGTCTCAACGGAGTCGATCGCCCCTCTCCTCTTCGCCGAAACGACAACACTTACGCACCCGCCTCGAAACCTCCGAACATGGCAACCAGCGACTGGGGCGACTGGCTAGTACGCGACGTCGAGGCGGCCGACCCCGACGGGGTCGCGGTCTGGTATCTCGGCTGCAACGGCTTCGTCCTCAAGGGGAGCGAGGGGACGACGCTGTTCGTCGACCCCTACGTCGGCCTCGGGGACCCGCCGCGGACCGTCCGGATGATCCCCGTCCCGTTCGACCCCGAGGACGTCGTCGAGGCCGACGCCGTGCTCGCGACCCACGAGCACACCGACCACGTCCACGGGCCGAGTCAGGCGCCGATCCTCGCGAACGCGGGGGCGACGTTCTACGCCCCGGACGACAGCCTCGCGGTCGCCCGCGAGGAGGAGTCGTGGACCGACGAGTGGGACGTCTCCGGGGAACAGTTCGAGGAAGTCACGGAGGGCGAGACCATCGAAATCGGCGAGTTCACCCTCCACGTCGAGGACGCCCACGATCCGGACGCGACCCACCCGGTCAGCTACGTGTTCGAGCACGAGGCCGGCACGGTCTTCCACGGCGGCGACACCAAGCCGTCCGAGGAGTTCGACCGGATCGGCGAGGAGTACGACGTCGACCTCGGCATCCTCGCGTTCGGCACCGTCGGCACCGTCCCGGACAAGGAGACCGGCGAGCCGGTACGGACGAAGTGGTACAACGACGAGAACCAGATCGTCGAGGCCGCCGAGGCGCTGCGCCTCGACCGCCTGCTGCCGAGCCACTGGGACATGTGGCGCGGGCTGACCGCCGACCCGAAGGTGCTCCACCACCACGCGAAGAGCTTCGCCCACCCCCGCCGGCTCGAACTCGTCGAGATCGGCGACCGCGTCGACCTCTGAGCCCGCCGCCGATTTGCCCGTTTCCTTTAAGGTAGTGGTGGAGTAACCTTCTCGCCATGAGTAACGCCGCCGACGCACAGGACGTGATAGAGGTCAGCGACGACGGGTTGATCGTCCGCAAACGCTTCGCGCCGGACGAGTTTCCCGTCCCGGCGATCCGCTTCGAGATCGAGTCCGAACACGACGATCGCGTGACGTTTCGTCTCTCCGAACGGATCCCCTCCTCCTTTCCGATGGACGGGGTCGGCTTTCACCCCGAGTACCACAGCGAGGACTGGACCGCCTTCCAGGACAACCACCTCGAGTTCACCGGGACGGTCGACCCCGGCGAGTCGCTCGTGACCGTCTACGGGATCCGCATCGACGACGACGACGACGTCGAGGAGTTTCTCGCCGAGCCACGGATCACCGAAATCGACGTCGAGGGGGGGTCGGCCACCGACGCCGAGACGGTCGACGACACGATGATCGACGACATCATCGACGACGACCGGACGCAGGTCGTCAAGGACATGATCGCCGGCGAGTCCGACACCGTCCCGGGGCTCGACGACGAGGACGAAGCCGAGGACGAGAGTACCGCGTCGACGGCCGACGAGGAAGACGAGGGACTCGAACTGAAACTCGACCTCGAGGACGCCGACCCCGATCCGGTCGAGACGGAGGCGGACGACGCCGACGACACCCCCGACATCGACCTCGGCTTCGACGAGGACGACGCCGACGACGCCGACGACGCCGGGGACGACGACGGCCCGGAGATCGAGATCGACCTCGAAGCGGCCGCGGCGTCGGTCGACGAGGAGGGGTCCGGCGACGCGGACGGCGCTGCCGACGAGGAGGACGAGCCGTCGCTCGAACTCGCCGAGGACGAAGACGAGTCGGGGCTCGACGCGTCCGGGACCGACGAGGCCGCGGAATCCGACGCCGGCGACTCCGAGACCGAAGGTGGCGGCGAGGCCGACCAGACGGCCGGGGCCGAACCGGCCCCCGCCGTCGAGTCCGTCGCGGCCGCACTCGCCGAGGAACTCCGCGAGGGCGCGGTCGACGAGGGCGACCGCGAGGTCATCCGCGAGCAACTCGACGTCGAGGCTGGCCCGGGGGCAACCGACGTCGCGAAGATCGACCACCTCCGGTCGCGCGTCGAGGACGTCGCCGCGTACGCCGACGCCCTCGAGGAGTTCCTCGACGAGGAGGGGACCGGCAAGCAGCTGATCGAGGAGTTCGAGGCCGACCTCGACTCGTTCGAGGAGCGCCTCGACGAGACCGCCGCCGCCGTCGAGGACGTCGAGGAGGAGCTCGCGGACGTAAACGGCGAGGTCGAGGAGGTCACCGACTGGGTGAGCGACCTCGACGGCGACCTGTCCGACCTCGACGAAGACGTCGAGGACGTCGAGGCCGCCCTCGAAGACGTCAAAGCGGACCTCGACGACGTCGAGGAGGAACTCGAGGAGGTCAGCGAGACGGTCACGGACATCGCCGAGTGGCGCGACCAGCTCGGCTCGATGTTCTCGGGCTGATATCGCAAGTATCCGGTCGAAACGCAACTCGTTTACCCCTCGGAATCGGACGCTTCGTCGATGGGCGAGACGATTCCGGTCGCGATTCCGCGCAAGGGGCGCCCGCTCGAATCGGTGTTCGAGCTACTGGCACGGCGCCTGCACCTCGCGGGGCTCGCGGACGACGTCACCTCGACGCTCCGACACGAGAAGGCGGTCACCAAAGGCGCCGTCGACCCGACCGACGGCGACGTCTACCATCGTCTCGCGACCTACAGCGACGTCGACGAGCCGACGGCGCCGGAGTACACGCTGCTCCGGGACGACCGCGACGGGAAACCCCGGCGGATCGTCTTCGACAGCGTGACTCTCCCGCTCGACGGCGTCGACGGCGTCCCGAACGGGACGGCGATCCAGCTTGTCGGCCGGGACGAGCCGTTCCGGGCGCTGCGCACCCACGAGTTCGCCCTCGGGTTCGACAGCGCCGACCTCGTCTTAGAGGAGGTCGTCGAACTGCGCCCGGAGCCGCTCGACCGGATCGCCGACGTGAACGCCCGGATCGACCCGACCGACACGGACGTCCGCGTCGTCTCCGGTCTCGGCGACACGGTCTACCACACGCTGATGGCGACCCCGGAGGTCGCCCCGAACGCCGGCGGACTCGACCGCTCGTTCGTGACGGAGTACGCGGGGCCGCTGTGTATCGCCCCGCGGTACGAGCGACTCGTCCAGGCGGTCGTCGGGACGGACGCGCTGGCGGACGTCGAGTTCCGGTATCCGTCCGGCGACCGCGAGGAGGAGGCCGCGATCGCCGAGACGGGGCTCGGCGTCTACCTGACCGTGACGGGCTCGACGGCACGCCAGCACGGCCTGTCGCTCGGCGAGCGGCTCTTCCCGAGCGAGACGGTCCTCATGGAGAACGCGGCCGAGGTTACGGACGCGGTGCGGGCGGTTCGCTCGCTGCTGACGGGTGTCGAGCGGGAGACGGAGACCGAACTCGCGGTCTGAGTCGGTTCAGGCGCCGAGTGCCTCGAGGTACGTGTCGACGCGGTCGTGGCAGGTCCCCGCGAGGTCGGCGATGATCGCGTCCATCTCGCGGTCGTCCTCGCCCCACAGGCCCGGATGGACGAGAAGCTGGAGCCGGTCCGGCCGGCCGTCGGGGAACGGCGGTTCGCGGCGCCACTTCTGGTTCGAATCCGAGCGGTAGGTGGCCTCGGTGAAGTAGGCGGGTCCGTAGGCGTTCTCGAAGCCGGCGAAGTCGACGCCGAGGACCCACTCCGGAGGCCGGTGGAACGAGACGACGTCGACCTCCCTCCGGACCAGTTTGCCGATGACGTCACACTCCGCGCGGACTCGCGTCCGGAGTTCGTCCGCGCTCGGCCGATTCGGCCAGTAGTGGTGGGTGTCGAAGTGCAGGCCGACGTCGTGGCCGAGGGCGTCGATCTCGGCGAGCGCCTGCATGTGCTCGACTTCGAGCAGGTTGTACACCGGCGTCGTCAGCAGGAAGCAGTAGGTCGTCCGGACGTCGAGGTTCGCCTCGATGCGGGCCATCTCGAGGGCCGCCTCCGGCGAGAGGTCGACGTCGTGGCGGATCGCGACCTCGTCGTCCGAGAGCGACGAGAAGCCGGTAAACGAGAAGCCGTCCTCGCGCAGCGACCGGAGCAACCCCTCGTACTCGTCGAGGTCGTAGGCGAGTCGGTCGGGGACGGAGAGTTCCGGCATCGCTCAGGAACTCGTGAGGTTGTGGCGGTGCTCGGGGCCGTCGACGCGGTCGTGACGCCCGTGGCTCTCGAACCGCAGGCCGGCTTCGGGCTCCCACTCGTCGGCCTCCCACTCGGTCACCAGCAGGGTGCCGTCGGCGGTCGCGACCACGAAGTCGCCCGTCCAGAACGTCTCGACGATCGTCCCGGCCGCCGCGGTCCGCGCGAGGTCCGCGGAGAACGGGGTCGCCTCCCGGATCATCACGCGCTCGCCCTCGTGGAACGTGAACGCGCCCGGGTACGGATCGGCGACCGCGCGCACCAGATCGTAGATTTCGGCGGTGCCGTCGCCCCAGTGGATCTCGCCGTCCTCGGGGTTTCGCTTCGGGTAGTACGTCGGCTCTCCCTCCTGGGGTTCGAACGACCACTCCCCGCGGAGGATCGGATCGATCACTTCCAGTAACATCTCCTCGAGCGCCATCGTCACCTTGTAGTAGAGCGTCCGGATCGTGTCGTGGTCGGTGACGTCGAACTTGCGCGTCGTCACGACGTCGCCGGAGTCGGCGCCGGGGTCGAGCCTGATGACCGACAGCAGGAATCGGTCGCGGTCCTCGATCAGCGACCAGTTCAGCGGCGACCGGCCCCGGCCCTTCGGGAGGCCGTACGCGCTGCCGTGGTTGCCGAGCGCGCCGTACGTGGCTGTTTCGAGGATCGACTCGGGAATCAGCCGCTGCCAGCCGTTGACGATCAGCAGGTCCGGATCGGCCGTCTCGAAGAAATCGAGGTCGGCCTCCCCGGTCATCGCGTACGACTCGGGGTAGTAGACGGGCAAGTCGTGCTCGTCGGCGACCGGGCCGAGGTCGGCGTACCCGCAGACGCCGGCGTCAGCGGCCGTCTCCGGGTCGATCGTGACGACGCCCGTGATCGGGACGCCCTCGGCGAGCAGCGTCTCGAGGACGGCCCGCCCCGGTGCGGTACAGCCGACGTAGATCACCGAACCCTGGCTCTCGCCGGTCATGACCCCGTCTACGAACGACCGGAACATTGTTACGTGCCGGCTTCGGAACAGTTGTCGTCTCGTACAGTTCCGGGTCCGGTTGGTCGGTTGTCAACTATTTCGAGGGTGCAGTTGATATAGCGATATGGGGTTTACACGGTCGGCGCGCGACGTCGCCGTCACCCGACGTGTCGATCTCGCGATCGTGAACGGGGAGCCCTACCGGCGGTAACGAGACCAACGGGGTCCGGGGACACCACAACCGCCGACCCGGCAACCGGTGGCTTCGACGCGGACGCATTCGTTCGATCCCTCCCCCGGACGACGAGTAGCAGTTCGTCGAGGCCGGCCGGTGCCGCGATTCGCGACGGCGCAGTACGTGCACTCCGAAGGCACGGCGATCCCGTAGAGTCCGGTCGGCCGAACGCTCGGCCACAGAGGCCCCTGTGCCGGGCACACGGCACGGGACACGGTGCAGTCGGGTTCCCGGGCGAGGCGCGGATGCGGCGTCGGAGAACGCCCGCGGCGGAGTTCGGCGCCGTAATTGTATCCCAAAGTGTGGTACTAGGCAGCCAAACCTAAGATCCTCAATTGTGGTGCTGTAGTATACACTAATCTCGAACATTGGTTCTATCATGGACGCGGTTAGGGTGCCTCAATCACAGATAAGGTTACTTAGCTCGAATGTAGGGACAGATTGAAGATCACGGCCCGTGAGGGGTCGCGTATGGGCGAGTCCGCCGAAACGTCTAAGAAAGTCATCAAGACCTACGTCCCCGCCTACCAGAAAGCCGAGTGGAAACGCCACGCCGACGAACTCGGGATGAGCCAGAGCGAGTTCGTCCGGACGATGGTACAGGCGGGGCGCCGGGGGTTCGAACCCGACCGCGAGGAAGCCGGTTCTCCGGACGCAAACCCCGGGGGTAACGGCCTCGAAAGGCGGGTCCTAAAATTACTAGAGGACGACACGTACTCGTGGGACGAACTCCTCGAGGCGGTCAGCGACGACGTCGAGTCGCGACTGGACGAGGCCCTCGAATCCCTGCAGGCCGACAACCGGATTCGGTACAGCGGGCGCCACGGCGGGTACGCGATCGTGGAGGGCGACGATGGCGACTGAGGCCGGCGCGCCGGAGTCCGTCGAGGATCCGATCGCGTACTTCCTCGACGAGCAACGCTACCACGGCAAGAGCGAGCGCACCCTCGACGCCTACGAGCGGGTGCTCCGGGAGTTCGAGGCGTTCGTCCGCGAGGATCCCGACGGGCGGGAAGTCACCCCGGAGACCGCGAGCAGGCGGGAGTGTATGGCGTGGGTACACTCGCTGCGACGCGGCCACGAACCGAGCACGATCGCGACCTACGCCTCCTACGTCAACCGCTTTTACGACTACATGAACCGGGTCGGCGTCTTCGAGTCGAACCCGATGGCGCTGGTCATAGAGGAGATGAACGAGTCGATCGACACGAACCCGACCCGGCGGGACATCTCCGTCGAGGGGATGCGATCGTTCGTCGGTTCGATCCCCCACCCGCTGGAGCGGGCGGTCGTCGTCACCCTGCTGAAGACCGGGATGCGCGTCGGGGAACTCTGCAACCTCGACCTCCGGGACCTGGAACTCTCGACGGCGGAACTCGACTGCGAGTGGGAACCCCGCGTCGCCCTCGACCGGCGGCCGAACTCGCTGTACGTCTCCGCCGAACCCGCCCGGGGAGACGTCGTCAACGGCGAGGAGCGGACGGCCTCGAACAAGCGCAAGCGGGACACGGTGATCCCCGTCGGCGACGAACTCCGCCGGGTGCTGATCGAGTGGCTGGCGATCCGCCCGGACCCGGTTTCGCCGGCGAACCCCCTCTTTCTCGACACGGGCGAGTCGTGGGGCGAGCGCCTGACGCCGTCGGACGTCCGGTACGTCGTCGAGAAACACGCCCGGGAGCGTGGCTGGTACCGGACGGGCGGCGGGGCCGCCGAGAACGTCACGCCCCACTACTTCCGGCACTTCTTTACCACCCATCTGCGGGATCGCACCGGGGACCGCGGCGTCGTCAAGTACCTCCGCGGCGACGTCGCCAGCGACGTGATCGACACCTACACCCACAACTGGGGTGACCGCGTCCGGCGAGTCTACGAGGCCAACGTCTACTCGCTACTCTAAACCCGGAAATAGCGCCGTTCGAGGCGTCTTCTCGGAGTTCCGTGGCGATCCGCGGCGTTCGAACTGCGACTGATAAATCGTATGTCGCTATATCAAATTGATCCCCTCGATGGGGGGACGAGCTACCCGGAACGTGGTCGCCCACGGGGGGTCGCGGTCGCGACGGCGCCGGCAGACGGACGTCGCTCGGCGTCGCCCACGGGTCGTGTCGCGCGATGGTCACGACAACCCCGCCGTCGGTGGGATAGTCGATCTCCCGCAGTCGTTACGTCCCGGAGCCGAACGAGCGCGAGCGACGCGAGCGAGGGAACTCGCCGCCAGCATCCCCTGGTCGTCCGATCTTCCGCCTTCGTTCGCTACTCGTGACGATACCTCTCGGGTCGATCCGTCGCCGCGTCCCCGAACGGCCGCCTGACGGGAGTCGAACCGCTCCCGGGTCTCAGCTCGCGTCCGCGCCCGACGCCCCCTCGCGTGGATCGCTCGACTCGTCGCCGAACCAGCGGCCGAACGTCCGCTGGCGCTTGCGTTCGAGCAACTGCTCTTGCAGTCGCTCCTCGGTGACCCGTTGTAGTTCCAGCCCGCGGGAGGCGTCGACGTCGTGGGCGATCGCGGCCCGGCCGAGCAGCGAGGCCGAACTCGCGGTGTCGGCGGTCACGCTGGCCAGTCCCCGCCGGCGCTGGAAGATCGTCTGCTGGAAGAGTACGGCCTGCACGCGGTAGTAGGGGACGACCTTCGTGGTCCGGCGCCAGAAGCCCGTCCGGGCGAAGAAGTAGCGGTCGCCGACGCGGTAGCCGCGGTTTGCCCACTTGAGGTGGGCGGCGACCGGCACCGCGAGCGCGAGCGCGGCGAGGACGTACCAGTCGCGGACGACGCCGACCCAGGTCGCGAGGGCGTAGCCGGCGGCGACGAGCAGGACGACGACGGCCCCGTACCGGACCGCGTAGCGTTCCCGCGCCCGCTTGGGGATCGACCGCAGGGGGTCGGCCGGGCCGAACGGCTCGATCGAGCGGGCCAGCGAGAGGACCCGCTCGCGCTCGGCCAGCGGGATCGCCGACTCGCTCCCGCGGGAGTCGGACTGGCCGGGCGCGTAGCCGGCCGTCTCGACGGCCAGCGAGGCGTAGCCGAACCAGCGAAACGGCACCGACTCGGTGACGGTAAGCGTCTGGACCTTCCCGAGCGGGATCGTCCCGCTGTAGCGCTGGACGAGCCCCCGTTCGTAGTGGAGTTCGTCGCCGACGCGGGTGAGCCGGAAGCCGTAGTAGCGGCTGAACGTCAGCGCGGCGCTGAGCACCCAAGCCGCGAGGACGAACAGCGTGACGGCCCACGCGAGGGCGACGAGCCCCGACCCGGGGAGGTCGCCCTCGATGAGGTCGAACGGGACGAGCGTCGTCGGGTCGAACCCGCTGGCGAACGAGACGGCGATCCCGCCGAGGACGCTCGCCCCGGGGTCGATGGTGAAGACGCTCAGCAACACGAGCTCGCTCGGCCGGATCTCGAACAGGAGTTCCTCCTCGTCCTCGTCCCCGTACTCGTCGTCGAACCGTTCGGCCCCGTCGGTCTCGCCGTCGGCGTCAGCGCCGACGTCGGCCCCGCGGGCCTTCCGCCGGAGCACCCGCTGGAGGCGTTTGGCCTCGCGCTCGTCGACGTACTTGAGGGTCACCTCGGTCTCGCCGCCGCCGGCGGTCTCGACGTGGACGGCCGCGATGCCGAGTGCCCGCTGGATCACGTTCTGGCGGACGTCGACGTTCTGGACGCGCCCGAGGGGGACCTCGCGGTCGCGCCGCGAGACGACGCCGGAGGCGACGTCGAAGGTGTCCTCGGTCGTCCGGTAGCGAAACCGCTGGTAGTAGGCGAGTTCGTAGACGACGCCGAAGGCGATCCCGATCAACACCATCCCGCCGATGGCCAGCAGGTTCGCGCCCGCCCCGCCGGGCGAGGCGACCACGCCGACGACGAAGAACAGAAACCCGGTGTTCAGACTGCGCGAGAGCGACCGGACGGCGACCGACGCCGGGTGGAGTTTCCTCATACGGCGTCCTCACCCTCGCTCTCGATCGCGAGGCGGCGCAGTTCCTCCCGCAGGGCCTCCGCCCGCGCCGGCGTCAGCCCGGGAATCGCCACGTCGGCGCTGCGCGATCCGGCCGTGTAGACGACGAGCGTCGCGAGTCCGATCGGCCGCTCGATCGGCGACCGGCGGGAGTCGACGTGCTGGACCCGGACGTAGGGGACGACGGTCTTCACCCGGGTGAAGACCCCTCGTTCGATGTAGAGCGCGTCCTCCCGGAGTTCGAACCGCCAGATACCGTAGCGAAGCCAGGCGACGAGGACGCGGGCGACCCCGAGGACGAGCACCAGCGCGACCGCCCCGCCGAGTACGAGCGAGCGGGACGTCGCCACGATGTCGGCGACGTAGAGCGCGAACGTACCGCCGACGACGATGCCCGCGAAGACCGCGGCACGAACCAGCGCCGAAACCACCCAGACGGCACGGACCCGCGGGTTGAGCCGTTCCATACGTGCCGTCAGGGACGGGGTGAGAATAAAAGATGGGATATCGGCGGCCGGGACCGTTCAATCGCGTGATCCCGGCGGCTGGACGGGTCAGTGCGTCGCCGCTCGAACGTCCCGTACGTGAACGAGGTCCTCCTGCAGGCCGGTGCCGTCGCAGTCCTCGTTCGGGCACTCGTAGTGCCAGCCGTCCTGCGTGGCCTCTCGCTCGCGGAATCGATCACCACAGACCTGACAGAACAGCTGTCCGTTCTTGCACGAGTCCCGGTGGAGTTCGAGGGCGAGTTCGGTCCGGAACGACTGGTTGCAGTCGCGACAGGTGTGCATATATCGTCTGACGACGCCCCTCGTTAAAACTACTTGGGTTCTTTTATTCCGCCCAGATCGACGTTGATCGGGCTTCTATACGCTGATTTACGTCGGTCGAGTCGGCAAGAAAGAACGGTCGAATCGCCCGAGTACTCGCGCCCGAGTTCTACCGAATCTGTCAGGTGTGTGCGCCGCGGGCGCGTGGCACACGCACCGTCGAGAACGGGTGTCGAATCCGTCAGATCCGGCTCAGTCGTCCTGCCCGAGGATGCCCCGCTCGGTCATCTTCCGGGGGTCGAGCACCTCGTCGGCCTCCGCCTCGTCGAGGTACCCCTTCTCGAGGGCGACTTCGCGGACGGTCTTGTCCTCCTTGAGCGCGGTCTTGGCGACTTCGCTGGCCTTGTCGTAGCCGATGTGGACGTTGAGCGACGTCGCGAGAGCCATCGACTGTTGGACCTGCTCCTCGCAGTACTCGCGGTTGGCCTCCAGTTTCCGGACGAACCGGTCGGCGAAGACCGCACTCGCGTTCGAGATGAGGTCGGCCGACTGGAGGAAGTTGTGCGCCAGCACGGGCTTGTAGAGGTTGAGGTCGATCTGGCCCTCGGCGGCGCCGGCGGCGACCGCGGCGTCGTTGCCGACGACCTGCTTGTGGACCTGGTTGACGGCCTCGGCGACGACGGGGTTGATCTTGCCCGGCATGATCGACGACCCCGGCTGGTTCTCGGGCTGTTCGATCTCCCCGAGGCCGTTGCGGGGGCCGGAGGCGAGCAGGCGCAGGTCGTTGGCGATCTTGTTCAGCGAACCGGCGACGACGCGAAGGGCGCCGTGGGCCTCGCTCATGGCGTCGTGGGCGGCCTGGGCCTCGAAGTGGTCGTCGGCCTCGCGGAACTGGACGCCGGTCTCCTTCGTGATGTACTCGGCCGCGCGGCCGGGGAACTCGGGGTGGGTGTTCAGGCCCGTCCCCGTCGCGGTGCCGCCCAGCGCGAGTTCCGCGAGGTGCTCGCGGACCTTGTCTACGCGCGCGAGGCCCTTCTCGACCTGCGTGCGGTAGCCGCCGAACTCCTGACCGAGCGTGACGGGCGTGGCGTCCTGGAGGTGGGTGCGGCCGGTCTTGACGACGTCGTCGAACTCCGCTTCTTTCTCCTCGAGGGCCTCCCGCAGGGTGTCGAGCGCGGGGATGACGTCCTTCTCGACGGCTTCGAGGGAGGCGACGTGCATCGCCGTCGGGATCACGTCGTTGCTCGACTGGCCGAAGTTGACGTGGTCGTTGGGATGGATCTCCCTGTCGCCGACCTCCGCGCCGTAGATCTCGGCCGCGCGGTTCGCGATGACCTCGTTGGCGTTCATGTTCGAGGAGGTTCCAGAGCCGGTCTGGAAGATGTCGACGGGGAACTGGTCGTCGTGTTCGCCGGCGATGACCTCGTCCGCGGCCTCGATGATCGCCTCGGCCTCGTCGTCCTCGATCAGTCCGAGGTCGCGGTTGGCCTGCGCGGCGGCCTTCTTGACGACGCCGAGTGCGCGAACGAACCGCCGACCGAAGGTGATCCCCGAGATGGGGAAGTTCTCGACGGCGCGCTGGGTCTGTGCCCCCCAGTAAGCGTCCGCCGGCACGCGCATTTCGCCGAGGCTGTCCTCCTCGATCCGGAACTCGTCATCGCCTGCCATACTCGAAACCTCGCGGTCGGTCGGGTAAAATCCACCGAAAACGCACCGTCGTCGCCCCGAGACGGTTCGCGCGGATCGGCTCCGGGAGCGTCGGACCCCGCGCGGCGACCACGGGCGCCACGTGACGGGTTTCGTTACTCTCACACGGTTCGACGTATTTCGTTCGCTAATTATATGAATAATTATTAGGCATATCGTACCGAAGGATAGGAATGAGGTAGTCACTGTCTACCATGATACACGAACGTCTGTCACGTCGGCGGTACGTCAAAGCTACGGGGGTCACGGGGGCCGTAAGTCTCGCCGGGCTTTCGGGCTACCTCGGCGACGTTCGCCGTCAGGACGGCACGCTCGAGATCGTCCACTGGTGGACCGCGGGCGGCGAAGAGGACGCGCTCAACGCGCTGCTCGAGGGCTTCCAGGAGCAGTACCCGGACGTCGAGATCGACAACAACCCCGCGCCGGGCGGGGCCGGGTCGGCGCTCGACGCGGCCATCCGGTCGCGGATCGTCGACCAGACGCCGCCGAGCACGTTCCAGATCTGGCCGGGCGAGTCGCTGCGGCCGTACACGGACGCGGACGTGCTCGCGAGCGTCGAGGACCTGTGGGACGAGGAGATGCGCGAGGCCTACCTCGCGAGCGTGATGGACGTCGCCAGCCCGGAGGACGCCCTCGTCTCCGTCCCGCTCAACATCCACCGGCTGAACAACCTGTTCTACAACGTCGGGATCGTCGAGGACGTCGGCGTCGATCCCGAGGGCATCGAGGATCCGGCCGATCTGCTGGAGGTGCTCGCGGCGGCCGACGACGCCGGCTACACGGGGATGGCACACCAGACCTCGACGGAGTGGTCGACGGTTCAGCTCTGGGAGACCGTCCTGATCGGCCAGCACGGGGTCGAGACGTTCGAGCAGTACGTCGCCGGCGAGACCGACGGCCTCGAGGAGCAGGTCCGGGAGTCGCTCGAACTCGTCGTCGAGTACGGCGACTACTTCAGCCCCGACGCGGGGGCCATCGCGTGGGACGAGGGCAACGCGCAGGTGATCGACGGCGAGGCCGCGTTCATCCACCAGGGTGACTGGGCGGCCGGCCAGTACGGCGAGGCCGACTTCGAGTACGAATCCGGGTGGGACTACGTCCCCTTCCCGGGGACGGAGGGCGTCTACTCGATGGTGATCGACTCGTTCGTCATGCCCGAGCCGAACCCCTCGCCGGAGGCGACGGCGGCGTTCCTGAGCTACTGTGGCACGATCGACGCCCAGGAGCGGTTCAACCCCATCAAGGGGTCGATCCCGCCGCGAACCGACGTCTCCACCGACGGGTTCCCGCCGTTCCTCCAGAACCAGATCGAGGCGTTCCAGGGGTCCGACGAGCAGCCGACGACGATCGCCCACGGCACCGCGGTCCGCCCGGAGGTCAAAAGCGAGATCGAGGAGACGTTCGCGCGGTTCCTCGAGACGGAGGACGTCGACGAGACGACCCAGCGCCTCCTCGACGCCCACGAGGCGGCCGGCTTCTGATCGCGAGGGCCGAACGAATGCCGTCACCCCGCTCGTGGCTTCGGCACCGAGTTCGACGCCTCCGCGAGCGGGGCGACTCGCGCTCGTCGTCCTCGACGTCCGCGGCCGACCGCCGGGACGACGGCGACGCTCGCCCGGCCCCCGACGGCGGCACCGTGACCGAACGTCGGTTCCGCGTGCGCGAGCGGGTCGGGCGCCTCCGGTACGCCGAGACCCTGCAGGCGGCGCTGTTCTGGCTTCCGCCGGCCCTGCTGATGGGCTGGTTCGTCTACGGCGCGATCGGCTGGAACTTCGTCATCTCGCTGACCGACTGGAGCGGCCTCGGCCAGCCCACCTACGACGCGCTGAACTTCGAGACGTACCGGCGGATGGTCGACGACGGCTCGTTCGTCGCCGCCGCGCGAAACACCCTCGCGTTGCTGATCGTCTTCACCGGCGGCGCCCTGATCGTCGGCCTCCTGCTCGCGATCCTCGTCGATCAGGGGATCCGCTTCGAGAACACGTTCCGGACGATCTACCTCCTGCCGATGAGCCTCTCGTTCGTGGTGACGGCCATCTTCTGGGCCTGGATGTACAACCCGGAGACGGGAATGATCAACGTCGCGCTCCGGGGACTCGGCCTCGACGCGCTCGCGATGAACTGGATGAGCGATCCGCGGACGAAGCTCGCGACGGTCGTCGTCGCGCTCACCTGGCAGTTCAGCGGCTACTGCATGATCGTCTATCTGGCGGGGTTGCGCGCGATCCCGACCGAACACTACGAGGCCGCGAAGGTCGACGGCGCCTCGACGGTCCGGATGTACTGGCGGGTGATCCTCCCGCAACTCAGGGCCGCGACGACCAGCGCCGCCGTCGTCCTGATGGTGTTCGCGCTGAAGGCGTTCGACTTCGTATTCGTCATGTACGGCGACACGCCGGGGCCCTCCGCGGACATCCTCGCGGTCATGATGTTCCGGGAGGCGTTCTCGCGGACGAACTGGGCGTACGGCTCGGCGATCGCGACGGTCCTGTTTCTCATGGCCATCGCCGTCATCTCGCCGTACGTCTACGCACAGTACAGGCGGGGTGAGCTCTGATGGCGGCCGACGAGCGCTCCGGAGCGGTCGACGCGGCCGCGGATCGAGGCCCCGACGTCGACCGGATCGGCCGGCGGCGGGTCGCGCTGTACGGGGTGCTGGTGGCCGCGGTGCTGCTCTACCTCTCGCCGCTGTGGAGCGGCTTTACGACCTCGCTGAAGACGGCCGCGGCGTTCGCGACCACGTCGCCGCTGACGCCCCCGCCGCCGGACGGCTTCACGACCGGGCCGTGGTACGAGGCGTGGGGGCGCATCCGCTTTGCGATGAGCAACAGCGCGATCTTCGTCGTGCCGGCGACGGTCCTCTCGGCGTTTCTCGGCAGCCTCGCGGCCTACGGCCTGACGCACGTCGACTGGCGGGGACAGATCGGGGTCCTCCTGCTGTTTCTGGCGGGCGTGTTCATCCCCTACCAGTCGGTGCTCGTCCCGCTCAGACAGTTCTGGTCGGCGGTCGATCTGGCGTCGCTGCTCGCGTTCTCGCCGGTGCTGGCCGCGCGAGCCGACCTGCTCGAACTCGCGATCACGCACACCGCCTACGGGATCCCGATCTGTACGATCCTGTTCCGGGGCTACTACCTGACGATCGACGACGAGATCATCGAGGCGGCGAAGATCGACGGCGCGAGCACGTTCCGAATCTACCGGCGCATCGTCTTGCCGCTCTCGAAGCCGATGTTCGCCGTGGCGCTTATCTACCAGTTCACCAACATCTGGAACGACCTGCTGTTCGCGCTCGTGCTCGTGACCACGAGCCGCAACTTCGTCGCGACGCAGGCGCTGAACGAACTCCAGGGGGCGATGGTCGGCCAGTACAACCTGCAGATGGCCGGCGCGTTCGTCGTCGCCGCGCCGACGCTGCTGCTGTACGTCGTCTTCGGTCGACAGTTCGCGAGGGGACTCGCGGGTGAATCCGGATGACTCCACGACACGAACCCACGACCGCGCCGACGCGTTTCCGAGGCACCGACCGACGAAAACCGCCGTCCCGACGGAGGTGGGCCGGCTGATGGCGACGCTCGAACTCCGGAACGTGACCAAGCGGTTCGTCGACGGCCGCGACGAGGTCGTCGCCGTCGACGACGTCTCGCTCGAAGTCGACGACGGCGAGTTCCTCGTGCTCGTCGGCCCCTCCGGCTGTGGCAAGTCGACGACCCTGCGGACGGTCGCCGGCCTCGAATCGGTCACCGCGGGCGAGATCCGCCTCGACGGGGAGTCGATCGCCCACCGGGCGCCACAGCAACGCGACGTCGCCATGGTGTTCCAGTCGTACGCGCTGTACCCGCACATGACCGTCCGGGGGAACATGGCCTTCGGGCTGGAGGAGTCCACCGACCTCCCGAACGACGAGATCGAACGCACCGTCGCCGAGACGGCGACGATGCTCGAAATCGACGACCTGCTCGACCGGCGTCCGCGGGAGCTGTCGGGCGGCCAGCAGCAGCGAGTGGCGCTCGGCCGCGCCATCGTCCGCGACCCGGACGTCTTCCTGATGGACGAACCGCTGTCGAACCTCGACGCGAAGTTGCGCGCGGAGATGCGCACGGAACTCAAGCGCCTGCAGGCCGACCTCGACGTGACGACGGTGTACGTCACCCACGACCAGACGGAGGCGATGACGATGGGCGAGCGCATCGCCATCCTGAACGACGGCCGCCTCCAGCAGGTCGCCACGCCGCTGGAGTGTTACCACGAGCCGGCGAACCTGTTCGTCGCGGGGTTCGTCGGGGAGCCGCCGATGAACTTCTTCGACGTGACGCGAGCCGACGATCGGCTCGTCGCCGACGCCTTCGAGTACCCGCTGTCGGCCGCGACCCGCGCGGACGTCGGGGACCGGACCGACCTCGTACTCGGCATCAGGCCGGAAGCCATCGAGGTCCTCGATCGGGCGCCCGGCGACGCCGGCGACCGCGCGTTCGCCGCGGACGTCGACGTGGTCGAGCCGATGGGCAACGAGAACAACGTGTACTTTACGCTCGCGGACGCCTCGTTCGTCGCGACCGTCTCGGGGTTGCGTCCGATCGACGCCGGGACGACCGCGACCGTCCGGTTCCCGGAGTCGGCGATCCACCTGTTCGACCCCGAGACGGGCACGACGGTCCACAACCGCTCGCTCGACGCGATCGAGGAGACGGAGACGCGGCCCCTGTAGATCGATCGCGCGTCTCGTGACAACAATTCACTCATCATCGAATTAATGGCGGAAAACTATTAAGTACCCTGCCGACGACTCTCTAGTGTGGCCCACAATGACTGACATGGATACTCTTTCGCGGAGGACGATCCTCAGGGGTGCCGGATTCGCGGGAACCGCAGGCGTCGTCTCCCTCGCCGGCTGTACCGGTGACGACGACGGCGACGACGGCGGCGACGGCGACGGTGGCGACGGCGGCGACGGCGGCGACGGCGACGACACCGGCGCCGGCAGCGGCCAACTCGAGGTCATGCACTGGTGGACCGCCGGCGGGGAGCGGGACGCGATCGACGCCCTCTACGAGGGGTTCGAGGAGGAGTACCCGGACATCTCGATCGACGACAACCCCGCGCCGGGCGGCGCCGGCGACGCGCTCGACACCGAGATCCGCAACCGGATCGTCAACGAGGACCCGCCCGGGACCTTCCAGATCTGGCCGGGGAAGGCGCTCGAACCGTTCTACGAGGTGCTCGAGGACGTCGACGACGTCTGGACCGACGAGGTCGAGGGCGCCTACCTCGAAGGGGTCCGCAACGCCGCCAGCCCCGAGGGCACCTACGTCTCCGTTCCGATCAACATCCACCGGCTGAACAACCTGTTCTACAACGTCGAACTCGTCGACGAGGCCGGCGTCGACCCCGCGTCGATCGGTTCGATCGACGACCTCGTCGGCGCCCTCGAGACGGTCCAGAGCGAGACCGACGCCGTCGGGATGGCCACGTCAACCCAGGAGGTGTGGGTCCAACTCCAGTTCTTCGAGATGGTGTTGCTCTCGGAGATCGGCGCCGACGGTCAGGAGGAGTTCATGAACGGCGAGGTCGAGGCCTACGAGGACGAGGTGCGAAACGCGTTGCAGGTGGCCTCGGACCTCCGCGAGTACTACAACGACGACGCCAGTTCGGTCACGTGGGACCAGGCGAACGAGAACGTCATCTCCGGGGACGCCGCGTTCCTGCACAACGGCGACTGGGCGGCCGGCCAGTACAACGCCGCCGAGGGCTTCGAGTACGGCGAGAACTGGGACTACGTCCCGTTCCCCGGCACCGAGGACGTCTACTCGAGCGTGATGGACTCGTTCGTCTATCCCTCGAACAACCCGTCGCCGGAGACCACCGAGGCGTGGCTGACCTACTGTACGACCCGCGACGCGCAGATCCGGTTCAACCGCGAGAAGGGATCGATCCCCCCGCGGACCGACGTCGACGCCGAAGAACTGGACAGCGAGTTCCTGGCCTCGCAGATGGAGGACTTCGACGCCTCGTCGGCCCAGCCGACGACGATCGCCCACGGCTCCGGGGTCACTCCACAGCAGAAGAGCGAGATCGAGGGCGTGTTCGCCGACTTCGTCGAAAGCTGGGACGTCGACAGCGCCTACCAGGGGCTCGTCAACGCGTTCTGAACCGGGCCATACACGAGTTATGCGAAACACTCTCGTGAGGGCGATCGGGCGGCGACTCCCGGGTCGTGACCCCCCGGACGGCGAGGAGCCGCGGCCGGACGGCGGGGCCGTCGTCGGCGAGCGGTCGACCGGTGTGGCCTCGATCCTCGACTCGGAGTTCCTCCGGTCGCTCCCGTTCTGGCTCCCCGGGTTCCTGCTCGTCGGCCTGTTCGTCTACGGCGCGGTCGGCTGGAACTTCGTCATCTCGCTGACCGACTGGGCCACGCTCCAGCCGTCGCCCGACTACTCGACGGTCGGCCTCCACAACTACGTGCGGATGCTCGAACACGGCCAGTTCCACGTCGCGTTCCGGAACACGATCGTGCTGCTGGTCGCGTTCACCGCCGTGTCGCTCGCGTTCGGGCTGTTCGCGGCGATCCTCGTCGATCAGGGGATCCGCTTCGAGAACACCTTCCGGACGATCTACCTCCTGCCGATGAGCCTCTCGTTCGTGGTGACGGCCATCTTCTGGTCGTGGATGTACAACCCCACCGTCGGGATGGTCAACACGGTCCTCGGGGCCGTCCAGGGGGCGCTCAACGTCCCGCTCGGCCTCGTCGGCGTCGAGATCGGATTCCTGACGCAGGACTGGCTCGGCGACCCCCGGTTCAAGATGGCCGCGGTCATCTTCGCGCTGATGTGGCAGTTCAGCGGCTACTGCATGGTCGTCTACCTCGCCGCGTTACGTGCGATCCCGACCGAACACTACGAGGCCGCGAAGGTCGACGGCGCCTCGTCGGTCCGGATGTACTGGCGGGTGATCCTCCCGCAGTTGCGGACGGCGACGACCAGCGCCGCCGTCGTCCTGATGGTGTTCGCGCTGAAGGCGTTCGACTTCCTGTACGTGCTGTTCGGGACCAACCCCGGCAGTTCGGTCGACATCCTCTCGGTGATGATGTTCCGCGAGGCGTTCGACAACACCCGGTGGGCTTACGGGGCGGCCGTCGCGACCGTGCTGTTCCTCATGGCGCTTGCGGTGATCGCCCCCTACCTGTTCATGCAGTACCGGCGAGGTGAGCTCTGATGGGGGCCACGGCCGAGCGATCCGGCGGCCGCGTGCGGCGCCCGTCGGGGCGCCGCGTCGCGCTGTACGCCGGCCTGCTTCTCCTCGTGGCGTTCTACCTCGCGCCGCTGGAGTCGGGGCTGATGACGGCGTTCAAGACCCAGGACGCGTTCGTCCGGACGACCCCGATCCAGCCCCCCGGCCCGGTCGGGTTCACCGTCGAACCGTGGCTGACGGCGTTCGAGCGCCTCCAGGGGCCGCTGACGAACCTGAGCGGGTCGATGGTCAACAGCCTGCTGTTTGCCGTCCCCGCGACCGTGCTGTCGGCGACGATCGGCAGTCTCACCGCCTACGGCCTCACGCACGTCGACTGGCGGGGGCAACTCGCCGTCCTCGTGTTGATCCTCGCGGGCGTGTTCCTCCCGTACCAGTCGGTGCTCGTGCCGCTGACGCGGTTCTGGCTGATGGTCGATCTGAACTCGCTGCTGTCGGGCGTCCCGTTCCTCGGGGCGAAGATCGACCTCGTCGAACTGATGATCACGCACACGGCCTACGGCATCCCGATCTGCGTGGTGCTGTTCCGGGGGTACTACCTCTCGTTCGACGAGGCGATGCTCGAAGCCGCACGCCTCGACGGCGCCTCCGTCTGGCGGGTCTACCGCCGGATCGTGTTGCCGCTGTCGGCGCCGATGTTCGCGGTGGTGCTGATCTACCAGTTCACGCAGATCTGGAACGACCTGCTGTTCGCGCTCGTGCTCGTCTCCTCGACGTCGAACCAGGTCGTGACGCTGTCGCTGAACGCGTTACAGGGATCGTTCGTCACGGAGTACAACGTGCAGATGGCCGCCGCGTTCATCGCCGCGGCGCCGACGCTGCTCGTCTACGTCCTCTTCGGCAAGCAGTTCGCCGAGGGGGTCGCCGGAGGTGGCGCGTGACGGGACCGAACGCGGCGGTATCACGGATCGAATACGCATGACCGAACTCACCCTAGACCGAGTATCGAAGCACTTCGAGGACGACGGGGACGTCGTCGTCGCCGTCGACGAGGTGTCGATTGACATCGAGGACGGCGAGTTCCTCGTGCTCGTCGGCCCCTCCGGCTGTGGCAAGTCGACGACCCTGCGGATGATCGCCGGCCTCGAGAGCGTCACCGCGGGCGAGATCCGCCTCGACGAGCGGGTGATCAACGACGTGCCCGCGAAGAACCGCGACATCGCGATGGTGTTCCAGTCGTACGCGCTGTACCCGCACATGACCGTCCGGGGGAACATGGCCTTCGGGCTGGAGGAGTCCACCGACCTCCCGAACGACGAGGTCGCGGCCCGCGTCGAGGAGACCGCCGAGATGATGGGCATCGGCGAGTTGCTGGACCGCAAACCCGGTGAGCTGTCGGGCGGCCAGCAGCAGCGAGTGGCGCTCGGCCGCGCCATCGTCCGCGAGCCGTCGGTGTTCCTGATGGACGAACCGCTGTCGAACCTCGACGCGAAGTTGCGCGCGGAGATGCGCACCGAACTCCAGCGCCTCCAGGAGGAACTGGGGACGACGACGGTGTACGTCACCCACGACCAGACGGAGGCGATGACGATGGGCGATCGCATCGCCATCCTCGACGACGGCGAACTCCAGCAGGTCGGCACGCCCCTGGAGTGTTACCACGAGCCGGCGAACCTGTTCGTCGCGGACTTCGTCGGCGAACCGGCGATGAACTTCCTCGACGTCACGCGTCGCGAGGAGGGCGACGGCGCCGTGCTCGTCTGCGATCACTTCGAGTACCCCGTCGCCGCCGACATCGCCGACGCGCTCGCCGGCAGCGAGGACCTCGTCCTCGGGGTCCGCCCGGAGGACGTCGAACTCCGCGACGGGGAGCCGTCCGGCGACCACGACGTCCCCGCGACGGTCGACGTCGTCGAACCGACCGGCGACGAGAACATCGTCTACCTCGCGTTCGGCGACACCGACCCGGACCCCGACGAGACGTTCGTCGCGACCGTCGACGGGATGCGGCGGGTCGAGTCCGGCGAACCCGTGGTCGCCCACCTCCCCGAGGACGCGATTCACGTCTTCGACGCCGCGACCGGCGAGACGTTGCACACCCGCCGGATCGAGAGCGCCGAGTCGCAGGTGCCGCTCTGAGCGCCGGTTCCCCGTTTCGTCAGTTCACGGCCGATCGCTCGTTTTCGTCCCCGTCGCCCGCGCGTAGCCCACGCCGGCCGAACGCGCCCCGGCGACGAGGAGGTAGCCGGCCCCGGCGGCCGCGAGGAGGCCGGTCGCGTCGCCGGACCGGGCCGTCACCCCGGCGAGCCCCGCCCCGGCGACCGCCAGCGCGAAGCCGACCACCCACCGCAGGAAGTACCGCGCGTCGGCGAGCGTCGCGACGACGGCGCCGTCGAGGGCGGCGCGGAGTCGTCCCGCTCGCGTGGCCGCGGCGAGCGCCGCCGGCAGGGCGTACGCGCACGCGCCGAACAGGAGGGTCGCGGCGGTGGAGCCGACGAGAAACGGGAGCGCCGCCGTGCGGGGGTCGCCGCCGCCCGCGGTCGAGACCGTGACCGCCAGCAGCGCCGCCGGCGGCGCGAGCAGGGCGACCGAGAGCGCGAGCGCCGCGGCGCCGTCGCGCACCGACGACCGCGGCGTCGACGGGGCGGCGACGAGCACGGCCGACAGCGTCCCGAGCAGCGCGACGACGGCGACGACGGCGAACGCCGCGGGGACGACCGCGAGCGCGTCCGGGGCGAGCGCGCCGGCGTAGCGACGGCCGACCGCGAGCGCGAGGACGGCGCCCGCGCTCCACAGCAGCGCCGTTCGCCCGCCGGGGTCGACGACGGGGTACCGGAGGACGTCGGCGATCATCGGGGGCTGGTCGCCCTCACTCGCCCCGCTCCGCGAACTCCTCGGGGGTGTACGTCGACAGTTCGAGGGCGTGGATGTCGGTCGTCATGTGATCGCCGAGGGCGTCGTACACCCGCTGGTGCTGCTGGACCAGCGGGAGCCCCTCGAACGCCGGCGAGACGACGGTCGCCGCGAGGTGGTCGTCGTCGTGGTCGCCGCGCGCGCGGCGGACGGTCGCCTCCGCGTCCTCGAGGTTCGCCTCGATCAGTCGCTCGACCGCTTCGGGATTCATATGCGGGGTGTGGGGCGGTCGGGGCAAAAGCGCCGCGGTCGCGCACGGACGTCGCGGACTTTATGCCCCGCGGCCGCGCGCACGCCGATAATGTCACTGGCAGCCGAGACGCGCCGCACCGTCGACGAACACCCGTTTCTCGTCGCGGCGCTGCGGGCGGAGGTCGTCAACTACACCGCCGCGGCCCGGTTTCTCGACGTCGACGGCGAGACGGAGGCCGTCGCGACCGCCCTCCGGCGGTACGCCGAGGACCTGCCGGAGTACGAAACCGATCCGCGCGGCGCGCGCGTGACGATGCGAAGCGGGGTCGGCCCCGTCGAGGCCGGGGCGGACGAGGTCCTGTTCGCCGTCGGCGGGACCGCGCTGGGCGAGACCGGCGGGGACCTGACCGCCGTTCTGGCGACCGGCGAGATCGACGCGCGGGCGCTGGCCGCGGCGCTCGACGCGCTCGCGCTGGCGGAGATCGAGGTGACGGCCGCGGGCGTCGCCGACGGGACGATGGCGGTCGTCGTCGAGCGACTGGCGGGGGCAGACGCCGTCCGCGCGGTCGAACGCGCGCTGGCGGACGTTCCGAGGGCCTGACCGAGGGTCAAACGCTTTAACTTCGGCCCGTGGGTACGGAGTGGTAATGACCCTGCACGTGACGAACACGTTGACGGGCGAAAAAGAGCCGTTCGAGCCGCAGGACCCCGAGAACGTCCTCCTCTACTACTGCGGCCTGACGGTCTCGGACCCGCCCCACCTCGGCCACGCGCGCTCGTGGGTGCACGTCGACGTGATGCACCGCTGGCTCGAACACCTCGGCTACGGGGTCCGCCACGTCGAGAACTTCACCGACGTCAACGAGAAGATCGTCGCGCGCGTCGGCGAGGCCGGCCTCGGCGACAGCGAGGCCGAGGTCGCCGAGAGCTACGTCGCGCGGACGATCGACGATATGCGCTCGCTGAACCTCCTGCGCGCGGAGGTCTACCCGCGGGTGTCCGAACACGTCCCCGAGATCGTCGACCTGATCGAGACGCTGGTCGAGAAGGGCTACGCCTACGAGTCCAACGGCTCGGTCTACTTCGACGTGACGACCTTCGACGACTACGGTACGCTCTCGAACCAGGAACTCGACGAGATCGAGTCCCAGGGCGACCCCGACGAGCGCTCGGAGAAGCGCCACCCGGCGGACTTCGCGCTCTGGAAGGCCGACGGCGTCGCCCCGTCGGCGATCGAGGAGCACCGCCACGACGGGGCGGCGCCGGCGGAAGCGGCCTGCGAGACGGCCCGGACGTGGGACTCGCCGTGGAGCGAGGGCCGGCCCGGCTGGCACGTCGAGTGCTCGGCGATGAGCATGACCCACCTCGACGAGACGATCGACGTCCACGTCGGCGGCCGCGACCTCGTCTTCCCCCACCACGAGAACGAGATCGCCCAGAGCGAGGCGGCGACGGGCCAGCGGTTCGCCCGCTACTGGCTCCACTGCGAACTGTTCGAGATGGACGAGGAGAAGATGTCGTCGAGCCTCGGCAACTTCGTCACCGTCGCCGACGCCGTCGACCGCTGGGGGACGAACGTCCTGCGGACGTTCCTCACCGCGGGGGCGTACAACAGCAAGCAACTCTACGGCGACGAGGCGATCGCCGAGGCCGAGGAGCGCTGGGAGCGACTCGAACGCGCCCACGAGACCGCCGTCGAGGCGCTCGACTCGCCGGACGCGAGCGCGAAAGTCGAGGATCCGGCCCTCCGCGCGGCCGTCGAGGACGCCAGCGAGGCGTTCGCCGCGGCGATGAACGACGACTTCAACACCCGCGAGGCCCAGTCGGCGCTGCTCGAAGTCGCGAGCGCGTGCAACCGTCACGTAAGCGACACCGACGAGTACGACTACCGCGGCCTCCGCCGCGGGGTCGAGGCCCTCGAGGACCTCGGCGCGGTGCTCGGTCTCTCGTTCGACGGACGGGCAGACGGCGACGTCTCGCTCGCCGGCGACGTCGTCGACCTCGTCCTCTCGATCCGCGAGGAGGAGCGCGCGGCGGGCAACTACGACCGGGCCGACCAACTGCGCGAGGAACTCGCCGCCCTCGGGATCGAAGTACAGGACACCGACGAGGGGCCGACCTACCGGTTGCCGTAGCCGCGACCGGCGACTCGGACCCGGCTCGACGTACGTATCGAGGCTCGTGGCAGTCGATTCCGGTGACACGAAGTTCTCACGCACGTCTACGCGTCCCATCGCTTTTACGCGCGAACGGAATCGTCTCGGGTATGGATCGACGACGGTTCGTCGCGGGGCTCGTCGCCGCCGGCGTCGGCGCGACGGCCGGCTGTCTGGACCCCTTGCTCGCCGGCGCGACCAGCCGCGAAGCGACGCCGGCGACCGTCTCGGCGGCGGCCGCCGCCGAGACCGGCTACGTCCACGACGAGACGAGAACGGAGGTCGACGAGGAGGAGGTCGGCGGCGAGACCGTCGAACTGACCAGCCACGTCGCCGAGTACGTCCGCCCCGTCGACCTCGCCGGCGGCACCGAGGTCGTCGCCGGCGGCTTCGCCGCGATCGCCTCGCCGCAGGTGTCGATCGCCGGCGAGGAGTTCAACCCGGTCGGCGAGATGGACACCCGGGAACTCACCGGCTTCGTCCGGAAGCGCTACGCCGACCTGTCGATCGGCGACTCGATCGGCGGGCGGACCGTCGAGACCCTCGGGACGTCGGTCGAGGTCGAGACGTTCGCCGGCGAGGCGACGTTCGACGAGGACGCCCCGGTCGAGAACCTGGAGACGCTGGACGTCCGCCTCGACGTCGCCCGGTTCGAACACGGCGGCGACCACCTCGTCGTCGGCGGCGTCTACCCCGAGATGCTGCCCGGCGAGCAAGCGCGGGTGACGACGCTGATCGAGGGGCTCGAACACGGGGATTAGAGGCCGAGCGCCGTCGCGACAGGGAGGCCGCTGGCGACCGCCGCCAGCAGGTAGCCGCCGATCGCGCCGCCGTTGAGCAGCGGCAGGCCGGCGTGGGGCCGCCCCTGCATCACCGCGTACATGAGCGCGAGCAGGCCGGCGATCGTCCCGCAGAGCGCGCCCAGCGCGGGGACGTTGAGCGCGATCCCCGGCACGCCGAGCGCGGGGGCGTCGAGGAACGACGCCGCGCTCGCGACGAGGATCGTCGGGATGACGGCGTCGCCGAGGCCGACGAAGATGGCCTCGCGGCCAGCCGCGTCCTCGCGGTCGGGGTCGGCGGCGTCCCCGTCACCGTCCCCGCCGAGCGCCTCGGGCCCCTCGTCGGCGAGGAAGGAGTACGAGAGCGTCGTCGGGATCACGAGGACGACGGGGATCCGCAGGTCCATCACGCCCTCGGCGAGGCTGAGCATGTGTCCGGTCCGGTAGACGCTGATCGCGTCGTAGATCGCGAGCACCGAAAGCAACACGATCGCCGGCAGGAGGCCGAAGCTGATGCCGAACAGGCCGGCGGCGCCGGCGCCCATCACCACCCCGGCGGCGTCGATCACGTACCACTCGGGGTAGACGAACAGGCCGACCCCGACGGCGGCGGCCGCGGCCAGCGGGAGCAGGCCGACGGCGCCGACGACGACGACCGGCGGGAGGACCTCGGCGAAGACGAACCACGCGAGCATGACGCTGACGACGACGACGACCGCGCGGACGAGCCGGCGGGCGCCGTACCTGAACGCCGCGAGCATGAAGCCGGTCATCACGAGGACGACGGCGAAGTAGAGGAGGCTGTTGGTCGGGTCCTGTGGGTCCTCGACGGCCTGCATCCCCGACTCGGTGAACGGCTCGACCAGCGCCAGCGCGCCGAGTTGGACGCCGAGAAAGAGCAACACCGTCGCGAGGACGGCGCCGAAGATCCGCGCGCGATCGTTCATGCGGCCGGATTTGGGGGCCTGTCGTATCGGTGTTGCGCTCTCAGCGGGCGTACAGCGGCGAGCCCACGAGCGACGGGAGGTGGACCCCCTCGGCCGGCGTCACCGCGAGGTAGGGGCGGTCGACGGGACCGAAGACGTCGACGACGCGGCCGACCTCGTCGAGCGAGTCGTCGAGGACCATCGTCCCGATGTCGGCGTGGTCGTCGTCGGGCGCACGCAGGACGGCGAGTCCCTGGGCGGTCCGGACCACCCGGCCGACCCGGCGCATCGTCACTCGCGCATCGCGACGACGTACGCCGCGACGGCCTGCACGAGGTCGTTTTTCGTCGAGTCCTCGGCCCCGCGGACGACGACCCGGCCGCGGTCGGTCCAGGGTTCACGCGGATAGGCCTTGTCGCGCTCGACGATCGCGTCGTAGCCGATCTGCTGGACCGCCTTCGCGATCTCGTCGACCGTCGGCTCGTCGACCGCCAGTTCCTCCGGGACGCGCCGGCCATCGCCCCGCGAGCGCTCGGCGTCGAGGTAGGCGGGCCAGATGACGTTCTCGACCATGCGGTGGAGTCGGCGGGCCGGCGAGTAAACGCTTTTCAAAACGCGACGCTACCGACGGCGCGCCAGCGCGCCGAGGACCGCGAGCAGCGCCGCGACCGCGACGGGGGCGCCGAAGCCGGGGAGGGTGTCGTCCTCGCTCGCGGCTTCCGTCCCCGTTTCGCCGTCGTCTCCGCCGGCGGTCGCGTCGTCCGATTCGCCGTCGCTCTCGTCCGTCGAGCCGTTCTCGACGTCGCTCCCGGCCTGCGCTTCGAGTTCGGCCTCGGCTTCCGCGTAGGCCTCGGGGTGGACCGCGGCGACGATCTCTTCGAGGGCGTAGACGACGTTCGGCGTCGGCTGGCTCATGTTGTTGTCGTCGACGGCGACGGCGTTGCCCTCCTGGAAGGCCGTCGTCGCCCGGACGCCCTCGGCGACGACCGGCTCGTCGGTCCGGTCGGGGTAGACGATCCACTCGGGGTTCGCGTCGACGATCGTCTCCTCGTTGAGCTGTCCCCAGCCCCGGATGTCGGCCTCGACGGCCAGGTTCTCGAGGCCCGCGGTCGTCAGCACCTCGTGCTGGAACGTGCCCTCGCCGGCGGTGTAGCCCTCGCCCATCTCGTAGTAAGCCAGCGGCCGCTCCTCGCCCTCGACGGCGGTCTCGACGACCGCGAGGCGGCGATCCATCCAGTCGACGGTCTCCGCGGCGCCGTCGCAGGTGCCGGTGAGTCGCCCCGTCACGAGGACGTCCTCGCGCACGTCGTCGAGCGACTCGGCCGCGCGGAAGTGGTAGACCGTGAGGCCGGCCTCGCGCAGCGTCTCGACGTCGTCCTCGGGGGTGACGTTCGCCGCGAGCACCACGTCGGGCTCGAGGTCGATGACCCGCTCGGCGACGACGTCGTACTCGTCGGAGACGTCCGCGCGGTCGCCGAGGTCGAGGTCGGCCGTCGCGGGGTTGTGGGGTGCGCCGTCGAGGCGGTCCTCGGCGCCGATGGCGAAGACCGTCTGGGCGTTGCTGGGTTGTAGCGCGACGACCGACTCCGGTCGCTCCTCGATCGGTACCCGTTCGCCGGTGGCGTCCGTGAGTTCGATCGGGTACTCGCAGTCGGCGTCGGCCTGTGCGGCGGTCGCGAATCCGTTCTCGTTCGTCGTCGCCGCGCTCGCTGCCGCGGGCGCCGGTGCGACCGCCGCCAGGACCGCGAGCGTCGTGATCGTCAGGATCAGTGAACGTCGCATCGATCGACGATGCGGGACACTCCAATAAATATTTAGCTAAAGCAAGTGAGGTTGTCGACCATGGAGCGACCGACTCGAATCGCGTCGTGGTCGGCGGGCCTCGCGGCCCTGCTCGCGGCGGTCGTGGTCGCGAGCGCCGCGCTCGGCCCGGTGCGAATCGCCCCGGTCGCGGTCGCGAAGGCCATCCTCAACGCGGTGGTCGTCCCGACGGGGCTCACGACGGGGACGGCGTCGCTCGGTCCGGCGTCGGTCCCGGTGCCCGGCTTCGAGTACGGTTCCCCCTTCGGGTTCGCGGTCCACGAGCCCCACCAGATCATCGTCGCCGAGGTCCGCCTCCCGCGGATCGCGCTGGCGGCGACCGTCGGGTTCGCGCTCGCGACCGCGGGGACGGTCATGCAGGGGTTCTTCCGGAACCCGCTGGCGGACCCGTCGATCATCGGGGTCTCCTCGGGCGCCGCCGCGGGCGCGGTCGCCGCCATCGCCTTCCCCGCGCTCGTCCCGTTTTCGAGCCTCCACCTCTCGGCGTTCGTCGGCGCTATCGCCGCCGCCTTCCTCGTCTACGCCATCGCCACCGAGGGCGGCCGAACGCCGGTCGCGACGCTGTTGCTCGCGGGGGTCGCGATTCAGGCCTTTCTCGGGGCGGCGATCTCGTACATGCTCGTCCACAGCGGCGAGAACCTCCGGGAGGCCGTCCTCTGGACGATGGGCCGGCTGAACAACACGAGCTGGGGCGACGTCGGCTTCGCGCTGCCGTTTACCCTCGTCGGCGCGCTGGTCCTCGGCGCGCACGTCCGCGAGATGAACGTCCTCCTGCTCGGCGAGGAGGACGCCCACCACCTCGGCGTCGAGGTCGAGCGGACCAAACTCCTCTTGCTCGCGCTCGCGAGCGTCGTCACCGCCGCCGGCGTCGCCGTCGCGGGCGTCATCGGCTTCGTCGGCCTCGTCGTCCCGCACGTGATGCGCCTGCTGGTCGGTCCCGACCACCGCATCCTGCTGCCGACGAGCGCGCTCGCCGGGGCGTCGTTTCTCGTCGCGGCCGACACGGTCGCCCGGGCCGGCCCCGCCGAGGTGCCCGTCGGCATCGTGACGGCGGCACTCGGCGCGCCGTTTTTCCTCTTCTTGCTCACGCGACGGGAGGTGCACTCGCTGTGACGGGCGAAACTGACGCCGGTGACGATGCGCTCGGCGCCCGGATCGACGTCGAGGACGTCGTCGTCTCCTTCGGCGACGTTCCGGTCCTCGACGGGGTCTCGCTGGCGGTCGAACCCGGCGAGTTCGTCGGCCTGATCGGCCCGAACGGCGCGGGCAAGACGACCCTGCTCCGGACGCTCAGCGGCGCCGTCTCGCCGGCGGCGGGGCGCGTCGCCGTCGACGGGGTCGACCTCCACGACCGCTCCTCGCGGGCGTCGAGCAGGCTCGTGAGCGTCGTCCCGCAGGACACCACGCTCTCCTTTTCCTTCGACGTCCGATCGGTCGTCGAGATGGGCCGGTACCCCCACCGCTCGCGGTTCTCGGGGCCGACGCCGACGGACCGCGAACGGGTCGACCGCGCCCTCGAACGGACCGGGACGGTCGACCTCGCCGACCGGCCGATCGACGCGGTCAGCGGCGGCGAGCGCCAGCGGGTCCTCCTCGCCCGCGCGCTCGCTCAGGACGCGCCGATCATGCTGCTGGACGAACCGACCGCCAGTCTGGACGTCAACCACCAGGTCGAGACGCTCGAACTCGTCCGCGACCTCGTCGACGAGGGCCGGACGGTCGTCGCCGCCATCCACGACCTCGAACTCGCGGCGCGCTACTGCGACCGGCTGGTCGCCCTCGCCGACGGTGCGGTCCTGGACGCGGGGGCTCCCGCGTCGGTACTGACGAGCGAGACCCTCGCCGCGGCGTTCGACGCGACGGCCGCGGTCACGTCGAACCCCGTCACGGGGACGCCGACGGTGACCGCGCTCGCGGGCGGGGCGTCGGAGCGCTCGCTCCCCGACCGGGTCCACGTCGTCGGCGCCGGCGCGACCGCCGCGGCCGCGCTCGCGCGCCTCGACGCCGCGGGGGTCGAGACGAGCCTCGGCCCGGTCGCGAGCGACGACGCGGCCGCCGAGACCGCCCGGCAACTCGGCGTCCCCGCCGTCGAAGTCGAGCCGTTCGCCCCGCTGTCCGAGGCGGCCCGCGCCCGCGTCGCGCGGCGGATCGAGGCGGCCGGCGCCGTCGTCCTCGCCGACGTCGCGGTCGGCGCCGGCAACCAGCTCGTCCTCGAAACGCTCGTCGACGCGCCGTCGCCGGTCGTCGTCGAGACGCGCCCGTTCGCCGAGCGGAATCACGCGGGCGAGCGCGCGCGGGACCTGTACGAGCGGTGCCGCCGGCGGGCGGTCGAGGCGTCGCCGGAGCGCGTGGTCGACGCGGTCGCCGAGGCGGCAAACCGTCCGCGGCCGCGTCGGTCGTCGGCGGCGGTCGAGTCGACCGACGACTGACCGGACGTCGCGGCCGCCCAAGACGTAATTACGCGGGTCGAACCGTCGGAATCGGAGCGATCCGCGTCCGCGCCGGGTCCGCAATCGGTCGCTACGGTCGGCCCGGCACCCCCGCAACGGCGCCCTGCGGCGGGAAACGGGGTAACGGATTTTTGTCGCTGTCGACCCGCCCTCGGCCCATGCGCACCGACGATCGATCCCGGCGGCGCGTGCTCGAATTCCTCGGCGCGTGGGCCGCCCTCGCGGGCGTCTCCGGCGTCGCGACGGCACAGGACGACGAGGACGAGGCGGACGACGAAGACGACCGCCTCCCCATCGTACTCGGGGGCAGGCGGGAGTACTGGTTCGGCATCGCCCCCGAGGAGATCGAGGGCGAGGAGAACCCGACGCTCGAACTCGAAGCCGGCGAGGAGTACGACGTCGTCTGGATCAACCTCGACGGACTCCCGCACGTGGCGGTAATCGAGACCGAAGACGGCGAGGAAACCACGATCACCGAGGAGTCGGAGACGCCGGGCGAGGCGGTGTCGACCACCGTCGAGGTGCCGGACGACGTGGTCGAGTACTTCTGTGGGTTCCACCCCGAGTCGATGCGCGGCGAGGTCGAGGTGAACGGCGGCTTCGATCTCTCGCGGGACGGCGGCGACGGCGGCGACGGCGGCGACGGTGGCGACGGCGGCGACGGTGGTGACGGAGACGACGGCGACATCGACTACTGAGCGGCCGACCGCGACGCCGTGACCGCCGCGGCGGACCGAAACGACCGCCGCTCGGCCGGCGAGGCGGACTGGACGGTTTTTTACCCCCTCGGGACCGAGTGGCCCGCAATGACCGGGTACGACTACGACGAACTCGGACTCGTCGCCGGGCTGGAGATCCACCAGCAACTCGACACGGCGACGAAGCTGTTCTGTGGCTGTCCGACCGAGTTGCGCGAACCGGAGGCGGCGTCGCGTCGGTTCACCCGTTACCTCCACCCGACGCGCAGCGAACTCGGCGAGATCGACGAGGCCGCCCTGGAGGAGAGCCGGGTCGACCGCGAGTTCGAGTACCTCGCGTACGACACGACGTGTCTCGTCGAGGCGGACGACGAACCGCCCCACCGACTCGACGAGGAGGCCATCGAAACCACCCTCGAGATCGCCCAGTTGCTCGACATGGCGGTCGTCGATCAGGCCCACGTCATGCGCAAGATCGTCGTCGACGGCTCGAACACCTCGGGGTTCCAGCGGTCGACGCTGATCGCGACCGACGGCGCGATCGAGACGAGCGACGGCGAGGTCGGCGTCGAGGACCTGCTGCTCGAAGAGGAAAGCGCAAAGCGCGTCGAGGAGACCGACGACGGGGTGCGGTACGGTCTGGACCGACTCGGCGTCCCGCTGGTCGAGATCGGTACCAGTCCCGACATCCGCTCGCCCGAACAGGCCCGCGAGGCGGCCGAACGGATCGGGATGCTGCTGCGCTCGACGGGGAAGGTCAGGCGCGGCCTCGGGACGATCCGCCAGGACGTCAACGTCTCGATCGCCGACGGCGCCCGCGTCGAGATCAAGGGCGTCCAGGCACTCGACGACATCGACGACATCGTCCGCACCGAGGTCGGCCGGCAGGTCGAACTCGTCGATATCGCCGGCGAGTTGCGCGACCGCGAGGCGTCGGTCGGCGAACCCCGGGACGTCACCGAGGTCTTCGCGGACACCGACAGCGGCGTCATCCGCGGCGCGCTGGACTCGGGCGGGGCCGTGACCGCGGTCCTCCTCTCCGGCTTCGACGGCCTCGTCGGCCGCGAGATCGCTCCCGACCGCCGCCTCGGAACCGAACTCTCCGACCACGCCAAGCGCCACGGAGCGGGCGGCATCTTCCACACCGACGAACTGCCGGCCTACGGCGTCACCGCGGGGGAAGTCGAGGCGCTCCGGGAGGCCGTCGACGCCGGCCCCGAGGACGCCGTCGCCATCGTCGCCGCCGGGACGGAGGTCGCCGAACGCGCTATCGAGGCCGTCGCCGAGCGCGCCGCGGTCGCCGTCGAGGGCGTCCCCGAGGAGACCCGCGGCGCGAACGACGACGGGACGACCCGCTACCTGCGGCCGCTGCCGGGCGCCGCGCGGATGTACCCCGAGACGGACGTCCCGCCGGTCGAACCCGACCCGAGCGACGTCCCCGAACCCGAACTCCTGACCGAGAAGGTCGACCGCTACGCGGCCGAGTACGACCTCGACGAGGGGCTGGCCGAGCAGGTCGCCTACGGGGAATACATGCCGGTCTTCGAGGACGTCGTCGCCGACGGGATCGACCCGACGCTCGCGGCGACGACCCTCGAATCGACGCTCACGGAACTGCGCCGCGACGACGTCCCGGTGGAGAACCTCACCGACGACCACCTCGCGGCGAGCCTGCACCTCGTCGACGACGGCGAGGTTCCGAAGGAGGCCGTCGGCGACCTGCTCTCGGCGCTGGCCGAGGAGCCAGCGCTCGCCCCCGCGGAGGCGGTCGAACGCGAGGACCTCGGCGGCGTCTCCGAGGACGAGGTCCGCGAGACCGTCGTCGAGGTCGTCGAGCGCAACGAGGCGCAGGTCGAAGACGAAGGGATGCAGGCGTTCTCCGGGCTCATGGGCGAGTGCATGGGCGCGCTCCGCGGGAAGGCGGAGGGCGACCTCGTGAGCCGGTTGCTTCGCGAGGAGATCCAGAAGCGCGCCTGAGTCGGCGGCCCGCCGGCCGTTCGCTCACTCTCTCACCGTCGCGTCGCTCACTGCTCCTCGACGACGTTCGATCCGTACTCCGCATCCAGCCGGACGGCCGTCTCGCCCTCGACGACGTCGACGGCGTCGGCGTCCGTCCCGAGCGCTCCCTCCAGACGGTCGGCGTCGACGGCGTCGGCGTCGGGGTAGGAGACGACGGCCCTCGCGAACGCCTCGTCGCCCTCGACCGAGAGGTGCTGGTGGACCCCGCGCGCGCCGTCGAACGCGGCGAGGGCGTACTCGGTCGTCTCCTCGCCGTCCGTCTCGTTCCCCGACGTCTTCGCCTCGAGTTCGTCGGCCGCGAGCGCGTCGCTCGCGTGGAGACAGAACACGATGCCGTCGCCGTCGCCCGCCCGGAGCAGCCACTCGAACGCCTCGTCGCCCTCGTGTTTCGGCGCGCGTTCGCCCGCCGCGGTCGCGACGACCCGCTCGACGCTCTCGGCCGGGTCGAACGTGTCGTCCTCCTCGTTCGGGGACGCGAACGCGAAGAGGTCGTCGCTCGCCCCGACCGCCTCGCCCGAGGCGTCGTCGACGGCGAGGACGTACCCGCCCTCGGTCGAGACGTCGTAGCCGGCGTCTTCGAGGTCGGCGGCGAGGCCGTCGACGTCGTACGCGCCGTAGAGACCGATCGTGCCGTCGACGTAGAGCAGGGTGCCCTCCCCGTCGGCGGTCTCGTCGTTCGCCTCGTGGGCGTCGAACGACGGCGAGAAGCCGAGGGCGACCAGTCCGAAGTAGCCGATCGCGGCCGTCGCGACCGGGTTCACCACGAGGGGGTCGGTCGGTTCGGCACCCTCCGTGGTCTGACTGTCGGAGAACAGTTCGGTCAGCGTCTGCACGTCGATCGCGCCGAAGACGTACTCCTCGGCGTCCGTCTCGGGGAGAACGGCGGCGTACGGTGGGAGGTCGCCGGTCTCGATCGCCGGCTCGTCGGCCGTCGATCCGCCGTCGCTGCCGTCGTCGCCGACGGTATCCGAACAGCCGGCGGCGAGCGCCAGTCCGGCGCCGACCAGTCCCAGCGCCGCCCGTCGATGGATCTCGGTCATCCAGTAAATCTAGACACTCACCCCACATTACGATACCGGACCGCCACCGCAGGACTCACTTCCGGTCCGGTCGCTCGATCGCGCGCCGGAGCAGTCCGAGGAACGTGTTCACCTCGCGCTCGGTGGGGTCCGCCCGGCCGTAGACCCGCCGGATCATCCGCATCGTCTTCTCGCGTTTCTCCTCGGGATGGTTCAGTTCGTCGAGGAGGCGCTCCCACTCCTCGTACAGGCGGTCGACGAGCGGTTCGGGCGCGCGGACGCGCTCGACGTCGGGCAACTGGGTCTCGTCCGGGTCGAGGGTGAGCGTCCGGAGTTCGTAGAGGGTGACGGTCGCGGCCTGCCCGAGGTTGAGCACGGGGTACTCGGCGCTGGCGGGGATCGAGCAGATCTCGTCGATGCGGGCGAGTTCCTCGTTGGTGAGGCCGACGCGCTCGCGGCCGAAGACGAGCGCGGTGGGCGCCTCGACGGTCGGCAGGCGCTCGGCGAGGTCGGCCGGCGTCGAGTAGGGAAAGCGGACGTGGTTGCGGTCGTCCTCGTTCGTGACGGCCGTACAGCCGATCGTGTGGTAGCTCTCGACCAACTGGTCGAACGTCACCTCGGTCGCGTTCGGGAGGACGTCCTCGCGGGCGTGGCCGGCGAAGCCGTAGGCCTCGCCGTCGGGATCGAGTTCCGGCGGGTCGACGAGCAGCAGGTCCTCGAAGCCGAAGTTCTTCATCGCGCGGGCGATGGTCCCGACGTTGCCCGGCGTCTTCGCGTCGACGACGGCGACCGCCGGCGGGGCCCGGCGGGAGGGCGCGTCCTCGCTCATCGGTCCTCCGACCCGGGGTACTCGGAGCCGAAGTCGACGCCGCTCTCGGCGATCTCCTCGTCGGTCAGGCCGACCCGGTCGGCGACGTCGTCGCCCATCAGGTCGGCGTGTGCCTCGGGGTCGGGGTCGGGCGGTTCGGGGAGGTCGTCGGGGTCGGTCGTCACGTACTCCATGCCCTCGTACCCCTCGGGCGCGCGGTTCCCGTCGAGGAACCACTCGTAGAAGGCGTCCTCGAACGCGTCGTCGCCGCGGTGGGCCTCGCCGCCTTCTTCGCGGAACCAGTAGACGAAGTCGGGTTCGTGGGCCTCACAGAGGACGACCTCCGAGAGCGGTTCGCCGTAGACGTACCGGGCGGTGTTGCAGTCGTCGAGGCCGGCGTCGCCGTGGATCAGCCAGCAGGCGTTACAGGGTGCGTTGTAGAGCACCCCCAGCCGGATCAGCCGTTCGCGGACGTCGGGGGGCATCTCCTCCAGCGGGCGGAACTCGCCGTCCTCGTCGAGGACGTGCGCCTCGTCGAAGCGCCAGCCGAGCATCCCGATGCTCACCTTTCCCATGTCCGTGGGTTCGCGCCGGCGGACAAAAAGGCCCGCTCTCGGCCCGACGCGGTTCGCCGCAACCGCGGCCCCTTTTTGTCTCCCGTGCCCACTCGGGGTATGGACAGCGTCGACGCGGCCGGACTCGGCATCGGTGACGAGTACCCGCCCCGGATCATGGGCGTGTTGAACGTCAGCGAGGAGTCCCCCTACGACCCGAGCGTCTACGACGACCCGGGCGAGGCGGCCCGCTACGTCGACGAGGAACTGATCGGCGAGGGCGCGGACGTCGTCGACGTCGGCATCGAGTCGGCGAACAAGCGCTTCGAGGTCCTCTCGGCCGAGGAGGAACTCGACCGCCTCGACGTCGCCGTCGAGACGATCGAGAGCGTCTCCGGCGACGCCGTCTTCTCCATCGAGACCCGCTACGCGGCGGTCGCCGACGAGGCGCTCTCGCGGGGGTTCGACATCGTCAACGACGTCTGTGGCTTCGCCGACCCGAAGATGCCGACCGTCTGTGCCGACCACGACGCCGCGGTCGTCAAGATGGCGAGTCCGCCGGACCTGCAGCGACCGGGCGCCGTCGAGGAGACCGACTGGGCCGCCCGGAAGTCGCCCGACTGGGCCTCCGGGGCCGACTACGTCGACATGGTCTACGAGGCGCTCAAGCAAAACGGCCTCACGGAGAAGACGATCGTCGACCCCGCGTTCGGCGGCTGGAGCGAGGCGAAGACGCTCGACCACGACCGCGAGACGCTCCGCCGCCTGCGGGAGTTCCGCGCGCTCGGCCGGCCGATGCTGGTCTCGATCAACCGGAAGAACTTCCTCGGCGAGGTCGCCGGCCGGGAGACCGACGAGCGCCTCCCCGTGAGCCTCGCGGCGACGTCGCTGGCCGTCGAGCGCGGCGCGCACGTGATCCGGACCCACGACGTCGCCGAGACCCGCGACGCCGCCCTGATCGGCGCCGCCTTCGCCGAGCGCGCTCCCGGGGGCCGCGACGGGGTCGCCGTCTCGCGGCTCGAAGCCGGGTCGAGCCGCGAACTGCGCGCGCACCTCCGCGAGCGCGGGGTCGACTCCGACCTCGCGGCCGACTGGGTCCACCACGCCCTCGAAATCGACGGCCTGAGCGCGGACGCGCGGGCGGAACTCTCGCGGCTGGCCCCCGAGCGCGGGGCGGCCGTCGTCGCCGACGACGGGCGGGCGCTGCTGATCGGGTCGACCGCCTCGCTCGCCCGACTGGCCGACCGACTGGCGGGCGAGACCGACGATCTCGCCGTCGTCGGCGACGAGATCGCGCGTATTACGTAATAACCGACGGTCAGTCGGAACGGATTGTACAGTAAGAGAAAGCTTATACCGGAGTGTTCGAAACAGGGGGGTGGAAGCCGGGCGGCCTCCCGGGTAGGGGTACTTCGGAGGCGTCCCCCGGCCCACAACACGGAATTATTGTGGCGTCAGTCCCGTAGTGACGACGATGGAGTTCGACGAGTGGGAGCCGGTCTACGAGGCCATCCTCGACGACTTCGGGTTCGACAGGCGGGCAGACGAGCGCGCGCGGGACGTCCTCGCCGCCCTCGCGGAGCCGTTCGACCTCGACCGCCTCGCCGGCGTCCGCGACGCGACGGTCGCGGTCGCCGGCGCGGGACCGTCGCTCGAATCCGCGGACGCGCTCGCTCGCGCCCGCGAGGCGGACGTCGTCCTCGCGGCGTCGACGGCGGCCGACGTCCTCGAAGCCCGCGACGTCGGCGTCGACTGCATGGTGACCGACCTCGACAAGAACCCCGACACGGTCCGGGCGTTCACGGCCCGCAACACGCCCGTCGCGGTCCACGCCCACGGCGACAACGTCCCCGCGGTCCGCGAGGTCGTCCCCGACTGCGACCTCCAGTCTCTCCTGCCGACGACGCAGGCCGCCCCCCGCGGCCCGGTCTGCAACTTCGGCGGGTTCACCGACGGCGACCGGGCGGCGTTTCTGGCCGACCACCTCGGCGCCGCCGAACTGGTCTTCGTCGGCTGGGACCTCGACGACCCGTCGGTCGACCCGGTGAAGGCGCGAAAACTGGCGTGGGCCGAGCGACTGCTGTACTGGCTCGAACGCCGCCGCGGCGAGCGGTTCGCCGTCCTCGACGGCCGCCGCGACGGGATCGAACCGCCGTGACGGCCCGCCGCTCGCCCCCGTCGTCTTTTCCGCCCGGCCGTCGATCGGAACCCGTATGCGAGCCTCCACGATCCTCGTCGGCCTCGGAGCCCTGTTGATCGTCGTCCCGATCCCGGTCCTGCCGCCGCTGGTCGGGACGGCGGTCGGGATCGGTCTCGTGGTCCTCGGGCTCTTCCTTCGGCTCTTCGGGCTGTAGAAGTCGCCGCGACCGGCCGTTCAGCGGCCGGTCAGCGGTCGGGCGCGAGCGCCTCGATCGTCTCCTCGACCTCCGCGGGCGAGGCCCCGCGGGGGAAGCCGACGGCGATCGCGTCGAGGCCGTCGATCTCCTCGAACTTCCGCAGTTCCTCGCGGGCGCGCTCGGGCGTCCCCGCGGCGCCGAGGTCGTCGAGCAACGCCTCCGGGATCAGGTCCAGTGCCTTCTCCTGGTCGCCGCTGGCCCACGCCGCGGCGATGGCGTTGGCTTCCTCCTCGTAGCCCTGTCTGGCGAGGGACTCGCGGTAGTAGGTGCCCATCGCGCCGACGTAGAACGCGAGGTGCTGGCGACAGAGTTCGCGGGCGCGCTCGCCGTCCTCCAGCGCGCAGGCGGTCAGCGAGAGCGTCGTCCGGACCTCGTCGGGGTCGCGGTCGCCGAGGTCGATCCCGCGGCGCAGGTCATCGAGGCGCTCCTCCAGTCCCTCGGGGGTGAAGACGGTGGCGTGCCAGCCGTCGGCGAAGCGCCCGGCGAGTTCGACCGACTTCGGCCCCATCCCCGCGGCGTCGATCGGGACGGGTTCCTCGGGCGGGTCACAGCGCAGGCGAAAGCCCGCAAGCGAGAAGATCTGGCCGTCGTAGTTGAGCGTCTCGCCCGACATCGCCGCCCGCATGACGTCGAGGTACTCGCGGGTCCGCCGGAGCGGCCGGTCGAAATCGATGCCGTGCCAGCCCTCGACCACCGCGGGGCCGCTGGGGCCGATCCCCATCCGGAGGCGGCCGTCGGCCACCTCCTGGAGGGTGACGGCGGTCTGGGCCAGCAGCGCCGGCGACCGCGAGTAGACGTTGGCGATGCTCGGGCCGATCCCGATCTCGTCGGTCTCGGCGGCGATCCGCGTGAGGACGGTGACGGCGTCGCGGCCCCACGTCTCGGGGAGCCACGCGCGCTCGTAGCCACAGTCCTCGCCGAGGCGGGCGAGGTCGACGAGCGACTCGACCGACGGCTGGGCGGCGACCGGCAGGTGAAGCGTTCGGTCCGTCATGCCGTCGGCTCCTCCATGATCGCGGGCTTGCCCGCGGCTTCGATCGTCTCGCCGACGAGGTACGACGAGGCCGGACTCGCGAGGAACTGCGCGAGGTCGGCGATCTCCTCGACGGTGCCCATCCGGCGGTCGACCGTCTCGCGGTCGACCTCCTCGGCGGAGACGCCCATCTGGTCCTCGACGCCCTCCGTGGCGACGAAACCGGGCGCGATGCAGTTGACCCGGACGCCCTCGGGCGCCCACTCGAACGCCAGCGACGACGTGAGGGCGTTGACCCCCGACTTCGCCGCGGCGTAGTGGCTCATGTACGGCGCGCCCTGGACGCCGGCGACGCTCGAGAGGTTGACGACGATCCCGCCGCCCTCCTTGAGGTGCTCGCCGGCGGCGTTGGTGCAGTGGTAGGTGCCGGTGAGGTTGATGTCGACGATGGTCTCCCAGCCGTTCGGGCTGATGTCGTCGAAGTTCGCCATGAACGACGCCCCCGCGTTGTTGACGAGCACGTCGAGGCCGCCGAACTCCTCGACGGTGGCCTCGACGAGCGCGTCGACCGCCTCGCGGTCGGTGACGTCACACTCGACGGCCAGGGCGTCGCCGGGCGCGTCGCTCTCCTCGATTCCCTCGGCGACCGGGTCGACGTTCCCCTGCTCGCGCGAGCAGACGACGACGTCGACGCCGTCGGCCGCGAACCGTTCGGCGATGGCCCGGCCGATCCCGCTCGACGATCCGGTGACGATGGCGACCTCGCCGTCGACGCGAAACCGTTCCGTCGTCACGTTCGGTACCTCCGGGGCGTTCGATCCGCTCCGCGTTCGCTCGTGGTCGTGCGAACCATTCCCGGTCCGAAAAACACAGTCAACGCTCTTAACGTTGTATGGTGATCGACCGTGAGCGTCGACCTAGAACAGCGCGTCGATCTCGCCGCCGGTGTCCATCAGCGAGGAGAACTCGTCTTCGCTGGCCGCGCGCACGTTCGCGGTCGTCTCTTTCGCCTCGATAGCGACCTGCTGGAGGCGTTCGACGCGCGGGACGTCCGTGACCCCCGAGAGGAGGACGACCGCGCCGACGTCGTCGCGCCGGCGGCGGGGGTAGTCGCCGCCGCGGACCTCCATCGAACCGGTCTCCTCTTCGAGCCACTTGCGCCCGCGTTCGATCCCCTTGCGGTTGAGGTACGCCGGCGGCCCCGTCGCGACCGTCAGCGCGCGGTCGGCGCTGTCGACCTCGCAGGGGAGGGTGAGCCGTCCGAGCGCCGCCTTGCGGATGAGGCTGGTCATCCGGTTCGTCGAGGAGACGTCGTCGACGTCCGGTTCGGCGAACCGCGAGAGGAAGCCGCCGCGGTCGTCCTCGATCGTCTCCGTCGCGTAGCCGACCGTCGAGATGCCGCCGCCGGAGAGCGTGTTGATCACCTCCGAGGAGTCGACGACGCTCTCGGCGACCTCGTCGTCCGCGCCGACCTCGCCGGCGGCGAACAGCAGGCCGAACCGCTCGACGATCTCGCGGTTGATGCGGTCGTAGCCGCTGCCGACCGACTCGCCGGTCCGCCGCCACGAGTCGTTGTCGAAGACGAGCAGGTTGTCGACCTCGCGGACGAACGTCTGGAACGACCGCGCGGCGTTGAGCGTGTAGATGCCGCCCTCGTCCGTCCCCGGAAGCACCCCGAGCCCGTAGACGGGTTCGGTGTAGATGCGCTTGAGGTGCGTCGCGAGGACGGGCGCGCCGCCCGATCCGGTGCCGCCGCCCATCCCGGCGACGATCAGGAACGCGTCGAGGTCGTGGACCGGCACCCGGTCGATCGCCGCCTGGATCTCGTCGATGTCCGCCTCGGCGATCTGTGCGCCGAGTTCGTTGTCCGCGCCGACGCCGTGTCCTTTCACTCGCGACTGGCCGATCAGCACGCGATTCTCCTCCGGCACGCGGTCGAGTCCGTGGAGGTCCGCCGTCGCCGAGTTGACCGCGATGGCGGCGCCGACGAAGCCGCCGTCGACCTCCGCGTCGTACTTCAGGAACTCGTCGACGACCTTCCCGCCCGCCTGTCCGAAACCGATGAGTGCGAGTTTCATGTCTTACCACCTCGGACCGCCGCCCCGCTTCGAGCGCCCGTCGTCTCTCCCGCCGATGTCGCCGTCGGGGACGAGGGTCCATTCCGGTCACATCCCGAATCGAGGTATTGTTATGGCCGGCTTACGACTGGGAAAACGACTGTCACGACGTCTTTACCGTCCGCTTATACCGACTCCGGCGGGCGATTCGACGGACCGACGCCGCCGCGGGAGCTATCGAACGGAAAGTAACTCCTATACGGAGTGATAGCCAATCCCCTCGCCATGGCCGACGGCCCTCCACCGACGACGCGACGTCGCCTGCTCGCCGGCCTCGGAGCGACGGCGTCGGCGGCCGTCGCCGGCTGTTCGGAGCGCCTCTGGTCGCGAGCGGAGACCTCGCCGCCCGAGCGCGTCTCCCTGAGCATCAAGACGGTCCCCACCGACGAGGACGTCGTCGCCGCGAAGATCTCGAACCAGTTGATCGAGAACCTCCGCGCGGCGGGCATCGAGGCGAACCCCGAGCCGATGGCCGAGGACGAACTCTACCGCGAGGTCCTCGTCGACCACGAGTACGACCTCTTCGTCGCCCGCCACCCGGGGTTCGACGAGTTCGACGCCCTGCGGCCGCTGTTGCACTCGAAGTTCGTGAGCGAGCGGGGGTGGCAAAACCCCTTCAGCTTCTCGAACCCGACCGTCGACGAGCACCTCGAAGAGCAGTTGACCGAGCGGGGCTACGACCGACTGGCCGCCTTCTCGGACCTCTTCGAGCACCTGCAGGATACCGCGCCGTACACCGCCGTCACGTTCCCCGACCACCTCTGTGCGGCAAACGGCCTCGACACGCTTTCGACCGCCCCGCGACGGCCCCTCGAGTACATCGAACTCCTGTCGACCCCGCCGGCGGACGAGGACCGCGACGAGCCCCTCCGCGTCGGCGTGTCCGGCGACGGGGCGTTCGACCGGCTGAACCCGATCGTCGTCACCCGAAACGACGTCAGGATCGCCCTCGGGTTGCTGTACGACCCCCTCGCCCGGATCGTCGACGGCGACCTCGTCCCGTGGCTCGCGGAGACGGTCGACTGGAGCCGTCGCGAGAGTTCCCTGCGGGCGACGATGACGCTCCGCGAGGACGCCCGCTGGCACGACGGGGAGCCGATCGACGCCGACGACGTCGCGTTTACCGTCCGGTTTCTCGCGGACACGTCGCTTGGCAACCACGAGGGCGGCGTCCCCGCACCGCGGTTTCGCGGCCGCGGGACGCTGATCGACGAGGTGACCGTCGAGGACCCCCGGACGGTCCGGTACCGCTTCGAGACTACCTCGCCGACCGTCGCCCGGCGCGCGCTGACGATCCCGCTCTTGCCCCGGCACGTCTGGGAGCCGGAGTCGGAACTCGTCGCCGACTACCGGACGGCGGCGCTCGCGCGGGCGAACGAGAACCCCGTCGGCTCGGGACTGTTCGCGTTCGAGAGCCGGACGGACGACGGGATCGCCCTCGAACCGTTCGACGATCACGCCCTGCTCGACGGACGGTCGGAGCTTCTCGCGGAGTTTCCGGCCTACGACGGTCTCGAGTTCGTCGTCGAACCGAGTGCGGGGACGGCAGTCGAGAGCCTCGAAAACGGCGACCTCGACCTCGTGGGTAGCCCGCTCCCGCCCGGCGAGTTCGAGCGCCTCGGCGACGACGTCACCCCGCTTTCGGCACCCACGCGGACGTTCTACGTCATCGGCTACAACCTCCGCCACCCCGAACTGAGCAACCACCGGTTCCGGCGCATCGTCTCGCGGCTGGTCGACCGGGAGTACGTGGCCGAGGAGTTCTCGCTGGGCCACGCCCGGCCGGCGGCGACCCACAGCGCCGTCGTCGGCGTCGAACCCGACACCTGGGAGTTTCCCCAGTCGGCCGGCGTCGCGACGTTTCCCGGCTCTGACGGGCGCGTCGACGTCGATCTGGTCCGGTCGCTGTTCGAGGAGGCCGGCTACCGGTACGACGACGACGGCTCGCTGCTCGTCTGACCGTCCCCACTCTGGCAACCGATCCGTATTAACGTCCGGCGCAGTATAGGTAGCAGACATGGCACTCGTAGGGGTCGCACTCGAACTCGCGGCCATCGTGACGGCGATGCTCGCGTCCGCGACGTTCGTCATCGTCGGGCCGCGACGGTTCGCCGCCGCCCTCCGGGACTTCCGCTGGCGCCTCGAGGTCTGTGCGCTGCCGGCGGCGGTCCTGCTGACGGTGCTGTTCACCCGATGGGCCACCGGCGACGTGCTTCCCGAACTCTCGTGGGCGATCTTCGGGACCAACATCACGCCCTACCTCGAGTCGTTCGACCGGACGCTGTTCGGCCACCCCGTGGTCCTCCTGCAGTCGTACCGGAGCCCGACGGTGACGGCGCTGTCCGCCTTCGTCTACCTCTATGGCTACGCGTTCCTGCTGATCTTCCCGTTCGTCGCCTACTTCGCGCTCGACGAGATGGACGACCTCTCGACGCTCATCCGCACGTACACGGCGAACTACGCGCTCGGACTGCTCTGTTACGTCCTGTTCATCGCCTACGGTCCCCGGAACACCCTCGCGCTGGAGTTCGACCCGATCCTCTACGAGACGTTCCCGCAGACGGGCTACCTGACCCACACGATCAACGTGCCCGAGAACGTCTTCCCGTCGCTGCACACGTCGCTCGCGACGTCGTCGTTCCTGCTCGCGTGGCTCACTCGCGAGGAGTACCCGCTGTGGACGCCGGTCGCCGGCGTCCTCGCGCTCGGGGTCGTCGTCTCGACGATGTACCTCGGCATTCACTGGTTCGGCGACGTCGTCGGCGGGGTGGTTCTGGCGGCGATCAGCGTCTACGCCGGCGTCAACTACACCGTCGAGGGGACGATCCGCTCGGTTCGACTCTTCCTCGACGGCCACCTCGGCCGGACCGGGCGCGTGGGCCGGGACTGACCGGCCGCCCGGGATCGCCGGACCCCCCGACGTTTTCGGTCCTGCACGCCGGAGTGAGACCGTGATCGTCCACTGGCACCGCCGGGACCTCCGCGGGGCGGACAACGTGGCGCTGGCCGTCGCGGCCGAGCGCGGCGACGTCGTCCCCGTCTTCGTCCTCGATCCGGCGATCCTCGACCACGCCTCGCCGATCCGAGTGGCGTGTCTGTGCGACGCGCTCGCGGACCTCCGGGCGTGGTACCGCGAGCGCGGGAGCGACCTGCTCGTCGAGCGTGGCGACCCGGCGGCCGTCCTCGTCGACGTCGCCGAGCGGTACGGCGCCGACGAGGTTCGCTGGAACGCCGACTACAGCGGCCTCGCGGCCGAACGGGACCGGGCCGTGTCCGCGGCGCTCGAAGCCGCCGGAGTCGCGGCCCGCGAGTGTCGGGACGAACTGCTCCACGAACCCGGTTCGATCGCGCCGAACGAGGGCGAACACTACGCAGTGTTCTCGTACTTCTGGACGAAGTGGCGCGACCGCGAGAAGCGCGACCCGCTCGATCCGCCCGCGGCGGATGCGCTGGCCGACGTCTCGGGTGATCGACTCCCGTCGCCCGCCGACCTCGACTTCGACGACCCGGAGGCGACGCCCCCGGCGGTCACCCGGGAAGCCGCCCGCGAGCGCCTGTCGACGTTCTGTGCGGACGACATCTACCGCTACGCCGACGAGCGCGACTACCCGGCGGCCGACGCCACCTCGCGGCTCTCGGTCCACCTCAAGTGGGGGACGGTCGGGATCCGCGAGACGTACGCCGCGACGGCCGACGCACTGGAGCGGGCCGACGGCGAGGACGCGCGCGCCTCGGTCGAGGCGTTCCGCCGCCAACTCGCCTGGCGGGAGTTCTACGCGCACGTCCTCGCGTACAACCCCGAGACCGTCCGGGAGGACTTCCGCGGCTACGAGAACGAGATCGAGTGGCGAAACGACCCCGAGGAACTCGCGGCGTGGAAGGCCGGCGAGACGGGCGTGCCCATCGTCGACGCGGGGATGCGACAGCTCCGCGAGGAGGGGTGGGTGCACAACCGGGTGCGGATGATCGTCGCCGCCTTCCTCACGAAGGACCTGCTGATCGACTGGCGCGAGGGCTACGACTGGTACCGCCGGAAGCTGGCCGACCACGACACCGCAAGCGACGTCGGCGGCTGGCAGTGGGCCGCCTCGACCGGGACCGACGCCCAGCCGTACTTCCGGGTGTTCAACCCGACGAAACAGGGCCGCGACTACGATCCGGACGCCGCGTACGTCAGGCGGTACGTGCCGGAACTGGCCGACGCGACCGCCGAGCAGATCCACGGCTGGGCCGACCTCGACCCGGCCGAGCGCGAGGCGGTCGCCCCCGACTACCCGGCGCCGATCGTCGACCACGCGCGGCGCCGCGAGGCGGCGATCGAGGCGTTCGAGCGCGCACGCGGAAAGAGCGATTGAGCGGCTGAGGATCGTCGCCACGCTTATGAGCGGACTTGTGGTAGCCGCGCGCATGGGTGTATCCGGAGACGCGCCGGCGGCCGGCGAACGGTCGCCCAGTCGAGCGGTCGTCGAGGCCGTCGCCGAGCGCGAGGGGGTCGACGTCACCGACGTCGAGCCGCCGACGTACGACCCGCTGTACGCCGTGGTGAACCCGGAGGCGCTCGACCGCCTGCTCGCGGGCCGCGCCGACGTCACCCTCGAATTCGTCTACGAGGGCTACGAGGTCGTCGTCCGCGGCGACGGTCGGGTCGACCTCTCGGAAACGGGGTCCGGAAACGAGTTCCGTCTCGACGGCTCGTCGGGCGATCACTCGGCCCAGTAGGCCTCGCCGGGCTGTTCCTCGAAGACCGCCCGCTGGAGGAGTTCGACCGCCTTCTCGAGGCCCTCGCGCGAACTCGTCAGCGAGTCCTCGTGTTCGATGCTCAGCGTGCCGTCGTAGCCGACCATCCGCAGCGTCGAGACGACATCCTTCCAGTGGGACTCGCCGTGGCCGTAGCCCACGGACCGAAAGAGCCACGAGCGGTTCGGCTCGTCGTCGTAGGCCGTCGTGTCGAGGACGCCCTTCTCGCGGGCCTGCTCCTCGTAGACCCTCGTGTCCTTGGCGTGGAAGTGGTGAATCGCGTCGCGCTCGCCGAGGAAGCGGATCGCGTCGGTGATCGAGATGCCCTGCCAGTAGAGGTGCGAGGGGTCGAAGTTCGCGCCGACGCGCTCGTTGGTCGCCTCGCGCAGCCGCGCCATGCCGTGGGGTTCGTAGACCAGCATGTTCGGGTGCATCTCGATCGCCACGTCGACGCCGTGGTCGTCCGCGAACGCCGCGAGGTCGGCCCAGTAGTCGACGGCGACCTCCCACTGGTACTCGTGGGCCTCGGCGTGTTCGGTCGGCCACGGCGCGGTGATCCAGTTTGGCACCTCGTCGTTCGGGCCGCCGCCGGGCAGCCCGGAGAAGCAGGTAACCGCGTCGACGCCGAGCTGGTCGGCGAGTTCGATCGCCTCGCGCAGTTCCTCGTCGGCCTCGGCGGCCCGCTCGTCGTCGGGGTGTAGCGGATTGTTGTGCGTCGCGAGCGCGCTAATGTGCATCCCGTGCTCGTCGAGCAGGTCGTGCAGGTCGGCCTGTGCGTCCTCGTCGCCGAGGTACTCGTCCCGGGGCAGGTGGGTGTCGCCCGGATAGCCGCCGACGCCGGGTTCGATCGCGCTCACGCCGATACCGGCGAGGTACGCGACCGCGTCTTCGAGCGATTCACCGTACAGTGGCGGGGTGTGAACGCCGATATCCATACACGCGGACCAACGGACGCGGGCGAAATAAAGGGGGCGGCTCCTACCGGACGGCGACGGTGCTGCCTTCCTCGTTCGACCGGTAGATGGCGTCGACGACCCGCTGGACGGCCAGCGCCTGCTCGACGCTCCGGTCGTCGACGTGGTCGGTGACGATGGCGTCGAAGAACGCGCGCTGTTCGTCCGTGTGCGTGTCGTTCTGGCGGGTCTCGACCGTCGTGTCTTCGAGGTGGTCCGGGCCGATCGTACTCGCCGAGTGAAACGAGAGTTCGTTCTCGAGCAGGTCGAACCGGGCGGCGGCCTCGGTGCCCCGGACGACGAACTCGTGGTTCGCGGGGCGATTGGTCGCCCAGGCGACCTCCAGCGTGATCGTCCGGTCGTCGGCCGTGCGCACGAACGCGCTCGCGGAGTCGTCGACGTCGAACCCGCCCGGGCCGGCGTCCTCGCCCCACATCTCGAGGTAGGCGTAGTCCTCGCGCGTGCCGAACTCGGTGCGGGTGACGCCGGTGACCTCCGCGACCGTCGGGTAGTCGAGCAGGTACAGCGCGAGGTCGATGGCGTGGACCCCGAGGTCGATCAGCGCGCCGCCGCCGGCGACCGCCCGCCGGGTGAACCACGAGCCCCGCCCCGGGACGCCGCGCCGGCGGACGTAGTTCGCCTCGAGGTGGGTGACCTCGCCGAGGTCGCCCCGGTCGATCCGGTTCTTGACGACCCGGACGGTGTTGGCAAACCGGTTGTTGAACCCGACCGCGCAGACGGCGTCGCTCTCGCTGGCGGCCGCGGCGATCCGCTCGGCGCTCTCTAGGGTGTGTGCCAGCGGCTTCTCGATGAGGACGTGCAGGTCGCGTTCGAGGGCGGCGACGGCGTACTCCTCGTGGAACTTGTTCGGCGTCGTGACGACGACGGCGTCGACCTCGTCGTAGAGGCGCTCGTACTCCTCGTAGACGTCGACGTCGTACCGGCGGGCGAACTGGGTTCGCGCCTCGGCGGCGACGTCCATGCCGCCGACGAGCGGGACGCCCAGCTCGCGGAGGCGCTCGGCGTGGAACTGGCCGATGTTACCGAGGCCGATGATTCCGGTTCGGACGGTGGTTCGATCTGTGGCCATGGTGGGTCGGTGTCGGGGAGGGCGGTTCGCGACGGGCGGCGTCGTCAGCCGTCGGCGTCGGGGTCGGGATCACGGCGAGAGGACGAACGGGACGGCGCCGTGGACCCAGAAGGCGGCGGGGACGGGCACGGCGACGGCAGCGATCGGGAGCGGTTCGACCATCTGTGAGTGGGCGTGGTGGTCGGGTCAGCTGTCGGGCTCGGCTTCCTGGACGTCCGCGCGGGCGTCCGCGAGGTCGTCGATGCCGTGGGCGAGCGCGTCGCCCGTTCGCGTGTCGAAGAGGTGGATCCGCGAGCGGTCGAGGACGACCTCGACCGGGTCGTCCTCCTCGAGGTCGGCGTCCGGGGCGACGCTCATCAGCAGTTCGTGGGTTCCGCGCGAGTCCTGCTGTCCCATGCTACGGTTTCCACCATCTTCAAACAACAGGTAGACGAATATCTCGTCGCCCATCGGCTCCAGAACGTCCGTCGTCGTCCGGATCCGGTCGGTCGACGCGGACGCGGCGCGCTCGTCGTCCGCGAGGTAGATGTCCTCGGGCCGGATGCCCAGCGTGAGTTCGTCGCCGACCGAGGCGCCCTCGATCCGGTCGGGGTCGAACTCGACGCGGAAGTTCGGCGTTTCGAGGCCGTTTGCGACGAGTTCGCCCTCGACGAAGTTCATCGAGGGCGAGCCGATAAAGCCCGCGACGAACAGGTTCGCCGGCTCGTTGTAACACTCCAGGGGCGGCGCGATCTGCTGGAGTTCGCCCCCGTCGATGACCGCGATGCGGTCGGACATCGTCATCGCCTCCGCCTGATCGTGCGTGACGTAGATCGTCGTCACGTCCAGTTCCTTCTGGAGGCGCTGGAGTTCGGTGCGCATGTGGACGCGGAGTTTGGCGTCCAGATTCGCCAGCGGTTCGTCCATCAGGAAGACGTCGGGGTCGCGAACGATCGCGCGGGCGATGGCGACCCGCTGGCGCTGTCCGCCGGACATCTCGTCGGGCATCCGATCCAACATTCCTTCGAGCTGGACGGTGTCGGCGGCGTCCTCGACGCGGCGGTCGATCTCCTCCTTGTCGTAGTCGCGCAACCGCAACCCGAAGCTGATGTTGTCGTAGACGTCCATGTGGGGGAACAGCGCGATGTTCTGGAACACCATCGCCACCCCCCGATCTTTCGGCGGCAGGTTCGTCACCTCCCGGTCGGCGATGTGGACCTCGCCCTCGGTGGGTTTCGTCAGCCCCGCGACCGTTTCGAGCGTCGTCGACTTCCCACAGCCCGAGGGGCCGACGAAGCAGACGAACTCGCCGTCCTCGATCTTCAGGCTCATGTCGTCGACCGCCGTTACGTCTTCGTAGCGTTTCGTGACTCCGTCGAGTATGACGTCTCCCATGTGTGGTCACTCCTTGAGTGCGCCAGCGGTGAGGCCGCTGACGATCTTCTCCTGTGCGACGACGACGAGGATCGCCACCGGCAACACGCCGACGATGCTCGCCGCCGCCATGAGGTCGTATCTGATCCGGTACTGTCCCTGGTAGGCGATCAGCCCCTCGACGAGCGGCGCCCAGTTCTCGGGGCCGCCGTCGGTCATGAGGAACGAGAAGAAGAACTCGTTGTAGACCGCGATGAACGTGAGGATGCCCGCGGTCGCGACGCCGGGGGCCGACAGCGGGATGATCACGCGGAACAGCGCGCCCAGCCGCGTCGTCCCCTCGACCCGCGCGGCGTCCTCCAGCCCGTCCGGAATCTGGCTGTAGAACGTCGTGAGGATGAAAATCGACAGCGGTAGGAACAGCGCGCTGAACGGCAGGAACATCGCCGCCGGGGTGTTGAACAGCTCCGGGGGCGTCAGCCCGAACGGGGTGATGTTCTGGTTGAAAAGCTGGTAGAGCGGAATGAAGAAGGCCGCCGGCGGGAAAAACGAGATGACGAGGATCAACAGCAGCAGCGGCGTCTTCCCCTTGAACTGGAGACGGCCGAAGACGTACCCCGCGAGGCTCGCGACCAGCAGCACGATGGCCGTCGTCACGAGCGCGAGGACGAAGCTGTTGAGCATGTACCGGTGGAACGGCACGACGGTGAAGACGTTGACGAACACGCCGGGTTCGGCTCCCATCGTCAGGTCGCCTTCGAGCAGCAGTCCCGGGTCGAACCCGCGTGGCAGGAGACCGACGTCCTGGGTGGTCTCCCCGGAGAGGGCGACCATCAACAGCCAGTAGAGGGGGAACAGCGTCGTGATCAGGAAGAAGATCAGCGCCGTGTAGAACATGGCCTTGTAGGCCTTCTCGGGGTTCCTGATCGTGTCCCGGACCCACCGCTCGAACGGTCCCGCGGCCTCGTCGTCCCCGTCCGCCGGGGTCGGGTCGGGGCGGTCTTCGACGCTCACGCGTACGCACCCCGCTCCGTGTCGCGGAACTTGATCAGGTAGACGCTGACCACCACCCCGATGAGTCCGGCCGTGATGAACGCGACCGTCGCCGCGGAGGCGTACAGGCGCGCGCTGAACATCGTCTCGACGACCAGACAGGTCATCGACGGCACCGTGCTACACGAGGAGACGGTCTCGATGATGCCGAAGACGCGCATCGCGTCGAGCGTCCGGAACAGCATCGCGACCAGCAGCGCCGGCAGTACCAGCGGCAGCGTGATCATCCGGAACTGCTGCCACCGTGAGGCGCCGGAGACCTTCGCGACGTCGTAGAGGCTCCGGTCGATGCTCTGCATCCCCGCGAGGATCAGCAACGCCATGAACGCCGACGTCTTCCAGATGTCCGCGACCAGGATGATGAAAAACGAGTCGCGGCTGGTCGACAGCGGCGAACCGCCGAAGACGCCGATCGCCTGAAGCGGTTCCGTCATGAAGCCGACCGTCGGCTGGAACATCAGGTAGAAGATCATCCCCTGGATGACGATCGGAATCGCCCACGGGAGGATGATCGCGACGCGGAACCAGCGTCGGCCGCGGTAGTCTTTCGCCATTACGAACGCCTGACCGAAGCCAAGCAGCGTCTCGAAGATCACGCTCAGGATGGCAAACGAGAGCGTGACCAGCAGCGCCTGTCGGAAGAACGGCTCGCCGAGTTCGACGAACGGGAACGACGAGGTAAGCGAGAGGTCGATCACCTCACGCGGCAGGAACGGGTTGCCCCCGGTGAGCACCTGGACGTAGTTGTCGATCGCGACGAACTCGCCGAGCGTCTCGCCGCCGCGGCCGTCGGCGTACAGCGACATCCGGAACGTCTCGAACAGCGGCCAGAAGGCGATGAGCGTGAGCAGGAGGAACGCCGGCGCCAGCAGCAGGTAGGCGTACGCCTGCTCGGAGAGGTTCTCCATCCACGTCGACGCCCTGGAGACGACGCCGCTACGTTCGGTCGGGGCCGTCCGTTGAGTTTCAGTACCCATGATAAATTACCGTGCTCGAATCGCCCGGGTCAGTAGGCCTGCTCCTGCTCCTCGAGGTCGCTCTCGAGTTGGGCCATCGCCTCCTCCGGGCTCTTCGTCTGGCTGAGCGCGTCGTGGGCCTCCTGGTAGACGTTGGTCGCCTGCGTCGGCCAGATCTCGGTGACCGGGCGGGCGACGGCGTTCTCCCCGGCGACCGCGAGGGCGTCGAGGTACCGGCCGACCGGTTCGATGTCGCGCAGTTCGTCCGAGCCGAACAGCTCGGGTTCCGGTGGCACCCAGCCCTGCTCCTCCCAGAGCGTGAGTTTGACCGGCTCGCTGGTGAACGCCTCGATGACCGCGAGGGTCGCCTCGATGTGCTCGGTGTTCGGGTTCGGCGTGATGTGCCAGCCGCCGAGGGCGGCGACGGGGCCGCCGGCGCCCTCGTACTCGGCCTCGTCGGCGGTGACGCCGTAGGGGATCGGCATCACGCCGAGGTCCTCGCCGAAGCCCGGGTCGTCCTCCTCTTCGGGCTCCGCACCGTTGATCGCGATCGAGTACGGCCAGTTGCGGTGGGCGACGGCGTCGCCGTCGGTGAACGGCCCGCGGGAGTCCTCCTCGTCCCACTGGAGGACGGCCTCCGGCGAGATCCCGCCGGCGAAGTCGTCGAGGGCCTCCCCGTCGTCGTGGCCGTGGACGAACGTCCGGATCATCCGCAGCGAGTCGTGGACCGGCTCCTCGTTGATCGTGATCGGCCGATCGCCGATCGGGCCGAAGAGGTTGTCGTGGTCGCCGAAGAACGCCCCGCCGAAGCTGGTGAGCCACTCGTTGAAGTTACAGCACGCAAGCCCCTCGTAGGCGGCCGACTGGAAGGTGAAGCCGTACTCGAGGCCGTGGTCGTCTTTCACGTCCTCGACCATGTGCGAGAACTCTTCCCACGACAGCGACTCCGTCGCCCAGTTTTCCCCCTCCGGATCGTAGCCCGTCTCCTCGACGAGGTCCTTGCGGTACTGCATCGTCGGGAAGTCGGGGAACAGCGGCAGCGCGTGGAGGTTGCCGTCGATGTCCGACGCCGTCGAGACGACCATGTCGAAGTAGTCCTCGTGGACGTGATCGAGGACGTCGCTCGAGAGGTTCTGCTCGAGGTTCAGCACCTGATCGCGCGCGATGAACGGGATCGTCCAGCCGCTGTCGGTCAGCATCAGGTCCGGCGAGGACCGCTCGGCCTCGAACGCGTTCGCGATGAAGTCGCGGCGTTCGTCCGTGTTGTCGGGACCGGCGGTGACCTCGATCGAGACGTTCTCGTGGAGTCCCCCCTCGTGGAGCGCGTCGTTGATGAGGTCCTGAAGCTCCTTCATGTCGGAGTCGGCGTAGAGCTCGACGGTGACCTCCTCGTCGAACTCGAACTCCGCGTCGGGGTCGTCGACGAGCTGGTCGTCGTCCCCCTCGTCGCCCGTACACCCTGCAACGCCGACGATACCGGCGGCGCTCGCCGCCTGAACGAAGCGCCGGCGCGAGACGTTCCGCCGACCGCGTGACACATTCGTTAGCTTGTCAGACATTCCGTTCTGATCCTCGAATCCGTCCTACATAATAGTTGCGGCGTATTAACAACGGCTGTTGTTAATTAGGCGCGCGAACTATCAAAAGCTGGTGACGGTTCACTGACGAGTAACGTCGCGGCGCCAGACGGCGCGACGAGGAGGAAAAAACCGGCCGCCGGCGTCCGCCGATCAGCCGTCGTCGAAGGCGTACAGGCGGACGTCACACTCCGGACAGGCGAGCACCGCCTCGGGGAGCGTCCGCGGGTCGCGGACGGAACCGCAACAGGCCTTCGGGTCGGTCTCGACGACGGCGGCGTCGCAGACGGGACACCGTTCGAGGAACATCCGGAGCGGGTCCGCCGCCGCGACGCGGAGGTCCGCGTCCATCCCGGGCGCGACGTCCCGCAGCGCGAGCACCGCCGCCGCCTCGGCGATCGCGACGTGCTGCGAGAGGTACGCCGTCCCCGACGGGGTGGGAACGGCGACGTACGTTCTCGTCTCCCCGGCGAAGGCGTCGACGCCGTCGGTGCCGGCTATCTCGGCGACCGTCCGCTCCAGTTCGTCGAGCGACGCTTCCCGGAGGTCGGCCGTCGCGGCCGCCCACCGGCGGCGGAACTCGTCGGACAGGGCGACGGCCTCGTCGTCGCCTTCGAGGACGCCGGCCCGCCGGAGTTCGGCGAACAGCCGCCGGCCGACGTCCTCGTCGTCGCCGTCGGGGCCGGACCCGGAGAGCGACCCCGTCGCGGCGGGGGTCTTCTCGCCCGCGAAGACGTCACCCGGGAGCGCGGCGGCGATCCGGGGTGCGAACCGCGGCGTGTACGGCACCAGGTACCCCCGGAGCCAGATCCCGGCGGCGCCGACGACGGCGAGCGCGAGCGCGGCCGGCGGAGACCACGGCGCCACCGCCGCGCAGGCGACCGCCAGCAACGCGACGTTGAGGGCCGTGCAGGGCCAGCACCGGCGCTCGCCCGTGTACGCCGGGCGCCGGACGGCGTCGACCGCCCGGCGGAGGGAACTGCGGACCCCGGCGTCCGCGGCGTCGTCGTCCGACCCGCGTGCGGACGTCACGGCTGGCCCCCCGGATCGGTGACGGTGATCCGCTCGGCCTCCATCCGTTCGAGCGTCGCGCCCCACCCGCCGACGGTCACCACGTCGTCGCCGGTGTCGACGGCGATCGACGCGACCCCGGCGAACTCGGCGACCGAGAGGGTCCCCCGCCGCGCGTCGTTGACGGAGCCGAGTTCGTTCGTCGTGGTGACGTCGACGACGGTCCCCTCGATCGTCCGGCGGTCGCCGGTCTCCGTGTCGGTCCCCATGACCCGGACGGCGACGGGGTCGCCGGCCTCGACGTGCGGCGCGATGTCGCGGATGCAGTACCGGATGTTGACGTACACCCGGGGGGACTCCTCGTCGTCCCGGTAGAGGACGTCCCAGACGTCCCAGAGGGTGGTGAGGAAGAACCAGTGGAACACGTACGCGTGGCTGCGGTCGTCGACGAGGACGCCGTACCGGTTGATCGAGTCCCGGTGGGGGACGAAGTACGCCCGGGTGCGGTCGGCGATGGCGACGAACGGCGCGGGGAGTTCGCGGTACCTCGCCTCGGTGCAGGCGCCTTCGAGGCCGATGGACTCGACCGCGTTCCGGTCCGGCGCGGACAGCGTCAGCTTCACGTGTACGCCGTTGTCGACCGCGGCCGCGAGCGCGGGCCGCAGCGTCCGGAACCGGTCCGGCGTGGTACACAGTTGGACCTGGTTCTCGGCGGTCCGGACGGCCGCGGCCACCTCGTCGACGATCGTCTCCAGCCGCGAGACGATGCTCACCTTGCTGCGCTCGACCGGCGGCCGGGTCCAGCGCTCCTCGATCTCGCTCGCGGCGCGCTCGAACCGGTCCGCCCGCGACTGCAGGTCCGAGGTGACGGCCGTCGGCGGGCGCGCCCGGGCGTGGAGGTGCTCCTGCTCGTAGATCTCGACGAACCCCTTCGATTCGAGGTTCCGCAGCACGTCGTAGATCCGCGGGTCGGGCACGTCGCTCGCGTCGGCGACGTCCGTCGCGGAGGCCGAGCCGAGTTCCAGCAGCGTGACGTAGGCGTCGGCCTGATAGGGGGAGAGCCCCGCCTCCTCGAGGACCGTGACGAGTTCCTCGCCGTCCATGTCAGTCCTTGCCCGCCGCGGGCCACCGCGGGGTCTTCGGCGCCTCGATTCGCTCGATCTGCTCGTCGGTCAGTGACACGTCGATCGCCCCGACGTTCTCCTCCAGGTGATCGATCGACTTCGGGCCGACGATCGGTGCGTCGACGACGTCCTTGTGCAACAGCCACGCGAGGCTGACCTGCGCCGGCGTCGCGTCGACCTCCTCGGCGACCGCCTCGATCGCCGCGAGCACCTCCCAGTTCGCCTCGGTGAACCGCTTTCGGGTGTACTCGTCGAGCGCGGCGCGGCCCTCCTCGGGGTCGGCGTCGCGCTCGTACTTGCCCGTGAGGAAACCGCCGGCCAGCGGCGACCACGGGATCACGCCGACCCCCTCGTCGGCACACAGCGGGAGGACGTTCGCCTCCTCGTGGCGGTCGACGGCGTTGTACTCCGGCTGCATGGAGACGAACCGCTCGTAGTTCTCCACGTCGGCGGTGTAGAGCAGTTGCGCGAACTTCCAGGCCGGCATCGTGCTCGCGCCGACGTACCGGACGAGTCCCTCGTCGACGAGGTGGTCGAGCGCCGACAGCGTCTCCTCGGTCGGCGTCGCGTCGTCGAAGCGGTGGATCTGGTAGAGATCGAGGTAGTCCAGTCCCAGCCGCTCCAGACTCGCCTCGCACTGGTCGATGACGTGCTTGCGCGACAGCCCCTGCTTGTTCGGCCCCTCGCCCATCCGGCCGAAGACCTTCGTCGCGATCACCAGTTCGTCGCGGTCGTACTCGGCGATCGCGCGGCCGACGATCTCCTCGCTCTCGCCGTTCGAGTAGACGTTCGCCGTGTCGAGGAAGTTGATCCCCAGTTCGAGCGCGCGGTCGATGATCTCGACGCTCGCCTCCTCGTCGTCGAGCATCCACGACTGCCCGCTCCCGAAGTTCATACAGCCCAGACAGAGCCGCGATACCTCCAGGCCGGTCGATCCGAGCCGCGTGTACTCCATCGCGTCCGGCGTCATCGCCCGACGGTTACCGCCCCCACGGTAAAAACGTTCGTCGGCTCCGATCGGTCACGTATCCGACTCGGCCTCGGCGCCGGACCCCTCGTACTGGAGGTCCTCCGGGGCGCCCTCGACGATGCCGTGGGCGATCGCCTCGCCGGTCTCGACGTCGAAGAGGTTGAGCCGCGAGCGGTCGAGGACGACCTCGACCGACTCCCCCTCGGCGACGTCCGTGTCGGGGCTGACGCTCATCAGCAACTGGTTCGAACCCAGCCCGCCTTCCTCCTCGGCCATCGTGCGCCCCTCCTCCTCGTCGAGCAGCAGGTAGACGAATATCTCGTCGCCCATCGGCTCCTGGACGTCCGTCGTCGTCGGGATCTGGTTCGTCGGGCTGTCGAGGTCCTCGGCGCGGTCGACGAGGTAGACGTCCTCGGGCCGGACGCCGAGGATTACCGGGTCGCCGACCGAGGTGCCCGCGAACCGATCGGGGTCGAACGCGACGGTGAAGTAGTCGGACTCGAAGCCGCCGGCCGTGATCTCCCCCTCGACGAAGTTCATCGAGGGCGAGCCGATAAAGCCCGCGACGAACAGGTTCGCCGGCTCGTTGTAACAGACGAGCGGGGGGTCGACCTGCTGGAGTTCGCCCCCGTCGAGGACGGCGATGCGGTCGGACATCGTCATCGCCTCCGCCTGATCGTGGGTGACGTAGACGATGGTGGTGTCGAGTTCCCTGTGGAGGCGCTGGAGTTCGGTGCGCATGTGGACGCGGAGTTTGGCGTCCAGATTCGCCAGCGGTTCGTCCATCAGGAAGACGTCGGGGTTGCGAACGATCGCGCGGGCGATGGCGACCCGCTGGCGCTGTCCGCCGGACATCTCGTCGGGCATCCGGTCGAGCATCCCCTCCAGTTGGACGATGTCGGCGGCGTCCTCGACGCGGCGGTCGATCTCCTCCTTGTCGTAGTCGCGCAGACGGAGGCCGAAGCTGATGTTGTCGTAGACGTCCATGTGGGGGAACAGCGCGATGTTCTGGAACACCATCGCCACGCCCCTGTCTTTCGGCGGCAGGTTCGTCACCTCCCGGTCGCCGATGTAGATGGTACCCTCCGACGGCGGGGTGAGCCCCGCGATCGTCTCCATGGTGGTCGACTTCCCACAGCCCGAGGGGCCGACGAGACAGACGAACTCGCCGTCCTCGATCTCCAGGTTCATGTCTTCGACCGCGACGACCTCTTCGTAGCGTTTCGTGACGTGTTCGAGCGTAACTCGTGCCATTGTCTATCTTACTCCTTGAGTGCACCGGCGGTCAGGCCGCTGACGATTCGTTCCTGTGCGACGACGACGAGGATCGCTACCGGCAACACGCCGACGATGCTCGCCGCCGCCATGACGTTGAACAGGATCTCGTACTGTCCCTGGTAGCCCATCAGTCCCTCGACGATCGGCGCCCAGTTCTGGGGCTGGCCGTCGGTCATGAGGAACGAGAAGAAGAACTCGTTGTAGACCGCGATGAACGTCAACACGCCGGCGGTCGCGACGCCGGGGGCCGACAGCGGGATGATCACGCGGAACAGCGCGCCCAGCCGCGTCGTCCCCTCGACCCGCGCGGCGTCTTCCAGCCCGTCCGGAATCTGGCCGTAGAACGTCGTGAGGATGAAAATCGACAGCGGCATGAAGATCCCCGACAGCGGCGTGACGAGCGCGTACGGCGTGTTGTAGAGGCTGCCGTTGGTCAACACCGGCTCCATGACCGCGAACTGCGTGTTGAACAGGTCGTTCAGCGGGATGAAGAAGGCCGCCGGCGGGAAGAACGACACGATCAACACGAGCAGCATCAGCGGCCCCTTGTACGGGATCTCGAGGCGGCCGAAGACGTACCCCGCGAGGCTCGCGACCACCAGCACGATGATCGTCGAAGCCGTCGCGATGACGAAGCTGTTGAACATGTACCAGTGGAACGGGATGATGGTGAACACCTCGACGAACACCTCGGGGTTGAACCCGTTCGGCGTGAGGTGGACGTCCTGTAGCCGCCCCTGTGGCGTCAGCGCGACCATCAGTAGCCAGTAGAACGGGAACAGCGTCGTGACGAGGAAGAAGATCGTCGCCACGTAGAACATCGAGCGGTAGGCACGCTTGGGGTTCTTGACCATCCGCGCGGCCCACGCCTCCACGGGTCCGCGTTTGATCTCGGTGTCGTCGCTCCTGCCGACCGCCTCGGTGCCGCCGTCCGTTCGGGTGGTGTCTGGTCGGGTCATCAGTAGAACCCCGCCTCCGTGTCGCGGAACTTGATCACGTACACGAGGATGAACAGGCCGATCACGACCGCGGTCGTGAACGCGACGGCGGCAGCGGTCCCCCAGATGCGGGTGCCGCCGAACATCGCCTCGACCATCATGCAGGTCAGCGACGGCAGCGTCGTACAGCCCGCGGTCGACTCGATCAGTCCGTAGATCCGCATGGCGTCCATCGTCCGGAACAGCATCGCGACGAGCAGCGCCGGCAGCACCAGCGGCAGCGTGATCATCTTGAACCGCTGCCACGGGGAGGCACCCGCGACGCGCGCGACGTCGTAGAGGCTGCGGTCGACGCTCTGCAGGCCCGCGAGGATCAGCAACGCCATGAACGCCGACGTCTTCCAGATGTCCGCGACCAGCACGATGATAAACGAGTCGCGGCTGTCGGCCAGTGGGTTCGCCCCGAACAACCCGACCCACTGCATGAGGTCGCTCGCGAAGCCGACGGTGGGCTGGAACAGCAGGAAGAAGATCATCCCCTGAATGACGATGGGCACCGCCCACGGGAGGATGATCGCGACGCGGACCCACCGGCGCCCGTAGAACTCCTGATCGAGCACGAGCGCCTGACCGAAGCCAAGCAGCGTCTCGAAGACCACGCTCAGGATGGCGAACCCGAGGGTCACGAACAGCGCCTGTTGCAGCATCGGGACGCCGAACTCGACGAACGGGAACGACCCCGACAGCGAGAGGTCGACGAACTGCCGGGCGAGGCGGGCGTCGCCGGTCAGGATGTTCACGTAGTTCTCGAAGCCGACGAAGCCGCCGAGGGATTCGGCGCCGCGCGTGCGGTCGGCCCGCAGCGACATGACGAACGTCATGATAAGCGGATAGAAGGCGACGAACGCCAGCAGGGCAAACGCCGGCAGTAACAGCAGGTAGCCGTAGGCCGCCTCGCTCAGGTTCTCCATCCGGTTGACGACGGCGTTGCCGGTCCGCTCGCGGTCGCGTTCGCGCCGCGTCGGCGTCTCCGTCTCAGCTCCCACCGGAATCACCTCCGTCGCCGCCGCCGGCGGCCTCCCGGACGTCCCGTTCGCTCTCTTCGAGTCGCGTCTGTAGGTCTGACATGGCTTGCTCCGGTGACTTCACCCCGCGGTAGGCCGAGTGGACCTCCTGAAAGATGACCGCCGACTGCTCCGGCCAGACGTCGGTGACCGGCCGGGGGATCGCGTTCTCGCCGGCGACCCGGATCGGTTCGACGTAGCGGGCGACCGGGCCGGCTTCCTCCGGGGTGACCTCGTCGAGCAGGCCGAGTTTCGGCGGGAGCCACCCGATCAGTTGGAACAGCGTGAGCATCACCTCGTCGTGGGTGAACGCCTCGACGACCTGCAACGACCGGTCGAGTTTCTCCGTGTGGGGGTTCACCGTGAGGTGCCAGCCGCCGAGGGCGGCGGCGGTCCCGCCGGTACCCTCGTACTCGGCTTCCCCCTCGGGGACGCCGTAGGGGACCGGCATCACGCCGAGGTCCTCGCCGAACTCGTCTTCCGCGCCGTTGATCGCGATCGAGTACGGCCAGTTGCGGTGGGCGATCGCGTTGCCGCCGGTGAACGGCCCGCGGGCTTCCTCCTCGGTCCACTGGACGATCGCGGACGGACAGATCGAGGGGAAGTCGCCGCCGCCGCCGATGAACGAGCGCATCATCCGGATCGCGTCGAGCACCGGTTCCTCGTCGACGGTGATCGGCCGGTCGCCGGCCGTAAACAGGTTGTCGGCGCCGCCGAAGTAAGCACCGCCAAAACTCGTCATCGTCTCGTTGAACGTACAGCACGACAGCCCCTCGTAGGCGGCCGCCTGCGTCGTGAACCCGTAGTCGACGTTACTCTGTGAATAGGTGTCGGCGACGACGTCGGCGAACTTCCCCCACGAGAGCGGGTTCGTCCCCCAGTCGGCGGTGTCGTAGCCCGCGTCCTCGACGAGGTCCTTGCGGTACTGTATCGTCGGGAAGTCCGGGAACAGCGGGACGGCGTGCAACGCGTCGGTTCCGGGGTGGCGTGCGGTCTCGACGGCCATGTCGACGTACTCCTCTTCGACCCGGCCGAGGGCGTCGCCCGAGAGGTGTTCCTCGAGGTTCAGCGTGTGATCTCGCAGGATAAACGGAATCGTCCAGCCGCTGTCCATCATGAACACGTCCGGCGGCGACCGGTCGGCCTCGAGGGCCATCTCGTAGGTCGAGCGCCGCTGGACCGTGTCGTCGGGGCCGGGACGCACCTCGACGCGGATGTTCTCGTCGAGGCCGGCGTTCCACAGCGCCTGCTGAACCGACGGGGCGTCGCCCTCCGAGTGCATGATATCCTCGAAGTCGGTGTCACCGGAGAGGACGACGGTGTTCTCGTCGGCCGCCCGGCCGAGACAGCCGGCGGCCGCCAGCGTCCCCCCGGCCGCGGCCGACGCCGCCGCGACGAACGTCCGCCGGGAGACGCGGCTGCGGTCGCGTCGTCCCGTGCTATCACGCACCATCGATCACCATCGATGGCGGACGGACTACCTCGCGAGCCTTAATTATGGGCCATGATCAAGGTAAAATAATGTGACTTTCGTCGCACCGTGAACGACGGAATCCCGTCGGCGGGCGGTCAGTCGTCGATCGCGGGCGGGCGGTCGCGGTCGATGTTGATCGTGTGTGCCTCGACGTCTTCGAGGGCGGCGACGCGGCCTCCGACGGAGACCTCGCCGTCGTCGGTTTCGAGGGTGAGCGAGGCGACCTCCTCGGTCAACTCGAAGGAGACGTCGACGACCCGCCCGTGGACGATCCGGGAGTCGCCGGTGGCGACGTCGCGACCCTCGATGGCCGCGTAGAACTCGCCGCCCTCGTCGAGCAGGTCCTTCACGCACCGGCGGATCGAGGCGTACCGTCGGGGGAACGGCCGCCCCTCGCCGTCCTCGGCCAGCGAGCGCTCGGCGGTCGTCCAGAGGACGGTACCGAAAAAGCCCGAGACCAGAAAGCCAAGCGCCGAGCGGTTGAAGATGACGCCGTAGCGGTCCTTGTCGTCCCGGAGAGCGTCCTGAGTCGCGTAGATGGAGTAGGTGCCGTCGGCGACCGCGATCACGGGCGTCGTGATCCCGCGGCGGGCGCGGGCGGTCGTCGCCACCGAGAGGTAGTCGAACTCGTCCGGGTCGGGGGCGTCGGCCGCCGGCGTGACGATCAGGTCGACGCTGACGTCGGCGTCGACTGCCGCCCGGAGTTCGTCCTCGAAGCGGGTCAGCAGTTCGGGGGTCAGCGACAGCGCCAGTTCGTACTCGGCGGACTCGATCACCTCCTCCAGATACCGGAGGATCGTCGACCGGGACTTCACCAGCGAGACGGCCTCCGTGTCCCGCGCGGGGGCGGTGTAGCGCGCCTCGAGTTCGTCGATCATCTGCTCGAACGCCGACTGGACGTCGTCGAACGCCTCCGCGGGGTCGATGGCGACGATCTTCATCGGACGCGACTCCCGGAGTTCGACGAGGCCGCGGTCGCTGAGGCTCCGGACGGTGTCGTAGACGCGGGGCTGTGGGATGTCGGTGCGGTCGGCGATCTCGCTCGCCGTCAACTGGCCGTGCGAGAGCACCGCGAGGTAGGCGTCGATCTCGTACTCGCCGAGGCTGAACCGGTCTCCGACCCGCTCGACGGTCGAGCGAAGCTCGTCTGAGGTCATGTGCCCCCCGTACGCGACCGACGGGTAAATGATTTATTCCGTTTCGAGTAAGAGGAGTTTTCGAAACGGAGTCCTCCCGGTTCGGGGCCCGCACGCTCCAGTCAGAACGCTTAACCGCTGTGCGCCTGAGGCTCCGTTTATGCGCGCGGTCACGCCGCTGGTCGTCGAATGGACGGCGGAGTACATCAAGAGCGCCGCCCCCTGGGACGTCGACGAGTGGCAGGTCGAACTCGCGCTCGCGATCCTCGTGCTCGCGCTCGGCTGGTACCTCTCGAAGATCGTCGTCCGTCTGACCGGCCGGACCGTCGCCCGCCGGATCGAACGGCCGAGCGTGACCCGGACGGTCCTGCGCGGCGTCCGTCTCACCGTCCTGCTTTTCACCGCGGCCGTGGCGTCGACCATCCTCGGCGTCGGCGGCGGCGACCTGCTGCTGACCGCCGGTGTCCTCTCGGCCGTGACCGCGGTCGTCCTCGCGCCGCTGATCGGGAGTTTCGTCAACGGCATCTTCGTCCTCGCGGACCGTCCGTACGAGATCGGCGACATGATCGAGGTGGCCGACGCGGGCCACCGCGGCTTCGTCGAGGACATCACGATCCGGTACACCAAGATATTCACGCTCGAAAACACGTTCATCGTCATCCCGAACTCGGAGATCCACACGCGCGACGTGATCAACTACTCCGCCGAGGACGAGCGCACGCGCGTCTCCGTCGAGTTCGAGATCACCTACGAGAGCGACCTCGACGAGGCCCGTCGGATCGCCGAGCGCGCGACGCGCAACGTCGACGGCGTCATCGCCGGCGGTCCCGACATCCGCATCGGGAGCGCCCGCTACGCCGCGGCGCCGACCTGCAACGTCCTCGAGTACGCCGACAGCGGCGTCCGCCTCGGGGTGCTGTTCTGGGTCAAACACCCGTACAAACTGACGGTGACCCGCTCGGCGGTCCAGGCGCACATCCGCGAGCGATTCCTGGAGGAGGGGGTCCAGTTCGCCTACCCCCACACGCACCACGTCTTCGACGAGACGAGCGGTGCCGCACGCGTGGCCCTCGGCGACGCCGACGCCGAACCGGACGCGTTCGCCGACTCGCCGCGACGGCCGGCCCCCCCGGATCAGGACGACTCCTGACCGGAGCGGGCGGCCGCGCGCTCGACGGTGATCACCTCGCAGTCGAGGTGCGTGCGCAGGTACCGGTCGATGTTCGGGTTGTCCGTGAACCGCTGGAGGATGCGCCGCCACCGACTCGCCTGTGCGGTGCCGATGACGACGACGTCTGCCTCCTCGGCGGCGACCTCGTCGAGGATGCTCTCCTCGACGAGAAACCCCGTCCGGACGACGTAGCGGGCGTTCCCCAGGCGCCCGAACTCCCGCTCGACGGCCGCTTTCAGGTCCGTCCGCGTCACCGACCGGCCGTTCTGGTAGAGATTGACGTGCAAGACGGTGAGCGCCGCGTCCCGCTCGCGTGCCACCTCGACGGCCGTCTCGAGGGTGCGTCGCGAGTGCTTCGTCAGCGGATACCGGACGGGGACAACGACCAGCGTCATCACGGAGGGGAACGGTACCCCCGGTGGTAAACTTTTCAGTCGACGCGCCGGACGCGCCCCTCGACGCGCGCCTCGATCCCGACCTCGCGGGCGTACTCGAGGAGGACGTCGTACTGCGTGCCCGCGGTCCGATCGACCCGGTCGGCGGGGCGCAACGCGGGGAACTCGTCGTCGGTGTGAAACAGGTAGTCGGAGGTCGCGAGGCGGTAGGTCGCGTCGGGGTCGAACGGCTCCCCGCCGACGGTCAGCGGCCGCACCGCGTGGCCGTCGGGGTCCCACTCGACGGTCGCGCCGCTGACCTGGGCGTGCCACCAGTCGGGTTCGGCGAAGCCGAGGTCGACGCCGGCGCCGCCGGCGAGGACGCGCGCCAGACGCTCGCCGGGGACCTCGGCGACCGCGACGGGTTCGTCGAACGGCACCAGCCCGATCACGTCGGCCGCGGTCACCTCGCCCGACAGCGCCGGTCCCGACCGGACGCCGCCGCTGTTTTGCAAGGCGAGGTCGGCGCCGGTCTTCCACCGGTAGGCGTCGGCGACGAAGTTGCCCGCGCGACACTCGCCGCCGAACAGCGCCTCCTCGGTGCGCGCGATGGGGTCGTCGACCCGCCCGACGACCTCGTCGAGGCCGGCCTCGGCCCGGAGGCGCTCGAACTCGGCGACGACGTCCGTCGCGGGGTCGACCGCGGAGGTCGGCCGGAGCCGCGCCGTCGGCCCCTCGTCGAGGCGCACCTCGACGACCGCCGCGCCGCCGTCGCCGGGTCTCGTCAGGAGCGTGCCGTCGACGCGCTCGACCCGCGGGCTGGGGACGTGCCCCCCGAGGACGACGTCCGCGTCGACGGCCCGCGCGAGGTCGTCGTCGCCGGTCCCGAGGTGCGAGCAGACCACGACGTGGTCGGCGCCGGCCTCGCGAAGCCGCGCGGTCGCCTCGCGGGCCGCAGCGACCGGGTCGGCAAAGGTGAGGTCGGTCGCCATCGGGTTCAGCGAGGCCGTCCGCGGCGTCGTGACGCCGGTGAAGCCGACGCGGACGCCGTCGCGCTCGACGACCGTCCAGGGTTCGACGCCCGCGTCGGCCCCGAACCGGTCGCCGTCGCGGCGGACGTTCGCGCTGACCCACGTCTGCGGGGAGTCCCGGACGACTTTCAGGGTCGCCCCGGGGCCGTAGTCGAAGTCGTGGTTGCCGAACGTCTCGACGTCGGGGTCGACGGCCTCGTAGAACCGGATCGCCTGCCGTCCCTCGGTGACCAGCGGGAGCACGCCCGGCGAGGTGTTGTCCCCGGTGCCGACGACGACCGTCCCGTCGTCGCGGTACCGCCGGATCGTCCTCGCCAGCCGTCCGATCCGGTCCGGGTCGTCGCAGGCGTTCTCGACGTCCGAGTACTGTATCAGCCGGAGGGACATTCCGTCGTGCGTTCAGAGGCGCTTCCCTTGGCTCCGTCGGTTTCCGGCGCGGAGAGACACGCCTTTAGGCCGAGGTGGCCTACGGCCGGGCATGGAAGCGATGTCGACCGAAGACGGGGAGACGGTCTACGTCTCGACGTCGGACGGCGACAGGGGGTCGAAGGCCCCGTTTCTGGTCGCCTACGAGAGCGCCGACGGCACGGACCGCTACGGCTGGTTCTGCGCGAACTGCGAGAGTTTCGACAACGCGATGGACGCGATGGGCCGGATCCAGTGTAACCGATGTAGCAACTTCCGCAAGCCGACGGAGTGGGACGCCGCCCACGAGTGAGGCGCCTGCCCGGGCACCACGTTCTCATCTCGTGAGACGTTCGTCCAGAAAAACCGGCCACGAATCCGTCACGTACCTAGATTTATGATGACCGCCGGTGTATCCTTGGACTGAATGGGTCCTGTTAACATTCGGCTCGTCGAACAGGCCAGGTCGATTTTCGCGGAACTCGGCTACACGGTCGAGGGCAGCGGCCCGGAGTTCAGAGCGGAACGCGCGTGGAAGGTCGTCCACGTCAACACGGTATACGAGCACCTCGACATTCCGGACGGCTCCGGCCAGTTCCGCTGTTTCGTCGCCCAGCCCGGGGACGCCGACGACCTCGAACGCCGACTGCGCAGCGTCGACCCCGACTACGAGTGGGCGATCATGGTCGTCGACGGCGAGGAGTACGAGGTCGAGCGCGTCCCGCCCGGACCCACGATGTCCGCCTAGGACCGTAACGTTCGCCGCGCCGCCGCGACCCCCGCGTCGGGGTCGACGTCGGCGCCCATCGATTCTAGCACGTCGCCGAGCGCCGTCACCACCAGCAGGACGTTCTCCGGCCGCGCGGAGTGGCCCATGCAACCGATCCGGAATATCTCGCCGGCGAGGTCGCCCAGCCCGCCGGCTATCTCGAGGTCGTAGCGGTCGAGCAACTCGGCGCAGACCTCGCCGTCGTCGACGCCCTCGGGGACGCGGACGGCGTTGAGGCTGGGCAGCCAGTACTCCTCGGGGGCGTTCATCTCCAGTCCCATCCCCTCGACGCCGGCTTTCAGCGCGCCCGCGAGGCGGCGGTGGCGGGCCCAGCGTTCCTCGATGCCCTCCTCGGCGACCAGCCGCAGCGCCTCGCGCATGGCGTAGACGTTCGTGATCGGCGCGGTGTGGTGGTACGAACGCTCGTCGCCCCAGTACCCCTCCAGCAGGGAGAGGTCGAGGTACCACGACCGGGGGTCTTCCTCCCGGGAGAGGACCTTCTCCATCGCCTCGTCGGAGAGGGTCAGCGGACTCGCACCCGGCGGACAGGAGAGACACTTCTGCGGGCCCGAGTAGGCGACGTCGACGTCCCACTCGTCGACGCGGAACTCGACCCCGCCCAGCGAGGTCACGGTGTCGGCGATCACGAGCGCGTCGTGGTCGTGGGCCGCCGCCGTGAGTTCGGGCACGTTCGGCTGGAGGACGCCCGTGCTCGTCTCGGCGTGGACGAAGCCGAAGACGTCGGGGTCGTACTCGGCGAGCGCGTCGGAGACGGCCGCGGGGTCGAGGGGTTCGCCCCACGGGGCGTCGACGGTGACGACCTCGCCGCCGGCGCGGCGAGCCATCGAGGCCATCCGGCCGCCGAAGTAGCCGTTCGTCGGCACGAGCATCGTGTCGCCGGGTTCGACGACGTTGCCGATGGCGGCCTCCATCGAGGCCGACCCCGTCCCCGAGACCGGAATGGTCCACCGGTTGTCCGTCCGGAACGTGTACCGCAACAGCTCCTGGACCTCGTCCATGATCTCGATGAACGAGGGGTCGAGGTGGCCCACCAGCGGCGTGCTCATCGCGCGCAGCACGCGCGGGTGGACGTCGCTCGGGCCGGGCCCCATCAGCGTGCGACTCGGCGGCGTTAGCTCGTCGACCTGTGGCGCGTCGTCGGGTGCCATGCGCGCACGTGGTACAGGCACCACCAAAAACGTTCACTCGCCGGCGAACCCTCGGTCTCGCTGACCGTCGTCGCGGCGACGTTTTATACCGACCCCCGTGGTAGCGTGGCGCGCAATGGTCTTCAAGAAGATCACGCTGATCGGCACGAGCACGGAGAGCTTCGACGACGCCGCCGACGACGCCATCGACCGCGCCGAGGAGACGCTCCAGAACGTCTACTGGGTCGAGGTAGACGAACTGGGCGTCGAGATCGCCTCCGTCGAGGGGCGGGAGTACCAGGCGGAGGTGACGGTGGCGTTCGAACTGGAGGACTGACGCTCCGAGAGGTCGACGACGCGGCCGGTACGGGTCCGATTCCGCCGCGAGAATCGCCGACTCCGCTTCGGCGGCCGAGTCACTCCGCGAAGCGCGCGGCGAGGGGAATCGCGTCCGACAGCGGCGCCCCGACGGTCGCCGCCGGAACCGTCGGCGCCCACGCCTCGTAGGCCGCCCGGTCGGGGAACGCCCGGACGTACGGACAGAACGCCGCGTACGCCTCCTCGAACGTCCAGTCGCCGGACGAGAACGAATCGGGATCGGCGGCGACCCCGAACGACAGCGCCGCGTCGGCGGGCGTCGCCGCGAGGTCGCCCGTGCCCGTCGCGCGGACCTCGACGACCGCGCCGCCCGGACTCTCGGTCCGGACGTCGACCGGCGATTCGACCCGCTCGGCGAGGACGATCGCGTCGAAGAAACACTCGAAGTGGTACGTCCGCCCGTCGACCGTCCCGCGGTGTCCAGTCGGCCCGTCGGCGTGGCAGAGGTCGGCCACGTCGAGGGGACCGCCGCCGGCCCGCCGGCGGATCGTCGAGACGACGTCTCCGAGCGTCTCGATCGGGCCACCGTCGAGGAACCGTTCCATCGCCGCCCGAACGTCCGCGGGGAGCGTCGCTTCGGTGATCGGCGCGTCGTCGATCCAGTGCCCCTCGTTCGTTCCGGGAGACGGGCCGCGGTTCCGCCCCGATTCGGGATCGATACCACAGCAATCGCAGGGTTCGTCGACCATGCGACTACGCTTTCGATCCCGAAGCGTTTATACTGTCAACTCCGAAGCGTGAAACGGGGTTCGCCCACCGACAGCTATGACGGGATCACCCGATTCGACGGCCGACGCTCCGGATTCGCCCGAGACCGACGCGACCTGCTACTGTCCCGTCGGCGGCGTGATGGACCTGTTGAGCAAGCGGTACGCCGTGCAGGTGATCTGCGTCGTCGGCGCCGTCGGCCCGGCGAGGTACGGCGAGATCGAGGCGGCATTCGAGTCCGTGAGCAGTTCGACGCTCTCGAGACGGCTCGACGAACTCGCCGAGGCCGACCTGCTCGCGCGCGAGCAGTACGCCGAGATTCCGCCGCGGGTCGAGTACGACCTCACGCCGACGGGCGAGGAACTGTGCCGACGACTGGAACCGCTCGTCGAGTGGGTCGTCGAGGAGGAGAACCGCGAGCGGCCGGTCGCGAGCGACGCGGCGGCCGGCGAGTGACGCGGGTCGGTCCGAAAAGCGGTCGCGAGCGACGCTCAGGTCCGGAACGACTCGCCGCAGCCACACTCGCTGACGACGTTGGGGTTCTGGACCTCGAAGCCGGCCGCCTGGAGGCCGTGTTCGTAGTCGACGACGCTGCCCTCGATGTACTTCAGGCTCGCGGGGTCGACGAAGACCCGCAGGCCGTGTTGCTCGTACACCTCGTCGTCCTCCTCGGGTTCGGTGTCGAAGCGCATCCCGTAGGAGAGGCCCGCGCAGCCGCCCTGCTGGACGAACAGCCGGAGGCCGGCCTCCTCGGTATCCATGTTCTCGCCGTCGAGCAGCGAGAGGGCCTGCTCCGCGGCGTCCTCGGTGACTTCGATCCGGGGGCGGGTCTCGCCCCCGTCCGCGGCGTCCGTACTCATACCCCCTACTACCGACGCGACGGTGTTAACTGTGACGCCACGCACCCGCGATATGGCGGGCCCGGGCCGTTCAGGAGTCGTCGTCGAGACGGACCCGGACGCTCTCGGCGTGGGCCTCCAGACCCTCGGCCTCGGCGAGGGTCGTGATCGTCGGCGCGAGGTCCGCGAGGCCGTCCGCGGAGAGCCGCTGGACGGTCGTCGCCCGGAGGAAGGTGTCGACCGAGAGCCCGCCGGTGACGTGGGCGGTCCCGTTGGTCGGCAGCACGTGGTTCGTCCCGCTGGCGTAGTCGCCCGCGGCGACCGGGGTGTGCGGGCCGAGGAAGACGCTGCCCGCGCTGTCGATCCGGTCGAGGACCGACTCCTCGTCGTCGGCGACGATCGCGAGGTGCTCGGGGGCGTACTCCTCGGTGAAGAGGATCGCCTCGCTCAGCGACCGGGCGAGCAGGACGCCGCTGGCGTCGTTGGCCAGTGCCTCGCGGATCACGTCCTCGCGGTCGCGTTCGCTCGCGCCGCGGTCGACCGCCCCGGCGACCGCCGCCGCCGTCTCCTCGTCGTCGGTGACGGCGACGACGGAGGCGTTCGGGTCGTGTTCGGCCTGTGCGAGCAGTTCGGCGGCGACGAACTCGGGGTCCGCACTCGCGTCGGCGACGACCACCACCTCGCTCGGCCCCGCGAGGAGGTCGATCTCGACGTCGCCGCGGACCTCGGCCTTCGCGGCGGTCACCCACCGGTTGCCGGGGCCGACGATCTTCCGGACGCGCGTGACCGTCTCTGTGCCGTAGGCGAGCGCGGCGACCGCCTGCGCCCCGCCGACGGCGTAGACCGCGTCGGCGCCCGCGGCGTGGATCGCCGCCAGCGTCGCGGGGTTCGGCTCGTCGGCCGGCGGGGTGACGACCGAGACGTGGTCGACGCCGGCGACGACCGCCGGAACGACGCCCATGATCGCACTCGACGGGTAGGCGGCGGTCCCGCCGGGGACGTAGACGCCGACGCGATCGAGCGGCCGGAACCGTCGCCCGAGTTCGCGGCCGTCGTCGAACTCCCGGCGCCAGTCCTCGGGGAGTTGGGCCTCGTGGAACTCGCGGACGTTCGCGGCGGCGGTCTCGATCGCCTCGCGGAGGTCGTCGTCGATCCCGTCGTAGGCGCGCTCGCACTCGTCTGTGATATCGAGGTTGCCGACCTCGACGCCGTCGAACTCGCGGGCGAACTCGCGGACGGCGACGTCGCCCTCCTCGCGGACGCGCGAGACGATCTCTCGGACGTCCGCGCGGACCTCGTCGACGCCGGCGTCCCGCTCGAAGAACGCGGCGCGAGCGTCCGGGCCGAGTTCGGCCACCTCGGTCACGGGTACTGTCATGGCGGCCGGTTGGGCCGGCCCGCGAAAAACGGTTTCCCTCCGGGCGATCGCGGCCGGTTTCGCCGGTCGCGACCGCAATCGATGGGAACTATAAAGAGGGTATCACGCCTCTTGCCGGACGACCCGATGTCCATCGAGCAGGAGACCGAGATGACCGACTCGGAGATCGACGCGCTGTTGAGCCGCCACGAGACGGGGGTACTCGCGCTCGCACGCTCCGACGAACCGTACGCCATTCCGATCTCGTACGGGTACGATCCGGACGACCGGACGTTCTACATGCGGCTCGTCTCGACGCCGGAGAGCGAGAAGCGTCGGTTCCTCGCCTCGTCGCCGGCCGTCCGCCTCGTCGTCTACGAGACCGGCGAGGAGGTCTACCGCAGCGTCGTCGCCACCGGCGACCTCGAAGGGATTCCGCCCGCGGAGCTCACCGCCGACCAGATCGTCCAGTACGGCGAGGCGAGGCGACCGCTGTTCGAGATCTGGGCGGAGACGAAACGCGACCTCGACATCGAACTCTACACGCTCTCACCGGAAACGCTGACGGGACGACGGACCGTCGTCGACCGCGAGTAGGCTAGTGGCTGGCGAAGTTCGACGCGGCGACCGGTGCACCGCAGACGGGACAGCCGTGTGAGAGGGTGGCCTCGCGCATCGACTCGTCGACCTCTATCTCCTGGCCGCACTCGGAGCACGTGAACTCGTAACTCATATCGTCCGATCGATCACCGTTCGTGTACGGAACGTCACCGGAGAAGGTAATAGCTATTCATCCTCTATTTGATGGGTACGGGAGTGGGTAGCAGTCCACGTGGACGCAGTCGGTACGAGGATTACCCGTCGAGGATGGCCCCGAGGAGCTTTCGCTGGGCCGCCGAGAGGTGTTCGGTCAGCGTCGAGGTCGTAATGTCGAGTTCGTCGGCCACCTCGCCGGCGTTGGCCCGCTTGGGGTGGTCGAAGTAGCCCATCCCGTGGGCGGTCTCCAGGACCTCCCGCTGGCGGTCGGTGAGCCGGCTCCGGTCGACGAAGACGAGTTTCTCCTCGTCGGTCTCACCCTCGCGCGAGCGCAACAGTCGCTGGACGTCGAGGTCGGGGTACCGCTCGCGGAGCGCCCCCATCGCTCCCTGCAGGGTCTCCATGTCGGGGGCGTGGAAGACGAGGTGTAACGCGCCGTCCTCGGCGTGGAGGTCGATCACCGGGCAGTCGAAGCGCTCGATGCACTCGCAGGCACAGCCCCGCCCGAGGTCGCGCTCGAAGCGGTAGACGGCCTTCGAACCGTACGAGAAGACGTCGTCGAGGGAGGGGTCGACGTCGAGGTCGTCGGGGTCGGCCCGCGCGCCGAGGACGAACTCCTCGGTGACGACGTCGGGGTCGGTCGGGTCGACGCTCTTGGTGATCGAGTAACTCGCCGCGTCCGCCTCGCCGGAGACGCGCGCGACCGGGCAGTCGGCCGGCGACTCGACCCGCACCTCGGCGCGGATGCCCGAACTCATTCAGTCGTACCTCGGGCGTGTGGGCCCTAAGTCCACCGATTCCGCCGCCCGTTATAAAGGCCCCCGTATATTGTGGGCGCGGCTACGTTGGCGTCCGGTAGAAAGTAAGAATCGACTCGAACATGTCCGTGACGATCGACCGCGACGCGAGGGATGCACGACTCAAGTGGGCCAGCGAACCGGCGTTAGACGCCGAGGCGGTCCTGACCGCTCTGGAGGACCGCGACTGCCGCGAGATCCTCGCGGCGACCGCCGAGACGGCGCTTACGGCGTCGGAGATCGCCGACCGGTGTGAGATTCCGCGGTCGACGCTGTACCGCAAACTCGAACTGCTGACCGACGCGTCGCTGCTCGAAGAGGGGATCCGCATCCGCACGTCGGGCAAGCACGCGAGCGAGTACCGCCGCGGCTTCGACGACGTCACCGTCACCGTCTCCGGGGACGAGGGCCTCCAAGTCGCCCTCTCCCAGCCCTGACTCAGGGCTCCGACTCCTCGATCTCCCAGATTCCGACCGCCGACAGCGTCGCCCGCGCCGAGAGATAGACCAGCAACGCGAAGCCGAGGAGGCCGACCGGCGCCGCGACCGTCTGGGCGGTCCGGTACGGGAGGACGAGCCTGCTGAACCCGAGGACGAAGAAGCTCAGGACGACGATCCCGATCGCGACGACGGCGAGTCTGACGAACCCTCCCTGATCCATGTCGTCGGCTCCGTGACGGGCCGGCTAAGGCGTGTCGGAAACCGCCGGGGCCGTCGCGGACCGTCGGCGGCCGTTGCACGCCGTGTACCCGTTCCGCCGCGTGCAACCGTTCCGGCCGGCGGAACGGGTGCAGCGGGCGTCTATTCGATACTTCGCGGCGTACTCGTACCGTGACGCCCCCATGGCAGTAGATCACACCCACCACCACGAACACGACCACGACGTCGGCGGGCCGGGGTACACGACTCCCCAGGCCGCCATCGAAGAAGCGGAACGGGAGAAAGTCGCGTACGTCGTCTCGCTTCACACCGGCACCGACGTCGACGCGCCCGACTTCCTCGCGGTCGTCGACGTCGACCCCGAGTCGGCGACGTACCGCGAGATAATCGACCGGATCGAGATGCCGACCCGCGGCGACGAACTGCACCACTTCGGCTGGAACGCCTGTTCGTCGTCGTGTCACGCCGAGGGGCTCGAACGCCAGTACCTCGTCGTGCCGGGGAACCGCTCCTCGCGCATCCACGTCGTCGACACCGCGGACCGCGAGAACCCCGAACTCGTCAAGGTCATCGAACCCGAGGAGGTCTTCGAACACGACCTCTCGGCCCCACACACCGTCCACTGCATCCCGGGCGGGGAGATCATGATCAGCATGCTCGGGAACGCCGACGGCGACCTCCCGGGTGGCTTCCTCCTGCTCGACGAGGAGTTCGAGATCGCCGGCCGCTTCGACACGCCGGGAGACATCGGGATGAACTACGACTACTGGTACCAGCCGCGTCGCAACGTGATGGTCTCCTCCGAGTGGGCCGCCCCGTCGACCTACCAGCCGGGGTTCGACCTCGCGGACGTCGAGGCGGGCAAGTACGGCCAGCGGCTCAACGTCTGGAACTGGGCGGACCGGACGGTCGAACAGACCATCGACCTCGGCGAGGAGGGGCTGGTCCCGCTCGAAGTCCGCTTCCTCCACTCGCCCGAGTCGGACCACGCCTACGTCGGCGCGGCGCTCTCCTCGAACATGTTCCACCTCCACAGCGAGGACGGCGAGTGGCGCGCGACGAAGGTCATCGACGTGGAGCCACGCGAACACGAGGACTGGGACATGCCGGTCCCCGGCCTCATCACCGACCTCCTGGTCTCGATGGACGACCGGTACCTGTTCTTCACGAACTGGCTCCACGGCGAGGTCCGCATGTACGACGTCTCCGACCCGTCGAACCCGCGGCCCACCGACACCATCTCCGTCGGCGGCCTCTTCGGCGACGTCCGGGAGGTCCGGGGGCGGGCGATCAACGCCGGCCCGCAGATGCTCCAGTTGAGCCTCGACGGCGAACGGCTCTACTGGACCACCTCGCTGTACTCGACGTGGGACGACCAGTTTTTCCCCGCCGAGGGCGAGCAAGGCTCCGTGATGCTGAAGGCTGACGTCGACCCGCGGCGGGGGACGATGACCCTCGACGAGGAGTTCCTCGTCGACTTCGGCGACCTGCCCGAGGGGCCGGCGCGGGCCCACGAGATGCGCTGGCCCGGCGGCGACTGCACCAGCGATGTCTGGCAGTAGCCCCGCCCCGGGCTACGACCTCGCCCTGACGTGGCGCGACGGCCGCCGGGAGACGGTGTGTTGCGTCGCGCGGCCGCGGGCCGACTGCCGGATCGAGGTCGGCGCGGGCGTCCGGGCCGCCTCGGCCCCGACGCCGTGGAAGACGACGGAGGAGCCGTGACCACCCGACTGCGTCGGGCCGAGCCGCGGTCGAGGCACAGTGCGCTCGTCGCGTGGGTAGCGCTCGCTCTCGCCCTCGTTCCCGCCGCCGCGAGCGCCCACGGCACCGACGGTGGGGCGCCGGCCGCGGGCGTCGCGTTCGCCGTCGCCCTCGGCCTGCCGATCGTCGGCGGCGTCGCGGGCGGCCTGCTCGCGCTCCGGTTCGGATCGTCGGCTCGTGTCCGCGCGGGCGCGGCGTCGACCTCGACGCTCGCGTTCGGCGGCTTCCTCCTCGCGCTGGGGCTCGCGTTCGCGCTCGCGGCCGCGCGGCTGGCGGTCGGCCCGGCGGTCGCCGCCGGCGCCGTCGGCGCCGCGGCCGCGCTGTGGGTCGGGAGGCGGACCGGCGCCCGCGCGGGTCGCTGCCGGGGCCACGCCGACCTGACGCTCGGCGGCCTCGTGGCCCACCGGCTGCTCGAAGGGGCCGCCATCGGGGCGCTCTACGCCGCCGGCGGCGGCCTCGCCCTCCTCGGCGCCGCGATCATCGCGGGCCACGCGACGCTGGAGACCGCCGCGGTCGGCGGGCTGTACGCGGACGCGGGCTCTGCGCCGCGGGCGCTGGGAGCGATCGGCGTCGTCCAGGTGGGGTACGCGACGGGCGCGGTCGTCGGCGTGCTCGCCGGGGCCGCGGCGTCGCCGGCCGTCCAGGCGCCGTCGCTCGCGCTGGTCGCCGGCGTCCTGTTCGTCGTCGGCGGCGGCGGAACGGCGCGGTCGCTGCGCACGATCCGCGCGGGGCGGAACGAGACGCTGGGCGAGCACGCCGATCACGGCGACGGCGCGTCGATCGGGACCGCCTCGCGCCGGTAGACGTCGAGGCGGGTCGTCGCCCACGCGTGGATCCCCGGATCGGTCGTCTCGATCGTCGCGTGGAGCGCGCCGTCCTCGTCGGAGAGACAGAGGTTCACCGCGTCGTCGGCCACGACGACGACGAACGGCAGGTCCCCGTCGTACCGGGAGAGCCGCGCCGCCGGCGACGCCGCCAGTTCGTCGATGTGGGCGGCCGTCGTCGGGTGAGCCTCGACGGCGGCGACCGCGCGGTTCCCGAGGATCAGATCTAGCGTCAACCGGCCGGCGGCGACACGTCGCCGGCACGTCTCGATGCAGTCCGGGAGGAGGGTGTACGAGGCGATCCGCGCCCGTTCGGCGGATTCGAGCGACTCGACGAGGTGGGTCGTCGGCGCGAACGCGTCCGCCTTGCGCGAGCGGACGACGTCGGCCCCCGCCAGCCCGGCGAGGTCGAAGCCGTACTCCTCCTCGGGGAACCACCGGACCACCTCGCGGAGGTCGTCGACGACGCGCAGTCGGTCGAGCAGTCCCCGGAACTCGCGGGCGACGAACGCGCCGAGTTCCGTCAGTTCGTACCGGTCGCGGTCGCGGTCGACCCACCCCCGTCGCTCGAACGCCGCCAGCGTCCGGCTGAGCGTCGCCCGGGAGACGCCGGTCGCGGCCTCGATCCCGCGGCGGTCGGCCGGCCCCGCCGTCAGGGCGTCGAGCACCCGGACGCGGTTCGCGGACCGCGAGAGGAACTCGACGGTCTCTAGCAGGGGCTCCACCTCGGACTGCGGCAGGACGTTCGTGTGTGTCATTGTCTCCCCTTTGGGTGAGCTACGCCGCCGGTCGTCAAGTACTGTACCCCGTGGGGGACGGGTCAACCGCGCCGACGGCCCGCCGGCACACGACGATCAGTCCTCCGGCGGTCGAACCGGCTCCGAACGAGCCCGGTAGGACTCGAAGACGCGCTCGGCCCACCCGCGAGCGATCGCCGAGTCGGAGTCGACGAAGACGCGCATCGCGCCGGTGTCCTCGTCGTAGCCCGCGACGCCGACACGGTCGTCGAAGACGGCGAGGCCGTACGGTAGCGCCTCGCGGGTCCGCAGCGTCAGGTGGCCCGATCCGGACTCCCCCCGCAGGCGCTCCGGGTCCGTCCGGACCAGAGACTCGACGACCTCCGGCGGCGAGACGAGTTCCGCGTCGACCCCCTCGAACGGCCGGCCGAACGCGTCGTCGAGCGCCGGCGGGATCACGTGCGTCGTGTTGAACCCGCGGAACGCGTCGCTCCCCTCCAGCAGTTCCGCGAACCGCGTGACCGGCGCGTACGGGTCACCCGGCGTCGCCGTGGTCACCGTCCCGTCGGCGAACGGGGCGACGACGAACTCGCGGTGGGCCTCGCAGATCGACTCGAGCAGCGGCGCCAGCGTCGTCGCCGCGCGAAGGTCGCGCTCGAAGTGCAAGATGGCGTCGGCGTAGGCCTGCCCCTTGCCCGTCAGCGCGAACCGGCCGTCGGCGCGCTCGGCGAGGTCCCGCTCGTCCAGCCAGCGCGTGAACCGGTGGCTCGTCGCCCGGGAGACCCCCAGCCGGTCTTCGAGGTCGCGCCGGTCCAGCGGCGCCTCGAACAGCACTTCGAGGAGCGCGCGGTGGCGGACGACGTCGACGAGTTCGTCGGTGTCGAGCCGTGGCCCCAGCTCGTGGGCCGAGAGCCGACTGGTGTCGGCCTCGATCGTCGCCTCCAGAACCTCGTCGAGTACGGAACCCGTCATGGTGTCTCCCGGTCGTTCCCGCGACCGTTGGTATGCGTACGCCTCTCACCCGCTTAGCTGTGTCTCACCCCCCGAGACGCCGACTCGCCCGAAGATATCAGTGTCAGTGAATGCCTATAGGGCCCGCGGGCGCCTCCGGACGAGTATGGAACCAGCAGTCGAACCATCGTCGAACGCCGACTCGGACGCCGCCGTCCCGTGGGGCTCGCGGACCGTCCAGGTCGTGCTCGCGAGTACCGCGCTCGCACCGCTGGGCGTCCCGCTTATCAGCCCCGTCCTCCCGACGTTCCGGGACGCGTTCGGGATCACCGACGTGCAGGCGAGCCTGCTCGTGAGCAGCTACTTCGTCGTCGGGATCGTCCTCTCGCCGTTCATCGGGATGCTCGCCGATCGGATCGGCCGCAAACGCGTGCTCGTCGGCGGGCTGGTCGCGTTCGGCTTGCTCGGCGGGGCGATGGTCGTCGCGCCGTCGTTCGAGGTCCTGCTCGCGCTCCGACTCGCCCAGGGGGCCGCGGCCGCGGCGATCTTCATCACGACGGTGACGATCGTCGGCGACGCCTACGACGGCGTCCGGCGCAACGCCGTCCTCGGGGTCAACGTCGCCGTCCTGTCGGCGACCGCCGCGCTCTTTCCCGTCCTCGGCGGGGCGCTGGCCGCGATCTCGTGGAACGCGCCGTTCGTCGTCTACCTCGCGGCGCTGCCGGTGGCGGCGTTCGCACACGTCGCCCTCGACGAGCCGTCGCGGTCCGGCGGCGCGCGCGGGACGGCCTACCTCGTCGACGCCTCGCGGACGATCGCGACGGGCCCGACGCTGGCGCTGTTCGGCGTCGCGTTCCTGACGGAGTTCCTGCTGTTCGGCGTCGTGTTCACCGCCGTCCCCTTCCTGCTCGCGGGGACGCTCGCGCCGGTCGCGATCGGCCTCGTGATCCTGCTCTCGGAGGGCGCCTCGACCGCCGCGGCGGCCTCCAGCGGTCGGCTGGCCCGCCGCTTCGCGAACGATCGGCTGATCACCGCCGGCTTCGCCTGCTACGCGGTCGGCTTCGCCGGCCTCTGGCTCGCCGACGGCGCGCTCGCGGTGACCGGCGGACTCGTGGTCGTCGGCGTCGGCATCGGGCTCTCGATGCCCGCCGTCGACGCCGCCGTGAGCGACCGCATCCCCGTCGAACACCTCGCGGGCGCGATGAGCCTGCGCAACAGCACCACTTTCCTCGGGCGCACCGGCGGCCCGGTCGCGTTCGCGGGGCTCGCGGTCACGGTCGGCTACGGCTACGAGCCGCTCCTGCTGGCCGCCAGCGCGGTGGCCGCCGTCGCGACGCTCGTCGCCGTCGCGGCGGGGAGCCAGCGCCTCGCCCGCGCTTCCGCCGTCCCCGGGCGGGCGTGAGGACACGACCCTCGGCCCGACCGACGGGCCTTTGCCCCCGCGATACGACGGGGCTGCTATGACACACCACGCGCCGGCGGCTTGCGCGGGGCCCGCGCCCGCGAGCGCCCGCGAGCGCCCGCGACCGGCCGACGGGAGGCGGGCGTGAGGCGGCGCGACCTCCTCGTCGGCGTCGGCGGCCTCACCGCTGTCGTCGGTGTGGCCGCCCTCGCGACCCGCGGACCGCCGGGGGCCGGCGACGGAGCCGACGCCGACGAGGACGGCGAGAACGAAGACGACCGTCGAACCGGACCCCCGTTCGAGGTGCGGACGATCGACGCGCCGGGCAGCGAGTCCGGCACGGTCTCCCTGCCGGAGCCGGGACGGTTCCGCCTCGTCAACTTCGCGCGGACGCGCTGTCCCACGAGTCGGGCGACGCTGTCGGCGCTCGCCGGGGCGCGGGCGGCGGTCGACGACGCCGACGCGGCGTTCCTGACGATCACCGACCCGACCCGGGACCCCGCCGATTCGGACGAGCGGTTCGCCGAGTGGTGGACCGAGACCGACGGCGGCTGGCCCCTCGGGGTCGACGACGGCGGCGTCGTCAACGACCACTACGGCGTCGGCGGCTTCCCGACGACGATGCTGCTCGACGGCGAGGGGACGATCCGCTGGCGCCGCAGCGGCCGGCTTGCGGACCACGTCGTCGTCGAAGCGATCGAGGCGGCGGTCCGGGGCTGACTGGATCGAACCCCTCCCCGTCGCTCACGGGGACGACACGGGCCGGAGGCGTAACCGTCCCGCGCTCGCGTGACCGGGACGGAGCGGGCACTCGCCGTCTCCGCGTCTCGAAAGAAGTGTCGCCCGGAACACTAACGTCCAGCCTCATCCCGTGGCGGCGTGCCGCGTCGGCTGGCTAACCCTCGTGCCGGGCGTTGCGCGACTCTTGGGGAGTCGCGGCTTGTGAGGCGGCGCGAGCCGCCGAACTGGTGGTTCCACAGGAACCACCGACTGGCGAGACGGCTGACGCCGTCTCGCGGCGCGTGATTCGCGAGGAATCACGACTCGTGAGTGTCGCGCGCCCGGGTTCGCCGTGCCGTCATCGCACCCGTGTGGGTCTGCTCGGACGGGGACAGAGGCACGCAGTTTATATAGGTGATCGCGTCGTTTAACGCTTTCCGGTGTCAGACGCCCGGCGCGCTGGCGTTCTCCGAATCCGCGTTCTCCTCGAGCCACGCGTCGTACTCCTCCTGTGGAACGACGACGACCGTCGCCTCCATCCGGGAGTGGCCGGCGCCGCAGAACTCCGTACAGCGGGCGTCGTACGCTCCGGTTTCGTAGACGTGCGTCCGCGCGCGGGTGTACTCCCCGGGGTAGGCGTCCTGCTTGACCCCGAGGTCCGAGACGAACAGCGAGTGCATGACGTCGTCGGTGGTGAGCCAGAACGTCACGTCCTCGTCGGCGGGGAGCACGATTTCGTCGCTCGTCGTCACGTTCGCGTCCGGGTAGGTCACCTCCCACCCCCACTGGTAGCCCCGGACGTGGACGACCTCGTCGTCGGTCTCGGGGAGGTCCTCGACGCTCTCGACGCCGCCCTCCTCGCCGCCGGCGAGGTCCGCCGGCTGGGACGGGGAGACGTAGGGGCTGACGAGCACGGAGTAGCCGGCGAGGCCGACGAACACGAGGATGATCGCGGTCGCGGCCGTCCACGTGATCTCGAGGGCGGGGTCCTCCGGGGTCGGCTGGGGGTCGTCGTTGTCGTAGAACCTGACGGTGGCGTAGAGGAGGACGGTGAGGACGAACAGCGAGAGCGGGAGCGCGACGTACAGCAACTGGAACTCCAGACCCTCGATGAGGTCGCGGTTGACCGACTGGGCGGTCGCCGTCCCGGTCGACGCGAGCAGTCCGAGTCCGGCGAGGGCGAGGGCGACGAGCCGGCGGCTGGGCATCGGTGCCGGCTTCCACGGCCGCCCGGAAATACGGCCTTCACGCGACGCGTGAGAGTCACGGCGCGCGACGGGTCGGCGGCGACGACTTTCCCGAACGTGTCAGTTCAGCTTTATTGCTGACGACGGTGACGGTGCGGCTATGTTCGCCAGCAGTCGCCACGCGTCCGGTCGTCGACCGGGGGTGGTACGATGAGCCGGGCGGTCGTTCAGGCTGGCCTCTTCCTCGCGGTGGTCGTCGGCTGCCTGCTGGTGGCCGGCCTCGCCCGGTGGCGGCGGACCGACCCGTCGCCCGACGGCGGGTACGCGGCCGTCGGCGAGCGCCGGCCGACGCTCGCGGAGGCGAAGGCGGCGGCGATTCGCTGGACGACGTCGACGAACCACCGGGAGATCGGCCTGCTCTACATCGCGCTCGGGACCGTCGCGGCGCTGTGGGGCGGCGTGGACGCGATGATGATGCGCACGCACCTGCTGACGCCCGCGGCGGACCTCTGGACCGAGCAGACGTACAACGAACTGTTCACGATGCACGGGGTGACGATGCTCATCTTCTTCGTCGCGCCCGTCTTCTTCGGCATCGGCAACTACTTCCTGCCGCTTTTGATCGGCGCCGACGACATGGCGTTCCCGCGGCTGAACGCGGTCGGCTTCTGGATGCTGCCGCCCGCGCTACTGCTCGCGCGGTTGGGGATCATCGCGGAGGTCTCCGGGAAGACGCTCGCGCTCGCCGTCCCCGAGGAGTGGCTCACCCCCCTGTTCGCGCTTCGCGAACCGGCGCTGGGCTGGACGCTGTACACGCCGCTGTCGAGCGTGACCCCGGACCCGCAGATCAACTTCCTCCTGCTCGGCTTGCACCTCAGCGGGGTCGCGACGACCATCGCCGGGATCAACTTCATCGCGACGATCGTCTACGAGCGCGACGAGTCGATCGGCTGGGGCAACCTCGACATCTTCTCGTGGAACCTCCTCGTCACGAGCGGCATCGTCATCTTCGCGTTCCCCCTGCTGGGTAGTGCCCTCCTGATGTTGCTGTTCGACCGCAACTTCGGGACGACGTTCTTCGCGACCGAGGGCGGCGGCCCGATCCTCTGGCAACACCTGTTCTGGTTCTGGGGCCACCCCGAGGTGTACATCATCTTCCTCCCGGCGGCGGGGCTGCTGAGCCTCATCCTGCCGAAGATGGTCGGCCGGAAGCTGTTCGGCTTCAAGTTCATCGTCTACTCGACGCTGGCCATCGGCGTCCTCAGCTTCGGGGTGTGGGCCCACCACATGTTCGCGGCGGGCCTCGACCCCCGCATCCGGGCGAGTTTCATGGCCACCTCCGTCGCCATCGCCGTCCCGAGCGCGATCAAGGTGTTCAACTGGATGACGACCATCTGGAACGGCGACGTCAAACTCGCCGCGCCGACGCTGCTGTGTGTCGGCAGCATCGGCACGTTCATCTACGGCGGGATCACCGGCGTCTTCCTCGCGGTCATCCCCATCGACGTCGTCTACCACGACACCTACTACGTCGTCGGCCACTTCCACTTCATCGTCATGGGCATCATCCCGCTGATGATGTTCGCGGCGAGTTACTACTGGTACCCCCTGTTGACGGGCCGGATGTACGACCGGCGGCTCGCGCTGTTCCAGTCGGTGCTGCTCGTCGGCGGCTCCGTGCTGACGTTCGGGACGCTGATGGCGATCGGCTTCCTCGAACTCCCGCGCCGGTACGCGACCTACCCCGCCGAGTTCCACTCGCTGCAGATCGTCGCCACCGTCGGCGCGTACGTCGTCGGGTTGAGCGTCCTGCTGTGGCTGTACAACATGGTGTGGTCGTACTTCCAGGGCGACCCCGTCGCGGACGCCGACCCGTGGAACCTGAAAGAGACCGACCAGTTCACCCGCGAGTGGCAGTGGTTCGAGGAGAAACTCGAACGCGAGCGGGGGATCCCGCCGGCCGAACCCGAGGCGGTCCGCGAGTCCTACGAGCCGACGCCGAAAGGCGAGGCACCCTCGCTGTACGGCCGACTGCGACCGATCGCCGAGCGGGTCCTCGCCGACGCGCTCGCGGGCGCGGTCGGCGGCTTCGTCGGGACGATGCTGCTGACCGGCGTGTTGACCGTCGCCTACATCATCGGTGTCTTCGAGGTCGCGTCGTTCGCCGACCTCGCGACGCTGGTCGGCCTCCCGGCCACCCCCGTCTTCGGCTACACCGTCTTCCTCGTCGGCGGGATGGTGACCTGGGTGTTGCTGTTTCTCACGTTCGGGGAGTTCCTGCCCGGCCAGTTGAGCCTCGTCACCGGCTTCTGGTTCGCGACGATCATCGCCTCGGGGTTCGCCATCGCCTTCTACACCGGCCAGAGCGGGCTCGAACTCGTCGGCTACCTCGCGTTCGTCCTCGTCGGCCACTGGCTGTACGGCCTCGGCCTCGCCGGCACGGTCGAGTACCTCGGAAGCAGACGCCCGGCCGCGCCCGAGGAGTATGGCCGCTGACGACACCGCGTCGTCGCCGCGGGCACCCGGCGAGTCGTTCCTGCTCACCTACGTCGTCCCGTTCGTCGGCGTCCTCCTGATCGCCCTCGGGATTCCGGCGGCCATCCTCGGCGGCTACGTCGTGATGCAGGACGCGCTGGGCCTCTGTGGCGAGCCCGACGTCGAGGTCCGGGCGCTCGGACCCGACGAGCGGCCGGCGGGTACCGCCGAGGAGGTCCCGTTCGAGAACCTCTCGGCGGCCGAGCGCGAGGCGATCAGGGAGGCGATCGACAGCCCGCTGGAGGAGGCGGTCGTCGAGGGCGGGGCCGAAAACGGGGCCGTGCTGCGCGAGGGTGCGATCGTCGCGGTCGACGGCGAGCGCTACTACGTCCGGATCGCGTCGCTGAACTCCTGTCTGGAGGCCGAACCCCTGCTGTTCCCGATCGGGGGCGTGGCGATCCTCGTGGGGGTCGCGGGCGTGCTGACGCCGCCGATCTACCGGCGGATGGCCGGCTTCGAGGAGCGGATGCGGCGACGGCCGGAGGAGTGATCGTCACGCGTCGGACAGCGCCCACCCCGGCCGCACCCAGACCAGCAGGTAGACGGCGACGACGAGGTAGAGCCAGAACGTCCCGAGCGCCAGCGTGACGAGCACCGCGGCGGGGTAGCCCACCAGTCCCGGAGGCGGACGCCCCTCGGCTTTGGCGACGAGGTCGAGGGCCATCGCCCCGGCCGCGAGGAAGCCGCCGGGAACCAGCACGAAGGCGACCAGCGCCTCCAGAAGCCGGGGCGAGGCGGCCTCGGAGACGACCAGCGCCTCGACGACGACGGCCGTCGCGGCGACGACCGCCGGCAGGTACCACCAGCGGTCGGTCGTCGCCGCGAGGTCCGCGACGAACCGTCGAGCGGTGTCCATTTCGAGGGGGTTGCCCGCGGCCGTACAAAAGCCCGACCGTTCGGCCGCGGGCTCAGGTCGCGGCCGCGCCGACGTAGAGGACGACCACGAGGAAGAGCCAGACGACGTCGACGAAGTGCCAGTACAGCGAGACCGTCGAGACGGAGGTGTCCCGGTCGGGGCCGTAGTGGCCGCGCAGCGCCCGCCAGCAGAGGATCGCGAGGCCGCCGACGCCGAGCGTGACGTGCAGGCCGTGCAGCCCCGTCAGCCCGAAGAAGGCGCTTGCGAACACGCCGTCCGAGAGCGTAAAGCCCTCCGCGACGACGAACTCGTAGTACTCGTAGGCCTGTCCGGCGAGGAAGACGACCCCGAGCGCCAGCGTCGTCGCGAGCAACGCGAGGGAGCGCCGTCGCCGGCCCTCCTGCAGGCCCTCGTGGGCGAAGTGGAGCGTGAAACTGCTCGCGACCAGCACGGCGGTGTTCGCCAGCACGAGCGAACTGAGCAGCGGCGGCAACTCCCCGGGCGGCCACGCGCCGACGCGGACGAAGAAGTAGTAGACGAACACCGCGCCGAACGTGGCGACGTCGGTCGCGAGGAACAGCAGCGTGGTGCCGACGTAGGACTCGCGGGGCTTGCCGATCCCGGCGGCGTCGAGGCGGCCGAAGAACGCCTCGTCGAGCCAGCCGAAGACGCCGACGAGGAGGACGAGCGCGCCCCCGGCACCGAGGACGACCCCGACGGCGGGGCTGGCGAACCCGGCCGCGTTCGCGAGCAAAGCGATCGCGACCCCGGCGTAGAGGCCGCCGGCGCCGAGGGCCGCCACGAGCGGCCACCGGCTCCGGTGTTCGTGTTCGTCGTGGTCCCCCGCGGCCGTCGGGCCGTGCGGGGCGCCTCCCGGCCGCCGGTGCGTCGCGTCCGTCGTGCCGGCGGCGCCGTCGTCCGCGGGCGAGTCGGCGGACGTCATGGGCGCGATACCACGCCGACGCCCAAAAATGCCCGTCGCTCGCCGGTCACGGCTCACGGCGTCGAAGCGGTCGGCAAAAAGCGGTCGGTCGGTCGGTTACTCGCGGGGCGGTCGACGGGGAGTCAGCCCTCGACGGCGCCCGGGTGCTCGCGTTCGTCGGTCGTTCCCGGCGGGACGCTGGTCAGCTTGTACAGCGCGTAGACCAGCCAGACGAGCAGCCCCAGCGCGACGAGGTACGCCCGTATCTCCGGCGAGATCATCGGCGTCGCGACGATCTCGCCCTCTTCGACGGCGGGCACCGTCGGCGCGTTCGCGAGCGTGTTGATCAGGCCCAGTACGACGACGCCGAGGGTGATCAGCCCGCCACCCAGCGCCATCGCGATCCGATCCGCGGTCGTGGTCGTGTCAGTTGTCATGTCGTGTCACCTCTCAACCGAGCAGGAGCCGCATCCACTTGTTGTTCCGTACCGTGTCGGTGCGCTCGAGGTAGGCGTCGACGCCCCAGACCCGTCCGGCGCCGAACAGGAGGATCGTGAGGAACATCAACAGCCCGAGCAGGTCGCCGTTGACGAACCCGTGGGCCCAGCCGGCGTTCCCGAAGTAGAAGAAGAACATCAGGATCGCGCCGTTGGCCGCCGCCAGCCGAGTCAGGCAGCCGAGGATGAGCCCCAGGCCGATCGCAATCTGGCCCCACGGCACCATGAGGTTCGGGAGCCAGGCCGCGTTCGTCGCGAACCAGGACATGAGCGGGTAGGTGATGGCGTCCTGTTGTGCCATCACCCAGCCGGTGGTGTCGTAGAACAGTCCGCTTTCGAGTACCTTCCCGAGGCCGGCGTGCAGGAGCCACCAGCCGGTGATCACGCGCAGGAATACGAGCCAGTAGCTGGTCCACGGCGCGCTCAGCGCGAGCGATACGTCACGTCCGAATAGGTCCGTCCGGATCCGTTGTACGTCGTAGCTCATTGTTCGTCCCCGTCTCGTTTCGAGGGGCGTCGACGCGGGTGACGTCGGCGCCCCGGCGTTTCGCGGCCGGGACCTCCCGGCCGCGCACCGTACTATTCACTCGCCGCTACAGGCGAACGAAAGGAGGCAAAAACGATGGCATTCCCGCTTGATACTACAGCCATTTAAGTCGAGTTCGCGCATCGGACATGTACGTTGTGGTCCGTTCGCCGAACGCACCTGTTAAACGGATTCCAGAAGGGGGGTCAGGGGCGGTCGCCGGTGGGGATCGGTTCGGCGTCGTCGTCCGCCGGCGGGTCGAGCGAACCGGGGAGGACCCTCTCGAGCGGAACGACGAGGGGGCCGTCCTCGCCCAGCGAGACCGCACCCGGACCCCACAGTTCCCGTTCGACGGCGGCGATGCCGTCCTCGAGCGTCGTCACGAGCGCGGCGTGGCCGTCGCTGTCGCGAAACCGTTCCCAGGCCGACTCGTCGTCGAACTCGAACGTGAGCCGGCCGTGGCGGCCGCCGACGCGCCGTTCTGCCCAGAACCCCTGTACGCCATCGACGGTCAGACAGCCGAGGATGGCGTCCGTGAGCCGTTCACGCTCGATCGGAACGGTGGCCGGATCGTCGAGTTCGAACGTCAACTCGTAGCGGATGCGGTCGCGGTCGACCGTGTGGAGATCGTGGGCGTCCGGATCGTGGCCCTCTCGGTCTGAATCCATCATGGTCGACGGTACGACATACCAACCAGTCGACTCGTCGCTTCATACTACAGGTATTTTAATCGATCGAGCGGCGCGGCTCGCGGCGGGTCGGTCGGCGTCGCGTCGGCGAGATCAGTAGCCGTCCTCGGCGCGCAGCAGTTCGAGTACGAGGCGCGACTCGACGGCGGAGATGCGCTGGGAGACCGCCGAGGGCGAGACCCCGAGTTCCTCCGCGAGGTCGTCGAGGTCGGCCCGCCGCGGGCGCTCGAAGTAGCCGGCGTCGTAGGCCGCCCGGATCGCCTCGCGTTGCTTGTCGGTGATCTCGCGGGCGTCGACCTCGACGAAGCGCTCGTCGGCGGCGTCCTCGTCGGCCTCGCCGAGGTCGCGGATCCGGCGAAGCTGGACGGTCGCGCCCGTCTCGCGGACGGCCTGTACGACCGACCGGAGCGCGTCGCGGCCGGGGACGGTCACCGACACGAGCAACGCGCCGTCGCGGAACCCCTCGATCTCGGTGACACAGTCGGTTCGCCGCAGCGCCATGCAGACGCAGCCGCCGTCGACCTCGCTTCCGACGAGGCGGCGCTTGCGCTCGTCGCCGTCGATCACGGTGACCTCGGCGCGGCACTCGCAGCCGCCCTCGGCGGCCGAGCCGTCGGTGTAGACGAAGTTCTGCCGGACGTCCTCGCCCTCGGTGCCCGCCGCGAGTACCGAACAGCCGGCGGACGACTCCGGCTCGATCCGCAGGAGCGCCCGCAGTGACGACCCGGCGTTCGATCCGCTCGTTGTCGTCGCGTCGCGGCTCATCTCTACCGGACGTATGACGGTCATCGGCCTACTTTCGACTCCTAATTCCCACTCCCCGGGAATCCACCGCCGTCAGTAGACGTACTCGTCCTCGCGGAACTGGACGTACTTGCCGTCGCGGTACCCGAACTTGCGCTTCTTGTAGGCGGCGACGATCTTCGTCGCGCCGATGCCCGCCGAGTACTTCTTCGCGATCAGCGCGCCGTCGCCGTTCGCGTCCTGCATGTCGGAGACGATCCCGAACGCCCGGTCCCAGTCGTCGGGTTCGTAGTCCTCGACGATGTCGGCGAAGGAGACGTTGCGCAGGATCTCGTCGCCGATGGCCCGCTTCCAGACCTCGTTGTACTCGCCGAGGGCGTCGGTCGCCGCGAGCCGTCCCGCGATCTTGCCGGTGCGGACGGCGACGTGGTAGCCGCCCTCGTGGAACGCCGAGGTGGTGCCCATCGCGCCGCCGGCGACCGCGAGGTTCGCGCCGACGGGCGACTCGATCGGCCGCGTCGAGGAGATGGGGTAGGTCTCGGTCCCCTTCGACTTCCCGCGGTCCTCGACGCGCGGGAACGCCGACTCGACGTCGTACTCGTCGCCGTACTCCAGTTCGAGCAGGCGGCGGATGTACTCCGCCCCGGCGGGGATCCGCTCGTCGGTCGGCGCCAGCAGTTTGTACGACTCGGGGTGGGCGACGTCGTCGAGGGTCATCCCGATCGGCATCGTCAACCCGACGCGGGCGACCGTGTCGTCGTTGGGGAACACCCACGGGTAGGCCGTCTCGCCGGGCATGTACCCCCACCAGAACTTCAGGCGGTCCTCCTCGAAGACCTCCTCGGGGAACCGGCGGTACTCCTGGTAGGCGATGTGGTTCGCCTCCGGCGGCGAGAGGACCTCCGAGATGCTCCGCCCGGCGGGCGTGAACTGGTCGAGCGCGCCGAGGGTGATCCGCCGCTGGGGGCCGTCGGCGAGGACGACGTAGTCGGCTTCGACCGCCTCGCCGTCGGACAGCGTCACGGTGTGGCTCGGCGCGGCCCCCGAGAGGTCGGTTTCGAGGTCCTTGACGCCCACGCCGACGCGCAGGTCGGCGCCGGCGTCGGCGGCGCGTTCGTGGAGCCAGTCGTCCATCCGGGCGCGGTGGAAGGTGTAGCCGAACGTCGGGTACGAGGCGTCGATGCCCGTCGTGTTCAACTCGACCGCCGTCGTCGGGCCGACGAAGTCCGCCCCCTCGAGTTCGCGGAGAACGATCTCGTCGGGGATCTCCTCGTAGTCGAACCCCATGATGTCGACCCAGTAGTCGAGCATCCCGGCGGCGTCGGTCGAGTCGGGACCGACGTCCTCGCGGTCTTCCCGGGGTACGCCCTGCTCGAAGAGGACCGTCTCGGCGCCGTGGGCGGCGGCCTGTTCGGCCGCCGAGGCCCCCGCGGGCCCGCCGCCGACGATCGCGACGTCAACGCGTTCCATACTGGGTGGGGACTCAAGGCTGCCTATTAAACTGCCTGAAACTCCCGCCGATCGTGACAGTTCAGCCGCCCCGAGGAGGCCGTCGACGCGGGACTGGCGACCGTGGCGGTCCCGGCGGAGGCGTTCGACGCGCGGTTCGAGGAGGTGACCGCGCGACTCGCCGCGGGGCCGACGCGCGCCTACGCCGAACTCAAGGGGCTGTTCCGGAGCGCGTACGAAACCGACCTCGCGACGCACCTCGACCGCGAGAGAGACCGGATCGCCGCGCTGGCCGAGACCGACGACTACGCGGCGGGGCTGGCCGGCTTCCTCGGCGACGAGGACCCCGAGTTCGAGGGCCGGTAGGCCCCCCGGAGCACACGGTTCTTTGCCCCTCCGGTTCGAGCGTGGGGGTATGCCAGAGGACCTCGATGTACTCGTCCTCCGGACGGGGACACACGGGACGCCCGTCGAGGAGTACGCGGCCGCCATCCGCGACCGACTGCCAGACACGCCGGTTCGGCTGGCCCGGACGCCGGCCGAGGAGCGCGAGGCCATCCGCGAGGCCTGGTTCGTGACCGGGATGGACCTCGACGAGTCGCTGCTCGCGGTCGCCGAGAACCTCGAAGTGTTCGCGTGCGCGTACGCGGGCACGGGCCACCTGCCGCTGGACGCCCTCGACGAGCGGGGCGTGACCGTCACGAACGCCTCCGGCGTCCACGGCCCGAACATGGGCGAACACGTCCTCGGTGCCATCCTCGCGTTCACCCGCCGGTTCCACGTCGGCGCGCGCCGCCAGCGCCGCCGGGAGTGGCGCCACTATCGGGCCCACGAGTTGCAGGACTCGACCGTGACCGTCGTCGGACTGGGGGCGATCGGCCGGTCGGTCTGCGAGCGTCTCGACCCCTTCGGCGTCGAGACGATCGGCGTGCGCCACTCCCCGGAGAAGGGCGGCCCCGCCGACGAGGTGTTCGGCTACGACGACGACCTCCACGAGGCGTTCGCGCGCACGGACTACCTCGTGTTGACCTGCCCGCTGACCGACGAGACCCGCGGGCTGGTCGACGCCGAGGCGCTCGTGACCCTGCCGCCGGAGGCGGTGCTGGTCAACGTCGCCCGCGGGCCGGTCGTCGACACCGACGCGCTGGTCGACGCGCTGCGCCGGAACCGCCTCCGCGGCGCCTCGCTGGACGTCACCGACCCCGAGCCGCTGCCCGAGGAACACCCGCTGTGGACGTTCGAGAACGTCCAGCTAACCCCGCACAACGCCGGCCACACCCCGGAGTACTACGAGCGGCTGGCGGACGTCGTCGCCGGCAACGTCCGCCGGATCGAGGAGAGCGACTCGTTCGAGGGGCTCGACAACCAGGTCCTGCCGCGGACGTAGGCCGGTCGCGGCGACGAGCGCGGTCGGTCACACCGCCCCGTCGGCGGCGGCTCTCGTCTACATTTATGGCACCCGAGCCGGTAGGTCCGGACGAGATGACCGTGTACACGCCCCGCGAGGTGGCCCGATGGCGATAACGTTCGACGGACCGGTGCTCGTCCCCGTCGCCGACCCGAACGACGCCGAGCGGACTGCTCGGGCCGTCGCCGCCCGCCTCGAACCCCCGGTGACGGCGTTCGTCGTCCACGTCATCGAGAAAGGCGGCGGCGCGCCGGACAAGGCTCCCCTCGAAGCCCGGCGGGAGTACGCGGCCGAGTCCTTCGGGCGGGCGCGCGGGCCGCTCGAAGCGGCCGGTCTGACCGTCGAGACGGAGATTCTCTACGGGACGGACGTGGTCGAGACGATCCTCGACGCCGCGACCGACCACGGGGTCGACGGCGTCGTCTTCGTCCCGCGGACGGGCGGCCGACTGACGAAACTGCTCACCGGGGACGTGACCCGGCGGCTTGTCGAGACGGCGTCGGTGCCGGTCGTGTCGCTCCCGCGGGCGGACGCGAGCGAGGACGAGGACTGAAAGGGAACCTACAGGTAGCCGTTCTCCAGCAGCAGTTCGCCGTTGAGGACGCTGGCGCCGGCGGCGCCGCGGATCGTGTTGTGCGCGAGGCAGTTGTACTGCAGGCCGAACGTCGACTCGCGCAGGCCGCCGGCGGCGATGGCCATGCCGTCGCCGAGCGTGCGGTCCAGCCGGGGCTGGGGGCGGTCGGGCTCGTCGAAGACGTGGATCAGGGGGTCGGGCGAGGACGGCAGGTCGAGCGAGGGGTACTCGCGCATCGCCTCGGCGGCCGCCGCGGGCGAGAGGTCCTCGTCGGTCTCGACGAAGACGTTCTCGAGGTGGCCGTCGATCGTGGGGATGCGGTTGCAGGAGGCGGCGACCTCGACGTCGTGGCGGTCGAGTTCGGCGCCGTCGAACCCGCCGAGTAGCTTGCGTGACTCCGTTTCGAGTTTCTCCTCCTCGCTCCCGATGTGGGGGACGGCGTTGTCGATGATCTCCATCGAGGTGACGCCGTCGTAGCCCGCGCCGGAGACGGCCTGCAGGGTCGCGACGTGGACCCGTTCGAGGCCGAACTCGGCGAGGGCGGCGAGGGTCGGGACGAACGTGATCGTCGAGCAGTTCGGGTTCTTCACGAGCGCGCCGTCCCAGCCGCGCTCGTCGCGCTGGACTTCGAGCAGGTCGAGGTGGTCGGCGTTCACCTCGGGGATCACGAGCGGGACGTCCGCGGCCATCCGCGCGTTCGAGGAGTTCGAGGAGACGACGTAGCCGGCTTCACAGAAGTCGGGTTCGACGGCGGCGCCGACGCTCGACGGCAGCGAGGAGAACAGCAGGTCGACGTCGTCCGGGACCGAGTCGGGTTCGGTCGCGCCGACGGTCATCCCGGCGACGTCCTCGGGGATGGGGGTGTCGACGCGCCACTTGGCGGCCTCGCGGTAGGTCTTCCCGGCGCTCGCGTCGCTGGCGGTCAGCGCCGCGACCGCGAAGTCGGGGTGTGGGTCCAGAAGCTGAATCAGTCGTTGTCCGACGGCGCCCGTCGCGCCGAGGACGCCAACTCGTACTGCCATTGTCGGGGGCTGGGAACCGGGCGCGCAAAACCGTTTGGATCGAGTCACCGTTTGCTGGCGCCTCGAACGGCTCACCACCGGTGGTGGACGTGCTCGCGGACGTACTCGTCGTACACTTCGCGGACCGCCGCGCGCTCCTCGTCGGTCAGCGACCGGCGGTCGGCCGCCTCGACGTTCTCGCGGACGTGCGTCGGGTTCGTCGAGCCGGGGATCACCGTCGTCACCGCCTCGTGGTCGAGGATCCACCGGAGCGCGAACTGCGCCATCGTCCAGCCGTCGGGGACGACCGGCCGGAGGGCGTCGACGGCGTCGAGGCCGACCTCGAAGGGGACGCCGGCGAACGTCTCGCCGACGTCGAACGCCTCGCCGTCGCGGTTGAAGTTGCGGTGGTCGTTCTCCGGGAAGGTGGTGTCGGCGTCGAGCGCGCCGGTGAGAAGCCCCGAGGCGAGCGGGACGCGGACGATCACGCCCACGTCGCGGTCGGCGGCCGCGGGGAGGAACCGCTCGGCCGGGCGCTGGCGGAACGGGTTGCAGATGATCTGGACGGTCTCGACGCCCGGGTACTCGATCGCCTTCAGCCCCTCCTCGACGCGCTCGACGCTGACGCCGTAGTGGGCGATTTTCCCCGCGTCGACGAGCGCTTCGAGGGCCTCGAACGTCTCGGGTCGGTAGTAGACGTCCGTCGGCGGGCAGTGCAACTGCAGGAGGTCGACCGTCTCGACGTCGAGGTTCTCCCGGCTCCGGTCGACGAACCGTTCGAGGTGGTCGCGGTCGTAGCCGTCGGCCTCGTGGGGGTCGAGTCGGCGGCCCGCCTTCGTCGCGACGACGGGGTCGTCCTCGTCCTCGCGGGCCGCGAGCGTCTCGGCGATCAGCCGCTCGCTGCGACCGTCGCCGTAGACGTCGGCCGTGTCGACGAAGTCGACGCCGGCTTCCAGTGCGGCGTCGATGGCCGCGCGACCCTCCGCCTCGGGGACGTCGCCCCAGTCCGAGCCCACGTTCCAGGTGCCGAGTCCGACTTCCGTGACCTCCCAGCCGGTCGTGCCGAGCGCGCGTCGGTCCATACCCCGTCTTCCGGATCCGCCCACCTGAACGTTCAGGAACCCCGTGCCGATTGCCTCGGCGCGACGGCGTGGACCCGCGATATCGCGGCCGAACACAGAAGCAATTAAGAACGCGTAGCGGAACCCATCGAACGATGCACCCGCACTCGCCCGACTCCGGACCGCTCGGCGCCGCGTCGGCCGGCGCCCGCGAACCGACGCCCCGACCGACCGCGGGGTGGGACCGATGACGGCCGCGACCGAACGCGGCGTCGGCCCGTTCGAGAGCACGTTCAACCTGTCGGCGGCCGTCGTCGGCGCGCTCGCGATTCTGCTCGGCGTCGTCGCCGGCTGGACCGGCTACCAGGGGGGCGAACTGCTCGTCGTCGGCCGCGAACTGACGATCCTGGAGGGCGCGGTCGCGCTCACGTTCGGCGCCGGCGTCGGCGTCCTCGCGCTGTGGATCGCCTTCTACATGGAGCCCGGTTTCGGCGACGACCACGGCCACGAAGCCGGTGACGGGGCCGAGGAGCCGGTCGCCGCCGAGGCCGCCGAGGACTGACGACGAGAATCCCGAACCCGACGACGTCTCCGACCCCTTCGAGGACAGAGCCGTCGCTCGCCGGTTCGCGTGCGAGACGAGAGAACAGCTCTAGGCCGGAACTTCCGCGCCCTTCTTGCGCGTCACGTAGCCCGCGATGCGGTTGCGGACGCCCTTGGACTCGATGTTGGTCAGCTTCTCGACGCTGTCTTTGTTCTGCTCGAAGTCGGTCGTGAACGCGTCCGGGTACCGCTCGAGGAGCAGGTTCCCGGTCTTCTTGACGTAGGCCGGTTTGATTGCCATACAGGCGCTTCCGTCTTGAGACTCTTATAACACACCATTTTGGGCGATGGTGGACGCCGAGGACGGCCGCGGACCGGTCGGCGCAGGGCCGTCCTCGCCGCGGGTCGGGGCTACGACTCGCGTTTCAGTCCCGCGAGGTAGTCGTCGACCATCGCCCGGACGTGGCGGAGCCACTCCGCGTCCCGTCCGGTGGTGCGGAGCACGAGCGCGCCTTCGAGGATCACGTACAGGACCGCGGCCACCCGCTCGGCGTCGACGTCACGGAGCGACCCCTCTTCGACGGCGGCCGAGAGCAGCGCCTCGATGTGGTCGCGGATCATCCGGTCGGTCGCGTCGAAGTAGTCCTGCACCCGGGGGTCCCGCACCGCCTGCGCCCGCAGTTCGAGGACGACGCGCGCCAGTTCCGCCGTCTGTACCTCCTCGATGGGCACTCCGTCGGCGGTCTCGCCGACGAGGACGAGGTCCAGCGACCGGTCGAGGGTCCCGAGCGGATCGCCCTCCGGTCCGGCGAGGAACGCCTCGACGTACCGTTCGAGCATCCGCTCGGTGAACGCCATCAGGAGGTCGTCCTTGCCGTCGAAGTGGTGGTAGATGGTCGACTTGCTCAGCGACGTGCGGTCCGCGATGTGCTGGATGGAGAGGTCGGCGTACCCGTGGTCGGCGAGCGCGCGGTAGGTCGCGCGAAAGATCTCCTCGCGACTCGTCTCGGGGTTCGCGAAGGGCTCCGCGAGGCGGTCCATGTCGACCGACCGTTTGGTCGGCGGGCACTTAACTGGCACACCGCCGGAACCCGTCCGGACCGAAGTGCTTTTCTCCCAACCGAACGTTCGGTCGGTATGACCGAACCGAGGACCGCGGCCGTCGCGGACGGCGTCTACCGGTGCGGGAGCGAGCGCGTCAACTGGTACGTCGTCGCGGCGGACGGCGAACTCACGGTGGTCGACGCCGGCTTCCCCGGCCACTGGCCCCAGCTACCCGCGCTGCTCGACGCGCTCGGCTCCGACCTGACGGACGTCGCCGCCTGCGTGCTGACCCACGCCCACCCCGATCACGCGGGGTTCGCCGCCCGACTCCGCGAGGCGGCCGACGTCCCGGTGTGGGTACACGAGGCGGGCGTCGAGGCCGCACGGGGCGAGTGGGAGCTTCCGGTCGCGGGAACCGTGAAGAACCTCTGGCGGCCGGAGATGCTCCGGTACGGCGTCGAGTTCGTCCGGTCCGGCGGGACGTCGGTGCCGCCCGTCCGGACGGTCCGGACGTTCGGCGACGGGGAGACCCTCGACGTTCCCGGGCGGCCGCGGGCGATCCACGCCCCGGGCCACAGCGAGGACCACGTCGCGCTCTCCGTCCCCGACCGCGAGGTGCTCTTCTGTGGCGACGCGCTCGCCACGGTCGACTTCGTCGCCGGCCGCGGCCACCGCCCCCAACTGCTGCCGGCGTGGATCAACCGGAACCACGACCGGGCCCGCGAGTCGATCGCACGGCTCGAACCGCTCGGCGAGGTCACGCTGTTGCCCGGCCACGGCGACCCGTGGCGGGGACGGACCGAGACGGCCGTCGAACTCGCCCTCGAACGGGAGTGACGTCGGGCGCGGGGCGGGCCGTCACCCCCGGAGGTGCCGGGAGAGGAACGCCGCCTGCCGGTCGACGAGGCGGTCGAACGCCGGGGGCGTGTAGACGTCGAAGTGACCGCCCGGTAACCGGAGGCGTTCGACGTCGTCGAGTCTCGCGACGAGTCGCCGGACGGTCCACGGCGGAACGATCCGGTCCCGCGCCGCCTCGGCGACGAACGTCGGGCAGTCGACGTCCCCCGCCTCCGAGACGGGTCGGTAGAAGGGGACGGTCGCGGCGACCCGGCCGGGGACCTCGTTCCGGAACTCCTCGCCCGCCGGGACGAGCGCCTCTATCGCGGCCCTCGCGTCGGGCGCGTTCAACACCCCGAAGCCCTCCCCCTCGTCGACGATCGGAACGTAGTGGGGGTCGCGCCCGAGCAGCGCCCGCGGGAGGTCCCGGAGCGCCCCCGCGACGGCCTCGCGCGCGTACGACGCGCCCCCGCGCCGGAGCGCGCCGGCGACGGTCGCGAGGCCGTCGCCGAACGGCACCTGCGCGACGACCGCCGCGACGTCCCCGTCGCGTGCGGCGGTCGTGATCACGTGGCCGCCGCTGAGGGACGTCCCCCAGAGCGCGAGTCGGTCCCCGTCGACGTCGTCGCGCCCGCGGACGTGCGCGACGGCCGCACGCCAGTCCGCGAGTTGCCGGCGAGGGCTGACCAGATTCCGCGGCCGCCCCCCGCTGTCGCCGAAGGTGCGGTAGTCGAAGACGAACGCGGCCACCCCCCGCTCGGCGAACCGGCGCGCGTACGCGGGCAGTCGCCACGTCCGCTCGCCGCCGAACCCGTGGGCAAGCACCACGACGGGCGGGTCGGCGGCGTCGTCGGGGAGAAAGAGGTCACCGCGACACGTCTCGCCGTCGCTTCGGAACCGGACCGGTTTTGAGTCGCCGGAGTCGCTCATCGGACCGACCGTTCGGTCGGCGAGGATATAACGTCCCCCGCCGATTCCCGCGCGACGACTCGCCGCGGCTCACGGGGTCCAGTCCGAGTGCCGGATCAGTCGGGCGAACGCCTCGCGCTCGCGTGCGTCGCCCGCGCGCTCGACGACCGAGGCACAGTAGTCGAGCCGACACCGGAGTTCGTCGTCGTCGTAGCCCGCGACGCCGAGCCGCGAGGCCGCGACCGTGGCCTCGATCACGGCCGCGAAGCCGCGGTCGATCGTCGCCACCGTCTCGCACTCGGCGGCCGCCTCGACCGGGTCGAGGCGCCACTCCTCCCAGCGCGTCTCGCCCTCCGTTCCCTCGTCGACCCGCTCGACCGCGACGCGCGCCCACGCGTCGGCGGAGTCGAGCACCGGCGCGTCGAGTTCGTGGATCGACAGCGCGGCGTCGACGAAGTCGACCGGGTCGCGCGTGAACTGGACGTAGCCCTCCCCCTGTCGATGGAAGTTGCGCCGCGTGCGGGTGTCGCCCCACGTCCGGGCGGTGACCGCGTCGTCGCCGTCGCCGGCGAACAGCCCGAGCGCCGCGGCGTTCCACAGGCCGTTCGGCCCGAGGGTCGTCACGACCGACTCGGTGACTCCGGCGAGGTCGACGGGCCACTCCGCGTCCCCGGTCATACGTCGACTGCTTCGCGCTCGAGGGCGATGAACAGTCCGGCCGCGGTGAGATCCGCCGTCGTCCCGGGGTTGATCCCGCGGGCGACGAGGTCGTCGGCGAACGCCTCGACCCGCTCGCGGTCGGCCGCCGACTCGCGCAGTTCGGCCGCACGCTCGGTCACCTCGCGGGCGACGCCCTCGCCGCTGCGCTTCGCGACGAGCGTGTCGGGGCGCTCGGCGAGCAGCGAGAGGAACGTCGCCGCCGCCCGATCCGCGACCGGGCCGTCGGCCGCGGCGATCCGCTCGGCGGCGGCGAACGACCGCTCGAAGCCGGTCAGCCACTCGCGGGCGACGTCGTCGCCGGGGACGCTCCGGTCCATCACGTCGAGCAGCGTCAGCCCCCGCTGTTCCAGCGCCGGGACGGCGTCGCTCCCGCGGCGGACGTCGAGCGGTTCGAGGTCGGCCGGCGGCTCGGAGACGAAGACGTCGACGTGGTCGAACGCGCGGTAGAAAGCCGCCGCGTCGGCGACCGTCGTGCGCTCGACGACCGACTCGGCGACCGGCTGGGAGAGGTCCTCGCGCGCGGCGCGGACGAGCGGGACGAGCAACAGGAGCGCGCCGAACTGGGTGTTGCCGCCGCCCTGAGCGGCCATCCCCTCGACCGCGCGCTCGAACGCCGGGCCGACGGCGGCGCCCTCGGCCGCCATCTCGAGGCCGTCCCGGGCGCCGACCGCGCCGGCGAGGAAGTGCTCGAACCGCAGGTCGTCGAGGTCGCGGTGGCGGTCGACGTTGCCCGGCTTCGGCGTGCCCGCGACCTCCAGCAGGAGGGCGAGTTCGGCGTTCCCCGCGGCGGTTCGCATACGGGCCGATGCGTGCCGCGGGGACTTATACCGTCGGTTCCGCCGGCCCGTCCGGCGGTTCAACTGCCGGGACAGCCCAGTTCGTACGGGTCGTCGTACGCCTCGCCCGGGACCTCGATCGAGACCGGTTCGTCGTACGCCGAGTACCGCATCGTCGCCGAGGCGTCGGCCGAACCGTCGCGCCCGGAGACATCGAATTCGATCCGGGACTCGATCGGCAGGCCGGTCTCCGCGTCGATCCACAGTTCGACCGTCGGATCCTCGACGTTCGGGCCGCCGCCGAGGGCCGAGCCGAACCCGCTCTGGGTCTCGTCGAGCGCGCTCGCCGGCGGGTGGCCGACGAGCAGGACCGCCTCGCGGCCGTCGACCGTCTCGGTCCCGTTCCAGTACAGCGAGCCGGATTCGAGCACCGAGAGCGGTCCGGCGGCGGGAGTCAGGTCGGCCCAGTCCTCCGCGTCCTCGACCTCCTCGACGGCCCAGCCACCCCAGGGGTCCGGACACTGCCGGTAGGTCGTCCGGCCGACGAGGTAGGTCGCCGTCGTCTCCCCGTCGACGGTCGCGTTCGTCCGCATCCGTTCGGCGTCGAGGTCGACGGCGCCGTCGACCTCGACGCGGATCCGCTCGGTGCGGCCGTCGCTCTCGGCGTCGACGCGTAGTTCGCCGTCGGTTCGGTACGAGTCGACCTCGTCGAGCCGTTCCTGGGAGCGTTCGAGCGCCTCGACGGCGCGGTCCTCCCGGGTGGGATCCTGGCCGAGGGCCGAACAGCCGGCGAGGACGACGAGCGCGACGACTGCGAGGAGCGCGACGCGGCGGGCGGTGGAGGGCATACCGCGAGGTGACTCGCGTCCGTACGAAAACGTTTCGGTCTTCTCACACGTCGCCCGTCCCGCGGGCGCCCCGGGTCCACCGGTCAGTCGACCGGACGCGCGGGAACGCCGATCACGGTCGCGCCCGGGTCGACGGAGTCGGTGACGACCGCCCCGGCGCCGACGGTCGCGCCCTCGCCGACCGTGATGTCGCCGAGGAGCGTCGCGTTCGCGCCGATCCGGACGCCATTCTCGACGGTCGGGTGGCGCTTGACCCGCCGGGCGGCCGCGCCCCCGAGGGTGACGCCGTGGAACATGTGCACGTCGTCGCCGACGACGGCCGTCTCGCCGATGACGACGCCCATCCCGTGGTCGATCGTCACGCGCCGCCCGATCGAGGCGGCCGGGTGGATCTCGACGCCGGTGGCGAGGCGAACGACTTGCGAGAGGACGCGCGCGGCGAGCCACCGGTCGCGGTTCCACAGGCGGTGGGCGAGTCGGTGCGCCCAGAGCGCGTGCATGCCGGGGTAACACAGCAACACTTCGAGCGCGCTCGTCGCCGCGGGGTCGCGCTCGAGGATCGCCCGGACGTCCTCACGAATCCGTTCGAACATCCTCCCTCGGGGTCCCGCGGTCGCCGGGTCGCGGCTCGCTCGCACGGCTCGACGGGGTCGCGTCGGGCGGACGACACCGACCGGCGGGGGAACGGCGGTGTTCGTCGTCGGTCCCTCCGGCGCGGTCGGCGCGGAACATACGCGGTAGTATCGGGCAGACGCACATGAAAGCTCGGCCCCGGGCCGTCCGACGCTACCGGTCGGCGACGGCGACGCGGTCGTCGACGGCCGCGCGCACCCGTTCGAGGACGACCGGGTCGGTGCTGGGCCGGCCCACGCTGACCGCGTCGGCGCCGTAGTCGAGGTACTCCCGGACCGTCGCCGCGTCGCGGACGCCGTTGTTGGCGATCACGAACAGGTCACAGGCGTCGGCGACGTCTGCGACCACCGCCTCCGAGTCCATCGCGTCGACGTGGACGAACGACGCGCCGGCGGCCTCGAGGTCGGCGGCGAGCGCCGGGAGGTCGACCGCCGGGACCTCCGCGCGGACCTTGACGCCGACGGTCGCGCCCGCCTCGGCCGCGGTCGCGACGTACTCGCAGAGCCGGTCGGCGTCGCGCAGGAGCGTCTCGCCACAGCCGACGGCGCACAGTTCGTCCTGTCGGCAGTGGGCGTTGATCTCGAGGAGCGCGTCGCGGTCGCGACAGACGCGTGCGACCCGCCGGATCGGCTCGCGGGTCGCGCTGCGGACGTTGAACCCCGCTCTGAGGGGGACGTCCGCGAGGGCGGCGAGCTGGTCGTCGACGAACGCGACCGGGTCCGGGGGGAGGAACTCCTCGCGGTCGCGGGCGACGAGTTCGCGGGCCGCCTCGCGGGCGGGGTCGTCGAGGGCGACGCCGCCGAGGAAGGCCGCGCCCGCGTACGGGGCGCCGGCGGCGGCCCACGCGGCGTCCGAGCGCCCGCTGAGGCTCGCGAGCGCGAGGCGCGGGTCGAACATCGTCAGGCGACCAGATCGACCGCGTCGGTGACCGCCTCGATCACGCGTTTCGCGTCCGCGGGCGAGTCGATCCCGATGTCGGTCCGGACGGTCGGCCGGTCGAAGGCGACGTCGTCGCGCTCGTCGACGACGAACGCGTCGGCGAACGGGTACGCCGTCGCCAGCCCGCGGGTGCTGGCCGTCGCGCCGACGGCCTCCATGAGTTCGCCCGCGGGGCCGGAGAACGCCTCGTCGCCGAGGAACGGCGAGACGGCGACGACGGTCGTCTCGTGGAGCGCGTCGCCGACGCCGGGCAGCGCGAGCATCGGCCCGATGCTCGTGACGGGATTCGAGGGCCCGATCACGACGACGTCGTCGAGCGCCTCGATCACGCCCGGCGCCGGTTCGGCCCGCGAGGAGCCGCGGAACTCGACGTTCTCGACGGCGGGTTCGCCCTCGCGGCCGACCCAGAACTCCTGGAAGTGCATCGGCCCCTCGTCGGTGTGGACGATGCTGGCGACGGGGTCGTCGCTCATCGGCAGGAGGTCGGCCGAGAGGCCGAACGCGTCGGCCAGCCGCGCCGTGACCTCGCTCAGCGAGTGGCCCTGATCGAGCAGGCTGGTCCGGGTGAGGTGGACCGCCCGGTCGCGGTCGCCGATCGTCATGAACTCGCCGACGCCCGAGAAGCGCCGCCAGCGGGCGATCTCCCGGCCCTCGGTCTGGCGCTCGTCGGGGAGGTACTGGGGCCCCTCGGGGAGGTCCGCCGCGGTAGCGATGTCCCGGAGCGCGGAGTGGGTGCGGTGGGTGTCGCCCTCGATCCCCCACCAGTGCTCGCGGTCGAGGACGCCGCCGCCCTGAAAGAGGAGGGTGTCGACGTCGGGGGAGACGAACAGCCCGCCGAGTTCGATGTCGTCACCGGTGTTCGCGATCACCGTCGTCTCCGCCGGCGAGAACGCGGTCCCGGCTCCGTCCAGCAGTTTCGGCGTTCCGGTGCCTCCGGAGAGGAACGTAACCATGTCGGCCACTTTCCCCGAAGCCCCTTAATCACTTGCGTCCCGCCTTCGTGGGGCGTTCACTCCCCGATCCAGTCGGCGAAACTCCCGTCGAGCAGCGTCTCGCGCTGGCGCTCGACGTACCGGCGCTGCATGCCGTAGATCGCCGCCTCGAAGTCGGCGCCCTCGTCGAGGCGCCGGCGGACCGCCGCGCGCTTCCAGGCGGCGGGCGAGACGCCCCGGCGGGCCCGCCGCCGGAGCGGGTAGAGGTAGGTCGCGACCTCCTCGTCCGAGAGGCCGCGGTTTGCCAGTCCGCCCTCCGCGTGGGCGAGCAGGTCCTCGTAGATGCGCTCGCGGTCGGTCGTCTCCTCGCCGTCGTTGGTGATCCAGGTGAGGTCGGCGTCGAGGCCCTCGCGCATCGCGGCGTAGAAGTTCTCGCGGGCGCGTTCCCAGTCGAGTTCGCGGACGGGGTGTTCGAGCCGGGTGAGGCTCTCCAGCAGGCCGGCGAAGGCCGCCTGAAAGGCGATCGAGTCGCGCACGGTCGGCTGGGCCGGGATCGGGCGGAACTCGATGCGGGCGTTGGCCGCCGAGCGGGTCGCGCCGTCGAACACCGGGCGGACCCACCGCCAGAAGGTGCCGTGCTTGCGCCGGAAGTGGGGGAACCGGTCGTCGAAGCGCTCGCCGCCGTCGACGGGCATCGGGACGAGGACGTCGTCCTCGGCGATCCGGCGGACGGCCTCCTCGACCGTCTCGAGGTCGCGGGGGAAGCGCACCTTCCCCGCGCCCGCCGCGGGGTGGTTGAGCACGGTCTCGAAGACGCTGATCCGGTTCTCCATCCAGCCGTCCCGCAGGATCGCCTCGGGGGCGGCCTCGTCGTAACAGTCCGGCGGGAAAAACGGCGAGTTGGCCCCGAGCGCGAGCAGCGGGCCGGCGATCCGCAGGGCGTAGGTGAAGTACGCCGGCAGGTCCGCCGCGTGGGGCACCTGGTAGTGGGGCTGGATCGACGTGATGAGGCTCTCGGGCATCACGGTGTCCGCTTCGAGGGTGACGTGGGGGGCGTCGATCCGCATCCCGGCCGCCTGCGCGCGATCGGTGTTGGCCATCGCGTGGTAGCGCGCCGAGTCGCTCATGTTCGTCGCGACCCGGACGTGGCGCTCGCCGTCGGGGGTCTCGACGGTCCGCTCGACGCTGTCGGTGAGGTAGTCGCGGGCGCGCTCGCCCTCCGGCGGAATCGTCCACATGCCGTCGCTGACGAGGCGCATCCGCTCGCTGCCGGTCACGTCGAGGGCGGTCCGGAGGCGGGCTTTCACCTCGGCCTCCTGGGCGCGCAGGCCGTCGGCGTTCAGCGGCTGGGGGCTGGTCGTCATCTCGGCGTTGTGCAACCCGAGTTCCTTCTCGAAGCCGATCAACTCGAGCAGCCGCCGGGGGACCCGCCGGAGCGCCGTCGTCTCGGCGTCGGTCGCGTAGAACTCGTACTCGAAGCCGACGATCGCCTGCGGGTTGTCGAACGCGCCGTCCTCGAGTTCCTCGAGCAACACCTCGGCGTCGGCCGCGGCTCCCTCGCGAAACTCGTCGGGGTCGACCGCGAGCACGTCGCCGATCCGCGCCGCGAGGTCCTCACCTGCCATGCTCGCCCGTGTGCGACGGACGCCCTTGAATGCACGCTACTCCGGGCGTGGGTCGGCGAGACGGGCCCGGGGCGGTGAGGGGGAACGCGAGGAGAGAACGGTGCCTACTCGAACCGTTCGACGGCCGCCTCGTAGCGGCGTTCGGGCTCCTCCCAGTCGACGACCTCGAAGAAGGCGTCGACGAACTCGCCGCGGGCGGGGCCGTAGTCGTGGTAGTAGGAGTGCTCCCAGACGTCACACGCGAGAATCGGGTGGCTACCCCACAGCGCGCCCTGGTCGTGCTTGTCGACGACCACGTTGCGTAGCTGGTTCGAGAACGAGTCGTACACCAGCAGGGCCCAGCCGCCGGCGGCGCCCGCGGCGGCCTCGAACTCGCCTTTCCAGGCCTCGTAGGAGCCGAAGTCTGCCTCGATGCGGTCGGCGAGGTCGCCCGAGGGCTCGTCGCCGCCCTCCGGGCTCATGTTCTTCCAGAACAGGTCGTGGAGGACGTGGCCGGAGCCGTTGTGGGTGACGCTTCGCAACGCGGCGGGCGAGGCGTCGAAGTCGCCGGCCTCGCGGTTCTCCGCCAGCGTCTCCTCGGCGCCGTTCCAGCCGTCGACGTAGCCCTGGTGGTGGGTGTCGTGGTGCCACGTCAGCACCTGCTCGCTGATGTGCGGTTCCAGGGCGTCGTAGTCGTACGGCAGGTCGGGAAGGTCGTAGTTCGTCATGCGACCGGAGGGAGGGACCGGCCGACCGTAACGGTTTCCTGAAATTCGTTTTTGTAGACCGAGTATCGGGTTCGGCTCAGGAGATGTCCCGAACGATTTCGACGACTTCGTCGCCGCGCTCGGTCGGGCGGTAGGTCACGTAGTTGCCGTCGCGGTCGGCGGTGACGAGGTCGGCCTCCTTCAACTGTTTGAGGTGGTAGGAGAGCTTCGAGTACTCGATGTCGAACACCTCGACGAGGTCGCAGACGCAGAGTTCGGACTCGGCGAGCAGTCGCATGATGAGCAGGCGGCGGTCGTCGGCCAGCGCCTTGAAGATGGCGAGCGCACGCTCGACGTCGGCCGCCTCGGCGACGGCCTCGAGGCGGTCCATCTCCTCCTCCGACACCCGAAACTCGTTGGATTGCGCGGACATCCCTTTCCAGATGGACTAGGTCGCCAGGACAAATTAGTGTATGCATCGACCCGCTCGGCCGCCCCGAGACGCGACGGGCCGAGACTCGCGGGCCTCAGGCGGCCCGGAAGATCTCCACCAGTCGGTCGACCTCGGGAATATCGCCCTCCGTCTTCACGTCGCCGTCGACGGCGACGGCTGGCGTGTGCATGACGCCGCGGTCGATGATCTCCATCTGGTCGCTGACTTTCTCGACGGTCGCGTCGACGCGACCGTCGAGCGCTTCGAGCGCGTCCTCGACGCGCCGTTCGGTCTTCTTGCACCGTGGACAGCCGGGTCCGATCACTTCGATTTTCATGGTTGGTAGTCGTGGTGTTACAGCAGCGTCCCCCACAGGAGGCCGGCGGCCGTCGCGGCGACGGCGACGAGCACGAGGTACAGCGCCGTCCGCTTCGTCCCGATCGTCTTCCAGATGACGATCATGTTCGGCAGCGAGAGCGACGGTCCGGCCAGCAGCAGCGTCAGCGCGGGTCCGCCGTCCATCAGCCCCTGCGTGTAGCCGAACAGGGAACCGACGATCGGTACCTCCAGCAGCGTCGGCATGTACAGGACCGCGCCGATGACCGACGCCAGCCCCGTCGACAGCAGCGTCGTCTGGCCGAAGACCTCGCGGGTCAACAGGCCGGGTGCGACCTGGTGGGCCGCGAAGGTCTGCTCGCCGACGGCCACCGGTTCGAGGGGGTCCATCCCCTGTGCCAGCGCGGCGACCGCGCCGATGATCCCGATGACGAACGTCCCGACGATCAGCAGCGGAAAGATCGTCCGCGTGAAGAACCACGTCTCCTGGAGCCACTCGTCGATCTCGCCGCGGTCGAACTCGACCCACAGGAGGTAGCCCAGCAGGGCGAACAGCGGCGCGAGCGCGGCCACCTTCACCGCGACCGAGAGCAGACCGGACGCCGCGATCAGCAGGATCGCGACCATGCTGCCGAAGAAGGCGGCGGTCACCCACGCCGGGCGCTCGCCGCCGACGACCTGCTCGTAGCCGCCGTCGGTCGCGACGACCGCGCCCTCGCCCTCCTCGGCGTCCCGGAACGCGAACGCCATCGCGAGGCCGATCGCGCCGGCCATCGCGACGGCGAAGACCGCCCGGGCGCCGCCCAGCGGCAGTCCGAGCACGCGGGCGGTGAAGACGATCGCGAGGACGTTGATCGCCGGCCCCGAGAAGAGGAATGCCGTCGCCGGTCCGATGCCGGCGCCTTTCCGGTACAGTCCGGCGAACATCGGCAGGATCGTACAGCTACACACCGCGAGGGCCACGCCGGAGACCGACGCGATACTGTACGCGTGGAGTTTCGGCGCGTCCCCGCCGAGGTACTTCGTGACGAACCGGTCGGACAGCAGCGCGGAGATGCCCCCCGCGATGAAAAACGCCGGCACAAGACACGTGATGACGTGAAGCGTCAGGTACGACAGCGTTTCGTCGATGCCTGCACGGACCACCGCTTCGAGTACGCCGAGTAGCGACGCCATTCCAAATTAATCTAAAATGGACGGCGGCATAAGCGCATCGGTTTCAAAATATGTTGAAACCAATTGCGAAGGTCGGCGGCGTCGCGGCCCCACGAACACGCACCGACAACGCTTAAGCGGGGTCCGTCGCCTACACCACGCCGATGGAGTTCGCCACGTTCGCCGACCGGGCCGCCGCGATCGAAGCCGAGCCAGCCGATCTGGAGATCGTCGACCTCGTGACCGAGTTACTGCGCGAGGCGAGCGCGGCGAGCGAGGCCGACGAGACGGCGTCCGCCGCGGAGCGGCGAGCGGCGGGAGGCGACGCGACGAACCGCGGGCGCGAGACGACCGACGACCTCGAAGTCGTCGCCCGGTTCGTCCAGGGGCGGGTGTTCCCGGCGTGGGACCCGCGAAAGCTGGACGTGGGTCCGAACACCTGCTACGCGGCGATCGCGCGCGCGGCCGGGACGAACGTGGGGCCGGCCGACGTCGAGGAACGGCTGGCGGCGGTCGGCGAGATCGGCGAGGTGGCCGCCAGTTACGACTTCGGCGGCCAGCGGGGGCTCGCGGCGTTCGGCGCGGGCGCCGACGACGGGTCGGACGCCCTCACCGTCCGCGAGGTGTTCGACACCCTCGCCGAGGTCGCGGCGGCGGAGGGGTCGGGCAGTCAGGACCGCAAGGAGGACCTGCTGTTCTCGCTTTTCAACCGCTGTTCGAGCGAGGAGGCGCGCTACCTCGCGCGACTGGTCCTCTCGGAGATGCGCATCGGCGTCGGCGAGGGGACGGTTCGGGACGCGATCGCCGCGGCGTTCGAGGTCCCCGGGGCGTCGGTCGAGCGCGCCCTCCAGGTGTCGAACGACTACGGCGAGGTCGCCCGCGTCGCCCGCGATGCGGGCGCCGCAGGGATCGACGCGATGGGTCTCGAAGTCGGCCGACCCGTCGGAGCGATGCTCGCGCAGGCGGGGACGGTGGCCGAAGCCCTCGACGCGTGGGACGGGGCGGCCGTCGAGTGGAAGTACGACGGCGCCCGCGTCCAGTTACACCGCGGCGCCGACGGGGAGACGCGCGTCTTCTCGCGGAACATGGAAGACGTCACGGAGGCGCTCCCGGAGGTCGTCGAGTTCGCCGACGAGCGCCTCGACGAGGCCGTGATCCTCGACGGCGAAGTGGTCGCCATCGACGAGGCGGGCGACCCGCTGCCGTTTCAGGAAGTGTTGCGGCGGTTCCGCCGCAAGCACGACGTCGAGAAGGCCCGCGAGGACGTCACCGTCCGGCCCGTCTTCTTCGACTGCCTGCACGCCGGCGGGGAGGACCTGCTCGACGAGCCGTTGACGGCGCGTCACGACTGCCTGACGGCCGTCCTCGCCGACGCCGACGACGCCGACGCGGTCGACGAGCGCGACGTCGGGGGGCTGTCGCTCGTGTGGCACACCGACGACCCCGAGGAGATCGAGGGGATCGACGCCGAGGCGCTCGCGGGCGGCCACGAGGGGATCATGCTGAAGAACCCCGACTCGGCGTACACGCCGGGCCGGCGCGGTAAGCACTGGCTGAAGCGCAAGCCGGACGTCGAGACGCTCGACTGCGTCGTCACGGGCGCGGAGTGGGGCGAGGGGAGGCGGGCGACGTTCCTCGGGACGTTCGAACTCTCGGTGCGCGCCGACGAGGGGTTCGAGACCATCGGCAAGGTCGCGACGGGCATCGACGACGAGACGCTCGCGGAACTGACCGACCTGCTCGAACCACACGTGCTGGCCAGCGAAGGCCAGCGCGTCGAGGTCGAACCGGCGGTCGTCTTCGAGGTCGGCTACGAGGAGATCCAGGCCTCGCCGACGTACTCCTCGGGCTACGCGCTCCGGTTCCCGCGCTTTCTCGGTGTCCGCGACGACAAAGACCCCGCGGACGCCGACTCGCTCGCCCGCGTCCGCTCGCTGACGGAGGCGTGAGTCGGGCGCGCGCGGCAATGGCGATTGGTTTTATGTGCTGACGGTCCGTCTCACTGACACCGTGAGCGACCGGACTGCGATCGTCTCCGAGTTCGAGATCGACGCCTCGGAGTTCGTCCTCGGCGACGTGCTCGCCGGCCCGCTGGACGTCGAGGTGGCGGTCGAGCGACTGGTGCCGGCCGACGACGCGGTCGTGCCGTACCTCTGGGTCGGCGGGGCCGACGCCGGCCGGTTCGCTGACCGGGCGGCGAACTGCCCCGACGTCGCGGCCCTCGAGTTGTGCGACGTCGCCGACGGCTGGCGGCTGTTCCGCGTGGAGTGGTCCGACGAGGCCGAGGGCCGCCTCGCGGCCCTCGCCGGGACGCGGATCACGCTCCTCGAAGCCCGCGGCGCCGACCGCTGGGACGTCCGCGCCCGGTTTGCCTCCCGGGCGGACCTCTCGGCGTTCCACGACGCCTGTCGCGACTGCGGCGTCGACCTCACGCTCGCCCGCGTCCGCGCGCACCCGCCCGGCCCGGGCGGCGGCGTCGACCTGACCGATTCCCAGCACGAGGCGCTCTCGCTGGCGATCGAGCGCGGCTACTTCGACGTGCCGCGGGAGATCACCCTCTCGGAACTGGCGGCCGAACTCGGCATCTCGACGCAGGCGGCCTCCGAACGGCTCAGACGCGGCACCGACGCCGCGCTCAGGGCGTCCCTTCGCACCGACCGGGTCCCGCAGTTCGACTGACCGCCGCCGGTACAGGAGAGCATTCTTAAGAGCCGCGAGGCGAACGGTCCTGATATGCAACCGCGCGACCTGTCGGAGCACGTCGCCTACGAGGCCGGCCGGGGGATCGAGGAGGTCGCCCGCGAACTCGGGCGCGACCCCGACGAGTTCGTCAAACTCGCCTCCAACGAGAACCCCCACGGCCCCTCGCCGGCGGCCGCGGTGGCGATCCGCGAGGCCGCCGACGGCGCTAGCTCCTACCCGACGGCCGCCCACGCCGACCTCACCGACGCCGTCGCCGAGCGGTGGGACGTCGCGAGCGAACAGGTGTGGCTCGCCAACGGCGGCGACGGCGCCATCGACTACCTCTCGCGGGCGACGCTCGAACCCGGGGACGGCGTCCTCGTCCCCACGCCGGGCTTTGCCTACTACGGGATGAGCGCCCGCTTCCACCACGGCGGGGTCGAGGAGTACCGCCTCTCCCGCGAGGACGACTTCGTCCAGACCGCCGAAACGGTCCTCGACGCCTACGACGGCGAGCGAGTCGTCTACCTCACGAGCCCGCACAACCCCTCCGGGTCGACGATCCCCCTCGCGGACGTCGCGGAAGTCGCCGACGGGACGGGCGACGACGCGCTGGTCGTCGTCGACGAGGCCTACGGCGAGTTCGCCGACCGCGAGAGCGCCGTCGCCCTGATCGAGGGCCGCGACGGCTTCGACGCCCGCGAGGACGTGGCCGTCCTCCGGACGTTCTCGAAGGTCTACGGGCTGGCGGGGATTCGGCTGGGATACGCGATCGTCCCCGACGCGTGGGCCGACGCCTACGCGCGCGTGAACACCCCGTTCGCGGCCAGCGAGATCGCCTGCCGGGCCGGGCTGGCGGCGCTCGGCGACGACGAGCACGTCGAGCGGACCGTCGAGACCGCCCGCGAGGCCCGCGAGTACATGCGCGAGGGGATCGACGCGGACGTCTGGCCGAGCGAGGGTAACTTCGTCCTCGTCGACGTCGGCGAGGCGACGGCCGTCGCCGAGGCGATGCAAGAGCGTGGCGTCATCGTCCGCGACTGCACGAGTTTCGGCCTGCCGGGCTGTATCCGGATCACCTGCGGCACCGAGGCCGAGACCGAGCGCGCCGTCGAGACGCTCAACGAAGTGCTCGCCGACCGCGACCGCCAGGCCGACCGCCGGGGGGTGACCGACGCGTGAGGGTCGCCGTCACCGGCACCCCCGGTACGGGGAAGACGACCGCGACCGACCTGCTCGCCGCCCGCATCGAGGAGTTCGAGGTGGTCCACCTCAACGCCGTCCTCGAACGCGAGGGGCTCTACACCGAGGTCGACGCGGAGCGCGACAGTCTGGTCGCGGACCTCGACGCGCTCGCGGCCCGCTTCGAGGACCGGGACGACGTCGTGATCGAGTCCCACCTCGCCCACCACCTCGACGCCGACCGGGTGGCGGTGCTGCGCTGTGCGCCCGCCGACCTCGAAACGCGCCTGCGCGAGCGCGGCGAGAGCGAGGCGAAAGCCGCCGAAAATTCGGAGAGCGAGGCGCTCGACGTGATCCTCGCCGAGGCGGTCGAACGCCACGGCCTCGACTCGGTCTACGAGGTCGACACCACCGACCGCGACCCCGAGGCGGTCGCCGACGAACTCGAGGCGGTGGTCCGCGGCGAGCGCGAACCGAGCGCGGGCGAGGTCGACTTCGTGGGGTATCTGGCGTGACCCTCGACAGACTCCGCCCCTACGCGTCGCGGTTTCTCGTCCCGTTCGTGAAGGGGTTCGACCGCATCGGGATGTCGCCGGACGGCGTGAGCGCGCTCGCGTTCGGGGTGGCGGTCGCCGCCGCGGCGGCGTTCCTGCTCGGCGGACGGGCCCACCCCGTCTGGTACGCGGGCGCCGCGGCGCTCGTGTTCGTCAACGGCTGGCTGGACATCGTCGACGGGGCGCTCGCGCGCGAGCAGGGGGTCGCCTCCGAGGGTGGCGACCTGCTCGACCACGTCCTCGACCGGTACGCCGACATCGTGATCGTCGGCGGACTGGCCGCGGGCGTCGAGGACTACCTGCTGGGCTTTCTCGCGGTGACCGGCGTCGTGATGACCTCCTACCTCGGTACGCAGGCGCAGGCGGTCGGCCTCGACCGGGTCTACGGCGGCCTCGTCGGCCGGGCCGACCGTCTGGCGATCATCGGCGTCGTCGGCTTCCTCGCGTACCCGCTGTCGGGGGCGTACGCCGGACTCACGCTCGTCGGCTGGCTGCTCGTCTTCCTCGCGGTCGTCGGCCACGTCACCGCGCTCCAGCGGTTCGTCCACGCGTGGAGCGCGCTGGAGTGACGGAAAAATCCCGCACGGTTCCGGCGTATCCTTTATACCTCGCGGGAATCTACTCGGTTGCATGGTCCAGTGCGAGATGTGTGGCGCCGAGACGTCGTCCCCGAAGACCATCAAGGTCGAGGGTGCGAAGTTGGACGTCTGTTCGAACTGCACCGATTTCGGAACGGAGGTCCGCACGCAAGACTCCGGTTCCAGTACCTCCACGAAGTACTCGACGGGGTCGAGCGGCGCCTCCTCGGGCGGCCGCTCCGGCTCCGGCTCCGGGTCCGGCGGCGCGAGCGGGTCGTCGTCGAGTTCGAGTTCCGGCGGCTCGCGCCGGCGCCGGGACATGTTCGACGACATGGACGACATCGCGACGGACTACGACGAGCGCATCCGGCGGGCCCGCGAGGGGAAAGGCCTCAGCCAGTCCGACCTCGCGAACGAACTCAACGAGAAGGCAAGCCTCATCCGCAAACTCGAACGCGGCGACACCCTGCCGAGCGATCAGGTCCAGTCGAAGCTCGAACGCTTCCTCGACGTGAGCCTCACCGGCGAGGCCGAGGCCCCCGAGGACGCCGAGTGGGAGGGCGGCTCCTCGACGGGTAGCTACACGCTCGGCGACGTCGTCAAGCGCAAGGACTGACCGACACACGAAACCTATTTCCCCCCTGCGGGCCCCTTCTCCGATATGTTCGTCCTCGTCAACCTGAAGACGTACCCGTGTGACCCCGTCGCCGTCGCGGAGGCCGCGCGGGACGTAAACGAGACCACCGACGCCCGCGTCGCCGTCGCGCCGCAGGCGGCCCACCTCGAACGCGTCGCCGAGACGGGCGTCGAGACCTGGGCCCAGCACGTAGATCCCATCGAGTACGGGAGCAACACCGGCCACGCGCTGGCGGAGGCGGCCGCCGACGCGGGCGCGGTCGGGACGCTGGTCAACCACTCGGAGAACCGGCTCAAACTCGCGGACGTCGACGGCTCGCTCCGGGCGGCCGAGCGCGCGGGCCTCGAGACGGTCGTCTGCGCGAACAACCCCGCACAGATCGGTGCGGCCGCGGCGCTCGGCCCCGACGCCGTCGCCGTCGAACCGCCGGAACTGATCGGCACCGGCACGCCGGTCAGTCAGGCCGACCCCGACGTCGTCGAGGACGCCGTCGCCGCCGCCCGGGCGGTCGACGAGGACGTCTCGGTCCTCTGTGGCGCGGGCATCAGCACCGGCGACGACGTCGTCGCGGCGGCCGACCTCGGCGCCGAGGGCGTGTTGCTCGCCAGCGGCGTCGCGAAGGCCGACGACCCCGAGGCCGCGCTCGCGGACCTGGTCGACCCGCTCTGAGACGGCGCGCGCCGCACCGCTTTTCTACCCGGGAGCGAATGCGAAGGTATGAGCGAGGAGCGTCCCCTCCCGGTCGCACTCGAGAACCGACTCATGGGCGACGGCATCTACCTCACCGAGTTCGAGCGGGCGGACGACGGCGACGGCGAGGACGTCACCCTCGAGTACGAAGTCGTCAGCGAGGCGCGGACGATCACCAGCCGCGAGGTCGGCGTCGTCGTCCGGACCCTGCTCGCGCTCGCCGAGGAGCGCGACTGGTCGCCGGGGACGCTCGAAGCGACGTCGACGACGACCGACGGCGACCGCCGCGGGACCTGGCGCGTCGAGGGCGAGTGGTTCCGGCGTCTCGGCGACGACCTCTCGCAGGTGGAATTCTCCCAGCGAGTTCTCGATACAATTAGCGTTCCTGACGGCGAGATATAGGCACATTGATTACGGTTCGCCGCCCGCGTACCTGCAGATGACCGGAGAGCAGGTGTTCGTCTCGCACGCGGAGGGGGACCTGACGCTGGTCGGGGAGCTGTTCTCGACGGTGAAGAACTTCCCGTTCGGGGTCCACATCGCACTGGAGGACGTCGAGTCGGCGGGGTCGAGGGGGCGACTCGAGGGGCGTCTCGCCAACAGCGACGTCGTCGTCGCGGTCCTCACCGAGGGATCGGCCGACGACACGTGGATCAACCAGGAGATCGGTTACGCCCTCGCACGGGACATCTCGGTCGTCCCGCTGTACGACCGGCCGGGGCTCACCGCCGGTTTCGTCGAGGGCGTCGAGGGGGTGACGATCGACCGGAACGACCTCACGCGCACCATCTTCGAGTTGCTCTGTCGGCTGCGCGCGGAACTCGAACCGCTGGGGGCGCTGTCGGTGCCGAACTGGTACGTCCGCTTCCCGTGTACGGTCCCCGACTGCGGCCACCCGGTGACGCTGGCCATCGAACAGGACCAGCCGAAACTGTGGCGGCTCCACCAGCACGGGAAGCTCCTCGAGACGAGTTGCGACGTCTGCCGGGCGACGTACTACTTCGAGCCGGCGACGATCGGGTTCGTCCGCCGCGAGCGCTAGGACAGCCGGTCGTAGGCGTCCTTGACGAGTTTGAACGCCGACCGGCTCCCGCTTTTCCTGTCGGGGTGGGCGTGTTTGATCTGCGTGAGGAACGCCTCCCTGATCTCGCGGTCGGTGGCGTCGGCGTCGACGCCGAGGATCTCGCGGGCCTCGGCCGCCTGCATCGCCACGTCGGCGACGACGCCGCGCTCCTCGGCGGCCTCCTTGCAGGACCGACACAGTTCCTCGGTGCGGTCGTCGATCGTCCGGACGCGAAACGGCTCCCCGGCGACGGGCTCTCGACACTGACTGCAGCGGGCCTCGGCTTCGGCCGGCGAGTCCGACCCGGCGCCCGTGCCCGCCTTCGCCTCCGAGGAGCGCCCGGGGACCTCGGAGAGACAGCGCGGGCAGACGGTCACGACGGTGCCGTCGGGGAGCACCACGTCCTCGAGGTCGGTCCGCGGCACCGTCCGGGTGCAGCCGTCGCAGTCGCCGCGCCGCTGGTCGAGCGAGGAGAGTTTGCGCGCGGCCTCGCGGGCGTGTGGGGCGCAGGACGGACAGCAGGCGACCGAGTCGCCGTCGGGCATCGTCACCGTCGTCAACTCCTCGAGGGAGACGACGCGTCCGCAGCCGTCACAGCCTTCGCGCCGTTCGTCGGCGACAGCCATCGGGTTAGGAGTTGGATTTCTTCCTATATTAGTCCTGTCGTACTCGTGATCGGTGCCGGCGCGACCGCGCCGCGGGACGCCGGCGGATCGCTCCCGGCAGGCGCGCCGCGACCGCGGCCGCGGCCGCGACCAACAGCGAATTACTTCGCGGCGGGCGACCGGCCGCGACGACCCGCGCCGTCGAAAGACGTCGATAACAAAGTCCCCGGTGGCCGTACGGCCTGCCGTGCGAGGGTCGACCTCGCACGACGCTCCGTCCGTTGGACGACGCGGCGACGCCAGTCGCCGCGGTTCCTCCTCCCTCCCACGAACCGGGAGAACGATGGTTATCCGTCCCCCCAGTGTGGGGTATGGACGAAGTCACGCGGAACCGACGGGATCGAGTCGTCGTCGACCGGGAGACCGGAGTCGTCGGCGCCGCCGACGTGGGACTGCTCGTCGGCCTGATCGCCGTCGGCGTCGGGTCGCACGGAACGAATCCGCTCGTCCAGCCGCTGGCGGCACTCGAAACGGCGATTCCGTTTCTGGTCGGCTGGCTGATCGCCGCCGGACTGGCGGGGGTCTACGCCGAGCGCGTCGTCCGGTCGCCGGCGACCGCGGCGCGGGTGACCGCGGTGACGTGGCTGGCGGCGGCGAACGTGGGGTTCATCCTTCGCTCCTCGAACGCGTTCGACGGCGGGGTGACCTGGCCGTTCACCCTCGTCCTGTCCGGCACCGGCCTCGTCGTGCTGGTCGTGTGGCGCGTGGGGTACGCCACCTATACGGGTTCCTGATAGGTTTCCCGGAGCTATCACAGTTCGGATACGAGCCAGTCCGCCTCGAAATATAGTGTACGATAGAACGTTATGTATGCAAATAGTTAGGTTATTACGTACGACAGTTTCGTCCCGCCGCAGTCCGGTGGTTTTCGATTCGCGTCGCTCGCACGGGAATCTCGACCGCGAATGTTTCATCGAATCTGCCACATATTACATTGCTCTACACCCAAGAATAACAGCGTCATAAGTTACGAGAATCGTTCCTCCAAAATACGGATCAGGGACGAATCTGGTATCTGCCAATTATGGGAAACGCTTATATCCCTATATCCCATACTATGAGATAGATTATGGCTGGATATTACGACATTGTTCTCGGGCTCATCCCGGTCGCGTTGCTCGGAGTCACCGCCGCCCTCACCGTCGTCGGCGTCTCGCTGACGACCGCGGTACCGATCGGTTCGCTGCTCGCGGCCGGCCTCATCGGTCACGCGATGTTCGTCAACGGCCCCATCGATGCAACCGAGGAGTCCGCTACCAGCCGCCCGCCGATCAACGCCGACTGAGTCCGGCCACCGGTCCCCGCCCGTCTTCGATCTCCCTCCTTTTTCCCCGTCCGGTTCGAACGCGTCGTGCATGACCGACGCCCTGTTCCTCACGAGCGACGAGGTCACCGGTCTCGCCTCGCCAGCCGACTACGTCGACGCCGTCCGCGAGGGCTACCGCCAGCGCGGCGAGGGTGCGCCCGCAAAACCCCGGACGAAGCTGTTCGACGCCGATCCCGGCGGCCTGCTGACGACCTACACCGCGGTCCTCCCGGAGACGGGCGCGATGGGGGGCTACACGTACGACGCCGGCTTCGGCGCCGGCGACGCCTGGTTTATGACGCCGCTTTTCGACGCCGGGAGCGGCGAACCGCTCGCCGTGATCGACGGCGCGAGCATGAACCCGTTCAAGACCGGCGCCGCCGGCGCGGTCGCCGTCGACGAACTCGCCCGCGAGGACGCGAGCGTCCTCGGGGTGATCGGCACCGGCCCGCAGGCCCGCGGCCAGGTGCGGACGACGGCGACCGTCCGCGAGTTCGACGAGGTCCGGGTCTTCTCGCCCACCCGCGAGCACCGCGCGGCGTTCGCCGCCGAGTTCGACGACCTGCTCGCGGCCGACGTACGGGCGGTCGACGCGAGTTCGGACGCCGTCGCCGGCGCGGACGTCGTGATCACGGCGACGACCGCGAGCGACCCGGTGTTCGACGGCGACCTGCTCGACCCCGGTGCCCACGTCACCGCGATGGGCCAGTACCACCCCGAGAAGCGCGAACTCGACGCGACGACGATCGAGCGCGCGACGTACGTCCCCGACCTCCGCGAGCGGGCGACCTACGACGCGGGGTCGTTCCTCGCGGCCCTCGACGCCGGCGTCGTCGACGAGGACCACGTCCACGCCGAACTCGGCGAGGTCGTCGCGGGCGTCGAACCGGGGCGGACGAGCGACGACGAGGTCACGGTCTTCGACAGCGGCGGCACCGGCATCGAGACCGTCGCCGCCGCCTACATGCTCTACGAGCGCGCCCGCGAGGCGGGCCGCGGCACCGACATCTCGTTCGCGCCGGCGAGCGAGGCGCTGACGGGCCGGGACCCCTGACCGGCGGGACCGAAGCGGCTTTGTGCCGCCACCGGATGGTATCGGGCATGAATACGGCGGACCCCGCGACGTGGCGAACCTACCTCGTGACGCAGGCATCGCTCTCGGCGGGGCGGTCGACGCCGGAGGTCGTCCGCGCCGCGATCGAGGGCGGGATCGACGTCGTCCAGTTGCGCGAGAAGGGTACCGACGCGCGCCGGCGGTACGAACTCGGCCGCGAACTCCGCGAGCGCACCGCGGCGGCGGGCGTCGACCTGATCGTCAACGACCGGGTCGACCTCGCCGAGGCGGTCGACGCCGACGGCGTCCACCTCGGCCAGTCGGACCTCCCCGTGCACGTCGCCCGCGACCTGCTCGGCCCCGACGCCGTCGTCGGCTGCTCGGCCGCGACGGTCGCGGCGGCCGAGCGGGCGGTCGCCGACGGCGCCGACTACCTCGGCGTCGGCGCGGTCTACGGCACCGACTCGAAGGACGTCGAGGAGGGCACGGACGGCATCGGCACCGAGCGCGTCGCGGCGATCGCCGAGGCGGTCCCGGTCCCCGTCGTCGGGATCGGCGGCATCACGGCCGAGAACGCGGGCGCCGTCGTCGAGGCGGGCGCGACGGGCGTCGCGGTCATCAGCGAGATCACCGCGGCCGCGGACCCGACGGCGGCGACGGCGGCGCTCGCGGCGGCGGCGTCGGAGGATTGAGGACGAACGCGGCCGTCGCCGGGTGCGTTCGCCGGACCGCGACGGGCCGACCGCAATGCCAACGTTGACACTTCTTCGAACCGGACTCTCGATCGATGAGTACGTCCGAGGTCTCCCGGACACGGGCCTGGCTGATGGCGGCCCGTCCCCAGACGCTGCCGGCGGCGGCGGCGCCCGTGATCGTGGGGACGGGACTCGCCGTCCACGAGGGAGTGTTCGCGCCGCTCCCGGCGCTTTTCGCGTTCGTGGGCGCGGCGCTGATCCAGATCGGGACCAACTTCGCGAACGACTACTACGACGCGATCAAGGGCGCCGACACCGACGACCGCGAGGGGTTCACCCGGGTTACCCAGTCCGGGCTCATCCCGCCCGAGCGGGTGAAACTCGCCACGATCGTCACCTTCGGGCTGGCGATCCTCTCGGGGACCTACCTCGTCTACGAGGGCGGGCTCCCCATCCTCGTGATCGGCCTCGTGAGCGTCCTCTGTGGGTGGGCCTACACCGGCGGCCCGTACCCGCTCGGCTACCACGGCCTCGGCGACCTCTTCGTGTTCGTCTTCTTCGGCCTCGTCGCCGTGACGGGTACCTTCTACGTGCAGGCGGCCGCGGTCCTCGTCGACCCGTTCCCGACGTCGATCCCGCCGGGGACGATCACCCCCGAGTCGGTCGTCGCGAGCCTCCCCGTCGCCGGCGTCTCGACGGCCATCCTCGTCGTCAACAACGTCCGCGACCTCGAAACCGACGCCGAGACGGGCAAGCGGACGCTCGCGGTCCGGCTTGGCTACCGCTTCAGCCGCTTCGAGTACGTCGGCCTCCTCGCGCTGGCGTACGTCGTCCCGCCGTGGTTCTGGCTCGCGTGGGAATTCGGGCCCACCGTCCTCCTGCCGCTCGTGTCCCTGCCGTACGCCGCGACCGTCGCGCGGACGGTCTGCACCCGGACCGACGGTGAGGCGCTCAACCCCGCCCTGGAGGGGACCGGCAAGCTGCTGGTGCTGTACGCGGTCCTGCTCGCCGCCGGGCTGGTGATCTGATGGAGCTGTCGTACCGACCCTTCGCCCTCGACCTCGTCGAACCGCTCGAAACGGCCGGGGGGACGATCGAGCGCCGCGAGGGGTTCCTCGTCCGGGTGATCGACGGCGACGACGTCGGCGTCGGCGAGGCCACCCCGCTGCCCGGCTGGACGGAGTCGCTCGACGAGTGCGAGGCCGCCCTCGAACGGGCCCGCGAGGCGATGGCCGGCGACGGCACGCCCGCCGCCCTCGACGCGGTCGACCGGACCGCCGCGGCCCGACACGGCGTCGCGCTCGCCCTCGCGGACCTCGTCGCCCGGCGGGCGTCGACGCCGCTGTACCACCACCTCGGCGAGCCAGCGCGGGTCGGGCGCGTCCCGGTCAACGCCACCGTCGGCGGCGGCTCCCCGGCCGCGGCGGCCGCGGCCGCCCGCCGGGCCGTCGACCGCGGCTTCTCCTGTTGCAAGCTCAAGGTCGGCGTCGGCCCCGTCGACGAGGACGTCGAACGCCTCCGACGGGTCCGCGAGGCGGTCGGCCCGTCGGTCGAACTCCGCGCGGACGCCAACGGCGCGTGGACGTTCGACGAGGCGACGCGGGCGGTCGAGGCGTTCGCCGACCTCGGCGTCGACCTGCTCGAACAGCCGCTCCCGGCCGGCGCGCTCGAAGGTCACGCCGCGTTGCGGGGTCGGGACGTCCCGATCGCACTCGACGAGGGGTTGCTCGAACACGGCGTCGACGCCATCGTCGACGCCGACGCCGCCGACGCCGTGGTCCTCAAGCCGATGGCGCTTGGTGGCGTCGACGTCGCGCGAAAGGTCGCCGCGTGGGCACAGGAGGCCGACCTCCTCCCGGTCGTGACGACGACCATCGACGCGGTCGTCGCCCGGACGGCCGCCGTCCACCTCGCGGCCGCGATCCCCGACGTGCCCGCCTGCGGCCTCGCGACGGCCGATCTGCTCGCCGAGGACGTCGGGCGCGATCCGGTGCGGTTCGAGCGCGGGAACGCCCTCGTCCCGCAGGCGAAGGGGCTCGGCGTCCCGGAGGTGTGGGACGGATGACGGACGGGCCGGTCGACGCGCCGAGGTACGACCTGCTGACCCACCGGGCCCGGGCGACGCCCGAGAAGACCGCGGTGATCGACGCCGACGCGGGCGAGGCGTGGACCTACCGCGAGTTCCACCGGCAGGCCGATCACGCGGCGCTGGGGTTCGACCCGTTCTCGCACGGCCGGGTCGCGTTCCTGCTGGACGGCGGGCGGGCGTTCGCGACCGCGTTCTTCGGCGCGATGCGCCGCGGCGCGACCGTCGCCCCGCTGAACGTCCGCGAGACGGACGCCGAACTCGATCGGAAGCTCGATCGCCTCGACGTCGACGCGCTCGTCTGCGGGCCGGAGACGGAAGACCGGGCCGTCGACCTCGTCGACGCGCCGGTCCGCTCGGTCGGGGAGCCGACGACCGACGCCGCGGAACCGCTGTTCGAGCCGGTCTCCGAGTTCACGATCTTCCCCAAGCGGATTCGACGGGGGACGACCCAGCTGGTCATGTTCACCTCGGGTACCGCCGGCGAGCCGAAGGGCGTCCGCCTGACCGTCGACAACCTCGTCGCAAGCGCAACCGCCTCGGCGTTCCGCCTCGGCGTTCTCCCCGACGATCGGTGGCTCTGCTGTCTCCCGATGTACCACATGGGCGGGCTGGCGCCCGTGATCCGCTCGACGCTGTACGGGACGGCCGTCGTGATCCAGCGCGAGTTCGACCCCGCCGAGACGGCCCGCGTCGTCGACGAGCACGACGTCACGGGGGTCTCGCTCGTCCCGACGATGCTCGGCCGACTGCTCGACGAGGGCTGGCGGCCGCCCGCGTCGCTGCGGTTCGTCCTGCTGGGCGGCGCGCCCGCCTCCGACGAGTTGCTCGACCGCTGTGAGGCCGCGGGGGTGCCCGTCTACCCGACCTACGGGATGACCGAGACGGCCTCGCAGGTCGCGACGGCGACCCCCGAGGAGGCGTTGGCCCACCGCGGCACCGTCGGCCACCCGCTCCAGTTCACCGAGGTGTCGGTCGTCGACGGAACCGGCGAGCCGGTCGGCCCGGGCGAGCGCGGCGAACTCGTGGTGTCGGGGCCGACGGTGACGCCGGGCTACCTCGACGACGAACACACGGAGGCGGCGTTCGGCGAGCGGGGCCTGCACACCGGCGACGTCGGCTACCGCGACGAGGTGGGTCGGCTCTGGGTGGTCGGCCGGCGGGCCGACCGGATCGTCACCGGCGGCGAGAACGTCGACCCCGACGAGGTTGTCGACGTCCTCGCGACCCACCCCGGGGTCGAGGGCGCCGCGGTCGTCGGTCTCGCCGACGAGGAGTGGGGCGAGCGGGTCGCCGCGCTCGTCGTGCCGGCGACCGAGCGGCGACCGTCGCTCGAATCGCTGCTCGCCCACTGCGACGAGCGCCTCGCGGGGTTCAAACGGCCGAAGACCGTCGGGTTCGCCGACGCCCTCCCGCGGACCCCCTCGGGGACGGTCGACCGCGAGGCGGTCCGGGAACGGCTGCGCGAGGACGGCACGGACGTTGCGTCCGGCAGATAGCCTACTTCCGTTCGCCGACCCCCAGCGGCCGCTTGCAGCTTCGGCAGAGGAACAGGTTCCGGTTCCCGTAGAGGGCGATCTCCTCGCCGTCGAATTCCAGTTCCGCCACCTCGTGGGCCTCCTCCAGGTGCGCTTTCGACTCCGCGGTGTTACCACAGCCCGGACAGGTCAACTCGTCGGTCATCGACGCTCGTAGGCGGCCCCCGGATAAAGCGCTGTCCCGGTCGCGGGCGGGCCGCGCCCGAGCGGCGGAGGGCGTTACGCCCAAGCCCCTGGCACCCCTCCGTCGAGCCGTGTGCACGCTCACGCTCGCCTGGCGGGTCTTCGAGGAGGCGCCGGTGGCCGTCGCCGCGAACCGGGACGAGGCGCTCGGACGCCCCTCCGAGCCGCCGGGAATCTACCGCGAGGAGCCGCTGACGGTCGCGCCCCGCGACGGGGAGGTCGGGGGGACGTGGATCGGCGTCAACGAACACGGCGTCTTCGCCGGGATCACCAACCGCTGGCTCGACGCCGACCTCGCGGGCGAACGCTCGCGGGGCCTGCTCGTCGCCGACGTCCTCGCGTGTGAGTCGGCGCGCGAGGCCGCCGCGCTCGTCGAACGCGAGACGGCCGAGCGCGAGTACGACGGCTTCAACCTCGTCGTCGCCGACGCCGACGACGCGGTCCACCTCGCGTGGGACGGCGGCCTCGAACGGACCGCCTTCGACCCCGGCGTCCACGTCGTCGTCAACGTCGGCGTCGCCGCCGAGAGCGGGTCGCGCTTCGCGGTTCCCGCGGCCCGCGAGGCGTTCGGCGAGCGCCAGCGGGAGAACGCCGGTTGCCTCCGGCGGGACCTCGAACCCGACCGCGACGAGGACGCGAGCGCGTGGCTCGACCGCGCGGGGGAGGCACTCGGCGACCACGACTACGGCGTCTGCGTCCACGGCGACGGCTTCGGGACGCGTTCGTCGTCGCTGATCGAACTCGGCGACGAGGTCGGGTACGCCTTCGCCGACGGGCCGCCGTGTCACACGCCGTACGACCCCGTCGACCTCGAAAGCCACATTTAAGCGGTTCGCGCTCCGTCTGTGTGACATGGACGGACCCCTCTCAGCAGCGTCGAGCACGGCCCCGAGGTGGTACTCGTGAGCGCGACCGCGGCCGAGGCGGACCTCACGGAGGACGAGCGCGCCGGCCTCGAACTCGTACGCGAGACGGGCGGCATCCACCAGAGCGACTTCTGGAAGGAACTCGACGTCTCCTCGCGCAAGGGGAGTCGCATCGTCGAGTCGCTCGTCGAGCAGGGGCTGGTCGACCGCGAGGAGACGGTCTACGCGGGCCACAACACCTACTACATCACGCCGACCGCCCGCGACCTCGACTTCACGCTGCTCATGGCCGGCGACATGCTCTCGCCGTTTATCGGCGAGGAGGAGGTCGACCCCAACAGCGACGCCTTCTCGCAGTGGATCATGAACCTGGCCTACCAGGAGTAGGCCGCGTTCGCTTCGGTGCCGAGGACCTCGACGTCCGGCCTCCGAGACGGCACGCCTCGGTTCGGTGAACTCGACCTCCTCCGTGCCCGCCGGCGCGGCGAAGGCGGCGGCCGTCGCGCCATCGAGCGGCGATGCTGTGTCGCTCATCGGCCGAAGACGGGGCCGGGAGCCGGGCAACCGTCGTACTTGCTCTCGTAACTTCGATCGGGGAGGATGTCAGGGCCTCAAGACATATACGCCGGGGGACCGATCGCCCGGCATGGTTCACTGCCCCGAGTGCGAGTCGGACCTCGTGGACGAATCGGACGTCGAATTCGTCGAGATGGACGCCGCGGCCGGAGGGCTCTTCGCGGCGTCGAAGCGGTTCTACGTGGTCGCCTGCGCCGAGTGCGGCGCCGCCGTCGGCGGGGGCGTCGCGGGCGCGAAGGCCTGACCGATCAGGCGAGCGCGCTGCCCGCCCGAATAATCTCTTCCTCGTCGAAGGCGGGACCGACGAGTTGCAGGCCGACCGGGAGACCGTCGGTCTCGCCGGCCGGTACGGAGATGGCGGGGAGGTCCGCGAGGTTCACCGGCACGGTGTTGGCGTCGGCGAGGTACATCTGCAGCGGGTCGTCGAGGCTCTCGCCGAGTTCGAACGGCGGGACGGGCATCGTGGGAGAGGCGAGCACGTCGGCCTCGGCGAGCGCCTCGTCGAAGTCCTGTTTGACCCACGCGCGGGCGTCCTGTGCTTTCTTGTAGTACTTGTCGTGGTAGCCCGCCGAGAGGGCGTACGTTCCGAGGAGGATGCGCCGCTTGACCTCGTCGCCGAAGCCCTCCTCGCGGGCGCGGGCGAACGCCTCGTTCCAGTTGCCCTCGTAGCCACCCGAGCGGCCGTAGCGGACGCCGTCGAACCGCGCGAGGTTCGAGGAGGCCTCCGACATGGCGATCACGTAGTAGGCCTCGACGGCGTGTTCGACGGAGGGGAGGCTCACCTCGTGGTACTCGGCACCCCGGTCTTCGAGGTCGGCGATGGCGTCCCAGAACGTCTCGACGACGCCCTCGTCGGCGCCGTCGAGCAGTTCGGTGGGGACGCCGACCCGCAGGCCGTCGACGTCGCCGTCGGCCGCGGCGGCGTAGTTCGAGTCCTCGCCCGCCGCGCGCGTGGTGGCGTCTCGCTCGTCGCTGCCGGCGATGGCGTCGAGCAGTTCGGCGGCCTCCTCGACCGAGGGGGCGAGCGGGCCGATCTGTTCGAGGCTGTTGGCGTACGCGACGAGGCCGTACCGGGAGACCAGCCCGTAGGTGGGTTTGATGCCGACGACGCCGCAGAACGCGGCGGGACAGCGGATCGAGCCGCCCGTATCGGAGCCGAGCGCGAGGTCGGCCTCGCCGGCGGCGACCGCCGCGGCGGAGCCACCGGAGGAGCCGCCCGGAACGCGACCCGGCGCGGCCGGGTTGTCGACGGGGCCGAAGTGGGAGGTCTCGTTGGTCGTCCCCATCCCGAACTCGTCCATGTTGGCCTTGCCGACGATCGTCGCGCCGGCCTCCTTCAGCCGGGAGACGACCGTCGCGTCGTACGGCGGCACGTACTCCTCGAGCATCGCGGAGCCACAGGTCGTCCTGACGCCCGCCGTCGAGATGTTGTCCTTGACGGCGACGGTCCGCCCGGCGAGGGGGCCGTCGTCGGCGCCCTCGATCCTCTCCTCGGTGATGAAGACGTTCCCCGACATGGTCAGGAGACGTTGGGACCTTTGAAGTAGCCGTCCTCGGTCTCGGGGGCGTTCCGGAGCGCCTCCTCGGCGTCGAGACGCGCCCGCTCCTCGTCGGGGCGCATCACGTTCGCGAGGTCGGCCTCGCGGTCGACCGCCGGCACCTCGTCGAGCGTCTCGAAGTACTCGAGGATGTCCGCGAACTGGCCGGTGAAGCGGTCGATCTCCTCGTCGTCGAGATCGACTCGCGCCAGCGCCGCCACGTGGCGGACGTCCTCGGGACTGACGACGTCGTCGCTCATACCCGAACGGACCGGCCTGCAGGGAGTAAGGGTTTCGATACCCGATACCCACGCTCGACCCCCGGACGCCGACAACACGACCGTCTTATAACGGGTCAGGCACAGGTTTTAAGACGACTTCGCCCGTCCGTACTTTCACGCCCGGAGCGTTTTCCCAGAGCCGCATCCCCGCCCACAGCACGATGACAGATTCCCCGATCCGAACGCGAGGCGAACAGCGACGCCGAACCGACGCGGACGAAGCCGCGAGCGAACGAGACGAGCAAGAACGCGAGCGAGAGCGCTGTCCGGAGTGTGGCGGCCGGCTGGTGTCGGACGCCGAGCACGCCGAGACCGTCTGCGAGGAGTGTGGTCTCGTCGTCGAGGAAGGCGAGATCGACCGCGGGCCGGAGTGGCGCGCGTTCGACGCCAGCGAGAAAGACGAGAAGAGCCGCGTCGGCGCCCCGACCACCAACATGATGCACGACCAAGGGCTGTCGACGAACATCGGCTGGCAGGACAAAGACGCCTACGGGAAGGCGCTCAGCTCGCGCCAGCGCCAGAAGATGCAGCGGCTTCGCACCTGGAACGAGCGCTTCCGCACCCGCGACAGCAAGGAGCGCAACCTCAAACAGGCGCTCGGCGAGATCGACCGCATGGCCTCCGCGCTCGGCCTCCCCGAGAACGTCCGCGAGACCGCCAGCGTCATCTACCGCCGGGCGCTCAACGAGGACCTCCTGCCCGGCCGGTCGATCGAGGGCGTCGCCACGGCCGCGCTCTACGCCGCCGCCCGCCAGGCCGGCACCCCCCGCAGCCTCGACGAAATCGCCGCCGTCAGCCGCGTCGAGAAGGACGAAATCGCGCGCACCTACCGGTACGTGGTACGAGAGCTAGGTCTGGAAGTCCAGCCCGCCGACCCCGAGAGCTACGTCCCCCGCTTCGCCTCGGGGCTCGACCTCTCCGAGGAGACCGAGCGCCGGGCGCGGGACCTCCTCCGGACCGCCAAGGAGAAAGGCGTCCACTCGGGGAAGTCGCCGGTGGGGCTGGCGGCCGCGGCCGTCTACGCCGCCGCCTTGCTGACCAACGAGAAGGTCACCCAGAACGACGTCAGCGACGTCGCCAACATCTCCGAAGTCACCATCCGCAACCGCTACCACGAACTGCTCGACGCCGAGCGCGGCGCCGCGGCCTGAGACTCAATCCCGTATTACCCGGCTCCACGTCGCGGCTCGCGACGCTAACGACGTCATACTCAAGGGGCTCTCCGTCGCCGACGGCGGTATGCGCTGTGACAACTGCGGCGCCGAGGCCGAGATCGCGTACACGCTGACCACCTACGTCCGCGATACGGCCGACGAGCGCGTGAGCCTGCACTTCTGCTCGGCCGACTGCCTCCAGGTCTGGACCTGATGCGAACGTGTTCGGGAGAGGAGCCGCGTGACCGGCACGCGTGCGTTCGCCCGAGCCCCGAGAGCCATGTTCGAATCCCGCTCGCGCCCGGAGTCGGTCGGCCGCGTCGTCCGCGAACCGTCCGTCCTCGCCCTCCTCGTCGCCGACGCGCTCGTCGTCACGGCGTTTATCGGGTACGGCCTCTACACGCACGCCATCGAGCCGTGGGCGTTCCCGGCACACACCCTCCGGACGGCGACGCCGTTCGTGATCGCGTGGGCGCTCGTCGCTCCGCTCGTCGGCGCGTACGGCGACCGGGCGTTCGCGTCGGCCCGGCGGACGGTCGCCGTCGTCGGCCTCGCGTGGATCGCCGCCTCGGTCGTCGGCGGGGCCATCCGCGCCTCGTCGCTGTTCCCCGGCGGGGCACCCCCCGAGTTCCTGCTCGTCAACGCCGTCTTCGGCCTCGGGTTCGTCCTCCCGTGGCGGCTGGCCGTGACCGTCGGACTCCGCCGACGCCGCCGGCGGTGACCGCCCCGCACCGACGGCCGCGGGCCCGCCCCGAAGGTGTTCGGCGCCACGGCTACCCGCCCCGTGGCCGAACCTCGGCCGTGGGATGAGTTCCTGCTCGCTCTGTGACCTCCCGACGCCCGAGCAGCCGGTGACCGCGGAGGGCGTCGACGGGACCTTCTGCTGTCGGGGCTGTCTCGAGGTGAGCGCGACCCTCGACGCGGTCGACGACGTCCGGGCCGACGACGTCGTCGAACGGGCGGCCGAGGGGGGCACGCGGGAGGTCCCCGACGGCGCCGCGGAGGCGTTCCTCGCGGTCGACGGGATGCACTGTGCGACCTGCGAGGGATTCGTCTCCCTGCTCGGCGAGCGCGAGGACGGGGTTCTGGCGGTCGAAGCGAGCTACGCCACCGACACCGCCCGCGTCGTCTACGACCCCGACCGGCTGGACGAAACGGACCTCCCCGAGGCGGTGTCGGGCTACGGCTACGGGGCGCGGTTCCGCGACGGCGAGGGGCGCGACCCCCGCGCCGACGAAGAACTGGTCCAGCGGCTGCTCGTCGGGGGCTTCCTCGCGATGCTCGTCATGCCGTGGTACCTGTTCTACCTCTACCCGAGCTACGTCGGCATCGAGACGGGCATCCTCGACGTCGACGCGACGACGCCGGTCGGCGTCTACCTCCCGCTGGCGATGATCGGCCTGCTGGCCGGCGGCGTCCTCCTCTACACCGGCTACCCCGTCCTGCGGGGGGCGTACGTCAGCCTGCGGGTCGGCCAGCCGAACATGGACCTGCTGATCGCCATCGCGGCCGTCTCGGCGTACGCCTACAGCACCGTCGCGCTCGCGACCGGGAGCACGCACCTCTACTACGACGTCACCGTCGCCGTGATCGTGGTCGTCTCCCTCGGCACCTATTACGAGCGCCGGATCAAGCGCCGGGCGACCGATTTGCTCGCGGACGTGACCGCCGCGCGGGTCCGGGAGGCGACCCGCCGGACGGCCGACGGGACCGAGACGGTCCCGATCGATCGGCTCGCGCCGGGCGACGAGGTGCTCGTCAGACCCGGCGAGCGGGTCCCCGTCGACGGCACGGTCCTCGACGGGACGGCGGCCGTCGACGAGTCGGTGCTCACCGGCGAGTCCCTGCCCGTGACGAAGCGGCCGGGCGACCGGGTCGTCGGCGGCGCGGTCGCGACCGACGGCGCGCTCGTCGTCGAAGTGAGCGAGGACGCCGAGAGCACGCTCGACCGGATCGCCTCGCTCATGTGGGAGATCCAGAGTGCCACTCCGGGCGTCCAGCGCCTCGCGGACCGGCTGGCGACGATCTTCGTCCCGCTCGTGCTGACGGTCGCCGTCGCCGTCACCGGCTGGCGGCTGGCGACGGGGACCCCGGTCGCCGACGCCGCGCTGACCGGGCTGACGGTGCTCGTCGTCTCCTGCCCGTGCGCGATGGGGCTTGCGACGCCGCTGGCGGTCGCCTCCGGCCTGCGCGACGCCCTGCGACGCGGGATCGTCGTCGCGAACGCCACCCTGTTCGAGGCGGCCCCGGCCGTCGAGACGGTCGTCTTCGACAAGACCGGCACGCTCACCGCCGGCGAGATGACCGTCCTCGACGTCCGCGGGGACGAGGGCGCGGTCGAGCGCGCCGCGGCCGTCGAGCGACTCTCCGAACACCCCGTCGCCGACGCCATCGTGGCGTCCGCGACGGGCGAGCGCGAGGGGGTCGACGGGAGCGTCGCGGCCGACGGCGGCCGCCTCGAAGCGGGCGGCGACGGCGAGACGGGGTCCGGCCCCGAGGCGACCGACTTCGAGCGCCACCCCGGCGAGGGCGTGAGCGCGACGGTCGACGGCGAGCGCGTCGTCGTCGGCACGCCCGCGCTCGTCGAACGGCTGGTCGGCCCGCTGCCCGAAGCCCTCGCGGCGGCCGTCGCGGACGCCCGCGAGCGGGGCCGCCTCCCCGCCGTGGTCGGCTACGGCGGGCGGGCGCGGGCCGTCGCCGTCGTCGGCGACCGGACGCGGGCGGAGTGGCGGGACGTCCTCGACGCGGTCGCCGACCGCGAGGTGGTGGTGCTGACCGGCGACGACGAGGCCGCGACGGCGACCGTCCGCGAGCACCCCGCGGTCGACCGGGTGTTCGCGGGCGTCCCGCCGGACGGGAAAGTCGAGACCGTCCGTCGGCTCTCCCGCGAGGGCGTGACGGCGATGGTCGGCGACGGGACGAACGACGCCCCGGCGCTGGCCGCGGCCGACGTGGGAATCGCGCTCGGCAGCGGGACGGCCCGCGCGACCGACGCCGCCGACGCGGTCGTCGCGTCGAGCGACCTCCGGGACGTCCGGTCGGTGTTCGACCTCGCGACCGCCACGCGCCGTCGCATCCGCGAGAACGTCGGCTGGGCGCTGCTGTACAACGCCGTCGCGATCCCGCTCGCGGCGGCCGGCGCGATCAACCCGCTTTTCGCCGCGGTCGCGATGGCGACCAGCAGCGTGCTCGTCGTCGCCAACTCCTCGCGGTCGGTGCTCGACGAGTGATCGAAGTGTTACTTCGGGGCCCGTCGCTCCGCTCGACGGGCGAGGGCGGCGAGAACTGAACGGGTCGGCTACCCCTCCGGGATCGTCGCCACCGACCGACGGTAGCGCCGCAGGGTGTCGCCGTCCTCGTCTCGCAACTCGACGACGAACTCCTTCTGGCCGACCACCTCCTCGAGGTCGTCCTCGTGGAACGCGACCTCGAACGGGGGTTCGTCGGCGCGGTCGACCTCGCGGTCGCCGCTGAGCACGACGACGTGGTCGATCCCGTCCGACTCCGAGAGTCGACAGTCGACGGTTCCGTCCGTCTGCGTACACAGCAGGTCGGGGTCGACGTCCGACCCGCCGTCGCCGCCTTGCAGCGACGAGCCGAAGTCGAGGGTCATCGCTCCGATCGGATACGTCCCGAGCACCAGCACGAGCACGAGGAAGACCGCGATGGTGAGCTTCGAACCCTGCCGGGCGAGCGTCCGGGCGAGCGGTCGCCGGGCGTTCCGGCGGAGGCGGATCACGTACGGGACGATCACGGCGTGGGTCAGCGGCCCCCAGAAGATGAGGACGAACCCGTAGGCGCGGACGTACTGGAGGATCGTCCAGTCGACGCCGTAGGAGAAAAGCAGGTTGCTCGCCGACCAGCAAAAGAAGCCGAAAAAGAGCAACCCGACGCTCTTGAGCAGCCGCCAGATCGGCGTGTTCGTGTAGAAGACGCTCAGGAGGTCCCGCCAGGCCCGGCCGATGACCCGCCTGACGAACTCGAGGGGCGATGCGGTCGCGTCTGCGTCGGAGTGGGAAGCCATTCGTATTCGTATTCGGATTCGTATTCGGATTCGGATTCGCGTTCGTGCGCGAGTCGTGCGGTCGTGCGTTGACGGGAAGCGTCGGTTCGCCCGCAGGGGCGGTCGGTGCCGGGAGTCGGCGGTCAGGCGCCGATCGACCAGAGCTGGGTCAGCAGGTACCAGTTCAGCGCGTACGTGGTCGCGAACGCGGCGAGGAAGACCAGACAGAGGACGAACGTCCCGCGCATCTCGTAGGCGTGGACCGGGTCGTCGGGGTCATCCGCCATCGCCAGCCCGCCGTCGGCGACCAGATCCGCGTTGTCCTCGCGCCCCTCGACGCGGTCGCCAAACAGGAGCGAGCCGACCGCGACGACCCCGAAGAGGATCCCGCCGGTGATCGCCAGCAGCGCGAAGACGCCGAAGATGGCGAACAGCGGCGAGGCGGCCGCGAGGCTGAACTCGGTGCCGGGGATGTTCTCGACGACCTCGGCCGTCCGCCGGGGGACGCCGTAGAGGATGCCGACGTACATCATCATCAGCACCGCGACGCCCATCGCGGCCGAGTAGAAGAACGGCTGGACCGACGCCAGCCGCTCGGAGACGTACTGGCGCATGAACATCGTCCGGATCACGAAGAAGACCAGCCCCATGAACGCGACCGTCGTCCCGAGGACGACCGTCCCGTGGAAGTGGCCCACCGTCGCGAACGTGTTGTGCCAGGTCATGTTGAGCTGGAGCTGGCCCATCATCACGCCCGTGGTGCCGCCGAGGAAGCCGAACAGGATGATCGAGAAGATCGTCGCGGAGAACACCGGGTTCTTCCACGGTGCCGACGTCAGCCAGCCGAACAGCCCGCGGCCCTTCCCGCGCTTGCGGCGGCCGGCTTCGAGGCCGGCGGGGATGGCGAACGCGTGGATGAGGCTCGCGAACGTCGCGCCGTAGAACGCGTAGGAGGTGTTCCAGATGCGCCAGCCGGTCGAGACGGCCGGGTCCGAGAGCAGGTGGTGGGCCGCCCCGAGGTTGATGAAGAAGAGATAGAGGATGAAGGCCGTCCGCGAGACCTTCTCGCTTACGACCTCGGCGCCGGCGACGACGTGGGTCAGGAAGTACCAGACCGTGATCATCGCGACGAGGTTGATCTGCTGGGAGCCGTGGCCGATGATCCAGTACATCTGGCGGTACCAGGCGGCGTCCCACCACGCGATGTACTCGATGCGCCACAGCAGCGTCGGGACGAACGCGGCGAGACCGCCCAGCAGCGCCTCGACGGCGATGATCGAGGTGACGAAGGCGCCGAAGCTGACGAGCGGGAGCGTCTCGCCGGGATTCTCGCGTTTCTCGCGCCACATCGCGACGAAGAAGGGCAGGGCGGCGACGACGGTGCCGAGGATGAAGACGACCGCGCCCGCGTAGAACAGCGGTTCGGACGGCAACGGGACGTACGAGGTCAGAAGCGGCGCCTCGTTGACCCCCGAGGTCGTCCAGATGGCGTAGTTGATCGAGACCGCGCCCGCGACCATCGTCACCCACCCGGCTTTCGCCACCGCCGTCAGCGGCAGGCGCCGGCCGAGCACCATCGGCCCGCCGACGTAGAGGATGGCGACCTCCATGAACACCATCCAGAAGATAAGCAGGTTCCAGGCGTGCATGCTCAGGTGCGTGTAGAAGTCGCCGGGTTCGAGGAGGCCGATCAGCTCCCAGCGAGTCGTCGCGACGGTGAGCGCGAAGACGCCGCCGAACAGCAACGCGACGACCGCCGTGAGGCCGAACAGTTTGACGTGGTTCTCGACGGAGCGGTGGACCTCCAGACCCGTCACCGAGCAGGTCCGGTAGCCGTCGTCGCGGTACTCGTTGTCGAACAGGCCGAGAACGTCGAATCTGTGTGCCATCGTCATCCCTCCGTCACGACGAACGTGCCGTGCATCGTGCGGTGGCCCTCGCCGCAGAACTCGTTACAGATGATGTGGTACGTCCCGGGTTCGTCGAAGGTCATCGGGACGACCCACTCGTAGCCCGGCAGGACCTGCAGGTTGATCTGTTTGCTCAGCGTCTCCTCCGGCCGCACCGAGAAGCCGTGCTGGACGTCGAGGGAACTGAGGTGGATGTCGTACTCGGTTCCGGCTTCGAGGACGACCGGCGCGCCGTCCCACTGGAAGCGCATGGCGGCGATGTAGACGTCGGTCCCGTCCGGGACGAGACCGTCGTCGGTTTCGGTCGCCGCCTCCTTGTAGGCGTCCATCTTCTCGCGGTACTCGTCGGCGTCGACGCGGAACGTCTCGCCGATCGGGTTCTGATCGCCGATGCGCGTCCACGCGCTCATCCAGCCAAAGAGGATCAGCGACCACCCGACGCCGAGGCCGAGCCAGATCGACTCGCGACGGTTGACCGGCTGGTTCCACCAGTTTCCGCTCGGGGGTTTGATCGGTGACGTCATCCGTTCACCCCGCTGGAATCGAGAAGACGTCCATCCAGCCCCACACGACGTACGAGAGCAGGAAGAACGTCAGCGCTGCCGCCGCGAGCAACCAGATGCGGTCGTACAGCCGTTGCATCATCGGTGCCGATTCGCTCGAATGTGACGTAGTCATGACTCCGTTCGGCCGGCAGTCGTCGCGTTACCCCCCTATTCATTGTCCCGCACATATTCCCCCGGCGCGCGCCGGAGGATCGCGGGGCGTCGGGAGGGTCCGGGACGGGGAGGGGAGCGGCCCGCAGGGCGGAGAAGGGACGAGCCGCGTCAGGGGACGGCGACGTACAGCTGGCCGACGCCGGCGGCCACGAGGACGGCCCCGGCGATGCGGATCACCCGGTCGACGTAGCCGGCGACGCGGCCGGCGCCGAGGGCGTAGCCGAACGCCGTCGCCACCGTGATCGCGACGGTGAGCGCGCCGAAGCCGACGGCGTACGTGCCGAGGACGAGCGCCGCCTCGACCGGCGGCATCGTCATCGACCGGAACGCCAGCGCCAGAAACAGCGGGAGGACACAGCCCGTGGCGGCGAGGGCGTACATCGCGCCGAAGACGCCGAAGCCGGCGACGGTCGACCGGCGCTCGGGCAGGAGGACGTGGACGGCGCCGCTCCCGCCGTACAGCACCCACGCCCCGAGGGCGATCAGCGCGACGCCGACGCCGTACTCGATGTACGGCAGCGCCCGACCGAGCGCCTCGCCGGCGACGATCGAGGCGAGCGACAGCGCGCCGAGGACGGCCATCGCGCCGCCCGCCGCCGCGAGGCCGCGCGCCAGCGTGCCGGACAGCGGCGGCGTCTCCTCGCCGGTCGCGGCGACGTAGTAGCCGACGTAGCCGGGCAACAGCGCGTACGCACACGGGGAGAAGAACGTCGCGACGCCCGTGCCGAGGGCGAACAGCATCGCCCCGAGGAGGTCGCCGCCGGCCATCAGCCACCACCGGCCGCGTCGAGGGCCGTGCGGATCTCGTCGGCCGACTTCTCGCCGCGTCCGGACCACGTCACGGCGTTCGACTCGTCGAGGACGAACGCGTAGGGGACCCCCGAGGCGTCGAGTGCCTCGCTCAGTTCGAGGTCGGCGTCGAGCGCGACGGGCCAGTTCCCGCCGTGCTCGCGCCACCAGTCGGCGACGTCCGCGCGGGTGACGGTGTTGCCGATCGGTTCGTTGGTCACGGAGACGAACTGCACGTCGTCACCGACGTCGGCGTGGACCCGGGAGAGGGGGCCCATCATCGCCTCGCAGACTGAACACCACGTGGCGAACAGTTCGACGAACGTCACCCGGCCGCGCTCGGGCACCGTCGCGGTGCCGGCCTCGCTGCCGGGGGCGTCGATCGTCTCCAGTTCGACCGGGTCGACGACCGCGTCGCCGTCGAGGAGGTCCCACTCGCCGACCGCGGCCGCGCCGCCGCCGAGGACCGCGAGGGCGGCGGCGCCCGCGACGACCTCGCGACGGCGCATCGTTTACCACCCCTCGACGACGGCGCGGGCGTCCTCGATCACGGTGTTCGCGCCCGGTGGACCGCCGGTGTAGGCCCGCTCGACGAGGCCGTCCTCGTTGACCAGCAGGATCAGCGACGAGTGGACGAAGTGGCGGTCGTGGCCCATCTCGTCGTGGTCCATCTCGCCGTCGTCCATCTCGTCGTCCGCGTCGTCGGCCCGCTCGAAGGCGACGCCGAACGTGTCCTCGACGACGTCGCGGGCGTCCGCGGGGGTCTCCGGGCGCAGGAAGTACCAGTTGCCCGCCTCGAAGTCGACGCCGTGGTCCTCGCCGTACTCCTCGAGGACCGCGGCCGTGTCGTACTCGGGGTCGAACGTGACCGGGAGGAACGCGACCTCGTCGGCGTAGCCCTCCTCGGTCGCGTCGGCCTGGACGCGTCGCAGGGTCGCGGTCAGCCCCGGGCAGACGGTCGTACAACTGGTGAAGATGAACGTGAACATCGCGTGGCGCTCGCCGACGAACTCCGTCGTCGTGACCGTCCGGTCGTGCAGCGGCGCCGGGACCGTCGCCTCCGGCAGCGACTCGCCGTAGGCGGGGTGTGGGAGGTCCACGTCGGCGACCTTCTCGTAGTTCTCCGGCGGCGGCAGGACGACGCCGTCGTCCTCCGACCCGAACACGTTGGCCTGTGAACAGCCAGCGAGGGACGCCCCGATCGCGGCCGCGCCCGCCGCGCGCAGGACCGTTCGCCTGTCGGGGCCGGATGGTGTGTGGGTCATGGTCGTCTCTTTCTCGGCATTCCGACCGCTAAAACGCCGTCAGGATTCCCGACGACCGGGAACGCGCCGAATGCGTTCGGGTCGTCGTTGATGTTCGAATCAGCGACAGTCGGCCCGGTCGACGGGATCGGCCGCCGACGCGAAAACGACCCATGCCCGTTCCATCGATGGCGGGAGGGCCGACCGCTACGGCCCCGCTTCGAGGACGGGGCGGGTCTCCTCGTTGAACGTCTCGATCGCCCGAGCGGCCTGCGACGGCAGTTCGGGCTGGGGGTCGGTCATTCCCGGCTCCTCGTCGGGGTCGGGCCAGCCGACGACGATCCGGCCGATGTTCCCGGCGATCTCGTGGGAGGTACAGACCTGCTGGGTGTCGACGTAGTCGTAGACGCCCTCCCGGTCGAACGCGTGCTCGTAGGACGAGCCGACGCCCGTGAGACGGCCGCTCCCCCAGGGTTCGACGCCCGCGGGCGACCGGTGGGGGCCGTGGACGTCCCCGTGGTAGGCGGTGACGTCGTGACGGCCCGTCTCGACGAGCCACTCGACGGTCCCGCCGACGGCGAGGTGGACGACCTGCGGGTCGAACTCCGGGTACGGCTGCGAGGTCGCCGTGACGGTGATCCGCTCGGTGGGCGAGCCCATCTCGCCGGTCCCGTCGGCCTCGCCGCTCGCGCGGTCGGCGAGGTCGCCGAGACAGCCGGCGAGGGCGACGACGGCCGCGCAACCGGACGACCGGAGGACGCTACGACGTGACGTGGGTGTCATGGTGGTTCGGGTGTGCGATCGACGGGCGAGGCAGGCGGGCGGGCGAGGCGGCCCGATCGGATCAGGGGTCCTCCTCGTAGACCTCGGGGTTCTCCTCGCCCTCGACGTCGACGACGGCCAGCGCGCCCTTGCGGACGACGCGGCTGAGCGCGTGGTCGACGATCTTGACCGGGCCGGGGACGGGGAACTCCATCTCCCCGACGGTGGTCGTGCCGGGCGCGACCGGCGCCGTCTCGATGTTCCGGTCGGGTTCGGTGAGCAGGTCGCCGTCGCGGTAGTAGTTGCTCCAGACGTTCCCGATCGGGTGCAGCGAACTCAGCAGGTTCGGGCCGCCGTTGGCGAAGTAGACCCGGGCCGTGTCGCCGACCTCGGCTTTCATCGGACCGACGCCGTCCTCGGTGAACCCGTAGGCCTGACCGTTGAACACCACGTAGGTCGGGTGCTCCATCGCCATGGCGTCGAAGTCGAAGGTGTGGTGACCCTCCTGACCGACCTGCCCGTCGGTGTAGATCTCGTGCTGGCCGAGGTAGTACTCGTGGTCGACCTCGGGGAGGCCGTCCTCGGGTTCGACGAGGATCGAACCGAACATGCCGGCGCTGATGTGCTGGTCCATGTTCGGGACCGCGCAGTGGTAGATGAACGCCCCCGCGTACTCGGCGGTGAAGGCGATCTCCGCGGCGTTGTCGCCCGGGCCGATGGTCGTGGCGTCGGCGCCGCCGCCCGGACCGTAGACCGCGTGGAAGTCCATGTTGTGGATGTTCATGTTCGAGTCCTCCGGCACCTCGAACCGGAGGTTGACCCGGTCGCCCTGGCGGACGCGGACCATCGGACCGGGGACCTGCCCCTCGAAGGTCATGTAGTCGAACGTGACGCCGGGTTCGATCTCGGCGGTCACGTCCTGAGTCCGGATCGTGATGTCGTGTTCGCGGGGCTCGTCCCAGTCGACGGGGTCGGGGATGTCGGTCGGGTCGCGGGCGATGCGGTCGACATCGACGTCCTCGGCCGCCGGCAGCCCGTCGTCTTCGGACTCGTCGTCGGCGCCCTGGTCGGCGTCGTCCGTTTCATCGCCGCCGAGGCAGCCGGCGACCGCGACTGCGCCGGCCGCCCCCATCGCTTGCACGAATCGCCGTCGGTTGGATCGATACTGGGTCATGGTCCTCTCCTCCGTCTAGGTATGGACATACGTTCAACAGTACCGACGATTCCCGACGATCGGAAACCCCTACGTACGTGTTCGAACCATAGTTTAACTCATAAGCGACCCCCGTGATACGGCGGTCTTTTAAGTCACGCTCCCCGCGGCCCCGCGACGCGGAGCGGTTCGATCGGGAGGGTCGAGGACGTCACGCGGCGACGACCAGCGTTTCGACGACGATGGCCAGCAGGATCGCCCCGAGGTAGTAGTTCGAGACGTAGAACGAGCGCAGCGCGACCTCGTCGGTCCGGACGCGGTACTGGCGGACCACCGACCGGAGGAAGACGGCGCCGAGGGCGACCGACGTCGTCGCGTACAGCCAGCCGAGGCCGGCCAGCCAGCCCAGCAGGCTCGCGGCCAGGAGGGTCGCGCCGAGGTAGAAGGCGACGTGGCGCCGCGCGGCGAGGGTCCCCTCGACGACGGGGAACATCGGGAACCCCCCGCGCGCGTAGTCCTCGCGGTAGGCGATCGCGAGGCTGTAGAAGTGCGCGGGCGTCCACAGGAAGATCACCGCCGCGAGGGCGACCGCGGGGAGGCCGACGTCCCCGGTGACGGCCGCCCAGCCGATGATCGCGGGGAGCGCCCCCGCGCCGCCGCCGAGGACCGTGTTCCAGGCCGTGTGCGGCTTCAACACCACCGTGTAGACGACGGCGTAGTAGGCGACGGCGACGAGGGTGAGCGCGGCCGCCAGCGCGTTCACCCACGTCCAGAGGACGACCGCGGACGCGGCCGCGAGCGCGAGGCCGAACGCCAGGGCGTTCCGGGCCGGCACGAGGTCGTGGACCAGCGGCCGGTCGGCCGTGCGGTTCATCCGCCGGTCGCGGTCGCGCTCGTAGACGTGGTTGAAGGTGCCGCTCGCGCCGATCGCGAGGACGCCGCCGGCGAGCGTCGCGACCGCGGTCGACGCCTCCAGGGGTTCGCCGGTCAGCGTCGCCAGCCCCATCCCCGCGACCGCGACGAGACAGAGCAGCCACATCAACCGCGGTTTGGTGAGCGTCAGGTAGCCGCCGGCCAGTCGGCGCAGGCGGGCGAGTCGGCCGTCCGGGCGGTCGGTCCCGACCGCGGACGCACTCGGCGCCGGTTCGACGGCCTCCGGGTCGGCGATCGCCGAACGTGCCGGTTCCGCGACGTCGGCATCGACGGCGTCCTCGAGGGTCCACACGAGCGCGGCGAGCAGGCAGGCGAAGATGCCCGTCGCGAGCGCGAGGTGGAGGCCGGAGGCCGCGCCGGGGCCGCCGACGACGAGCGCGGCGCCGAGGACGACCTGAACCGGGTAGAGGGCGGCCGCACAGCCGACGAGGACGGCGACGCGGCGGCCGACGGCGACGCGGCGAACCGCGAGGGCGGCGGCCGCGAGCAGGAGGCCGGCCACGAGCGCCGCCGCGCGGTGGCCCCAGAAGAGGAGCGAGTCGCCGGCGGCCGGGCCGAGCGCCGGCGCCGTCGAGCAGGTCGGCCAGGTCGTGCAGGCGGTCGCGCCGTCGGTCGTCGAGACGGCGGTGCCGAACGCGACGAGGACGTACGCGGCGATCGTCGTCGCCGCGAGCAGGTCGGCGAACCGCCGTCGGTCGAGTGCGTCGATCATCGGTCGGTAACGTCGGTGGTTCGTCGCGGGAATCGAGCCCGCGAGGGCCCCGCGGGCGACCGGTTCGTCGTCGGTCCGTCGGCCGGTCCGTCGCGTCGGGAGCTCACTCGCGCCAGATGACGGTCACGACGTCGTCGTCGCGTTCGACCGTCTCGTAGGCGTACCCGCGGTCGTCGAGTTTCGGGAAGAGAAACTGCGGGACGCGGTCGTTGCGCTGGACGAGGACCGTCTCGTCCGGGAGGTCGGCGAGCAGTTCGAGGGTCCGCCTGAGCGGCTCCGGCGGCCCGCAAGAGCGGACGTCGATCGACTCCCGCGGCCGGCCCGACGGTGCCCCTGTCGCGTCGACGACGGCGGCCTGTTCCATGGAGGAGGGTCGTCCCCGCCGCCCCCTATCCGTACTCCCGAACGTGTTCGCCATCGTCGCGGCCGTCGCCGCGCGTGGTCAGTCCTCGCGTTTGGGGAACCGGGCGACGAACTCGTCGTCGGCGACCCGCTCGACCTCGTAGCCGTCGGCGTCGAAGCTCTCCACCTCGGCCTGGAACTCGTAGAACAGCGGCTTGGGCTCGTGGTCGTTGACGATGGTGAGCGTCTCGCCCGGGTCGAGTTCGTCGAACGCGTCGTGGATCCGGGGGTGTCTGTTCACCGGCGGAACGTCCCTGACGTCGAGTCGCGTCATGCGGACGAACGTCGACCCCCCGCGACCATCGGCGTTCGTCCGAACACGTTCGGCAACTCAGGCCTCCCGGACGAGGACGTGCCAGAGGTCCCCCGAGCGCCGCTCGCTCTCGTAGTCGAAGCCACGCTCCTCGAGGACCTCGTAGAGCGGGGCTGGCTCGAAGGGCGCGACGAGGCGGAGGCGCTCGTCGGCGCCGAGGTCGTCCAGCGCGGCCACGATGTCGTCGAACGGCGGGCCGTCTATCTCTCGGACGTCGAGCAGTCGTTCGGCGGAGTCGGTTGCCATCGTGCGAGCGTTCGACGCGGCCGCGGTTGGCTATTAAGACGAATATGTTCGGGTGACGTCGTCGCGCGGGCCGCGGACGGGAACCCGAACATATTCGGAGGTGGGCGTATGTACCCTTATCGGGAACGTGTTCGTATGGCCCAGGCTACACTCGCGGTGACGATGCCGGAAGAGGTGTGGGTGCAACAGGTGTCGACGGCACACCCGGAGGCGACGCTCCGGGTGCTGGCGGCGGTTCCGGGCTCCGAGTCGGGCTTCGCGCTCGTCCGGATCGCCGGCCCCGACGTGCCAAGCGTCCTCGAGGACATGGACGAGCACCCACAGATCACCGAACTCACCCTCGCGCAGTGGAGCGAAAACGAGGCGACGATCCACTTCGAGACGACCGCACCGCTGCTCATGTTCTCCTCGCGCGACTCGGGGATGCCGATCGAACTCCCCGTCGAGATCCAGGACGGCGAGGCCATCGTCGAGGTGACCGGCTCGCGCGAGCGGCTCTCGGAACTCGCCGGCCAACTCGAACGGTTCGGCCTCCAGTACCGGATCGAGCACGTCCGCGAGCGGGTCCACGACAGCCAGTTGCTCTCCGAGCGCCAGCGCGAGGTCGTGATGGCGGCGGTCGAGGAGGGGTACTACGACACCCCGCGGTGTTGCTCGCTGACCGAACTGGCCGGCCGCCTCGGCATCGCCAAGTCGACGTGCAGCGAGACGCTCCACCGCGCCGAGGAAGCCATCATCAAGCGGTTCGTCCGCGAACTCCCGACCGCCGACGAGCCCGACGCGCTCGAAGATGGACTCGCGAACGAGCCCGCGACGAGCGAGTGAGCCCGTGACGTCCGCTCCCCGAAACTTCCGGCGCGTCGACGGCTCCAGCCGGCGACGTATCACCGCGCGTACACCACCCGACGGGCCGAAACTGACGGCAAACTGCCGCGACTGGGCCACTCGGCCGTCGTCGACTCCCGTTTTGCAACCCGAACCGACAGTCGCAGCCGCCGACGGGAGTTCGATCGCGTATATACGTTCGAACGTATTCGGCTAGGTTACCACCATCTGGGAATCGTCACGAGCCTTCAATCGCAACCTATTCAAAAGCCGGGTGTAGAGTCCATACCATGACGGCATTCAACCGTGATCGACGGACGTTCCTGAAGGCATCGGGCGCTGCACTGTCACTGACCCTCGTCGCTGGTTGCAGCAGCGACGACGGCGGCGACGGCGGCGACGGCGGCGACGGCGGCGACGGTGAGGACGGCGACGACGGCGCCGAAGACTTCGGCGGCCACTTCGACAACGTCCCCAACTACGAGGGCGTCGAGGACCACACGGGCGAGAGCGAGGTCACCGTCGACGTCGGTGCCGGCGGCAGCGGCCTGACGTTCGCACCCCCGGCGATCCGGGTCGACACCGGCACGACCGTCGTCTGGGAGTGGACCGGCACGGGCGGCGAGCACAACGTCGTCGACCAGGACGGCGCGTTCGAGTCCGAGCAGACCGCCGAGGAAGGGTTCACGTTCGAACACACGTTCGAGGAGGCCGGCGAGTTCCTCTACGTGTGCGAGCCCCACCAGAGCGTGGGGATGAAAGGCGCCGTGGTCGTCGAATGAGGACGACCGACGCCGGGCTCCGCTCGCGGACCGACCCGGTCACCACCGTTCCGGAGGTGATCACACTCAATGAGTGCTGACGATACGACATTCCCGGACGACGAAGACGAATCGTTCCACCCCCTCGGCGCCGAGTGGGAGTCGGAACTCGAGGAGATGCTCGACGACACCGAGTACGACACGGATCTCGGGATCGACATGGCCCGCGACGCCATGCGGGTCACCAAAGGCGAGCTCTCCGAGGCGGAGTTCCACGCGAAGTACCACGAGTCGGTCCTCGACGAGTTCGGCGTCGACGACCGACCGACCGCCGAGGCCTTCGAGGAACTCGAAGAGCGCGTCGACGAGGGCCGCGACCGGCTCACGGACGCCCTCGCGAGGCTCGACGGCGAGGACGACGAGAGCCGCCGCGAAGTGATGAAGAAGATGGGCGTCGGCGCCGCCGCGGTCGGCCTCGGTGCGTGGGGCACCGTCGACGACGGTAAGCCCGAGGGAGCCCTCGCCGCGGCCGAGTCGGAGTCGAATACGGAGGCCCAGATGGACTCCGACGTCCAGTGGGGGATGACGATCGACCTCGAGCGCTGTGACGGCTGTCTCTCCTGTATGGTCGCCTGTAGCCAGGAGAACCAGCTCGATCAGGGCGTCAACTGGATGTACGTGATGGCCTTCGAGGACGAGCTCACCTCCTCGCCGTCCCCGGCACCCGACGTGATCGGCGGGACGAGCGACTACAACATGCTCGTCCGCCCGTGCCAGCACTGCACGGACGCCCCCTGTGAGAAGGTCTGCCCGACGACCGCCCGCCACACGCGGGACTCGGACGGCCTCGTCCTGACCGACTACGACGTCTGCATCGGCTGCCGGTACTGTCAGGTGGCCTGTCCGTACGGCGTCAACTACTTCCAGTGGGACGAGCCCGACACGCCGTACGAACAGCTCCACGAGGGGCAGCAGAACGCCGAGGAGCCGCGGGACGTCACCCACTCCGAGTACGAACACGGCGAGGAGCGCTGGGTCGACAGCCGCGCGCCCCGCGGCGTGATGAGCAAGTGTACGATGTGCCCGTCCCACCAGGACGGCTCCCGCGGCGAGGAGATGGTCGGGACGACCGCCTGCGAGACGGCCTGCCCGCCCAACGCGATCCAGTTCGGCAACGTCAAAGACGAGCGGAGCGACCCCTACCAGCACCGCGAGCACCCGACCAAGAGCCGGACGGTCATCGACATCCACAACGACGTGCCCTCGCCGGAGACGATCGACGAGAACCTCGGCCAGGGCGACGACCTCGACGCCGCGATCGAGGCGATCGACGGGCTCGACCGCGAACTCGTCGGCGTCATGAAGGCGGTCGGGATCGTCAGCGAGCGCCTCGAACCCGGCGAGGGGGAGAACAACAGCGTCCTCGAGAAAGAGCAGACGGTCCTCGCCTCCGTCGACGCGCTCGAACAGTACGTCGACCTCGAAAGCGAGGACGCCCTCCTCGAACTGGGGCTCGGCGACGGTAGCGAGGACGACGCCAACGCCCGTCTGCGCCAGTTCGCCGGCAACCCCAGCTCGAAGTTCAAGCTGCTCGAGGACGTCGGCACCCACCCGAACGTCACGTACCTCGGACAGGAGCCCGGGCCGGAGGCCGAGCAGGTCGAAGGGCCCACCCAGTACGAGCGCATCGGCCTCGGGGACAACCGCAAGGAGGAGGTCCTCGACAACGGAACCGTCGGTGACGCGGGGGTCTCGCTATGAGCACCGAGACCAGGCTGCCGACGGAGGAGGACATCCTCCGGCCGATCAACACCTTCACGAAGACGTACGTCGCCCTCTACGGGATCTCGACGCTTGCCCTCGTCGCCTTCCTCGTCGCCTGGGCCTACCAGCTCCAGCAGGGGCTGATCGTCACCGGTCTCGGCGACTGGGGCTCCGGCGGCGGCTCGACCTGGGGGCTGTACATCGGCGCGTTCATCTGGTGGGTCGGCATCGCCCACGGCGGGATCATCCTCTCCGCCGCGGTCCGCCTGCTGGGCATGGACCGGTACATGCCGGTCGCCCGGCTCGCCGAGATGCTGACCATCGCCGGCCTCTCCGCGGCCGGGTTCTACATCCTCGTCCACATGGGTCGGCCCGACCGGATGGTCACGAGCGTCATCGGCCACTACCACATCACGGTCAACAACTCGCCGCTGGTGTGGGACGTGACCGTCATCACGGCCTACTTCGTGATGACCGCGACGTACCTCGGTCTGACGCTGCGCTACGACGTCAGCCGCCTGCGCGACGACCTCCCCGACCGGTTCGAACCGATCTACAAGCTGCTGACGATCGGCTACACCGAGGAGGAAGACGAGGTCGTCGAGCGCATGGTCTGGTGGCTCGCCGCGGCGGTCATCATCATGGCCCCGCTGCTGCTCCACGGCGGCGTGATCCCGTGGCTGTTCGCGCTGCTGCCGGCGATGCCCGCCTGGACCGGCGCGATTCAGGGGCCGCAGTTCCTCTCGATCGCGCTGACGTCGGCGATCAGCGGCGTGATCCTCATCGCGGCCGCCTTCCGGCGCGCGTACGACTGGGATCACATCTTCACCGACGACATCTTCCGCGGGCTGCTCCTGTGGCTCGGGTTCTTCTGCCTGCTGTTCCTGTGGTTCCAGCTCCAGCAGCTCATCAACGGCTCGTTCCTCGGGCCGCTCGATTCGGCCCGGGCCACCGAGCACAAGCTCGGACACCCGATCTACATCCTCTCGATGCTGATGGTGCTCGGGACGCTCACGTTCATCTTCCTGCAGGGCATCCGTCCCGCGCTGTTCAGCCGGGCCCGCGCCATCCTCGCCGGCGTCGTCGTCCTCACCGCGACCTTCCTCGAGAAGCTGCTGTTCGTCGTGGAAGGGTTCATGGACCCGCACTTCGACATCTACGCGGCCACGCCCGGGGCGTACTTCCCGAGTGCGATCGAGTGGCTGTCGCTGGCCGGAACGATCGGCATGGTGGTGTTGCTGTTCCTCAGCCTGTCGAAGATGGTTCCGGTCGTCGAACTCCACGCGGTCGAACACATGCGCGGCGAGCACGAACACGGCGGTGAACCCGCCGAGACGGAGGTGAAAGCATGAGCCTGACCGGACTGCTCGCGACCGCGCCGTCGAAGCTGCTCTACCACGGCTACGACGGCACCGACGGCTTCACGGGCTTCGCCAACGAGGGTACCTGGATCATCTTCGCGGTCGTCCTGGTGCCGATCTACATCATGTTGATCGCGTGGTTCACCGGCAAACCCCGCGACACGAAGTCCGGACTGCTCGGGGTCACCTACCTCGTCGGGCTGACGACGTCGATGTGGGTCGGGATGCTGATCCTGACGATGATCATCGGGGTCGTCTTCTACGGCGGGTTGCCCGAACCGATCGGCGCACCCGGCCCGTAACGACCGCGATCACCTTCCTCAGCCGTCCGACGGGCGCGAGCCCGAACCATCACACGTATCAGAGTCGGCTCCCTTCTTCAGCTAGAAGACCGCCTATGAGTACCACTGAACGCGAACTCCGGCAGACGCTCGCAGAGATCGAGGACCCGCTGCTCGGCGAGGACATCGTCTCGCTGGGCCTCGTCAACGACGTCTCGGTAGACGGCGACACCGCGACCATCTCGCTGGCGTTCAACGCGCCGTACGCCCCGGCAGAGATGGAACTCGGCAACCGGATCCGCGACGCCGTCTCGGAGGCCGGCTTCGAGCCGGACCTGCGCGCACAGATCGGCGAGGAACACGGCATCGACGTCGACGTCCTCCCGCGGGTGCGCAACGTGATCGCCGTCGCCTCCGGCAAGGGCGGCGTCGGCAAGACCACCGTCGCGGCCAACCTCGCGGCCGGCCTCGAGGCCCGGGGTGCCATGGTCGGCATCCTCGACGCCGACATCCACGGCCCGAACGTCCCGCGGCTGCTGCCGGTCGAGGGCGAACCGGGCGTGACGCCCAACGAGGAAATCGTCCCGCCGCGCTCGGACGGCGTCCGCGTCATGAGCATGGGGTTCATGCTGGAGAACGAGGACGACCCCGCCATCCTTCGCGGGCCCATGGTCAACAAGTTCATGATGAAGTTCCTGGAGGGCGTCGAGTGGGGGCGGCTCGACTACCTCATCGTCGACCTGCCGCCGGGGACCGGCGACGCGACGCTGAACCTCCTGCAGTCGATGCCGGTCACCGGCGCGGTGATCGTCACGACGCCCCAGGACATGGCGCTCGACGACACCCGCAAGGGGCTGCGGATGTTCCAGAAGCACGACACGCCCGTCCTCGGCATCGTCGAGAACATGAGTTCGTTCGTCTGCCCCAGCTGCGGCGACGAACACGACGTGTTCGGCCGCGAGGGGGCGGACACCATCGTCGACAACTACGACGTCTCGCTGCTGCGGCGGATCCCGGTCCACCCGGACTTCGGCGCCGACGGCAGCGACGGCGTGGTCGTCAAGGACGACGAGAGCCCGGTTCGGGAGGCCATGACGGACCTCGTCGAGGAAACCGCCGACCGCATCGCCGCGGTCAACCACCGGATCGTCTCCGAGAACGTGGAAGTCCCCGACGACGAGGAAGAGGAGGTCGACGAGAGCATCCCGACCGAGACCGAGGACTGAGGCTCAGCCCTCTAGCAGCGACTCGACGTACCGGGTGACGTGGTCGTCCATCCGGCGCTTGTACCCCGCCCGGCGTGCGAGCCGGTCGAGTTCCCGCGCGACGAGGCTGCCGTACTGGACCGCCTTCTTCGGCCGTCGCGCGACCGACGACGGCAGGTAGTCGGACGCGACAGCGCGCAGCGCCTTCTTTCGCTCCGACTCGTCGGCCAGCAGACTCGCCGGCAGGCGCAGCGCCGCGTCGACGACGCCGTCGTCGACGAGGGGCGCGACCGGGTCGACGCCCGCGGCCTCGACCGCGAGGACGTCCCGGGGAAGCTGGTCGGGGAGCGTCAGGATCGTCTCCCTGACGGCGCCGCGGACCGTCTCCGCCTCGACCCGGTGGTCGAGGTGGACGACCTTCTCGTAGCCGCCGAACAGTTCGTCGGCGCCCTGGCCGACCGCCAGCGCGTCGAAGCCGTCGGCGGCGACCCGCTCTGCGACGAGGTACAGCGGGAGCGCAATCCCCACGTCCATGGCGTTCGTCCGTCCGATCGCCCGCGCGACCGTCGGGACGGCGCGCTCGACGTCGTCGTGGTCGAGTTCGACGACCGAGAGGTCGATCCCCATCGCCGCGGCGCTCTCCCGGGCGGCCTCGACGTCCCCGCTGTCGGGAAAGCCGACGACGTACGCCGGCGCGTCCAGCAGGGCGGCGAGCAGCGCCGAGTCGACGCCGCCGGAGAACGCGACCGCGACGTCGCGGTCGTCGGCGCGCTCGCGTTCCCGTTCGACGGCCCCGAGGATCGCGCGTTCGACCCGACCGAGCGCCCGCTCCCGGTCGCCGTCCGGGTCGGGGTCGGGGAGTTCCCAGACCGAGTGCGTCCCCGCGGCGTCGACGACCGAGCCGCCCGGCACGAGCGCGGGATCGTCGAGGTCGGTCGGCCGGAACGCCCACGCCCCCTCGCTGGCCGGGTCGGCGGCCCCGCGCTCGACGTACAGCGGGACGCGCCCGAGGACGTCCCGGACGAGGCGGCCGTCGAGGTCGCCCGCGAAGCCCGCGGTCCCCGGGAGGGGGTCGCCGGCGTCGAGGGCCGCGCGGACCGTCGCGGGGTCGGCGCCGCGGACGGTCATTCGAACAGCTCCGCGACGCGGCTCTTCACGCGGCGTTTCGCGCCGCCGGCGGCCTGCCGGAAGCTGATGTGCCACGGCGTCCGCTTGCCCTCGACGGTGGTCTCGCCGGCGGCGATCGCGTCGAGGATGGCGTCGACGTCGGGGTCGCTCGCGCCGACGCGGGTCACGGCCTGCCCGACCATCTCGCTGATGTGAGCGTCGCTGCCCGCCGTCATCGGCAGGTTCCGCGCGCGGGCGAACCGCTCGGCCTGCCGGTTCGCCCGGCCGGTGAGCAGCCGCGAGTTGTAGACCTCGATCGCGTCGGCCGCCGCGAGGTCCTCGCGCGTCACGCGGGCCATCACGCCGTGGCGCGACTCCTGGAACGGGTGCGGGACGACCGCCAGCCCGCCCTGCTCGCGGATCCGATCGAGCGTCTCGCGGTAGGACAACCCCGGCGGCACCGCCTCCTCGACGCCCAGTCCGAGGACGTGGCCCGCCTTGCTCGAAATCTCCATCCCCGGGATGGCGACGAGGTCGTACTCCGGAGCGCGGTCGACGGCCTCGAGGCTGGCGTCGATCTCGTCGTGATCGGTGATCGCGACGGCGTCGAGGCCGACGGCGGCGGCCTGTTCGAGGATGAGGTCGACGGGGTCGCGACCGTCGTACGACAGCGACGAGTGGACGTGGAGTTCGACCGACAGCACGGGCGTACGTGTCGGGAGGGTCGTCAAAAGTATCTCGATACCGTTGCGCTCGCAAGGTTGTCACGTTCTCCCGACACGTCCGGCGTCGTCCGGACCGGTAGCCACGGCGTCGCAATCACGGTCGAAGTAAGTCGGTGACGACACCCGCGACGTCTCGATCTGGGGGCTATACGATCGATTCGTCGGTGTTTGTCTCCCAGAACGCACTTCGATCGACCCCGAACGGACGCCGGGACGACGGATGGAACGCGCACGCGTCCGAGCAATGAACGACATCTAGGCAAAATAGAAACGGATAAATAGTTGGTTATGAACACAATGTGTATGCCTGACAATTCGTGTGACAGGCGAACCATCCTGAAACGAACCCTCGCAGGCGGCGCGGCGATCGCGGGGCTGTCTGGAACGACGCTCGCATCGGGCCCGGACAGATTCGAACAGATGAAGCGCGATATTCTAGTGGCCGAGCGAATCGGGTGGCAGAGCGGCGAGAAGGCGAAGGCCCGGTTCCTCGACGAGCGGGGCTACAAACACGCCAGCAGAACGATTGAGGTTCCCCTCGTGCTCGGCGGGGAGGACGACGAGGACACGGTTGACGTTGAGAAAATTCAGGATCCGCAGGACGGCGGCATCAAGGCGACGATGGGCGGCTACTACGACACGTACGAGAACTACTATTCGGCGTCCCTGTCCACTGATTACTGGTTCAAGGCCACGTGTACGTACACAAACGTCGGCTACTTCAATAAGTCCCACGGGTCGCCCCCGAAAGACGCCGCTGCGCTCCGGTGGAATCCACCGTGGGCCGAGTACTGGAGACTCGCCGACGGCGGCGGAGAGAGCGCCACGTTCTCTTCCACACACTCTTCTTGGGACGAGGACGTCCACGAGCCGGGCATCGGCCGGACTGGCTTCAAGTTCGACGACAGTGGCGTCTACGATGAATGGAAAGATACTCTCCCCGACTGCGGGTACCTTGACTCTATCACTGAGGAAGAGTACGTGCGAGCCGGCACCGTCGGCGTCATGTTGACGCCGACGGGCGATCATAGCTACTCCGACCGCAGGGTCTGGGGGAGCTACACCCACTCCTGGTCAGACATCAGGCTTAGCGTTACGCCGAATTGGAGTACGGGTGGGTGGAGCCTGACGTTCAGTCCCTATATCGACGTTGATGAAGCGATCATCAACACCAACCCGGACGGTAACGACCTCGTGATTACCCAAGACGAGATCCTCGACACAAAGTTCCCGTGAGCGCGCTCGCGGGCGATGGCCGAGCGTGACCGCCGCGCCAGCCGTTCCGTCCCGCGTCCCGGCCCGAGCGTCGGATCGTTCGCCAACCCGCCGCACGTCCCGGCGCGGGGCCGATGGAAACCCTTTACCCGACGTGTGGCAAGCGAAAGACAATGAGCCTCGCCGAATCGGACCGCGAACTCGTCACTGACGAACTCGGACGCGAGCCTACCCCGGCGGAGGCGGCGCTGTTCGAGAACCTCTGGAGCGAGCACTGCGCGTACCGCTCCTCCAGACCCCTGCTCTCGGCGTTCGAGAGCGAGGGCGAGCAGGTCGTCGTCGGGCCGGGCGACGACGCCGCCGTGGTGGCGCTGCCGACCGACGGGGACGAGGCCGTCTACGTCACCCTCGGCATCGAGAGCCACAACCACCCCTCATACGTCGACCCGTTCGACGGCGCGGCGACGGGCGTCGGCGGCATCGTCCGCGACACGCTCTCGATGGGCGCCTACCCCATCGCGCTGGCCGACAGCCTCCACTTCGGCCCGTTCGACCGCGAGCACTCGCGGTACCTGCTTGAGGGCGTCGTCGAGGGGATCAGCCACTACGGTAACTGCATCGGCGTCCCGACGGTCGCCGGCAGCGTCGACTTCCACCCCGGCTACGAGGGGAACCCGCTCGTGAACGTCGCCTGCGTCGGCCTGACGACCGAGGAGCGTCTCGTGACGGCGGAGGCCCAGGAGCCGGGGAACAAACTCGTCCTCGTCGGGAACGCGACGGGCCGGGACGGCCTCGGCGGTGCGAGTTTCGCCAGCGAGGACCTAGCGGAGGACGCCGAGACCGAAGACCGGCCCGCGGTGCAGGTCGGCGACCCGTACGCCGAGAAACTGCTGATCGAGGCCAACGAGGCGCTGCTCGACGAGGGGCTCGTCGAGTCCGCGCGCGACCTCGGCGCCGCCGGTCTCGGCGGCGCGTCGAGCGAACTGGTCGCGAAGGGGGGCCTCGGCGCGCGCATCGAACTCGACCGGGTCCACCAGCGCGAGCCGAACATGAGCGCGCTGGAGATCCTGCTCGCGGAGTCCCAGGAGCGGATGTGTTACGAGGTCCGCCCGGAGAACGTCGAGCGCGTCCGCGAGATCGCCGAGACGTTCGACCTCGGCTGTTCGGTCATCGGCGAGGTCACGGAGGGCAACTACGTCTGTACTTTCGAGGGAGGCGAGACACAGCGCACCTCGGACGACGCGAGCGGCGAGCGGAGCGAGCCGCGAGAGCCCGAGGTCGTCGTCGACGTCGACGCCGAGTTCCTCGGCGAGGGCGCGCCGATGAACGACCTCCCGGCCGCGGAACCCGCCGAACCGGACGTCGACCGCCCCGATCCGGCCCCCGCCCTCGCGGCCGCCTTCGAGACCGTGGTTTCGAGCCCGAACACCGCCTCGAAGGAGTGGGTCTACCGCCAGTACGACCACGAGGTGGGCGTCCGCACGAGCGTGCGGCCGGGCGACGACGCGGCGCTGGTGGCGATCCGGGAGGCCGAACGGGGACTCGCCATCTCCGCCGGCGCCGCGCCGAACTGGACCGACGCGGCCCCCTACGCGGGCGCGAAGGCGGTCGTGGTCGAGAACGCGACGAACCTCGCGGCGAAGGGGGCGACGCCGCTGGCCGCGGTCGACTGCCTCAACGGCGGCAACCCCGAGAAACCCGACGTGTACGGGGGGTTCGAGGCGATCGTCGACGGTCTCGCCGAGGCCTGTGCCGCGCTGTCGGTGCCGGTCGTCGGCGGCAACGTCTCGCTGTACAACGACTCCGCGGCGGGGCCGATCCCGCCGACGCCGACGGTCGCGATGGTCGGCACGAAAGCCGGGTACGACGCGCCGCCGCTGGCGGCCGCGCCCGAACCCGAGGCCGACCTCCTGCTGGTCGGGGACCGCGCGCTCGCCGACGGCGCGTTCCGCCTCGGCGGTTCCGAGTACCTCGCGCGGGTCGGCGGGAGCGACCGGTTCCCGCGGCCGCCCGCCGAGCCGAAAGCGTTCGTCGAGGCGGTCGCCGCGGTCGCAGACGCAGATGGGACGCTCGCGACCCACGACGTCAGCCACGGCGGCCTGGCCGTCGCGCTGGCCGAGATGGTCACCCCCGAGGCGGGGCTGTCCGTCTCGCTGCCCGCCGACGACCCCGCGGGCGCGCTGTTCCACGAGGCGCCCGGCCGGGTGCTGATCCAGACGACCGACCCCGGGGAAGTGCGCGGGGCGTTCGACGGCGTCGCGCCGGTCCGGACGCTGGGGACGGCGACCGAGGACGGGATGCTCTCGATCGCGGCCGGCGAGGAGACGGTCGAGGCGGACGCGGCGACGATCCGGGACCTGCGGTCGGTGCTGGAGCGCGAACTCGACTCGTAAGCGTCAGCGGCGTTCGAGCGTCGTCACGTCCCTGATCTCTATTCTCGTCCCGCCGCGGTCGCCGCCGGCCACCGAGAGCGTCCAGTCGTGAGCGTCGGCGATGGCCCGCGCGAGGCCGAGTCCGAGCCCGAAGCCGTCGGCGGCGTCGTCGGTCGCGGCCGCGGGGTCGAGGACGCGTTCGCGGTCGGTGGGGGGAATCTCGGCGGCGTCGTCGAGCAGGAAGAAGCCGCGCGAGCCGTCGACGGGTTCCTCGAAGCCGAGGAGGCCGACCTGAATCGTGACCGTCCCGTCGGCGCGGGCCGCCGCGTCGTCGAGGATCGACTCCAGCAGGCGGGCGAACCGGTCGGGGTCGGCCCGGAGGGTCGCGGACTCCTCGACGACGATCCGGGGGTTCTCGAGCCGGGAGGCCGCGACGGCCTCCTCGATCGCCGACTCGAGGTCGATCCGGGACCGGAGGCCGACGGCGGTCGCGTTCCGGGCGAACTCGCGGACGTCGTCGAGGAGGCGCTCGGTGCGGTCGAGCGTCGACTCGACGTCGTCCTCGGCGAACGGGAACTCCCACTCGTCGTCGGAGCCGTCGTCCTCCAGCGCGGCGGCGACGGCGTCGAGTTGCTCGGCGAGGTCCGTCGAGAGGATCTCCGCGACGACCTCGAGGCGGTCGGTCTGGCGCTCGAGTTCGCGCGTGCGCTCCCGGAGGACCCGCTCGCGGGCGGCGCGGTCGAGGGCCGCGCGCGTGTTCTCGACGAGCGTCGAGACGAGGTCGACGTCGGTCTCGTCGAACTCGTGGGGTTCGAGCGACCCCGTCATGAGCACGCCGTGGGTGCCGATCGGGGCGATGATCTCCGAGCGGATCGGCGTCCCGGGGTTGTAGGCGCCGTCGACGGCGTGGAGGTCGTCGTAGCGCTCGATCTCGCCGGCCTCGAAGACGTTCCAGACGAGGCTGTCGCCGGAGGTAAAGCGGGGGAGGCCGCCGAACTCCTCGTAGGCGCCGGCGGTGCCGGCGACGGGTTCGAGCGCGCCGCGCTCGTCGTCGAGCAGCCAGACGCCGCTGATCGGCAATCCGAGGAGGTCGCTGCCCGCGTGGACGGCGATGGCGCAGATCTCCTCGGGGTCGTCCGAGCCGAGCAGCCAGCGGGTGATCTCGTGCAGGGAGGTGACCACGCGCTCGTACTCGTGGCGTTCGGTGACGTCGCGGGCGACGCCGGCGACGGTCGCCTTCCCGTAGTCGATCGGGACGACCCGGAGTTCGCCGACGCGTTCGGTTCCCTCGGCGTCGACGAACGGGATCTCGAGTTTGCGGTAGGTGGCGTTGCCGATCTCGACCTCGTTGATCGCCCGGCCGATCTCGACGGCGTCGGCGGCGCCGATCGACGCCCGGTCGATGAGCGTCTCGACGTGTTCGCCGACGACGTCCTCGCCGTCGAGTTCGAGGACGCTCCGGATGGCGTCGTTGAGCGAGACGATGCGGCTGTTGCGGTCGAGCGTGACGACGCCGTCGTTGACCGCCTCGACGACCGCGGCGTGGCGGGCGAGTTCGATCCGGCGCTGCTTGCGCTCGGTGACGTCGCGCATGTAGACCGAGAGGCCGTTCTCGGCGGGGAACGCGCGGGCCTCGAACCACGTCTCCAGAGGTGTGTGGTACACCTCGAAGGAGACGGGAACCTGTTCGTCCATTGCGCGGTAGAAGCCGTCGGGGAACTGCGTCTCGACCGTCTCGGGGAACTCGTCCCACATGACGCGGCCGATCAGTTCCCCCCGGGGGCGGTCGAGCAGTGCCTCCGCGCGGCCGTTGAGGTAGGTGAACCGGAAGTCGGTGTCGAGCGCGAAGAAGGGGTCGCCCACCCGGTCGACGACCGGGATCGAGCGGCGGATCACCGCCGCACACCCCCGCGCGCGGCTGTTCGCCCGTCCCCCCGCCGCGGCGTCGTCGTCGTCGTCATCGGGCGAGTCGCTGGACGCCTAGTTCGGAAACCCGGTATTTCAGTCCCGCGGTCCGATCGACCCCGCCCCGGTCCCGGGTCCGGGTCCGGGTCCGGGTCCGGATCGCAAGCGCCTCGCGCCGGGCGCGAGGCGTGGGACGCTTTATCGTGTTCGAGTCCGATCCCGGGGTATGCACGTCGTCATCGTGGGCGGGGGAATCGTCGGGACGGCCGTCGCGGCGCGACTCGCCGGGGAGGGCCGCGACCACGCGGTCACCCTGCTCGAACGCTCGGCACTCGGCGCGGAGACGACCGCCGCCTCCGCGGGGATGGTCCTGCGGGCCTCGACGGACCCGACGCCGCTCGACGCCGGCCTCCGCGGGCACGCCCGGAAGCGTTACGACGCGCTCCGCGAGGCGGGCGACCTCGACGCCGACCCGGTCGGGGCGCTGTACGTCGCCGAGGGCGACGCCTACGCCGAGAAACTCGAAGCCGCCGCCGCGTCGCTGCGCGAGCGCGGGGTGCGGGCGTCGTACCGCTCGGCCGACGGGCTGACCGACCTCGGGGTCGCGGCCGGCGTCGGCCGCGGCGGCCTGTACGTGCCCGACGACCTCGCGTTCGAGCCGACCGAAATCGTCGACGTCCTCGCGGCCCGCGCGCGGGCCCGGGGCGCCGACCTGCGGACCGGCGTCGAGGTGACCGACGTCCGCGTTCGCGACGGGCGCGTCGTCGGCGTCGAGACCGACGACGGCCGGATCGACGCCGACTACGTCGTGAACGCCGCCGGACCGTGGGCGCCCGACCTGAACGAGCGCGTCGGCGTCTCGCTGCCGCTGTGTCACACCCTCGGCCCGATGGTCGAACTCGAGGCCGACCGGCCGGTCGAGGCGCCGTTCACGATCCTCGAGTCCCGGCGGTACGTCCGCCCGGTCGGCGAGCGGGGCGCCTACGTCGGGGAGTTCCTGACCGAGTACGTCGAGGGCCAGCGGTACGACCCGCCGGACCTCCGACTCCCGCCGGCGTTCCGGCAGGCGGTCGACGAGGTGGACGGAATCGTGCCGGCGCTCGCGGGCGCCACGCCGGTCGACGAGTGGGCCGGCCTCCGGACGGTGACGCCGGACGGCTGGCCCATCGTCGGCGAGACGGCGACCCCCGGCTACCTCGTCGCCTGCGGACCGACCGGACTCGGGATCACGCTCGCGCCGGTGCTCGCGGACGTCGTCGCGGCGACGATCGAAGCGAGGGAGCCCCCGGAAATCGTCGCCGAGGCGGGACGGCGACTCGCGCCCGACCGGTTCTGAGCAGGGGCCGGCGGCGAACGCTTAACCCGTGTCACGTGTTCGTCACCCGCATGGACGTGGCGATCGTCGGCGGCGGCATCGTCGGCTGTGCGAGCGCCTACGAACTGGCGCGCCGCGGCGCGGACGTCGTCGTCTGCGAGAAGGGATCGATCGGCGGCGGCAGCACCGAGCGCGCCGCGGGCGGCATCCGCGCGCAGTTCTCGACGCCGGTCAACGTCGACCTCTCGCTCGCGAGCGTGCGCGTCTGGGAGTCCTTCGAGGAGCGCTTCGGCGCCGAGATCGACTACCGGCCCAACGGCTACCTCTTTCTCGCCCGCGAGGCGGAGACCGCGGCCGCGTTCGAGGCGAACGTGGCGATGCAGAACGAGCGGGGCGCGCCGAGCGAACTGCTCGACCCGGAGGCGGCGCGCGAGCGCTGTCCCGGCCTCCGGGCCGACCGGTTCGTCGCGGCGACGTACTGCCCCCTCGACGGCTTCGCCGACCCCCACTCGGCGCTGCAGGCGTACGCCCGGGCCGCCACGGCGGAGGGCGCCGAGATCCGGACGAAGACCGCCGTGACGGACGTCCCGACCGACTCGACGGGCCGCGTCGTCGGCGTCGAGACCGACGACGGCCGGATCGACGCCGACTACGTCGTGAACGCCGCGGGGCCGTGGGCCCGTCGGGTGGGCGAACTGGCGGGCGTCTCGCTCCCGATCGCGCCCAAACGGCGCCAGATCGCCGTCGTCGACCCCGAGGAGCCGGTGCCGGAGACGGACCCGCTGGCGATCGACCTCGACACGGGGTCGTACTTCCGGCCCGAGCGCGGGGGCGAGGCGCTGGTCGGCGGGCACTTCGCGGACGCGGACCCGGACCGCGACCCCGACGCCTACGACGGATCGATCGACTTCGACTGGGCCGCCGACGCCGTCGAGGCGGCGGCCGACTGGACGACCTACTTCGGGCCGGACGCGCGGATCAAGCGCGGCTGGGCGGGGCTGTACGCCGTCACGCCCGACCACCACGCGATCCTCGAGGAGACCGTTCCGGGCCTCGTCACCGCCGCGGGCTTCTCGGGCCACGGCTTCCAGCACGCCCCCGCGACCGGGAAACTCGTCGCGGAACTCGCCCTCGACGGCGAGGCGTCGCTCGTCGACGCCTCGCGGCTCTCGAGTGCCCGGTTCGAGGCCGGCGAGAAGCGAACCGAGCGGAACGTCGTCTAGAAGCCCTCCCGGAGGTAGACCGGCCGCCCGGGGAGCAGTCGGTCGAGCGTCGCCGTCGTCTCCGCGTCGGCGTCGAGTCGACCGCTCCGTTCGAGAGCGCGGGCGGAGCGGTAGCCGACGGCGAGTTGCGAGAGCGCGCCGACGTCGACCCGCGCGTCCGGGTCCGGATCGGCGTCGTCCGCCCGGCGGCAGGTCGCCGCGCCGTCGGTCACCGCGAGCGCGAAGGCGCCGTCGTTCCAGTCGACCAGCGGGTCCTCGACGGCGAGCGTGACGCGCGCGTCGACCGCGGGGTACGAGAGCGCCGCCAGCGTCTCGGCGACGTCGACGAGTCGGGCCATCGGCCCGGTCTCGACCTCGCAGTCGATCTCCTCGGGGTCGGGCGCGAGGTCGAGCAGGGTCGACTCCGCCGGCGCGCCGAGTTTGACCGTCGACACCTGCGAGTCGTGGTCGTGACAGAACGCGAGCAGCGCGAGGTACGCCTCGCGGTCGACGAACCCGAGTTCGCGCACGCGCATCGTCCGGTCGCCCCAGTCGCCGTCGATGGTGTAGACGAGGTAGCCACGGACCTCGCCGTCGCGCTCCCAGGCGTAGACGAACGGGTCTTTCTCCCAGCCGGTGAAGACGCGGTGGCGCCACCACTCGTCGTCGCGGACGAGCGAGAGTTCGTAGTCGGCCGCGTGGGCCTCGTAGGCGGGGACGAGTCGCTCGTAGTCGTCGGCCCCGACTTTCAGGTACCGGCCGGCGTCGCCGGCCTCGTCGGCGGCGAACGACAGTGCCTCCGGTTCGCACTCGTAGGTCGTGCGCTTGTTGCAGGTGTCCCAGCCCAGCCGCCGGTAGAAGCGGTAGCGAAACGGCCAGAGGACCGAAAAGCGGGCGCCGCGCTCGCGGTACTCCTCCAGCGAGGCGGCGAGCATCCGCCGGACGTGGCCGTCGCGGCGGTTCTCCGGCGGGGAGGCGACCGCCGAGAGCCCGGGCGACGGGTGGACGTCGCCGCGGACGCGGGCGTCGAACCAGTAGTGTTTGCAGACACACAGCGGGTCGTCGTCCGGCGCGCCGTCCTCGTACAGCCCCCGCATGGCGCCGAGTTTCGCCAGTTCCGGTAGCTCCTCGGGGTCGTACTCCGGCGGGCCGTCCTCCGGGCTGAACGCGTAGCTCGCGTACTCGTGGAAGGTCTCCCGCTCCGCCTCGGGAACGGGACGGTACTCGACCATGGGGGGAGGGGAGCGCCGAGGGACAAGTAGATTCCTGACGGACGTTCACAGACCACACCCGACGGGCCGCTGTCCGCCCCGCCTCAGACGCGCTCGTCGAGGAACGACTCGATCCGGGCGAGCGCCTCGCGCAACTCTTCGAGGCCGGTCGCGTACGAGACCCGGAGGTGGCCCTCGCCGCCGGTGCCGAAGACGTCGCCCGGCACGACGGCGACGCCCTCCTCGCGCAGCAGTTCCTCGGCGAACGCCTCGGCGGTCCAGCCGTCGGGCACCTCGGGGAAGACGTAGAAGGCGCCGCGGGCCTCGAAACAGGGCATGCCGATCTCGCGGAACCGCGAGATGACGAACCGCCGGCGCCGGTCGTAGGCGTCGACCATCTCCCGGACGTCGCCGTCGCAGGAGTCGAGCGCCTCCAGGGCCGCGTGCTGGGCGGTCGTCGGCGCCGAGAGCATCCCGTACTGGTGGACGCGGTTCATCGCCGTCACCGCCTCGGCGGGCGCGAGGGCGTAGCCAAGCCGCAGGCCCGTCATCGCGTACGCCTTCGAGAAGCCGTTGAAGACGACCGTCCGCTCGCGTAGCCCCTCGAACGTCGCGATCGAGGCGTGCTCGCCCTCGTAGGTGAGTTCGGCGTAGATCTCGTCGGAGAACACCGCGAGGTCGTGCTCGCGGGCGAACTCGGCGACCGAGGCGAGGTCCCCGCGGTCCATCACCGCGCCGGTCGGGTTGTTCGGGTAACAGAGCACGAGGGCGTCGGCGTCGGCCGCGCCCGCGGCCTCCAGCGCGTCGACGGTTAGCCGGAACTCGTCTTCCTCGCGGGTGGGCACGGGCAGGACCTCGCCGCCCGCGAAGGTGACCCCCGGCTCGTAGGAGATGTACGACGGCTGGGAAATCGCCACGACGTCGCCGGGATCGACGAACGCCCGGAACGCGAGGTCGACGGCCTCGCTCGCGCCCGCGGTGACGATGATCTCCTCGCCGGGATCGTACGCGAGGTCGAAGCGGTCGTCGACGTAGGCCGCGATCGACTCGCGGAGGTCGGCCATCCCGCGGTTGGCGGTGTAGGAGGTCCGCCCGCGCTCAAGCGAGTGGATCGCGGCGTCGCGGGCGGCCCACGGCGTCGAGAAGTCGGGTTCGCCGACGCCCAGCGAGATCACGTCGTCGCGCTCCTCGGCGATCTCGAAGAACCGGCGGATGCCCGACGGCGGCACCGCCCGGACCCGTTCGGACGGTTCGAGCGTCATGGCGTGTACGAGAGCCGGTCGTCGTCGTCGCCGTCGCCGAGTTCGATCCCGTTCTCCTTGTAGGAGGTCATCACGTAGTGGGTGACCGTCTGGGTGATCTCGGGGACGGGCGCGACCTTCTCGCTGATGAACCGCGACACCTCGCGGATCGAGTCGCCCTCGACCTCCATGTCGAAGTCGTAGTCGCCGCTGACCAGCCGCAACGCCTTCACCTGCGGGAACCGCGCGAGGCGCTCGGCGATGTCGTCGTAGCTCGTCTCGCGGTCGAGGGTAACGTTGAGTTCGACCTCCGCGCGCACGCGCTCGTCGGGGAGGCGGTCCCAGTCGACGACCGCCTGATAACCCCGGACGACCCCCGCGGCTTCGAGGTCCTCGATCGCTGCTTCGACCTCGGACTCGTCGAGATCGGTCATTCGCGCGACGTCCGCCGCGGCGTATCGCGCGTTCTCCCGGAGCAACTCGAGCACCTCGCGCTGGCTCATACCTCCCGAAAGCGCGACGGCGTGTAAAAACGTTTACTTCGATGCAAACGTTCCGGCGCGAGCGGCGAGGGCGTCACCGCGCGCTGCGGAAGACGAAGACGCCCCAGCCGAAGTACCGCCGGCCGTAGCGCAGGTACGTCCGGCGGTTCTCGTCGCGGTGTCGCCGGAGGGCGTCGGCGTCGGGGTCGTCGGGGTGTGCCCGGAGCCAGTCGTCGACGGTCTTCCACTGGGTCGCCTCGTACCGGTCCCACGCGTCCCGGTCCGCGATGACCATCTCGACGAGTTCGTAGCCGCCCGCCTCGGCCCGGTCGAGGGTCTCGATCAGGGTTCCGTACCGGTCCCGGTCGCCGTCCGCGAGCGCCTCGACGGCCTCCGACGGCGGCTCCTCGGTCCAGTACGGCTCCCCGACGAGGAGGAGGCTCTCGTCGTCCGCGGCGGCCGCTTCGAGGAGTCGCAGCGTGCCGACGAGCCCGCCCCCGATCCAGCTCGCGCCGATGCAACTCGCCACGTCGACGTCGTGGGCCGCGACGTCGTACTCGCTCGCGTCCCCCTGCACGAACGCGACCCGGTCGGCGACGTCGAGTTCCGCGGCCCGCGCCCGCGCGTCCGCCACGAACGCGTCGTGGAGGTCCACGCCGGTCCCGGCGGCGCCGTACCGTACGGCCCACCGACAGAGCAGTTCCCCCTTGCCACAGGCGAGGTCGAGTACCTCGGTGTCCGCGGAGGCGTCACAGATCTCCCCCAGAAGCAGCAGTTTCTCCTCGGTGAACGGGTTCTGGATCCGGCGGTCGGCTTCGGCGATTTCGAACAGTCGCAAACTCATTTCGGTGTCCGTACGGATCGAACGGCGACCCCCCGTTTCCGCGTTTCGGCGGGCCCCGGGCGCCGGGAATCCGGATCAATAGTTCTTGAACAGCAGCGCGCGCACGTCGTCTTTCGTCTGGACGTCCTCGGTCGTCCCGTCGGGGAGGGTGACCCGGTAGCGGTGGTCCGCCGACGGCGACTCCTCCCACTTGTCCTCGTGGGTTTCGAGGAGGTTCATCATCCGGTCGAGCATGTCGTCGTCGTCCGCGTCGCCGCCGTCGCCGCCGTCGCCGCCGTCGTCGCCGTCGTCGCCGTCGTCGCCGTCGCCAGCGCTCTCGACCCGGTCCACGCTCGCGCCGGCGGCGTCCGGTCCGTCCGGTCCGGGCCCGGGTCCGGGTTCGGGCCCGGGTTCGGGTTCGGGTTCGGCGTCGCCTTCGCCGTCTCCCTCGGCCACGTCCTCGACGGCCGTGCCCGCGTCCGCCGACGACTCTCCCTCGACGACGGCGTCGGCCTCCTCCTCCTCGAAGCTCACGGCGTCGCCGCGGGCCTCGGCCGCCGACGCGGCGACCTCCTCGACGGCCGTCGGGTCGACGTCGAGATCGACCTCGACGTCCAGGTCGCCGTCGAGGTTGTCGATGAGGAACTGGACGGCGTCCCGCTCGCGGACGTAGCCGTACCTGCCGACGACCCGCTCGGAAATCTCCTCGCGAAGTTGCTGGATGAACGCGTACTGGTCGTCCGTGACTTCGAGCGTCTGCATACCTCACCGATGTGCGGGCGAACATATAATAGTTCGACGGCCGACCGGTCGGCCGCGCGACGGACCGTGGCGGCCGGATCTGCGAGCACGACGTTTATACGGGGACGGACGGAACCGTCGCCTATGGTGTTGAAAGAATCCGAATCCGCGCTCGATGCGGGCGACCCCGCGCCCGACTTCGAACTCGAAGGAGCCGACGGCGAGACGTACGGTCTCGACTCGTTCGCCGACCACGAGGCGCTGCTGGTCGTGTTCACCTGCAACCACTGCCCGTACGCGAAGGCGAAAGTCGACCTCCTGAACGAACTGGCGGCCGAGTACGACGACGTCGCCGTGGTCGGGATCAACCCGAACGACGCCGAGGAGTACCCCGAGGACTCCCTCGAACGGATGCGCGAACTCGTCGCCGACGGCACGGTCGCCTACGACGCCTACCTCCGCGACGATTCTCAGGAGGTGGCGGCGGCCTACGGCGCCGTCTGTACGCCGGATCCGTTCCTCTTCGCGGCGGAGGACGGCGAGTTCCGGCTGGTCTATCAGGGGCGGCTGGACGACGCGCTCAACCCCGACGACGAGCCGACGCGGTTCCACGTCCGGGAGGCCATCGAGGCCGTCCTCGCGGGCGAGGCGGTCGACCTCGAGTGGAAGCCCTCGCAGGGCTGTTCGATCAAGTGGCGGGAGGACTGACCCGCGCCGACGACGACGGCGACGACGAAGCGGCCGTCGAGCCGACCCCGGCGACGGGCGGTCGCGTCAGCGGACGGCCCGCCGGTACTGGACCGGCCACTCGGGGTCCTCGGAATCGAGTCGGTCTGCCGCCCGCAGCGGGAAGTACGGGTCCCGGAGGAACTCCCGGCCCACGAGGACGAGGTCGGCCCGGCCGTTGCGCACGAGCGCGTCGGCCTGCTCGGGCTCGGTGACGCCGCCGACCGCGCCGACGGCGACCTCGTCGCCGACGCGCTCGCGGACCGCCTCCGCCAGCGGCACCTGGTAGTTCGGCCCGGTCGGCGCCCGCTGGTCGGGGTGGATCCCGCCGGAACTGACGTCGATCAGGTCGACGCCGAGGTCGGCGAGGTCGCCCGCGAGCCGGATCGACTGCTCTATGTCCCACGACTCGCGGTCGGGGAGCCAGTCGGTCCCCGAGATGCGGACGAACACCGGTTTGTCGTCGGGCCAGACCTCGCGGACGGCCGCGGTCACCTCGCGGACCAGCCGGGTGCGGTTCTCGAAGCTGCCGCCGTACTCGTCCTCGCGGCGGTTCGTGGCCGGCGAGAGGAACTCGTGGAGGAGGTAGCCGTGGGCGGCGTGGACCTCGGCGACCTCGAAGCCGGCGTCGAGCGACCGCCGCGCGGCGTCGCGGAACGCCTCGATCACGGTCTGGACGTCTTCGAGGTCGGCCTTCCGCATCGCCGGCGCGGCGTCGAACGGGTAGGCCCCGGGGGAGGGCGAGAGGGCCTCCCAGCCGCCCTCGTCCGGCGAGAGCGGCTCGTTGCCGTCCCACGGGCGGTTCTTGCTCGCCTTGTGGCCCGCGTGGGCGAGCTGGACCCCCGGCACGGCGCCCTGCTCGCGGAGGAACGCGACGGTCGGTTCGAGCGCGGCGGCGTGCTCGTCGCTCCAGATGCCGAGGTCGTGCGTCGAGATGCGCCCGCGGGGCTCGACGGCCGTCGCCTCGGTCAGGACGAGGCCGGCGCCGCCGACGGCGCGGCTGCCGAGGTGGACGCGGTGCCACTCCGTGGGCATCCCGTCGCGGTCGTCACAGGAGTACTGGCACATCGGCGAGACGGCGATCCGGTTGGGGACCTCGCAGTCGCGCAGTCGCAGCGAGGAGAACAGGTCGGTCATCGTCCGAGTGTTTCCGCGCCGGCGTGAAAACCGCCCCGATGGGCGACGGGTTTGCCGCGGACGGAGGGGCGTCGTCGCCCGTCGCGTCCAGTTTCGCCCCGCGGGGCAGGTATACGTCCTCGGGGGCCGTCGTCGCGGACGATGCGAATCGACCTGCTGGGGACGCGCGTGGACGTGGACGAAGCGCGTCTCGCGTCGTGGCTCGCGACTCCCTCGGCGGCTTCTCCGCGGGCGGCGACGACCCGCTCGGGTTCAAGCGACGGTTGCTCGACCTCGAAGCCGCGGCCGGCGAGGGCTGATCAGCGGTCGGCCGGCAGCAGCGTCGAGATGCGCGCGTTCTCCTTGATCCGGAGGCCGCCGTCGGCGACCGACAGCGCCAGCAGCGGCAGGTGCGAGCCCACGCGCACCGTCGGGTGCGAGCCGCCGCGGGCGAGCAGTTCGTTCGACGGCTGGAGCACCAGCGGCTCGTCAGGCTCCGTCAGGAACTCGTTGTGCTGGAACACGTAGCGGCCGCCGTCGAGGTTCCACCACTCGTACTCGTCGTCCGGGTTCCGGGGCTCGGTCGGGATCGGTTCGAGGTCGGCGTCCTCGAGTTCGTCGCCGCCGAAGTCGATCCGGCCGGGGGCGGCGACCTCGTAGATCGCACCCACCGTGAGGTCGACCCCGCGGTCGTGTACCTGTACGGGTTCGTACACCAGGTTGTCGACGACGTCGGTGAGGTCGGGCTCTGTCTCGGCGGACATCTCGGTTTCGACGACGGTCCGAACGGCCAAAAATCCACCCGACCCCGAAACGACCATGGGACGCAACGCCGACGGTCGTCCCATGCACGTCGACCGGGACCGGTTGCGCGCGGACGTCGAGGCGAACGCCGCCTTCGGCGAGATCGACGCCCCCGAGGGACGCGGCCGAACCGTCCTCGCGGGGACCGAGGCGAACGGGCGGGCGCGGGACCGCCTCGTCGAGCGGTTCGCGGACGCCGGCCTCGACGTCTCCGTGGACGCGGTCGGGAACGTCGCGGGGACGTGGGCGCCGGCGAGCGCCGACCCCGACGCGGCGCCGGTCGCCGCGGGGAGCCACCTCGACTCCGTTCCGGAGGGGGGCATCTTCGACGGGCCGCTGGGCGTCTACGGCGCGCTGGAGGCCGTCCGCGCGCTCCGTGCGGACGGGTTCGAGCCGACCCGACCGATCGCCGTCGTCTGTTTCACCGAGGAGGAGGGCGCGCGCTTCGGCGGCGGGATGCTCGGCTCGTCGGTGGCGACCGGCCGGACGTCCGTCGAGGAGGCGCTCGCCCTGACCGACGGCGACGGCGTCCGCCTCGGGGACGCCCTCGACTCGATCGGCTACCGCGGGTCGGGGCGTCTCGACGCGAGCGCGTGGGACGCCTTCCTCGAACTGCACGTCGAGCAGGACACGCGACTGGAGGCGGCGGGCGTCCCCGTCGGGATCGTGACGACGATCACCGGGATCGCGCAGGCGACGGCCCGGATCGACGGCGAGGCCGACCACGCGGGCGCGACGCCGATGGACGAGCGGACGGACGCGCTGGCGGCGGCGAGCGAGTTCGTCCTCGACGTCGAGCGGGCGGGCCGCGAGCGCGCGCTTGCGGGCGAGAACACCGCCGTGGCGACCGTCGGGGGCTGTGACGTCCGGCCGAACGCGACGAACGTCGTCCCCGGAGCGGTCGAACTCGGCGTCGACGTTCGCGACGTCGAGTACGCGACGATGGAGGCGCTGCTCGACCGCGCCGAGCGGTCGCTCGACCGACTCGCCGACGAGCGCGGCGTCGAGACGTCGTTCGCCCGGGACCTGGACGTCGAACCGGCGCCGATGAGCGGGCGCTGCCGGGAGGCGCTCGCGGCCGGCGCGGAGACCGCGGGCGTCGAGTCGCTCGCGTTGCACTCGGGGGCGGCCCACGACGCGATGCACGTCTCGCGGGTGACCGACGCCGGGATGCTCTTTGCGCCCTCGCGGGACGGCGTCTCGCACACCCCTCGCGAGTGGACCGACTGGGACGACTGCGCGACGGCGACGCGGACGCTCGCCGAGGCGCTGGCGCGGCTGGCGGGTCGGTAGCCCGCGGTCGTCGAGGCGTCTCGCCCGGGGACAAGCTATTTGACCGGATTCGTGGTAGAGCGCTCGTCATGGAAGCCGCACGCCTCCACGAGTACACGGACGAGATGGAGACCGCCCTCGAGATCGACGAGATCGACCGCCCGAGCGCCGACGGGCCGATGGACGTCGTGATCGAGGTCGAGGGCGCGGGCTGGTGCCAGACCGACAACCACGTCATCGAGGGGATGTGGACCGACTACGTCGATCAGGAACTGCCGATGACGCTGGGCCACGAGAACGCCGGCACCGTCGTCGACGTCGGCGACGAGGTCCGGACCGTCGAGGCGGGCGACAGCGTCATCTGCCACCCCGTGACCACCTGCGGGGTCTGTCGGCCCTGTCGGCTCGGCGAGGACATGTACTGCGAGAACCTCACGTTCCCGGGGCTGACGACCGACGGCGGTTTCGCGGAGTACCTCCTGACCAGCGAGCGGTCGGTGATCCCGCTCGAAGACCTCGATCCCGTCGAGATCGCACCCCACGCCGACGCCGGGATCACGGCCTACCACGCCGCGAAGAAGGCCACCGACGACCTCGTCCCGGGGGACGCCTGCCTCGTCGTCGGCATCGGCGGCCTCGGCCACATCGGCCTGCAGGTGCTCGACGCGACCTCCGCGGCCGACCTGATCGCCGTCGACGTCAAGCGGGAGGCCCTCGACCTCGCGGAGGAGTGTGGCGCCGACCACACGATCGACTCCAGCGAGGAGGACGTGGCGTCGGTCGTCGACGACCTCACCGACGGCGACGGGGCGACCCAGGTGCTCGACTTCGTCGGCCGCGACGAGACGACCGCCCTCGGCCCCGACGTCGTCGCCCAGGGCGGCGACCACCACGTGATCGGCTACGGCGGCCACGTCCACGAACCGTCCCAGACGCTCGTAAACGGCGAGATGAGCTTCCGCGGGACGCTCGTCGGCACCTACCCCGAACTGCAGGAACTCGTCTCGCTCGTCGACGGCGGCTACGTCGACCTGCACACCTCGAAGTACGCGCTCGACGAGATCAACGAGGTGGCGACGAAACTCGAACACGGCGAGATCGAGGGACGGGCGGTCATCACGCCCTGACGGCCGCGTTCACGCCCGCTCGACGGACCGGGTGCCGCCGAGGGCGGCGTCGACCGCGCCCGCGTGACGGAGCTTTTTGTGCTCGCGGCGGGTGGGTACGCGCGATGTCGAGCGTACTGACCGACGAGGTCGCCAGATTCGTGGCGGCGACCGCGCCGGAGCCGGACGAGACGCTGGTCGAGATGGACGAGTACGCCGCCGCCGAGGGGTTCCCGCACGTGGGGCCGGCGGTCGGCTCCGTCTGTCGGCTCGTCGCCCGGATGGTCGACGCCGAGCGGATCTTCGAGTTCGGCTCCGGCTACGGCTACTCCGCGTACTGGTTCGCCGAGGCTCTGCCCGACGACGGCGAGATCGTCCTCACGGAGGTCGACGCGGACGAACTCGAACTGGCCCGCGAGTACCTGCGCGAGGGCGGGTACGACGACCGCGCCCGCTACGAACTCGGCGACGCCCTCGAAACCGTCGAGCGTTACGACGGCCCGTTCGACGTCGTCCTGATCGACCACCAGAAACACCGCTACCGGGAGGCGTTCGAGGCCGTCCGGCCGAAGGTGCCGGTCGGCGGCGCGCTCGTCGCCGACAACGCGATGAAAGCCGGGATCATCGAGTTCGAGAAACTGCTGGCGATCGCCGAGGGCGGCGACCCGGACGCGGTAAACGAGCACACCCGCGGGATCGCCGACTACCTCGACGCCGTGCGGACAGACCCGGCGTTCGAGACGGTCGTGTTGCCCCTCGGGGAGGGCATCGCGGTGAGCTACCGGGTCGAGTGAGAACGGTTCAGAGGTCGAAGCCGCCTTCGAGGATCCGGTCTTCCGGGTCGTCGACGCCCGAGCGGGCGCCGTACTCGCGGAAGGCGAGGAACGAACTCGAGACGGCCGCGCCGAGCAGGGTCGCCCAGGTGGCCCCGTGGAGCGCGAGGACGGCCGCCGCCGTCGGCGCCGGGACGGCCGCGGCGGCGGCCCCGAGGCCGACCGCGTGGACGGCGGCGACGGCGAGAAACGCCAGCCAGAGCCCCAGCGAGAGCGTCGCGAGCGTCCGACGGTCGACGCCCCGGGCACACCGCGCGAGCGCGTAGACGCCGGCGACGGCGAGCGCGACGGCGAGCAGCCCCCGGCCCGTCGGCTCGACGGACGTGTTCGCCACGCCGGCGACGGCGAAGGAAGCGAGCGATACGGAGAGCGCCAGTCGATCCGATCGGCCCAGTGTCGGAATCACGTCGTGCACCGCTGTTGGTGGGTCCAGAGCGCTGGCACGTAAATACATACTGGCTCCGGAGACCCCCGGACGGTGCTATCGTACGATAACCGGCCACACGCCGCCCGACGCGGGCCGTCGGCCCGCCAGTAACAGCCGTTTGATCCGCGCGAACGAGTACGAAGCACGTATTACCGTCCGGCACCGACTGGAACCCAACCGATGCGTCCCGTTCGGACCCCCGCCGCCCGCCCGCTCCGAGTCGCAGACGCCTCCCGGATCGACGGCGGAGGGGGGTGACAACGTGGGATTACTCCGCCGCCTCTGGCAGCGCCGCGTCGCGCGCGACCCGGACCGCTACCGGGCGTACGTCAACCTCCCGGTGACGGCGGCGGCCGCGGTCGACGTCGGCGAGGCCCGCGACCTGATCGACGACCTCGAACGCGTCTTCGAGGGGCGCCTCGACGTCCGGGCCACGGCCGACGCGATGATCGCCGTCACCGACGACGTCCCCGCCGAGACGTTCGACGCGGCGGCGTTCGACGCCTTCCTCGGCCGCCTCGAAGCGTGGTACGCGGGGAGCCACGAGGTCGCGCGCCACCACGCGTGGCGCCACGGCGACGACGGCCTCGTGCGCTCGACCGTGGTCGTCCCGGTGCGGCCGCTGTTCCCGTCGACGGACGAAAAACGGACGCGGGCGGCGCCGGTCTCGGAGCCGAAGTGAGTCAGTCGTCGTCGTCGCCGGGGCTCGGCCCGCCGCCGGGCTCCGAGCCGGTCTGGCCGGACGGCGAGACGGTTCCCGCGCGGCCGGCCCACCGGCCGATGTTCTCCGAGACGTAGTCGCGGGCGCCGAGGCCGATGGAGAGGCCGGCACCGATGGCGATGGCGGCGGCGATGCCCCACGAGAGAGCCCGCGCGAAGACGTAGAGGATGCCGACGTCGATCCCCATCGTGTCGAGGCCGATGACGAGCGCGGTGAAGTAGAGGAAGACCCGCGCGCCGTTGGCGAACCAGCTCGTGTACACCGTCTCGGTCGCCGCTCGCGTGCGCTCGATGATGTCACCGATGAAGTCGGCGACGATGAACCCGAGGACGATCACGAGCAGGCCGGCGATGAACGCCGGCAGGTACGAGACCGCCGTCGAGATCCACTCCGACAGCGTCGGAATCGCGAGCGCGTTCGCCGCCGCGAGGATGGCGAGGGCGTAGACGAACCACTTCGCCAGTTTGCCGAACGCGCTCGACGCCGCGCGTTCCGTCCCGCCGAGTATCCGCCCGAGCGGCGTCTCGAGCACCAGTCGGTCGAGTTCGACGCCGTCGGCGATCCGCCGGACGACGCCGCCGGCGACTCGGCCGACGACCCAGCCGACGAGGAGGATCACCAGCGCGCCGATCAGTCGCGGTGCGAACGTGATCAAATTCGCGATTGGGTCCTGCAGCCAGTCTGGTACCTGTACCTGTTGAGCGAGTTGCAATCGTACCATGCGACCGACCGTCGCGCCGGACCGGCCTTTGTAATTCAGTGGCTATTAATATATCAGAAACTTTTCTATTGTTGGCCCCGGCTGACCGGTCGACTGAACTGTCCGTTACGGCGAATTGCGGGACGAACGGACCGTGACGGATCGACGCCGGACGCGAGGTGCCGCGTCGAGCGACTCGCTCGCGAGCGACCGACCGAGAGCGCCGCCGGGTGCGGATAAACGGGAATTGGCGAGACGCCGCTCGACCCGGTCGTCGACGGGCGAGCGGGCGGCGTCGACGCGGCGCGACGCCGCGGCGCCGAACCTTTCGAGTTTCGGGCACTCTCCGAATCGGGACAGGTCGCGTCCGAGAGCGGGTTCGACGCGCCGGTCGCGCGCGGCGGGCCAGGTTCGCGGTCCGATCGACTCGCGGCGTCGGAGGGGCGGGGAAGTTGCCGATATCGGGTTCCTTAGGGCCCGAATCAGGCGATCTCCGGATTTCGATCGGCGATTCGTTCGGGGGATCCGAACCGACGTTATATCGAGTCGAGAGCGCCCGAGGCGGCCGGTACCGGCGGATACGCCGCCGAACCCTCCGGCCGAAGTAATCAGTGATTGAGCGACGGGGGTCGAACCGGCCTCCGGACCGACCTGCGACTGCCGGCGAGGGCGTTTAGCCGCCGGGAGCGCACCCGGCACGGAGCGCGGCGCTACCGGCCGCTACCGGGCTGGGGGTCGACGTGTGGCTCCGGGAGCAGCGCGTCGAACGGCTGGTCGTCGAGCCACTCCAGCAGCGCGACCAGCTGGTCGGTCGCGGCCTCGAACAGTCGCTCGCCGACCGCGGGCGTCGCGTCGGTCTGGTCGCCGAAGACGCCGTTGTCGCTGTTCTCGATCGCGTCGTAGACGACGCGGGCGCCGTGGACGTCCATCTCGCCGTACTCGAACTCGGGCCGGCCGCCGTCGCGCGCGGCGTCGAGGCGGCCCTCGCGGACGAGGTCGCGGGCGACGTGCATGATCATCGCCGTCTCCTTGGGGCCGCCGTGGGGACCGGGCCGCTCGAAGTGCTCGTCGATCAGGTCGGGGATGGACTCGTCCCACATCCACTCGACGGCGAACGCGGTCCCGTCGTCGCGAAGCCGCCGGCCCACCTCCCTGAGGTGGACGACGTTGCCGCCGTGGGCGTTGACGTAGACGATGCGGTCGATCCCGTGGTAGGTGAGGTTCCGCGAGAGGTTCTCGACGTAGTCGCGAAAGACCGGCGGGTCGACCCACGTCGTCCCGTGAAACTGGCGGTGATGGGGGCTGACGCCGACCGTCACCGGCGGCGTACAGAGGTGGCCCGTCCGGTCGGTCGCGGCCCGCGCGAGCGCCCGGGCGATCAGGTAGTCGGTCCCCTCGGGCAGGTGGGGGCCGTGCTGTTCGGTCGACCCCAGCGGGACGACCGCGAGCGACTCGTTTGCGACGTACTCGTCGAGGTCCGGCCACGTCTCGTGGGGCAGGTACATACCCGCAGGTCCGTCCGAACCCCCATAACGTTGTGTCCGCGATTCGCCGCCCGCGATCGCGACCGCCGACGTCCGGCCGTGGCCCCCGAATGATAAGGCTTAATAGTCGATCGGGGCCGGATTAATACATGGCAGTCGTCAGCGTCTCGATGCCGGACGAACTCCTCGAGCGCCTCGACCAGTTCGCCGACGAGAACGGCTACACCGGGCGCAGCGAGGTCGTCCGCGAGGCCTCGCGCAACCTCCTCGGGGAGTTCGAGGACACCCGCCTCGAGGAGCGCGAACTCATGGGGATCGTCACGGTGCTGTTCGACTACGAGACCACGAGCGTCGAAGAGCGGATGATGCACCTGCGCCACGAACACGAGGACCTCGTCGCCTCGAACTTCCACAGCCACGTCGGCGACCACTACTGTATGGAACTGTTCGTCCTCGAGGGGGAACTGGCGGACATCTCGACGTTCGTCGGGAAGATTCGCGCGACCAGGGACGTGCTGTCGGTCGACTACTCGGTGAACCCGGTCGACGACTTCGACCCGCTCTCGCGGGGCGAGTGACCGCGTCGTACGCCGAGCGGGGAGTTTTACTACGGCCGCGTCGAACGATCGGTCATGGCGTACAGGAAGGTCAACTACGAGGACGTAGAGCAGGTCTCCAGCGCGATGCACTTTCTCAGCGAACCGCTCGAGACCGAGCAGGTCGGCGTCACCGTCGCCCGCTGTGACCCGGGCTGGAAGAGCCGACCGCACGACCACGCGGACAACGATCACGAGGAGGTGTACGTCCTCATCGAGGGATCGGCGACCGTCGTCGTCGACGACGACCCCGTCGAGATGGAGGCCGGGGACGCCCTCTGGATCCCGCCGGAGTCGACCCGCCAGATCCGCAACGGGGACGAGGAGAGCGCGTTCGTCCTCGTCAGCGCGCCGGGGCTGGGCGACGACGACGAGGACGGCGAGTGGCTCGTCACCGGTTTCGCCGGCTGACAGCGCCGCGAACGCCGCACGACGCCGGGACGGTTTAGTGGGTCCGCGTCGACCTCCGGGACGGGTGAGCACGGATCTACTCGAAACACCACGCCGCCGTCTCGCTGGTCGTCGGCGCGCTCGCGGTCTACGCCGTCGGGCCGGTCGTCCTCCTCGACGTCGCGGTGCCCGCGGCGGTCGTCGTCGCGTACGCGACCGCCGTCGGCGTGCTGATCGACCTCGATCACTTCGTCATCGCGCGGCTCAAGACCGGCCGGTGGGACGCGGTTCGCTTCTGTCTGCACAACCCCGCGGCGGCCGTCGCCGATCAGGGGCGGATCTTCGACCGCGGTGAGGTGGGGGTGCTCCCGCGACTGCTCAGCCACCTCCTCGTGGGCGGCGTCGCGGTCCCGGCGCTCGCGCTCGCGAGCGTCCCGCTCGCGGTCGTGACCGGGGCCGTCCTGTACGTCCACGTGCTGACCGACGTCGGCTGGGACATCCGGCAGTTCGACCGCGGGGCCGAACTGCCGGCCGAGGAGCGCCTGCGGGAGATCAGGTGAGCCGTCAGGCCGTCGTTATTTGCCGCCGGCTCCCGACTACCGGGACATGGATCTACTGGACGACGACATCGTCCCGGAGCGCGCCCGCGGCGTGAAAGCCGAGGCCCGCGAGTTCGCCCGCGAGCACGTCGCACCCAACGCCGCCGACCACTTCCGGTCGGGGGAGTACCCGTGGGAGGTGCTGGAAGCGGGCCAGGAGGCCGGCCTCGTCGCCCAGGATATCCCGGAGGAGTGGGGCGGGCGCGGTCTCGACCTCGCCGAGACGCTGGCGCTCGCCGAGGAGTTCTACCGCGCCGACGCCGGTATCGCCCTCACCCTGCAACTCGCGAGTTTCGGCTGCGAGATCACCTACGAGTACGGCACCGACGAGCAGTGCGAGGAGTACGTCCGGCCGGTCGCCGAGGGCGAGGCGATTTCGGGGCTCGCGGTCTCGGAACCCGAGACGGGCAGCGACCTCGCGGGGATGGAGACCCGCGCCGAGAAGAGCGAGGCGCGAGACGCCTCGGAACGGAGCGGCGCGACCGCGGAGAAAGACGGCGACGAGTGGGTCATCGACGGCGAGAAGTACTGGATCGGCAACGGCGTCGAGGCCGACTGGGTGACCGTCTACGCCCGCACGGGCGACGACGAGGACGATCGATACGGCAACCACTCGACGTTCATCGTCCCCACCGACGCCGACGGCTACGAGGCCGAGCACATCCCGGAGAAGATGGCGATGCGCGCCTCGAAACAGGCCCACATCACCTTCGACGGCTGCCGGATCCCCGAGGAGAACCTGATCGGGAGCGAGGGGGCCGGCTTCATGCTGCTCGCGGACTTCTTCAATCACGGCCGCGTCGTCGTCGCCGGCCACGGCCTCGGGCTCGCGGCGGCGGCCATCGAGGAGGCGTGGGCGTTCGTCCACGACCGCGAGGAGTTCGGCCGGACGGTAAACGAGTTCCAGTCGGTCCAGCACGACCTGGCCGACATGCTCGCCGCGTTCGAGAGCGCGCGGGCGCTCACGTGGCGGGCCTGCGAGAAGGTCCAGCGCCGCGAGAACGCGGGGTACTGGGCCGCGCTGGCGAAGACGAAGGCGACCGAGACGGCCGTCGACGTCGCCGAGCGGGCGATGAGCCTCCACGGCGGCCGGTCGGTCCTCGACGACCGCCGGATCGCCCGCGTCTACCGGGACGCCCGCGTTCCGGTCATCTACGAGGGGGTCAACGAGGTCCAGCGCAACCTGATCTACCGGCAGGCGCGCTGAGGCTCCCGTCCGGCGGTCCCGGCGCGGCGCCGACGACGCCCTCCCTGACGGGCACGAACGGCGATCCGGGGTCGGCGGCGAACGGCAGGTGAACGACGATCCCGACCCCGGCGTCGGCGAGGGTCGCCCGCATCGAATCGCGCCGGTCGGCGATCCGCTCGCGTGCGTAGGGGCCGTCGAGCAGGAGTTCGACGAACGCGAACGCCTCGTCCGCGGCCCACCCGACGGCCTCGTCGAACGACATCCCCGGACCGACGGTGACCCCGAGGTCGAGGTCGAGATCGATCCCCGCCTCCGCCCCGGAATCGCTGTCGTTCGTGGACGCCACGTCGCGAGCCCCCGACCCAAAGTCGTTCCGGTCGGACGGTCGCGAACCCGTAAACCGTAACCGCTTTCGTCCGTGCGTCGACGGTTCCCCCATGTCCGAGTTCGCACACGCCTCCGTTCGCGGGCTGATCGAAGACGACGGCGCGTACCTCCTCCTGCGACACGACATGCCATCGGGGCCGATCTGGGGCGCCCCCGGCGGCCGCGCCGAGGTCGGCGAGCGGCCCCGCGACGCGGTCGCCCGCGAGGTGCGCGAGGAGACGAGCCTCGAAGTCGCCGTCGGCGACCCGCTCGAAGCGTACCCGGTCACGTGGGCCGGCGGCGAGGAGGGGACCGTCTCCGTCGTCTTCGACTGCGACCTGCTCGGCGGGACGGTCGACGTCGAGTCGAACCCCCACCCCGAGGAACCGATCGACGACTACGCGTGGGTCGAACCGGCCGCGGCCGCGGAACTGCCGATGAACGAGCGACTGCGGGCGCTGCTCCGGCGGCGCTGAAAAAACGAGCGTCGGGCGGCTCTACTTCCCTTCGAACTCGGGGTCGTCGCCGCTCATGAACGCGGTGATGCCCGTCATCAGGTCGTCGGTGGCCATCAGGTGGCCGAACGACGAGGCCTCGTACTCGAGGCCGGCCTCGGTGTCGTCGCGGCCGGCGAGCATCGCGCGCTTGGTGAACTTCTGGGCGATCGGCGGGCCGCCGGCGAGCTGTGTCGCGAGTTCGAACGCGCGCTCCTCGAGTTCGTCGTTGCCGACGACCTCGTTGACGAAGCCGTACGACTCCATCGTCTCGGCGTCGTAGCGGTCGGCGGTGAGGATGATCTCCTTGGCGCGGCCCTCGCCGACGATGTGCTTGAGCCGCTGGGTGCCGCCCCAGCCGGGGATCAGCCCGAGGTCGAGTTCGGGCTGGCCGAGTTCGGAGCGCTCGGAGGCGATGCGGATGTCTGCGCAGGTCGCGAGTTCCATCCCGCCGCCGAGACAGTAGCCGTCGATGCCGGCCACGACGGGCATGTCACAGGATTCGAGCTTGCCGAACGTCCCCTGACCCTTCTTCGAGAGTTCGACCGCGCCCAGCGAGTCGGCGCCGCCGGCGGCCATGCTCTGGACGTCCGCGCCCGCGGAGAACGCTTTCTCGCCCTCGCCGGTGATGAGGATCGCGCGCACCTCGTCGTCGTCTTCGAGCAGGTCGATCGCGGTCGAGAGCTCGCCGAGCAGCTCCGAGCTGATGGTGTTCATCCGGTGGGGCCGGTCGATGACGACGTGTCCGACCATGTCGCCGGGATACTCGACGCGGATGGTGTCGAACTCGACGCCCCCCTCGTCCTCGTCGTGGTCGTAGAAGCCGTCCTCGTCGGCGAACTCGCGGAACGCGTCCGAGGGCTCGTGGCGCGCCGCCTCGGTCTCCTCGTAGGTCTCCTCGAGCGCCTCGAGCAGCTCCGGGAGGCCGCGCTCGTCGGCCAGCTTCGCGGGGCCGTCGGGGAAGCCCGCGCCGAGCATCATCGCCTCGTCGATGGCGTCGGAATCGGCCACGTCGTTCGCGATCAGCTGGGCGACCTCGTCGGCCATCACGGCGAGCAGGCGGTCGGCGATCCACTCCTGGCCCTCGTCGGTCGGGATCTGTACGCCCTCGCCGTCCTCGTAGTCGTAGACGCCCTTGCCGGCCTTCTTCCCGAGTTCGCCCGCCTCGACTTTCTCCTCGGTCATCGGGCACGGCGCGTAGGCCTCGCCGAGGGTCTCGTGCATATACTCCTGGACGTGCAGGCCGACGTCGAGCCCGACCTGATCGGTGAGTTCGAACAGGCCCATCGGGAGCCCCATGTCGAACTTCGCCGTCGAGTCGACCTCGGCGACGGTGGCCTCGTCCTCGTGTACCATCCACGCCGCCTCGTTCATCAGGGGAACGAGAACGCGGTTCACGATGAAGCCGGGGCTGTCCTTGTGGACCCGGACGGGCGTCTTCCCGAAGTCCGCCGCGAGGTCCTCGATCGCGTCGAGGGTCTCGTCGGCGGTGTGCTCGCCGGAGATGACCTCGACGAGTTGCATACGCACGGGCGGGTTGAAGAAGTGCATCCCGCAGAAGCGCTCGGGACGCTCGGTCACCTCCGAGAGCTCGGTGATCGACAGCGAGGAGGTGTTCGTCGCGAAGATCGCTTCCTCGGGGGCGAACTCCTCGACTTCCTCGTAGACGTCCTTCTTGATGTCCATCTTCTCCGGCACCGCCTCGATGACGACGTCGGCGTCGGCGACCGCCTCCTCCATGTCGACCAGCGGCGTGACGCGTTCGAGGGCGGCGTCGGCCTCCTCCTCGGTGAGCTGGTCCTTCTCGGCGAGCTTGTCAAGCGACCACTCGATCTGCTCGTAGCCGTTCTGGACGAACTCCTCTTTGATGTCCCGCATCGCCACGTCGTAGCCTGCCATGGCCGCGACTTCCGCGATTCCGTGGCCCATATTCCCCGCGCCGAGAACTGCGACGGTGTTGATATCCTCCAGCTCCATGGACGAATATGCAACCGGCACCGCTTTCAACGTTTCCCTCCCCGGTGAAGAAAACTCTTTTCGGGTTTACTTCGGGTTACAAAGTTCTTTATCGTTAAGGCAGGAACACCCGACTATGGAATTCGGACTGACCGACGAACAGGAGCAGATTCGCGAGGAGGTTCGCCGGTTCGCGGAGAACGAGATTCGGCCCGTCGCCGAGGAGTACGACACCGGAGAGAAGTACCCCCACGAGATCATCGAGAAGGCAGCCGAGATGGGGCTGACCGGCGCCTACATCCCGATCGAGTACGGCGGCGCGGGCTACTCGATCCTCGACACCGCGATCATCACCGAGGAACTGTTCGCCGTCGACCCCGGCATCGCCCTCTCGATCGTCTCGACGTCGTTCGGCTGCGAGGCGATCATGAACTTCGGCACCGACGAACAGAAAGAGCGGTACCTCGAACCGATCGCGCTGGGCGAGGCCATCTCCGGGGCCGCCATCTCCGAGCCAGACACGGGGTCGGACGTCTCGTCGGTCTCGACGCGCGCGGAGAAGGACGGCGACGAGTGGGTGATCAACGGCAACAAGATGTGGATCACCAACGGCACCGTCGCCGACTTCCTCGTCGTCCTCGCGAAGACCAACCCCGACGCCGAGGGCCGGTACAACGGCTTCAGCCAGATCGTCGTCGAGACCGACCGCGACGGCGTCAAGACCGACAAGATCACAGGCAAACTCGGCATCCGCGCGTCCGACACCGCCGAGGTCATCTTCGACGACGTGCGGGTCCCCGAGGAGAACCTCATCGGCACGCGGGACGCCGCGTTCATGCAGCAGATGCAGTTCTTCGACGAGACCCGTACCGCAGTCGCCGCCCAGGGCGTCGGCATCGCGAAGGGCGCGACCGAGGCCGCCCTCGACTACGCCCAGGAGCGCGAGCAGTTCGGCAAGCCGATCTCGGAGTTCCAGGCCATCCAGCACAAACTCGCCGACATGGCGACGAGGACCGAGGCCGCGCGTAACCTGACCTACAAGGCCGCCTGGAACGTCGATCAGGGCAACGACATCACCAAACTCGCCTCGATGGCCAAGGAGTACGCCTCCCGGGTCGCCGTCGACGTCGCCAACGAAGCCGTCCAGATCCACGGCGGCTCCGGCTACGTCAACGACTTCCCCGTCGAGCGGCTCTACCGCGACGCCAAGATCACCCAGATCTACGAGGGTACCAGCGAGATCCAGAAGAACGTCATCGCCCGCGAACTGCTCGGCAAGGGCTTCTAACCGCCCGCGCCCGCGACCCGTTTTCGCCCCGTTTTCGCCCACCCCTCGTCCCGACTCGGCGCGTCTCGCCGACGTTCACTCTGCGAGATAGCGTCGGAAATAGTTAATGCCCCCTCCGTCGTAGGCCGACGTGGCGTCCCGACGGTCAGGGACCCGAAACGCCACGGAGCGCCGCACGTCCACCGCCGTGGACGGCGTGTCGACCCTGACTCGGGCGACGCCTACCGGTATCATCCCTTTCTTAAAAAATCGTGACGACGGTTCCACGCCCTCAGAGGGTGCTGAACCAGACCGCCATGACGAACACGGCGGCGGCGAGCAGCGGCGCGCCGCTGAGGGCGAGCACGGTGCCACAGAGGACGGCAGTGACCGAGAGCCCGTCGTCGGGCGGAACCTGTACCGATATCATACCTTTCCTCTCGCCGGGTCGGCCCCGACTCGCGCCCACGTCTCTCAGGCGCTGGCCTAGCTAGCCGGCCGGCGACCATAACTAATCACACACCATCGTACTTTTCGCACAATACTAATTTAATGACGAGAGCGTCCGTTTTAGGATCACTAGATTCCGCGGCGCGCCGGGCGTCGCGCCCGCGTCCGCGCCGGCGGCCGCCGCCCGTCCCGCCGCCGTATTACCAATCCTTACACGCTGTCGGTCGGGTTTCTAACCGAGTGACATCCGCGTCAGACGCCGAGAAACCACGTGTTTCCCCAGTCCCCCGACGCGGGACCGCGGGAATCCGGCCGTCGCGCCTCCCGGCGGGCGCTCACTGCGCGGCGTCGGCCGAGCGGTCCGAGTCGGTGTCGCCGTCGTCCCGGTCCGAGTCGGTGTCGCCGTCGTCCCGGTCCGAGTCGGTGTCGCCGTCGTCCCGGTCCGAGTCGGTGTCGCCGTCGTCGGAGTCCGTGTCCGTATCGCCGTCCCCGTCGCCGCTCCCGGCCCCGTCCGGGCCCGCGTTGCCCGCCCCGGATCGAGTCGGCCGGTCGCGCGTCCCGGCGGGCCGCGGCCGCTCGTCGTCCGGCGGTTCGTCCGTGAGCGCGTACAGCACCACCGGGGGGAGCACGTACGCGGCGATCGCCAGCGCCGCGAACCGGGCGTCGACGGCCGCGAGGATGCCGAAGATCGCCAGCGCCGCCGCTGCCGCCGCGTGAGCACTCGTGTGCGTGTACGCGAGGTAGTACCGCCAGCAGCCGCGACACCACTCGATCGCTCCCGCGGTCACGCGACCCGGTACGGGCGCGACCGGGAACCCTTTTTCGTGCGGGCACGTCCCCTCGTGTATGAGGGAGTTCGTCTTCGCCCTGGAGTACGACCCCGGGACGAACCCGGTCGCGGACGTGCTCGAGGCCCACCCCGACACGACGGTGCGCTCGCTGTCGTGTCACGTCACGCCCGAGAGCCTCTGGCGGGTCGACCACGCGACCGGGTCGCGGGCGGCCCTCGAAGCCCTCGAAGAGGCGTACCGCGACGCGACCTACTGCGCGGACTGTCTCGTCCGCGACGACTGCGGCGCCGACTGCGAGGCGCAGGTGCTCGACCGCTCCGGCGAGGAACTCGTCGTCTACACCTACTGGGCGCGCACGGACGTCTGCACGTCGGTCCCCCACCTCGCGCTGGAGCACCTCGGCGAGGGGTTGCTGTTCGAGACCTACCGCGAGGGGCGACGCTACCGCTGGCGGATCGTCCTCGCCGACGACGCGCCGGTCCACGCGTTCTTCGACGCCCTCGGCGAGGAGGTCGGCGAGTGCGCGGGGATGGAGATACTGCGGTTGACCGACCTCGACCCGGACCGCGAGGCGACCGCCGCCGACGACCCGCTCCCGGGCGAGCAGCGGGCCGCGCTCCGGGCCGCGGTCGAGCGCGGCTACTACGAGACGCCGCGACGGATCCACCTCTCGGAACTCGCCGAGGAACTGGAAGTGCCGCGGTCGACGCTCTCCTACCGGCTTCGGCGGGCCGAGGCCGAACTCGCGCGGGCGTTCGTCCGCGGCGACGATCCGCTCGACCGGGTCGCACCCGGGGGCTGACCGCGCGGGCGGAGCCGAAGTTGGCACACGACGAATAAGCCGTATCAGTCCGGAGTCCGTACGAAGGAACGATGAGTGATGCCGCCGAGTCCCCGGAGTCGAGACGGACCCTCGAACTCCGGGTGCCGGAGATGGACTGTCCCTCCTGTGCCGGGAAAGTACGATCGAGCGTCGACCGCCTCGACGGCATCGAGGACGTCGACGCGCACGTGACGAGCGGTCGCCTGCTCGTGACCTACGACCCGGACGCGACGAGCGACGAGGCCGTCCGCGAGCGCGTCGAGGCCGCCGGCTACGCCATCGAGTCCGCGGGCCGGGAACAGTCGTTCGCGGTCCCGGAGATGGACTGCCCCTCCTGTGCCTCGAAGGTCGAGAAGGCGCTCGACGACGTCGACGGCGTCCTCGCGGCCGAGACCCGCCCCACCTCGGGACGGGTGGTCGCGACGGTCGAAGACGGGACCGACCCGGACGCGGTCGCCGGAGCGATCGAGTCCGCGGGCTACGGCGCCGAGCGGATCGAGGCGGGAAGCGACGGCGTCGGCGCGCCGATGGCCGTCTGGCGCAGTCGCCGCGCGGCGACGACTGGAGTCGGCGCGGTCCTGCTCGCGCTCGGCGGCGCGCTGGCGTCGCTGCTGCCCGAGGCGAACGCGACGGCGTTCGACCTACCCGGGCGCGCGGTCGCGCTCTCCGATCTGCTGTTCGTCGCGGCCGCCGCGGTCGCGGGCACGGCGATCCTGCGCAACGGCTACTACTCGGCGCGCAACCGCAGCCTCGACATCGACTTCCTGATGAGCGTCGGTATCCTCGCGAGCGTGGCCGCGGGCCACCCCTTCGAGGGGGCGACGCTCGCGGTGCTCTACAGCGTCGCCGAGTTGCTCGAACAGTTCTCGATGGACCGCGCGCGGGACTCGCTGCGCGAGTTGATGGACCTCTCGCCGGAGACGGCGACGATCCGTCGCGAGGACGGCACCGAGGAGACGGTGCCGGCGGAGGCGGTCGAGGTCGGCGACGTGGTGATCGTCCGGCCCGGCGAGCGGATCCCGACCGACGGCGTGGTCCGCGCCGGCGAGAGCGCCGTCAATCAGGCGCCGATCACCGGCGAGAGCGTCCCGGTCGACCGCTCGACCGGCGACGAGGTCTACGCCGGCACGATCGCAGAGTCGGGCTACCTCGAGGTCGAGGCGACCAGCGAGGCCGGGGAGTCGACGATCGCTCGCATCGTCCGACTGGTCGAGGACGCGGAACGCGAGCGGACCAAGCGCGAGCAGTTCGTCGACCGGTTCGCCGACGTCTACACGCCCATCGTCGTCGTGCTGGCAGTCGCGGTCGCCGTCGGGCCGCCGCTTGTCGTCGGCGCGTCGTGGAACACGTGGTTCCTCCGCGGGCTGACCCTGCTGGTGATCGCCTGCCCCTGCGCGTTCGTCATCAGCACGCCCGTCAGCGTCGTCTCGGGGGTCACGAGCGCCGCGCGCAACGGCGTGTTGATCAAGGGCGGCCGGCACCTCGAAGCGGTCGGCGAGAGCGACGTGCTCGCCGTCGACAAGACCGGGACGCTCACCGAGGGCGACCTCTCGGTGACCGACGTCATCCCGCTCGAGGGGGCCGACGAGGAGACCGTCCTCCGGCGGGCCGCGGCCGTCGAACGGCGGAGCGAGCACCCCGTCGCCCGGTCGATCGTCGGCCACGCCGAGGAGCGCGGGATCGACGTCGACGCCCGCGAGGTGGCGGAGTTCGAGGCGCTGACCGGCGAGGGCGTGCGCGCCGACGTCGACGGCCTCGCCCACTACGTCGGGAAGCCGGACCTGTTCGAGGGGCTTGCGGACCTCGAACACGTCCACGCGACGACCGACGGCGGCGTGGCCCTCGAGGAGATGGGGTACGGCACGCGCTCGCAGTGCGACCGCGAGGGCTGTGTGGACGTCCTCTCCGAGGTCGTCCCCGACCTCGAAGCCGAGGGGAAGACCGTCGTGGTCGTCGGCACCGAGGACGGCCCCATCGGCGTCGTCGGCGTGGCCGACCGGGTCCGCCCGGAGGCCGAGTGGGCCGTCTCGCGGCTCCACGAGGCGGGCGTCCGCGTCGTGATGCTCACCGGCGACAACGAGGGGACCGCCCGCGCCATCGCCGAGCGCGTCGGGATCGAGGAGTACCACGCCGAACTGCTCCCCGAGGAGAAACTCGAGTGGATCAGCCGGCTCGAAGCCGACGAAGAGGACGGCGGCGTCACGATGGTCGGCGACGGCATCAACGACGCGCCCGCGCTCGCGACCGCCACCGTCGGCGTCGCGATGGGCGCGGCGGGGACCGACACGGCCCTCGAAACCGCCGACGTCGCGCTGATGAGCGACGACCTCACGCGGCTGCCGTACCTCTACGACCTCTCGCGGCGGGCCAACGGCGTCATCCGCCAGAACATCTGGTCGAGCCTCGCCGTGAAGGCCGTACTCGCCGCGGGCGCGCCGATCGGCCTCGTGACGGTGATCCACGCGGTCGTCATCGGCGACATGGGGATGAGCCTCGGCGTCACGGGCAACGCGATGCGCCTCTCGCGGGTCGAACCGGAGACGCCCGAGGATCCGGAGTAGGTCACCGGACTCGTTCTTCCGATTCCGACGCCCCGCCTCGGAGCCCCGGCGCCCCGTCGCGCCACCAGACGGCGAGGCCGGCGACGAGGATCACGGCTTCGAGCCACAGCGTCGTCACCGCGACGCTGGCGACGCTCCCGAGGGGTTTCGTGCCGGTGTACGCGGGCGTCGAGGTGACGGGCCACAGCAGGAAGCCGAGTTCGGCGGACGCACCGGCGAGGAGGTGCCACGGGACGTCCGCCGCGAGGTGCGAGAGCACGCCGACGGCGAACGCGACGCCGACCGCGGGGCGCCCGGCGCGGCGCGCGAGCAGCCACCCCGCCGCGGCCAGCGGGACGGCGACCGGCAGCGAGTGGGCGACGGTCCGGCCGACCGGCGCCGCGCCGAGCAGCCAGAGGGGCTTGTCCACCAGATCGGGGAGGGCCGCGCCGACGACGGCGGCGACGGCGGGCCCGCTCACGGGCGGCCGATCCCACCGCCACCGCGCGTAGGCGGCGTAACAGAGGTAGCCGACGGCGAGGTGGACGGGTGGCTGCATTCGTCCGGCAGTACGGCGCCGACCCCAAAAGTTCCGACTCGGCTCGTTCCGCTGGTTCGCGTCCCGATACGTTTTAGTGACTGACGAGTCGATTCGGTGGCATGTCCCTCCGAACGGCCTCGCTCGTCGCCGCCGCGGTCGCCGTCGTCGCCGCACCGGTCCACGTCGGCTCACAGTACGCGGGGGTCGTCGGCATCCAGTTTCTCGACCTCGGCGCGGAAACCGTCACGACCTTCGCACTGGCGGCCACCCTCGGCTTGCTGCTCGTCGAACCCGTCGCGGTCTTCGCCGTCGGCTACCGCCTCGCCCGCGCGGTCGACGCGCCGCGGGCCTACGCCGTCGTCGCCGCGGCGTTCTTCCTCGGCGCGGCGGCCGGCGCCGTCGCCGGGCAGTTCGCGTTCGGCCGTCTCCTGGAGATACAGAGCGCGTCCGTCGGACAGTCCGCCCTCGCGTACCTCGAACGCGCGGTCGCCACCGGCCTCCGGATCGCGGTCGCGGGGCTGGCCGGCGTCGGCGCGGGCCACGTCTTCCGGATCGACCGGCCCGCGGCCGGGCGGACGACGGTCACCGAGGACTGACCTCGGGGGTCGCTCAGCCCTCCGCCTCGTACTCCGCCCAGATGTACCGCGTCGCGGTGCTCCGGAACGGGCGCCAGGGGGCGGCGACCTCGCGCATCTCCGCCCGCGACAGTTCCTCGCCGTCGTTGTATAGCTGCTCGATCCCCCGCCGAATCCCCAGGTCACCCAGCGGGAGGACGTCGGGCCGCTGGAGGACGAAGATGAGGTACATGTTCGCGGTCCACTCCCCGACGCCCGTGATGCGGGTCAACTCCGCGATCACCTCCTCGTTCGTCCGCCCGGCGAGGCCCTCCCGGGTGAGGTCCCGCTCCCGGAAGGCCCGCGCGGCGTTTTTCACGTAGTCGACTTTCGTCCGCGAGAGGCCCGCCTCGAGGAGGGGGTCCCGCGGCGCGTCGAGGACGGCGTCGGGGGTGACGGTACCGCCGAGGACGTCGAACACCCGCTCGCGGACCGCGGCCGCGCTCGCCGTCGACAGTTGCTGGTTGACGATCGACACGCAGAGGCGCTCGAACTCGTTCTCGACGGGGTCGAGCGGGTGCGGATCGCGCCGGTCGATCACGGGCGCGAGAACGGGATCCTCCCGCAGGACGGATTCGGGGTCGGCCATCGTCGGCGAAAGCAGGGACCGTGCGGACAAAAGCGCGTTGCCCCGTGGGAGCGGGCGGGGGCGGATTACTCGAGGTCGAAGCGATCGAGTCCCATCACCTTGTGCCACGTCTCCACGAAGTCACGCACGAACTGCTCCTCGCCGTCGTCGGCCGCGTAGACCTCCGCGATGGCGCGGAGCCGGGAGTGCGACCCGAAGACGAGGTCGACGCGGGTCGCTTCCCACTCGACGTCGCCCGTTTCGCGGTCGTACAGCGCGTAGACCGCTTCGTCCTCGGAAACCCGTTCCCACTCGTAGCCCATGTCGAGGACGGTCACGAAGAAGTCGTTGGTCAGCGTCTCCGGCTCGTGGGTGAAAACGCCCAGATCCGTGTCCTGATAGGTCGCGCCCAGCGTGCGCATGCCGCCGACCAGCACCGTCATCTCGTCGGCCGTCAGATCGAGGAGGTCGGCCCTGTTCACCAGCGACTCCTCGGCCGGACGGTCGTGGTCGTCCGGGAGGTAGTTACGGAACCCGTCCGCGTCGGGTTCGAGCGCCTCGAAGGACTCGACGTCGGTCTGTTCCTGCGTGGCGTCGGTCCGGCCCGGTTCGAACGGCACCTCGACGTCGTAGCCGGCGTCAGCCGCGGCCTGCTCGACGGCGGCGTTGCCACCCAGCACGATCAGGTCGGCCAGCGAGACCCGCACGTCGTCCGATCGCGAGCCGTTGAACTCCGCCCGAATCGCTTCGTAGGTCGAGAGCACCGCCTTCAACTGGTCCGGCTCGTTGACCTCCCAGCTCTTCTGGGGTTCGAGGCGGATGCGGGCGCCGTTGGCGCCGCCGCGCTTGTCGCTGTCGCGGTAGGTCGACGCCGCCGCCCAGGCGGTCTTGACTAGCTGGGAGACCGAGAGCTCCGACGCGAGGATCTCCTCTTTGAGTTCGGCGACCTCCTCGTCCCCGATGAGGTCGTAGTCGGCGTCGGGCACCGGGTCCTGCCAGAGCATCTCCTCGTCGGGCACTTCCGGACCGAGGAGCCGTTCCGGCGGGCCCATGTCGCGGTGGACCAGCTTGTACCACGCCTTCGCGAAGGCGTCCTGGAACTCGTCGGGGTTCTCCTGGAAGCGCTCTAGGATCTCCCGGTAGTCCGGATCCCGCTTCAGGGCGACGTCCGTCGTCAGCATCATCACGTCCTCGGTCTCCGCGGGATCCGCGACGCCCGGTGCGGCCTCGTCGAGTTCACCGTCCTGCGTGGTCCACTGCCACGCGCCGCCGGGTCCCTTCTCGGGCCACCACTTGTAGTTCAGCAGGTTGTCGACGAAGCCGGTGTCCCACCGGGTCGGCGCGGCGGTCCACGGCCCTTCGATTCCGCTAGTGATCGTGTCGGGACCGTTGCCGGAGCCGTACTCGTTCTCCCAGCCCAGGCCCTGCTGCTCGATGGGGGCCGCTTCGGGCTCGGCACCGACGTGTTCGTCGGGGTCGTCTGCGCCGTGGACCTTCCCGAACGTGTGCCCGCCGGCGATCAGCGCGACCGTCTCCTCGTCGTTCATCGCCATGCGACCGAACGACTCTCGAATTCGTTCCGCGGCCGCCTCAGGGTCCGGCTGGCCGTCCGGGCCCTCGGGGTTGACGTAGATGAGCCCCATCACGGTGGCGCCCAGCGGCTCCTCGAGTTCCCCGTCGTCGCCGAACCGATCGGATTCCTCCATCTCGTTCTCGGGCCCCCAGTAAACCGACTTGTCGGGCTTGAAGTCGTCCTCGCGTCCGCCGCCGAAGCCGAACGTCTCGAAGCCCATCGACTCCAGCGCGACGTTCCCGGCAAGGATCATCAGGTCGGCCCACGAGAGTTTGCGGCCGTACTTCTGCTTGACGGGCCAGAGCAGCCGACGCGCCTTGTCGAGGTTCGCGTTGTCGGGCCAGCTGTTGAGCGGCGGGAGGCGCTGTCGACCGCCGTCGGCGCCCCCGCGGCCGTCGCTGGTCCGGTACGTGCCGGCGCTGTGCCAGGCCATCCGGATCATCAGCGGGCCGTAGTGGCCGTAGTCCGCCGGCCACCACTCCTGGGACGTCGTCAGCACCTCTTCGACGTCCGCCTTCACTTCGTCGAGGTCGAGTTGCTCGAACTCCTCGGCGTAGTCGAACGCCTCGCCTCTCGGATCGACCCGCTCGGCGTTCTGATCGAGAATCTCCAGATCCAGCTGGTTCGGCCACCAGTCTTGATCGGTGCCTAACATTATCGGACGATCGTGTTTTTGCCTATTAAGATTTTCTAAATCAGCAACGTCTATTTACTCGCAATCAAAAATATCTTTCGGAATTACTAATTTCTGTCGATGAGAGAGGATATCGGGCGCAGCGATGCGGGATTCCGTTCCCCGTTCGAAACGGATCGGTTCACGAACGTATCGTGTCGGTCGTCCGTATCCGGTGGCGAGCGGCCGACTCGAACGGTCTGCTCTCCCCTCGGCCGTCGCTCCACCCGGTCACTCCTCTTCCTCGGGGCTCTCGGGGGCGTCGCGGTCGACGCGCCGGCCGACGTCGACCTGATAGTTCTCCAGGATGTCCCGTCCGAGGATGACGGGGTAGTCCATGTGGCTGCGGTCCTCGATGCTGGCGGTGACGGTGTGTTGTTTGCCGCCGACGCCGACGACGACGTCGACGACGGGGCGGCGCCGGGTGGTCTTGCTGCTGCCGGACTTGACGCGCGTGATCGACTTGATCGGCCCCGCGCCGATCTCGGCGGCCAGTTGGGTGTCGATGCTCGTCCGGTTCGCGCCGGTGTCTGACTTCGCGTAGACGGTCGTCGAGCCGCTGGTCCCCGAGAGGACGACCTCCTCGGTGTAGCCGATGATCGCGGGTTCGCCGTCCGTCGCGGTCAGTTCGCGCGGCTGGGCCGCCGGCGTGGAGTCGTCGAGCGTCGCGGCGAGTTCCCGGACGCGCTCGCGGTCGACCTCGCCGCCGGCGCGCTCGATCGCGAGCGCGGCGATGTGAGGGGCAGGGCTGACGCGGGTCGCCTCGTACAGCCCCTTGAAGCCCGCGGTGGGGTTGACTTCGAGGACGAACCAGCCCTCGTCGCCCTCGACGAGGTCGACGCCGGCGTAGTCGAGGCCGACGACGTCGGCCGCGCGCGTCGCCATCTCGCGGGCCTCCTCGGGGAGGTCGTCGGTGGCGTCCTCGACGGAGCCGCCGAGGGCGACGTTCGTCCGCCAGTCGTTGTCCGGGGCGTAGCGGTACATCGCGCCGACGATTTCGCCGTCGACGACGTAGACGCGGACGTCGTGGTGGCGGGCGTCGTCGCGCTCGATGAGTTCCTGCAGGAACGCGTACCGGTTGCCGACCTGCGCGTTGACCGGATCCTCGGGGCCGACCTTCCAGGTGCCGCCGCCGTGGGTGCCGATCGCCGTCTTGTACACCGCCTCCTCGCCGAACTCGCCGCGGGCGGCGTTGAGCCGGTCGCTGCTGAGCGCGAGCAACACGTCGGGGACGCGGACGTCGTGTGCCGCGAGCGTCGTCGCCGTCGAGAGCTTGTGGATCGCCGTGAGCACCGCCTTCGGCTCGTTCAGCGTGGGGACGAGTTGCGAGAAGGTGTTCGCCAGCCCGAGTTCCTCGCAGGGCTGTTCGGTGTTCGACAGCAGCATCCGGTTCGCGATCACGTCCACCTCGGGTTCGAGGGCGACGCTCCCGTCGCGGACGCTGACGCTCGTCGTCTCCTCGCGGAGCCACTCGCCCTCGTGGCCGAGGTCCTCGACCGCGTTGAGAATCGCCTTCGTCTCCTTGCTCGTGTGCAAACTCAGTACCCCGACCGTCACGGGCTCCTCGGCGCTCATGTATCGGTACACTCCTGCCCCCCGGAAAAGCATTGTCGGTCGATTCGGGCGCGGGCGTCGACGCGTCTCCGGTTTCGCGCGAGCGGGCGACCCGTTCAGAGGTACGAGGCGTCCCACCGGGTCGCCTTCCGGCGGTTGCCACAGACGTTGCACTCGATCCGGCCCATCGAGTCCATCGCGTTGTCGACCGTGTCGCAGTTGCCACAGAACCAGCCGTAGCGCTTGCCGCCCTCCGAATCCCGGTAGGCGGTGTAGAACGGGGCCTCCGAGCCGCGGACGGGTTCGCCGTAGCTGACGTACAGCGTCTCGTCGTCGATCGAGACCGCCTCCATGGCGCGCCAGTCGTCGAGCGACCCGTCGTCGGTGGCGGCCTCGAACTCGCGTTCGAGGTAGACGTTCTCGGTGTAGGTCGCGTCGCCGATCCCGATCTCGCGCTCGCCGACCCGCTCGAACCCCTGGGCCTCGTAGAACTCGTTTCCGACCTCGTTGTCCTCGAGGACGACGCTCACGATGCGGTCGGCGCCGACGTCGAGCAGTTCCTCCCGGGTCCGCACGAGCAGGCGGACGCCGGTGCCGCGGCCGCGGTGGTCGGGGTCGACGTGGATCCAGTGGATCCGCCCCGTCTCGGGGCCCTCGCCGAGCAGTTCGCTGTGGGAGAAACCCGCGAGGTCGCCGTCGTCGGTCTCGGCGACGAGGTAGAGCGAGGTCTCCCGTTCGAGGTCCTCGGTCAGGTCCTCGCCGTACCACTGCTCGACGGCCGTCTCGATCCGCTCCGCGTCGAGGAACTCCGTGTACGAGGCCGACAGCGAGTCGCGCGCGATCGACCGGATGCGGTCGGCGTCGGCCGTGGTCGCCTCGCGGATGTCCATGGACGGCGGTACGACGGCCGCCTACAAAGGCTATGCCCCGATCGACGGACGGTGCGAAAGCCGCCCGTGCCGCACGCTTTTATACCGTCGCCGCCGGAGGGGACGTATGAGCGACGACGCGTCGGACGCGGGACCGTCCGGCGACTCGGCGACACTCGCCGAACAGGACGTGTTCACCTACAACGGCGGGCGCGTCGACCCCGGCGAGTCCGCGAACATCCGTTACGGCATCAGCGAGACCTACCTCGGCGACCCGGTCCGCATCCCCGTCACCGTCATCAACGGCGACCACCCCGGCCCGACGGTCTTCCTCTCTGCGGCCGCCCACGGCGACGAACTCAACGGCATCGAGGTGGTCCGCGAAGTGGCCCACGACTGGGACCACGCCAACCTCCACGGGACGCTGGTCTGCCTGCCCGTGATGAACGTCCCCGGCTTCCTCGCCCAGGAGCGGTACCTCCCGATCTACGACCGCGACCTGAACCGCTCGTTCCCCGGCAGCGAGGGGTCGACGAGCGCGCGGCGGATGGCCCACCGCATCTTCACGAACTTCATCGAACCCTGTGACGTCGGCATCGACTTCCACACGTCGACGCGCGGGCGGACGAACATGCTCCACGTCCGTGCGAACATGGAACGGCCCGAGGTCGCGCGCCTCGCGAAGGCGTTCAGTTCGAACGTCATCATCGCCGGCGAGGGGCCGTCGGGGACGCTCAGGCACGAGGCGACCGAGGCGGGCATCCCGACGATCACCGTCGAGATGGGCGAGGCCCACCGCTTCCAGCGACGGCTCATCGAGCGCTCGCTGACCGGCGTCGCGAGCGTCCTCGCGGAGTTCGGCCTCCACCCCGAGTCCTCGGTACTCTGGCCCGGGTGGCGCGTCGTCATCGACGACGCCGACGAGAAGACGTGGCTCAGAGCCGACGCGGGCGGCATCGTCGACATGAAACACGGTAGCGGCGACCTCGTCCGCGAGGGCGAGGTGATCTGCTCGATCACCAACCCGTTCAAGGAGGACGACGAGGTCGAGGTCGTCGAGGCGCCGTTTACCGGCCTGCTCGTCGGCGTCCTCGAGAACCCGGTCGTCTACCCGGGCAACCCGCTGTGTCACCTCGTGGGGCTGAGCGACACGACGCTCTCGGCGCTCGAACGAGAACTTACCACGCAGGACCCGTTCCTCGACACGTTGGAGTGAGCCGAGGACTTCGGCTCGGTCGGCGATTCGGCCGCCGTCGACCGGTCGAACGGAATCCTTCACGGAACAAAAGTAACTTCTATACGCCCGCGCTCTAACCCTCCGACTAGAGCGCATGAGTCAGTCTTACAATCGCGGTCTCGTCGAGGACTTCGGCCGGTGGCGCGAGTTCTCGGCCGGGATGTGGGCGTGGATCTTCCACAAGTTCACCGGGTGGATGCTGATCGGCTACCTGTTCACCCACATCGCCGTGCTGAGCAGCGCGCTGTCCGGGCCCGAAGCGTACACGGGGACGATCCAGGGGCTAGAGGGCCTGTTTATCATCCGGGTGCTCGAGGTCGGACTGCTCGCGGTGGCGGTCTTTCACATCCTCAACGGGGTTCGGCTGCTGCTCGTCGACCTCGGCGTCGGCCTCGAAGCCCAGGACAAGAGCTTCTACGCGTCGCTCGTGCTGACGGGACTCATCACCGTCGCGAGCGTCCCGACGTTCCTCCAGGGGGTGGGCCTCTGATGGCCGAGCGCTACTCCTCGTTCGCGCCGGGCGGGACGACGTGGCTGCTCCAGCGGATCACCGCCGCGTTCCTGATCGTCGTGCTCGCGTTCCACTTCTTCCAGTTGCACTTCGTCACCCACGCGGCGGAGGTCGACTTCGCCGGGACGCAGGCGCGCATGGAAAACGTTGGGTACTTCCTGACGATGGTGCTATTTCTAATCGCGGCGGCGTTCCACGGCGTCAACGGCGTCTACAACGCGTTGATCAACCAGGGACTCGAGGGTACCCAGAAGAAGGTCGTGCTGGCGGTGCTCGTGGTCGCGAGCGTCGCGCTGGTCGCCCAGGGCACGTGGGTGGCCCTCGTCATGGCGGGGTGGATCTAACATGAGCGCACAACAGCAAGAACCCGAAGAACCCGAGACCCAGGAGGTGCCGGAAGACCAGGAGATGAGCGGCCTGGCCTCGCCCCAGCAGGAGCGCCTCCAGCGCAAGCAGGAGAGCAAGGCCCAGCGCGAGCGGGCCGCCGACGAGGGCGACCTCGACGGGGACGCGGTCCACCTGAAGGTGTTCCGCTACGACCCCGAGGTCGCGGACAAGCAGGAACCGCGCTTCGACGACTTCCACGTCCCGTTCGAGCGCGGGATGACCGTCCTCGACGCGCTCATCTACGCGCGCGACGAGTTCGACTCCTCGCTCACCTTCCGGCACTCCTGCCGGCAGGCCATCTGCGGCTCGGACGCGTTCTTCGTCAACGGCCGGCAACGGCTGGGCTGTAAGACCCAGATCTCCGAACTCGACCAGCCGGTGCGCGTCGAACCGCTCCCCCACCAGGAGGTCGTCAAGGACCTCGTCGTGGACATGGACCACTTCTACGACCAGATGCACGCGGTCGAGCCGTACTTCCAGAGCGAGGACCTCCCGGAGGGCGAAGAGCAACGCCAGTCGCGGGAGAACCGCGAGAAGGTGAAGATGAGCACGCGCTGCATCTGGTGTGGCGCGTGTATGTCCTCCTGTAACATCGCGGCCGGCGACAACCAGTATCTGGGCCCGGCGGCGATCAACAAGGCCTACCGGTTCGCGATGGACGAGCGCGAGGAAGAGGAGATCAAGGAGCATCGACTCCGCATCGTCGAGCAGGAACACGGCGTCTGGCGGTGCCAGACGCAGTTCTCCTGTACGGAGGTGTGTCCGAAAGACATCCCCCTCACCGAGCACATTCAGGAGCTCAAGCGTGAGGCCGTGAAGAAGAACCTGAAATTCTGGTAAACAATGTACGAACACGACGTCATCGTGGTCGGCGGCGGCGGCGCCGGCCTCCGGGCTGCGATCGGAGCGCACGAAGCGGGAGCTGACACGGCGATCGTCACCAAACTCCACCCCGTGCGGAGCCACACGGGCGCGGCGGAGGGCGGCATCAACGCCGCGCTGCGCGAGGGCGACGACTGGGAACTGCACGCCTACGACACCATGAAGGGGTCGGACTACCTCGGCGACGCCCCCGCGATCGAGACCCTCGCGCAGGACGCCCCCGAGGACGTGATCACCCTCGAACACTGGGGGATGCCGTTCTCCCGCGAGGACGACGGCCGCGTCTCCCAGCGGCCGTTCGGCGGCCTCTCGTTCCCGCGGACGACCTACGCGGGCGCGGAGACCGGTCACCACCTGCTGCACACGATGTACGAGCAGGCCGTCAAGCGCGGCATCCAGGTGTACGACGAGTGGTTCGTGATGAACCTCGCCGTCACCGACGAGCCGGATCCGAACGACCGGAGCTGTCACGGCGTCGTCGGCTACGACGTCCAGACCGGCAAGATCGAGGGGTTCAAGGCCCGTGACGGCGTCGTTCTGGCGACCGGCCCCCTCGGGCAGGCGTTCGACCACACCACCAACGCCGTCTCCTGTACCGGCGACGGCCAGGCGATGGCCTACCGCGCCGGCGTCCCGCTCGAGGACATGGAGTTCATCCAGTTCCACCCGACGTCGCTGCCGTCGACGGGCGTGCTCATCTCCGAGGGCGTCCGCGGCGAGGGCGGCATCCTCTACAACAACGAGGGCGAGCGGTTCATGTTCGAGTACGGCTACGCGAACAACGACGGCGAACTCGCCTCCCGCGACGTCGTCTCCCGGGCCGAGTTGACGGAGGTCAACGAGGGCCGCGGCGTCAACGACGAGTACGTCCACCTCGACATGCGCCACCTCGGCGAGGAGCGCATCATGGACCGCCTCGAAAACATCCTCCACCTCGCGGAGGACTTCGAGGGCGTCGACGGCCTCGTCGAGCCGATGCCGGTCAAGCCCGGCCAGCACTACGCGATGGGCGGCATCGAGACCGACGAGAACGGCCAGACCAACATCGACGGCCTCTACGCGGCCGGCGAGTGCGCCTGCGTCTCCGTCCACGGCGGCAACCGACTCGGCGGGAACGCCCTGCCCGAACTGATCGTCTTCGGCAAGCGCGCCGGCCGCCACGCCGCCGGCGAGGACCTCGGCGAGGCCAGGATCGAGACGGGCTACAGTCCCGACGTCGAAGAGGAGACGGACGTCGACTTCCCGGTCGAACCGGGCGAGGCCGGCATCGAACCCGCGGTCGGCGAACCCGTCGCCGACGGCGCCGGGCAGGTCACCGACGCCGACGCCGTCTTGGAGCGCGCCGTCGAGGCCGAACGCGAGCGCGTCGACTACCTGATGGACAAAGACGACGGCGTCCAGCACGCCGAGATCCGCTCGAAGCTCCAGAAGGCGATGACCCGCGACGTCAACGTCTTCCGCACCGAGGAGGGCATCAAGCGCGCGCTGAAGGTCATCCGCGAGTGCCGCGAGGAGTACCAGGACGTCTACGTCGACGACCCCTCGCGGACGTTCAACACCGACCTGCAGATGACCGTCGAGACGCGCAACCTGATCGACGTCGCCGAGACGATCGCGCTCGGCGCGCTCGTCCGCGAGGAGTTCCGCGGCGCCCACTGGCGCAAGGAACACCAGGAGCGCAAGGACGACGAGTGGCTCAAACACACCATGATCTCCTGGAACGGCGGCAAGCCCTCGGTCTGGTACCGGCCCGTGATCCTCGAGGGCGAGGGCGAGACGTACGAGCCGAAGGTCCGCAGTTACTGATCGCGGTCCGAGTTCCGTCTCTCGTTTTCGGCGGCAGTCGACGGTCTTTTGTCGCGACGGCGCGCAGTGGGGAGCCGTGCCCGACGCCGACGAGACGGAAAACTGGTGGGACGAGGCGTACGCGGCCGGCGACACCCCGTGGGACGTCGGCGAGCCCCAGTCGGCGGTCGTCGACCTCGTCGAGAGCGGTGCCCTCGCCGGCTGCGTCCTCGACGTCGGCTGCGGGACCGGCACCCACGCGCGGTACCTCGCCGCTCGCGGGCGCCGGGTGACGGGGCTCGACGTCTCCGCAGTCGCGATCGAGCGGGCGCGGGCGGCGACCGACGACGACCTGCCGGTCGCCTACCGCGTCGGCGACGCGCTCGCCCTCGACCCGGCTCTGGGCCCGTTCGACGCCGCGCTCGACTGCGGGACGTTCCACGCGTTCGAGGCCGACGCGCGGGCGCGGTACGCGGACCGTCTGCGCGCGGTCCTCGAACCCGGCGGCCGCGCGGCCGTCCTCGCGTTCGGCGCGGACGCGCCGGCGGCGTACCCCCCGGAACGGATCGGTCCCGACGACGTCGCGGCCGCGTTCGACGACGGGTGGCGGGTGCTGACGACGACGGACGCGCCGTTCGAGACGACGAACGGTCCGATGCCGGGGATACTGGCGACGGTAGAACGGGTGGCGTGAGCGCTCAGCTCCCGAGGGCTTCGAGGACGTCGACGCCGACGTCGAAGTGGTCGATCAGCTTGTAGCCGACGTAGATGCCGACGATCCCCATCACGCCCGGAAGCTCCGGCGGAGCCGGGATCGGGACGTTGAGGAACCTGAAGAGGGCCCCGGTGAGCAGCCCGGTCGCGAGCGCGAGGACGGTGAGCTGGGTATTCATGAGCTACCAGTTGGCCGGTCGAAGTACTAAAACGATGCGTCACGCGCGTCGAACCCACACGATCGTTCGTCACACACGACGATCGTCTCACCGCCGGACGACGGCGACGGGCGCGAACGGCCGCGAGACGGCGGTTCCCGTCGATGTACGGCGCTCGACGGCGTCGTCGGGCGCCCGATTTTCGACGATCGTCGTAGCTCAATTTTATTATCGTCGAAACACAGAGAGTGCGAGTATGAGCGCGACAGCGACGGACCACATCGACGTGTCGATGCCGGAAGACATCCGATCCGCGCGAGCGAAACTCGTGTACTTCTGCCTCGCCGTCCGGGGGACCGCCACGGCGGACGAACTCTGTGACACGCTCGACGTCGACAAGAGTTCGGTCCTCTCGATCACCGGCACCCTCCGCGAGCGCGGCCACGTCCGGCGGGCGAACGGCCGGTACGAACTCGACTGATTTCTCGACCGATCGGTCCGCGACGAACGCTCCCACAGCGGCGGCGCTCTCCGCCAGCGTTTCCGGCGTCGGTGCGAGAACGGCGCAGGGCAGACGGCGGGTACTAGAGTTCGATCCGCTCGACGAGCTGGTCGCGGTTCTCGTTGGTGTTGACCGCGACGATGCGGATGAGGTCCTCGAGGCCGGAGCCGCGGAGCTTGGACTTGAGGAGGTTGTCGACCTGGTAGACGCCGGCGGCGTTGGTCATCGCGATCTCGACCATCACGGGCCGGGAGTCGCCCGCGTGCAGCGAGACGCGGCTGATCGCCTGACTGGAGAGGGTGTTGATGCCGCGGCCGCCCTGCTCGTAGGGAATGCGCGAGCGGCCCCGCTCCATGTCGAGCGCGTCGGCGACGCGGATGACGCCTGCCTCGGTCGTCAGCGGCGTCTCGGCGGTGTGGTGACAGAGGATCGCGTGGAGGATCTCGCCTTTCATCCGGACGGCCTCGACCGCGTCGTAGAACTCCGGCAGCACGCGATCGAGGACGTCCGCCGCGAGCGGGATGGAGTAGTAGGCGTGGCGGTCGCGGTGGACGATGTGACCGACGTCGTGCAGCGTCGCCGCCAGCGCGATGATCACCGACTCGTCCGCCTCTTCGAGGCCCTGCTGGCGGGCGCCGTTGAAGTCGACGTCGCCGGCTTTCAGGAGGTCGTAGAGACAGAGCGCGCGGTTGCGCACGATGGAGATGTGTTTGGTGCCGTGGTCGTTGTACCGCTTGCGATCGACGGCGTTGACGTTCTGGGCTTCGAGGTAGGCGGCGATCTCGTCGTCGGCCTCGACGAACTCGAGGACGTCGTTCAGTTTCCCGTCGGGGAAGTGGTGTTCGTCCTCGGGGGCGTAGACGCGACCGCTCTGGTCGCCGGCAGAATCGCTCATACACTCGATGGTCGATTCGAGGCTAAAAAAGCCCTCCGGGGGCAGGTCGGCGACGGATCAGGCGATGTCGGCGACGGCGTCCTCGACTTCGGCGTACTCGGGTTCGACGCCGGGGTCGTCGCTGACCCACGCGTAGGTGACCTCGCCGTCGGCGTCGATCACGAACACCGAGCGCTTGGCGACGTCGTGGACGCCGAGGTCGGCGAAGTCCATGCGGACGTCGTACGCGTCGACGACCTCCTTCTCGAAGTCGCTGAGCAGGCCAAAGGAGAGGCCGTTTTGCTCGCGGAACTCGTTGAGCGCGAACGGGGAGTCGACGCTGACGCCGTAGACGGTGGCGTCGACGTCCTCGAACGCCGACAGGCGGTCCTCGAAGGTGCACATCTCGGCCGTGCAGACGCTCGTGAACGCGCCGGGGAAAAAGGCGAGGACGATCGGCGCTTCGTCGGCGAGTCGCTCCGAGAGCGTAAAGGAGTCGACGTCGCCGTTCGCGAGCGGTACGGTGAAGTCGGGCGCGGTGTCACCAGCGGATGGCATCGGCCCGCCCTTTCGTTCACGAGGGAAAGACTGTTTCGTTCTCGAACAGGATCGCCGGAGGGCGAACGCACGGCGTGCCGAAGGTTGATGGGCCGGCGGTGCGACCACTCGCGCATGAACGAACGCTGGCGACAGTCTCCGGAAGTGATCGAAGCGGCCCTCGGCTTCGTCGCGGTGGGTGGGCTCATGTTCGGCGGGGCCGACGGCGACATTCCCCTCACGCTCGTCTCCGCGGCCCTGTTCGCCTGCGTCTACTTCCTGCGCCAGACGCGCCGGGAACGCGACGCGCTGCGGGACGCCGCCGGCCGCGAGGGGGCCGCCGAGTGACCGCCCTCGACGACGCCCGCCGAGGAGGCCCCCGCGGAACGGACGGAATTCGCCGATGTGGGCGCTCGTGCCCCCATTTTCGTCGGTTCGGCCTCGCCTCGACGAATTCGCCCGTCGATTCGTCCGCCACACCTGCCCTCGATGCCGATATTCGGACATTCCTGTGTGGCTGTTCGAGGCAAAAAGGTTATAATTGCCAGCGGGTAAGCCACGCATAGAGATGGTACTCGAAATCGCACCGCTGTTCGCCCCCATGCCCGGGGGTCCGGAACTCCTGATCATCCTCTTCATCGCCATCTTGCTGTTCGGGGCGAACAAGATCCCGAAGTTGGCGCGCTCGACGGGCGAGGCGATGGGGGAGTTCCAGAAGGGCCGCGAGAAGGTCGAAACCGAACTCGAGGAGATGCGTCAGACCGGCGACTACGACGAGGACGAGGACGAGGAGTTCGTCGACACCGAACCGGTCACCTCGGAAGAGGACACCGAAACCGAATCGAACTGATTTTTTCGGGCCGTGGGCGTGTGGCCTAGCGGATAGGGCAGGAGGTTCCTAACCTTCTGATCGCGGGTTCGAATCCCGCCACGCCCGTTCGTTCTTCGAGCGGTTGGAATCCAAGGGGCGGCGCCGCGTCCCTTTTACCAGTCCGCCACCGCGGGCGCCAACAGTTCGACCCGCGGCCGACCGCGGGTCGGGCCCGTCGTGCGAATCCCTCGAGAGTCAACGACCACGAGCACCGTCATAACTGCTTCTCACGCACAGCAACCTATCGTCGCCCCCCGAGTACCCGCGACGCACCACGTCGACGAGGCCGCACCCGCTCATCGCTCGCGCCGACAGGCGGCGGCTTCGAAGCGGGGTAGCAGCGCGACCGTCCGTTCGGACCGATGGCGGCGGGTAGACACGATGTCGAAGGCTAAATCCTCAGCGTATTCCCGTTCAGTCGCAGCCACTCGCGACTATCCTCATAGTCGGGGATCACCGTCCCCACCGTGTTCCAGAAGGCGTCGGAGTGGTCGTCGTGGACGGCGTGGGCCAGCTCGTGGACGAGCACGTAGGCGTGTATTCGGACCGGCGCGAGTAGCAGCCGCCAATGGAGGCGGACGATGCCGTCGTCGTACTCGCCCCAGCGGCCGTCGAGCGTGCCGACCTCAATCTCGATCGACACGTCCGCGAGGCCCAACTGCGATTCGAACCGCGGACTGCGGGCGGGGAGTTCGGCGGCGGCGCGGCGGACGTACCAGTCGACGACCGCCTGCCGCTTCCGACGGACGCTCACGTGATCGGCGGCCGCGTCGCGCCCGTGGACGCATAGCGTGAACTCGGTGCCGTCGAACGATAGGTGGGGCTCCGGGACGTCGGCCTCAACGACGTCGAGGTGGTACTCACGGCCACGATACGGGAGTTTCTCGCCGCTCAAGAACTCTTTCGGGTACGGCGGCTCCGCTTGCTCGGCGAGTCCGTAGAGCTTCTCGAGGAGCCACTCACGCCGGCTCTCGAGAACGTCCTCGACGTCGGCGAGCGTAGCCGACATGGGCGCGCGGACCGTCAGCTCGAGCGACTGATCCAGCGCGAGGCCGATCGTCTCGCGGTCCTCGACCCAGTCGATCTCGTAGGGGATGACCGTCTGGCCGACGTGTAACCGCCATCGTAGTGTAGTACAACCAATACTGAAGGTCTATAAGTCGACGGTGTCATCGTCAGACCAATGCCTGACCACGTGGATCTCGAAGCATACGTCCCCGAGTCTTGCCGAGACCTACTGGAGATGAGCGACAACGAACTGAAGTCCGAAATCCCGGCACTCGCCCGAGACGAGGGGCGGATGGGCGACGTCGAACAGGCCGTCCAGCAACTTCCCAGCCATCATGACCTGTACGAGGGTGACAGTCGGGACGTCCTCACACGGCTCGACGACGAGTCCGTCGACCTCGCCGTTACTTCTCCTCCCTACTTCAACCTCAAAGACTACGAGACGCCCGAGGACGGCCAGCTCGGCGACATCGACGACTACGAGCGATTCATTACGCTCCTCGACGAGGTGTGGGCGGAGTGTGAACGGGTTCTCCGGCCGGGGGGCCGACTGTGCGTCGTCGTCGGCGACGTCCTCCGCTCGCGGAGCGAACACGGCCGTCACCGCGTCATCCCCCTTCACGCCACGATTCAAGAGCACGCGACCAACCTCGGTTTCGACAACCTCGCGCCGATCATCTGGTACAAGATCGGAAATGCGTCCCTCGAGGCCGGCGGAAACGCTCGGTTCCTCGGTAAGCCCTACGAGCCCGGGGCGGTCGTCAAAAACGATATCGAGTATATTCTCCTGTTCCGCAAGCAGAACGGCGGCTACCGCTCGCCGAACACGGCCGAACGCATTTTGTCGACCATCGAGGCGGACGAACACCAGCGGATGTTTCGGCAGCTCTGGGACGATATTACGGGCGAACGTCAGCGCGACCACCCTGCGCCGTACCCGGCGGACCTCGCCGAGCGGCTCATTCGGATGTTCAGTTTCGTCGGCGACACTATCCTCGACCCGTTCGCGGGGACGGGCTCGACGGCGGTCGCCGCCAGTCGCTGCGGACGTAACAGCGTAGGGGTCGAACTTGAACCCGAATACGTAGACATCGCAGAGGCGCGGATTCAGAACGAACGTGGGACGCTGACGAACATCCAGAACTTGTCGGTGTCGGTTGAGCGGTAGGCTGGTCGCGCAGACCGGGCGCTGTAGGTGCCATCGACCGTCAACGGAGATTCATAATTGTTTTGGAATCTACTGTAGATTGCTTATTCGCGTAGTATTAAGATTCACCCGCGAGGAACTCGCGGTATATGTCGAAAGCCGAGACTGGTCATACATTTGGCGATGAACGGATTGTCGAGTGGCTGAACCAGCCGCGTGAGTGGAACTACCCGAAGGACGCCCCGTATCATCCCCGATCGGACAAGCATGGCGGCGCGCAGTGCCGATACTTCGTCGATGACCTCATCCACGAGAGCAAGGCCATCGAGGCGGCGGCGCAAAACGGCGAGATCGTCTACGCCGAGGACTACGACGTCGGTGACCCGAGAGGGTTAGGGTGGAACGTCGACCTCGTGCTCGGCCCGCCTGCGGGCGACGTACAGCCGCCCTTGGGCGGCGGAATGGCGAAGGATACCCCGGGCGAGGTCTGGCTCGCCTGCGATGCCAAAAGCATCGTCACAGAACACCAGAAAGCCCGGCGGAACCGCCAGCGCGACATCAACAGCTTCGCCGATATCATGCATACTCATCACGAGCAGGCACTCACCTGCGGCATTCTATTATTGAACATCGCCGAACGGTTCGACTCGCCGACGCGAGATCCAGACGATATTACCGAACACGCTAACATCGAGCGTATCATCGAGGAGATCGTCGACTTGTTCGACTCCATCGACAGAAGCGAGGGCGAAATCTCGGCCAATCTCGACGGTGCTGGCCTTATCGTCGTCGACCACACGAACCTGCCCGAGGACATTGGCGAGACCGAGCTGGTCACTCGCGAGCCCGCACCCCAGCCCGGCGAACGCGTCCACTATCGGACGTTCGTCCAAGAGATGGCTGACCACTTCGAGACGCGGTTCTTGCTGTAGCCCAGACGAGTTGGTCAGCCCCGTCAACCGACGCCGTAGACGGTGACGACGCGCTCGTCGGCCCCGCCGGCCGTCTCCACGCGGACGGGGAACTCGACGGTCTGCTCGACCGGGTACGTCTCGTAGCCGAGCCAGACGACGTTGCTGAACCCCGCAGGGATCTCGACGGTCTCGCGGTCGACGGTCTCGCCACCGACGACGAGGCGGACCTCCTGCGCCCCCGCGACGCCGCCCGTGTTGGTGACGGTCGCCTCCACCTCGAGGACGTCGCCCGCGTTTACCGGTGCGTTCGTGCGGTCGATCCGCACGTCGAACGTGAGATCGACGTCGGCCAACACCCGCACGGCGGTCTGGGCGGCGTCGTCCTCGGTCTCCACCCGAACGGGAAACTCGACGTCCTGCTCGACCGGATACGTCTCGTACGAGAGAGTGACGCCGTATTCGTGCGGTCGTGGGACGGTCATCGGCTCGCTGTCGACCGTCTCGTCGCCGACGACGAGGCGTACGTCCTGCGTCTGCGTGACCCGGCCGGTATTCCCGATGTGGCCCCGCATACGCAGGACGTCGCCAGCCTTGACCGGCGCGTTCGTCTGATCGATCACGGGGACGAGCTCGCCGTCGGCTTCGGTGACGACCGCGACGCGCTGCTCGTCCGCGTCGTCGTCGCACTCGACGCGCACGGGGAACTCGACGTCCTCCTCGACCGGATACGTCTCGTACGCGAGTTCGACCGGGACGGGATAGGGTTCGCCTCCCGGGACCGGCACCGACTCGGTGTCGACGACTTCGTCGCTCACGACGAGGCGGATCACCTGCTCGTCCATCCCCATAGCGGTGTTCTCGACGCCGGTGCGCACTACGAGGACGTCGCCAGCGCGGACGGGATCGAACACCTCCTCGATCGCGACGACGAACCCGGCCGACTGGGCTGCGACCCGTTCTACCCCGCCGACCGCGACGCCACCCCCGACGCTCGCGCCAACCCTCCGGAGATAGTGACGGCGCTGCATACGCTGTCCGATGCTACCATGCCACAATATATTACTGGATAATTCGGTCCAAAATATAGCTGGCACGAATGAGTCTCAGCCGACGGAATATGACGGCGCCACATCGCCACAACCGTGCGGACCGGGGCAGAGCGGTCTCGTACGCGAGGCATCGGCGTCGTCTCGGCGACGGTGGGCGTCTTGGCGTCGATGGCAGTCCCCGACGACTCGCACGGGCGACTGCGCGACGGTTCCCCATCGGCCACTGGGTAGTCGTGGCCACGCTCCGGTCGGATCGGTTCGACGCGAGACCGGTTCGAGGGCCGGTCAGGGGCCGGGCGAATGCACGGCCCTCTGGGCGACTCGCTGCGCGCGGTTCGGAGTCGGGCGCGTCCGGGGGTATGTGGCCGGTGACCGAGGCGAGTGGCCGGTCGCCCGGCGGCACTCGGGCGGCCGCTCGCGCACTCACGCCGGCTCGACGGGCGGGGCAGCGATGACCGGTAGAGCGGCTATCTCGCGTAGAATCGGCGGATAGCCCCCACTACAACGGGTACTATCGGCCGGTCGCACACGCCGTTCGCCGCCGTCGCGACACTACTCGCCGCTCGTACCGGGAATTGCGTCGACCCACCATCGTCGGTTGTGGAACCCGGCCGAGTTGCGGGTGTGACCGCCGCGCTTGCTAAAACTCTTACCCGTCGCCCATCCACACTCACAAAGTATCAGACGGCTGTCCAGTAGGCAGCCAGCCGAGCGCGAAAAATTCGGGGAAAGTCGAGGGCGCGGGGCCCCAATAGTGCTCAGCGCGACCCACCCCCGAGTTCGCGGAGGGGGTAGTTTTCGCCGGCGACCGCGCTCGCTCACGAAACCGCGTCTGGGCAGCGTCCTGCGCCAGCGAGTCTCCCCCGCTACTCGCTCGCTGCCGGGAGCGTCACCGCGAACGTGGTGCCCTCGCCGGGCTCGGAGTCGACGCGGATCTCGCCCCCGTGGCGCTCGACAATTCGTTGGCAGAGCGCGAGCCCGATGCCCGTCCCCGGATGCTCGTCGCGACTGTGCAACCGCTGGAAGACCTCGAAGATGCGGTCGTGCTCGTCCGGATCGATCCCGATCCCCTCGTCGCGCACCGAGACGGTCCACTCGTCACCGTCGCGCTCGGCCGCGACGTGTACCTGTGGGGGCTCGTCGCCGCTGTACTCGATCGCGTTACTCAACAAGTTTTGGAACAGTTGGCGAAGTTGCCGCGGGTCACCCTCGACGACGGGCAGGTCCGCCACCTCGATCCGAGCGTCGGTCTCGGCGATCCGCACGTGGAGATTCGCGCGGGCCTCCTCGACGACATCCTCGAGAGCGACCGGTTCGAACGGCTCGCCCTGCGTTTCGACCCGGGAGTACTCGAGCAGGCCGTCGATCATCGCGCGCATCCGCTCGGCGCCGTCGACGGCGAACGCGAGGAATTCGTGGCCATCCGCGTCGAGGGCGTCGCCATACCGTTGCTCGATCAACTGGAGGTAGCTCGAGACCATCCGCAGCGGCTCCTGCAGGTCGTGGCTGGCCGCGTAGGCGAACTGCTGCAGTCGTTCGTTGGATTCCTCGAGGCGGCGCTGGGTCTCCTTGAGGTCGGTGATGTTCTGGACGACGAGCATCCCGGCGTAGATTTCGTCGCCGGCGTCGCGGATGGGGAGCGTGTACGCCAAGAGGTGGCGGTCGCGATACTCGACGTCGAACGAGGTGGCCTCGCCCGCGAGGGCGGCGGTGAAGTACGGTTCGACCTCGTCGACAATGTCGTCCGGGTAGATGTCGTAGACGCTGGTGCCGACGCGGTCGTCAGGGGCGACGCCCATGGCGTCCAGTAGTTGCCCGCCGACGGCCGTATAGCGGAAGTCGTCGTCGAAGAGGGCGACCGCGCCGTTCGGGAAGTGCTCGACGAGCGTCCGGTACCGGCGCTCGCTCGCCTCGAGCTGTCGGCGTTGTTCTTTGCGCACGGTGATGTCGCGAACGATACCGACGCGTTCGGCGGTGCCGTCGCTCGAAACGGTCGAGAACGTCACCTCGACGGGGACGCGCTCGCCGTCGGCCGTCTCGATCGTCCCCTCGATGGTCGGCTTCGCCACCGCCTCGGTGGCCATCGCCTCCCGCAACTCGGCCGCGCGCTCGAGCGTCTCGTCCGCGACGACGCGCGAGGCGTGCGTGCCCAGCAACTCGTCGCGGTCGTAGCCGGTCAACGCGGCGTAGGCGTCGTTGACCATCGTGTACTCCAGCGCATCGTCCGCGACGTAGATGCCGTCGTTACTCGTTTCGACGATCGCTTCGTACTTCGCCAGTTCGCGGTCGCGGCGCTTGCGCTCGGTGATGTCGCGGCCGATCCCGGCCAGCCGGGGCTCGCCGTCGGGAGCGGTGAGCGTGGTCGCGACGAACTCGTAGGGGATCGTGGCGCCGTCCGCGGTCTGCAACGCGGCTTCGACGCGCGTCCGACCGGTCTCGAGCCCGTCGGCGATCGCGGTCGTGATCGCCTCGTGTGCGGACTCGTCGAAGAAGTCGAGCGCGTGCATCGACTCGATGGCAGCGTGTGTGTAGCCCGTCACCGCGGCGAGACTCTCGTTCCACCGCCGGAGCCGTCCGTCCGTATCGAGGACGTAGAAGAGGTCGTCGACGGCGTCCAGAATCGCGTCAGTGTACTCGGTGTACTGTTCGAGGGTGCGCCGGCGCTGGGTCCGCTCGAGTTCGTAGCTGACCCACTGCGTGACGAGTTCGACGAACGTCCGCTCGGCCGGCGTGAACGACGCTGCCCGCGGGGACGCGTCTTCGAAACAGAGCGTGCCGTATAGCTCGCCGTCGACGATCACCGACCCGCCGATATAACACTCGAGGCCCAAGGTCTCGTAGCTCTCGTCGTCGATCCCCGCGTCAGTCGGGGCGTCGGTGAACGCGAGCAACCCCTCGGTCTCGACGGTCGTCCGGCAGTAGGTCTCCGACAGCGGCGCGACCAAGCCGGGCTGGACGCGCGGGTCGTCGCTGCTGGCGTGGGTGACCTCGAAAGAATCCTCGGCTTCGTCGACGGTCGCCAGATAGCCGGTTTCGACGCCGAGGCGCTCCCGGCCGAGGGCGAGCATCCGGGTGACCTTCTCGTCGAACGACTGCTCGCGGTCGGCGCTGATCGCGTACAACTGCTGGAGCGTGCGGTTGGTTGCCTCGATCTCGCGTTTGGCCGCCGCGCGCTCGGTGACGTCGCGGACGTAGATCGACAGCCCCGTCGCCGACGGGTACGCTTGCGCGTCGAACCATTTGTCGGCCGGCGCGTAGTACGCGTCGACGCCGACCGGCTCTTGGGTGGCCATCGCCTCGCGGAAGCGCTCTTCGAACACCGTGTCGACCACGTCGGGAACGGCCTCCCAGAGCGTCTCGCCGAGGAACTCCGCGGTGTCGAGGCCAAGAGCCGTCGCGGCGCGCTCGTTGGCGTAGGTGAACTCCCACGCCTCGTTGACGGCGATGACGCCGTCGGTGATCCGGCCGTAGACCTCCGCGAGTTCCGCCGCCAACGCGTCCGTTCGGCGCTCGAGGTCGCGCGCGTGCTCTTTGAGGGCGGTGACGTCCTCGCCGGTGGTGACCACGCGGTCGACCGCGCCATCGGCGGTCAGGATGGGCGCGGCGTTGACCGACAGCCACCGCGAGTCACCGTCCGGGCGGTCGATCTCGAGTATCCGGTCGGCCACTGGCTCGCCCGTCGCGAGCACCTGCGCGAACGGGTGCTCGTCGACCGCGAGTTCGCGGCCGTCCTCGTCGTAGACGGTCCGATCGGACGGGGCGTACGCTTGCGGCTCTGCGATGTCGAGGAGCTCCCGCGCGCGCTCGTTCAGCCGCGTGATCTCGCCGTCGGCATCAAGTACTTGGATGCCGATCGGCGCGGTGTCGAGAATGCGCTCGGTCAGGTCGCGTTCGCGTTGGAGTTGTTGCTCGCGCGCGGCGAGCGTCCGCTCGGTACGCTTGCGGTCGGTGATATCGCGGGCGATGCCGACGGTCCCCCGGAACGTGCCGGCTTCGACGAGCAGGCTGAAGCGCAACTCGCAGTCGATCGTCGCCCCTTCGGCCGTCCGTACGGGAAACTCGAACGTCTCGACCTGCCGCTCGCCGGTCGTGAGTCGCCGGCGGATCTCGCGCTGGATCTGCTCGATGTCGGCGGCGGCGAGGACGAGCGAGACGTGTTCGCCGAGGAGGGCCTCGCGGTCGTAGCCCGTCTGCTCGAGGATGACGTCGTTGACGGCTTCGAACCGGCCGGCGGCGTCGAGCTGGTAGATGCCGTCGTCGACCACGTTCACGAGCGTCTCGTACCGCTGGCGCGCGACGTCGTCGCTCGTCTCCGCCCAGAAGGTTGCGCCGGGCGGCGCTGGTCGCTCACTCATTTACCGCGTAGTGGCCGTTTAGCCGGATAAATCCCACGCCTATCGGTGTGGCCGGCCGTCGATGGGCGACCACCCTTCGATCGATGGCGACCTGCGACCGTGGCCCACCGGCCGAACCCGACTGGATGGTCGTGGCAACACTGACGCGGCTCTCGGGCCAACAGGGCGGGCGTCACCGGCTTCCAGTCGCATCTGCGACCGCCGGCTACAACTCGGTGAGGCGGCGCTACGCCGGTGTGGTGGCCTCCACGGCCCCGTCACGCTCGGCCCACTGCCGTTCGAGCGTCCGTTTCTGGGCAAGATAGCGGTACGCTTTCGCCCGCCACCCGCCGTGGTCGGTGGGCACGCGACTGTAGCCGTGGAACTCGTCGTGGATCTCCTGCTCGGTGTACTCGTACGCGGTGCTGTCCGCGCTGTCGAGGGCGGCGGCGATCGCCGAGGCGCTGTGCCGTCGACCTCACCTCCGCTCGCGGCCCCGCTATGCGGGCCGTCATCCATGTCGCACGCGGGTCGGGCGGCGCGCCGTCACACTACCCTCGCGGCGGGCCCGACCGCATCACGGGCCGCACAGCGGCGGAGACGGACGGACAGCGCCACGTGCCGGTACGGGGAGAGCGACCGACTCGGCGGACGCGCGTCGCTACACCGGATGCGGGTCGCCGGCCTGACTACTCTTCTCGCGGCGTCGAGCGGGCGCCGGAGGGTGGTCGTCGGTGTGGGACCACCACCGGCGCAGCCACGGCCGAGAGGGCGTTGAACGCGTCGGGCCGCACTCGGCGTCGGAAGCAGCCGCGGGCGGGGGTGAGCGCCGCTGGGCGGCACGCCTCGGGGGTCGTCGCGGTGATCGTCGCTGGCGGCTCGCCGATGTTGCGGGCATGGCTATCGGTTCGCCGACGTTATTCCGCACCGCGAGGGTGTCCCCCGACCACTCGTCGTCGCGGCCGGGTCCGACGGACTGCCACCGCGGCGGGGCAGCAACGGGGCGTGGTGCAGGGCGTAGCAAGCCAGTTAGCAGCCGCGCAGGCGCGGTCCGGGGTGGTAGCGGGCGGCATCACCGCCGGGGTGACCGTACCGACGGGGCAGTCGCCCAGTAGAGAGCGGCGTGCCGCCGGTTCACGAGCGGTATCGCGTCGTGGGCGGCGTCGCGTCGCGGGCGGGCCATCCGCATCGGCGTCAGCCCCAGCCGTCGGTGGGTCGCCGGCCCGGCGTGCGGCCGTGACCGCTGTGAGGGCGTGAACGAGCCTGTATGGGCAGCCGCGCTTCGAGTCGCGGCTCCAAGGGATAAAAGGAGGCGACGACGGCGTGATCGGAGAGGGTCGTCGCAGCCGCCCACGCGCGCCGATCGCGCTCCCGCATCGTAGTGCCACGGCCGGATGGGGTCAGCCCGTATCGTGTCCGGGCCAGCAACTGGAGTTTCGGGGTGGACGAGGTCCCAAACGCGTGCGTCCGCTCGTCGTATGGGCGCTGATCAAGGCGATTGGATAATAGTACAAGCAACTTCCGACCCACTTCGACAGGTCGACGACTCGACTGGCGCCGACTCACCTCTGGAGCGTGCTCCGAGAGTGGGGTCGGTTGTGAGAGCTTCTCCCGGTGCGACTCGCGGACGAACGGGGTCTCTGTCCGCAGCTCCCGATCTCGCTCGACGGACCCTTCATCTCGGCGAAGGGCTGCTGCGCTCTTGCTGGTGGCGCCCGATGGTGTGTTAGCCCGGGTGCGAGTCCGATGCGTCTCGGACGGCGCTCATTCGACGAACTCAATGAGGTCGGTCGACCCAAAAATCGACAGCCGTGGACGAGCAACATGCTCTCACGGGGTGGTGGCCGATTCCCCGCGTGCGCGTGCGTGCGCTCGGGAGAACCAGTATTGATGCCCCGGTTCGTGTCCCTCGGTCCCGGCTGCCACTTTTTGCGTCGAGGTGGTGTGCGGCTAACGACGACACGGCCTCGCCACTCCGACACGGCCTCACCATTACGAAAGCGAGCAGCCGGCGTCGACGGGACGGGTTACTCGTCGTCGCGTGCCGTCGGGAAGCGATACTGGGGTGCGCGCCCCGAGGTGTCGACCTCCATGCCGTAGAGTTGGTGTAACTCCTCGCGGATCTTTTTGAGTCGCCGCCCGAGATGGCGCGCGTCCGCGTAGTCGAACGTATGGTCCGTGCTGGCCGCCGCTTCTGCTAGCACATCGTACAGCTTAGTCGTCGAGTGGAAGCGAGTGGCGCACTTGGGCTGCGTCTCGAGGTAGTGGTCGAGTGCAGGCCGGAGCGGATCGTCTTCGAGGACGAACGCCGCGCGCTCGCCCCCCATCGCCTCGAGGAGGGCGTCGACGCCGTCGAGGTCGAGTGCCTCCGCACAGAGGTGTGCGCAGGCCGCCCAGTCGGCCATCCGGTGCTGCGACCGTAACGCCGCGCGCTCCGTGTCGTGGTAGACCCGGAGGACGGCGTTGACGTTGTCGAGGAGCGCGGAGAGCAGTGGCTCGCGGGCCTCGTCGACCACCTCGAGGAACGGCGTCGTACCGACGAAGTCGGCCGTGCCGGTCGCGATCCGCTCGAGGTTGAACACGAGCATCCGCTCGGCGACGTCGTCGCGCCGGAACGGCGGGTCGCGCGAGGTGAGCGACAGCCAGCACTGCGGATCGTACGAGGCGAGGTCGACCGTCGAGTAGAGCTTGCGCAGTTCCAGCTTCGCGCCGGTCGCCACCGCGGCCAGCACGTCGTTCGCCCACCGACGGCCGTCGTCGTAGTTGTCGATGAACGTCAGCGGCCGGTTCGCGAGGACGGCGTAGAAGTCCTTCTTCTCGTCGGGCATCACCGTCTCTTTGAACGACGGCCCGTAGAACAGCCGGCCGATCATCCGCTGGGTGACCGTCTTGCCGCTGCCCTTCGGGCCGACCCACGCGAGGATCGGCCGCGCCGAGAGGAGCGACGTCAGCGGGATGATGTGCAGGTGCAGGTAGAGCTGTAGCCGTTGCTGGGCCGGCGTCAGGACGGCGTCGCCGAAGTTCACGCGGTTCGTCACGTAGCGGTGGAGGAGATCGCCCTCGCCCGCCCACGGCGAGCGCTCGCCCGGAATGTCCCCGTCGGGCTCCGGGCGCGCCGCGGGTGGGACGTACGTCCACGGCTCCCCGCGCTCGTCGCGGAAGAGGACGTCCGTCCCGTTCGGCCGATGCTCGGGCGCCTCGTCGCTCCCGTCGACCACGTAGTAGCCGTCGTCGAAGTCGCTGACGTACAGTTCGCCCGCCTCTGCGTTGTAGCAGGCGAACTGGTGGACGGCGCGGCGCGCGGCGATCCGGCGGCCGTGAATCCGGATGTCCTTGAAGAGCCCCCGCGACCACTGGTCCATCGAGAGGCCGAACCGCGCTTTGATCAGCCCGTGGAACTCGTCGTGGATCTCCTGCTGGCCCGACGCGTCGATCGGATAGAGCCGGTGTTCCGGATCGAAGAAGTACCAGAGTCGGCCGTCGTCCGACCGGATGAACGACCCGTTCGCCTCGAGGTCGATCCGGATCGCGTGCTCGAAGATGTCGCGCACGTCCTTTCCCGAGAGGTCGCTTCGGCGATGGAACTCACGCTGGGCCGTCGGGAGTTCGTCGCCGTCGATGATGTCATCGACCCCGAGTAGGCTCTCCGTCCCCTCGTCGTCCGTCCGGCTCGCGACCGCCGTCGGGTCGTGATCGGCGGCCTCGACGGCGGCCGCGAACAGGTAGCTCGGATCGCCCGCGGTCTCGCCCCAGCAGTAGCGGGCGTGGTTGACAGGCAGGGCGGCGTCGAGCACCTGCGCGAACGCGGCTGCATCGTAGTCGCGGTAGAACTCGGCCACGTCGATCGTCTGCTGGGTCACCCCGTCGGCGGCCGTGAGTCGGCCGACCCGCACCTCGCGCGGGTGGCCCGTCTCGGCGAGGTCCGTGGCGGTCGTCAGTGCGGCGCGGAGGCCGGCCCCGGACACTTCGTCTTCGTCCATGACGACCGTCACCCGTTTGCCGCTGAGCGCCCGTGCGGCCGTCTTGAGGCGGTCCTCGCCGAAGGCCGTCCCAACAGGCGCGATCGCGGCGAAACCGGCGTCGTGGAGCGCGAGGGCGTCTGTGACGCCTTCGGTGACGACGACGTGCTCCGCGGACCGTGCGGTATCGAGGCCGAAGACCGGTTCGGTGACGCACGCGGTCGGCCCGGTGCCGTCCGGGTCCGGATTCCGGAGCTTTCGATACTTCGAGGGGGTCCGGCCGGGCGTCTGTGGGGTCCGCCGCCCGATGAAGTAGCGCGGTGCGCCGCGCACCCGGTAGGGGAAGATGAGCCGCCCGTCGAAGTAGTCGACGAGCTCGCCCTCGTCGTTCTCGCTGACCAGCCCCGACTGACGGAGCAGGTGGTCCTCGAAGCCCTCCGCGCGGAGGTAGTCGACCAGTGCGCGCGGCTCGCGGGGGGCGTAGCCGATGCCCGCCTCGTCGAGGATCGCCGCGCTGAGTCCCCACCGGTTGCGGACGTACGCCGCCCACGTCTCGGTGGGCTCGTCCGGGCGGGGCTCATCGAGGTGCTGACGGTAGAACGTACAGGCCGCCGTGTGCACCTCGGTGATCGCCGCTCGTTCGTGGCGTCTGGCGGCCAGTTCGCGCCGATCCGCGCCCGACATCCGATCCGCGATTCCCGCTGCTTCGGTGGCGAGATCGAGCACGAGCGGGAAGACGTCGGCGAGGTCGTCGGCATGCGCGCAGTCGACGAGCCCCTCGTCGACTGCGATGTAGTTGAGGAGGTCGCCACCGGCACCACAGCGGTGACAGTACCAGACGCCTTTGGCCGGGTTAACCGCGAAGTTGCCCGCCGCCGGCCCGCTCTCGTCGGCGTTCGTCGAGCCGTGGACGGGATGGGCGCCGCGATACTCGTCCCCGACGGCGACGAGATCGGTCGTGTGCTGGCCGTGAGCAGGATTCTCGATATACGCCTGCAGATCCGGAAGCGCTTCGACGAGCTCGTCGATCGAAGGGGGTGATGCCGCGTCGTCGTCCTGACCGCTCATTTCTTATCGCCCGGCCGCTGGCCGATGGGTGGGCGCTCGGTAGCTGGCGCCTCCTTGAAAGCGGGCGGCGTGTCCGCCACGCCGTCCTTGGCGCGGTCGTTGCTCTCTCCTCTGGACTGTGCCACACGGGTGAGTGTGACGGTCCGACATCGGGCGTCGGTTGGCTGGTACTTTTGTAGATCTATCTCGTTGTTCGTCATTGTATTGGTCTGTTGATGATTCGGTGGAATCAGTAGCCGTTGCTCCGGCACGGCGGTGCCGTCCGAGGAACCCGACGTTCGAGTCCGCCCGAGATGGAGTTCGATTTCCTCAATGCTAAAGAGGCTCGACCTCCAATCTCGAAGCGGAACTCCGTCACGAGTTCCTGCACTGTACCACTACTCAGTGTTGTTGGCAGCCCGGTGGGCGGGCTGTCTACTCGTTTCCTACATGATTGCCTCAGGAAAGCAGATTGGCCACTATAACTGTTAGGATTGCTCGTGTTACGCGACTTTTTCGCCCTCTATATTGTACATTCATTTGGAAAGTTCCGGGTATGCCACTTAGATGTTATCGAGGTACCGGCGGCGTTGCTCCATCTTCTCCTGCGCCGAGCGCTGGTCGTAGTGCGCCTCGAGGACGTCCGGCGAGACGTTCGCCCGGTCACCGACCGCTCGCGTCGGCCAGTCGGCTTTGAGCCAGTGCGTGATCGCCCCGCGGCGGATCGCGTGCGGTGAGACCGACGACGGACAGCGGAACGCCGCCTCGTCACTGACGGCGTCGCAGTCGTCGATCGTCCGCCCGTGGGGACACTCGCCGGTGACGACGCAGGGGCGCGTCCAGCGATAGACGAACTTGCGGAGGTACGACTTGTAGGCGCGGCCACGAGTCGTCGCACACAGCGGCTCCCGGCCGTGCTCGTCGGTCACGTCCGGCCGGCGGTCGCCGACCCAGTCGTCGAGAACGCGGCGTGTGGCGTCGCTCAACGCGACGTACCGCTCGCCTTCGTGCTTGTTTTTCAGCGGCGTCGCCGTCTCCGGCCGATGCACGACTGCGAGCGACTGCTCGATCGGGTCGTAGTCGTCGACGTCGAGCGCGTGGAGCGCGCCAAGCCGGAGGCCGCACCGCCAGAACAGCACGAGGACGACGTGGTCGAGCGAGGCGTAGTGGTACGTCGCGAGATAGTCGAGGATCGCCGTCGCGCGCTCAGCGTCGAGCAGCACCTCGCGTGTGTTATCGCCGGGGTCGAGCGTCGGGCTCTGGACGGCGAGGTGGAGGTCAGGACTGGCGAACCCGAGTTGCTCGCACCAGCGGATGAACACGCGCAGCGTGTCCATCTGCGTCTTCTCGGAGACGCGATTCAGGTCGCCGTCCTCGCGGCGCCACAGCCGATAGGCGTGGAGCTCGCGCCCGGTGAGGTCGGCGATCGTCTCGATCGCCTCGGCCTCGCACCACCGCAGGAAGTGGCCGAGCCGGGAGCGATGGGCATAGAGGGTGCTTTGGGCGACGGTCGGTTCGCGATCGGCGAGATACATGTCGACGGCCGAGTTGGGATCGATCGGGTCAAGGTCTGGGTTCGGTGGCATAGGCTCTGGTCTCGAGGGAGACGCACGCGGGCCACGTCCGCACAGGCGGCGGTACAGTGGCCGGGCCGGCGTGTCCACGTGGCGGTGGTCGCCGGAGGTTCCCACCGCGGCAGGAGCCCGGCAGCGCAGGCGCGCCGCGCCGAGCAGCCCGGAACTGGGTCTGATCGCGGGTGAGCGCGAGCGACGCGAGCGCGAGGTACGGAAGAGGTTCTGCAACTTTGTTGCAGATTCTCTTCCGGTGGTTCGAATCCCGCCACGCCCGTTCTCGCGCGCGCGACAGCGAAGCCGACGACGGATCGTGCGAGGTTCGAAAGGGAGCGCCGCCGTGGCCGCGGTTCGAATCCCGTCAGCCGCACGTCCCGCCCGGGCGCCGACCGCCCGCGAGTCGCCGGTTCGAACCGGCGTCGTGACCGGGGATACGTCTTCGAGCCAATAATGTCGCTATGGATATATTATTCCGTAAAATAAAAAGCCTGTGGCCAAAAACGATGGGTCGAACCTCGTGAAGGGTGGTCAAATGATTGAGACGAACGCCGAACCGTCGCGGGTTTTGTCCCCACTGACAGATCGCATGACACGTATAATTATCAGATGTGGTAATCCGTGGATGAATTTTTTGAAGGGAGAGGGTTTGAGGGAAGTCAATGGCTATTGACGAGGCCGACCAGTCCGACGCCGGGGAGTTTTCTGACGCGGAGGCGTCGACGCCTGCGTCGGACGAGCGGACGTTCGACGGCCCGACGCGAAACTCGGACGTTCGCGTCGGCGAGTACACCTGGGCCGACTTCATGGAGGAGTACGGGTACGGCGACGAGGTGTCGGCGGTGTATCCCCACGGGACCGGGTCGTCCGGCGATCAACTCGGTCTCGGGACGTCGAGTGCGGTTCCGAGCGGCGACGACTGGGACAGCGTCGAGTTCGATCCCGAGGCGCACCTCGGCTACCACCCCGACGAGTTGTCGGACCTGATCACGGAGACGTTCGCCCCGAACGCGAAGTACTTCCGGAACGCTTTCCTCGAGTACCTCGACCCCGAGACGACGCCGGTCGTCAAGGACGTCTACTCGCTGGAACACTACAAGTGGGAGTACTACTACGACGACGAGGGGAATCGCCCCCGAAAGCGAAACGGCGAGATCGAACCGTTCGACTGCGAGGAAACGCTCGGGTTCGACCCGGACGACATCGAGCAAAAGCTCCACGAGGCCGGCAACGTCGCGATGGAACTCGACGACGTCGTCGACGCGCGGACGGTGAAAGTCCGGGAGGAACTCGACGAGGACGAGTTCTTCTCGACGGCCGAGGGGAACACGACCGTCGTGAACCGGTACGACCTCGAGAAGGCCGTCCCGCCGGAGAAGAAAGGCCACTTCCGCGAGGAGGAGCGCTACTGGGTGAACAAACCCTACGCGTTCGTCGTCATCTTCCACTCCCAGAAGGAAAACGAGAGGAAGTACTACATGATCGAGCCGTACCTGAACGAGATCGAAGAGGAACTTCAGGAGTTCCTCTCCGGGAAGCTCAGGACGGCGATCAAGTACTCCGACGATGGGATCAAACAGACCGAGAGCGAAGACGGCCGACGCGAGGTCATCGAAGAGGAGACTCGACGGCTGCTGAAACGCTACGACCTCTTCGAGCGGATCGGCGGCGACGACGAGAGCTTCTTCGACGCCGTCAGATCCATGCTGGACGACGAGGAGGAAGACGAGGAGGGCGTGGACCTCGATATCGGCGAGCGCGACCGGCAACTCGAAGGCATCAAGGTCCGTCCCGAACCGCTCCTCCTCGAGGAGGACTCGGACACGCTCAACGAGTACCAGGTCGAGAAGCTCCTGTACCTGCTCAAGCGGAACTTCATCGGCTACGAGCGCATCGACGGCATCAAACACGACATCAACGTCGAGGACATCTCCTGTGACGGGTACAACTCGCCCGTCTTCGTCTACCACTCCGAGTACGAGCAGATCATCACGAACATCCACCACGGCGAGGACGAACTCGACGACTTCGTCGTGAAACTCGCCCAGCGATCGGGCAAGGGGATCAGCAAGCGGCTGCCGCAGGTCGACGCGACCCTGCCGGACGGCTCGCGCGCCCAGTTGACCCTCGGCAACGAGGTCTCGGATCACGGGACCAACTACACGATCCGACAGTTCAAGGACGTCCCGTTCACGCCGATCGACCTCATCAACTGGAACACCTTCAGCCTCGACGAGATGGCGTTCCTCTGGCTCGCCATCGAGAACCACAAGAGCCTGATCTTCGCGGGTGGGACCGCGTCCGGGAAGACGACCTCGCTGAACGCGGTGTCGCTTTTCATCCCGTCGAACACCAAGATCGTCTCGATCGAGGACACCCGCGAGGTCGAACTCCCACAGCGCAACTGGATCGCCTCCGTCACCCGGCCGTCGTTCTCCGACGACGCCCAGGGCGACGTCGACGAGTTCGACCTGCTGGAGGCCGCACTCCGGCAACGGCCCGACTACATCGTGATGGGTGAGATCCGCGGCGAGGAGGGCCGGACGCTGTTCCAGGTCATGTCGACCGGCCACACCACCTACACCACGTTCCACGCCGACTCCGTCGACGAGGTCCTCAAGCGGTTCACGACCGACCCGATCAACGTCTCGAAGACGATGTTCACGGCGCTGGACCTGGTCTCGATCCAGACCCAGACGCGGGTCCAGGGCCGGAAGGTCCGCCGGAACAAGTCGCTGACCGAGATCAACCACTACGAGGCCGAAAACGACGAGATCAACGTCCAGGACGTCTACCAGTGGCAGGCCGAGACGGACGAGTACCTCAAGATGGGGGACTCGAACACCTTAGACGAGATCATGTTCGACCGCGGCTGGAACCGCGAGAAGCTGCAGAACGAACTGTTCAAGCGCAAGGTGATCCTCGCGTACCTGATCAAGAACGAACTCAACACGTACGCGGAGGTCGCGGCGACGATCCAGGCGTTCATCAACGATCCGGACACGATCCTGACGCTGATCGCGAACGGCCAACTCGAAGGGAGCCTCGAGGACCTCCGGGAGATGGAGAGCGTCCTGATCGACGTCGATCCCGAGAAGGAGGAACTCGTCCCGCGGCCGGACCCGACCAACGAGACGTACAACCTCTCGATGGACGTCCTGGAACGCGCCGAGGAGTCGCTGTTCGAGGAGTACCGCGGGAAGGTCCCGAGCGGCCTCGCGGGCGCGCTCGGCGGCGTCGACGAGGCGAACCCCGTCGAGGCCGACGCGGCCGGCGACGCCGCGTTCGACGCCGGGGACTGGGACGCCGACGACAACGCGCTCGGCTCCGGCGGAGACGGCGCCGTCGCGGACACCCCGTCGTGGCTCGACGAGGAGTCGGAGTCGGCGGAAGCGGAGAAAGCACTCCCGGACGCGCAGGCGTCGGGCGACGAGTCCGAGACGGCCGAACGGCCGGCGCTCGAGGCGGCCCCGGACGAGGAACCGACGATCGACGTCGGCGCCGACGCCTCGAACGCCGGCGCGACCGCGGAGGCCGCCAGCACCCCGGCGGGAGACGTCACCGGACAGGTCGACGACGGCGGATGGGCGGTCGACGGCGGTACGTCGACGGGCGAGTCCTCCGGGACGGACGACTTCGAGGAACTGTTCGAGGACGTCGACCGAACCTTCGAGGAACTCGAAGAACTCGAAGAGGCCGAGGCCGAAGCCGGCGGGGACGCCGGCACGTCGACGGAGGCCGCCGAGACGGACGACTCGATCTTCGGGACCGGCGCCGACTCCCTCTTCAGCGAGGATTCGGAGTCGGCCGACGCGATGCCCAGAGACGAGGCGACGGACCCGTCGACTGGCGAGGATTCGATCTTCGGGCACCCGGACGGCTCCCCGTTCGACGAGGAGTCGACGTCGATCTTCGACGGTGAGGAGGACGAACGATGAGTCTGGAAACCGGTAGCGGTAGCGGAACCGACGCCGAATCGCTCGCCGGGAGTTCGGACGCGCTCGGCGACACGTTCTACCCGCTGTACGAGCGGCTGTTCGACGAGGACAGCCAGTTCGTCTCCGACGTGGAGCTGAAACTCGCCCAGTCGCGGATGACCGACACCGTCGAGCTCTTCCTCTCGCGGGCGCTCGGGATCGGCCTGCTGACGGGCGGGATGCTCTGGTTCGTCGGCCTGGTGCTCGGCTACGCGATCTTCGCGACCGGCGTCGTCAGCGCGGAGTCGCTCAGTCTCGGGCTCCCGGTCGGCAACGAGGCGGTGATCGCCGTCCTCAACCAGGCGAAGCTACCGCTGGCGATCCTGCTGACGGGGATGGTCCTCGGGACGATCGGCTTCGCGCTCGGCTTCGGCTCGCTGGTCGCGATCCCCTACTCGCGGGCCTCGGCGCGCCAACGCGAGATCAACATGCTGCTCACGGACTCGGTCTCGTACATGTACGCGCTGGCGGTCGGCGGCCTCAACCAGCTCGAGATCCTCGAGGCGATGGCACAGGCCGACGACACCTACGGCGAGGTCGCCAAGGAGTTCCAGAGCATCGTCCAGGAGACCGAGTACTTCGACGTCGACTACCGGACGGCGATCCGCAAGCAGGCGATCGAGACGCCGAGCGACGAGCTCTCGCAGTTCCTGACCGACATGCTCTCGATCATCAACAGCGGCGGCGACATGGAGAGTTTCCTGTCGGACAAGAAGGAAAAGCACATGCGGACCGCAAAGCAGGAACAGGAGACGACCCTCGAGACGCTCGAGTTGTTCGGCGAGATGTACATGACGCTCTCGCTGTTCCCGCTGCTTTTGATCATCATTCTGGTCATCATGCAGATGATCCCGAGCGCGAGCGTCTCCGACGGGATGATCTACCTGACCATCTACGGACTGATCCCGCTGACCGGCGTCGGCTTCATCGTCCTCGTCTCGACGGTCAAACACGACGAACCGGGCGACGGCTACCTCAGACACGCCCACGACGACCGACGAGTCCAGGCCGCCGAGGAGCAGGGGCTGCTCAACCTCGGGCTGGTCGAGCAGTTCACCGGCGAGTACAACGTCTTCAACCGCATCAAGAACCGCGAGGGGACCTACGAGACCCTTCAGGTGCTCCAGAAGCCTCACCTGTTCTTCCGGGACAACCCGCTGTACACGCTCGCGCTGACCGGCCCCGCGGCGCTGGTGATCGTCGTGACGGCGATGGTCAGCGGCTCCGCCCCGGTGTCGTGGTCCGGAATGATCGAGCGGCCGGTGTGGGGGACGTTCCTCTACGTCTACGTCCCGCTGTACCTGACGATGGTCCCGCTGACGGTCTTCCGGGAGTGGAACGTCCGCTCGCGGAACGCGGTCGTCAGGACGCTCTCGGAGGACCTCCGGAAGCTCTCGAGCGCGAACGACACCGGAATGACGTTGCTCGAGTCGCTGAAGGCCGTCTCCGACACGACCAGCGGGAAACTCGCCCGCGAGTTCGAGGTCATGCACACGAAGGTCAACTACGGGATGAGCCTCCAGGAGGCGCTCGTCGAGTTCAACAACAAGTACCACATCCCGCGGCTGGCCCGGACCGTCAAACTCATCGCGAAGTCCCAGGAGGCGTCGAACCAGATCTCCGACGTGCTGCGAACCGCCGCCCAGGCCAGCGAGAACCAGGACGACATCGTCCGCGAGCGCAAGTCCCGGACGCTGATGCAGGTCGTGATCATCATCATGACGTTCATGACCCTGCTCGCGGTGATCGCGATCCTCAAGACGCAGTTCATCGACACGATGGCGGGGCTCGACACCAGCGGCGCCGACACCGGATCGAGCGCCGCCGGGGCCGGCATCGGCAACGCGGACTTCAGCCAGAACGTCGACACGAATCAGCTCTCGCTGCTGTTCTTCCACGCGGTGACGCTCCAGGGGATCCTCTCGGGGTTCATCGCAGGCTACATCCGCGACGCCGACCTCCTGAGCGGGCTGAAGTTCGTCCTCGTCCTCTCGACCGTCGCACTCGTGGCGTGGGTGATGGTGGCCTGACATGACCGGCCGACAGCGACACGCGTCGAGTTCGCCCCGCGAGCGCGGACAGACCACGCAGGACTTCGCCATCGGAATCGGCGTCTTCCTGCTGGCGATCGCGTTCGTCTTCGCGTTCGTCCCGACGGTCATCACGCCGTTCTCCGGCGCGCCCGGCGGGGACGCCCCGCAGGCGGAACGGATCGCGGCGGACGTGCTCGACGAGACGGCTACGGGATCGACGCCGAACCAGATCGACGCGACGGCGTTCGACGGCCTCGACGCGAGCGACGCGGACGAACTGGGCCTCCGGTCGACCGCGAGCGGCCCGATAGATCACGTGAACGTCACGGTCGTCGAACTCAGCGACGCGGATCAGGAACCGATCATGGTGGACATCGACGGCGACGGAACCGACGAACCGCTTCGGGAGGGCCCCGCGTACGACGACCAGTCGGCGGCCGTCGTCTCGCGGCTCGTCACGGTCGTCGACGACGGCGATCCGGTCTCGGAGTGTGAGGACTCGGCCTGTCGACTCGTCGTGAGGGTGTGGTGATCGCATGAGAGGGACGAAGCGGACCGACCGCGGGCAGGCGTACACCCTCGAGGGGTTCGTCGGCGCGATGGTGGTCCTGATGGCGGTGCTGTTCGCGCTCCAGTCGGTCGTCATCACGCCGACGACCGGCGGGCCGATCGACCGGACGGTACAGGCGCAGTTCCAGCAGGAGGCAAACGACGCGCTGGTCGTCGCCGCGAGCGACGGGGACCTCTCGGAGACGGTGCGGTACTGGAACAACAGCAGCGAGGAGTTCTACGGCAGCGACACCGACGTCGAAACCAGCTACTACACGGCCGAGGGGTTCAACGAGACGCGCCTCGGGGCGATCCTCGAGAAACGGTTCCGAGAGCGCGGGCAGAACTACAACGTCGAACTCCACGCGCCGGGGATGGACGACCCGGTACGGCTGGTCTACCAAGGGCGGGAGAGTTCGACCGCGTTCACGGCGAGCTACGCGGTCACGCTGTACGACGACCAGCACCTGACCGCGCCCGGATACGAACACCAGCGGCTGGAAGACGCCGAGGACAGCTATCCGATCCCAAATGAAGGCAGTGATCACGTGTACAACGTCGTGGAGGTGCGGGTGATCGTATGGTAAGCGAGACGCGCGACCGGGGACAGTTGATCCTCGTCGCCGCCATCTCGATCGCGTTCATCATCCTCGGCCTCGTCGTCGTCTTCAACGGCGTCCTCTACACGGAGACGGTCTCTTCGAGCGGTACGAGCGGGAGCGTCACGGACGCGGAGACGGTCGAGTACGAGATCGAACAGGGGGTTCGAGGATTGGTTCAACAGCAGAATCTTGCCGGAGACCCCCCGGATTCCGACGAGTTCGAATCGACCTACCGGAGTTCCATTAACGATGAAAAACCAGCGATTGTGGCCATCGAGAGGGTAGATGGGGTGCAAGAAGCGGCATTTGAGAGTGGATCTATTTCACCGGGAGATGTAGCGAATAGTGAACAGGTTGGCCAGTTCAGAGTCAAGATGAACCTCGACAACTCCGATCCTGGCGACAGGTTAGGATTGGAGATAGACAGTGATACGGTTGACATAGAGTACACTGGAACCGAGCTCGCGGTAACCGGGGACGTTAGTTGTACAATTGATACATCGGGCCAAGATGACGTGTGGGTTGACTTTACCTCGGGAGCTGTCGGTGCGAAGACACAGGGTAGTTGTGAGTTCGATCTAATTGATTCTACGGATACTACTACTACGATTACGGTTACCAGCAGTACAGATATTGATGGAGAATACGAGCTAATCACAAAAAATTCTGGATCACGTACTTGGACAGCTGAAGTCGAGTACACGTACGACTCGGCCGACGTCTCCATCGAACGAACCATCGAAGTCGACGTCTACGGTGATCGAACGTGATCCGGCGACTCGACGCGGACGAGCGCGCGGTGTCGATCACCGTCACGCACGTCCTGACGATCGGTATCACGACGATCCTCGTCGCCGGCCTGCTGGTCGGCGCGGGGACCATGCTCGACTCCGAGCGCGAACGCAGTACCGAGCGGTCGCTCGAAATCGTCGGCGAGCGGCTGGCGGGCGAACTCTCCCACGCCGATCGCCTCGCGGAGAGCGGTGACCAGGTGACCATCACCGCGGATCACCCCCGACGGGCCGGCAACGCACAGTACACCGTCGAGTTGCGCGACAGCAGCGATTGCGACGCGCCGCTGGTGGCGGACGGTCAGAACTGCCTCCGGCTGGCGACGATCGACAACGAGACGGAGACGTACGTTCCCGTCTCGGTCGACGTGGGCAGCGACAGCGAAAAGGTACAGGGCGGGACGGTAATCGTCCGGAGCGACGGCGACGACGTCGAACTTCTGGAGGAACCATGAGAACCGGTGGACGGAATCGAGACGGCGAAACGGATCGTGCGGTCTCCGAAGTCGTCGGCTTCGTGCTCGTCTTCGGGATCATCATCGGTTCGGTCGGCCTGCTGTACGCGGTCGGCTTCCAGACGATGGACGCCTATCAGGAGACCGAACAGCTCCGGAACGCCGAACGCGGGATGGAGGCGCTGGCGGACAACTTCAACGACGTCGTTCGCTACGACGCGATCCGCCAGCGGTCGGGCGAAATCGCGTTGCGGGACGGCCGCCTGAGGACGACGGACGGGTCGAACGTCACGATCACGGTGACGAATGATTCCGGAACTACCGACTCCCCCCTCGGCAACGACGGAAGCAACGTCGGCGCGCTCGTCTACGAGTACGAGGGGACGACGATCAGTTACGAGGGCGGCGGCGTCTTCCGGAACCAGACCGACGGTGACGTCGCCGTCTCGTACCCGCAGATGCGGTGTGCCGACGATGCCGCGATCGTCACGCTCGTCGCGGTCGCGGACGGGCCGGGGACGATCCAGACCAGCAGCGGTACCGAGATCACGGTCACCGAAAACCGAGCGGACGGTCGGAGCGTCAGCGAGACGTACGAAAACGCCGACGTGGTCGAAATCGAAATCGACAGTTCGAACCACCAGAACAGCTGGGAATCGACGGCAGAGCGAAACGGCTGGTCGGACGGCGGCGGCGGAACCTACACCTGCGACGTAGACCGCGCTCACATCGAAATCGTCGTCGTCGACGTCGACTACTGATCCTCAGCGAACCCCGCCGGACCACCCGCCCGTCAACATCGCCCGCAACCCCGCGCGGGAGACGATTCGTTCCACCCGGGTCGCTCGCTCCTCGACCGTCCCGGCCGTCTCGATGTAGAGCCCGTTCGACAGCTGTCGCGGTTCGGCCATGGGCGTCCCGTCGGCGCCGACGGGTTCGTCGTTGAGGACGACGCGGTCGCCGTCGCGGGGTGTCCACGGAATCTCGACCCGCGAGAGCCCGTGGTCGAGACAGAACTCCGCGGCGTGTACGAGCGCGTCGTCCGAGGTGGCGTGGCCGATCGCACCGACCGACCCCTGCTCGGCGAAGAACCGGACGACGTACCCGGCGTCCGATCGGGAGGCGGCGTCCGGGGTGGCCGTCTCCGGGTCGCCGGCGGTGGTGGCGTCGGCGTCGTCCGCGGTGTCGGCGGCGTCGGCGGCGTCGCCGGCGTCGTCGGTTCCCGACGCGTCGTCGGCGTCGGCGGTGGCGGGGCCGTCGTCCGCGTCGGCGGTCGGCGTCTCGGCCGACGCGTCGGCCGACCGAGCGGCGGCCGCGAGGGTGAACGACTCGACGACGCGGTCGAGAAAGCGGTCGGTCATCGTCGCCAGTTCGTCCTCGTGGACGGCTCCGGCGGCGGACGCGAGTTCCTCCGTGACGGCCGCGGCGAGGTCGGAGCGGGCGAGCGCGAGCCTGCGCGCGGCACGCTCGTACGCGTGATCGTCGAGGCGGCGCGCGACCGCGGGCCGGGAGAAGTCGTCGACCGCGGCCCACCGGTCGAGCGGCGCCGAGAGGTCGAGCGCCGTCCGCTCGACGGCGTCGGTCCCGGCGAGGAGCGCCAGTTTCCGGCCGTTCGTGTAGATCACGCGGTCGACGCGGGTCCGGCGCATGAGCCCTTCGAGGGCGGACGCGCGGTCGCGATCGAGCGACTCGCCGTAGGGTTCGACCGCGACGAACAACCCCGGCGTCGCGTCGACCGAACAGACGTACTCGAGGCGCGTGCCGTCGACGACGACGTCGCGGTCGGTCGCGTCCGAGCGGACGTCCCAGCCCAGAGCCGCGAGCAGCGGCTCGACGATCAACAGCCGCGTGTCGGCACGCGACGAGGGCGGGGCGGCGTCGGTCGACGCCCGGATCCGGGCGAGAACGCTCCGAAGCGCATCTTCACTCATCGACAGTCGTCCTCCGGCGTTCGATCATGTATCGGCGTCCCCCCGTTTAAATAATCACCCACTCCTGACAAAAGTGTTCTCAATCGTGATAATTGGAGGGGAGGATTTATCGTTTGCCGGAATTCTTTTCGTCCCGATGTTAGACCCGGTTCGGAGAGTCACACCAACATATATTAGGGAGAGTTACGCGCTAAAGTTCGCGATCGTCTTGCTCGTGATTGGTCTGTCGGTGGGGGCAGTCGGGTTTTTGGGGACCAACCAGATCGCCGACGAGGTCGAACAGCAGGTACAGGACGACTCGAAGCAGTTGGCCGAACAGGAGGCACGGAACGTCGAGAAGTGGAACCAGTTGAACGTCATCCACGTCGATCGGATGTCGGATCAGATCACGACCGCGGACAAGGAACTGGGCTACTTGCTCGGCGAGCGGATCGCCGTCGACGGCGTCTACCACATCCACCACGTCGACGCCAAGGAAAACCGGATCCTCCACAGCACGGATACGAGCCTCAACGATTCGAGCCTCGACAGTTCCGAGCAGGCCTGGGCGAAGGAGTTCCGCGCTCACGGACAACAGCGCGAGACGGTCTTCGGCTACGAACCGATCGACCTAGCGAGCGAACCCGCGATCGTCCCCCACGAGTCCGACGACGGGACCGCGGTGCTGAGCTACGTCATGCGGGTCGACGGGGAACTGAACGAGTACCTCGTGCTCTCGATGGAGATCAGCGAGTTCACCCACGAGATGATCAGCGCCGAGGAGGACGGTCGGCTCTCGTACATCGTCAACGAGAGGAGTGGGCAGGTCGTGATGGATCCCACCGGCGAGTCGTTCTTCGTCGACTACGGCAACGAGCGGTCGTTCGACCTCTCGACGGTCGGCACGAACGCGACCATCCACGAGGTCGGCACGCCCGGCCTCGCGTTGCGGGGGTCCGTCGACGACCGGTTCCACGACGAGGAGTACATCGTCTCCGCGGCCCGAGTCAACGAGGACAGCGAGTTCCTCGTCGCCATCCACACGCCGGAGAGCGAGGCCTACGGCTTCGTCAACACCGTCGGCGAGTACGGGATCTACGCCTCCGCCGCCGGCATCCTGCTGGTCGTCCTGATCGGCGGCGTCATCGGCCGGAACACGTCGCAGTCGATCGACCGGCTGACCCGCAAGGCCGCGCGAATGGAGGAGGGAGACCTCGACGTCGAGTTCGAGACCGAGCGGGTCGACAGCATCGGGCGCCTCTACGACGGCTTCGCCAGCATGCGCGACTCGCTGAAAGCGCAGATCCAGAGCGCCCAGCGCGCCCGCGAGGAGGCCGAGCAGGCGCGCGCCGAGACCGAACGGATCAACGACCACCTCGAGGCGAAAGCCGACGAGTACGCCGCCGTGATGCAGGAGTGTGCCGACGGCGACTTCACCGCCCGGATGGAGGCGGAGAGCCACAACGAGGCGATGGAGTCGATCGCACTCGAGTTCAACGAGATGATCGCCGAGATCGAGGAGACCACGTCCCACCTCAAGGCGTTCGCCACCGAGGTGGCGACGGCCTCCGAGCAGGTGACCGCCTCCAGCGAGGAGGTCAGGTCGGCCTCCGAGCAGGTGACCGAGTCGATCCAGGAGATCTCAGACGGCGCCGAGCGCCAGAACGACAGTCTCCAGTCGGTCACCCACGAGATGAACGACCTGTCGACGACGATCGAACAGATCGCCGCCTCCTCGAACCAGGTCGCCGACATCGCCGAGCGGACGGCGAACACGGGCGAACGCGGTCGCGAGGCGGCCCAGAAGGCGATCGAGGGCATGAACGAGATCGAGGTCGAGTCCGAGGGCGCCGTCGAGGAGATCGAGCGCCTCGAAGCCGAGATGGAGCAGATCGACGAGTTGATCGAGTTCATCTCCGAGGTCGCCGAGCAGACGAACATGCTGGCGCTGAACGCCAACATCGAGGCCGCACGCTCCGGCGACTCCGGGGAAGGGTTCTCGGTCGTCGCGGGCGAGGTCAAGGAACTCGCCGAGGAGGTCAAGGAAGCCGCCGAGGACATCGAGGAGCGACTCGAACGCATCAAAGAGCAGAGCGGACGGACCGCGGCGGAGGTCCAGAAGACGAGCGAACGGGTCTCCGAGCACGCCGACTCGGTCGAGGAGGCGGTGGAGGCGCTGGACGAGATCGCCGACTACGCCGAGGAGACGAACACGGGCGTTCAGGAGATTTCGGCGGCCAGCCAGCAGCAGGCCGCCTCCACCCAGGAAGTCGTCGCCATGGTCGACGAGGTCGCCACCATCAGCGAGCAGACCTCCGTGGAGAGCGAGCGCGTCGCGGCCGCCGCCGAGGAGCAGACGACCGCGCTCACCGAGGTCTCCCACAGTGCCAGCGACCTCTCGATGCGCGCCGCCCGCCTCTCCGAGACCCTCGACCGCTTCGAGACCGACGCCGACGCGGGCGACCGCGACCCGTTCGAGGAGGACGACGCCGACGAACCCATCGTGGCCGAACCGGTCGAGTCCGACCCGGCGGAGGAGGACCCGCTCGACGAACTGGTCGACTCCGCGGAGGCCGTCGAGGCCGAACCGGTCGACCGCGAGGGTAGCTTCGAGGGGGACGACGCGGCCGACGACGACGAAGACGCGGAGGAAGCCGAGGACGTGTTCACCTTCGGCGAGGACCGCTAGGAGCGTCCCGCCGATCGGGTTTTCGCCGGCGATCGACCCTCAACAACTTCCGTTAAAGTCAAACAGCCGGCCGGGGAATCTCGGGGCATGGAGAGCGAACAGGAGCAGCGGTCGATCCGGTGTCTCGTCGCGAAGGTCGGCCTCGACGGCCACGACCGCGGCGCGCACGTCGTCGCGCGGGCGTTCCGCGACGCGGGCTTCGAGGTGATCTACTCCGGCCTCCACCGGGCGCCCGAGGAGATCGTGCAGGCGACGGTCCAGGAGGACGTCGACGTCCTCGGCATCTCGATCCTCTCGGGGGCGCACAACACGCTCGTCCCGAAGGTGATGGACGGCCTCGAGGAGTACGGCGCCAAGGAGGACACGCTCGTCATCGTCGGCGGCGTCATCCCGGAGGAGGACCGCGAGGAGCTGAAAGACGAGGGCGTCGCCGCCATCTTCGGCCCGGGGACGCCGATCGACGAGACGATCGAGTTCGTCCGCGAGAACGCGCCCCGACGATGAGCGCCGACGACGCGCTGCTCGAGGACTTACTCGCCGGCGAGCACCGCGCGCTGGCGCGGGTGATCTCGAAGATCGAGAACCGCTCGTCGGGCTATCGCGACCTCGTCTCGGAACTGTACGCCCACACCGGCGACGCGGACGTGATCGGGGTCACCGGCTCTCCGGGCGCGGGGAAGTCGACGCTGGTCGACAAACTGGCCGAGACCTACCGCGCGCGCGGCGAGACGGTCGGCATCGTCGCCATCGACCCCTCCTCGCCCTTTACCGGCGGGGCGGTGCTGGGCGACCGCATCCGGATGGCCTCGACGGTCGGCGACATGGACGTCTTCGTCCGGTCGATGAGCGCCCGCGGCACCCTCGGTGGCCTCTCGACGGCGACCGCCGACGCCGTCCGCGCGATGGACGCCTTCGGGAAGGACAGGGTCATCATCGAGACCGTCGGCGCCGGCCAGAACGAGATCGACATCGTCCGCACCGCCGACACCGTCGCCGTCCTCGTCCCCCCGGGGTCGGGCGACACCGTCCAGACGCTCAAGGCCGGTATCCTCGAAATCGCCGACGTCTTCGTCGTCAACAAGGCCGACCGCCCCGGCGCCGACCGGACGGTCCAGGAGCTCTCGGAGATGGTCGAACTCGGCGAGCGCGACGGCTTCGGCGGCGGCGGTACAGGAGCGGGCCACCACGGCGCGGACGCAGTGGCCGGCCACGGCCACGAGGAGACGCCGGACGACGATGACGGCGACTGGACGCCGCCGATCGTCGAGACCGTCGCCACGAAAGGCGAGGGCGTCGAGGCGTTCGCCGACGCGCTCGCCGACCACGGGCGCTACCTCGACGCGTCGGGCGAGCGCGACGAGCGGGCCCGCCGGCGCCACGCCGAGGAGATTCGCACGCTGCTTCGCGAGGACGTCCACGGGCTGCTCGAAGACGAACTCGCCCGCGCCGGCGGCGTCGAGGGCCTCGCCGAGGCCGTCCGCCGCGGCGAGACCGACCCGTACACGATCGCCGACGACGTCCTCGCGCCCGTCGAGGAGTGTCTCGGCGACCTCGAAGTCGAGTTCGACCGGCTCGAATCGCCGTCGCGCTGACGACGACGGGCGTCGCCACGCGCTGCGGCGCGACCGCACGCATAAGGTCGTCGCGGTCGAAGTCTCGCGCATGAAGCTCCGATCAGCGCTCGGTGCCGTCGCCGGCGCCGCGGGCGTCGCGGTCGTCGGCGACCGACTGCTCCGGGCCCGCGCGGGCGACCTCGACGACCCCCTCCCGGGCATCGAGCGGACCTACCGCTGGCGCGGGATGGACGTCAGGTACACGGTCGCCGGCGAACCGGACGACCCGGAGATCGTCCTCTGTCACGGCATCAACGCCGCAGCGAGCAGCTACGAGTTCGAGCCGATCTTCGACCTGCTGGCCGACCACTACCGCGTGTTCGCGGTCGACCTGCCCGGCTTCGGCCGGTCGGATCGGCCGCCGCTGGTCTACTCGTCCGGCCTCTACGCGGAGTTCGTCCGCGACTTCGCGACCGACGTGGCCGACCGACCGATCGTCGTCGCCTCCTCGCTGACCGGCGCGTTCGCCGCCGACGCCGCCGCCGAGGCCGACTTCGAGCGCCTCGTGTTGATCTGTCCGACCGGCGACACCGGAACCGAACGTCCGTGGGTGCGGACGCTGCTTCGCGCCCCGGTCGTCGGCACGGCGCTGTTCGACCTGCTCGCGAGCAAGCCGTCGATCCAGTACTTCCTCGAACGGGAGGGCTACTACGACGACGAGAGCGTCGACCCCGCGGAGATCGACTACGCGTGGCGCAGCGCCCACCAGCCCGGCGCGCGCTACGCGCCGGCCTCGTTCGCCTCGGGAACGCTCGACCCCGAGTTCGACCTCACGACCGAACTCGCGGCCCTCGAGACGCCGACGACGCTCGTCTGGGGCCGCGACGCCGAACTCGTCCCGCTGCACGAGGGGCGGGAACTCGCGGAGGCCGCCGACCTCGACCTCGTCGTGATCGACTACGCGACGCAACTGCCCCACGCCGAACACCCCGAGATATTCGTCGAGTACCTCCGCGCCGAGTTGCCGCGGGCGGAAGGCGAGTAGCCTACTCCTCTCGGACCGGGAACGTCAACAGCCGGTCGCCGCTCGTCTCGGAGATGCCGACGGTCAGGCCGACCGCGAGGCCCTCCTCGACGTCGTCGGGATCGACCCCCGTCACCTGTCCGGTCAGCCGGACGGGCCCGAAGTCCGCGACGGCCGTCGCGTACGGGGCGTCGTCCGCGAAGGAGGGCGTCGGGACGTGGACGACCGTGAACGTCTCGATCACGCCGGTCTCGGGCAAGGGCCGCTCGACCAGTTCCGTCGAGGCACAGTCCGGACAGATCCGCCGCGGCGGGAGCAGCCCGTGGCCCTCGGGGCACTCGATGTAGAAGGCCTCGTCGGTTTCGACGGCGTCGAGCCAGTCGTCGTAGTCGGCGTCGCGGACGCGCTCGTCGTCGCTCATCGTCCCACCTCCAGTACGTGCACCATGCAGGAGGCGACCGTCCCGCCCGCGTTGTGTGCGACCGCGACCGAGCCGTCGACGGCCCCGCTGTGGGGGTGGTCGCCGCGCAGGAGCTTCGTGAGTTCGACGATCTGTGAGGTGCCGGTGGCGCCGACGGGGTGGCCTTTCGCTTTCAGCCCGCCGGAGAGGTTCACCGGCACCTCGCCGTCGGCGGTCGTGTAGCCGTCCCGGGCCGCCGTGATCCCCTCGCCGACGTCGGCGAGGCCGAGCGACTCGATGGCGAGGACCTCCGCGATGGTGAAACAGTCGTGGACCTCGACGACGTCGACGTCCGCCGGGCCGACGCCGGCGTCGTCGTAGGCCGCCGCGGTGGCCTGATCGGCCGCCGGCGTCCGGGCGAGGTGGTCGCGGTCGTGCAGCGCCATGCGGTCGCCGCCCTGGCCCGACCCCGTGATCGCGACCGGCGCGTCGAGGTCGTGCTCCTCGGCGTACGACTCGCTGACGAGCACCGCGGCGCTCGCCCCGTCGGAGATGGGACAGGAGTCGTACAGTCCGAGCGGCGAGGCGACCATCGGCGCCTCCAGGACGTCCTCGACGGTGATCGCCCGCTGGTACTGGGCCTTGTCGTTGGGGATCGCGTGCTCGTGGTTTTTCACCGCGACGTGTGCGAGGTCCTCGCGGTCGCCCCCGAACTCCCGGAAGTACGCCCGGGCCATCAGCCCGTAGGCGCCGGGGAAGGTCATCCCCGCGCGCACCTCCCAGAGGTCGTCGGCGGCGATGGCGAGCGCCTCGGTCGCGCCCGCGGTGCCGAGGTTCGTCATCCGCTCGGTGCCGCCGACGAGCAACACGTCGGCCTCGCCGCTGCGGATTCGGATCGTCGCGTCGCGGACGGCGGCCGCGCTGGAGGCGCAGGCGGCCTCGTAGCGGGTCGCGCCCGCCTGAACGCCGGCGGCCTCGGCCATCAGCGGGCCCTGGTGACCCTGATGTTCGGCGAGTTCGCCCATGAAGTTGCCGTAGAGAACGGCCTCGACGTCCTCGCGGGGGACGCCGGCGTCCTCGAACGCCTCGATGCTCGCCTCCGCGAAGAGGTCCCGTCCCGTCCGTTCGGGAGTGGACCCGAACGGCGTCAGCCCGACGCCGGCGACTCGTACGTCGCTCATACTACACCGTACCCCGTCGATCCGTTAATACTCCGCGGTTGGTATGGAAACCGACACGACGACGCCGGGGTTCCGGCACCGAGTGCGGGGTTTCAGGGGGTTTATGCCCGCCGATTTCCCACGGGAGAGCATGACGACCGCTCCGTTCGACCTCGAGTTACTCACCGAACTGACCGAAGAACGTGGCGTCCCCGGCTACGAGGACCGGGTTCGCGACCTCGTGCGCCGGGAGTTCGAGGCGAGCGTCGACCGCGTCCGCACCGACGCGATGGGGAACGTCGTCGGGACGCTCGACGGCGACTCGGAGTACTCGGTCGCGGTCGCCGCACACATGGACGAAATCGGCTTCATGGTCCGGCACGTCCGCGGCAAGGAAGGCGAGTTCGGCTTCCTCGAACTCGACGCGCTGGGCGGGTGGGACGCCCGCGTCCTCAAGGCCCAGCGCGTGACGGTCCACACCGAGGACGGCGACCTCCCCGGCGTGATCGGCTCCCCGCCGCCGCACACCCTGGACGAAGAAGAGCGCGAGACGCCGCCCGAAGTCGAGGACGTCTTCGTCGACGTCGGCCTCCCCGTCGAGGAGGTCCGCGAGCGCGTCTCGCCGGGTGACCTCGTGACGATGGCCGGGACGACCGAACTCGTCGGCGAGACGGTCACGGGGAAGGCCCTCGACGACCGGGTCTGCCTGTTCGCGATGCTCGAAGCCGCCCGCCGGATCGAAGACCCCGACGTGACGATCCACTTCTGTGCGACCGTCCAGGAGGAGGTCGGCCTGCGCGGGGCGCGGGCGCTCGGCGTCGACGTCGACCCCGACCTCGCGGTCGCGCTGGACGTGACCGTCGCCAACGACGTCCCCGAGTTCGACGAGGGCGAGTACGTCACCAGCCTCGGCGCGGGGACGGCGATCAAACTCAAAGACTCGAGCGTCATCACCAGCCCGAAGGTCCACCGACGGCTGCGCTCGGTCGCCGAGGCCGAGGGGATCGACCACCAGTTCGAGGTGCTGCCCGCCGGCGGCACCGACACCGCGGGCTTCCAGCACACCGCGGGGGCGAAGCCGGTCGGCGCCATCTCCGTCCCGACGCGGTACCTCCACACCGTCACCGAGACGGCCCACGTCGACGACGTCGCGGCGACGATCGACCTCCTGACGGCGTTCCTCGAGAGCGAGGACGGCGAGCACGACTACGCGCTCTGAGCGGCGGGCGACTCCGTCACTCGACCGCGACTGTCTCCGAATCCGACCGGTAGCGCGGCCTGAACGTGGGAACAGAGGTTTCCGTTCCGACGGTGCTAGGGCGGACATGGACCCACGCGAGGACGACGCGCTCTCCCGACGGGGGTTCCTCGTCGGGTCGGCCGGCGCGGCCGCGGCCGCCGCCGCGAGCGCGACCGGCGCCGCACAGGAAGACGGCGACGGCGGCGGGCAGGACGGCGGCGGCGGCCAAGAAGGCGACGCCGGCGGTGGCGGTGCCGAGACGGTCGAACTGGTCGATTACGCCTACGAACCGGGCACCGAGAGTCCGCTCTCGATCGCGCCCGGAACGACGGTGCTGTTCGTCTGGGAGACCGACAACCACAACATCAACGTCACCGAGCAACCCGACGACTCCGACTGGGAGGGGCACATGCCGATCGAGAACTCGGGATTCGAGGTCGAGCACACGTTCGAGGTCGAGGGGACCTACGCGTTCCACTGCGACCCCCACCTCAGCCTCGGGATGGAAGGGACGATCGAGGTCGCCGAGGGTGGCGGCGGCGAGGCGGCCGCCGGTCCCGTCTCCGCCATCCCGGACGCCGCGTACACGCTGCTCATCGCCACCGTCGCCGGGATGGTCTCGACGCTGGCGCTCGTCTACTTCTTCATGCGTTACGGCGGCGAGCCGGCGGCCTAGACCGGCTCACAGCGCCGACGTCACTTCGTCGAGGACCCGCGTGTCGACGAAGACGACGACGTGGTCCCCGAGTTCGACGACCGTCTCCCCGCGCGGGGTGATGAGGTCGCCGTTGCGGGAGATGGCCCCGAGGACGACGCCGTCGGGGAGGTTGCCCATCGCCTCGCCGATGCGGTTGCCGAACAGCAGGCTGTCGCGGTCGATCTCGAACTCGAGGACCTCCGCGCGGTCGGATTCGAGGATGGCGACGTTCTCGGTCGACTCCTCGCGAGTGAAGCGGGTGATCTCCTCGGCGGTGACGATCCGGGGGTTGATCGCGACGTCGACGCCGACGGCCTCGAAGAGGTCGACGTACTCGCCGGACTCGACGACGCCGACGGTCCGGTCGACGCCGACCCGCTTGGCCAGCAGCGAGACCAGCAGGTTCTTCTCGTCGCTGTCGAGGCACCCGACGACGATGTCGGACTCGCCGACGTGCTCGCGGACGAGGAAGTCGATGTCGGTCGCGTCGCTCTCGAGGACGAGCGTGTTCGGGAGCCGTTCGGAGAGTTCCCGCGCGCGGGCGTGGTCGCGCTCGATCAACCGCGGCGAGAGTCCCTCTTCCTCGAACAGCCGCGCGGTCTGGTAGCCGATCTCGCTCCCGCCGACGATGACTATCTCGTCGGCGTCTTCGAGCGTCGGCGCGGGAGTGAGGTCGCTGGCGAAGTCGCGGACGCTCTCGGGCGAGCCGATGACGACGACGTTGTCGCCGTCGCGGATGGCGGTGTCGCCCGACGGGATCGCCACCTCCTCGTCGCTGATGATCGCCGCGAACGTCAGCGACTCGAACCGGTCGGCCTCCGAGACAGTCTGGCCGGCGATCGGGCTCTCCTCGCGGACCTCGAACTCCGCCATGTGGACGAGGCCGTTCGCGAACGTGTCGACGTCGTGGGCCCCCGGCAGGCCGGCGATGCGGACGATCGCCTGGGCGGTGAGCAGGTCGGTCGCGACCATGAAGTCGACGCCGAAGGCGCCCTCCGAGCGCTCCCACGTCCGCAGCAGGTCCGTCTTCTTCACCCGGGCGATCGTGAACGGGTCGTCGACCGTCTTGGCCGCGCCGCAGACGACGATGTTCGTCTCGTCGACGTCGGTGCTCGCGATGACCATCTCCGCGCTGTCGATGCCGGCCTCCTCCAGAACTTCGAGCGACGTGCCGTCGCCTTCGATCGCCAGCACGTCCAGCGAGTAGGTGATCGCGTCGATGCGCTCGGGGTCTCGGTCGACCACGACGACGTCGTGCTCGTCGGCGAGGCTGGCGGCGATGTTCGTCCCGACCTCGCCTGCGCCCACGACGATCACGCGCACGGTGCGATCACCGGACGACGGTCCACGGCCGGTCTCATACCCCCTTTCTTTTTGCGGAGAGCTAAGTGGGTTACTATCCGGCGTCCGGCACCGCGGTCAGGGCCGGTCGTGGAGGGTGAGTTCGACCTCGCGCGGTTCGCCCTCGACGTCGGCGACAAGCCGCGAGAGGACCCGCTGGGCCTCTTCGAGCACTCGCGGCCTGACCTTGTCGATCACCCACCCCAGCGAGACGAACCGCGGCAGCGAGATGGTGTCCTCGTCGGCCGAGTGCGGGTCGTAGACGGCCTCGAAGTAGAGCCTGCTTGCGGTCTCCTCGTCGGCCGGCGCCGACTCGGGTTCGGGGACGACCCGCCACTCGCCCTCGGCGTCGACGTCCCTGGCGAGTCGCCACTCGATGGACTCCGGCGGGGTGACGTCGATCACTTCCGACCGGACCGTGTAGCCGAGTTTCCACCACGCGAACCGGAGGTCGTACAGCGTCCCCGGTCCCCCGTCGCCGTGTCTGGTCACCTCCTTCAGGTACTCGGTGTACCGCGGATAGTCGGTGAACGACCGGACGTACGGGAAGACCTCCTCGGGCGGACGGTAGACGACCGTACTGACGAGGATTCTGTCCACACCGCGGATATGTCGGGTCCCGACGTAAGGATTACCGTTTCGCCGACCGGCCGGAGCCGACGGGTTATAGCCCGTCCGCGAGCAACGACCCTCCATGCGAGACGTCTGCATCGTCGGCGGCGGCGTCGCCGGACTCGCCGCGGCCACCTACGCCGCCCGCGCCGAACTGGACACGCTCGTCGTCGCGGGCGACGAGTCGATCCTCGCGCGCAACGCCAGCCTCGAGAACTACCCCGGGTTCCCCCACGGGATCGACGCCCGGCGCTACCTGCAACTGGCTCGCGACGGGGCCGTCGAAGCCGGCGCCGCGTTCGAATCCGGTCGGGTCGTCGAGGCGACGCGGCGGGACGCGGCCGACCTCGAAGCGGGCTTCGAACTCGTCACGGCGTCGGGCGAGCGAATCGAGGCCCGGCGCGTGATCGCCGCCTCGTGGCCCGACAGCGAGTACCTCGTCCCCCTCGACGTCGGGCGCAGCCAGCGCGGACACAAGTACTTCGTCGCGGTCGACGAGGCCGGTCGCACCGCCGTCGACGGCGTCTACGCCGCCGGCCGACTCGCGGGCGAACCCCACCAGGCGATCGTCGCCGCGGGCCACGGCGCGAAGGTCGCCCTCGCGGCCATCCACGACGCCGGAGTCCCCTTCTACAACGACTGGGTCGCCCCCGAGGGCTACTTCACCGGCCGCGGTCGCGAGGTGCCCCCGGCCTGCGAGGAGATCGACGAGGAGGAGCGACGGCGGCGCGACGCGCGCGCCCGCCGGACGATGCTCGACGCCTTCGCGGAACCGCTCGACGAGGGGCCGACGATGCACCCCGACGTCGAGGGTCGCTGAGCCCGATCACGCGAGGTCGTCGACGACGCCCGTCGCGACCCGGTAGTTCGACAGCGGGTGGTAGCCGGGTTCGACCTCGACCCCGCGGTTCGGCCCGTCGCGCGCGTGATCGCGTGCGAGACGTTCGTACCAGTTGCCGTAGCGCGGGTTGATGAGGTGGGTCGTCGCGTACTCCCACAGCCGGTCGTACCACTCGCGGTAGTCGTCGTCGCGGGCGGCGAGCAGCGCGCTCGCGCCGATCCCCTCCGCGTGGACCCAGCCGTACTTGTCCGCGACGACGGGGTCGCCGTCGGCGTCGGCGGTGTAGTAGAAGCCGCCGTGCTCGTCGTCCCAGCCGATCTCGACGGCGACGTCGAACAGTTCGCGGGCGCGCGGTTCGAGCCACGGCTCCGACGCGTGCTCGTCGAGCGCGAGGAGCAGTTTCGCCCACTCGAGGTGGTGGCCCGGCTGGTAGCCCCACGGGCGGAACCGGTGTTCGGGATCGTCGCGGTTGTGATCGAGGTTCGGCTCCCACCCCTCGGTGAAGTGCTCCCAGAGGCGGCCGTCGGTCTCTGCGGCGGCCTCGCGGGTGATCGTGTCGGCGACGGCGAGCGCGCGCTCGAGGTGGGCCTCCTCGCCGGTCGCCTCGTGGGCCGCGAGGTACGCCTCGCAGGCGTGCATGTTGGCGTTCTGCCCGCGGTAGGGGACGAGGGCGTCCCACGCGGGGTCGGCCCGGTCGGCGAAGCGGTCGTACGCGGGTTCCCAGAACCGGTCTTCGAGGACGCCGGCGGCGCGTTCGAGTTCGGCCAGCGCGCCGGAGATCCCCGCCTCGTGGGCGCGGGCGCAGGCCAGCACGACGAACGCGTGGCCGTAGGCGTGTCGCGTCGCGTCGACGGTCTCGCGGCCCTCGAGCAGCCAGTCGTACCCCCCGCGGTCGGCGTCCCAGTGGGCCGTCCGGAGGAACGTGAGGCCGTGTTCGGCCGCGGCGCGACACCACGTCGGCCCGTCTTCGAGGACGCCGAGGGCGAAGTTGTGTACCCCGCGGGCGGTCGCCACGAGGTGTCTCGACCGGGCGTCGTAGACGTGGCCGTCGCGCTCGTCGAGTTGCGCGACGTAGCCGCCGTAGGTCGCGTCGATGCAGTCCGGGTAGTAGAAGTTGAGGACGTCCCTGAACGCGTGGCGGAGTCCCCGTTCGGTTCGGTAGACGGTCACGGCTGTCTCAGGTGACCGTCGCCAGCACCATAGCCGTTCAGGTGCGAGCGCGAGCGCTAGAGTTAATGGGGGCTCGCCGGCAATCTCACACGAATGCTGGACGGAGTCAACGTCGTACTCGGGGTGACGGGGTCGATCGCGGCGGTCAAGACGGTCGAACTCGCCCACGAGCTTCGACGGCGGGGGGCGAACGTACGGGGTGTGATGAGCGACAGCGCACGCGGGATCGTTCACCCGTGGTCGGTCGAGTTCGCCACCGGCCGCGAGGTGGTCACGGAGATCACCGGCGCGGTCGAGCACGTCGACCTCTTCGGCGACGACGGCTGGGCCGACGTGTTCCTGATCGCGCCGGCGACGGCCAACACGGTCGGGAAGATCGCCGCGGCGATCGACGACACGCCGGTCACCACCTGTGCGACGACCGCGCTTGGGTCGGGGACGCCGGTGGTGATCGCGCCCGCGATGCACGAGCCGATGTACGACCACCCGGGCGTGATCGAGGCGATCGAGCGCGTCGAGTCGTGGGGCGTCTCGTTCGTCGACCCGCGGGTCGAGGAGGGGAAAGCCAAGGTCGCGAGCGAGGAGGCGATCGTCTGCGACGCCGCGCGCGCGGCCGGCGACCGGCCGCTCGACGGCGAGCGCGTCGTGGTCACGAGCGGGGCGACCAGCGAGCCGATCGACCCGGTGCGCGTGCTGACGAACCGCTCGTCGGGGAAGATGGGGCGGGCGGTCGCGCGGGCCTGTTACGTCCGCGGGGCGGACGTGACGCTCGTCCACGACGGCCCCGACGTCCCGTACGCGGACGTCCGGCGGGTCGAGACCGCCGCGGAGATGCTCGATGCGACGCTCGCGGCCAGCGAGGGCGCCGACGCGCTGGTCTCGGCGGCCGCGATCGGCGACTACACCGTCGAGGCCCGACCCGAGAAGATCCGGTCGGGACAGGAGCTCACGCTCGAACTGGAGCCGACGCCGAAACTCGTCGACGAGGTGCGCGAGCGCCGCCCGGACCTGCCGATCGTGGCGTTCAAGACCGAGACCGCCGACGAGGACGAGGCGATGATCGAGGCCGCCCGCGAGACCCTAGAGCGGATCGACGCGGCGTTCGTCGTCGCCAACGACGCGGGCGTGATGGGGTCGGACCGGACGCGTGCGCTGCTCGTCCACGCCACGGACGCCGCCCGGTTCGAGGGCTCGAAAGACGGGCTGGCCGACGAGATCGCCGCCTCGCTGTCGGTCGTTCTCGACGCCGACACGACACCGAACTGATCGGAATTCGCGACCGTCAAGAGAATTATATAGGTGGCGTTCCTGCCACGAATTAATGGGTTGTAATCCGGTTTCGACCGGGGTGGGGGTGTCGTGACGTGATAGGCGACGTCTCGGGAGGGGATACGCTCACGAAAGGTGAGATATTCGAGGTGCTGCGCAACCAGCGCCGGCGGTACGTGGTCCAGTTTCTCAAGCAGGACGGCCGGCCGGTCGAACTCGGCGACCTCGCCCAGCAGGTCGCCGCGTGGGAGTACGAGACCACGCTCGACGGCGTCACGCCGGAGCAACGAAAGCGCGTCTACACCACGCTCCAGCAGACGCATCTCCCGAAGATGGACGAGGCGGGGATCCTCTCGTTCGACGCCGACGAGGGAGTGATCGAGGCGACGGACCTGACCCGCGACGTCAGCGTCTACCTCGAGATTGTTCCGGGCCACGAGTTCGCCTGGCGCGAACTCTACCTCTCGCTGGGGGCGGTCAGTTGCGCGCTGGTCGCCGCGCTCTGGCTCGGCATCTACCCGCTGACGCTGCTGTCGGATCTGGCGTGGGCGGGGTTCATCTCGACGACGTTCACCGCGGCCGCCACCGCTCACATCTACCACGAGCGCAACATGCGGCTGGGGTACGGCGAGAAGCCGCCCGAACTCAGTTACGGCGCCGACGACTGAGCGGTACGCGAACGCTCGACACCGTTCCCGCGCGTATCGTCAACTTTTACTCTCCTACGGCACGACCCACGACATGGATCAGTTGAAGCAGTCCCTGCTCGAGGCGCCCATCATCGAGAAGAACGGGTACCACTACTTCGTCCACCCGATCAGCGACGGCGTGCCGAAACTCGACCCGACGCTCCTGCGCGAGATCGTCATCCGCATCATCCGCAAGGCCGAACTCGAAGAGGTCGACCGCATCGTCACGCCCGCGGCGATGGGCATCCACATCTCGACGGCCGTCTCGCTGATGACCGACATCCCCCTGACGGTGATCCGAAAGCGCGAGTACGGCCTCGAAGACGAGGTCGCCATCTCCCAGCGGACCGGCTACTCCGAGAACGAGATGTACATCAACGACGTCCGCGAGGGCGAGCGCGTGCTCGTGCTCGACGACGTCCTCTCGACCGGCGGCACCCTCGCGGCCGTCCTCGACGCGCTCGACGAGATCGGCGCCGAGGTGATCGACACCGTCGCCGTCATCAAGAAGGTCGGCGGCGAGAACAAGGTCGAGGACGCGGGCTACCACGTCAAGACCCTCATCAACGTCGACGTCGTCGAGGGCGAGGTCGTCATCGTCGACGAGGACGGCGACGACTGAGCGTCGCGCGCCGGCGGCGACCGGCCGGCACGGGACGACCGATCGCAGCGGACGCTCTTCCGACGCCCTCGGACCCCCGACTCTCGGCTCGATTCGACCGTTCTGCCTGCTCTGAGCCACTCACCCGCCGCGTCGACCGGATTCGACGTACGTCACCATGGGTACAGGTCTTCGAAACGCGAGCAATAATTATATATGAGTGTGGTCCACACGCATATTTCATGGGATCTGAAGATACTCAGCCCAATTCAATCTTCGACAGACGTCACGTCCTGAAAGGACTGTCCGCGGCCGGCATCGGCGGCCTCGCCGGTTGTCTCAGCGACTTCACCGGCGACGGCGGCGACGGCGGCGACGGCGAGTCGCTCGACCCCGTCCAGGACCGCGAAACGGTCAACCCCGACGAGATCAAAGACGGCGGGACCTTCCGCGTCGCGATCGGCGAGGCTCCCGACTCGTTCGACTACCCGTACAGTAGCTCGGCGCACACGACCCTCATGATGAACCTCATGTACGAGGGGATGATCACGACGAACGCCAGCGGGGAGATCTACCCGTGGCTCGCCGAGTCCTACGAGCGCCTCGACGTCACGGAGGCCGGACCGACCGACTACGAGGAGTACATGACCTCGGTCCCCTACGCGGAGGACGACGAGGGTAACACGTACATCGACACCGAGGACCAGATCGTCGTCAGCCATCCGGACAACGATCCGTCCGAGGGCGAGGCGCTGATCCTCACCTCGTCCGGGGCCGCCGACGCGGTCGCCGACGGCACCTACGGGATGCACTACCGGTTCGACCTCCACGAGGGGATCGAGTTCCACAACGGCGAGGAACTCACCGCCGACAACGTCGTCGCGTCGTTCCGGCGCGTCGAAGGGTCGCCCCTCGCGGGTCAGATTTTCGACTCGCTGTTGCACATCGAGGCCGAGGGCGACTACACGGTGCACATCTACGCGCAGATCCCCGACGCGGCGTTCGTCCGCGAGATCACCGGCCTCCCGGTCTACCCGACCGAGAGTACGGACCTCCCGCCGCAGGCGATGGACCCGCGCGAGGGGAACACGCCGCTGGGGACCGGCCCCTTCGAGTTCGACGAGTACCAGGACGAGGAGTACGTCGTCTTCACCAGAAACGACGACTACTGGTTCGACACCGAACTGAAAGACTGGTTCGACGGCAACGCGGACTTCCCGAACGGTCCCGCCGTCGAGGAGGTCGACATCCAGTTCGTCCAGGACGACTCGAACCGGTCGGCCGCGCTCCAGAACGACGAGATCGACATGACCTACGGTCTCACGTCCAGCACCCTCGACGACTACCAGTCCTCCGAGGGGTACCAGACCTCCGCGACCCAGGGTGCCGGCTACAAATTCATCCAGTTCCCGGTCAACTCCGAGCCGTGGGACGACCCGCGGGTGCGCCGCGCGGTCAACCACCTCATCCCGCGCGAGCAGATCTCGGAGAACATCTTCATGGGCTGGGAGAAGCCCGCGTGGGTCCCGCTGCCGCCGCTGGCCGCCACTGACGGCACGGCCGACTACGACCAGCTCGTCGAGGACCTCCGGGAGTACAACGAGTACTCGTCCGAGCGCGCCAGCGAGCTGATGGAGGAGGTCATAGAGGAGAAGGGCATCGAGACGCCCATCGAGATCACCATCGAGACCAACTCCGACAACGACGACCGCGTCAGGATCGTCGAACTGATCGCCGAGTCGATGAGCCAGTCGGAGTACTTCGAGGCCGACGTCGAGACGATCGACTTCATCACGTTCGTCACCCAGCTGATGAGCGGCGAGTACCAGAACGAGCCGCGGCTGGCGTACATCGGGCTGTCGGGCGGCTTCGGCCCCCACGGCTACGCGAAGTCGATCCACCACCCCGACAACTTCATGGGGTGCTGTAACTTCCAGAACATCGACATCGAGGAGCTCAACGAGGCGATGCGCGAGGCCCGCTACGGCGTCGACGTCGTCGAGGACCCCGACCTCCGGCGTCAGCGCTACGACGAGGTCTGGAAACTGATCCTCGAACTCAACGCCAACTCCTATTCGACCCACAGCATGACCGTCTCGGTGACCAACGACGACGTGGTCGGGTTCAACTCGTACCCGAGCACGCAGGACCTGGTGGGGTACGGGCTGTACACTCCGATGGACGAACAGATCACCTACCTCGACCGGGACTGAGCAAGTATCGCCTATCGAGCTCTCCCATATAACACATCATGAGTCTACGACGTTTCGTACTGAGGCGGCTGGTAGCCGTCGTGCCGATCCTGTTCGGCGTCTCGGTGATCACGTTCGCTCTCGTCCACCTCACGCCCGGCGACCCCGTCGAGCTGATGGTCGCGATGAACCCCGACATCTCGCCGGCGGAACGCCAGCGGCTGCGCATCCAGTACGGTTTCGATAAACCGGTGTGGGAACAGTACCTGCGGTGGATAAGCGACGTGCTGCGCGGCGACTTCGGGACGGTCGTCGCGACCGACCGGGACGTCGGCAACGTCATCGCCGCCCGCCTGCCGGCGACGATCGCACTCGGCCTCTTCGGCTGGGCGTTCGCGCTGCTCATCGCGATCCCGACCGGGATCTACGCGGCGGTGAAGAAAGACCAACTCGGCGACCACGTCAGCCGGTTCGTCGCCCTCTCGGGCATCTCGATCCCGAACTTCTGGCTGGGGCTGATGCTGATCCTGATCGGCGCGCTCGTGCTGGGGCTGTGGCCCGTCCTCCCCCCGCGGGACCCGCTTTACCACCCGCGGATGCTGTGGTTCCTGATACTGCCCGGGATCACCATCGGGACGGCCTCGGCGGCGACGCTGATGCGGATCATGCGCTCGTCGATGGCCGAACAGATGAACAAGGAGTACGTGACCGCCGCGAGGGCGAAGGGGCTGCCCGAGCGGACGGTCATCCTCAAGCACGTCCTGCGCAACTCGCTGATCTCCGTCACCACGGTCGCCGCCTTCCTGACCGCCGGCATCGTCGCCGGATCGGTCGTCGTCGAGGTCGTGTTCAACTGGCCCGGCCTCGGCAAGGAGTTCGTCGACGCGATCATCGGTCGCGAGATAGACCTGATCATGGCGATCACCCTGTTCACGGGGGTCGCGATCGTGCTGGCGAACCTGCTCGCGGACATCGTCTACGCGGTACTCGATCCGCGCATCAGATATGACTGAGAGAACTACCATGTCTACCGAACGAGGACGAATACGAATCACGGGATTCGACGCCGAACGCGTCGAGAACCGAGAACGACTGTCGGACTGGAACGAAGACGCCGGCACCGAAACCGAGAGTCGCTGGGTGCGCGCGTGGAGACGATTCAGGCGCAACCGGGTGGCCGTGCTCGGCGTCTGGGTGGTCACCCTGATGGCGCTGATCACGATCTTCGCCCGGCCGATAACGGTCTCCGGGATCCCGGTCCAGCCGTTCTCGATCGCACCGCACGACCCGACGGCGATCCTGTATCTGGAGCCGGGTTCGAACGTCGGCCGGTACGATCCGCCGTCGCTTGCCCACCCGATGGGGACCGACGCGTCGGGACGCGACATGTTCTCGCGCGTCCTCGTCGGGGGGCGGTACAGCATCTCGATCGGGTTCGTCGTGGTGGGGATCACCGCCACCGTCGGGTTGATCTACGGCAGCATCTCCGGCTACTACGGCGGCCTCGTCGACGAGATCATGATGCGGATCGTCGACACGGTGTTCGCGTTCCCGGGGCTCGTGCTCGCGTTGATCATCGTCGCGATGCTCGGCGGCGGCTACTGGCAACTCGTGGCCGCGTTCGTGATCCCCGGCTGGGTGGCATACGCCCGCATCATCCGCGGGGAGATACTGAAGGTCAAGCAAAACGAGTACGTACTCGCCGCGAAGGCGCTGGGGGCACGCGACCGGTCGGTGATCTTCAGACACGTCGTCCCGAACGCGATCGCGCCGCTGATCGTGCAGGCGACGCTCTCGATCGGGACCGTCGTCATCGGCGTCGCGGCGCTTGGCTTCCTCGGCGTCGGCTTCGAGCCGGGCACCCCCGAGTGGGGGACGATGCTCGACCAGACCCGGGAGACGATCATCCAAGGGCCCGGCGCCTCCATCCCCTGGTGGGCGACGGTCTTCCCCGGCGGCGCCATCTTCACGTTCGTGATGGCGATGAACATGATCGGCGACGGCGTCAACGACGCCCTCGACGCCCAGGAGACGAACGTCCGCGAGCGGGGTGGTGCCTGATGGCCCTGCTCGAGGTCAACGACCTGACGGTGAAGTTCTACACGCAGGACGGCGTGGTCAACGCGGTCGACGACCTCTCTTACCGCGTCGACCGCGGCGAGAAGTTCGGCGTCGTCGGCGAGAGCGGCGCCGGCAAGAGCGTGGCCGCCCTCTCGCTGATGCGCCTCATCGACTCCCCCGGCCGGATCGAGAGCGGCGAGATCCTGTTCAAAGGCGAGAACGTCCTGGAGATGAGCGACAGGGAGGTGCGGAACCTCCGGGGCAACGAGATCGCCATGATCTTCCAGGACGCCCAGACCGCGCTCAACCCGGTCTACACCGTCGGCGAGCAGATCTCGGAGGCGATCAGACACCACCTCGACTACGACGCCGACGAGGCCCGCGACCGAACGATCCGCCTGCTCGACAAGGTCGGCATTCCGGAAGCCGAGAGCCGCTACTCCGACTATCCCCACCAGTTCTCCGGCGGGATGCAACAGCGGGCGGTGATCGCGATGGCGCTCTCGTGTGACCCGGACCTGCTCATCTGCGACGAGCCGACGACCGCACTGGACGTGACCATCGAGGCGCAGATCCTCGAGGAACTGGAGGCGCTCGCCGACGAGTTCGACACCGCGATCCAGCTGATTACCCACGACCTCGGCGTCGTCGCGGAGGTCTGCGAGCGCGTGATGGTGATGTACGCCGGCAAGCCGGTCGAGAAGGCGTCCGTCGAGGACCTCTACTACGACCCGAAACACCCCTACACCGTCGGGCTGATGAGTTCGATCCCGCGGGTCGGCGACGACCGCGACCGGCTACAGACGATCCCCGGCACGATGCCCGACCTCGTCGAACTCCCGCCGGGGTGTAGCTTCCACCCCCGGTGTCCGTTCGCCGAGGAGGCGTGTACCCTGAACGAGCCGCCGCTGCTCGACCCCGATACCGGTCGGGAGGTCGGCGACGCGTCGGCCGGCCGCGCGGCCGCGTGTCTCGAGTACACCGGGCAGTTGAGAGACGGACTCGACTACCAGGTCGACGTCCGCGGGTCGACACGCGGTGCCGGCGCCCCCCGCGCGGAGGGTGATCGCAATGTCTAGCGGCGAGCCGATCCTCCAGGCGGAGAACCTGACGAAGTACTACGATTCCAGCGAGGGGTTCATCGACACCCTCCTCGGACGGTCGCAGTGGGTGAAGGCGGTCGACGGCGTCGACTTCGAACTGCACGACGGCGAGACCCTCGGCGTCGTCGGCGAGAGCGGCTGTGGGAAGACCACCCTCGGCCGGGCGCTGCTGCAACTGATCGAGCCGACCGACGGCTCGGTCTACTACCGCGGGGAGGACCTGACCGAGGCCTCCACCGGGCGCCTCCGGGAGCTCCGGAAGGACCTCCAGTACATCTTCCAGGACCCGTTCTCGAGCCTGAACCCGCGGCTGACCGTCGGCGACATCATCGGCGAACCGCTCGACATCCACGGCATCGCCGAGGGCGAGGAGCGGACCGAACGGATCTACGAACTCCTCGAGATCGTCGGGCTGAACCCGAGCCACGCCCACCGCTACCCCCACGAGTTCTCCGGGGGCCAGCGCCAGCGCATCGGCATCGCGCGGGCGCTCGCGGTCGACCCCGAGGTCATCGTCTGTGACGAACCGGTCTCGGCGCTCGACGTCTCGGTGCAGGCGCAGATCCTCAACCTGCTGGAGGACCTCCAGGACGAGTTCGGCCTGTCGTACATCTTCATCGCCCACGACCTGAGCGTCGTCGAGCACATCGCCGACCGGGTGGCGGTGATGTACCTCGGCGAAATCGCGGAGGTCGGAGCCACCGAGGAGGTGTTCTCGCCGCCCCACCACCCGTACGCCGAGGCGCTGCTCTCGGCGATCCCGGAGCCAGACCCCCTCTGGGAGGGCGAGCGCATCTTCCTCTCCGGGAACGTCCCGTCGCCGATCGACCCGCCCTCCGGCTGTCGGTTCCACACGCGGTGCCCGCGGATCATCCAGCCCGACGGGCTGAACCTGCGCCGCGAGGAGTGGCGGTCGATCGTGGACTTCAAGTTGCGGGTCCGCGACGCCGACTCGGTCGAGTCGGTCACCGCCATCGACGGCGCCGGGGGCGACGGACGGGCCGATCCGACCGAGGCCGCCCGCGAGACGCTCGACGCCCTCGTCCGGGAGGAGTTCGGCCTGCCCGACCGCGTCTCCGACTCGCGGGCCGAGCAGGTGCTCGCGCAGGCGGTCGATCAACTCCAGGCCGACAACCTGACGGCCGCGTACGACCTCCTCGAGGAGGCGTTCGAGTCGCCGTGTGAGCGCCACCACCCGGATCCGGTGCCGACGGGGAAGACCCACCGGATCTCCTGTCTCCTCTACGACGACCGGTACGCCGGCAAGCGGCCCCGGTCGAGCGTCGGCGGGCGAGGCGACGCCGTCGCGGACGACTGACCGCCATCCCAACGTTTTAGACGCCGCGGTGCCTGCGGGCACCAATGCGTCGGATCTACGAGTCGCGAGCCCTCCACCGCGACGACGACGATCCCTTCTCGCCGAACGACGGAGACGACCGCCCACAGGCGATGCGCTCGCTGAACGCGACCGCGCTGAGTCGGCTGCTGGTGCCGGATCGGCTCCGGCGTCGCGCCGTCTCGGTCGCGGTCTCGACGCCGCGTGCGGAGTACCCGGTCGACACCCCGGTGCCGTTCTCGGTCACGATGAAAAACGCGTTGCCGTTTCCGGTCGCGATCCGGACGACCTCGCCCGTGGGCTGGACGTGGCACGTCGACGGGGTGCCCGAGGCGTCACACGTGCCGCTTCGTGACCCGCCGGACGAACCCGGGGAGTTCGTGTTCGACCGCGGCGAGCGCAAGCAGTTCACGCGGCGGTGGCAGGGAGTGTTCCGCGTCGACGACGCCGAGTGGGAGCGGGCAGCGCCCGGGGAGTACGTGATCGGCGCGGGACTCAACGTCGAGGACGCGCGCGAGGCGGGCCTGTACGACGAGACGACGGTTCGCCTCGTCGCCGAGACGGCCGACGAGAACTAGCGGCGTCGGAACCGGCCGGCGATCAGGCGTGGACGCCCCGCCGGGGCTCGCCGAGGCCGGCCGTCGCCGGATCGAGTTCGCGCATCGGTGCGTCGCAGTCGGGACAGCCGTAGGAGACGACCTCGTAGGTCCGACAGCACGACGCGACCGTGTCCTCGCTGAACGCCAGTTCGCCGGCACACAGCGGACACCGCTCCCGGTAGGAGCGCAGCGACGTGAGCATCTCGACGCGCTGCTCCGTGGGGACGGCCGCCCAGCGATCGGTCCGCTCGCGCAGGGCCTCGTGGGCGGCGACGTCGGCGACGAGCGCCGCGTCGCTCGGCCACTTTCGGATCCGTCGACCGATCTCGACCGCGGGGTAGTCGCGGTCCTCGTCCGTCACCTCCCCGGGGGCGACGCCGAAGACGGCCGCGATGGCCTCGCGGGGGACGCTCCCGTCGCGGTAGGGCTCGGCCCGGCGCTCGACGAGGGCCGCGAAGTCGTCCGCCAGACGGAACTCGTGGCCGGCCGCGTCGGCCTCCTCCCGCGGTTCGACCGCGCCCGCCTCGCGGAGGAACGCCTCCGGGTCGACGGCGTTCTCGCGTTCGGCTTCGAGCTTTTCGAGGGTCTCCCAGGTGTGCGCGTCGTCCTCGAACGGGTCCTCGTCGAACCACGCGAGGACCCGGTCCGGCAGGTAGCGTTCGGTGAGCGCGGGCGTTCCGGGGACGAGGTACCCCCGGAGGTAGATGGCCAGCAGGGAACAGGCGAGGACGAGCGCGCCCAGTTCGACCGCGGCGAGGACCCCGACGAGGACGCTCGCCGCGAGCGCGATCAGTACGTTGACGACGGTACACGGGACGCACCGATTTTCGCCCGTGTACTCCGGCTTCCGTACGCGGTCGGGGATCGAGAGGCGTCGATCTGACATGCTCGCCGGTTGGGACGCAGTAACAAAAACGGGTGGGGTTAGCACGGAGCGGGGTCCCAAGCGGGAGAGACTACCTTCTCGGGGGCAACACCGACGAGCGAAACGAGAGTGTTCGGTCGGCGCTTACGGGTCAGTTCGCGCCAAAACATAGCGGGAGGTAGATTTGAACTACCGGTCTGCGGGTTATGAGCCCGCCGGAATCTCCTGGCTATCCCATCCCGCTGGTTCTTCGTAACCCGGTACGGTAGTTAAGGGTTGTGATTCGGCCACCGTATGCGACTTTCTACCGCTCGCCGCGGTGGACTCGCCACGTGTAGAGGCTCTCGGCGGTGTAGTTGACGAAAAAGCCCACGCCGATGCCGACGACGTTCGCCGCGAGGTACCAGACGCCGAACCCGTAGTGCAAGAACGCGAGCACGCCGAGGGTGACGAGGAAGCCGGCGAACCGGACCGCGTTCGACCGGAGGAACCGTCGGCCGAGCGCCCGCGGGTTCGAGGAGCCGAACGTGGCGAACGTCCACCGCTCGTTGACCGCGAAGATGACGGCGATGGCGACCTCCCAGGCGACCACCTTCGCGAGGATGGGTTCGAGGGCCACGAGCTCCACCAGCAGGTACAGCGAGAGGTTGTCGACGCCGGCGCCGACGGCGCCGACGGAGGCGAACTGCCCGACCCGGGCCGCCGAGACGAGCGCGGAGAGCCGGGAGCGGATCGCCTCCGGTAGCCGGTCAGTCATCGGTCGGGTCGGCGCCGAGGCGGTCTGTCAGCGGTACCCGCGTGGGCGTCCGCGTCGCGATCGCCGCGTGGACGCGGTCCCCACGGATGAGTTTCGCGCGGTGGCGCGAGCGTACGAGCGCACCCGCGAGTTCCGACGCCGTGGCGAGCGGCGAGACGGTCGACTCGGGGTCGTCCCGCCACGTCACCGGCACCTCCTCGATCCGGTAGCCCAGCGCGTCGACGAGCGCGATCAGTTCGACGTCCCACGCGAATCCCGGCTCGCAGAGGTGATCGCGGACGGCCCGCCACGCGTCGGCGTCGATGGCCTTCGCGCCGCACTGGTAGTCCGTCAGCGAGACCGCGAGCAGTCGGCGGGCCAGCCACGCGAACGCGTCGCCGAGCCGGCGCCGGGCGAGCGTCTGGTGGGCCTCGACCGTCGCGTCCGGGTGGCGACGCGAGCCGACGCCGAGGGCGGCCCGCCCGCCCAGCACCGAGTCGAGGACGGCGCCGATCGAAGTGGGCGGGGTGCTCCCGTCGGCGTCGGCGAACGCGAGCACGTCGGCGTCGAGGGCCTCGAAGCCGGCGGTGATGGCCGCGCCCTTCCCGCGGCGGGCGGCGACGGCGTTGACGGTCGCCGGGCAGTCGGCGAGCGCGTCGGCCGTGCCGGGGAGGGGGTCGTCGAGTTCGATCCGGATCGTCTCGACCGGGAGCCGTTCGTGGAGGGCGCGCACGTACGACGAGAGGGCGTCGACGTCGGGCCGGAACGCGGGGACGACGAGGCCGACGGTACGGCTCATTCGTGTGTACTCCTGCGGGGTAGCTTGCAAAAGGATTGTGGGTTTCCGATCGCGGCGGATCGCCGCCGTCGGGGGCTACCGCCCCGCCGCCCGCCCGACCGCGCGCCCGGCCGCGAGAAGCAGGTCGCGCAGGAGCGGCGCGCCGTCGTAGAGCCACAGCAGGAACGTGAGGCCGACCAGCCCCAGTCCCGCGGACTCGGTGGCCGCGAGGTCGCCGGCGACCAGCCGCGCTCCGAAGCCGCCGACCATCGTCAGGAACCCCTCGGCGAACCCGGCCGGCGGCCCGCCGGCCTCGACGGTCGCGACCGGCCAGAGGAGGCGGACGAGGGGGACCCCGCGCCCGGTGACGGCGGGCAGGACGAGGTCCCCCGGGAGGTGCAGCAGGTAGCCGAGGCCGAACGCGACCCCGAGGCGGGGTCGGCCGGCACGTCGCGACAGCAGGCCCGCGGCGACGGCGAGCGGGAGCGCGGCGAAGACCGAGTGGCCGACGGCGTAGCCGCTCTCGACGACGCCGAACTCCCACGCGAGCGGTTTGTCGATCACGTCGGGGAGGACCGACGCGACGACCACGACGAGCGTCTCGGCGCCCCCGGGCGCGTCGCCGTAGCGGAGTCGACAGGTCAGCGAGTAGGCGAGATATCCCACGACGGCGTGTTCCCACGGCCACATACGAGTGGCTCCGGTCGGTCCGGGGTTAGTTATGCGGCGGTTGTCGACGGGAGAGGGGGCGAGCGGAGGCCGGTTCGCCCGCCGTCCGCTCAGTCCGCCGGCGTCACGTTCTGCGTCAGCCGGAAGACGTTCCCCGGGTCGAACTCGGCTTTCACCTCGGCGAGTCGGCCGTAGTTCTCGCCGTACGCGTTCCGCTCGCGGCCCTCCCGGTCGCCCTCGAAGTTCACGTACGTCCCGCCGGTCGCGGCGGCGGCGAGCGCGTCGTGACACGCCCGGACCCACGCGACACACTCGTCGTCCCGCGTCGTCTCCTCCCAGCGCGCGGCGATGGTCGCGACGAACTCCGTCTCGCGGTGTGGATACGCGGTGGCGTCCGACGCGACGTCGTTGACCGCGCCGCCGACGTGGTGGAGGAGGATCTCGGACTCCGGCGTCGGGGCCCGCTCGGCGTACTCGACGATCGTATCGATCGTCTCCCCGGGGAGGTCCACGAAGTTGGCCGACTTCCAGTAGTTGCGGGCGCCCTCCCCGTACAGGTCGTCCAGACTGCGCTGGGCCTCGACGTACGGCGTCGGCGCCACGGCGTCGGCGATCGGGTCGCCGTACTCCCGGAGCGGGGCGAGCACCGCCTCGCCCTCGTCGAGGTCGCCGTCGTAGAAGTACACGAGGACCAGCACCGTCGTTCCGTGCAGTTCCTCCGGGAGAAACGGGAGCGGCGGCGCCCCCACGCTGTTCACCCAGACGGAACACTCCCGCGGCGCGTCGAGGGCGAACTCGCGGTAGCGTGCGAGCACGTCGGGGGCGTCCTCGTACGGGTAGACGGCAGGGCCGAACAGCACCTCCGGACCGACCTCGTGCAGGTCGAACTCGAACGACGTGACGACCCCGAAGTTGCCGCTCCCGCCGCGGACCGCCCAGAAGAGGTCCGCGTGCTCGTCCTCGCTGGCGGTCACCACCTCGCCGTCCGCGGTGACGATATCGACCGACCGGAGGTTGTCGATCGCGAGGCCGTACTGCCTGCTGAGCCACCCCATCCCGCCCCCGAGCGTGAGGCCGGCGACCCCGGTCGTCGAGATGACGCCGCCGGGCGTCGCGAGGCCGAACGCCTGCGCTTCGTGATCGAAGTCCCCCATCGTCGCGCCGGGTCCGACGCGGGCGGTTCGCGCGACCGGATCGACCCGGACCGACGACATCGGGGAGAGGTCGACGACGACCCCGTCGTCGCAGACGGCGCTCCCGGCCACGTTGTGGCCGCCGCCTCTCACGGCGAGGGGCAGGTCACGCTCCCGGGCGAAGTCGACCGCCGTACACACGTCGGCCGCCCCGGTCGCGCGTACGACGACCGCCGGCCGGCGGTCGATCATCCCGTTCCAGACCGATCGGGCCTCGTCGTAGCCGTCGTCCCCGGGTCGAAGCACGTCGCCGCGCGTGTCGTACGCGAGCGTTTCGTAATCGTCCGCTGGTATCTCTATCGTCATTCCGGTCCCCCCTGTGGGCTACGAGAACGAGGACCAGATAGTCATCTGCTGCGCGGCCGGCAGTCCCTGCCGGTCGCGCAGGTGCTGTAGAACTCGCTGGACCGCCCCGCCGTCGCCGTCGAGTGCAGCGGTACGGACGGCCCGGGACGGTCGCGGTCGGACGCGCCTGCGGCCGGACGCGTCGTCGAACGGCTCAGATCGCGAGGTCGCCTTTCGGGCGGACGACCGTCACCTCGTCGGCGTCGACGCGCTCGACGTCGAGCCAGTGGGGGACGTAGTTGCGCTTCTCGTAGTCCTCGAACTCCGACTGCTGGCCGACGGTACACCACAACTGGACGCGGTCGGGGCCGTGCCACTCGCCGTTGCGGTTGATGCCGAAGCAGACGAGTTCCTCCCCGCCGACCTCGACGACGGCGCCCTTGCGGATGCCCGGGTCCCCGTGGATGATGAGCCGCTTCATACGCGGCGGTTCGGCCGATGGAAAATTAAGCGCTTCGAAGCCTTCACCGACCGTTCGGCGCGGGCCGGCGCGCGACCGACCGACGGCGAACCAAATGCGTTTTAAACGGCGCTGTCCAAGCCCACTCCAAGTGAGTTAACCATGCAGATGCCACGCCGATTCAATACGTACTGCCCGCACTGCAACGAACACCACGAACACGAGGTCGAGAAGGTCCGGACCGGCCGATCGACCGGCATGAAGAAAGTCGCCGACCGCCAGCGCGGTCGCGCCATCTCCACCATCGGGAACAGCGGGAAGTTCTCGAAGGTACCCAGCGGGGACAAGCCGACGAAGAAGACCGACCTCAAGTACCGCTGTGGCAACTGCGGCAAGGCCCACCTGCGCGAGGGCTGGCGCGCGGGCCGCCTCGAGTTCCAGGAGTGATCACGATGGCAGGGAACTTCTACAGAGTCCGCTGCAGTGACTGTGAGAACGAACAGGTCGTCTTCGGCAAGGCCTCCACGGAGGTCGCCTGCGCGGTCTGCGGGACGACGCTCGCCCGCCCGACCGGCGGCAAAGCCGAGATCGACCACGAGGTCGTCGAAACGGTCGAAGCACGATGAAGTACAGCGGCTGGCCCGACCCCGGCGAACTCGTCGTCGGTCGAATCGACGAGATCGAGGACTTCGGCGTCTTCGTCGACCTCGAGGAGTATCAGGACAAGCGCGGCCTGATCCACATCTCCGAGGTCGCGAGCGGCTGGATCAAGAACGTCCGCGATCACGTCCGCGAGGGCCAGATCGTCGTCTGTAAGGTGCTCGACGTCGACGAGAGCTCCCAGCAGATCGACCTCTCGCTGAAGGACGTCAACGACCACCAGCGCTCGGACAAGATCCAGGAGTGGAAAAACGAGCAGAAAGCCGACAACTGGATGGGGCTGGCGTTCGGCGAGGACATCGAGGACGAGCAGTACATCTCGATCGCGAACGAACTGCTCGCGGTCCACGGCAGCCTCTACGACGGCTTCAAGCAGGCCGCGATCCACGGCGCCGAGGCGCTCGAAGACACCGACCTCGACGACGAGGAGATCGAGTCGATCGTCGAGACCGCCCGCGAGAACGTCTCGGTGCCGTACGTCAACGTCACCGGCTACGTCGACCTCGAGAACCCCTCCGAGAGCGGCGTCGACGGCATCCGCGAGGCGCTGGCGGCCGCCGAGGGCAACGGCGACGTCCCCGAGGAGGTCGAACTGGAGGTCACCTACGTCGGCGCGCCCGAGTACCGCATCAAGGTCCGCGCGCCGGACTACAAGACCGCCGAGGCCGAACTCGAGGCGAGCGCCGACCGCGCGATCGCGGCCGTCGAATCCCGGGGCGGCGACGGCGAGTACCACCGCGAGCGACGCACCGACGACGAGTAGCGGGCGATGAAGTCGGACATCCGGGTCTGTTCGGCGTGGCGCGAGGCCCACGACCGCCCGGTGTACACCCTTTCTGACACCTGTCCGGACTGCGGCGCCGACGCCGAGAACAGCGCGCCGGCCCCGTTCGATCCGGCCGACCCCCACGGCGAGTACCGACGCGCTCTTAAGCGTCGCCTTCGCTGATACGGTATGGACGAACTCGAGATCGACGCGGTCGCGGAGGTCGAACTCGACGACCCCGTTCTCGTCGAGGGCCTGCCCGGAGTCGGGCACGTCGGGAAACTCGCCGCCGACCACGTCCTCGAGGAGTGTGAGGCCGAGAGCACGCTCGTTCGGCGCGTCTACTCCCGCGAGTTCCCCCCGCAGGTGACCGTCGAGGACGGCGTCGCAGACCTCACCTGCGCCGAGGTGCACGCGGTCGAGAACGCGACCCCCGACGGGCGGGACCTGCTCGTGTTGATCGGCGACCACCAGGCCCAGTCGAACGCCGGCCACTACGTGCTGGCCGACGCCTTCCTCGACGTCGCCGCCGAGTTCGGCGCGAGCGAGGTGTACGCCCTCGGCGGCATCCCGACGGGCGAACTGATCGACGAGTACGCCGTCCTCGGGGCGGTCAGCGACGAGTCGATGATCGACCCGCTGGAGGAGGTCGGCGTCGAGTTCCGCGAGGACGAACCCGCCGGCGGCATCGTCGGCGTCTCCGGGCTCCTGCTCGGTCTCGGCGACCGCCGGGGGTTCCAGGTGAGCTGCCTGATGGGCGAGACCAGCGGCTACCTCGTCGACCCGAAGAGCGCCCGGGCGGTACTCGAAGTGCTCGAAGAACTGCTCGGCCTCGAACTCGACTACGGCTCGCTCGACGACCGCGCCGACGAGATGGAGGACGTCATCGGCAAGATCCAGGAGATGGAACAGCAGCGGTCGATGGACGTCCCGAGCGACGACGACCTGCGGTACATCGGCTGACGGCGTCCGTACCGGCCTTCGAGCCGGCGTGGACGTGACCTTCTTGTCCCCGCGAGGCGTACGGCCGGCCGTGCCCGCGGACCTCCTCGAGGCGATCCCGACCGCGGTGCTCGCCGGGCTGGCGATCGGCGCGGGGTTCGCGCTGGTCGCGACCGCCCTGTTCGTCGCCGGCGAGCGGCTGTACCCGAGTCGCCGGTCGGCGCCGACCGGCGATTCCAGCGAGGGGCGCCGCCGGACCGAGATCCGCGCCTACCTGCGTGAGATCGACGAGCGGTTCGTCGAGGACCACCCGATCGCGGGGACGACGGTCGCCTTCTACCTACCCGAGCGCGACGTCGCGGTAACGTACGACGCCCACGACTTCTTCCGGATCGGGAGCGCGACGGAGACGTACGTCGTCCTCTGCGAGCACGAGATGCCGGGTCGGCACCTCGGGGCGCGCCTGCCCTTCGAGGTGCCCGACGCCGAGTCCGAACCGGCCGATAGCCACGTCCACGAGGCAGTCCTCGCGGCCTACGAGGCGCTCGGGGTGCCGATCACGGCCACCCGCGCGGAGGTCCGGTCGGCCTACCGCGAGCGCGTCAAGGAGGTCCACCCCGACCGCGGCGGCGACGAGGAGTCGTTCCGGCGCGTCCGCGAGGCGTACGCGACGGCGAGCGAGCACGCGAACTGAGAGGGGTCAGCGCCGCGTCCGGCGGAACGCGCGGAACGTGTCCCGTCCGAGCGAGCGCGACTCGACCTCCACGAAGCCGAGGTCGGTGAAGACGCGGTCCCACCGCCGGTAGTACAGCGGAATCTCGCCGTCGACGTAGCTGACGGGCGCGGTCTCGGGTTCGCCGTCGCCGGCGTCCCCGCTCGCCCCGGCGTCGGTCCGGGGCTCGCCCTCGCCCGTGTTCCCGTCCTCGTCGTCCCCGTCGGCCCGTTCCCCCTCGTTCTCGACGGTGACGATGAGGTCGCTGGCGACGCGGGCCAGTTCCGCGAACACCCACTCGCTGTCCGGGTGGACGTGCTGGAGCGTCTCGACGGAGAAGACGGCGTCGAACGCGTCGTCGTCGAACTCGGGGACGACGCGCTCGATGGGGCCGACGTGGAACGTCCCGGCGTCGGCGAGGTCGGGGTAGCTCTCCGCCATCACGTCGAGCGCGTCGCCGTTTATCTCGACGCCGGCGAGGTCGTCGTAGCCGTGGTCGTGCAGGTGCGCGAGGTGCCGGCCCGAACTACAGCCCGGTTCGAGCACGGCCGCGTCCGGGCCGACGGCGTCGTCGAGCGCTTCCCGGAGTCGCTCGCTCGCCTCGTTCGGCCCGTAGTAGGCGTAGTATCCCGGCGAATAGGCTCTCGATCGGTTCTCCCAGCGTCTGTGTACGTCGTTCTGGTTCATCGGTAGCTCCTGCGGTCCGCCCCACGTCTCGTCCGCCCGCGCCGTCCGGCCGTCGCCGTCCGCTTCCGATGTCCGCTCCCGGCCGCGTCTCGGGACCTACAGCCGCGTGAGGTCCCTCGCGCGCGGGCCCTTGTCGGCCTGAACGATCTCGAACTCGACCTCCTGACCCTCTTCGAGGTCGGGGCCGCCGACGTCTTCCATGTGGAAGAACACGTCCTCGTCGGCGTCGTCGGTCTCGATGAAGCCGTAGCCTCCCGTATCGTTGAAGAACGTCACCGTTCCGGTCGCCATGCTGTTGTCCTCCACCGTCCCCCAGCGGGCCGCGGCGGAAATAGCTGGTGCCGGATGGCGCAACTGGTCGTCCGGTCGTCGCCCCCTCAGCCTTCGAGCACCTCGTAGGCGACGTCCGCGTCGCGCAGGGTGTCGGTCACCCGGCCGACGGCGTCGACCGTGGCGACGACGGTCACCGCGAGGCCGCGCTCGGCCGCGTCGGCGGCGACGTCGCCCACGGCGAAGCCGACCGTCGGTTCGATCCCGGCCTCGCGGAGGGTCACCACGGCCTCGACGCCGGCGGCCCCCACGAGGTCGGCGTCGGCGCAGTCCTCGGCGATCGCCTCGCGGTCGACGGCGCGGCTGCCGCCCGCCCGCACCGTCGGCACCTGCCAGACGGTGACGGAGCCGGGTTCGAGGTCGATGACGCCCTCGAAACTGGTGACGCCGACGTCGGTTCCCGCCTCGGCGTCGGTGGTCGCGACGCCCGTCGCCGGCCCCGCCTCCCCGGCGCTGGCGTGCAACAGGCCGTCTTCGAGCGAGAGCGAGACGGGGTCGCCCTCCGCGAGGTCGTCGACGGCGATCGCCGCGTCCTCGCCGACGGCCCCGAGGACGTCCTCGGTGACGTGGTCGGCGAACCGGCGCACGTCGCCGGCGGCCTGAAAGAGCCAGTCGACGCCCTCCTTGGTGACGCGGTAGCGCGAGCGACCCTCCTTCTCGACGAGGCCGTCGTCGACGAGGTCGCGGATGTACTCGCTGACGGCCTGACTCGTCACGCCGACCTCCGCGGCGATCTCGCCCTGGCTCACCGCGGGCTGGCGCTCGGCGATCTCGACGAGGATGCGAAACCGGGTCGCGGCCCGCTTGTTGTCGAGGACGTCGACCATACCGTCGTTTCTCGCGAGGCGAGCAAAAAGCTACGCGGTCTCCTCGCACCGTCGCACGACGAGGCGTCAGGTTGATACCGCGAGAGTCCGTCGGATCGCGTGAGTATGTCGACCCCGCCCGTCCCGGTCGGTGCCGTCCCCGCGAGCGCCCTCGAACTCGTCGCGGCGACGTTCTCGCCGGCCCTCCGGCCCGCCCTCGCCGGAACGGTCCCGGCGACCGACGCCCTCGCGTGGCTCTCGATCGGGACGTTCGCGCTCGCGTTCGCCCTCCAGTGGCGGGGCGCCCTCGACCGCGCCCGGTACGTCGCCGCCGGCGCGTGGGTGCTGTTCGGCCTCTTCTGGCTGACGATGGTCCCGTACTACTACTACGACGCCCAGAGCCCGATAGAGACGGTCCTGAGCCTCGCGGCGCTCCCGCTGTGTGCGTACACCGGCTACCTCCTCTTTCGGGGACGGGAGTCGCTGCTGTTGCTCTCGAAGGCCGTCGCGCTCATGGGGCTGATCTACCTGCCCGCGGAGACGATTCCGTTCGTCCGCCGGTGGCTGATCGAGACGACCGCCGCCCAGACCCACTACGGGATGGAACTGCTCGGCCACAGCCCCGGCCTCGACGTCGGCCCCGACGGGTACCGGAGCCGCTTCGCGTTCGACCCCGAGGAGACGGTCACCGGACGGACCACCTACATCGTGATGGCCTGTACCGGCATCGGGAGCATGGCCATCTTCGGCGGGCTGATCGCGGCCGTGAGCGCGTCGCTGCGGCGCAAACTCGCGGCGTTCGCGCTCGCCGTCGGCGTCATCTGGCTGCTCAACCTCTTCCGGAACGTCTTCATCGCGCTCGCCTCGCCGTGGGGCTGGTTCCAGTACGAGCCGCTGATCTACGTCGTGACGACGTACATGGGCGCCCCGGCGAGTCGCACCTCCTTTCTCGTCGCGCACAACTTCATCTCCCAGCCGCTGTCGGTGGTCGCGCTGATCGGCATCGCCTACCTCGTCGTCCGCGTCCTCCCCGAGGTGCTCGAACCGCTGGAGGACGTCCTGTTCGTCCTCACGGGCACCGAGTACGACCTCGCGAGCGCGCTCGGCCCCGACGCGGAGGTGCGGCCCGACGGCGGCGAGGAATGACCCCCGTCGACGTCCCGTTCGACCTCCTCGACCGCGCCGCGTACATCCCGGAGAGCGACGCGCTCGTCCTCGCGGACCTCCACCTCGGGCGCGCGGCCGCCTCCGACGTCGAGGCCCCGATCGACGACGGCGGCGACGCGCTCGCCCGCCTCGACGCCCTCCTCGGGCGCGTCGACCCCGGAACCGTCGTCGTCGCGGGCGACCTGCTGCACTCGTTCTCGACCGTCCCCCGCGGCGTCGAGCGGGACCTCGCGGCGCTGGAGGAGCGGGTCGCAGACGCCGGCGCGTCGCTGGTCGTCACCCCCGGGAACCACGACGCGCTGCTCGACCGGATCTACGACGGCGAGACCGCCGCCGAACGCCGACTGGCCGACGGCGAGACGGTCGTCGTCCACGGTCACGAGCGACCCGAAAGCGACGCCGCGCGGTACGTGATCGGCCACGACCACCCCGCGCTGTCGGTCGACGGCCGGAAGCTGCCGTGTTTCCTCTACGGCCCCGGGGTCTACGAGGGCGCGGACGTGCTCGTCCTCCCGGCGTTCACTCGGCTGGCGCCGGGGGCGACGGTCAACGGGATGGCCGGCCGCGACTTCGGGTCGCCGCTGATCGACGACGCCGACGCGTTCCACCCGGCGATCCGCGACGAGGAAGGCGACGAGACGCTCTGGTTCCCGCCGCTGGGGGAGTGTCGGCGGCTCCTGTAGTCAGGACAGGTCCTCGACGACCGCCTTCGCGGCCGTTCGCCCGCTCTCCATCGCCCCCTGGATCGACGACCACGCGGTGTAGTCGCCCGCGAGGTAGACCCGGCCGCCGGCCGCGCGCGGCCCCGGCAGCCGGTCGTGGATCCCCGGCGGCTGGGCGAACTGCGCGAACTCGATCCGGTCGGTGTGCAGGAGTTCGAACCCGTCGAACCGGCGCTCGGGGTACCACGATTCGAGCGTCCGCCGGGTGCGCTCGGCGAGTTCCTCCTCGCGCTCCTCGCGCTCGCCGAGGTAGGTCGCGCCGAGCAACGCGGCGTCGTCGGGGGCGTACTCCGGTGCGACCTCGCTGTGGGGGACGACCTGGTTCGGCCCGTCCTCGACCCCGTTGAGCACCAGCCGCTTTCCCGTCCCGAGGTCGGCCTCCGCCGGCAGCGCGTAGTACTGCGTGACGCAGGCGCGGGCCTCGGTCGGCACGTCCTCGACGCCGGTCAGTTCCCGGGCGGTCGGCGGGTCGGTCGCGACCACGACGGCGTCGGCCTCGCGGGCCGCGCCGTCGACGGTCACCGAGACGCCGTCGCCCTCGTCGGCGACCGCCTCGACGGTCGCGCCGGTCTCGACGGTCGCGCCGGCCCCCCGCGCCCTCGCCGCGAGTTGGCGCGGAATCGCGCCCATCCCGTCCACGGGGACGGCGGTGTCGCCGCGTGCGAGCATCGCGAAGGTGTACTCGAAGACCCGACCGGAGGTCGACAGCGAGCGGTCGAGGGTGATCCCGCCGTAGAAGGGCGCGGCGAAGTTCTCGACGAAGCCCTCGGAGAAGCTCCGCTCGCGGAGGTACTCGCGGATCGACCGGTCGTCGCCGTCGCCGTCGAAGATCGCCTCGGGGTCGGTCCGGGCGAGGTCCCGGCGAAGCCGGAGGACCCGGAGCCCGTCGGCGACGGAGACGTCGGGGTTCAGCAGCGTCTCCGGCAGCGAGCGCGGGTCGCGCAGGGGGTCCCCGAGCGTCGAGCGGTGGCCCGGCCGCGCGAGCACCGCGCCCGGCGCGAACCGCCGGAGGTCGAGGGCATCGAGGTCGAGTTCCCGCCGGACCGCGGGGTAGGCGGTGAACAGCACCTGAAAGCCGCGGTCGAACCGGAAGCCGTCGCGCTCGGCTGTACGGACGCGGCCACCGACCGTCTCCCGGCGCTCGTAACACGTCACGTCCGCGCCGCCCGCGGCGAGGTGGCGGGCGGCGACAAGCCCGGCGAGGCCGGCGCCGGCGACGATCACCGTCGGGTTCGATCCCATGGACGACTGTTCGACCGGCGGACACAAAGGCCTGCACGCGACGGCAACCCGCGACCGGTCTATGGACAGGGATTTGTCCCCGCCCCCGCAAGGCGGGAGTATGGAGACGACGGACGCCTACGACGGCCTCGAGTGCGTCGACTGCGGCGCGCGGTTCGACCCCGAGGAGGGGACCCACCGCTGTGACGACTGCGGGGGCATCCTCGACCCGACCTACGACTACGACGCGGTCGACCTCGACCGGGAGACGCTGGCCGCGCGCCCGTTCGACTCGATGTGGCGCTACGAGGAACTGCTGCCGTTCGCCCGCGAGGCGGCGGTGACGATGGACGAGGGCGCGACGCCGCTGGTCGAGTGTCCGGACCTCGCGGACGAGTTGGGCGTCGGGCGCGTCCTGATCAAAGACGAGGGACGCAACCCGACGGGGACGTTCAAGGACCGCGGCCAGACGGTCGCGACGACGGCCGCCGTCGGACACGGCGCGAGCGACGTCGCGCTCGCCTCGGCGGGCAACGCGGGGCAGGCCGCCGCGGCCTACGCGGGCCGGGCGGACCTCGACGCACACGTCTTCCTGCCCGCCCGCGCCGGTTTCACGACGAAGGCGATGGTGAACGTCCACGGCGGCGACCTGACCGTCGTCGGCGGCCGGATCGGCGACGCGGGCGCGGCCTACGAGGAGGCGGTCGAGGAACACGACGACTGGTACCCCGTCCAGACGTTCGTCACGCCGTACCGCCACGAGGGCAAGAAGACGATGCTGTACGAGATCGTCGAGCAACTCGACTGGGAGGTGCCCGACGCGATCGTCTACCCGACCGGCGGCGGCGTCGGCCTCGTCGGGATGCACAAGGGGGCGACGGAGTTCCGCGACCTCGGGCTGATCGACGAGGTGCCCGCGCTGTACGCCGCGCAGGCGACCGGCTGTGCGCCCATCGTCGATGCGTTCGAGGCCGGCCGGGACGTCCACGAACCCGTCGAGCACCCCGACACGATCTGTGGCGGGATCGAGATCCCCGATCCGGGGGCGAGCCCGTGGATCCTCGAGGCGCTGCGCGAGAGCGACGGCGGCGCGGTCGCGACCGACGACGACGAGATCCTCGACGCCGCCATCGCGGTCGCCGAGCGCGAGGGCATCGAGATGGCGCCCACCTGCGCCGCCGCGGCCAGCGGCGCGTGGGAACTCGCCGACCGCGGCGAGTTCGACGGCGACGAGACGGTCGTCCTGCTCAACACCGGCGCGGGGAACAAGGAGGCCGACGTGTTGCGCAGCCACCTGATGGGGCAGGGGATCTGACGGCGGCACCGACTGGCACACCCCCGGAAACGCTTTTTCCCCGTCGACCGAGGCCTCGGGCATGGAGGCCGCCGACTACTTCGACGACCTCGCCGCGTTCTACGACGCCTACTACGGCGAGGTGATCGACGCGAACGACGTCGACTTCTACCGCGAACTGGCCCGCGAGGCGGACGGTCCCGTCCTCGAAGTCGGCTGTGGCACCGGTCGCGTCTACCTCGAGGTGCTCCGCGACGGGGTCGACGCCTACGGTATCGACGTCTCGGAGGGGATGCTCGAAGTGCTCCGCGAGAACGCGGCCGCGGCGGGGCTCGAACCGAGCGTTCGTCGGGCGGACGTCACCGAGTTCGACCCGGAGCGGGAGTACGCGCTCGCGATCGTCCCGTTCCGGGCGTTCCTGCACCTGCTCGAGATCGACGACCAGCTCGCGGCGCTCGAACGGCTCCACGACGCGCTCGCGCCGGGCGGACGGCTGGCGCTGAACGCGTTCGCCCCGAACTTCGACGTGATCTGCGAGACCTACGGCCGGTGGGAGAAGACGGAGTTCGAGGTCGACGGCGCGACGTACGTCCACCGGACGGTGACGGAACTCGTCGACGAGGTCGAGCAGGTAGCCCGCATCCGCTCCGAGGTGCTCGACGCCGACGGCGAGGTCGTCGCGGAGAACGAGGCGCCGCTCGCTCTCGTCTCGCGCCGCGAGTTCGAACTGCTGTTCCGGCTCTCGCCGTTCTCCGCGTGGGAGGTCTACGGCGGGTTCGAGCGTGCGCCCCTGGAGTCGACCGACCAGGAGATGGTCTGGATCGCCGAACGGTAATCGACGCGAGACGTCGGCCGGCTGACGGACGGTTTCGGAGCGTTTTTGCCGGTTGTCGGGAAACGGGGCGGTATGACTGCGCCTTGGGCTGAGTGGAACCACATCCTGAAGATCGATCCGGACAAGGAGCTTCCGGACGAGGTCACCTACGGAGACCTCTGTGCGACCGGGACCGACGCCGTCGAGATCGGCGGGACGATGGGGATCACCGAGGAGAACATGGCGGCCGTCATCGAGGCCTGCGCCGAACACGACGTGCCGCTGTACCAGGAGCCGTCGAACCCGGGCGTCGTCGTCGACGACGACGCGCTCGACGGCTACCTCATCCCGACGGTGTTCAACGCCGGCTCGCCGTTCTGGATCACCGGCGCGCACAAGGAGTGGGTGCGCGTCGACGGCGACCTCGACTGGGGTCGCACCTGGACCGAGGCGTACATCGTGATGAACCCCGAGGCCGACGTCGCGCAGTTGACCGAGGCCGACTGCGACCTCACCGCGGACGACATCGCCTCCTACGCGAAGATCGCCGAGCGGATGTTCGGTCAGGAGATCGTCTACGTCGAGTACTCGGGGACGTACGGCGAGGAGTCGATCGTCGAGGCCGCCCGCGAGGCCCTCGACGAGGCGACGCTGTTCTACGGCGGCGGCATCCACGACTACGACTCCGCGTACGCGATGGCGAACCGCGCCGACGTGATCGTCGTCGGCAACCTCGCCCACGACGAGGGCGTCGACGCCGTCCAGGAGACCGTCGACGCGGCCAACGACGCCTGACGCCCGTTCTCGCTTCCCGCTCGTGCCCGCCGGTCAGCCGCCGCGCTCGCCTTCGACCGCCGCGCGGAGCCGCGGCAGGACCTCGGTGACGTCCTCGCGGAGGGTGGCGTCGGCGACCGCGTCACAGGGGGTCACGTCGAGGTTGACGATGCCGACGGTCGCGCCCGTCTCGCCGGCCCGCCGCGGCAGCGATCCGGCCGGTTCGACGACCAGCGAGGAGCCGATCGCGAGGAAGACGTCACTCCTGCGGGCGAACGCCCGCGAGCGCCGGAGGACGTCGTCCGGGAGCCGCTGGCCGAAGAGGACGACGTCGGGGCGGTAGACGCCGCCGCAGTCACACCGCGGCGGGAGGTCGCCGTCGGCGACGCGCTCGAGGACCGGGTTCGCGTCGCTCCGGCGGCCGCAGTCGGCACAGACGACTCGGTGGGCGTTGCCGTGGAGTTCGACCAGTTCCGTGCCGTCCGCCGTCTCGGCCGCGCGCCCGTGTAACCCGTCGGTGTTCTGGGTGAGGATCGCGTCGAGGTAGCCGTCGCGGGCCAGCGCCGCGAGCGCCTCGTGGGCCGCGTTGGGCTCGTGATCCTCGCCGTACAGTTCCCGCTGGAGGGCGAGCCGATCCGCCCAGAAGCCGGCCGGATCGCGCTGGAAGCGCCCGTACGTGAACTGCTCCTCGTCGAAGCGCTCCCAGACGCCGTCGTCGCCGCGGAACGTGGGGACGCCCGACGGGGCGGAGACGCCGGCGCCGGTGAGCGCGACGACGGTCTCGGCATCTCGGATCGCGGCGGCGAGGAATTCGAGCGTATCCATGGCTGACAGTCGGCGTTCCAGCGTCAAAACGGTGCGGAAGTTCGCGTCCGCGGGCCGCGGGCGTCCCCGGTCGCCCGTCGCCGACGGACATAGAGCGCTGGCTTCCGTTTCGCCTGGCTATGCGCGGCGACACCCCCGCGATCGCCGAGGAGCGTCCGTCCGGCCCCGACGGCCTGCCGATCGTCGGCAACCAGCTCGCGTTTCTCCGCGCTACGTCCTGCCCCCGGCGGTTCCCACGCCGGCGCGGCCGTCCGGATGCACCAGTGGGTCGTCCACCGCGACCCGCGGTGGTACGACGACCCGCTGGCGTTCCGCCCGGAGCGCTGGACCGACGGGATGGAGCAGTCGCTGCCGAAACTCGCCTACTTCCCGTTCGCCGCCGGCCCCCGCCGGTGTATCGGCGACCGGTTCGCGATGCTGGAGGCGCGGCTCATCCTCGCGACCGTCTACCGGCGGTACCACCTCGAACTCCTCCCGGGGACCGACCTCGACCTGATGGCGTCGGTGACTGCCCGCCCGAGAGACGAGATTCCGATGACGGTCCACGAGCGACGACGGCGCCGAACGAGTGCGCTTAAGTCGCGGCTGGGACAACCGGGAGGTATGCAGGACAGAACCTACACTGAAGACGCCGAGCCGGGCGACGAGGCGACCGTCGCCGGCTGGGTCCACGAGGTTCGCGACCTCGGCGGCATCGCCTTCCTCATCTTGCGCGACGCGACCGGGAAGATCCAGATCAAGTTCGAGAAAGACGAGATGGACGACGACCTCGTCGAGACCGGTCTGGGGGTCTCCCGCGAGAGCGTCGTGACCGTCACCGGGACGGTCGAGGAGGAGCCCCGCGCGCCCACCGGCGTCGAGGTCGTCCCCGAGTCGGTCGAGGTCATCGCGCCGGCCGACCCCGAACTGCCCCTCGACCCCTCCGGGAAGGTCGACGCCGAACTCTCGACGCGGCTGGACAACCGCACCCTCGACCTGCGCAAGGACGAGGTGCAGGCGATCTTCGAGATCCGCAGCGAGGTCCTGCGCGCGACCCGCGAGCAGTTCCGCGAGGTCGGCTGTACGGAGATCACCACGCCGAAGATCGTCGCGACCGGCACCGAGGGCGGCACCGAACTGTTCCCGATCACCTACTTCGGCCGCGAGGCGTTCATGAACCAGAGCCCGCAGCTGTTCAAGCAGCTGATGGCCGGTTCCAACCTCGAACGGGTCTTCGAGATCGGCCCGATCTTCCGCGCCGAGGAGCACAACACGCCGCGGCACCTCAACGAGGCGACCTCGATCGACTTCGAGGGCGCGTTCTGCGACCACCACGACGCGATGGACGTCGTCGAGGGCGTCGTGAAGGCGGCCTACGAGGCCGTCGCCGAGAACTGCGCCGAGGAACTCGAGACGCTCGGCATCGCCGACGACTTTTCGGTCCCCGAGGGCGAGTTCCCCCGTCTCAGCTACGAGGAGGCCATCGAGCGCATCAACGCGACGGGCGAACTCGACGAGCAACTCGTCTGGGGCGACGACCTCCCCACCGAGGGCGAGAAGGCCCTCGGGGCGGACGTCGGCGGCCACTACTTCATCACCGACTGGCCAAGCGAGATCAAGCCGTTCTACATCATGGACGACGACGAGGACGAGGAACTCTCGACGGGCTTCGACCTGATGCACCCGCGGATGGAACTCGTCTCGGGCGGCCAGCGCGAACACCGCTTCGAGCACCTCGTCGAGGGGTTCGAACAGCAGGGCCTCGACCCCGACGAGTTCGAGTACTACACGAAGATGTTCAAGTACGGCATGCCGCCCCACGCCGGCTTCGGCCTCGGCGGCGAGCGCCTGCTGATGACGATGCTCGACCTCGACAACATCCGGGAAGCGGTCCTGTTCCCGCGAGACCGGCAGCGTCTGTCGCCGTAGGCGACGACGCGACCGTCGAGCGGGAGCAGGGAGCAGCTTCGCTGCGACCGCGTTCCCGCGGGATCGGCACCGTCCGAGCCCGTAGGCGAAGACGTTGAGAGCCAGCGAGACGAGCGAAGCGAGTCTCGTGGGACCGGCAGCGTCCGAGCCCGGAGGGCTCTCACGACTCCGCTTCTACCGGCACCTCCTGTTCCGTTTCGAGCGTCGCGGCGACGAGTTCGGCGTACGCGCCGAGTGGCAACTCGCTCCCGTCGTGGGACAGCGCCCACGTGACGAGCGCGTCGTAGGAGCCGAAGGGGCTCCCGTCGGCCTGCAGCAGCGTCGCCTCGAGTCGACCGGGGTCCTCGCTCCCGACGGCGTAGGGGAGGAACGCGCCGGCGACGACGCCGACGTCTTCGAGGACCCCCGCTTCGGGGGCGTCTGCGACGTGTTCGACCAGGAGGAAGCGCCCGTCGCGTTCGAGGACCTCGACGGCGACGTCGCGCTCTTCGAGGGCCTCGCGAAGCGACTCCTCGTCGTCGACGTCGGCCGCGATCCCCTCCTCGACGCCCGCTTCGACGGTTTCGAGGTACTGCGGGACGGGGAGGTCCGGCAGGCGGTGGTGCAGCGGCTGGCGCTCCTCGACGGGTTCGGGGACCTCCTCGTGGGTGACGTCCTGCTCCTCCGAACAGCCGGCGAGCGCGGCGGTCGCCGCGGCGGCCGCGGCGAGGAACGCCCGGCGTCCCGCGGCGGGGTCGCGTCGGGGTCTCGACACGTCGACCCGCTACGCCGAACGCCGCGAAAAGTCGGCGGCCGGTCGTTGCAAGTCCAGCGGTTATCCGGCCCCTCGTGTATGCTCGCGTACGGATGGCGATCGAGGGGTTCGTCGTCGGGATGGTCGTCGCGGGAATCGCCGTCCTCGGCGTGGTCCTGTTGCCGCGACTCGTCTCCGAGCGCGCGGTGTCGCTGCCGATCGTCTACCTCGCGTTCGGCGCGGTCGTCTTCTCGCTGGCGCCGACGCTGCCCGACCCGGACCCGATCGAGAACGCCGCCATCGCCGAGCGGCTGACGGAGTTGGGGGTGATCGTCGCGCTGATGGGCGCGGGGCTGAAACTCGACCGGCGGCCGCAGTGGCCGGAGTGGGCCTCGACGGCCCGCCTGCTCGGGATCACGATGCCGCTGTCGATCGGGCTGGCGGCGCTGGTTGGCCTGTGGGCGGGGTTGCTCCTGCCGACCGCGCTGTTGCTCGGCGCGGTGATCGCGCCCACCGACCCCGTCCTCGCCGCGGAGGTGCAGGTGCCGAAACCGGGCGCGGGGATGGAGGCCGAACCCGACCCCGAGCAGGCCGGCATGGAGGACGAGGTCCGGTTCGCGCTCACCTCGGAGGCGGGGCTGAACGACGGCCTCGCGTTCCCGTTTACCTACCTCGCGATCCTCGTGGCGTACGTCGGCTACGACCCCGCGGCGTGGATCGGCGAGTGGGCGCTGGTCTACGTCGCGTACAAGATCGTCGTGGGCACGCTTGCGGGGGGTGGCCTCGGCTGGCTCGTCGCCGCCGTCACGTTCGGCGTCGCCGCGGAGACGTCGCTGTCGCGCTCGCTGCGGGGCCTGGAGGCCGTCGCGGGGACGCTGCTGGTCTACGGCGTCGTGGAACTGCTCGGGGGGTACGGCTTCATTGGCGTCTTCGTCGCCGCGCTCACGATGCGCCAGTACGAGCGCAGACACGACTACCAGGAGGCGCTACACGCCGTCGCCGAGATGGCCGAGTACCTGCTGATGGCCGCGATCGTGATTCTCTTCGGCGGCGCGCTCGCGAGCGGCCTCCTCGAACCGCTCACGTGGGACCTCGTGTTCGCGGGGCTGGCCATCGTCTTCCTCGTCCGGCCCGTCGCCGGCGCCGTCGGGCTGGCGGGGTTCGACCGCGACTGGCGCGAGCGCGCGGTCGTCGCCTTCTTCGGCATCCGCGGCATCGGCTCGTTCTACTACCTGTCGTACGGCCTCAACGTCGCCCCCTTCCGGGACGGCGACGAGCTCTGGGCGCTTGTGGGCTTTGTCGTCCTGACGTCGATCCTCGTCCACGGCGCCACGGCCTCGCCGACGATCACGTGGCTGGAGGAGGCGATGGGCGAGGAGTGAGTCGGGACCGACGCGCGGATCTTCAGGATTATTACGGCCGGGACGAAAGGGACGGGCGATGACCGACGAGGCGACGGCGTTCGTTCCGGGACACGTCACGGGCTTTTTCAGCGCTCACCCCGACGACGACCCGACGAAGGCGGGGTCCCGCGGTGCCGGACTCACGCTCACCGACGGCGTCGAGGTGACCGTCCGCCCGGCCGACGACCCGGCGGTCGTCCTCGACGGCGACCGGATCGAGATCGAACCCGTGACGACCGTCCTCGAAACGCTTGAGGCGCCCGCGCGCGTCGAGGCCGAGTCGGACCTCCCGCTCGGGGCCGGCTTCGGCGTCTCGGGCGCGCTCGCGCTCGGGACCGCGCTCGCCGCCAACCGGGTGTTCGACCGGCGGCTCTCGGAGAACGAACTCGTGACGATCGCCCACGGCGCGGAGGTACAGGCGGGTACCGGCCTCGGCGACGTCGTCGCGCAGGCCCGCGGCGGCGTCCCGATCCGCCTCGAACCCGGCGCGCCGGGCCACGGGAAACTCGACGCCGTCCCGGCCCGCGCGCGCGTCGAGTACGTCTCCTTCGGCGACCTCTCGACGGCCGAGGTGCTCTCGGGCGACACCGGGACGCTCTCGCGCGCGGGCAAGCGGGCGCTCTCGCGGGTGGTCCGGGAGCCGACGCTCGCCTCGTTCGTCTTCGCCTCGCGGCGGTTCGCGCGCGAGGCGGACCTGCTGACGCCCGCGGTGGGGGAGGCGCTCGCGGAGGTCGCGGCGGCGGACGGACAGGCGTCGATGGCGATGCTCGGTGACACCGTCTTCGCGCTCGGGACGGGGCTGTCGGACGCGGGCTACGAGCCGTCGGTCTGTTCGACCCACCCCGCGGGCGCGGTGCTACGGTGACCGTGCGCGGGTGGTACCCCCCGCTTCGAGTGTCGAAACTTCGACCCGAAAACCGGCCCGTCGCCCCGGATCGCGCCGCCGACGCCGACCCGATCGGACGCCAGAGCCTCTCTGTGCGACGATACCGCCCGAACGAGCGGCGACGAACGTGTGGGGCCGCGTTCTGTTGTACTATCTGACAGATAGCCGGAAGTTTATTATGGTCCATTTCAGTTATCCGTTCGAGTCAACGAATGTCTCCAGTCAAAGACTTTCACCAAAAACTGTTCCGGCTGTACGAACACTACGTCGGTGAGCCGGAGTCGCCGAAAGACGTATACGGCTACTGGCTGTTCGTCTTCGGATTCCTCGGGGCCGCGATGGCGGTGGTCCTCTACGCGGGGACCTACGCGCTCATCGGCTCCGAGAATCTGCAGATCAACCGGGTGGCCGGGGTCCTCGGGGGGCTCGGCCTCTCGCTCTTGCTGTTCGGTATCGTCATGATGTTGCCGGTCAGGCGGCGTGGCCTGCAGGCGGCCGCGGTCGGGTTCCTCGTGTCCCTCGTCGGGGTCGGCTCCTTCGGGGTGTTCTACCCGAGTAACATCAGGGTCAAAGAGTGGGGCGGTACCGGGCCGGACTGGACGATCGAAGTCATCGCGTCCTACGCGGTCGGGATCGGCCTCATCGCGGTCGTCACCGCCCTGATTCCGGTCGTCACCGGTCGAAAAGGTATGTTCGTCGAAGAGGAGGGAGCGAGCGACGATCCGGACATCCTCACGGGCGACGCGCTGGAAGGCGCCCAGTACGCCGTCTTCCGCGACGAGAAAGGCGACTGGAAGTGGCACGTCCTGCACCTCGAGGCGCTGGCGGCCAGCGAGGACAGCGCCGTGACGCGACCGGAGGCCGAGGAGGCGATCGATCAGGTGAAATCCCAGATCGGCTCCGCGGGGCTGATGGAGCTGACGACGTCGGCGTTCCGGCTCTACGAGGACCGCGCGGGCAACTGGCAGTGGACGCTCGCCCGCGACGACGGCAGCATCGTCGGCGCCTGTGCACGCGAGTTCGAACAGCGCGACGGCGCCGAGGAGTCGGTGAGCTTCTTCAAGGACCGCGCGCCGGAAGCCGACGTCATCGAGATCGAGGGCGCGGCGTTCACGTACGTCGAGCGCCGCGACCGCTGGTACTGGCAACTGCTCGACGACGACCGCACACCGCTTGCCGAGAGCGAGACCGGCTTCGCGGACCAGAACGAGGCCGAGGAGGCCGCCCACGAGTTCGCCAAGCGCTTCGATCAGGCGCGGCTGCTCGACGTCGACCACATCGGCGTCGAACTCCGCCAGCGCGACGACGGCGGCTGGATCTGGCGGTTCGTCGACGAGGAGGACCGCGAGATCGCCGAGAGCGCCGCCGAGTTCAGCTCCCGGCGCGACGCCGAGGAGGCGGTCGAGGACCTGCTGCCCGAACTCGAGTCGGCGTCGATCACCGTCGCGGGCGAACCGACGTACGAACTGTACGAGGACGGCGACGAGTGGCAGTGGCGGCTGGTCGACGAGAACGAACACCTCGTCGCGCGCGGCCCGGACGCGGCCGCCGAACACGCCGCCGCCGAGCACCAGACCCGGCAGTTTGGCGAGCACGCCCGCGGCGCCGACGTCGTCGAGATCGACGACGCCGAGTACGAGATCTACCCCGTCGACGCCGACGAGGTCGAGGAGGTCGCCGAGGACGCCGACGAGGAGGAAGAGCCCCCCGAGTCGAACGTCCGGTGGAACTGGCGGCTGGTCACGGAGGACCGCGAGATCATCGCCGCGAGCGACGAGGCCCACTTCACCGCCGACGCCGCCGAGACCGCGATCGATCGCGTCCGCGAACAGGCCCGCGAGGCCGACCTCATCGAGTTCGAGCACGCGGCGTTCCAGGTCTACGAGGCCGACGACGGCGAGTGGCGCTGGCGGCTCATCGACGAGGACGGGAACGTACTCGCCGACAGCGGCGAGGAACACACCACCCGCGGCGAGGCCGCGGAGGCGATGATGACGCTGAAAGAGCAGGCGCCCGACGCGGAACTGCTCGAGATCGACACCGCCGCGTTCGAACTCTTCGTCAACGAGGACGACGAGTGGGGCTGGCGGCTCATCGACGCGGGCGGGAAGCTGGTCGCCGAGGACCCGACGACCCACCCGACCCGCGGCGACGCCAAGGACGCGATGGACCGGCTGATCGACAACCTCGAGTCCGAGGTCCGGGAGATGGAGAACGCGATCTTCCAGACCTACGCCGACGAGAGCTGGCACTGGCGGTTCGTCCTGCCCTCGGGCGAGACCGTCGCCGTCGACGACAAGGCTCACCCGACGCGTGACGAGTTGCTCGACACGCTGCCGGCGATCCGCGAGGCGGCCGCGACCGCCCGGGAACACACCATCGGCGACGTCGCCGTGCAGGTGTACCGCGGCGGCGACTGGCAGTTCCGGCTGGTCGACCGCGACCGCGAGATGATCGCGGACTCCTCGGTCGGCTACGACAACCGCGAGACCGCCGTCAGCGCCGCGCGCGACCTCGAACGCCACGCCGCCGACGCGCCGATCTTCACGATCGAGACCGCGGCGATCCGCCTCGGCGGGGACGACGGCTGGCACTGGGAACTCGTCGACGCCGACCGCGACGTGCTCGCGGGCTCCGTCGACGCCGAGCCGACGAAAGACGAGATCGTCGAGGACGTCGACCGCGTGCGCAAGCTCGCGCCGATGGCCGGCCGCGTCGACTTCGACGTCGCCTCCTTCGAACTGTTCGCAGACGAGGACGACCGCTGGCGCTGGCGGCTCATCAACGAGGAGGGGCTCACCGTCGCCGCCGGCTCGGAGGGCTACGAGTCCACCGAGGCGGCCCGCGAGGCCCTCGACGACCTGCGGGACATGATCGAGACGGCGAGCATCCTCGAGATCGACAGCGTCTCCTTCGAGCTTCACACCGGCGAGGACGGCTGGAAGTGGAAGCTCGTCGACCGCTACGGCGTCCCGATGACCGAGAGTACCCGGACCTACGAGACCCGGACCGAGGCCCGCGAGGCCATGAAGGCGGTCAAGGAACACGCCCCGAACGGCTGGATCACCTTCACCGAGTAGTCCGACCAGCCGAATCGTACCGCTTTTTATCGACGCTCGCGACCGTTCGGCCGTGAGCGACCACGAGACCGTCCCCGCCGACGTCGAACACGAAGACGAGATTCCGGCGGACCACCCGCGGTACGCCGACCTCGTCACGCGCCACCGGATCGAGCGCGGCGTCGAGAAGGGGATCACCCACCTCCAAGGGATGCACGCCGAGGGGCGGGGCAGCGCCTTCGACTACCTGCTCGGCGAGGAGACCATTCCCTCCGCCGACGCGGCCGAGCGCGCGGCCGCGGCCCACCTGTTGCTGGCGGACGACCCCGTGCTCTCGATCAACGGCAACGTCGCGGCGCTGGTCGCCGCGGAGGTCGTCGACCTCGCCGAGGCCGTCGACGCCGACCTCGAGGTCAACCTCTTCAACCGCACCCCCGAGCGGGTCCGGGCGATCGCCGACCACCTGCGCGAGCACGGCGCCGCGGAGGTAAAGGGGATCGAGGCCGACGCCCGCATCCCCGGCCTCGACCACGAGCGCGCGAAGGTCGACGCCGACGGCATCTACGACGCCGACGTCGTGGTCGTCCCGCTGGAGGACGGCGACCGCGCCGAGGCGCTCGACGAGATGGGCAAGACCGAGATCGTGATCGACCTCAACCCGCTGTCGCGCTCGCCGCGGGTCGCGGACGTCCCGATCGTCGACAACGTGATCCGCGCGGTGCCGAACATCACCGCCCACGCCGAGGAACTGGCGGACGAAGACGAGACGGCGCTGCGCGGGATCGTCGACGCCTTCGACGCGGAGGCGGCGCTCGAAGCGGCCGAAGAGCGGATTCGGACCGGCGGCTGACCTACTTCAACAGCCCCGCCGGCAGCCACTTCTCGACGCTCGGGCCGAACTCGGCGGCCATGCGGGCGTCGTCGTCGGTGAACGCGTCGGTGAGCACCAGCGAGAGGACGTACGTCGCGAAGACGACGACGGGGAGGACGGCGGCGACGACGAGGTTGGAGTCGACGAGCAGGACGATCGGCGCGCCGACGAGCAGCGGCGGCACCCCCGAGAGGACGACCTTCGCGAAGTCGCGGGTGAACGGGTGGACGCCGTCGAGGCGGTGGAGTTCGACGAGGGTGAGCGCGCCGACGAGCGAGAGCGCGGTCGCCGACCCCATCGCGGCGCCGAAGATGCCGAAGAAGGGGACGAGCGCGAACGAGACGACGGCGTTCGCGCCGAAGAGGACGAGCGTGTTCGCGAAGACGACCCGGGAGTAGCCCATCCCCTGCAACAGCGTCCCGTCGGGGCCGCCGAAGGTGACGTTGAACAGGAACGCGGCCGACAGGAGCGCGACGACGGCGCTGGCCTCGGCGTACTGCGGGGTGTAGAGCACCGAGAGGTAGGCGGGCGCGCCCAGCGAGAGCGTGATCGCGATCGGGAGGGTGAAGCCGGCGATCCAGCGGGCGGCGATCCGGAACCGCTCCTCGACGAGGGCGGTGTCGTCGCGGGTCTCTGCGATCAGCGGCTTGAAGACGGGCGCGAGCGAGCTAAAGATGATCGTCAGCGCCGAGCCGAGCATGTAGCCGACGCGGTAGATGCCGACGTCGTCGGACTCGAGGTAGAAGCCGAGGACGAAGTAGTCGACGTGGCCCATCAGCACGTAGACGACGCTCGTCATCGCAAGCGGCACCGAGTACCGCACCAGCGGCGCCGGCGCGACGAGTTCCATCTTCGCGGCCATGATCTCCCATGCCTTGTAGACGAAGACGACGGCGCCGACGGTGATCGCGACCAGCAGGCCGACGAGGTAGCCGACGATCAGCCCGAGCAGCCCGAAGCCGGCCAGCAGGAGCGCGAGGGTGACCCCGAACCGGACCGTCGGCCGGACGAGGTCGCGCATCACCACGCGGTACTGGAGGCGCTTGATGCTGTAGTAGGAGGTGAGCAACACGTTGTAGATCGCCAGCATCGGGATGGCGGCCGCGAGCAGCAGCAACGCGATGCGCAGCGACGGCTCCGCGAAGAACTCGCTGACGTACGACGCGCTCACCGCGAGTGTGAGGCCGACGAGCGAGGAGGTCACGAGGACGGTCGCGGTGACCTGGACGATCACCCCCTTGGCCTTCCCCGGTTCGCCCTCCTCGAGGTACTGCGGGACGAAGTAGTCGATCGCCAGCGGTAGTCCGAGGTTCGCGAACACCTGCGTGAAGAGGATGACCGACGTCGCGAGCACGAACAGGCCGTAGACCGACGGGCTGACGAACCGGGTCATCACCATTACGATGGCGAAGCCGAAGACGCCGTTGAACACGTTCCCGACGAACGTGATGCTGCCCTGCTTGGCGAGCGTCGAGACGCCCTCGTCGTGGTCGGTCATGGAGTCGTTCGCGTTCGGTCCCGCGCGCTCGGCGCGCCGTCGGTCCGTCGGGGCGACGCCCGATCCCGCGGGCCGCGGTCCCCGGAACCGACGGACGCGCTCAAACGCCCGTCGCGGGCTCGAGTTCGTAGTCGGCGACTTCGGCGGCCCGTTCGCCGAAGTCGGGGAACTCGATCTCGAACTCCCACTCCTCGCCGGAGGTGACGTCCTCGACGTTCTCGATGACCGTATCGAGTTCCTCCCCCTCCCCGTCGAGGAACGTCGCCCGGATCTCGACGTAGCTCAACTCCCTGTCGCTTTGGTTCCTGACGATTCCCCAGACGTAGACGCGTTCCTCCTCGGTTCCGGGGTCGTCCCGGACGAGGTCCGACCAGACGATCTCGAGGTCCTCCGGTTCCCGGATCTCGTCGCCGTTCCCCCGGAAGGGTTCGAGACACCCCGAGAACGTGACGGCGAGCGCGAGGAACGCGCGGCGGTTCATTCTCTCCTTCGGATTCGGCGGGCCGAGCCTTGAGCCTTCGGGCGGCGTCGTCGCCCACGTCGGGGAGTTCACGCCGCGAGTAATCTACTTTTCCGTCGGCGAAACGGCCGGCGTCCGTGACCGTCACGGTCGCGTGCCCGTCGCGATAGCTTTTTCACTACCGCGAGATACCACCCAGTTGTATGACCGAGTTCGACCAGTTCAGCGACGTCGGCGAGGCGGACGTCACGCGCGCGATCGGCCAGGAGTGGACCGAGGAGTTCATGGACTTCTCGGACTCCGACGTCATCGTCGTCGGCGGCGGCCCGTCGGGGCTGACCGCCGCGAAGGAACTCGCCGAGCGCGGCGTGAAGACGATGGTCGTCGAGAAGAACAATTACTTGGGCGGCGGCTTCTGGCTCGGCGGCTTCCTGATGAACAAGGTGACGGTGCGCTCGCCGGCCGAACGGGTCCTCGACGAACTCGACGTCGACTACAAGCCGGCCGCCGACAGCGAGGGACTGTACGTCGCGAACGGCCCCGAGGCCTGTTCGGGGCTGATCAAGGCCGCCTGCGACGCGGGCGCGAAGATGCAGAACATGACCGAGTTCACGGACGTCGTCGTCCGCGAGGACCACAGGGTCTCGGGCATCGTGATGAACTGGACGCCGGTCCACGCCCTGCCCCGCGAGATCACCTGCGTCGACCCCATCGCCGTCGAGGCCGACCTCGTGATCGACGCGACCGGCCACGACGCGATGGCGGTCACGAAACTCGACGAGCGCGGCGTCTTGAACGCGCCCGGCGTCAGCGAGGCCCGCGAGCGCGGACAGGTCATGGACCAGACCGAGAGCGAGCAGTACGGCGCGCCCGGCCACGACTCGCCCGGCCACGACTCGATGTGGGTCGGCGAGAGCGAGGACGCCGTCGTCGAGCACACGGGCCTCGTCCACGACGGCCTGATCGCCACCGGGATGGCCGTCGCCACCGCCTACGGCCTCCCGCGGATGGGGCCGACCTTCGGCGCCATGCTCGTCTCCGGCAAGCGCGCCGCCCAGGAGGCAATCGACGAACTCGGCGTCGACGCCGACCCCGTCGAACTGACGACGCGCGCGGAACCGGCGGACGACTGATCCCGTCGGCGTCGGCCGATCCGACCCCATCGCGGACCAACCGGACGGGTTCTCACGCCGGCGAGCGAATCCGTCGCCGACTCCAGACGTCCCGCGTGTTCCCGGTCGGATGCCCAGTCCGCGGGAATAACCGAAACCGCCATCATATTTTTAGGCCGACCTAAAACCATGCCGACGAGACGAACGATCGTGGCGCTGGCCGCGGCGGCGGCCGGAGCGAGCATCGCCGGTTGTACCACCGACGCGGGCGCGGATTCGGGCGACGGAAACGACGACGAGAGCGCGGACGCGGCGGTCGGCCCCGAACTCGGCGTCGCGGCCGAGTGGAACGCCATCCGTGCGCGGGTCGACGACGCCCTCGCGCTCGGGGTCGCCGAGGAGTTCGCGGTCGGTGCGGCAGTCACCGGCGACACGCTCGCCCGATTCGAGGGGGCGACCGACGAGTGGGGCGCTCACGAACAACTCGAAGTGACCGACCACGACGCCTACGAGGAACTCGAGGAGGCCCTGGAGGAACTCCGGCTGGAGGGCCTCGCGGAGGCGGACCTGAAGCGAACGCGGACCGAAGCCGGGATCGCCGACGAACAGCTCCGGAACGCACAGCGACGGCGGCTCTCGCACCGGAACGCGCTGGTGTTCGACGTGGGACTGTTCGCCGCGCGGATCGGCGACGTGGCGGGGCTCGCGGCCGCCGGCGCGTTCGAGGCCGCCGCCGAGATCGCCGACGAGACGACCGAGCGCTGGGAGAGTTCGATCGTCCACGACGAGGTTAGCGCGGCCGACGTGGAGCTGTACGCCGCCTTCGAGGGCGAACTGGCCGGACTCGAGACGGCCGCCGCCGACGGGGACCTCGAAGCGGTCGAGAGCGGCGCCGACGCCGCGACCGACGCCGCGTTCGACGCCGCGTACGTCCTCGCCGAGGACGACGCCGCCGCGCACGCGGCCGTCCTCTCCGCGATGCAGGCCCGGGGGTGGGACGCAGCGGTCCTCGCGGCACTCGAGGGCGTCGACCCGGAGACGGCCGCGGCGGTCGCACGGGGGACCCTCCGGCGGTTCGAGGGGGCCCGCGTCCACGACGCGGTCGGGGCCGCCGATCACGCCACCTACGAGGCCTTCGAGGGCGAACTCGAGACCTACGCCGATGCCCTGGAAACCGACGAGGGCGTCGACCCGGCGGCCGCCGACTTCGCCGCGGCCGCGTTGCGGGCGCAGTTCGCCGTCGCGGGCGCGCTCGAGGAGGCGCCGGGCGACGACCACGGCGGCGGACACGGTCGCGGCCACGACTACGACGACCTCGAGGGCGGACCGAACGTCGTCGAGGGCGTCCCCGAGGACGTCGACCACGTCGTGGAGCTACACGCCGCGAGCTTCGAACCCGACGAGCTAACGATCGGGGCCGGCGAGACCGTCGCGTTCGAACACGTCGAGGGCGAACCCCACACGGTCACCGCCTACGAGGACGCCATCCCCGCGGACGCCCCCTACTGGGCGTCGGGCGACTTCGACGGCGAGGACGCGGCCCGCGAGGGCTGGGCGGACGGCCGCGGCGCCGTCGTCCCGGGGCGGTCGTACGTGCGGACGTTCGAGGTCGAGGGCACCCACGAATTCTGCTGTATCCCCCACGAGGCCGCCGGTCACGTCGGACGCATCGACGTGGAGTGACGAATCGGCGGCCGCGAGCCGTCGTCGGAACCCACACCGTTTTCGTGGCTCGGTGTCAGCGTTCGGGTATGCGACTCGTCGTCACCGGCGCGACCGGCGGAGTCGGAAGCTGGGTAGTCGACCACCTCGCGAGCGAGGGCCACGACGTCGTGGCCGTCGACCTCGAACGCCCGCCGGGCGAGCGCGAGGGGGTCTCGTTCCTCGCGGCCGACCTCACGGATCAGGGACAGGCCTGGGAAGTCGTCCAGACCTACGACCCCGACGCGGTGATCCACCTCGCGGCGATCCCCGCGATGGGTCTCGCCCCGGAGACGGAGACGTTCGTGACGAACGTGGCCAGCACCTACCACGTCTTCGAGGCGGCCGGCCGGGTCGGCGCCGACGTGATCTGGACATCGAGCGAGAGCCTCTACGGGATGCCCTTCGCCGCCGAACCGTTCCTCCCGGAGTACCTGCCGATCGACGAGGCCCACCCGCCCCGGCCCGAGGACGGCTACGGGACCTCGAAACTCGTCGGCGAGGAACTCGCAGAGCGGGTCGTCCGCCGCCACGGGATCTCCGTGGTCTCGATCCGGCCCTCGTGGGTGCAGTACCCCGGCGAGTACCGCGTCCGCGAGGAACTGGCCGGGTTCGACCCGGAGACGGCCGACCCGAGCGGCAACTTCTGGTCGTACGTCGACGTCCGCGACGTGGTCTCGATGGTCGACGCCGCCCTCGGGACCGACGTCGAGGGCCACGAGCCCTACCTCGCCGTCGCCGCGGAGAACGCCCTCGGCCGACCCACCGCGGAGACCGTCGAGGCCGTCTTCGGCGACCTGCCCGACGAGTGCGACATCGAGGGCGAGGCGTCGGCGTTCACGACGGCGAAAGCCCGCGAGGAACTGGGCTGGGAGCCTTCCCACTCCTGGCGGGAGGCCGCCGACGAGGCGGTCGCGGGGCCGGCGTTTCTCGAGGAGTGAGACACCGTCCGGAACGATTGACTTTTCAGCGTCAGGTCGAGTGGTACGGGTACGAATAGTGAGTCGAGGGGACGAGGAATCGATCTCGGACGAGGAACGCGACGCGCTCCTGGCTATCGCTCACGGTGCGGTCGTCACGTCCGGCGGGATTTCGGGGCAACGAGCGTTGAGGACGGCCGTCGAGGTCGTCCTCGCGCGCGGCCTCGGACCGACGGCCTACGGCGTGTACGCGATGGCGTGGCGGATCGCACAGATACTCGTCCGAATCGTGACCTTCGGGAGCGTGCCGGCACTGCAACGGTACGTTCCCGCCTACGCGGGACGGTCCGGACGCCGGTCGACCGTCGTGGGGCTGGCGTACGCCACCACGGCCGGATTCGGCGTCCTGCTTGGAGTCGGCGTCTGGCTCTTGGCCCCGTGGATCGACGACCTCACCGTCGGCCAGCCGTCGTTCGTGCCGACGATGCGGGGGTTCGGGTTCCTCGTGGGGTTGCTCGGTACCATCACGGTCGTCTCGGGGATCTTCCGGGCGGTCGGTTCCGCCCGCGGCGAAGTGGCGTTCAACAAACTGCTCCGGCCGGCCGTTCGGCTCGTCTGCGCGAGCGCGGCGCTCGCACTCGGATACTCGGTCGTCGGCGTCACCGGCGCGATCGTCGTCGGAACGGCCGCCCTCACCGCGCTGGCCGTCCCGATTACGACGCGCGTGACGGGAATCGCCCCGTCCCTGCGCGAGGTCCGAAGCGAGGTGCGACGATTCTACAACCACGCCGTCCCCGTCGCGATGAGCAGCCTCGGAAAGGTGTTCCAGAACCGAATCGACGTGTTGCTGGTGGGGGCGCTACTGACGACGGTCGCGGCCGGCGTCTACAACGCCCTCCTGGTGTTGGTCGCGATCGCGTGGATTCCGCTGCGATCGTTCAACCAGCTGTTACCACCGGTCGCGTCCGAACTGTACGCCGACGGTCGCATCGACGTGCTCAACGAACTCTACACGTCCGTCACGCGGCTGATCGTCACCACGGTCGTCCCCGTGCTCGTCACGCTCGTCGTGTACGGGCGGGAGTTTCTCGCCCTGTTCGGCCCGACGTACACACAGGGGTACGTTCCACTGGTCGTGTACCTCGGCGGCGTGTTCGTCGGCAGCGCCGTGGGTGCGACCGGTTGGCTGCTGATGATGACGGATCACCAGTACGCTCGAATGCTTTTAGACTGGCTCCTGGCGGCACTCAACGTCGCGTTGACGTACCTGTTTATCGTACAGTTCGGCCTCGTCGGCGCCGCTCTCGGCACCTCGCTCGCGATCGCCGTACAGAACGGGGTCCAGGTGCTCCTCCTGCGACGGTTCGAGGACCTGTGGCCGTTCGACCGGACGTTCCACACGCCGATCGCGGCCGGCGGCGTCGCGCTGGTGGTCATGTGGGCGATACGCGCCAGCGTTTCCGACGGTTTCATCGCCCTGTCCGGCATCCCCGTCGGGGTTATCGCCTACGTTCTGGCACTTTCCGTACTCGGCGTCGATCCCCGGGACGAACTCGTCGTTCGCGAACTCGCCGACCGGTATCGAGCCGACCTGAGCGAGGCCTTCGAGTCGACCGATCGCTCCGCTTAGACGACGCCCCGACGGATTCGGACCGTAACCGATTACCGCGTGGTACGACTACCGAATACATGGTCGATCGAGTCACGCTCTACGGGGCGCCGACGACGGTGGCCGACGCCGACGCGATCGCCGACTGGCTCCGCGCGCGGATCGACGCCGACGTGAGCGTCGGCGGCCGCTTCCTCGACGTCCACCGGACCGAGGCCCTCCCGGAGCGGTTCGCCGAGGCGCGCGTGCGCTCGCCGTACGACCGCGAGACGGGGAACACGATGCTCGGCACCGTCCGCTACGAGGAACGCGCGCTCGACCACCCCGAGCGCGCGGGCGGGGTTCTCTACGACGGCCTGTCCGTCCAGCGGGCGCTGAACGACGCGCTGCCGGAAGCGAAACGCGACCTCGCCCACCTCCACGTGGCGCTGCTCGACCGGGCGCTCGCCACCTGGGGCGACCACGACGGCCGCTGGCACAAGCGCGTCGCGGTCCTCGGCCAACCGGCGCTCGTCTCCGTCCCCGGCCTCTACGAGGCGCCGGCAAAGCCCGAGGCCTACTACCGGGCGAAGCAGAAACACGCGCTGCTGTCGGGCGACGCGCCGCCGCGGGAGGTCCTGGAGGACCGGATCGAGGGCGCGTTCCTGATCGAGGACGACCCGCGGACGACCGACGCCCTGAAGGGGTACGTCCTCGCGGCGGTCCACCTCGTAGAGACGGGCGAGGCCTTCTGCGAGGACGAGCGGTGCCGGCTGTTCGACGCCCACTACCACGAGGACCTGCTGCGCGCGCAGGGACGTGACCCGGAGTTTTGCGACGAGCACGCCGCGGCGTACGGGGCGTCGGGCGAGGGATCGTAGCGCCCGCGTGGCGTCTCGGCGGTCGCGTGGCCGCCGGACTCCCGACTCACGCGCCGGCTTTCGCCGGGTCGGCGTCCGGGCACGACCCCGTGACGCGGACCGTTCCCGAGTCGTCCACCTGTATCGCGTAGCCGCCGTACGTGAACGTGACCGAGACGCGTGGCCCGTCGGGGTCGGCCGAGTCGAGCAGCGCCTGCAGGGCATCGGTGTCGAAGGTCTCGTACAGCGGCGACTCCAGATCGACCGGGTCGACGCCCTTCCGATCGGCCACTTTCTCGACGACGGTCCAGAGGAGTTCGTCTTCGCGAGCCATACGTCGGGCGGCAACGTTCCTGTACATAAATTCACAGGATCGTGTTCGGACGTGCGTCCGTCGCCAGTCAGACGACTATCAGACGGGCGAGAGGTGTCGGGGCTGCCGAAAGCGCAGGCCACTTACGCCGCAGTCGCGTTCACCACGCCGACGATGAGCGACGCATTCACCGTCGACGTCCCGGTCCGCTACCGCGACCTGGACACGCTGGAACACGTCAACAACGCCGTCTACGCGACCTACCTCGAGGAGGCGCGGGTCGCCTACCTCGACGAGGTGCTCGACGTCCGCGTCGAGGAGTACGACTTCGTGCTCGCACACCTCGAACTCTCCTACGAACGGCCCGTCACGATCGACGACGACCTCGCCGTCGTCGTCCGGACGACCGACCTCGGCGAGACGAGCTGGACGCAGGCGTACGACCTCCGGGTCGACGGCGAGGCCGCCGCGACCGGCGAGACGACGCTCGTCTTCGTCGATCCCGAGGCGAAGCGGCCGAGACCGATCCCCGACGACGCCCGCCGGAAGATCGAGGCGTTCGAGGGCCTCGAAGCGCGGTAACGGTTCTCCGACTCACTCGATTCTCCCGCCCGTCAGCCGGACGGTGCCGAAAACGCGCGTCTCGTCGGCGACCGCGGCCGCCCGCTCGCGGAGGCGACCGTGGGCGGTGGCGATCCGCTCGTCGAGCAGCCGACGGGGGTCGCGCTCGTACCGGAGTTTCGTCGTCGGCGGCGTCGAGAGGACGACGACGGCGTGGAAGACGGCGTTAACGAGCGGGGCGTACGGCCGCCGGCTGCTCGCGGCGTTGAGGAGCACGACGCGCCCGCCGGGGGCGACGAGGTCGCACCAGTCGTCGACCGCGCCGGCCGGGTCGGGGAGCATCCCGGCGACGAACGCCGCGAGCACGGCGTCCGCGTCGCCGGCGTCGACCGGCGGCCGCGTCGCGTCGCCGCGGACGACGTGGACCTCGTCGTAGCCGGCGGTCAGGTCGCGCGCGCGGTCGAGTGCCGGCCGGGTGACGTCGACCCCGATCACCGTCCCCTCGGGGCCGACGGCCTCGCGCAGGTAGGGCAGGTTCGCGCCCGTCCCACAGCCCATCTCGACGACGGTGTCGCCGGGGTCGAGCCGACAGGCCGCCGCGGCGCGCCGCCTGAGGGCGGCGATTCCGGGGGTTCGCCGCGCCAGCAGGTCGTAGAGGCGGGCCCAGCGGCCGTAGAACGTCTGGACGTCCTCGCTCATCTCAGAGCAGCGCCCGGACCGCGTCCGCGACGGACTCGGCGTCCGGGCCGAGCACGTAGGTCAACGGCTCGATCCCCTGGCCGCCGGTCTGGTAGAGGACGGACGCCTCGGGTACCTCCTCGATCGCCGCGCCGACGCTGGAGGCGACGTCGCCGGACTCGTCGAACTCCGCGAGGACGTGTCCCTGCTCTTCCAGCGTGGCCAGCAGTTCCGGGTCGTACCGGACGTTGATCGCCGCGGCGGCGTCGCTGCCGTGGCGCCGGGCCGCCAGCAGGACGGTCGCGACGTGCTCGGAGACGCCGAACTCGGGGTCCGCGGGCACCCGCGCCTGACCTTTCACGTCGAAGATCCGTCCGGGGACGCCCGCGACGTCGTCGACGTCGGTCGCGTCGGGGACGCAGGCGACGAGGTTCGAGCCGACCGCGGGGATGAGCCCCGCGAAGCCGCTCGCGTTCTTCAGGATGCGCAGTCCGCGCCGGAGCGACGAGAGGACCCGCTCGCTCGTGCGGACGTCGCTGTCGGGGTCGTGAACCCGGAAACTCGCGTCGTGGTCGGCCAGTTCGGGGACGGCCTCCTCGTGGAGGCGCGCGAGGAGGTCGCCGCCGGCTTCGAGTTCGCGGATCAGCACCTCGGCCTCGACGAGCGCCTGCGCGGGCGTCACGTGGCCGTCGGCGAGTCCGTCGGCCAGCCGCTCGACGAGGTCGCGGACGCGCTCGTCGTCGGCGATCCGGTCGTTCGTCGTGACGCCGCCGTGTGCGTACTTCGAGACGGCGCTCTGGCTGATCCCCAGCACCTCGGCCACCTCGCTCTGGGTGAGCCCGCGGTCGCGGAGTTCGCCGGCCAGCAGCGAGCGCAGCGTCGGCAGGAACTCCTCCACGACGATCTCTTCGACGAATTTCATTCGTACGCTGGGGGTACGGCCGCACTCGGGATAACTGTGGGTCCTCCGCGGCCCCGGCGGCGCCTGAGAAACGCCCCAACCAAACTATACCCGGGCGGCGTACGGCGTCACGATGAGCGACCTCTCCCGACGCGACTACGTCGCGGTCGCGGCGCTCGGCGGCGTCGCGGCGCTCGCGGGCTGTACCGAGTCCGGCGAACCCGACGATCCGTCGCGGATCTCGGATCCGGACGGCGAGTCGACAGCCGACGGAATCCCCTCGCTCCGGATGGACACCGCCGACTTCGCCTCCGCCCGGCAGTTCGACAACGACACCTACGAGCGACTGCACGCCACCCGGAAGCGGCGGGCGATCGAGACGCTCCTCGCCGACCCCGAGGTCCACGACCTCGTCGGCGACTGGATCGGGACCTTCGAGGCGTACGAGGTGCTCACGAACCACCTGGAGACGATCAGCCTCCAGGGGCCGACCTCGCTGACCGTGCGCGAGCGTGGCTTCCCGGACGGCGACGAGGCCGAGTTCGAGGTCACGGCCGAGAACCGGCGGACGGTCTACGGGCTCGTCGACCGTCGCCGCGACGAGATCGTCGCACTCGAGATCACCGACCCGCAGGACGTCGGCTGGACGGTGACCCAGAACGCCTACCAGATGGCGCTCGGGCAGGCGATCCACGACGCCGAGCCGGTCCGGGAGGCCCTCGGGGACGTGAGCGAGCGGGAGTGGTACCCGTCGTGGAAGGGCGCGGCCGGGGGCTACACCGGACTCGGGCAGGCGGACCTCCGTCACGGCCACGGCGGGACCGCGGTGATGCACGTGAAAGACGGCGACGACGTACGCATAATCAGCGCGTTCGTCGACGGCTCGGACCCGCAGAACCCCGTCGTCGTGGACGTCGCCGTCCTCGACCACGCCGTGGAGTACCCGCTCTACGAACTCGTCGAGACGATCGAACCGGCCGCGGAGTCGGTGCTCGACGCCGTCCCGGACGTGCCGACCGAGCAGCGCCCGTACTACACGGCCAACGACGGCTACCACCGGATCGAACCCCCCGACGAGTCGTTCGAGCAGGACGAGTGGGCGGTCGAGTGGGAGCCCCCCGACGCGCAGGGCGTCACCCTCTCCGCGTCGTACCGGGGCAGTCCCGTGTTCGAGGCGATGAACAGCCCGATCACGTTCACCGGCTACTACCTGCCCCCGCGGGAGGGACGGAACACCCGCGAGTGGTACTTCCCGGACGACGACACCGTGTTCAGCGGCGACCTCCTCTTCTGGGACGTCCACAGTTCGACCGTCGGCGGCCCGGGGCTGCTCGGGAAACTCGACTTTCCGGCCCGCGACGGCACGCCGAGTGGCTTCCAGCTGAAGTCCCACTACCACTCCAGCGCGGTCGGACGGGAGAGCGTGGACTTTCACTCCGGGCTCCGCTTTGGCCCCTACAACTACGACATCGCCTACGAGTTCTACGCCGACGGGGTGTTCTCGCCGGTCTTCCGGCGGACCGGCCCCGGCTTCGTCACGCGGTTCCTCCGGAAAGTCGAGGAGAACGCCGAGAGCTACGGGGAGGGCGGCGCCTACGAGGAGCCGGTCGTCCAGCACTACGTCTCGACGCAGGCGATCGACGTGACGCCCGGGACCGACGACGGCGCGACGGTCGAGTTCTTCGACGGCGAGGAGTGGACGACCCCCGAGGCGGAGTTCTACCTCGAAGGCGAGCCGGGAACGATCGTCCGGTTTGGCAACCCCGACGGGCCGGAGGCGGTCGAGATTCCCCTGCGGGACGATCTGGAGGTCGTCGTCGTGCGCCGGGACGGGGCGGAGATCGGTCCGGGCGAGGCCGCCGCCCACCGGCGGTCCGACGAGGGGACGCCCTCTCACCTGTACCACCCCGCCCAGTACGTCGACGGTCAGCCGATCCAGGGGGAGCGGGTGATCGTCTGGCTGCTCGTGCTCGGGGCGATCGATCAACTGCCACACCCGTCGGGGGTGACGAACTTCGTCACGACGGCGCGGCTGGAGCTCTCGGGGTACTGAGGATGTGTCCCACCGACGACCGGACGGAGCCGAGCGCGACGCCGGACCGGTCCCGCAGGGCGTTCGTGCGCGCGGCGGTCGCGACCGGCGGGAGCGCCGCGCTCGCGGCCTGCCTCGGGGGCGAGCAGTCGGTGGACGCCCCGCCGGGCGTCGCGGACCCCGACTCGCTCCCCGAGCGACAGCACGCCTGGAACGACACGTTGCGGACGGACGAGGACGGCAACGTCAGGCCGCCAGCCCACCACGTCTTCCTCGGCCTGTCGCTGACGCGCGACCCGGACGCCACGGCCCGCGAGACCGTGGCGACGGCCCTGCGCGCGGTCGAGCGAGCGACGGCGCGACGCCCCGACGGCGTCCTCTTCACGCTGGGGTACACGCCGGCGTACTTCGACCGGTACGACGCGGCCCTCGACGCCGTCGCCCTCCCGGAGCCGGACCCGATCGTCGTCCTCGCCGCCGAGAGCGACGTGACCGTGGACGCGAACGACGCGCTCTTGCACCTCGCGAGCGACGACGCCGCCACGGTACTGGCCGTCGAAGAGGCCCTGTTCGGCGACCGCGAACGGCTCAACGGCCGGTCGCCGTCGGCGTCGCTCGACGGGGTCTTCGAGCGGACGGACCGCCGGACGGGGTTCGTCGGGCCGGGGCTGCCGGCCGCCCGGCAGGAGGGCCTCGACGGCGTCCCGGCGGGCGAACCGGTGCCCGAGGCGGCGCCGTTCTTCATGGGCTTCCGGTCGGGGTTCCGGGAGAGTCAGGCGACCGAGGATCGGGTGACGATCCGGGAGGGGCCGTTCGCCGGCGGCACGACACAGCACTTCGAGACGCTCGAACTCGATCTGGAGGGGTGGTTCGAGGAGAGCACCCACGAGAACCGCGTCGCGCGGCTTTTCAGCCCCGACCACGCCGAGCGGGAGTCGGTCGGCGAGTACGGCGACCGCCTCGGCACCGACGCCGGCGCCGCCGCGGTCGCCGACGAGGCCCACGACCACGCCCGCGAGCACGGTATCGTCGGCCACGCACAGAAGGTCGCCCGGGCGCGCGAGGACGGGGAGCCGGCGTTGCTCCGGCGCGACGTCAACACGACCGACGGCGACGTCGCCGGCCTCCACTTCGTCTCCCTCCAGCGGGAACTGGCCGCGTTCACCCGCGCGAGGCGGGCGATGGTCGGCGCGGAGTTTCGCCGACACGGGGTCGGCCCGCGGCAGGGCAACGGCATCCTCCGGTACGTTCGGCTCCGGCGCTGGGGGAGCTACCTCGTCCCGCCGCGGCGCCACCGGGCACTGCCGAGGCCCGATCCGGGAGCCTGAGAGAGCGAGGACCGAACGCCGGTCCCGGTCAGTCCTCGCCGCCTCGCCCGTCGCCGCCGAACTCCTCGTCGACGCCGATGCGAGAGGCCTGCGGGCCGGCCTGATCCTGATACTTCGAGCCGCGCTCGCTCCCGTAGGGGCGCTCGGCGGGCGTGCGCAGTTCGGTGAAGATGAGCTGGGAGATGCGCATCCCCGGCGTGAGCGCGACCGGGGCGGTGCCGAGGTTGGAGAGTTCGAGCGTGATCTGGCCGCGGTAGCCGGGGTCGACGATGCCGGCGGTGGCGTGGACGACGACCGCGAGCCGGCCGATCGACGACCGCCCCTGGACGTGCGCGATGAGGTCCGGGGGGATCTCGACGCGCTCGTGGGTCGTCCCGAGGACGAAGTCGCCGGGGTGGAGGATGAAGTCGTCGCCCTCCTCGACGACCGTCTCGGTGACGTACTCGTCGACCTCGCGCGCCGAGTCGGGGTGGATACAGGGGATGTTCGTCCGGCGGAACTCGAGGAACTGCCGGTCCAGCCGGAGGTCGACGCTCGCGGGCTGGATCTGCAGGTCGGGGTCGTCGAGGGGGTCGACGACGAGGTCGCCCGCCTCGAGTCTGGCGAGGATGTCCGCGTCCGAGAGGATCATGTGCGGGGAGTCGCGGGGCGCGGTGTAAAAGCTCCCGGAACGGGGCGGCTATTCGAGGGCGTCCTCGATGGCCGACTCGATGGTCTCCCACTCGTAGTTCTCGGTGACCTCGCCGTCGACGACGACCGTGGGCGTTCCCTCGACGCCGGCGTCCGCCCCGCGCCCGCGCTCGGCTTCGAGGTCGTCCCGGTAGGCGCCCTCTTCGGCGTCGGCCGCCACGGCCTCGCCGTCGACGCCGACCCCGTCGGCGACGGCCGCGATCGTCTCGTAGGAGTAGTCGCCGAGGTGTTCGTAGATCTCGCTTACGAACGGCCAGAACGCCTCGTCGCCGCCACGTTCCTGGACCGACCGCGCCGCGCCCGCCACGGCCCACGACCACGTCTCGTCGACCGGGATTGGGAAGTCGCGGTGTTCGTACCTGACGTGGCCGGGGTCGACGTACGCGGCCTCGATCCGCGGGTAGACGCCCAGCGCGTACTGCGCGCAGTGCGGACAGCTGAAGTCCTCGAAGGCCATCACGGTGACGTCGGCGTCCGGATCGCCGGCGACCGCCGGCGGCAGGACGTCATCGCCGGATAGCTCGAACTCGTCGTCGTCGCCGTCACCGATACAGCCGGCGACGCCCACGAGCGCCGTCGTCGCCGCCGCGCGCTTCGCGAACGCCCGTCGCGAAATGTCCATACCTCGGCTACCGAGTCGACGGTCAAATAGGTAGCGGGATCGGTGGGGCCTTTAGGCCTCGCGTCGACGCCGGTCGTATGAAGCAGGCCATCGTCGCCCGCACGGACGTCGGGATGGGCACGGGAAAGCTCGCCGCGCAGGTCGCCCACGCCTCGCTGTCGGCCTACGAGAAGGCCGACGAGCGCGCCCGCCGGCGCTGGAAGGACGGCGGCCAGAAGAAGGTCGTCCTGAAGGGCTCCGGCGAGCGCGAACTGTACGAACTGTCGGAGATCGCCGACCGCGAGGGACTGCCGAACGCCGTCGTCCGCGACGCGGGCCACACCCAACTCGAACCGGGGACCGTCACCGCGCTCGCGGTCGGCCCTGCCGAGGACGACCTCGTCGACCGCGTGACGGGCGACCTCTCGCTGCTCTGAGCCGCCGTCCGCCTCGCCGCCTCGCCAACGCCTTTGCCCGTGGGCGCCCTCCGACAGCCCATGACGACGGACCCCCACGGCGACCCGCCCGTCGAGCGCGCCGGCGCCACCCTCGCCGACGCCGCGGCGGCGCTGATCCTCGTCCACGGCCGCGGCGCGCGGGCCCGCGGGATGCTCGACTTCGCGGCCGAGATCGACCGGGACGACGTCGCGTACGTCGCGCCGCAGGCCCACCGGGGGACGTGGTACCCGAACTCCTTCCTCGCCGATCTGGAGGCCAACCAGCCACACCTCGACTCCGCGCTCGCGGTCCTCGATTCGCTCGTCGCGGACGTGACCGCGGGAACGCTCGACGACGGGGACGGCGGCGACGGTGTCCCGTCCGATCGGATCGTCCTGCTCGGCTTCTCGCAGGGGGCCTGCCTCGCGACCGAGTACGCCGCCCGGAACTCCCGCCGGTACGGCGGCGTCGTCGCCCTCTCGGGCGGGCTGATCGGGGACGAACTCGACCCCGATCGATACCGGGGCTCGCTGGACGGGACCCCCGCCTTCTTCGGCTGTAGCGACCGCGACCCGCACGTCCCCGTCGAGCGCGTCCACGACACCGTCCGCCTCTACGAGGACCGCGGCGCCGACGTCACCGAACGGATCTACGAGGGGATGGGCCACACCGTCGTCGAGGACGAACTCGCGTACGTCCGCGACCTCGTCGCCGACGTCGCGGACTGATCGTCGACGGCAGCGGGTCGTCCGCCGGTGGTAAACCGGTTCGATAGCCCCTAGGAGCAGTTATGCTGTGGGGAGTGGTACCGTACATCGACCATGCAAGCAGCAACGTATCACGACCGAGGGGACATTCGCGTCGAAGACGTCGACGAAGGGGACGTCGGTCCGGAACAGGTCCGAATCGAGGTCGATTCCTGCGGCATCTGCGGCTCGGACCTCCACGAGTACGCCGCCGGCCCCATCTTCGTACCCGCCGACGAACCGCACCCGGTGTCACGGGAGACCGCGCCGATCCGAATGGGACACGAGTACAGCGGCGTCGTCACCGGGGTCGGTTCGGCGGTGACCGACTTCGAACCCGGCGACGCCGTCGCCGTCAACCCGATCCTCTACTGCGGCGAGTGTCGCCAGTGTCGGCGCGGTGCGTACCACATCTGCGATTCGATCGGGTTCGTCGGCCTCTCGGGCGGCGACGGCGGATTCGCCGAGAGCGCCGTCCTCGACGCGGAGCGCGTCGTTCCGCTCGGCGACGACGTCCCGGTCGAGTACGGCGCGCTGGTCGAACCGCTGGCCGTCGCCCTCCACGCGGTGCGTCGCTCCGGACTGCAGGCCGGCGACTCGGTAGCGGTGTTCGGGAGCGGCCCGATCGGACTGGCCGTCGTCCAGTGTGCCCGGGTGGCCGGCGCGGGGACGATCTACGTCTCGGAACCGCGGGCGGCGAGACGCGAGCGCGCGAGCGAGTGCGGGGCCGACGTACTCGTCGATCCGTCGAGCACGGACGCCGTCGAGGAAATCGCGACGGCCACCGGCGGGGGCGTCGACGTCGCGTTCGAGGTCGCGGGCGTCGAGGCCTCGTACAACGCGGCGGTCGAGAGCACGGCGCCGGGCGGCCTGACGACGGTCGTGAGCATCTGGGAGGAGGAAGTGAGCAGCCACCTGAACACCGTCGTCCTCGGCGAGCGGACGGTGACCGGCACCCTCGCGTACCTCGGCGGGCCGCGGGCCGACGAGGAGTACGGGATGGTGATCGAGATGCTGGCCGACGGACGCCTCGACCCCGACCCGTTCATCACCGGCCGCATCGGCCTCGAAGAGATCGTCGAGGACGGGTTCGAGCGGCTCCTCGACCCCGAGAGCGATCACGTGAAGATCCTCGTCAAGCCGAACTGAGCCCACGTTCGAGGGGTTCGATCGACGGAAACGAGTCGATCGAACCCCGACGACCGAGAACGAACCGGTTTACCGTCGGCGCACCAAACGGACGGCAGCCAGCATGCGCCGAGCCCACCCGACCGAGCAGGCCGTCGGCATCGAGTACTACGTCAGCGAGACCGACGGGGTCGGCGGCCGCCTGCGCGCGGACGACGCCGACTTCCGCGTGCGCGAACTCGAACGCTTCCCGACCGAACCCGTCGACGCGCCGACCGACGCCTACCCGCACCTCGTCTTCCGGGCCACCCTGCGCGGGTGGGACACCAACGACTTCGCCGCCCGGCTCTCGGACGCGCTCGGAATCTCCCGCGAGCGCGTCTCGTGGGCCGGCACGAAGGACAAGCACGCGGTCACCACCCAGCTATTCTCCGTCTACGGCGCCGACCCCGCGGCCCTCCCCGACGTGAACGGCGCGGCGATCGAGGTGCTCGGCCGGGCGGGCCGGGCGATCGAGTTCGGCGACCTCGCGGGCAACGCGTTCGAACTCGTCGTGAGCGACGCCGACGCGCCGGCAAACGCCGCGGCGATCACCGAGGAGTTGCGGGCGTTCGGCGGCCGCGAGGACGGGACGATCGGCGTCCCCAACTTCTTCGGCGGGCAACGGTTCGGCAGTCGCCGGCCGATCACCCACGAGGTCGGACTCGAAATCGTCCGCGGGAACTGGGAGGAGGCGGTGCTGGCGTACGTCGGCCGGCCGTCCGAGGCCGAACCGGAGGGAACCCGCGCCGCGAGGGAGTTCGTCGCGGAGAGTCGCGACTGGAGCGAGGCGCTCGACCGCTTCCCGAACCGCCTGCGGTACGAGCGCTCGATGCTGCACGAACTCGCCGAGTGCGACGGCGACCCCGGCCCCGAGACCTTCCGCCGGGCGCTCGAACGGGTCCCCTCCAACCTCCAGCGGCTGTTCGTCCACGCCGCCCAGTCGTACGCGTTCAACCTGATGCTGAGCGCGCGCCTCGAACGGGGGCTGCCGTTCGACCGGCCGGTCGCGGGCGACGTGGTCTGTTTCGCCGACCGGGACGCCCCCGAGGGCCTCGAACTGCCCGACACCGACCGCGAGCAGCGCGTCGACGAGCGCCGGGTGCGCTCGGTCGCGCGCCACTGCGAGCGCGGGCGGGCGTTCGTCACCGCGCCGCTCGTCGGGACGGAGACGGACCTCGCCGACGGCGAGCAGGGCGAGATCGAACGCGCCGTGCTCTCCGACCTCGACCTCTCGCCGGCGGACTTCGACCTGCCGGGGGAGTTCCACTCGACGGGGACGCGTCGAGCGATCCTCGTCCGGACCGACCTCGACCTCGGCCGGGAGCCGCTGACGCTGTCGTTCGCGCTGCCGAAGGGGTCGTACGCGACGGTCGTGATGCGCGAGTACCTCAAGGTCGATCCGGTCGCGCTGGGGTAGCTGACGGTCTTTTGTCCGCGGGCGTCGAACCCGGACCGGGCGACGGCATCGCCTGCCCCGAGTGCGAGGCGGTCGTCGCCGAGGGGTCGGTCTACTGCAGCAACTGCGGGGCGAAACTCGCCGACGCGATGGCGGGGCCCTGAGCCGGCGTCGAAAACGCGCCAATTTTAGGTCGCCGACCGCAACCACCGCCATGGAGTGCCGGCAGTGTGCCTCGCCGCTCGACCGCCCCGGCGACTACTGTCTGGTCTGTCGCGAGGCCAACGCCGACGCGGTCGTCCTCGACGCGGCCCGCGACCGGGCGACGCTCACCATGCTCGACGGGGAGGCACGCGTCGGCGCGACGACCGTCACGACGACGCCCGAGGAGGGCGAGGCCGAGATCGTCGAACTGCGGAACTTCGCGGGCCGGATCGGCGACGAGATCCGCCGCAAGCGCCCCGAGGAGGTGTACGCGGCCGGCGACCGCGACGTCATCAGGGCCGTCCGGCGGGACGTCCACTACCCGTTTTATCGCGTCGACGGCGACGACCCCGTGGAGACGGTACTCGACCGGCGCGAGGGCCGCGCGCTCGACGTCGTCGATCTGGCGCCCGCGGAGAAGATCGGCGGCAGCCACTCGACGCTGATCGGCGGGCGGGCGGGGATGCGCGCGATTCGGGTCGTCGCGGACCACCCGCACGTCAAGAAGGTGATCCCGGGACCGATCGACGCCGGCGGCACCGGATCGCAGTCGGGCCTGCGCGCGAAGGTGACCCGCGCGGACGACGGCGGCAACGTCCGGATGCTGCTGCGCGACGGGTCGAGCGTCCAGGAGAACCGCGTGGTGACGACCGCCCGCGACCGCGAACTCGGCGAGGTGATCCGCGAGGACCTCAACGACGCGCTCGTCGAGGAGGGGCTTCGGTGACCGCCCGCCTCCCGATGACGGTCGCTCGCCGATGGAAGTGACAGCGCTCGCCGGTTGTCGGCCCCTTTTCCGCCCGCGGGTAATTAGATCTAATTAGCCGTGATCGAACGCGCGGACGCAGTGCTGGCCGTCGTCCCCCTGCTCGCGATGAGCGGACTCGCCCTCCGGACGGCCATCGCCGCGACCGGGGTCGGGACCGGACTGCTCGCGGTGCCGCTCGCGCCGGCGGGCTACCTCGCCGCGTTCGCGGTGATCGTCCGGGAACTGCTCGCGGGGCCGGCCGCCCGGCGAGCGGCCGACGGCGGCGACGAGCGCTCGTAACTCAACAGGTTTATCTGGCCGCTTCGGGTACGTTGCGGTACCATGGCCGAACGACGGAAAGGAAAGGTCGGCAGCGCGGGACGGTTCGGCGCTCGCTACGGTCGCGTCGCGCGCCGTCGCGTCACCGAGATCGAAGACGACATGCGCAACTCCCAGGTCGACGGCGACGACGTCACCCGCGTCGGCACCGGCATCTGGAAGAACGAGGAGACCGGCGAGGTCTTCACCGGCGGCGCCTACCGCCCCGAGACGCCCGCCGGCCGGACGGTCCGGCGGTCGATCCGGGCCGCACTGGCCGACGACGGCGACGAGTGACCTGAACGCGCATGAGCTACAAGTGCTCCCGCTGTAAACGCGACGTCCAGCTCGACGAGTACGGCGGCGTCCGCTGTCCGTACTGTGGCCACCGCGTTCTGCTGAAAGAGCGCAGCCGGGACGTCAAGGAAGTCGACGTCGAGTAACCGATCTCCGAGGTTTGTTCTCCCACGACGCGGTCCTCGAGTTCGAGTACGACGACCGGCGGCGGGCGCGGATCGTCGCCGAGAGCGTCGCCCGCGAGGTCGGCGAGATAGACGACGAGCGCTCGCGGACGACCATCGACCGCGACTGCCGGACCGTACGGATCGAGGTCGACGCCCGCGACCTCGTCGCGCTTCGAGCGGCGCTGAACACCTGGTTCGGGCTAACCGACGTCGCCGAACGGGCCGCCGCGGTCGGCGACGGCGACGAACGCGCCTGAGACGCCGTCGACGGGCCGGCCGACGCCGACGGAACGCAAAGCTTGGCTTTATCAGTCCGGAGGGCAAGGGTCGAGGTATGCAAGGAAATCTGCCCCCCGAGGCACAGGAGAAGATCGAGGAACTGCAGGGACTCCAGGAGACCGCCCAGACGGTCGCCGTCCAGAAGCAGGAGGCCGACTCCTCGCTCACCGAGGCCGAGAACGCCCTCGACGAACTCGATGACATCGACGAGGAGACGACGATGTACCGGCAGATCGGCGAACTGCTCGTCGAGACCGACTACGACGAGGCCGAGGAGGACCTCGAAGAGAAGGTCGACAACCTCGAGATCCGCCTCGAAACCCTCGAGAAGCAGGAAGAACGCGTCCAGGAGCAGTTCGAGAAGCTTCAGGAAGAGCTTCAGGAGATGCTCGGCGGCGCGGGCGGCGCGATGGGCGGCCCGACCGGCCCCGGCGGCCCGGGCGCCGGCGGCGCGTAAGCGATGTCGACCGAGGACCCGTCCGACGAGGCGGTCGTGCGGACCGCCGCCGACGCCGCCGAGGAGGTGATATTCTCGCGGTACAAGCAGTCTACGGTCCGCGACTACGACGTCACCGTCGTCTTCGAGGACGGGGTGCTCGAAGTGGACGTCTACCTCAACGCCCCCGACGAGGCCGGCGGCCCCGATCCCGAGGTCGTCGCCGACGACGCCGCGCTGGCCGCGCGGCGGGCGGTCGACGACCTGTTCGGGGAGTGACCCACAGTTTCGTTGACGGCGATTACTACCACGAGAGAATCTTCCATCCGCTTAATGCGACCGTTGGCCCTCGGTCTACCTGTGGGGTACCGACGTCGGTGACCGGAACGGCCGAGTGACTTCCGGGTTATTTCGGCGGATAGAGAGCGCCTCGCGAACCGACCGGGCGGTCCCCGGTGTGACCCCGGAGTGCGAGGCCGTACCGGCCCGACACCGACGCCGCCACGAGACATGATACGAGACGAGAACGAGCAGCGGACGTTGTGGACGGAGCCGGTCGACGACGTTCTAGACCGGGTCGACGTATCGATGGACGAGGGTCTGACCGAGTCGGAAGCCGAGCGCAGACGCGAGCGGTTCGGGTCCAACGAGTTGCGCGACGCCGAGCGACGACGCTGGTGGGAGATCCTCGCGGCGCAGTTCGAGAGCGTCATCGTCTTGCTACTCGCGGTCGCGGCCGGCGGGGCGTTCCTGCTGGGGGACGTCGTCGAAGGGGCCGCGATCGTCGCCGTCCTCGTCGTCAACGGGATCATCGGCTTCGTCACCGAGATGCGGGCCGTCAGTTCGATGGAGAGCCTACAGGAGATGACGGAGATCGAAGCCCGGGTCCGGCGCGACGGCGACGACCGGGAGATTCCGGCGGACGAACTGGTCCCGGGCGACGTCGTCGTCGTCGAAGCCGGCGACGTCGTTCCGGCCGACCTGCGGGTGGTCGAGCCGTCCAGACTCCAGGTCGACGAGTCGGCGCTCACCGGCGAGTCCGTCCCCGTCGGGAAGACGAACGATCCCGTCGACGCGGACGCGCCCCTGGCCGACCGGGAGAACATGCTCTACAAGGGGACGTATGTGACGCGAGGGACCGCCGAGGCGGTGGTCGTGGCCACGGGGACGGAGACGGAACTGGGGCGGATCTCGGCGTCGCTCCGGGAGGCCGCCGAGGAGAAGACCCCGCTGCAGGAGAAACTCGACGAGCTCGGCCGGACGCTCGTTCCGTTCCTGCTCGTGGTGGCGACGATCGTGCTCGTCTCCGGCTGGCTCAGGGGTCAGGACCCGTTCCTGATGGTCGAGACGGCCATCGCGCTGGCGATCGCGACGGTGCCGGAGGGGCTGCCCGTCGTCGCCACGCTGGTGCTCGCGAGGGGGATGTGGCGGATGGCGGACCGCAACGCGCTCGTCACCGACCTCGCCTCCGTCGAGACGCTCGGCTCCACCGACGTCATCTGTACCGACAAGACCGGCACGCTGACGAAAAACGAGATGACCGTCGCCGCCTACGAACTGGCGACCGGTTCGGTCGAGGTCGCCGACGACGCAGTCGAGACGTTTCGCCGCGACGGCGAGACGCGGGACGAGCCGCGGGACCCCGTTTTGCGGGCGGCCCTCGAAGTCGGCGTGCTCTGTAACGACGCCTCCGTGACCGGGGCCGACGGCGAGACCGAGGCGACCGGCGATCCCATGGAGGTCGCGCTGCTGCTCGCGGGGCTACACGGCGGCTTCGATCGGGACGCCCTCCTCGACGAGACGCCGCAGGTCCGGGAGGTCGCCTTCGACCCGTCGGTCAAGATGATGGCGACGTACCACGAGGTCGACGAGCGGTACGCGGTCGCCGTGAAGGGCGCCCCGGAGGCGGTCGTCGACGCGTCCACCCGGCTGGTGACGGACGAGGGGGTCGAGGAGCTATCGCCGAGCGAGCGCGCGGCGTGGATCGAGAAGAGCGATCGGATGGCCGACGACGGGCTACGCGTCCTCGCGCTCGCCAGAAAGACCGTCGACAGCCCGGAGGAACGACCGTACGAGGATCTGGCGCTGATCGGGCTGGTCGGCCTGATCGACCCGCCCCGCGAGGAGGTCGGGCCGACCGTCCGGCGGTGTCAGGACGCCGGGATGCGCGTCGTCATGGTGACCGGCGATCACGCGGGGACGGCCAGAAACGTCGCCCGGAGCGTCGGGCTCGTCGACGCCGACGACGCCGAGGTCGTCGAGGGACGCCACCTCGACGACCCCGAACGCCTCTCCGAGGAGGAGGTCGACCGCTTCGTGAGCGCGTCCGTCTTCGCCCGGGTCAGCCCCGAGAACAAACTCGACCTGATCGACCTCCACCAGACAGTCGGCTCCATCGTCGCCATGACCGGCGACGGGGTCAACGACGCGCCGGCGCTGAAAAGCGCCGACATCGGCGTCGCGATGGGCCAGCGGGGAACCCAGGTCGCCCAGGAGGCGTCGGACATGATCCTCCAGGACGACAACTTCGGGAGCATCTACCACGCCGTCAGGGAGGGGCGGATCATCTTCAGCAACATCCGGAAGTTCGTGTTGTACCTCATGTCCTGTAACCTCAGCGAACTGCTGGCCATCCTGCTCGCCTCGCTGCTCGGCTTCCCGCTGCCGCTACTTCCCCTGCAGATCCTGTTTCTCAACGTCGTGACCGACGTCTTCCCGGCGTTCGCGCTCGGGGCCTGCGAGGGCAGCGAAGACGTCATGGAGAGGCCGCCGCGGGATCCCGACGAACCGATCATGACGCGGACCAACTGGGCCGAACTCGGGCTGTACGGGGTCCTGATCTCGGCCGCGACCGTCGGCGCGCTCGCCGTCGCCGGCGACCTGTACGCCGGGGGGATGGGGACCGAGGAAGCCGTCACGGTCTCGTTCCTCACGCTGGCGTTCGCCCAGCTCTGGCACGTCTTCGACATGCGGGAGATCAGCGCCGACGCCCTCCGGAACGAGGTCACGGAGAACCGGTACGTCTGGGGCGCGCTCGCGCTGTCGGCACTGCTCCTCGCCGGCGCCGTCTACCTGCCCGGCGTCTCGCTGGCGCTGCGCACCGCCCCCATCGGCCCGGAGGGGTGGCTGGTGGTGTTCGGGATGAGCCTGCTCCCCGTCGCCGTCGCCCAGACGGAACGCGAGTTCCGCCGGCGGTTCGGGACGCCCGACTTCGGGGCGCGGTTCGAACGCGTGGAGGAGGCGCTTCCTCGGCTCCACTGAACTCCGAACCCACCGCATCGCGACGGCCCCTCCCACACGGACCGCGGCCGCGTCGCCCGGCCGAGGGCGGTAACTGGTGACACACGTCCGAAACGGATTTCCGGCCGGCCGGAGACCTCGGATCGAGGTCCATGGAGACCCTCTCGTTCGTCTGAGTCGGGTTCGCCCCGCCGCGACGGCCCGAGCGCCGTCCAGTGGCGTCGCGACCCGGCTCCCGTTCGTTTCTGATAGTCCCGGCTCCGCCGTTCGCGTTCGGGCCGGGGCGGGTACCGCCGTCGATCACACGCCAGTCACACTACCGTCACGAATGCGAACGTCACGAACGAACGAAGCGAACGAAGCGAACGGAATCGACGCTATCGTCGCGGCCCGGTCGGCGTCGGGCCCCGTCGAGACCGACGAGATCGAAGCGCTCGCGAGCGCCGCCGGCTACGAAGTCGTCGACGCGGTGACGCAGGTCGGCCCCGAGGACCCGGGGACGCACTTCGGGAGCGGCAAGGCCGCCGAACTCGCCGCCCGCGCCGCGGACCTGGGCGCGGGCACCGTCGTCGTCGACGGTTCCCTCACGCCCGGCCAGCACCACGCGCTCGAACGCCGCCTGCCCGACGGGACGCGCCTGCTCGACCGCTATCGGCTCGTCCTCGGGATTTTCGAGCGAGGGGCGGGGAGCCGCCGGGCGCGACTGCAGGTCGAACTGGCCCGGCTCCGGTACGACCTGCCGCGGCTGATCGAGTCCGCCGACGAGGGCCTGCTCAACGAGGTCACCGAGAGCGGGACGCCCGTCTACGACGTCCGCGACCGGATCGACCGACTGGAGCGCACGCTAGACGACCTGCCGGACCCGACCGAACAGTTCAGGCGACGCCGCCGCGAGCAGGGGTTCGACCTCGTGACGCTCGCGGGCTACACGAACGCCGGGAAGTCGACCCTGCTGCGGCGGCTGGCCGACGACGTCTCTTTCGCGGACGGCGACGCCGCCGCGGGTGGCGCGACCGCCGGTGCCGACGCGGTCTCCGGGAAGGACGCCGCGGCGTCGGTCGCCGACCGGCTGTTCGAGACCCTGGAGACGACCACCCGGCGGGCGACGCTGGAGGGGCGGCCCACGCTCGTCACGGACACGGTCGGCTTCGTCGACGACCTCCCACACGACCTCGTGCGGTCGTTCAGCGCGACGCTCTCGGAGGCCGGGGCCGCCGACGTCGTCGTCCTCGTCGCGGACGCGAGCGACCCCGTCGAGACGTTCCGCGAGCGCCTCGCCGTCTCGCTCGACGCGCTCGCCGAGCAGGGCGTCGAGGACGAGCGGATCGTCCCGGCGCTGAACAAGGTCGACCTGCTCGGGGCCGACGAACGGGCGCGACGGGTCGCGCTCGCCGAGGACCGCGCGCCCGCGTCCGCGGCGGCGCCGATCCCGGTGAGCGTCCGCGAGGGGACGAACCTCGGGGCGCTCGTCGACGCGGTCCTGAACCGACTCCCGACGGACCGGGCGACGATCCGGCTGCCCAACTGCGACGAGGCGATGCGGGTCGTCTCGCGGGCGTACGACCGGACGGCGGTCGACGACGTCGACTACGCCGGGGACGCGGTCACCCTGCGGTGTCGCGGCCGGCCGTCGGTCCTCGAACGGCTGCGGGCGTCGGCGCGGGGGATCGACGGCTGAGCGGGTACAGCCCGCCTCACCGTCGTCTCCGGCCTCGCCGGCGAGGGGCGGGTCCGTGTCCGCACACAGGGTGACCGCTCGTCCGGTCCGACCGTCGGTCGGTCGCGCGCCGGCCCGCCGTCAGGCGGACTCGCAGATGGCGAGGAAGTTCTCGAAGACCGCCTCGCCCTCCTCGGTGTGGGCGACCTCGGGGTGCCACTGGACGCCGTAGAGGTTCCGGTCGGCGTCGCTCATCGCCTCGACGCCGCAGACGTCGCTTCTCGCGGTGCGGTCGAACCCCTCGGGCACCGCCTTGACCTCGTCGGCGTGGCTCGCCCAGACGCGCGTCTCGGGGGCCAGCGAGCCGATCAGCGGGTCCTCCTCGTCGAGCACCTCGACGGTGACGTCGGCGTAGCCGCCGTACTCGCCGCCGCCGACGCGGCCGCCGAGTTCCGCGGCCATCAGTTGCATCCCGAGACAGATGCCGAGGACGGGCACGTCGGCGTCGAGGTACGCCGCCGAGCGGCCGATCCGGTCCATGTCCGGGCCGCCGGAGAGGACCACGCCGTCGGCGTCGACGTCCTCGGGCGGGGTGTCGTTGTCGATCAGGTCGGCGTCGACGCCGAGGTCGCGAAGCGCCCGGTGTTCGAGGTGGGTGAACTGCCCGTGGTTGTCCACCACGACGATTTTCGTCATTGGAGAGCGGTAGCGACCCGAGCGATAAAAACGGTCCGAACCGGGAAACCGGACGATCGTTGACCGGGATTCCCGGTACGCTTATAGCGGCGTCGGGCCAGCGTGTACCCATGGCACTCGACCGCGCGCAGTTCGAGCACCCGTCGTGGCTGACCGCCGCGGGCACCGGCGTCGGCTACCTCCTGATCCTCCTCCTGCTGTTCGTCGCGCTGTTCGTCCTGCCGTACCTCGCGTTCGCGACGCTGGGCGCGCCGTGACGGCGAGGACGAGGACACACGCGAGGTCGTAAAAACGCGGCGGCTACGGGCTGAAACTGGAGAAAACGGGCGTCGAGCCGAGCGATCAGGCGAAGGTCTTCGAGACCTCGGCGTTCTCCTCGGCCTCGGCCTGTACCTTCTTCCAGGCCTCGCGGAAGTCCTCCATCCGGATCTCGGTGCGGTCGTCGCGGATGGCGAACATGCCGGCCTCGGTGCAGATCGCCTTGATGTCGGCGCCGGAGGCGTCCTCGGCCTCGGCGGCCAGCGCCTCGAAGTCGACGTCGTCGGCGACGTTCATGTCGCGGGTGTGGATCTTGAAGATGAGTTCGCGCCCCTCCTCGTCGGGCTTTGGCACCTCGATGAGGCGGTCGAACCGGCCCGGGCGCAAGATGGCGCGGTCGAGCATGTCGAAGCGGTTCGTCGCCGCGATGATCCGGATCTCGCCGCGCTCCTCGAAGCCGTCCATCTCCGAGAGCAGTTGCATCATCGTCCGCTGGACCTCGGCGTCGCCGGAGGTCTTCGACTCCGTGCGCTTGGCGGCGATGGCGTCGATCTCGTCGATGAAGATGACGGCGGGTTCGTGGTCGCGGGCGACGTCGAAGAGGTCGCGGACGAGTTTGGCGCCCTCCCCGATGAACTTGTGGACGAGTTCGGAGCCGGCCATCTTGATGAAGGTGGCGTCGGTCTGGTTGGCGACGGCCTTCGCCAGCATCGTCTTGCCCGTCCCCGGCGGCCCGTAGAGCAACACGCCCGACGGCGGCTCGATGCCGACGTTCTGGAACATCTCGGGTTTCTCGAGGGGCATCTCGACGGTCTCGCGGACCTCCTGGAGCTGTTCGTCGAGGCCGCCGATGTCCTCGTAGCTGACGTCCGGGCTCTCGGTCACTTCCATCACGCGGGCGCGGACGTCGGTCTCGTTGGAGAGGGTCTTGACGATAGATAGAGAGTTGTTGACCGCGACGCGAGCGTCCGGCTGGAGTCGCTCGCGCATCTCCTCGGTGACCTCGGTCAGCGCCTCCTGGTTGTTCCCGTGCTGTTTGATGATGACGCCCTCGTCGGTGAGTTCCTGGACCGTGGCGACGAAAAGCGGGGACTGCTTGAGCTTCTTGTTCTCGTGGGTGAGTCGCTCGAGCTTTTGCTGGTACTTGTTGTTCTCGGCGTTCGCGTCGAGGAGTTTGTCGCGCATCTCCTCGTTTTGCGACTCGAGGACCTCCAGGCGTTCCTCGAGCGCCCGTATTTTCTCCTGTTGGGACGCCTCGTCCTCGTCGTAAGGGAGGTCGACGTCGTCCACAGTGTCGCTCATCACGCAGTCGTAGGGCGTTGCCTCTTAAGAGGCTTCGGGTAGGGTACCCGCCTCGCGGAAATT